>NZ_JADPMV010000001.1:1445376-2890753 GCF_018398425.1 Pseudomonas lalucatii | reverse complement strand
CGGCTCGCGCCTGGAGCAGGACCTGACCCTGGAAGCCGATATCGCCATAGTCGGCAGCGGCGCCGGCGGCGCCACCAGCGCGGAAATCCTCAGCGCCGCCGGCTTCAAGGTGTTGCTGATCGAGGAAGGCCCGCTGAAGACCAGCACAGACTTCAGGATGCAGGAGAGCGAGGCCTACACCAGCCTCTACCAGGAAGGCGTCGGACGCATGAGCAAGGACGGCGCCATCACCATCCTCCAGGGCCGGGCCGTGGGCGGCACCACCCTGGTCAACTGGACCTCGAGCTTCCGCACCCCGGAGCCGACCCTGGAGCACTGGGCCCGGGAGCACGGCGTCGTGGGCCACGGCCCGGCGGACATGGCGCCCTGGTTCGAGCGCATGGAGCGGCGCCTGGGCGTCGCCCCCTGGGCCATCCCGCCGAACCCCAACAACGAGGTGATCCGCACCGGCTGCGCCAAGCTCGGCTACCACTGGCAGATCATTCCGCGCAACGTGCGCGGCTGCTGGAACCTCGGTTACTGCGGCCTGGGCTGCCCGACCAACGCCAAGCAGTCGATGCTGGTCACCAGCATTCCGGCAACCCTGGAGCGCGGCGGCGAGCTGCTCTACCTGGCCCGGGCCGAACGCCTGCTGCACGACGGCGAGCGGGTCGCCGGCATCGAGTGCCTGGGCCTGGACGCCCGCGGCGTGGCGCCCAACGGCCGCAAGATCCGGGTCGAGGCCCGGCATTACGTCCTCGCCGGCGGCGGCATCAACACCCCGGCCATCCTCCTGCGCTCGCAGGCCCCCGACCCGCACCAGCGCACCGGCAAGCGCACCTACCTGCACCTGGTGAACTTCTCCGCCGCCCAGTTCGAGCGCCCGGTGAACCCCTTCTACGGCGCGCCGCAGTCGGTCTACTCCGACCAGTTCCAGTGGGACGACGGCGTCGCCGGTCGCCAGTCCTACAAACTGGAAGTGCCGCCGCTGCAGCCGGCCCTGGCGGCCACCCTGCTCGGCCGCTTCGGCATCGACAACGCCCTGCGCATGGAGCAGTTGCCGCACACCAACGTGATGCTGGCGCTGCTGCGCGACGGCTTCCACCCGGACAGCGCCGAAGGCCGGGTGGAACTGCGCGGCGACGGCAGTCCGGTACTCGACTACCGCATGACCGACTACAGCTGGGACGGCGTGCGCCGGGCCTTCCACAGCATGGCCGAGATCCAGTTCGCCGCCGGCGCCAAGGCCGTGCTGCCGCTGCATGCCGACGCCGGCTATGTGCGGACCCTGGGCGAGGCGCGCCGGCTGATCGAGCAACTGCCGCTGGCGCTGTACCGCACCCGCCTGGGCAGCGCCCACGTGATGGGCGGCTGCGCCATGGGCGAGGAGCCGCGCCAGGCGGTCTGCGACAGCCTCGGCCGGCACCACCAGCTGGACAACCTGTCGATCCACGACGGCTCGCTGTTTCCCACCAGCGTCGGTGCCAACCCGCAGCTGTCGATCTACGGCCTCACGGCGAAACTGGCCACACGCCTGGCCGCGCGCCTCGGCGCGAATGCGCCCGCGCACTAGGCTAGGCTCAAGCCTGGGGCCGGCGCGGCGCGGCCCCGAGGCCGGTGGCGCGTGACTTGGCCGTCATGGACGGCTGCGCTACCATCCGACACCCGAACGGACCGCGTCAGGACGTCACGATGAATCGAGTGTTATACCCGGGCACCTTCGACCCCATCACCAAGGGGCATGGCGACCTGGTCGAGCGTGCCTCGCGGTTGTTCGACAGCGTGGTCATCGCCGTGGCGGCCAGCCCGAAGAAGAACCCGCTGTTTCCCCTCGAGCAGCGGGTGCACCTGGCCCGCGAAGTCACCAAGCACCTGCCGAACGTCGAGGTCATGGGCTTTTCCGGCCTGCTCGCGCAGTTCGCCGGGGAACAGGGCGCCAACGCCTTCCTGCGCGGCCTGCGCGCGGTCTCCGACTTCGAGTACGAGTTCCAGCTGGCCAACATGAACCGCCAGCTGGCGCCGGACGTGGAGAGCCTGTTCCTCACCCCGTCGGAGAAGTACTCCTACATCTCCTCGACCCTGGTGCGGGAGATCGCCGCCCTCGGCGGCGACATCTCCAAGTTCGTCCACCCGGCCGTCGCCGAGGCCCTGGCCCAGCGCTTCAAGCCCTAGGCGAGCTGCCGCCGGGCGTCCCTCGACACATGGCGCCCGGCCCGACAATCCGGCACAATCCGCCTATCGTTGTCTGACAGTGCCGCGGCTGCGGGCCTCGGCTGGAGCACCTATTCAATGTCCCTGATCATCACCGACGACTGCATCAACTGCGACGTCTGCGAGCCCGAGTGCCCGAACGGCGCGATCTCCCAGGGCGAGGAGATCTACGTGATCGACCCGAACCTGTGCACCGAATGCGTCGGCCACTACGACGAGCCGCAGTGCCAGCAGGTCTGTCCGGTGGACTGCATCCCCCTCGACGAGAACCATGTCGAGAGCAAGGACGAGCTGATGGAGAAGTACCTGATCATCACCGGCAAGGCCTGACCGGTGGGCCGCCCGAACCGCGGCCCGTTCGCCTGGCGCGCCCTCGCCGGCGTGCTGCTCGTGCTGCTCGCCCTCGGCGTGCAGGCCGCCGGGCAGCCCGGGCGCGCCGCCATCGCCAGCGCCCACCCCGCCGCCACGGTCGCCGGCCAGGAAACCCTGGCGCGGGGCGGCAATGCCTTCGACGCCGCCGTGGCCATCGCCGCCGCCCTGGCGGTGGTCGAACCCTACGGCTCGGGGCTCGGCGGCGGCGGCTTCTTCCTGCTGCGCGAGGCCGGCGAGCGGCCGACTTACCGCTTCCTCGACGCCCGCGAACGGGCGCCCCTGGCCGCCCACCCAGACCTGTATCGGCGCGACGGCGAGGTTCAGCCGGCGCTGTCCCTCAACGGCGCGCTGGCGGCGGCGATTCCCGGCCTGCCGGCCGCCCTGGTGGAACTGGCGCAGCGCTTCGGCCGCCTGCCGCTGCGCGACTCCCTGGCCCCGGCCATTCGCCTGGCCCGCGACGGCGTGGCGATCGACCGGGTCTACCGCGAGCGCGCTGGCTGGCGCCTGGCGGCCCTGCGCGACGATCCCGAGAGCGCGCGCATCTTCCTCGACGAGGGGGAGATTCCCGAAGAGCTGAGCCTGCTGCGTCAACCGGAGCTGGCCCGCACCCTGGAACACCTGGCCCGCGACGGCCACGACGGCTTCTACGCCGGCGACACCGCGGCACGCCTGCTGAGCGGCGTGCGCGCCGCCGGCGGCATCTGGTCGCAGCGCGATCTCGACGATTACCGGGTCGTGGAGCGCCAGCCCCTGCGCGTGACACTCGCCGACGAGCGCGAGCTGATCAGTGCGCCGCCGCCCTCCGCCGGCGGTCTGGCCCTGGGCCAGAGCCTGCTGCTGCTGCAGCGGCTGCCCTGGCGCCAGGCCGATGCCGCGCAACGCAGCCATTTCGTGGTCGAGGCCCTGCGCCGCGCCTACCGCGACCGCGGCCTGCTCGGCGACCCGGACTTCGTCGCCAACCCGACCGCGCAGCTGCTCGCCCCCGCCCACCTCGCGCGGCTGGCGGCGAGCATCGACGCCGAACGGGCCACCCCCAGCAGCAGCCTGCCGCCCGCCGGCGACTGGCACGAGGGCGACCACACCACCCATTTCACCGTGCTGGACGCCGCCGGCAATGCGGTGGCCGCCACCCTGTCGATCAACCTGCCGTTCGGCGCCGCCTTCACCGTGCCCGGCACCGGTGTCCTGCTCAACGACGAGATGGACGACTTCGCCGCCGACGTGCAGGGCGCCAACGCCTACGGCCTGGCCGGCAGCCAGGCCAATGCCATCGCCGCCGGCAAGCGCCCGCTGTCGAGCATGAGCCCGACCTTCCTCGAGAGCCCGCACGCCTTCGCCAGCTTCGGCACCCCCGGCGGCAGCCGTATCCCGAGCATGGTGCTGCTGGCCATCCTCGAGTACCTGGACGGCCAGCCCATCGCGCGCTGGCCCGCCGTGCCGCGCTACCATCACCAGTTCCGCCCGGATGTGATCGAGCACGAACCCGGCGCCTTCGCCCCGCAACAGCTCGCCGCCCTCGCAGCCCGCGGCCACCGGCTCAAGGCGGTGGGGCGCCAGTACGGCAACCAGCAGGTGCTGCTGTGGGACAAGCGGGACAAGCGGGTCGAGGCCGCCAGCGACCCGCGCGGCATCGGCACCGCCGTGACCTTCCCCTAGAAACCCGCGCCCCGGGGGCGCTTGCCCGCCTGTCACGCGCCCACAAAAAAGCCGGCAACGGGGCCGGCTTTCTACTGCAACTCGCTGACGCTGTTCAGTCGCGCTTGTAGCCGCTGGTGGTGCAACCCAGGCAACGCACGAAGGCCGCCTTGCCCGGTTCCACCACCAGGGCCTCGCCGGCCTCACCGATGTTACCGCCCAAGGCGGTGAACGGCAGGCTGACGACGAAGGCGACCGCACCTATCGCCGTGGCGCCGATCAACAGCGGGCGGGCAATCAGCAGGTCGCCGAGCATCGCGTAGCCCTTAGGCGCATTGGCCGTATAGAGCGGGTCACCGCTGGCGTTCTGCTGCATCACTTCCGCCTGGGCCGGCAGCGCCAGCAGGCCAGTGGTCAGTGCCAGGACAGCGGCGGTCGAGCGAAACAGATTCATGGGGCGATCCTTCAGCTATTAGGAGGCAGTGAGGGTAACTATAACAGCGCTCCGGCAATTGTCAGCGTGACGGCCGTCAATCGCCAGGCAAGACGCGGGGCCCGCTCAGCGCTGGCAGCGCGGGCAGTAGACGCTGGCACGCTGGCCCAGCTTGACCTCGCGCAGGGTGCCGCCGCAATTCTTGCAGAATTCGCCGCCGCGACCGTAGACGAACAGCTCCTGCTGGAAGTAGCCCGGCTGGCCATCGCCGCCGACGAAGTCGCGCAGTGTGGTGCCGCCGCACTCGATGGCCTGGGCGAGGATGCGCTTGATCGCCTCGGCCAGCTTCAGGTAGCGCGCCCGGGAGATCGAACCGGCCTCGCGGCGCGGGTCGATGCCGGCGGCGAACAGGGCTTCGCTGGCGTAGATGTTACCCACCCCCACCACCACCGCGTTGTCCATGATGAAGGGCTTGACCGCCATGGCCCGGCCGCGGGACAGCTGGAACAGGCGCTCGCCGCCGAACAGCTCGGTCAGGGGCTCAGGGCCGAGCCGGGCCAGCAGTTCGTGCTGCAGCGGATCGCGGCTCCACAACAGCGCACCGAAGCGCCGCGGGTCGGTGTAGCGCAGCGCCAGGCCCGATTCCAGCTCGATGTCCACGTGCTCGTGCTTGGCCGCCGGCAGGCCGCACTCGACCAGGCGCAGGCTGCCGGACATGCCCAGGTGGCTGATCAGGCTGCCGCTCTCGGCCCGGATCAGCAGGTACTTGGCGCGCCGCTCGACGCATTCGATGCGCTGGCCGGACAGGCGCACGTCGAGGTCCTCGGGGATCGGCCAGCGCAGGCGGCGTTCGCGCACTATGACCCGGCTGACGCGCTGGCCCTCCAGGTAGGGGGCGATGCCGCGGCGGGTGGTTTCGACTTCGGGCAGTTCGGGCATGGCGGATATGTCGGCGGTTGGCGGGACAGGCGGGCCTCTACCTTAGCAGCAATGCCTCGGCCGGTCCCGCCTCGCGGGTCAGCCGGCGCCGAGGTCGCGAATGCTCTCGCGCAGGTTCTCGAAGTCGTATTCGGACAGGCCGACATACTCCAGCACCAGCTGCTCGATGCTCTGCCACTCGTGATCCTCGGGCTGGTTACCGAGCGTCAGGTGGGTCTGGCAGATGTGCTCGGCCATCTTCAGGATCGCCAGCAGGGTCTTGAGCTGGGCATCGCGGCCGGAGTCGTCGCTGAAGATCGACAGCGCGTTGTGGTGGCTGGCGATGGCCTCGCACAGGTGCAGCGGCAGGTTCCACGACTTGGCGGTGAAGTAGCCGACCACCGCGTGGTTGGTGTTGAGCAGGCGGTTCTCGGTGTCCACCACGCGGCACTCGCCGCCGGCGCTGTAGTAGGCCTCCTCCAGCACTATCATGTAGTCGGGGAAGCGCTTGACCATCAGCGGAATGCCGCAGTTGTGGAACAGGCCCAGGGTGTAGGCCTCGTCCGGCGCCTGGTAGCCGATGCGCTTGGCCAGGGTCAGGCAGGTCATGGCCACGTCCTGGGCGGTGTCCCAGAAACGGTTGAGGGTGACGATCGTCTCGTCGCTCAGCTCGCCCTTGATCGACTGGGCGTTGATCAGGTTGATCACCGTATCGCAGCCGAGCAGGTTGACCGCCTGCTGGATCGAGGCGATGCGGTTGGCCAGGCCGAAGAACGGCGAATTGACCAGCTTGAGCAGGGCCCCGGACAGGCCCGGGTCCTGGCCGATCAGGCGGGCGATGTTACGCAGGTCCGGATGGGGCATGACCTGCTCCATCTGCAGGTCGACCATGATCTGTGGCTGCGGCGGCACGCTGATGCCCTGCAGGACCTGTTGGATCTGTTCCGCGCTGAGTTCGTGGGCCATGCCGGGCGACTTATCGGACAGTGAGAAGGCGCACAGTTTAGCCATTGTCCATTGCGCTGTGCAGCCACCCGCGGCGAGCACCGTAGGCGAACTGGCCTGGGTTATACTCCCGCTCTTTTTCCGGAGAGCCCCCATGTCCCTGCCCAGCCTGCGCCTGAAAGCCAATGCCGATCGACGCCTGCGCGCCGGCCACCTGTGGGTCTACAGCAACGAGATCGACGTCGCCGCCACGCCGCTGCACGGCTTCGCCGCGGGCGACCAGGCGCTGCTCGAGGCCGCCGGCGGCAAGCCCCTGGGGGTGGTCGCGCTGAGCCCGAACAACCTGATCTGCGCGCGCCTACTGTCGCGGGACGTCAAGCATGTGCTGGACAAGTCGCTGCTGGTGCACCGCCTCAACGTCGCCCTGAGCCTGCGCGAGCGCCTGTTCGACAAGCCCTGCTACCGCCTGGTGTACGGCGACTCCGACCTGCTGCCGGGCCTGGTGGTCGACCGCTTCTTCGACATCCTGGTGGTGCAGCTGGCCTCGGCCACCATGGAACGGCACAAGGACGAGGTGCTCGCCGCCCTGATCCAGGTGCTCAAGCCCAGCGGCATCCTGCTCAAGAACGACTCCGCAGCGCGCGACGCCGAGGGCCTGGAGCGCTACGTCGAGACCGCCTACGGCCAGGTGCCGGAATGGGTCGCCCTGGAGGAGAACGGGGTGAAGTTTGAGGCGCCGGTGATCGAGGGGCAGAAGACCGGCTGGTTCTACGACCACCGCATGAACCGCGCGCGCCTGGCGCCCTACGTCGAGGGCAAGCGGGTGCTCGACCTGTTCAGCTACATCGGCGGCTGGGGCGTGCAGGCCGCCGCCTTCGGCGCCAGCGAGGTGTTCTGCGTGGACGCCTCCGGCTTCGCCCTCGATGGCGTGGAGCGCAACGCCGCGCTCAACGGCGTCGCCGAGCGGGTCAGCTGCGTCGAAGGCGACGTGTTCGCCGCGCTCAAGGAGCTCAAGGCCGCCGAGGAGCGCTTCGACGTGGTGATCGCCGACCCACCCGCCTTTATCAAGCGGAAAAAAGACCTCAAGAATGGCGAGGCCGCCTACCGCCGCCTCAACGAGCAGGCCATGCGCCTGCTGGGCAAGGACGGCATCCTGGTCAGCGCCAGCTGCTCCATGCACCTGCCCGAAGACGACCTGCAGAACATCCTGCTGACCAGCGCGCGCCACCTGGACCGCAACATCCAGCTGCTCGAACGCGGCGCCCAGGGCCCGGATCACCCGGTGCACCCGGCTATCGCCGAGACCCGCTACATCAAGAGCCTGACCTGCCGCCTGCTGCCCAACAGCTGAGCCGCGGCCCGCGCCTGCACGGGCCGCGGGGCCTCCGCGCGCCTTGCGCTAGGCGAAGCGTTCGGCGCCGTAGGGCGCCGGATCGGTAAAGGGCCGCTCGCCGGTGATCAGCTCGGCCAGCAGCCGGCCGCTGACCGGCCCCAGGGTCAGGCCGTGGTGGGCATGGCCGAAATTGAACCATAGCCCCGGATGGCGCGGCGCGGGGCCCATGACCGGCAGCATGTCCGGCAGGCAGGGCCGCCGGCCCAGCCAGGGCTGCGCATCGAGGCGCTCGCCCAGGGGAAACAGCCGCCGGGCCAGGGCCTCGGCACGGCGCAGCTGGATCTCGTTGGCCGGCGCATCGGCGGCGGCGAACTCGATGCCGGTGGTCAGGCGTATGCCGCGGTCCATGGGCGCCAGCACGTAGCCGCCCCGGCTGTCGCACAGCGCGTGCCTGAGCTCGCGGGCGGCCGCGTAGTGCATGTGGTAACCGCGCTTGATGCCCAGGGGAATGCGGTAGCCCAATGGCCGCAACAGCGCGTCGGACTCCGGACCCAGGGCGATCACCGCCTGCGCCGCGCTCAGCGCCCCCTGGGCGGTCATCACCTGCCAGCCCGGCGACGTCGCCTGCAGCGAGCGGGCATCGCCCTCCAGCACCTGGCCACCGCGCGAGGCGAACAGGGCCGCATAGCCCTTGACCAGGCTGCCGGGGTCGCGGACCGTCTTCGGGTCCAGCCAGTGCACGCCGCCGCACACCGCCTCGGACAGGCCTGGCTCGCGGGCGCGCAACTGCGCGGCATCGAGCAGCTCGAAGTGCAGGCCATAGACGCTCCTGGCGCGGGCCTCCTGCCGGGCACGCTGCAGGGCCCGCGGGCAGCGGAATATCTCGATCCAGCCATCGGCGCGGATCAAGTGTCCCAGCCCGGCCTGTTCGACCAGGGCGTCGTGCTCCAGCACGCAGCGCTCGATCAGTGGCCGCATCGCCCGGGCCGCCGCCGCCAGGGGCTCGGGCGCCGAGTGCCGCCAGTAGCTGAGCAGCCAGGGCACCGCCTGGGGCAGGTGGCGCGGGCTGTAACGCACGTCCGACTGGCGGTTCAGGCCGTAGCGCAACAGGCGCCAGAACTCCCGGGGAAAGGCGTAGGGCACCACACTGGAGCGCTCGATCAACCCGGCGTTGCCGAAGCTGGTGCCCTCGCCCGGCGCCTTGATGTCGACCAGGCTCACCCGCTGGCCGCGGGCCTGCAAGTGCAGGGCGGTGCACACGCCGATGATGCCGGCGCCCAGAACGATGGTGTCGCAGTTCATGCCGAAGTCCTTGGTGCGCGCCCTGGCCGCGGCGCGACTGTGAGCGGGAGCGGCCGGCCTCGGGTTTCCGGGCGCCGGCTCGACTCGACCAGCAGCAGCCAGGGTACCGCGCGCCATAAGCTGCACTGAAAGCCGAAGCTGTGCGAGCAGGCCGGCTGGCTGATACCCACCGATTCGTAATGGTAACCAAGGCGACGGCCGCCCGGGCCTTGGTCCTCCGGACCGGATGGTCTCCCAGGCGCCGCTGGCCGGCAACCTGGCCAGCGCTCGCGGCGGCGTGCAGACCGCGGCGCCGACCACCTCCATGTTTCCGGCGGGCTCACCCCACTGCCGGCCTCGGCCCGCGACAGGAACGCCTCGGGAGCACCGCCATCGCCCCCGCACCGAAACCGAACCCCGCACAGCCGGCGAACTGGCCACCGCACTATCCGAAAGCGTGTCGTCCGGTGCCCCCGGCGTTACCGCACTGCCCATCCCCTCGCACAATGCACAGGCTGAACTAGGCTTGGTTGAGGCGATAGAGCCGTCGCGGGGGCCTCTCTGGGACTGGCGTACTTATTGCTTTTAGTTATGTCCATAACGACTGTTCGTAACAATCGAGAACGGTTGGTCGAATCATGAGGTCAGGCCAGGGCCACGAGCCGGATGCCTGTTTTGATCGGAGGCTGGGGAGGGATATGGCGGATCAGGCTGGGGGCAAACCGTTCCTGCAGTTCAGCAACGTGAAGAAGACCTACGACCACAAGACCCTGGTGGTCAAGGACTTCAACCTGGAAGTAGCCCAGGGTGAGTTCATCACCCTGCTCGGCCCCTCCGGCTCGGGCAAGACCACCTGCCTGATGATGCTCGCCGGCTTCGAGGACGTGACCAGCGGCGAGATCCTGATCAACGGCCGCTCGGTCACCAGCATCGCGCCCTACCAGCGCAACATCGGCATGGTGTTCCAGCAGTACGCGCTGTTCCCGCACATGACCCTGCGCGAGAACCTCGCCTACCCGCTGAAGATCCGCAAGCAACCCAAGGAGCAGATCCGCGCCAAGGTCGAGGAGTACCTGGCCCTGGTGGAGCTGCAGGACTTCGGCGGCCGTTACCCCGGCCAGCTGTCCGGCGGCCAGCGCCAGCGCGTGGCCCTGGCCCGGGCGCTGATCTTCGCCCCGGACATCGTGCTGATGGACGAGCCCCTCGGCGCCCTGGACAAGAAGTTGCGCGAGCAGATGCAGTTCGAGATCAAGCGCCTGCACGAGCAGCTCGGCTTCACCGTGATCTACGTGACCCACGACCAGACCGAAGCCCTGACCATGAGCGACCGCATCGCCGTGTTCGAGAACGGCATCGTTCAGCAGTGCGCGCCGCCCGACGTGCTCTACGAGCGCCCGGCCAACCTGTTCGTCGCCGACTTCATCGGCGAGAGCAACAAGCTCAAGGGGGTGATCGAGACGGTCGGCAGCGACACGGTCGGCGTGCGCCTGGAGGACGGCTCCAAGGTCGACACCCTGAAGGCCAACTGCACCGAGGTCGGCCTGCCCACCATGGTGTCGGTGCGCCCGGAGAAGCTGACCTTCACCGACCGCCTCGGCAGCGCCGGCAACCAGGTCAAGGCGCGCTTCATCACCCGCCACTATGTCGGCGAATACATCCGCTACCACTTCGAGACCGCCGACGGCACCGAGCTGGTAGTCAAGAACCTGAACGACAGTTCAGCCCCGCAACTCAGCGCCAAGGACGAGGTCGCCCTGGCCTGGCTGCCGCAGGACAGCCAGGCCCTGGATCGCCCCGCCGTGTCGGCGGCGCCCTGAGCACACAACAACAGGCAATGGAGCACAGCAATGGCTAGATCACTGACTACCCGCTTTTCCGCATTCGCCCTGGCCGCGGCGCTGGGCACGGCGTCCTTCGCCGCCAGCGCCGAGGACAGCCTGACCGTGGTGTCCTGGGGCGGCGCCTACGGCGCGGCGCAGAAGAAACACGTGATCGACCCCTTCCAGAAGGACACCGGGGTCAAGGTGCTGTTCGAGGACTATTCCGGTGGCGTGGCCGAGATCAAGGCTCAGGTCGAGTCCGGCAACATCCAGTGGGACGTGGTCGACTTCGAGGTGATCGACCTCGAGCGCGCCTGCTCCGAAGGCCTGCTGGAGAGCATCCCGCGGGACATTCTGCCGCCGGGCATCGACGGCACCCCGGCCGCGCAGGACTTCATCCCCGAGGCCCTGGCCAGCGAATGCGCCATCGGCAACATCGTCTGGTCGGTGGTGTTCGCCTACAACCAGAACACCATCGGCGGCACCAAGGCGGCGACCATCGGCGACTTCTTCGACACCAAGAAGATCCCCGGCAAGCGCGCCATGCGCAAGCGCCCCCAGGTCAACATGGAGTGGGCCCTGCTGGCCGACGGCGTGACGCCTGAGGAGGTCTACGAAGTGCTGGCCACCCCGGAAGGCCAACAGCGCGCCCTGGACAAGCTGGCCACGATCAAGAACGACATCGTCTGGTTCGACTCCTGGTCGCAAGCCCCGCAACTGCTCAACGACGGCGGCGCGGTGCTGGTGCAGTCGGCCAACGGGCGTTTCTACGACGCCATCCGCCAGGAAGGCAAACCCTTCGAGATCGTCTGGGACGGCCACGTCTACGACCTCGACGCCTGGGCCATCGTCAAGGGCTCGCCGAAAAAGGAGCTGGCGCAGAAGTTCATTGCCTACGCCACCGGTTCCAAGCCGCTGGCGGGCATGCCGGACGTGGCCTACGGCCCGACCCGCAAGTCCTCCATGCCGCTGGCCGACCAGAGCGCCGCGCCGCACCTGCCGACCGCCCACCTGGACAAGGGCATCCAGGCCGGCTCGGAGTTCTGGGCCGACTACGGCGAGTCCCTCGGCGAGAAGTTCAACGAGTGGCTGCTCAAGTAAATCCGCAGGCTGGGTTAGCCGCATAGCGGCGTAACCCAGCAGCGTTGCTACCACCGGTCGGTGGGTTACGCCTTCGGCTAACCCACCCTACACGGAGCCATGCCTTGACTGCCCTGACCACCACCGAAGCCGGCCAGGCCGCCAGCGCCCGGCGCAAGAAGCGCATCACCGCCTTCCTGTTCGTCGTACCGCTGTTGGCCTTCATCCTGCTGACCTTCGTCGCCCCCATCGGCAGCATGCTGTGGCGCAGCGTGCACCACCCGACGGTGGCCGAACTGATTCCGCTGACCCTGGCCGAGCTCGAGCGCTGGGACGGCAAGACCACCCCCGACCGGCAGACCTTCGGCGTGTTCGCCGTCGAGCTGCAGGGCCTGGCCGAACAGCGCCTGTCCGGCAAGCTGGCCGAGGAAATCAACCGCGCCTATGCCGGCATGTCCAGCGTGGTCAAGTCCACCGCGCGCAAGGTGCGCCGGCTGGACGAGGCGCAATTGGCCAGCCAGGGCGCCGAGACGGTGCTCGAGGCCCACCGCAACTGGCAGAAACCGGCGCTGTGGTTCGCCATCCAGCGCGCCGGCCAGCGCTACACCTACGACTACTACCTGACCGCCCTGGACCTGGAGCTGCACCCCGAACAGGGCATCCAGGTGCGCGAGGACACCCAGATCTACCTGCAGCTCTACACCAAGACCCTGAACATGGCGCTGGTCATCACCCTGCTCTGCGCCCTGCTCGGCTACCCCCTGGCCTACTACCTGTCCGGCCTGCCGGAGAACCGTGCCAACCTGCTGCTGGTGATGGTCCTGCTGCCGTTCTGGACCTCGCTGCTGGTACGCACCACGGCCTGGATCGCGCTGCTGCAGACCAACGGGGTGATCAACTCCTTCCTGCTCGGCAGCGGGCTGATCGGCGAGCCCTTCGAGATGCTCTACACCTCGTTCGCCACAGTCGTGGCCATGACCCATATCCTCCTGCCGTTCATGATCCTGCCGCTGTACAGCGTGATGCGCGGCATCGACCCCAGCTACCTGCGCGCCGCCATGTCCCTCGGCGCCAAGCCGATCCCGGCCTTCCTGCGCATCTACTTCCCGATGACCCTGCCGGGACTCAGCGCCGGCGCCCTGCTGGTGTTCATCATCTCGGTCGGCTACTACATCACCCCGGCGCTGGTCGGCGGCACCGACGGGCAGATGATCAGCAACATCATCGCCTTCCACATGCAGCGCTCGAACAATTGGGAACTGGCCGCCGCCCTCGGCTCGCTGCTGCTGGGGCTGATCCTGGTGCTGTACTGGCTGTACGACCGTTTCGTCGGCGCCAGCAATATCAAGCTGGGCTAGGAGCAGAACACCGATGAGCAAGATTCCCGCCTACTTCGGCTTCTGGCACCGCCTCGGCGCCTGGCTGCTGCAGACCAGCTCCTGGCTGGTGCTGCTGTTCCTGATCCTGCCGATCCTGGTCATAGTGCCGCTGTCGTTCAACGTCGAGCCCTTCTTCAGCTTCACCGAGGGCATGCTGCGCCTGGACCCGGCGGCCTACTCGCTGCGCTGGTACGAGCAGATCTTCGAGGACCCGAAGTGGATCCTGGCGATCCAGAACAGCTTCTTCATCGGCGTCTTCGCCACCCTGATCGCCACCACCCTGGGCACCTGCGCCGCGGTCGGCCTGGCCCGCGACGACATGCCCCAGCGCCGCCTAATCACCGCCCTGCTGCTGTCGCCGATGATCGTGCCGCTGATCATCACCGCCGCCGGCATGTTCTTCTTCTACGCCGACCTGGGCCTGGCCGGCACCTACCTGGGGGTGATACTCGCCCACGCGGCCCTCGGCACGCCCTTCGTGATCATCACCGTCACCGCCACCCTCACCGGCTTCGACTACAGCCTGGTGCGCGCCGCCCTCAACCTGGGCGCCACGCCGCTGCGGGTGTTCTTCGACATCATCATGCCGCTGATCCGCCCGGGGGTGATCTCCGGCGCCCTGTTCGCCTTCATCACCTCCTTCGACGAGGTGGTGGTGATCCTGTTCATGGCCGGCCCGCAGCAGCGCACCATCCCGCGGCAGATGTTCTCGGGCCTGCGCGAGCAGATCAACCCGAGCATCCTGGCCATCGCCACCCTGCTGATCCTGGTGTCCATCGCCCTGCTGGTGACCATCGAGCTGCTGCGCCGCCGCGCCGAGCGCCTGCGCGGCATCGAACTGATCGAGCCGGCCTGACATCGGTTCGCGCTTTCGCCGGTGCGCCGCCTGGGATTAGAATCGCGCCTACCTGCCCCAACCCAGGCGGACTCAAGAGCCCCGGCCGAGCCAGCGGCGATCCCGCGTAGCCAAATGGCCCCAGCCCCTCGCAGACGCCCACTACCGTTTGCCAGCGGCGCCCATCGCGCTCACCATACGTACTAATCAGCGGGCCTCGCCCCCCTGACCTGACCAGCCTTCGCAGGACCTACCGCCATGCCCGATTACCGCTCGAAAACCTCCACCCACGGCCGCAACATGGCCGGCGCCCGTGCCCTGTGGCGCGCCACCGGGATGAAGGACGAGGACTTCAAGAAGCCGATCATCGCCATCGCCAACTCCTTCACCCAGTTCGTCCCCGGCCATGTGCACCTCAAGGACATGGGCCAGCTGGTCGCCCGCGAGATCGAGAAGGCCGGCGGCGTGGCCAAGGAATTCAACACCATCGCGGTGGACGACGGCATCGCCATGGGCCATGACGGCATGCTCTATTCCCTGCCCTCGCGCGAGATCATCGCCGACTCGGTGGAGTACATGGTCAACGCCCACTGCGCCGACGCCATCGTCTGCATCAGCAACTGCGACAAGATCACCCCCGGCATGCTGATGGCCGCCCTGCGCCTGAACATCCCGGTGGTGTTCGTCTCCGGCGGCCCCATGGAAGCCGGCAAGACCAAGCTGGCCAGCCACGGCCTGGACCTGGTCGACGCCATGGTGGTGGCCGCCGACGACAGCGCCAGCGACGAGAAGGTCGCCGAGTACGAGCGCAGCGCCTGCCCGACCTGCGGCAGCTGCTCCGGCATGTTCACCGCCAACTCGATGAACTGCCTGACCGAGGCCCTGGGCCTGTCCCTGCCGGGCAACGGTTCGACCCTGGCCACCCACAGCGATCGCGAACAGCTGTTCCTGCGCGCCGGGCGCCTGGCGGTGGAGCTGTGCCAGCGCTACTACGGCGAGAACGACGACTCGGTGCTGCCGCGCAACATCGCCAACTTCAAGGCGTTCGAAAACGCCATGATGCTGGACATCGCCATGGGCGGCTCGACCAACACCATCCTGCACCTGCTGGCCGCCGCCCAGGAGGCCGAGATCGACTTCGACCTGAAGGACATCGACCGCCTGTCGCGCCTGGTGCCGCAGCTGTGCAAGGTGGCGCCGAACATCCAGAAGTACCATATGGAAGACGTCCATAGAGCGGGGGGGGTCTTCGGCATCCTCGGCGAGCTGGCCCGCGGCGGCCTGCTGCACACCGACGTGGCCACCGTGCACAGCCCGAGCATGGCCGACGCCATCGCCGAGTGGGACATCACCCAGACCCAGGACGAGGCCGTGCACCGCTTCTTCAAGGCGGGCCCGGCCGGCATCCCGACCCAGACCGCGTTCAGCCAGAGCACCCGCTGGGACAGCCTCGACGACGACCGCGAGAACGGCTGCATCCGCAGCGTCGAGCACGCCTACTCCCAGGAAGGCGGCCTGGCCGTGCTCTACGGCAACATCGCCCTGGACGGCTGCGTGGTGAAGACCGCCGGGGTCGACGAGTCGATCCTCGAGTTCGAGGGCACGGCGAAGATCTACGAGAGCCAGGAAAGTGCCGTGCGCGGCATCCTCGCCGACGAGGTC
Organism: Pseudomonas lalucatii; assembly: GCF_018398425.1. Taxonomy (NCBI): domain Bacteria; kingdom Pseudomonadati; phylum Pseudomonadota; class Gammaproteobacteria; order Pseudomonadales; family Pseudomonadaceae; genus Pseudomonas; species Pseudomonas lalucatii. The sequence continues at coordinate 2,874,870 of NZ_JADPMV010000001.1, read as the reverse complement.
AAGGCCGGCGACATCGTCATCATCCGCTACGAAGGGCCGAAGGGCGGCCCGGGCATGCAGGAGATGCTCTACCCCACCAGCTACCTGAAGTCCAAGGGCCTGGGCAAGGCCTGCGCGCTGCTCACCGACGGCCGCTTCTCCGGCGGCACCTCGGGCCTGTCCATCGGTCATGCCTCGCCGGAGGCCGCCGCCGGCGGTGCCATCGGCCTGGTGCAGGAAGGCGACAAGGTGAAGATCGACATCCACAACCGCAGCATCAACCTGCTGGTCAGCGATGAAGAACTGTCCCACCGCCGCCACGCCCAGGACAAGAAGGGCTGGAAGCCGGTGGAGGCGCGCCCGCGCAAGGTCACCACCGCGCTCAAGGCCTACGCCCTGCTGGCCACCAGCGCCGACAAGGGCGCGGTGCGCAACAAGGCGATGCTCGACGGCTGAGTGCCCGCCCGATGAAAAAGCCCGGCCAACTGGCCGGGCTTTTTTCTGTCCGTTTATTAAGCGACGCTAGCGCCGCACCCAGGTCTCGAAGGCATGGGGCGGGGCATCTGCCGTGGCCGGCTGCTGGTCCACGGCGGCGCGGCGCCAGTCGGCCTCGTTGAGCTCGGGGAACCAGGCATCGCCCTCGGGCTCCAGCGCCACCCGGGTCAGGTACAGGCGCTCGGCCCGCGCCAGGCCCTGGGCGTAGAGTTGCGCGCCGCCGATCAGCATCAGCTCCTCGACGCCCTGCTCGCGAGCCCACTCATCCGCACGTGCGACAGCCGCCTCCAGGGAAGCGAAGACTTCCGCGCCTTCGAGTTGCAGGCTAGGCTGGCGGCTGACCACCAGGTTGAGCCGCCCCGGCAGCGGCCGACCGAGGGAATCCCAGGTCTTGCGCCCCATGATGATCGGCTTGCCCAGGGTCAGCGCCTTGAAGTGCTTGAGGTCCGCCGGCAGGTGCCAGGGCAGTTGGTTGTCGCGGCCGATCACGCGGTTTTCGGCGAGGGCGGCGATCAGGCAGAGGGGCAGGGTCGTTTTCATGGCCGCGAGGATAACGGCTCGGCGCGGATGATTGAAGCCTCGGTGTCTCAAGGCTTCTTGCACACCAGCCGGTTGCGACCCTGCTCCTTGGCCAGGTACAGGGCCACATCGGCCAGGCGCAGGGCGTCCTCCAGGCTTTGCTGCGGTTGCGGCGTCAGGTACGCCAGGCCGATGCTGAGGGTCACCACGCCGGCAACCTCCGATTTCACGTGGGGCAGCCCCAGGGCCTCGATGGTGCTGCGGATATCCTCCAGAATCGCCAGCATCTGTTCTTCGCCCAGGTCGTACCAGCAGCCGACGAACTCCTCTCCGCCATAGCGGGCCGCACAGTCCAACGGCCGCCTGGCGCGTTCGCCTATCACTTGGGCCACTTGACGCAGGGCCTCATCGCCGGCGGCGTGGCCATAGTGGTCGTTGTAGCGTTTGAAGAAGTCCACATCCATCATCACCACGCCCAGGGCGCGCCGCTCACGCTGGGCCTGGCGCCAGCTGCGCTCGGCCCGTGCGGTGAAGGCGCGGCGGTTGAGCAGGCCGGTGAGAAAGTCCTTGTCCGCCAGGTCCTGCAACAAGCCATGGGCGAGGAAGTTCAGCCGCGTGGCGTATTCCTGGGAGTAACAGCCCACCGAGCCGATGACATTGGCCAACGCCAGAAACAAGACGTTGCTGATCAGTGCTTCCCCGGTCAGGCCGACGGCCAGCTCCACCGCCAGATAAGCGACAAGGGTCAGCCAGCCGCACAAGGCTGCGGTGGTGCAGCGCAGACCGGTGAGGAAGTAGAAGAACACCGTGACCAGGATGATGCCCTCATAGGGCAACGGGAAGGCGTGGGCGTGAGCGATGCCGATGATGCCGACCACCGCCAGCCCGCACAGCAAGGCCACGGCGCCGCCGATCACCTGCAGATGATCGCGCAGCCCCCGGCGATAGGTCGCCAGCCAGGCGAGCGTCAGTGCCGGCTGGATCACCCCCAGGCGCAGGCCGAGGATCTGCCCGCGCAGCGGGTCCGGCAGGTTGACGAAGTCCAGCACGACGAACAGCAGCGCCAGCAGCATGGCCACCAGCAACGCCCAGCGCATGCGCCGTAGAAAGACACCGGCGTGATAGCGCCTGAACACCGGCTCCAGCTCGCCCTCGAACCTCAGGCTATGGAAACCGTGGTGATGCTGGCGCAGATAAGGTGAATCCTGATTGACCCAATCCAGGTGCGGTAATTTCAAGACGGCACTCGCATTGTTGTTATTCAGTCGGCGCTCGGCACAGGGCGTTCCCGCCACCAACGCAACGAGCCGCCGCGGGCGCGAACGGACTGCCTGCGGAGTATACCTTCGCGACCGTGCCATGGCCGGGACGCTGCGGTTATGCTCTGTTTTCCACCGGCCACTGGAGCTCCGCGTGAGCCCATCCGAGAAACCCCGCCTCGACCATCTGCAACGCCTGTGGCTGAGCGAAGCCATCCGCCTGCGCGAGGAGCAGGCCGGCCCCCTGGAGGACGGCGAGGTCAATCGCCGGGCGCGGGCCGCCGGCGGTAGTCTGGCCGAACGCATCCAGCGCCGTGCCGTCCAGCTGGCCGAACGCGATGGCCAGCTGCAGGCACTCTGGCACTGGCGCCAGGGCGCGCGGCTGGCCCTGGCCACGCTGCTCGTGCTGGCCGTGCTCAGCGGCGCCGGCCTGGCCGTGGCGGCCCTAGGTGACGGCCAGCGCCCGGTCAACCTGTTCTGGGCCCTGGGCAGCCTGCTCGGCCTCCACCTGCTGCTGGTGCTCGGCTGGACCCTGGGCCTGCTGCTGGCCGGCGACAACGCCGGCGCCCTGGGCCGGCTGTGGCTGTGGCTCAGCGACAAGCTGGCCCGCGATGCCCGGGCCGCGCAACTGGCCCCGGCACTGCTGCTGTTGCTGCAACGCGCCGGCCTGGGTCGCTGGGGCCTGGGCGTGCTGGTGCACGGCCTGTGGCTGCTGGCCCTGCTCGCCGCCCTGCTCAGCCTGCTGGCGCTGCTCGCCACCCGTCGCTACGGCTTCGTCTGGGAAAGCACCCTGCTCGGCGGCGACACCTTCGTCGCCCTGACCCAGGGCCTCGGGGCGCTGCCGGCGCTGCTCGGCTTCGCCCTGCCGGATGCCGAGCTGATCCGCGCCAGCGGCGACGCCGCCCTGGCCGGCGAGGCGGCGCGCCACAGCTGGGCCAGCTGGCTGCTCGGCGCGCTGCTGGTCTATGGCCTGCTGCCGCGCCTGCTGCTGATGCTGCTGTGCCTGTGGCGCTGGCGCCGCGGCTGCACGCAGCTGACCCTGGACACCGGGCTGCCCGGCTACGAGCTGCTGCGCGAGCGCCTGCTGCCGGGCAGCGAGCGCCTGGGCGTCTGCGATCCGGCGCCGGCGCCGACGCCCGGAGTGCCCGCCGAACCCGGCTCGCAGGCCAGTCAGGGCGCCCTGCTGGTCGCCATCGAGCTGGACGGGACTCGCCCCTGGCCACCGGCCCTGCCCAAGGGGGTCGACGACGCCGGGGTGATCGACAGCCGCGAGCAACGCCAGCGCCTGCTGGAGCAGCTCAGCCGCTTCCCGCCGGCGCGCCTGCTGGTGGCCTGCGATCCGCGCCGCTCGCCGGACCGCGGCAGCCTGGCGCTGCTCGGCGAACTGGCCCGCAGCGCCGCCAGCACGCGTATCTGGCTGCTGCCGGCGCCGCCCGGGGAAGCCCTCGACGACGCCCGCCTGGCCGACTGGCACGACGCCCTGGCGCAACTGCGCCTGCCCCACAGCGCGGGTGCACCGCTGCGCTGGCTGGAGAGCGGCCATGACTAGCCCGCTGAAACTGGCCGTGGTCGGCCACACCAATGTCGGCAAGACCTCGCTGCTGCGCACCCTGACCCGCGACGGCGAGTTCGGCGAGGTGTCGCCGCGGGCCAGCACCACCCGCCACGTCGAGGGCGCACGGCTGTCGGTGGACGGCGAATCCCTGCTGGAGCTGTACGACACCCCCGGTCTGGAGGATGCCATCGCCCTGCTCGAACACCTGGAGCGCCTGGACCGTCCCGGCGAACGCCTCGACGGCCCGGCCCGCCTGGGCCGTTTCCTCGACGGCGGCGAGGCGCGCCTGCGCTTCGAGCAGGAGGCCAAGGTGCTGCGCCAGCTGCTGGCCTCGGACGCCGGCCTCTACGTGATCGACGCCCGCGAGCCGGTGCTGGCCAAGTACCGCGACGAGCTGGCGGTGCTGAGCATGAGCGGCCGGCCGTTGCTGCCAGTGCTCAACTTCGTCGCCGGGGGCCAGCACCGCGAGGACGACTGGAACGCTGCCCTGGCCCGCCTCGGCCTGCACGCACGGGTGGCCTTCGACAGCGTGGCGCCGCCGCTGGATAGCGAACGGCGCCTGTACCAGAGCCTGGCGCTGCTGCTGGACAAGGCCCGGGGGCCGCTGCAGCGGCTGATCGACGACCATGAGGCGCAGCGTCACAGCCGCCGCCAGGCCGGCGCCCGGCTGATCGCCGAGCTGCTGCTCGACTGCGCCGCCTGCCGGCAGAGCGTCGAAGCCGCGGCGGCGCCGGAACAACAGGCCCTGCAGCAGCTGCGCACGCTCATCCGCCAGCGCGAGCAGCGCTGCGTCGAGGCCCTGCTGCGCCTGCACGCCTTCGCCCCCGGGGACGCCGACGCCGGCGACCTGCCGCTGCTCGACGGCCGCTGGGGCGACGACCTGTTCAACCCCGAGACCCTCAGGCAGCTCGGGATCAAGGTCGGCGGCGGCATGGCGGCAGGGGCGGCGACCGGCGCCGGCATCGACCTGCTGGTCGGCGGCATCACCCTCGGCGCCGCCGCGCTGCTCGGCGCCCTGGCCGGCGGCGGGCTGCAGACCGCGCGCAACTACGGCGGGCGCCTGCTCGGCAAGCTGCGCGGCGGCCATGAGCTGACGGTGGACGACGCCGTGCTGCGCCTGCTGGCCCTGCGCCAGGGCCAGCTGCTCGAGGCCCTGGCCGCCCGTGGCCACGCCGCGACCGCGACGCTGCGCCTGGCCCCGCCCGACGCCGCCCAGTGGCGCGACGCGCCGCTGCCCGAGCCCCTGCGCAAGGCCCGCGCCCATCCCGAATGGTCGCGCCTGGCGCCGGGCGGCTTTCGCGACGGCGCCGAGCGCCAGGACGCACTGGCGCAGCTGGCGGCGCAGCTGCTGGCGCGGCCCGAACCGCCTCAGGGCCGGCCCAGGTAGAGCTCCTGCAGCTTGCGCCAGTCGTCGCTGCCGGTGACCCGCAGGATCGCCTGGCTGAGTTGTTCGCGGTACGGGCTGCCGCTGGCCAGGGCGAAGGCATAGGACTGGTTCTCGAAGGTGCCGGGCAACACCCGCAGGCCACCCTGGCCCAGCTCGCCATTGCGGTATTGCAGGATCGGCAGGTCGTAGACCACCGCGTCCGCCTCGCCCCGCTGCACCGCGGCCATGGCGCCGAGCAGGTTGTCGTAGTCGCTGTGGCGGATGCGCTGGTTTTCCAGGTAGCGGGCGCTGACCGTCTTGTCGATGGTGGCGACGTGGGCCCGGCGCAGGTCGTCGGTGCCCTGGATGCCGCCCTGCAGGTTGCCCACCGTCAGGGTGCTGGTCACCGCCGCGGTGAAGGTCGACACCATGATCAGGCCGGCGAACATCCACACCAGGCCGATCAGGCGCCCACCCAGGGTCACCGGGGCCTTGTCGCCATAGCCGACCGTGGTCATGGTCACCGCCGCCCACCAGAAGCTGGAGCCCAGGCCCTGGGCCGGGCTGCCGCCGAACTGCTCCTGGTTGCGCCGCCGCTCGAACAGCCAGACCAGGGCGCCGACCAGCAGCAGCAGGGCCGCCAGCCCCAGCACCAGGCTGAGGAACTGCCACGACAGCAGCGCCCGCAGCGCGTACCAGCCGCCGCCTTCGCCCTCCCGCGGCACGGCAATGGCCAGGCCGGTCTGGTAGAAGGGGTGGGTGAAGTCGAAGCGCGCCTCGCGCTCGGCGGTCATGGTCAGGGCGCCGACCACCACGTCCAGCTGGCCGGCCTCGAGACCGGGCAGCAGCGCCTTGAAGGGCATCGGCTGCAGCTCGAAGCGGTAGCCCGCCTGGGCGGCGATGTCCCGCCACAGGTCGATGCTGATGCCGCGCCACTCGCCGTTCTCCTCCTGGATGACGAAGGGCGGCACTTCGCTGATACCCACACGCAGCAGCGGCCCGGACGGCTCGGCCGCCCACCCCGGCAGGGCCAGCCAGAACAGCAGCACGGCGCTCAGAATCCTCGACATAAACAGCTTCCTCCCCAACACACAAAGAGGTCAGGGTAACAAATACGCCGCGCCGTCCCAGCAGCGATTAACCAGGCGTCAAGCCGCCTGCGCCGTCGGCCAGGCGCCTTCTCCCAGCAGCGCGGCGACGGTGCGCTCGCCCAGGCCCAGGCCCACGCTCATGCCCAGGCCGGTGTGCATCAGCACCGCGGTCACCCCCTCGGCGGCGGCCAGCACACTGAACGGCCCCGGCCCCCGGGCGCCGTAGACGCCCTGCCAACGCTCGAGCACCTCCAGCTTGCCGCCCAGGGTGTGCTCGGCCAGCGCGATGAGGATGCGGTCGACGGCCTCGGCGTTGAAGGGCCCGACATCGTCGCCGTAGACGTGGGAGTCGCCGATGATCAGCTCGCCGTGGGGCGTCGGGCTGACCAGCAGGTGAATGCCATGGGTTTCCAGCTCCGGCTGCTCGCGGCGGATCTGCGCGCGGACGGCCTCGGCCTCCGGCAAGTCGGCGAAGGCGCCGTAGTGCACGCAGCTGAGGCCGGTGAGCACCGCGTGCTGCAGCGCCAGCGACTGCTGCAGGCGCACGCGCAGCATCTGCAGGGCGCAGACCTGCGGCTGCAGGGCGGCCAGCTGCTCGGCCAGCAGGGTCTGGTAGTCATGCCCGGAGCAGACCACCACCCGGGCAGCGCGGAAGGTGCCGGCGGTGGTGTCGACCCGACCGCCCTCGACGTCGCGCACCAGGGTGGAGAAGTGGAACTGCACGCCGTGCGCGCGGGCCAGGTAGTCGACGATCTGCGGCAGCGCCTCGCGGGAATACAGCTGCTGGTCGTCGAGGCCGTGCAAGGCGGCGCGGTGGTGGGCGAAGCGGCCGTCGTACAGGCCCTGCAGGGCGGCGCCGCGCAACAGCTCGACGCGGTAGCCCTGCTCCCGGGCGCGGCCGGCGCAGAAGGCCTCGAGCAGCGCCTGCTCGGCCTCGCTGCGGGCGAACAGCAGCGAGCCCTGTTGCTTGAGCTGCAGGCCGGCGGCCTGGCCCAGCTCGGCCCACAGGCCGCGGGACTGGCGCGCCAGGTCGAGCATCGGCCCCGGCGCCTGGCCGGTGACCAGGGCCTGGCCGAAGTTGCGGATCGAGGCGCCCTGGGGCGCCTGGCTACGTTCGCACACCTTGACCCGCAGGCCGCGCCGGGCGCCGGCCCAGGCATGGGCCAGGCCGAGGATGCCGGCGCCGACGACCAGCAGGTCGCAATCGTGCTGACTCATGAAGGAACTCCTGAAAGGTTGCAGACGGCCATGGTCGCGGCCGTCGCAGATGAATGGCATAGGGAGGTTGGCGCGCGGCACAGCCACCGGGCGGAGGTGGAAAACGCTGTGCGGTTTTCCACCCTGCGGGTGGCCGCCAGCGCGGCCGGACGAATCGACTCTGGGCAGCGGTTGGCGGAGCCCATACAGCGGGGCTCCGCTAGCCCGCTCTACTGGGCGACCGGCTCGGACTTGCCGTCGTAGCGCCGGCGCCACTCGGCGAGGATCCTGTCGCGGTTCTGCGAGGCCCAGGCGAAGTCGTTGTTGATCAGGCGCTGCTCGTAGTCGGCCGGCAGCTCCTGGAACGGCTCGGCGATGCCCGGCTGGGCCAGCACGGCGAAGTTGGCCTTGTACAGCTCCATGGCCTGGCGGCTGGCGGCGAAGTCGGCGAGCTTCTGCGCCGCCGCCAACTGCTCGGTGCCCTTGACGATGGCGCTGGCCTCGATCTCCCAGCCCAGGCCCTCCTTGGGCAGCACGATGTCCAGCGGCGCACCCTTGCGCTGCAGCTGCACCGCCGGGTACTCGAAGGAGATGCCCACCGGGAACTCGCCGGCGGCGGCCAGCTTGCAGGGCTTGGAGCCGGAGTGGGTGTACTGGCCGATGTTGCGGTGCAGCTTGTCCATGTAGGCCCAGCCCTGGGGTTCGCCGAAGGTCTGCAGCCAGGCGCTGACGTCCAGGTAGCCGGTGCCGGAGGAGGCCGGGTTGGGCATGACGATCTTGCCCTGGTACACCGGGTCGGTCAGGTCCTCCCAGCGGGTCGGCTTGGGCAGGCCCTGCTTCTCGGCCTCGATGCGGTTGAAGCAGAGGGTCGCGGCCCACACGTCCATGCCGACCCAGGCCGGCGGGTGGGCGGCGTCGCGGTAGTTGGCGCCGATCTTGTCCAGCTCGGCCGGGGCGTAGGCCTGGAGCATGCCCTGCTGGTCGAGGATGGCCAGGCTGGAGGCGGCCAGGCCCCAGACCACGTCGGCCTGGGGGCGATCCTTCTCGGCCAGCAGCTTGGCGGTGATGATGCCGGTGGAGTCGCGCACCCACTTGATGCGGATGTCCGGGTGCTGCCGTTCGAAGGCCTGCTGGTAGGGCTTGAGCTGTTCCACTTCGAGGGCGGTGTAGACGGTCAGCTCGGTGGCGGCGCTGGCGTGCAGGCTGAGGCCGGCCAGCAGGGCGGCGAGGGCGATGCGCTTGAACATGTGAGGCTCCTATCGGGTATGGCCAGGGTTCGGCTCAGCAGTGCTGCGGGGATTCGCCGCGGGCCAGACGGGCGTCGATCAGCTCGATCACCCCCGGCAGCTCGGCGATGGTGTCGATCAGGTAGTGCGGCCGGCTCGCGGCGAACAGCCCGTCGATACGCGCGCGCTCGGCCGCGCGGCGCTCGGCGGACAGGGCCTGGTAGCCCTCCCAGCTCAGGCCGAGGAAGTTGCCGGAGAAGCGCAGGGCCACGGTCCACATGCCGGCGCTGCGGCCCTCGAGGATGCCCGGCTCGGTGTCGTCGACCTTGACGCAGGCGGCGACGTCGTCCAGGCCCAGGGCGACGACATTGGCCAGGGCCTGGGCCGGGCCGGGCCGTCCCCGCGGCACCTCGTCGGAGGCGACCACGTGGTCCGGGCTGTAGCCGGCGGCGGCGGCCAGCTCGACCACCTTGGCCATCACCTCCCGGGGGTAGCCGGAGCAGCTGCCGATCCGCAGACCGCGTGCGCGCAGCCCGGCGATGACCTCCAGCGCCCCGGGAATCAGCGCCGAATGCTCGCCGACCTTGGCGACCTGCAGCGGCATGAAGCGCTGGTAGATGGCCGTGACATCCTCGTCGCTGGGCAGGCGGCCGAAGCGGCGCTGGAAACGCGCGGCGATCTGCGGCTGATCGCACAGGGCGCGGATGTGGTCCCACTTGCCCATGCCCATGGGGCCGCGGGCCTCCTCCAGGCTGAGCTCCACGTCGAAGCTGGCGAAGGCCTCGACGAAGATCCTGGTCGGGGCGAAGGAACCGAAGTCGACCACGGTGCCGGCCCAGTCGAAGATGGCCGCGGCGAGGCGCGTCGGGTGTTGGTAGTGCATGGCAGTCTCCAGGGGCGGGTCAGTGACTTGGCGCGCGCTGGCGCCAGGTCTGGGAGCGGCGCAACAGGCCGCGCGAGGCCCCGGCCAGCAGCAGCGAAACGCCGGCCGAGGTGAGCAGGATCAGGGTGGACATGGCGGCGGCGCCGCCGACGTTGCCGGCGTCGTCCATATTCAGCACGGCCACGGCGGCCAGCATGCTGTCCGGGCTGTAGAGGAAGATCGCCGCCGACACCGTGGTCATCGCCGAGACGAACAGGTAGCGGACGATGTCCAGCAGCGCCGGCAGGCACAGCGGCAGCGTCACCCGCAGGTAGTGGCGCGCCAGGGGCACCTTGAGCGACAGCGCGGCGGCCTCGAACTCGCCGTCGAGCTGGCGCAGCGCGGTGCTGGCGGTCATCTGCGCGGTGGTCAGGAAGTGCGCGATGGTGCACACCACCAGCAGGGTCAGGCTGCCGTACAGGCCGCTCAGCGGGTTGCCCGGCAGGTTGAAGAAGAAGACGTAGCCCAGGCCCAGGACCAGGCCGGGCACCGCCATGGGCACGAAGCAGAGCAGGCGCAGGAGCTGGGTCAGCGGGTCCTGGCGGGTCTTCTCCAGCAGGTAGGCGCCGGTGAAGATCAGCAGGCTGCCGAACAGCGCCGTGCAGCCGGCCAGCACCAGGCTGTTGCGGTAGGCCAGCCAGCCACCGGGCAGGTCGGAGAAGGCGTAGTGGTCCAGCACCAGGCTCAGGTCGTAGGGCCAGAAACGGACCAGCGAGGAGTACACCGCCATGCCGAACACCAGCAACAGCACGGCGCACAGCAGCAGCACCAGCAGCAGGAAGGCCGCCTCGCGCCCCCGCGCCGGCCGCGGGTGATGGACCTGGGCGCGGCCGCCCAGGGCGTCGCGCGAACGTCGGCGCAGCCACAGGTCGACGGCGAAGCTGAGCAGCGCCGGCAGCAGCAGGACCATGCCGATCAGTGCGCCGCGGCCGAACTGCTGCTGGCCGACCACCGCCTTGTAGGCCTCCAGCGCCAGCACCTGGTAGTCGCCGCCGACCACCACCGGCACGCCGAAGTCGGTGATGCACAGGGTGAACACCAGGCAGAAGGCGGCGAACACGCCCTGGCGGCTGCCCGGCCAGGTGATGCTGCAGAACGCCCGCCAGGGCGAGGCGCCCATGCTCGAGGCGGCGTCGAACAGGCGGGCATCGGCCAGCGACAGCGCCGAGATGAGGATCATCAGGGCATGGGGGAAGGTGTAGATGGCCTCGCCGAGGACGATGCCCCAGAAACCGTAGATGTTGTCGGCCAGCAGGTCGCGCAACAGGCCCTGGTTGCCGAACAGGTAGATCAGGGCGATGCCCGGCAGCATCGACGGCGCCAGCAGCGGCAGCAGGGAGATGGCCCGCCACAGGCCCTTGCCGGGAATCAGCGTGCGCTGCAGGGCGTAGGCGAACAGATAGGCCAGCGGCACCACTAGCGCGGCGGTGGTGGCGGACACCTTGAGGCTGTTGCCGAGCAACCAGCGGAAGTTGTCGCTGGCGTACAGCGCGGCCGCCGCGGCCAGGCCGCCACCCTGGCCGTCCGCGCCGCTGAAGCCGCGCCAGAGCATGGCCAGCAGCGGCAGCAGCACCGCGAGCAGCAGCAACAGCAGCAACAGCCATTTGCCACCGGCGACGAACAGCCGATCGCCCAGGCCGCTCGAGCGGCCGCGCGGGGTGGCGACGGAGTCGAGGATCAGGCTGCTCATCTCAGGCGAACACCTGCAGGCTCTGCGGCGGCAGGGCCACCCAGATCTCCGGGCTGGCCAGGCGCGGCATGGCCTCGGGAGCCAGCTCGGCGAGCAGGCCGTGGCCCGGCAACTCGGCCAGCTCGAAGCTCATCCGGCAGCGGTTGCCCAGGTAGGTGATCTCGCGCATCCGCGCGCGGAACAGGTTGTCCCCGGGCTGCGGCGGATTGACCACTATGGTCTCCGGCCGGCAGAACAGGCGCCCGCGCTCGAGGCCCTGGGCACCCTCCACCCGCAGGTTCAGCGCGCCGACCCGGGCCCCACCGTCCCGACCGCGCTCGAAGGGCAGCCAGTTGCCCTGACCGACGAACTCGGCGACGAAGGGCGTAGCCGGCTGGCCGTAGATCTGCTGCGGGGTGCCGTACTGCTCGACCCGGCCCTGGTTCATCACGGCGATGCGGTCGGCCATGAGCATGGCCTCGTCCTGGTTGTGGGTGACCATCAGGGTGGTGATGCCCAGGCGCCGCTGCAGCTGACGCAGCTCGCCGCACAGGTGCTCGCGCACCCGGGCATCGAGGGCGGACATCGGCTCGTCCAGCAACAGCAGCGAAGGCGCCGGGGCCAGGGCGCGGGCCAGGGCCACGCGCTGCTGCTGACCACCGGAGAGCTGCCCCGGATACTTCTGCTCGCTGCCGAGCAGGCCGACCAGCTCGAGCATTTCCGCCACTCGCCGATGCTGGCTCTCGCGATCGCTGCCGGCCAGGCCGTAGGCGATGTTCTGCGCCACCGTGAGATTGGGGAACAGCGCATAGGACTGGAACAGGATGCCGTAGTCACGGGCCTGGGGCGGCAGCGCCGAGACATCGCGGCTGCCGATCAGGATGCTGCCGCGCTCCTGCCGCTCCAGGCCGGCGATGCAGCGCAGCAGGGTGGTCTTGCCGCAGCCGGAGGGGCCCAGCAGGCACACCAGCTCGCCGGCCTCGACCCGCAGCGACACGCCGTCCAGCGCGCGGAAGGCCGCGAAGCCCTTGTGGATGTCGCGCACCTGCATGCTTACGGCGGCCGGCTTGTTCATCGTGCAACCTCATGGAGTGTTCGACTCGAATGAGGTGGATGCTAGGCGGCCCGTACTAAGGCTGTGTGGCAGATGGGGCAAAAGCACCGATAGTGGTATCGGTTTATTTGCTGGGGCGGGTCGTTGCTTAGCTCGCCGTGTCCCGGGCCAGGGCCAGGAAGGCCGCCGGCAGCCGCGCCTGGCGGCGCTCCTTGAGGCAGTAGAGGTATTCGCCGATCAGCGGCGCCCCCTGCAGCTCGACCACCCGCAGCTCGGGATGATCGGGCACCTCGTGGCGGGCGATGATGCTGATGCCGATATTGCGCAGCACCGCCTCACGGATCGACTCGCGGCTGCCGATCTCCAGCTGCGCCAGCGGCGCCACGCCGGCGCCCTCGAGCAGGGCCTCGGTCATCTGCCGGGTGGTCGAGCCGCGCTCGCGCATCAGCAGGCAGTGCCCGCCCAGCGCCGCCAGCGCCACGCTGCCCTGGCCGGCCAGCGGGTGACGGCGGTGCACGGCCAGCACCAGCGGGTCCTGGCCCAGTTGCAGGCGGATCAGGCGCGGGTCCTGGGTCAGCTGCGAGGAGACGGCCAGGTCGACCCGGTATTCCTCCAAAGCCTCGATCACCTGCTGCGAGTTGCCGATCTCCAGGGTCACCTCGATCGGCGGCAGGCGCTCGCGCAAGCGCTTGATCAGCTCCAGCACGTAATAGGGCGAGGTGGCGCCGATGCGCAGGCTGCCGCGGGAGTGGCCGCAGTTGCGCAGGTAGAACTCGATGTCGGCCTCTTCCTGCAGCAGCTTCTGCACCCGGGGCAGCAGCTGCACGCCCTCGTCGGTCAGGGTCAGGCGGCGACCGCCGCGGTAGAACAGCTCCACCCCGTAGCGGCTTTCCAGGTTGCGCACCTGGGTGGTGACCGTGGGCTGGCTGAGGCCGAGCTTCTTCGCCGCCTGGGTGATGCTGCCCAGGCGCGCGACCATGTGAAAGGCCCGGAGCTCGGCGCTGAGCATCAGGCCCGCCGCGCGCCGGCGGTCATACGGCCACCGGCGCCTTGATGTGCGGGTGGGCCTGGTAGCCGACCAGCTCGAAGTCCTCGTAGCGGAAGGCGAACAGGTCCCGCACCGCCGGATTGAGCTGCATGGTCGGCAGCGGCAGCGGCTCGCGGGTCAGCTGCAGGTCGGCCTGCTCCAGGTGGTTGGCGTACAGGTGGCAGTCGCCGCCGGTCCAGACGAACTCGCCGGGCTCGAGGCCGGTGACCTGGGCCACCATCAGGGTCAGCAGGGCATAGCTGGCGATGTTGAAGGGCACGCCGAGGAAGATGTCCGCCGAGCGCTGGTACAGCTGGCAGCTGAGCCGGCCCTCGGCGACGTAGAACTGGAACAGCGCGTGGCAGGGCGGCAGGGCCATTTGCTCGATCAGCGCCGGGTTCCAGGCGGAGACGATCAGCCGGCGCGAGTCCGGATTCTGCTTGATCATCTCGATCAGCTTGGCGATCTGGTCGATCGACTCGCCGTTGGGCGCCGGCCAGTTGCGCCACTGGTAGCCGTACACCGGGCCCAGCTCGCCGTTCTCGTCGGCCCACTCGTCCCAGATGCTGACGCCGTGGTCCTTCAGGTACCGGATGTTGGTGTCGCCCTTAAGGAACCACAGCAGTTCGTGGATGATCGACTTGAGGTGGCACTTCTTGGTGGTGACCAGGGGGAAGCCCGCGGCCAGGTCGAAGCGCATCTGCTGGGCGAACAGGCTGTAGGTGCCGGTGCCGGTGCGGTCGCTCTTGAAGGTGCCGGTCTCGCGCACCCGACGCATCAGCTCGAGGTACTGTTTCATCGACTGCTCTCCTGGGCCGACTGGCGCTTGTAGGCGTAGGCGATCAGGCCGAGGCCGCCGAGTATCATCGGCAGGCTGAGCACCTGGCCCATGGTCAGCCAGTCCCAGGCCAGGTAACCGAGCTGGGCGTCCGGCACCCGGACGAACTCGACGATGAAACGGAACACGCCGTAGCAGGCGGCGAACATGCCCGAGACCGCCATGGTCGGCCGCGGCTTGCGCGAGTAGAACCAGAGGATGGCGAACAGCGCCACGCCCTCCAGGGCGAACTGGTACAGCTGCGAGGGATGCCGCGCCAGCTGCTGCGGGTCGGTGGGGAAGACCATGGCCCAGGGCAGGTCGGTGGCCTTGCCCCACAGCTCGGCGTTGATGAAGTTGCCGATCCTGCCGGCACCCAAGCCGATGGGCACCAGCGGTGCGATGAAGTCCATCAGCTGGAAGAAGCCCTTGTCGTTGCGGCTGCCGAACCACCAGGTGGCCAGCAGCACGCCGATGAAGCCGCCGTGGAACGACATGCCGCCCTTCCACACCTGCAGGATCAGGCTCGGCTGCGCCAGGTAGGCCTCGAGGTCGTAGAACAGCACATAGCCCAGGCGGCCGCCGAGTATCACCCCCATGGCCACCCAGAACACCAGGTCGGAGAGCTTCTCCTTGTTCCAGTTCGGTTCGAAGGCGTGCAGGCGGCGCGCGGCCAGCCACCAGGCGCCGCCGATGCCGATCAGGTACATCAGGCCGTACCAGTGGATTTTCAGCGGCCCCAGGGCGATGGCCACCGGGTCGATCTGCGGATAGGGCAACATGTCAGGTCCTCACAACAGGAAACTCAGGCCCACGCTGAACAGCAGCAGGGCGAACAGGCGCTTGAGCACGCGCGGTGACAGGCGATGGGCCAGGCGTGCGCCGAAGCGCGCGAAGAACATGCTGGTCAGGGCGATCCCCGCCAGCGCCGGCAAATAGACGAAGCCCAGGCTCCAGGACGGCAACTGCGGATTGTCCCAGCCCAGCCACATGAAACTCAGGGCGCTGGCCAGGGCGATCGGCAGGCCGCAGGCCGCCGAGGTGGCCACCGCCTGCTGCATGGGCAGGCTGCGCCAGGTCAGGAAGGGCACGTTCAGCGAACCGCCGCCGATGCCGAAGATCGCCGAGGCCCAGCCGATCACCCCGCCGGCAGCGCCGAGGGCCAGCCTGCCTGGGACAGCGCTGCTGGCCCTGGGTTTCAGGTCCAGGGCCATCTGCAGCGACACGGCGATGGCGAACACGCCGATGATCCGCTGCAGCTGCGGGCCCTGGATCGCCGCCGCGGTCAGCGAGCCCAGGCCCGCGCCGAGCAGGATGCCCAGGGTCATCCAGGCGAAGATCGGCCAGCGCACCGCGCCCCTGCGGTGATGTTCCAGCACCGAGTTGATCGAGGTGAAGATGATGGTCGCCAGCGAGGTGCCGACCGCCAGGTGGGTTAGCACGGCCGGATCGACGCCCTGGGCGGTGAAACTCAACACCAGCACCGGCACTATGATGATGCCGCCGCCGACGCCGAACAGCCCCGCCAGCACCCCCGCAGCCGCGCCCAGCAGCATATACAGCAGCAGCTCCATCGAAGCTCCCCCCGAAATAAAGCGGCATGGTAACGGAAGCGGCCCCCCGCGCTCCACCGGGGCACGCCTCGACACCGCTGCGCAGGGCATGCGGATGCGACTAATTGCCCTCTATGCCCTTCCCCTGGCCCGGCCCCAACGCCTAAGCTGTCGGGCAACTGTTGGAGCGTCTTGCGCGCACACTGACGTAACAAGAAAATCACATGCAGGAACTGGACTCCGGTCCCCGCGGGCGCAGTGCGACCCCAGGCGGCCACCGATACCCGGCTTCAGAGTCCCGCCACCCAAGGAGTTTCTATGTGCCTGATCGTATTCGCCTGGCGCCCCTCCCATCCCCTTCCCCTGGTTCTGGCGGCCAATCGCGACGAATTCTACGAGCGCCCGAGCCAGCCCCTGGCGGCCTGGGAGGATGCGCCGAACATCTATGGCGGACGCGACCTGCAAGCCGGCGGCACCTGGCTGGCCGCCGGCCCGCAGGGCCGCTACGCCGCCCTGACCAATATCCGTGACCCGCGCCAGCCCCCCTTTGGTCGCTCCCGCGGCGAGCTGCCGCTGCAGTTCCTGCAGGGCGAACTGGAGCCCGAGGCGTTCCTCACGGAGCTGGCCGAGCGCGCCGGCAACTACTCGGCGTTCAACCTGCTGGTCGGCGACGCCAAGCAACTGTGGTTCCTGAATTCCCGCGAGGGCATCGCGCGGCAGCTGGAGGAAGGCCTGTACGGCTTCTCCAACGCCGACCTGGACACCCCCTGGCCGAAGGTGGAGAAGGGCAAGGCGCTGCTCAGCGAGTGCCTGGTCGAGCCCCAGGTACCGGCCCTGCTGGACCTGCTGCACGATGCCCAGCAGCCCCCGGACTCGGCGCTGCCCGACACCGGTGTCGGCCTCAACACCGAACGCCTGCTGTCCGGGATCTTCATCGCCACCCGCAGCTACGGCACCCTCGCCAGCACGGCGCTGCTGGTGCGCGCCGACGGCTCGCGGCAACTGGTCGAGCGCCGCTACGGCCCCCTGGGCGTGCCGCTTGGGGAGACCAGCCTGGAGTGTTGAGGGCCAGCGCCCCGCCTACCCTGGCGCGCACGAGCGGATGAAGGACGCGGGGCCCGCTATCAGGCCTGGATGTCCGATGCCGGATTGATCATCCGGCCCAGGCCGAGGTTGCGCAGGGCCAGCTGCAGGGTACTGTGGATCAGGTGCGGGTTGTCGATGCTCATCACCTGGCCCAGCAGCTCCTGGGCCTTGCCCAGGCTGATCTGGCGCAGCAGCCACTTGACCTTGGGCAGGTTGGTGGCGTTCATCGACAGGCTGTCGAAGCCCATGGCCATCAGCAGCACCGCCGCCGCCGGGTCGCCGGCCATCTCGCCGCAGATGCTCACCGGCTTGCCTTCGGCGTGGGCGTCGCTGATCACCCGACGCAACGCCTGCAGCACGGCCGGGTGGAGGAAGTCGTAGAGGTCGGCGACCCGCGGGTTGTTGCGGTCCACCGCCAGCAGGTACTGGGTCAGGTCGTTGGAGCCGACCGAGAGGAAATCCACCTGGCGCGCCAGTTCGCGGGTCTGGTAGACCGCGGCGGGGATCTCGATCATCACCCCGATCGGCGGCAGCGGCACGTCGGTGCCCTCGTCGCGCACCTCGCCCCAGGCGCGGTGGATCAGGTGCAGGGCCTCTTCCAGCTCCTGGATGCCGGAGATCATCGGCAGCAGGATGCGCAGGTTGTTCAGGCCCTCGCTGGCCTTGAGCATGGCGCGGGTCTGCACCAGGAAGATTTCCGGATGGTCGAGGGTGACGCGGATGCCGCGCCAGCCGAGAAAGGGATTCTCTTCCTTGATCGGGAAGTAGGACAGCGCCTTGTCGCCGCCGATATCCAGGCTGCGCATGGTCACCGGCAGCGGGTGGAAGGCGGCCAGCTGCTCGCGGTAGATGGCCAGCTGTTCCTTCTCGCTGGGGAAGCGCTCGTTCATCATGAACGGCACCTCGGTGCGATACAGGCCGACGCCCTCGGCGCCGCGCTCCTGGGCCCGGGCCACGTCGGCGAGCAGGCCGGTGTTGACCCACAGCGGCATGCGGTGGCCGTCCAGGGTCTCGCAGGGCAGGGCGCGCAGGGCATCGAGGCCCTGGGTCAGCTGACGCTCCTCCTCGACCACGTCGGCGTACTGCTTGCGCAGCAGCTCGCTGGGGTTGGTGAACACCTCGCCGTGGTAGCCGTCGACGATCAGCTGGATGCCGTCGATCTTCGAGTACGGCAGGTCGACCGCGCCCATCACGGTCGGGATGCCCATGGCCCGGGCGAAGATCGCCACATGGGAGTTGCCCGAGCCGAGCACCGAGACCAGGCCGGCCAGCTTGCCCTCCGGCACCTCGCCGAGCATGGTCGGCGACAGCTCCTCGCTGACCAGGATGCAGTTGTCCGGGTATTCCAGGCTCTGCTGACGCGCCTGCTGCAGGTAGGCGAGCAGGCGCCGGCCGAGGTCCTTGACGTCGGAGGCGCGCTCGCGCAGGTAGGCGTCGTCCATCAGTTCGAAGCGGTTGACGTGCTCGCCGACCACCTGGCGCAGGGCACCCTGGGCCCACTGGCCGGTGCGGATGATGTTGACCACCTCGTTACCCAGGGCGGCGTCTTCCAGCATCATCAGGTACACGTCGAACAGCGCGCGCTCTTCCGGGCGCAGCTGGCTGGCCATCTTGGTCGAGAGGTTGCGCATGTCGGCGCGCACCCCTTCCAGGGCGGTATTGAACAGCCGCAGTTCGGCCTCGATATCCTCGACGCTCTTGTCCGGCACCACTTCCAGGTCGGCCGGCGGCAGCACCACCACCGCGGTGCCCACGGCCGCCCCGGGCGAGCCGGGCACGCCGATGAACTTGGCCTCCTGAATACCCTTGCCCTGGCGCCCCAGGCCGCGGATCGAGCCGGTCGCCTCGGCATGGGCGATCACCCCGGCGAGCTGCGCGCTCATGGTGACCAGGAAGGCTTCCTCGCCCTCGTCGAACTGGCGGCGCTCCTTCTGCTGGACCACCAGCACGCCCATCACCCGCCGGTGGTGGATGATCGGCGAGCCGAGGAAGGAGGCGAAGCGCTCCTCGCCGGTCTCGGCGAAGTAGCGGTAGCGCGGGTGGGCGGCGGCGTCCTCGAGGTTCAACGGCTCCTCGCGGGTGCCGACCAGGCCGACCAGGCCCTCGCTGGGGGCCATGCTGACCTTGCCGATGGAGCGTTTGTTGAGGCCCTCGGTGGCCATCAGGACGAAGCGGTTGGTCTCCGGATCGAGCAGGTAGACCGAGCAGACCTGGCTGCCCATGGCCTCCCTGACGCGCTGCACGATTATGCCCAACGCCGCCTTGAGGTCCTTGGCGGCATTAACTTCCTGGACAATCTTGCGCAGCGTATTGAGCATGGCTCGGCTCTAGTCAGTGTCAGTCCCGCGCCAGCAGGCGCGGAGCGAGTTCCTTGAGGGCGCGACGGTAGACCTCGCGCTTGAATGTCACCACCTGGCCCAGCGGATACCAGTAACTGACCCAGCGCCAGCCGTCGAATTCCGGCTTGCCGGTCAAGTCCATACGCACCTTGTCCTCCGCGCCGGTCAGGCGCAGCAGGAACCATTTCTGTTTCTGCCCGATGCACAGCGGCTGGCTGTGGGTGCGCACCAGGCGCTGGGGCAGACGATACCTCAACCAGCCGCGGGTGCAGGCGAGAATTTTCACATCCTCCTGCTCCAGGCCGACTTCCTCGTTCAACTCGCGGAACAGCGCCTCTTCCGGCGTCTCATGGTCGTTGATCCCGCCTTGCGGGAACTGCCAAGCGTCCTGGTTAATCCGACGCGCCCAGAGCACCTGACCGACATCGTTGGTCAAGATGATGCCGACATTAGGGCGAAAACCATCAGAGTCGATCACGGCGCATAACCTCGTAAACGCATGTTTCGGCATTGTTCCACAAAGCCCGCGGCAGCGGCAACGCGGCCGTCCCGGGAATAGGAATAGCCGGGAAAAGCCGCTATTCTGGCGGCCCTCGGCTGTTGCGATAGATAGGTGATACGCGTGCGCTTGGCTCTCTTCGACCTCGATAACACCCTGCTCGGTGGCGACAGCGACCACGCCTGGGGCGATTACCTGTGCGCGCGCGGCATCCTCGACGGCGTGGCCTACAAGGCGCGCAACGATGCCTTCTACGAGGACTACCTGGCCGGGCGCCTGGACATCCGCGACTACCTGAATTTCAGCCTGGAGATCCTCGGACGCAGCGAGATGGCCCAGCTCGAGCAGTGGCATCGCGAGTTCATGCGCGACTGCATCGAGCCGATCATCCTGGCCAAGGGCGAGGCGCTGCTGGCCGAGCATCGCGCCGCCGGCGACAAGCTGCTGATCATCACCGCCACCAACCGCTTCGTCACCGGCCCCATCGCCGCACGCCTGGGCGTCGACACCCTGCTGGCCACCGAGTGCGAGATGGCGGACGGCCGCTACACCGGGCGCACCACCGACGTGCCCTGCTTCAAGGAAGGCAAGGTCACCCGCCTCGATCGCTGGCTCGCGGAAACCGGCCTGAACCTGGACGACAGCTGCTTCTACAGCGATTCGATGAACGATTTTCCGCTGCTGGAGCGGGTGACCCGGCCGGTGGCGGTGGACCCCGACCCGAAGCTGCGCGCCGAAGCGCAGCAGCGCGGCTGGCCGATCATTTCGCTACGCTGAACGCCCCGCTGCACAGCAAAACGCCGCCTCGATGGGCGGCGTTTTCCATGGCGGCTCGACGCTCAGGCCGGCTTGGCCCCCATCAGCCCCAGAATCACCAGCAGCAACAGCAGGCTCAGCCCGGCATAGGCGGCGGTAACCCGCAGCAGCCCGCTCGAAGCCGGCGCCTCACCCAGCGCCTGCCAGGCCTTCAGGCGTCCACCCAGCAACAGACCGCAGACCACCAAAAGGCCAAACAGCACGCTGCTGGCCAGCAGCCAGGTCTGCGACAGCGGCCAGCCCGCCCCATCCACGAGAAACCAGCCACTCACCGGCAGACTCAGCGCCAGCAGGCCGAGCAGCGGCAGGCTGATCAGGCGGGTACGCGCGAGCTTGCGCTGCAGCACCGCCGCATCGCCGCCGCGCGCCGCCTTCCACAGCATCAGCACATGGGCCAGCACACCGAGCAGCAGCAGGATGGCGGGCAGGCCGTGGGCAATCTTCAACAGCTGGTAGGGTTCCATTCACTCATCCCGCCGGCGCGCCGGCTCAGCCCAGGAACAACCGGTAGGCCGGATTGTCGCTCTCGTCCCAGTAGGGGTAGCCGATCTCGTCCAGCGCCGCCGGCACCAGGTGCCGCTCGGCCTGGGGCACCTGCAGGCCGGCGACCACCCGGCCGTCGGCGGCGCCATGGTTGCGGTAGTGGAACATGGAGATGTTCCAGCGGCCGCCCAGGCGCTGCAGGAAGTTGAACAGCGCGCCGGGCCGCTCGGGGAACTCGAAGCGCAGCACCACCTCGTCGCTGACCCGCGCGGCGTGGCCGCCGACCATGTGGCGGATATGCAGCTTGGCCAGCTCGTTGTCGGTCAGGTCGACCACCGGGAAGCCCTGCTCCCTCAGGCTGGCCACCAGGGCCGCGCGCGGATCGCTCTCCGGATGGGTCTGCACGCCGACGAAGATGTGCGCTTCCTTGTCGGTGTGGTAGCGGTAGTTGAACTCGGTGATCTGGCGCTTGCCGATCGCCTCGCAGAAGGCCTTGAAACTGCCCGGCTGCTCGGGAATGGTCACGGCGATGATCGCCTCGCGCTTCTCGCCCAGCTCGGCGCGCTCGGCGACGTGGCGCAGGCGGTCGAAGTTGACGTTGGCCCCCGACTCGATGCCCACCAGCACCTGGCCCGCGCAGCCCTCGCGCTCGACATAGCGCTTGATCCCGGCCACCGCCAGGGCGCCGGCCGGCTCGGTGATCGAGCGGGTGTCGTCGTAGATGTCCTTGATCGCCGCGCAGATCTCGTCGGTGCTGACGGTGATCACCTCGTCGACGTGATCCTTGCAGATGTCGAAGGTGTGCTGGCCGATCTGCGCCACCGCCACGCCGTCGGCGAACAGCCCGACGCTCGGCAGCACCACCCGCTCGCCGGCGGCCATGGCGGCCTGCAGGCAGTTCGAGTCGTCCGGCTCGACGCCGATGATCCTGACCTCGGGGCGCAGGTACTTGACGTAGGCGGCGATGCCGGCGATCAGCCCGCCGCCGCCCACCGGGACGAAGATGGCGTCCAGCTGGCCGGGATGCTGGCGGAGGATCTCCATCGCCACCGTGCCCTGGCCGGCGATGGTGTGCGGGTCGTCGTAGGGGTGGATATAGATGTAGCCCTTCTCCTCCACCAGTTTCAGCGAGTAGGCCAGGGCCTCGGGGAAGCTGTCGCCGTGCAGCACCACCTTGCCGCCGCGCGAACGCACGCCGTTGACCTTGATCTCCGGGGTGGTCTTGGGCATCACGATGGTCGCCTTGACCCCCAGCACCTTGGCCGCCAGCGCCAGGCCCTGGGCGTGGTTGCCGGCCGAGGCGGTGACCACGCCGCGGGCCTGCTCCTCGGCAGTCAGCTGGGCCAGCTTGTTGTAGGCGCCGCGAATCTTGAAGGAGAACACCGGCTGCAGGTCTTCGCGCTTGAGCAGAATCTGGTTGCCCAGACGCTGGGACAGCTGGTTGGCGGCTTGCAGGGGCGTTTCCACCGCGACGTCGTAGACGCGCGAGGTGAGGATCTTCTTGACGTACTGTTCGAGCATGGCGATATCGCAGGCGGTTGCGCTAGGGGACCCCGGAGTCTACCCCAGGCCCGCGCCGAGCGACCATACGAATGGCGGGGTTTTGCCGGCGCATCCGGCTATAATTCGCGCCTCCCGACCCACTCAGGCGCAGAAACCGCGATGACCCAGGATCAACTCAAGCAGGCAGTCGCCCAGGCCGCCGTCGACTTCATCCTCCCCCAGCTCGATGCCAAGAGCGTCGTCGGCGTCGGCACCGGCTCCACCGCCAACTGCTTCATCGACGCCCTGGCCCAGCACCGGATGGACTTCGACGGCGCCGTGGCCAGCTCCGAGGCCACCGCCGCGCGCCTCAAGGGCCACGGCATCCCGGTGTACGAACTGAACGCGGTCAGCGACCTGGAGTTCTATGTCGACGGCGCCGACGAGAGCGACGAACACCTCAACCTGATCAAGGGCGGCGGCGCCGCCCTGACCCGCGAGAAGATAGTCGCGGCGGTGGCCAAGACCTTCATCTGCATCGCCGATGCCAGCAAGCTGGTGCCGGTGCTCGGCGCCTTCCCGCTGCCGGTGGAGGTGATCCCCATGGCCCGCAGCCACGTCGCCCGCGAGCTGGTCAAGCTGGGCGGCGACCCGGTGTACCGCGAAGGGGTGGTCACCGACAACGGCAACCAGATCCTCGACGTGCACAACCTGTCGATCGTCGATCCGGCCGGGCTGGAGGCGCAGATCAACAACATCGTCGGCGTGGTCACCAACGGCCTGTTCGCCGCGCGTCCGGCCGACCTGCTGCTGCTCGGCACCGCCGAAGGGGTCAAGCGCCTGACCCGCTGAACCGCGCCGGCGGGCGCGGGCCGAGCCTAGCTGTCCGCCGGCCGCTTGAACACGTAGAGCAGGTTGGGCTCGCCGACTATATAGATGGTGCCCGCCGCATCCATGGCCACCCCTTCCGCCTGCTCGATGCCCTTGCCCAGGCCGTTGCGGCCGCCGCCCAGGCTGATGAAGCTGACCGGCTCGCCCTCGCCGTCCAGCTCCAGCAGCAGTTGCGACTCGTCGGACAGCACCAGCGAATGCCCGGTGCGCGCGTCGTAGCTCAGCGAAGAGATGTCGCGGACGAACAGGTTGCCCGTCGGCATCGGCTGCAGGGTGCCGATCGCCCCGTCCTCGCCGGGGAACGGCAGGCTGAACAGCCCCAGGGGCGAGCGCTCCTTGCCGAGCAGCACCCGTTGCCGGCGCGAGTCCCAGGCGATGCCCTCGAAGCCCTTGTTGCCGGCGTCGGCGAAGCCCAGGTCGAAGGCCGGGTAGTCGGCGGCATCGATGCTCAGGGCGTCGTCGGCCAGGTGGAAGGCGGTCAGCTTGCGCTCGCGCTCGTCGATGATCGCCAGGCGCCCGTCGGCCACCAGCTCGACCCCCTCGGGATCGGCGAAGCCGGCCAGGCGGATGCGCCGCAATATCTCGCCGTCCAGCGACAGTTCGACCAGTTGCGGGTTCTTGCCGGTGACGGTGAACAGGGTGTCGCTGCCGGGGTGGTAGGTCAGCCCGGAGGTCTCGTCATCCTCCAGGCCGGCCAGCGGCTTGCCCTGCAGCACCGCCCGGTAGCCCGGCAGCCAGATGCTCGCCTGCTGCTCGGCGAGGCTCAGGCCCTGCTCCTTGAACCAGAAGTAGGCGCGCTTGTGCCACTGCAGGTAGTCGACCGACAGCGCCGCCAGGACCACCAGGGTCGGCAGCGCCAGGCGACGGGGGGACAGGAAGCGGGGCAGCGGCTTGGGCATCGACGGGACTCGGGGAGGGGAAGTGCGACGACCATCAGACTAGCGGCCTAGCTTTAAGGTTCGATTACCGCGACGAAAGGCGCCCGCCGGGCGCCCCGCAGGACCGCCCTACAGCACGCGACTGGCGAAGCGCGCATGCCCCGGCAGCTCCAGCACCAGCTCGTCGCCCTGGTGCAGCGGACCGACGCCGACCGGCGTGCCGGTGAGCACCACGTCGCCCGGCTGCAGGCTGAAGTGGCCGCAGATGTGCTGGATCAGCGGCAGTATGGGGTTGAGCATGTCGCCGCTGTTGCCGTCCTGGCGGACCTCGCCGTTGATGCTGAGGCGGATGCCGATGTCGCCCAGCGCCTCGATGGCATCGCCCGGCACGAAGGGCGCCAGCACGCAGGCGCCGTCGAAGGACTTGGCGATCTCCCAGGGATAGCCCTGCTCCTTGAGCCGGGCCTGCACCTCGCGCAGGGTCAGGTCCAGCGCCGGGGCGAAGCCGGAGATGGCGTCGCGCACCTCCTCGGCGTCGGGGCTGCGCGACAGCGGCTTGCCGATCAGCACGGCGATCTCCGCCTCGTAGTGCACCGCGCCGCGATCGGCGGGAATGGCGAAGCCATCCTCCAGCGGCACCACGCAGCTGCCGGGCTTGATGAACAGCAGCGGCTCACTCGGCAGCGGGTTGTTCAGTTCCTTGGCGTGCTCGGCATAGTTGCGGCCGACGCACACCACCTTGCCCATCGGAAAGTGGATATGGGTGCCATCGACATACTGGTGCTGGTAACTCATCACCGCCTCCTGGGTCTGTTCTCTGCTCAATCGCCCATGCTGGCCGAGCCAGCACGGACTGTCGCTGCTACCAAAGGCTAAGGAACGCCGATCAGAGCGGGAAGATCTTCCCGGGGTTCATGATGCCATTGGGGTCGAACACTGCCTTGATCGCCTTCATGTAGCCGATCTCCGCCTCGGAGCGGCTGTAGCCCAGGTAGTCGCGCTTGGTCATGCCGACGCCGTGCTCGGCGCTGATCGAGCCGTTGTACTTCTGCACCACCTCGAACACCCACTTGTTCACCGTGGCGCACTTGGCGAAGAACTCGTCCTTGCTCAGCGCGTCCGGCTTGAGGATGTTCAGGTGCAGATTGCCGTCGCCGATGTGGCCGTACCAGAGCACCTCGAAGTCCGGGTAGTTGCTGTTGACCAGGTTGTCGATGTCGGCGAGGAAGGCCGGCACCTTCGACACTGTGACCGAGATGTCGTTCTTGTAGGGGGTCCAGTGGGCGATGGTCTCAGAGATGTACTCGCGCAGCTTCCACAGGTTCTGCAGCTGCTGCTCGCTCTGGCTCATCACCCCGTCGAGCACCCAACCCTGCTCGACGCAGTGCTCGAAGGTGGCCAGGGCCGCGTCGGCGACCTGCTCGGTGGTGGCCTCGAACTCCAGCAGCGCATAGAAGGGCGCGCGGGTCTCGAAGGGCGCCGGCACGTCGCCGCGGGCGAGGATCTTGTCCAGGCAGCGGTCGGAGAAGAACTCGAAGGCGGTCAGGTCGAGCTTGCCCTGGAAGGCGTGCAGCACCGGCATGATCGAATCGAAGTCCGGGGTGCCGAGGACCATGGCGGTGAGGTTCTGCGGCGTGCGGTCGAGGCGCATGGTGGCCTCCACCACGAAACCGAGCGTCCCTTCGGCGCCGATGAACAGCTGGCGCAGGTCGTAGCCGGTGGCGTTCTTGATCAGGTCCTTGTTCAACTCCAGCAGCTCGCCGGTGCCGGTGACGACCTTGAGGCCGGCGACCCAGTTGCGGGTCATGCCGTAGCGAATCACCTTGATGCCGCCGGCATTGGTGGCGATGTTGCCGCCGATCTGGCTGGAACCGGCGGAGGCGAAGTCCACCGGGTAGTACAGCCCCTGGTCTTCGGCGAAGTCCTGCAGCTGCTGGGTGATCACCCCCGGCTGGCAGACCACGGTGCGGTCGAACTCGTTGAAGGCGAGAATCTGGTTCATGTAGTCGAACGCGACTACGACTTCCCCGTTGGCCGCCACCGCGGCGGCGGACAGGCCGGTGCGCCCGCCCGAGGGCACCAGGGCGACGCCGTGCCGGTTGGCCCAGCGGACGATGGCCTGGACCTGCTCGACGCTCTTGGGGAAGACGATGGCGCTGGGTGCCGGGGCGAAGTGTTTGGTCCAGTCCTTGCCGTAGGTGGCCAGGGCGTCGGCGTCGGTGAGCACCTTGCCGGGCTCGACCAGGGTCTGCAGTTCTTCAATCAGGGCAGCTGGGGTCATCACGTGAACTCTCAAAGGATTCATGGTCGCCCTGAGAACCATTCAGGTCGCAACCAAGCATGGAAAAAGGAGATCATGCTAGCATACGCCCCCCGTGAATCGTGCCCCCGGCACCGACCTAGCGGCTCCGGTCAGCCCTGCCGCTGACGCCTTTCCTGACACTATTTGTGGGACAACAGGTACTCCGATGAGCAAGACCTCTCTCGACAAGAGCAAGATCAAGTTCCTTCTCCTCGAAGGCGTCCACCAGAATGCCGTGGACACCCTGAGGGCCGCCGGCTACACCAACATCGAGTACCTCAAGGGCGCCCTGTCAGGCGACGAGCTGAAAGAGAAGATCGCCGAGGCCCACTTCATCGGCATCCGCTCGCGCACCCAGCTGACCGCCGAGGTCTTCGACTGCGCCAAGAAACTGGTGGCGGTCGGCTGCTTCTGCATCGGCACCAACCAGGTCGACCTGGACGCCGCCCGCGAGCGCGGCATCGCGGTGTTCAACGCGCCCTACTCCAACACCCGCTCGGTGGCCGAGCTGGTGCTGGCCGAGGCCATCCTGCTGCTGCGCGGCATCCCGGAGAAGAACGCCTCCTGCCACCGCGGCGGCTGGATCAAGAGCGCGGCCAACTCCTTCGAGATCCGCGGCAAGAAGCTCGGCATCGTCGGCTACGGCTCGATCGGCACCCAGCTGTCGGTCCTCGCCGAAGCCCTGGGCATGCAGGTGTACTTCTACGACGTGGTGACCAAGCTGCCCCTGGGCAACGCCACGCAGATCGGCAACCTCTACGAGCTGCTGGGCATGTGCGACATCGTCTCGCTGCACGTGCCGGAACTGGCGTCGACCCAGTGGATGATCGGCGAGAAGGAAATCCGCGCCATGAAGAAGGGCGGCATCCTGATCAACGCCGCCCGCGGCACCGTGGTCGAGCTGGACCACCTGGCCGAGGCGATCAAGGACGAACACCTGATCGGCGCCGCCATCGACGTGTTCCCGGTCGAGCCCAAGTCCAACGAGGAAGAGTTCGCCAGCCCGCTGCGCGGCCTGGACCGGGTGATCCTGACCCCGCACATCGGCGGTTCCACCGCCGAGGCGCAGGCCAACATCGGCCTGGAAGTGGCGGAGAAGCTGGTCAAGTACAGCGACAACGGCACCTCGGTGTCTTCGGTCAACTTCCCCGAGGTGGCCCTGCCCTCGCACCCGGGCAAGCACCGCCTGCTGCACGTCCACGCCAACGTGCCGGGGGTGATGAGCGAGATCAACAAGGTGTTCGCCGACAACGGCATCAACATCTCCGGCCAGTTCCTGCAGACCAACGACAAGGTCGGCTACGTGGTGATCGACGTCGACGCCGAGTACTCCGACCTGGCCCTGGAGAAACTCCAGCACGTGCACGGCACCATCCGCAGCCGCGTGCTGTTCTAGGCCCCGGCTGAGCACGAGGAAGGGAGGCCGGCGGCCTCCCTTCTTTCGTTCCGCCGCCCCTGCCTCAGTCCGCCTCCAGCTCCTGCAGCGCCGCCTCGGCCTCGGCCAGTTCCTCCTCGTTGAACACTTGCACGCCGGCACGCCGCAGCAGCGCCGCGGTCACCCCCTCGCCGGCCACCTTGAGCCCGCTGAAGCTGCCGTCGTAGTTCTCGCGGTTGCCGCAGGACGGGCTGCGCGCCTTGAGCACCGCCAGACGGATCTGCTGGCGCTCGACCAGGGCCAGCGCCTGCCGCGCCCCGGCGAGGAAGGCGGCGCTGAAGTCCTCGCCCTCGGCACTGAGCACTGGCCGCAGGCCATCGAGCACCTGGGCGCCCTGGCCGCCGGGAATCTCCGCCGGCGGTCGCGGCGTCGGCAAGCCGCCGGCCACCTCGGGACAGAGGGCCACCACCCGGCCCTCGGCCTGCCAGCGCTCGAGCAGGCCGAAGGGGCCGTGGGCGCCGCCGTCGTAGCGTACCGGGTGGCCGAGCAGACAGCGGCTGACCAGAATCTTTTGCATCTTTCCTCCTTGGCGGCGCGACATCGACGAGCCCGTTAAAGCGGATCGGTCCCCCGGCGGCGGAACCAGCCGGTCAGCGACAGACGCTCGCGACTGGTCGGCAGCACCTCGTGGAGCATCTCGGCCGAGAGAAACGCCACCAGGCTGCCGGCCCGGGGCGGGATGTCGCGGGTCGAGCCATCCGCCAGGTACAGGCGCAGGGCGCCGCCGTGCTCGGGCTGCCAGTCCGGGTTGAGGTAGAGCACCACCGACACCGCGCGGCGGTCGTCGTCGCGAAAGCGGTCCAGGTGCTTCTGGTAGAAGGCGCCGGGCGGGTACAGGGCGAAGTGGCTCTCGTAGTCCTCCAGGCCCAGGAACAGCCCGCGATTGAGCGTCAGGCGCAGCTCGTCGAGCAGCGCCAGGTAGCGGTCGCAGGCCGCCGACTGGCCGGCATCCAGCCATTCGATACGATCGCCGCGGATGCCCTCGCGCACCTCCTGGGCCTTGCCGACGCCGGCCGGGGTCAGGGCGCCCTGGGCGGCCCGCCTGCGGCACTCGGCGGCCAACTCGAGGGTCAGAGCAGTAGGCGCGAACAGCGGCTGCAACGACCAGCCCTGTTCGGCTAGGTCGTCGACGATGTTCGAAAGGGGCAGATCAAGGGCGTCGGTAGGCATGCCGGCGATTCTACAGCCTGGCACGGCGGCGCGCCTCGACAAGCATCGACTGGCCATTGAAAATAGCCACCCGCTACACAGGAGTCGGTATGCGCGCCCTCTGCGTTGTCTTGTTGTTGATCCTCAGCCTGCCGAGCCTGGCCGACGCCCAGCTCCAGCTGTACCAGGCCGCCGGCTGGCCGCAGCAGCGGGCGCACTTCAACGACGCCTTGCGCGCCGCCCAGGAACGCTACCGGCGCAGCCTGCCGCCGGCGGTGTACCAGGCCCTGGTGGAAAACAGCAACCGCCGCTTCGACCCGCGGGCCATGGACCAGCGCGCGCAGTTCAGCCTGCGCCAGCAGCTGGCCGACCCTGGGCCGGCGCTGCAGTTCTTCCAGTCGCCGCTGGGGCGCAAGGTGGTCGCCGCCGAACTGCTCGCCACCAGCCGCGAGCAACTGGCCCTGCACGCCGACGGCCTGCCGCGCGGCGAGGCCAGCGCCACCCGGCGCCTGCTGATTCGCCACCTGGCCCAGGCCCTGCCGGCCGAGGAGGCCGGCGCCGAGATCAGTCTGGCCCTGGCCGGCGTCGCCGCCGACAGCCTCAGCCAGATGCTCCCCGGACTGCTCGGCGGTGGCGCCGCCCAGACCCTGCTCAATACCCAGCGCCAGCACCTGATCGAGCAGATCGGCGCGGACCTGGACAACACCCTGCTGCACGTCTACCGCGAGCTGTCCGATCCGGAGCTGGAGGAGTTCGTCGAGTTCGCCCAGTCCACCGCGGGCCAGGCCTATTACCGCGCGACCCTGGCGGCGATCCGCGCCGGCCTGGCGGTCGGCCAGAGCGCCGCCGAACTGGAGCCCGCGCCCCAGGGCATCTGAGCCCTCAGGCCAGGCGCTCGCCGAGGAAGGCGAAATACTCCCGGCGCAGGTCCGCCGCCTCGTTGGCCAGGTGATGGCGCGCCCGCGGCAGGCGCAGGATCTGCGGGGCAGCGAACTTGTCCTGCAGCACCGCCAGGTTGTGCGCCCAGTCCACCGTCATGTCCGCCTCGCCCTGAACGATCAGCGGGCTGACGGCGCTGCGCGGCGCCGCCTCGATCCGCGGCACCCAGTCACGCAAGGCGGCGAACCAGGCCGTCGGCAGGTTGCGCGGCTGCAGGGGGTCGCGGTTCTGCACGAAGTCGATGAACGCGGCGTCGTGGGAGTTCTCGCTGAAGCGCCGGGGAATCGCCTTGACGAAGGGGCTGAGCAGGCGATAGCTGAGCTGCGACCAGGTCCAGGCCCGCGGCCGCACCAGCGGCGCCAGGAGGATGCTCTGGCCGACCTCCGGCCGCGGCGCGCCGTTGAGCAGGTAGTCCAGCAGGATCGCCCCGCCGGTGCTCTGCCCGCACAGGTGCCAGGGCTGCGGCAGCTGCAGCAGCGCCGCCTCGTCGAGCAAGGCGCTCAACACCTGCTGGTACTCGGCGAAGTCGTCGATGCTGGCCCGGGCGCCGCTGGACAGGCCGTGCCCCGGCAGGTCGCAGGCGAGCACGGCGAAATTCATGCCCAGCGCCCAGTCGACCACATGACGGTACAAGCCCATGTGGTCGTAGTAGCCGTGCACCAGCAGCAGCGTCGCCCGCGGCTGGGGCGGCGCCCAGAGCTGGGCGGCGATCTGGTAACCGGCGACCGGAAAGCTGCCCAGGCGGCAGTCCAGATGCGCGTGCTGCCGCCCCAGGTCGATGCCGTAGAAGGCCCGATAGGCCTGCACCACCGGCAACTCCAGCGTGCCGGCCGCCAGGGGGCGCAACAGCGGGCGCAGGTGATCGGGGTTGAACGACTCGGACATTAGGGCTTTCCAGTGGCAGGACGGACGCGGCGCAGCGGCATTGTGCCGCAGGCGTGCGCAGATGTTCAGCTCCAGTGCGCAGCGTGGCAAGCTAGGCGCCCTTTTCATGACCGCCCCGCCATGCCCCGCCCCAGCCGCAAGACCCTGCTCGCCGGCCTGCTCACCCTCAGCGCGGCCGCCGCCCTGTTCGCCGCCCTGGACTGGTTCGAGGCGCGCTACCTACGCCCCTTCGACGAGCGGGCGGCGCTGTTCTCCGGCGCCGAGCTGCGCCTGCCGGACGAGCTGGCCGGCCCCGGGCCGATCCGTCTGGTGCACTTCTGGGACCCGGCCTGCCCCTGCAACGTCGGCAACCAGCAGCACCTGAGCGAGCTGATCGAGCAGTTCAGCCCCCGCGGCGTGGCCTTCTACGCCGTGCCGAAGCCCGGCAGCCGGGGCCGCCTGCCGGCCGGCCTGGACGATCTGCAAGCGCTGCCGACCCTGCCCGGCACCGAGCGCATACCGGCCAGCCCGGCGGTGGCCATCTGGGACGAGCGCGGCCGCCTGGCCTACTTCGGCCCCTACAGCGAGGGTCTCACCTGCAACGCGAACAACAGCTTCATCGAGCCCATCCTCGAGGCCCTGACGGCCGGGCGGACGGTGAACGCCAGCAACACGTTGGCGCTGGGCTGTTTCTGCGACTGGTCCGCAACGCCGGCGCAGTGAGCCGGCGCCCGCCCGGGGGAAAAGAAAAAGGGCCACCGCAGTGACCCTTTGTCTTCAGCCGAAGACCTCGCCAGGCTAGTTGTGTAAACCCAGTACGTTATTCAGTGAAAGCGGAACGCGACTGATTGGTGGCTGGTAGCCGAGGCTGGCGTGTGGCCGGTGCCAATTGTAGTGATGTAGCCAGGGCGTCAGGTGCTGTGCTCGCTGTGCCGAACTTTCATAGCTATGGGCATAGGCCCACTCGCGCAGACTGGTCTGGATGAAGCGCTCGGCCTTGCCGTTGGTGCGTGGCGTGTAAGGTTTGGTGCGCAGATGGCGCAGCCCCAATCGTCTGAGCAAACGCCGAAACGTGCGAGAGCGATAGCAGCTGCCGTTGTCGGTCATGATGCGGGTGAAACGAATGCCCAGGCTGCGGTAGTAGCGCAGCGCCTGGAGCAAGGCTTGGCAAGCACTGCGACCACGCTCGTCAGGATGCAGGCTGCTGAAGGCGATGCGGCTGGCATCGTCGATGGCCACGTGGACGAATTCCCAGCCCGCGCCGTCGGAGTTCTGCTGGCGGTCGCCGGTGACCCGATGGCCAGGTCGCCAGAAACGGCCCAGCTTTTTGATATCCAGATGCAGCAGATCTCCGGGTGTCGGGTACTCGTAGCGCACCACCGGTGGCGCCGGCTCCAGCTCAGCCAGTCGATGAAAGCCGGCCCGCCGCAGGCGGCGCGCAACAGTGCTGACGGCCAAGCCTAGCTCTCTGGCGATCTGCCGATAGGTCTTGCGGCATCGCCGATGTTCGATCAGACGCTCGACCACGGTATCGGGTGTCGCATGCGGGCAGTGTTGCGGACGTGATGAACGATCCATCAACCCGGCCTCGCCTTCCTCGCGAAAGCGCCGCAACCATTTGTAGGCGGTTCGCACGCTCACACCGGCCGCCTGGGCGGCTTCTTCGACCCGCAAGCCGTGCTGGATGCGCTGAACCAAAAGGGCTCGACCGCGAGGGGTAAGACGGGCATGTTTATGCAGGTTCATCCGGGGCTCCTGGAAGGCTAGGTTGGTCGCACTTCCAGAATTCCGGGAATGCCCCGGATGAACAACCTACTGAGAGATCACAGCTAGGCCACGGCCGGCTGCTGCGACGGGTCGCGGCGGCTGTCCGGCCCGTTCTTCTGGCCGGCCCCGGTGGTTTCGTCCATGGCCTGCTGGATGGCGCGCTTGCGCCGCTCCTCGGCACGCCGGGCGAAGAACCAGATGAGGAAGGTCATCAGCGACACCGCCAGCAGGATCAGGCTGGCCACGGCGTTGATCTCCGGCTTCACCCCCAGGCGCACGGCGGAGAAGATCTCCATCGGCAGGGTAGTGGAACCCGGCCCGGAGACGAAGCTGGCCAGCACCAGGTCGTCCAGCGACAGGGCGAAGGACATCATGCCGCCGGCCGCCAGGGACGGCGCGATCATCGGCACCGTGATCAGGAAGAACACCTTCCAGGGCTTGGCGCCCAGGTCCATGGCCGCCTCCTCGATGGACAGGTCCAGCTCGCGCAGACGCGACGACACCACCACCGACACATAGGCGGTGCAGAAGGTGGTGTGGGCGATCCAGATGGTCAGCAGGCCGCGCTCGGCGGGCCAGCCGATCAGCTGGGCCATGGCCACGAACAGCAGCAGCAGCGACAGACCGGTGATCACCTCGGGCATCACCAGCGGCGCGGTGACCAGGCCGCCGAACAGGGTACGGCCCTTGAAGCGGGTCACCCGGGTCAGCACGAAGGCCGCCAGGGTCCCCAGCGCGACGGCGGCGATGGCCGTATACAGGGCGATCTCCAGGGAGCGCATCACCGCGTTCATCAGCTGGGTGTTGTCGAGCAGGCCGACGTACCACTTCACCGACCAGCCCCCCCACACCGTGACCAGGCGCGAGCCGTTGAACGAGTAGATCACCAGGATGACCATCGGCAGGTAGATGAACACCAGCCCGGCCCAGAGCATGAGGGTGGAGAAATTCAGGCGCTTCATACGCGGCCCTCCATTTCCTTCGCTTGGTTACGGTTGAACAGGATGATCGGGATGATCAGGATCGCCAGCATCACCACCGCCAGGGACGCCGCCACCGGCCAGTCGCGGTTGTTGAAGAACTCCTGCCACAGCACCTTGCCGATCATCAGGGTCTCCGGCCCGCCGAGCAGCTCGGGGATGACGAACTCGCCGACCACCGGGATGAACACCAGCATGCAGCCGGCGATGATGCCGTTCTTCGACAGCGGCACGGTGATCTTCCAGAAGCTGTTGAAGTTGCTCGAACCCAGGTCGGCCGCCGCCTCCAACAGGCTCTGGTCGTGCTTGACCAGGTTGGCGTAGAGCGGCAGAACCATGAACGGCAGGTAGGAGTAGACGATGCCGATGTACACCGCGACGTTGGTGTTGAGGATGCGCAGCGGCGAGTCGATCAGCCCCAGGCTCAGCAGCAGGCCGTTGAGCAGGCCGTTGCTGCTGAGGATGCCCATCCAGGCATAGACGCGGATCAGGATCGCCGTCCAGGTCGGCATCATGATCAGCAGCAGGAACACCGTCTGCATTTCCTTGGGCGCGCGAGCGATGGCATAGGCCATCGGATAGCCGATCAGCAGGCACAGCAGGGTGCTGAAGAAGGCCATCTGCAACGAGCCGAGGTAGGCGGCCAGGTACAGCTCGTCCTCGCTGAGGAAGATGTAGTTGCCCAGGTTGATCACCAGCGACAGCTGGTTGTCGGCCCAGGCGTAGATTTCGGTATAGGGCGGGATGGCCAGGTCGGCTTCGGCGAAGCTGATCTTCAGCACGATGGCGAAGGGCAGCAGGAAGAACAGGAACAGCCAGACGAAGGGCACGCCTATGACGAAGTGCCGGCCCTTGGGCAGCCGGCGATTGATGCTTCGGGAAATGTTCATGAGCGCAATGCCACCCCGCTGTCGTCCTCCCACCAGACGAAGACCTCGTCGTCCCAGGTCGGCCGCGCGCCGCGGCGCTCGGCGTTGGCGACGAAGGACTGGACGATCTTGCCGCTGGGCAGCTGCACATGGAACACCGAGTGACCGCCCAGGTAGGCGATGTCGTGCACGGTGCCACGCGACCAGTTGTGCTCGCAGGTCGGCTGCTCGGTGGTGACCAGCAGCTTTTCCGGGCGAATGGCGTAGGTGATGCTCTTGTCCTGCACCGAGGTGCTGACGCCGTGGCCGACGAAGATGTTGCGCTCCAGGTCCGGGCTGTCGATCAGCGCGTGGCCTTCCATGTCCTCGACCACCTGGCCGTCGAACAGGTTGACGTTGCCGATGAACTCGCAGACCAGGCGGCTGGTGGGGGTCTCGTAGATGTCCACCGGGCTGCCGATCTGGGCGATCCAGCCCAGGTGCATGATGGCGATGCGCTGGGCCATGGTCATGGCCTCTTCCTGGTCGTGGGTGACCATCACGCAGGTCACGCCGACGCGCTCGATGATCTCCACCAGCTCCAGCTGCATCTGCGAACGCAGCTTCTTGTCCAGGGCACCCATGGGCTCGTCGAGCAGCAGCAGCTTGGGACTCTTGGCCAGGGAGCGGGCCAGGGCCACGCGCTGGCGCTGGCCGCCGGACAGCTGGTGCGGCTTGCGCTTGGCGTACTGGGTCATCTGCACCAGCTTGAGCATTTCCTCGACCCGGGCGTCGATCTCCGCCTTGGGCATGCGGTCCTGCTTGAGGCCGAAGGCGATGTTGTCGGCCACGCTCATGTGCGGAAACAGCGCGTAGGACTGGAACATCATGTTGATCGGCCGCTCGTAGGGCGGCATGTCGGTGATGTCCACGCCGTCGAGGAAGATCCGCCCCTCGGTGGGCCGCTCGAAGCCGGCGAGCATGCGCAGCAGGGTCGACTTGCCCGAACCGGAGCCGCCGAGCAGGGCGAAGATCTCACCCTTGTTGATGGTCAGCGAGACGTCGTCGACGGCGACCGTCTCGTCGAACTTCTTGGTCACCCGCTCGATCTTGACCAGTACCTCTTTGGGCTGCTGATCGCCCTCGAGGACCTTCTTATAGGCACTAGAAGCAACTGCCATTACCAAAACTCCCGGAAAATAGCGCCCAACCCCTGCGGCCGGGCGTTTGAATTTTTACTGGCCTGATTTGACCTTGGTCCAGCTACGGGTCATCAGCCTTTGCACCTTGGTCGGCAGCTCCGCCGAGATATACAGCCTGTCCAGAACCGCTTGCGGCGGGTACACCGCCTCGTCGCTGCGTACGTCCTGATCCATCAACTCACCGGCCTTGGTGTTGGGGTTGGCGTAGCCGACGTAGTCGCTGATCCCGGCGATCACCGCCGGCTCCAGCAGGTAGTTGATGAAGGCGTGGGCCTCCTTGACGTTGCCGGCATCGGCGGGGATGGCCAGCATGTCGAACCACAGGTTGGCGCCTTCCTTGGGGATCGCGTAGCGGATCTCGATGCCCCTGCCGGCCTCCTCGGCGCGGTCGGCGGCCTGCAGGATGTCGCCGGAATAGCCCACGGCCACGCAGATATTGCCGTTGGCCAGGTCGCCTATGTACTTGGAAGAATGGAAGTAGGTGACATAGGGACGGATGGCCTGCAGCTTGGCCTCGGCGGCCTGGTAGTCGGCTCGCTCGGTGCTGTTGGGGTCCAGGCCCAGGTAGTTGAGCACCGCCGGAATCATCTCGTCGGCGGAGTCGAGGAAGGCCACGCCGCAGCGGCTCAGCTTCTGCATGTTCTCCGGCTCGAAGACCGTGGCCCAGGAGTCGATCTTGTCGACGCCGAGCACCGCCTTGATCTTCTCGACGTTGTAGCCGATGCCGTTGGTGCCCCACAGGTAGGGCACCGCATGCTGATTGCCCGGATCGTTGCGCTGCAGTTGCTTGAGCAGCGCCGGGTCGAGGTTGTCCCAGTTCGGCAGCAGGCTGCGGTCGAGCTTCTGGAAGGCGCCGGCCTTGATCTGCTTGCCGAGGAAATGATTGGACGGCACCACCAGGTCGTAGCCGGAGCGGCCGGCCAGCAGCTTGCCTTCCAGGGTCTCGTTGGAGTCGAAGACGTCGTACACCGGCTTGATGCCGCTGGCCTGCTCGAAGTCGGCCAGGGTGGTCTCGCCGATGTAGTCGCTCCAGTTGTAGATATGGACGGTCCCCGCCGCCTGGGCCAGGGTCGTCAGGCCGAGGGCGAGGGCGCCGCTGGCCAGGGTCTTGCAGAGGGAAATTCGCATGGTATGTCCTCTTTCATCAGCGGCCCGCGCATAAAAGGGCCGGCACTCTATCGGAAAAGACGGCAGCTGTTGAGCGGCCTAGCGCCAGCCCACGGCCATGACCCGGCGCAGCCAGGCGGCGGACAGTCCGGCGCGTGAAGACGCACCTCCGATAGGCGCGGCCAGCGGGCCGGCCGGGAGAATCGAACAACGCATACAAGCTTCCTTCTTATTGTTAGGGTTTCCGGCGGGCGGACCCGCCGGAAGCAGGGACTGCGTGTGGCTTAACGGCCCGACTTGATCGTGGTCCAGCTGCGGGTCATGGTGCGCTGTACCTTGGCCGGCAGGTCCGGGAAGGCATAGAGCTTCTGCATCACCTCCTCGGTGGGGTAAATGCCCGGATCGTTGCGGATTTCCTCGTCCACCAGCGCGGTGGCCGCGGCATTGCCGTTGGGGAACTGCACCTCGTTGGTGATCTCCGCCATGATCTCCGGTTGCATCAGGAAGTTCATGAAGGCATGGGCGGCCTCGACGTTCGAGGCGTCGGCGGGGATCGCCACCATGTCGAAGAAGGTGCCGGCGCCTTCCTTGGGAATCTTGTAGGCAACCGTCACCCCTCCGTTGGCCTCCTCGGCACGCGCCTTCGCCTGGTAGACGTCGCCGGAATAGCCGATGGCTACGCAGATATTGCCGTTGGCCAGGTCGGAGATGTACTTGGACGAGTGGAAGTAGGCGATCGACGGGCGAATCTTGAGGAACAGCTGCTCAGCCTCCTTGAGCTCCTTCGGGTCCTGGCTGTCCGGCTGGTAACCCAGATAGTGCAGCGCGGCCGGCAGGATCTCGGTGGGCGAGTCGAGGAACGCCACGCCGCAGGACTTCAGCTTGTCGATGTTTTCCGGCTTGAACAGCAGGTCCCAGGAGTCGACCGGGGCATTGTCGCCGAGTACCGCCTTAACCTTGTCCGGGTTGTAACCGATGCCGATGGAGCCCCACATGTAGGGGAAGGCGTACTGGTTGCCCGGATCGCTGACCTCCAGGGTTTTCAGCAGGTCGGGGTTGAGGTTCTTCCAGTTCGGCAACTTGGACCTGTCCAGTGGCTGGTAGACCTTGGCCTTGATCTGCTTGGCGAGGAAGTTGTTGGACGGCACGACGATGTCATAACCCGACTGGCCGGAGAGCAGCTTGGCCTCCAGGGTTTCGTTGCTGTCGAAGACGTCGTAGACCACCTTGATGCCGGTCTCCTTCTGGAATTTCTCCACCGTGTCCGCGGCGATGTAGTCCGACCAGTTGTAGACGTTCAGCACCTTGTCCTCAGCCTGGGCGACGCCGGCGACGGCGCCCGCCAGGGACAACGCGAGAAGGGTTTTGCCGAATCTTTTCATGCGTACAGCTCCTGTTGTCGTAGAAGTATTCCGGAACGTGGCGCAGCCTCACTGCACCACCTCCCGGTGAGCCTGGCCAACGCACGGATGCAGTCTGGCAAGGTCCTGGCACTCTTTACAACTTTCAGGCCTAAGGGGCCTGGAACGCTAACGATCTTTCACTCAGCTCAGCACGGCCTTGGCGGTCAGGTCGAGGCACAGGCGTGCCTTGTCCACCAGTTCGTCGATCTCCGCCTTGCTGATCACCAGGGGCGGCGAAATGATCATGGTGTCGCCGACCGCGCGCATGATCAGGCCGTTGTCGAAGCAGTGGCCGCGGCAGATCATGCCCACCGCCAGCTCGCTCGGGTAACGCGTGCGGGTCGCCTTGTCCTTGACCAGCTCGATGGCGCCGAGCAGGCCGACGCCGCGCACCTCGCCCACCAGCGGATGGTCGGCGAGCTCGCGCAGACGCTTCTGCAAGTAGGGTGCCGTCTGCTCCCGGACCCGCTCGACGATCTTCTCGTCGCGCAGGATGCGCAGGTTCTCCAGGGCCACGGCCGCGCCCACCGGATGCCCCGAGTAGGTGAAGCCGTGGTTGAAGTCGCCGCCCTGGTTGAGCACCTCGACGATCTCGTCGCGCACCACCAGCCCGCCCATGGGCACATAGCCGGAGGTCAGGCCCTTGGCGATGGTCATCATGTCCGGGGCGTTGCCGTAGTAGTCGCTGCCGAACCACTCGCCGGTGCGGCCGAAGCCACAGATGACCTCGTCGGCGACGAACAGGATGTCGTATTTGCCGAGTATCTCGCGGACCTTCGGCCAGTAGCTGTCCGGCGGGACGATCACCCCGCCGGCGCCCTGGATCGGCTCGGCGATGAAGGCGGCGACGTTGTCCTCGCCGACCTCGAGGATCTTCTGCTCCAGCTGCTCGGCGGCCCAGATGCCGAACTCGTCGGGGCTCATCTCGCCGCCCTCGCCGAACCAGTAGGGCTGCGGGATATGCTCGATGCCGGGGATCGGCAG
This sequence comes from Pseudomonas lalucatii, assembly GCF_018398425.1. NCBI lineage: Bacteria > Pseudomonadati > Pseudomonadota > Gammaproteobacteria > Pseudomonadales > Pseudomonadaceae > Pseudomonas > Pseudomonas lalucatii. The sequence continues at coordinate 2,835,687 of NZ_JADPMV010000001.1, read as the reverse complement.
ATCGCCCTGCTCGTGCATGAACTTCATGCCGCCCAGGCTGGCGCCGGCCACGGTGGAGCCGTGGTAGCCGTTGAGCCGGCTGATGACGACCTTCTTGCTCGGCTTGCCCTTGATCGCCCAGTAGTGGCGGACCATGCGCAGCATGGTGTCGTTGCCTTCGGAGCCGGAGCCGGTGAAGAACACGTGATTCATGCCCGCGGGGGCCAGCTCGGCGATGGCCTTGGCCAGCTCCAGCACCGGCGGGTGGGCGGTCATGAAGAAGGTGTTGTAGAACGGCAGCTCGCGCATCTGCGCGGCCGCCGCCTGGACCAGCTCCTCGCGCCCGTAACCCAGCGCCACGCACCACAGGCCGGCCATGCCGTCGAGGATCTTGTTGCCCTCGCTGTCCCACAGGTACACCCCCTCGGCCCTGGTGATGATGCGCGGGCCGACCTCCGCCAGCTGCTTGAAGTCACTGAACGGCGCCAGGTGATGGTCGCGGCTCATGGCCTGCCACTCGCGGGTTTTCGGGTTGTTCACGGGTTTGCTCATAGCTACCTCAGATTGCATGCTTTGATCGGGGGCCGGCGGGCGCTGCCGCCGGCCCCGCTCGCTCAGACCGACAACAGCAGGAACTCACGCTCCCAGGAGCTGATGACCCGCTTGAAGTTCTCGTGCTCGGCGCGCTTGACCGCGACGTAGCCACTGACGAACTTGTGGCCCAGGTACTCCTTCACCATCTCGCAGGCCTCCATGCGCTCCAGCGCCGCCTCCAGGGTCAGCGGCAGGCGCAGGTTGCGCCGCTCGTAGCCGCGGCCCACCACCGGCGCGCTGGGCTCGATGCCCTCGACCATGCCGATGTAGCCGCACAGCAGGCTGGCGGCCAGGGCCAGGTAGGGGTTGGCGTCGGCACCGGCCAGGCGGTTCTCCACCCGGCGGTTCTGCGCCCCGGAATCCGGCACGCGCAGGCCGACGGTGCGGTTCTCCTCGCCCCACTCGACGTTCACCGGCGCCGAGGTGTCCGGCAGGAAGCGGCGGAACGAGTTGACGTTCGGCGCGAACAGCGGCAGCACCTCGGGAATGAACTTCTGCAGGCCGCCGATGTGATGGAGGAACAGCTCGCTCATCGAGCCGTCGTCGTTGGAGAAGATGTTCCGCCCGGTCTCCAGGTCGACGATGCTCTGGTGCAGGTGCATGGCGCTGCCCGGCTCGTCGGTGATCGGCTTGGCCATGAAGGTGGCCGCCACGTCGTGCTTGAGCGCGGCCTCGCGCATGGTGCGCTTGAACACCAGGATCTGGTCGGCCAGCTCCAGGGCATCGCCGTGACGGAAGTTGATCTCCATCTGCGCCGGACCTTCCTCGTGGATCAGGGTGTCCAGGTCCAGGCCCTGCAGCTCGCACCAGTCGTACATGTCCTCGAACAGCGGATCGAACTCGTTGGCCGCATCGATGGAAAACGACTGGCGTCCGGTTTCCGGCCGGCCGGAGCGGCCCAGCGGCGCCTCCAGGGGGAAGTCCGGGTCGCCGCAGCGCTTGGTCAGGTAGAACTCCATCTCCGGCGCGACGATCGGCTTCCAGCCCTTGTCGGCGTAGAGCCTGAGCACCTTCTTCAGCAGGTTGCGCGGCGACAGCTCGATCGGGTTGCCCTGCTTGTCGTAGGTGTCGTGGATCACCTGGGCGGTCGGTTCTATGGCCCAGGGCACCAGATACACGGCGTTCTCGTCCGGGCGGCAGACCATGTCGATGTCGGCCGGGTCGAGCAACTCGTAGTAGACGTCGTCCTCGACATAGTCGCCGGTGACGGTCTGCAGCAGCACGCTCTCGGGGAGGCGCATGCCCTTCTCGTCGAGGAACTTGTTGGTCGGCGAGATCTTGCCGCGGGCAATCCCGGTAAGATCGCTGACCAGGCATTCGACTTCGGTGATTTTGCGTTCTTTCAGCCAGCTCGAAAGCTGGTCCAGTTTGGTACTCATAGAGACCTCAGGGTTGGAAAGAGCCGATTCCTTTATAGCCGGCTCAGCGTTGCCCCGCCCTCTTCCTGCAAGCCTCACCAAAGGCCTGGAAGATGGCGAGATAGTTCGGGTTGGATCCTACCTGCCACTCGGGGTGCCATTGCACCCCGAGGGCGAAGCTTGGCGCACCTTCGACGGAGAAGGCTTCGATCAACCCGTCTGGCGCCAGTGCCTCTACGCGAAGGCCCGGCGCCAGACGCTCAACGCCCTGGCCATGAATGGAATTGACCTCAATCTCGCCCGGCAAGCCGAGGCCGGCGAGCACCCCACCCGGCTGCACCTGCAGCCGGTGACTGGGGGCATACTGCACCTCGAGCGGCGCGTCCTGCGGCTCGCGGTGGTCCATCATCCCGGCCACTTCGTGCACCTTCTGGTGCAGGCTGCCGCCGAAGGCCACGTTCATTTCCTGGAAGCCGCGGCAGATGCCCAGCAGCGGAATGCCGGCGTCGATGGCCTGGCGGATCAGCGGCAGGGTGGTGCGATCGCGTGCCGGATCGTGCTGGGTGCCGGCGCTGCTCGGCGGGCCACTATAATGATGGGGCTCGACGTTGGACGGCGAGCCGGTGAACAACAGGCCGTGCAGATTATCGAGCAGCGACGGCTGGTCGATCAGCTCGCCCAGGGCCGGAATGATCAGCGGCAGGCCACCGGCTCCGACGACCACGGCGCGAACATACTTGTCGCCGGTTATATGGTAGGGATGCAGACCGATCTGCTTGGTACAGGCGGTGACGCCGATCAACGGCAGGTGTGGCATGGGACACCCGTTTTATTGCTGTTATGGGTTTGAGCCGAGCTTAGCCTTGTTCATTTTTTTACACAATAGTCATGTAAAAAATCGAACACAGTCCGCTGAGCGGCGCGCCGGGCCTGGCCGCGCGCGGCCCTCAGCCGCCCTGAAACGCCCTGTATTTGGCCACGCGGCCCTTTTTTAGGGCAGAATACGCCTCTCTTGACAGCGTTTGGTGTTTAGGATTGACTCACAGTCGTGCAGTCGCATGATTGATATTTTTAACAAAAAAGGTGTTGCATCATGTCGGTACCCCCGCGTGCCGTTCAGCTTAATGAAGCGAACGCGTTCCTTAAGGAACATCCTGAGGTCCAGTTCGTCGACCTTCTCATTGCAGATATGAATGGCGTGGTGCGCGGCAAGCGCATCGAGCGCGCCAGCCTCCACAAGGTGTACGAGAAAGGCATCAACCTGCCGGCTTCCCTGTTCGCCCTGGATATCAACGGCTCGACGGTGGAAAGCACCGGCCTGGGCCTGGATATCGGTGACGCCGACCGTATCTGCTTCCCCATCCCCAATACCCTGAGCAACGAGCCTTGGCAGAAGCGCCCCACCGCGCAGCTGCTGATGACCATGCACGAGCTGGACGGCACGCCTTTCTTCGCCGACCCGCGGGAGGTATTGCGCCAGGTGGTGCAGAAGTTCGACGAACTAGGCCTGACCATCTGCGCCGCTTTCGAACTGGAGTTCTACCTGATCGACCAGGAGAACGTGAACGGCCGTCCGCAGCCGCCACGTTCGCCGATCTCCGGCAAGCGCCCGCATTCCACCCAGGTCTACCTGATCGACGACCTCGACGAATACGTCGACTGCCTGCAGGACATGCTCGAAGCCGCCAAGGAGCAAGCCCTGCCGGCCGACGCCATCGTCAAGGAGAGCGCCCCGGCGCAGTTCGAGGTCAACCTGCACCACGTCGATGACGCCATCAAGGCCTGCGACTATGCGCTGCTGCTCAAGCGCCTGATCAAGAACATCGCCTACGACCACGAGATGGACTCGACCTTCATGGCCAAGCCCTATCCGGGCCAGGCCGGCAACGGCCTGCACGTGCACGTCTCGCTGCTCGACAAGAAGACCGGCAAGAACATCTTCACCTCCGAGGACCCGCTGCAGAGCGACGTGCTGCGCCACGCCATCGGCGGCATCCTCGACACCATGCCGGCGTCGATGGCCTTCCTCTGTCCGAACGTCAACTCCTATCGGCGCTTCGGCGCCCAGTTCTACGTGCCCAACGCACCGAGCTGGGGCCTGGACAACCGCACCGTGGCGGTGCGCGTGCCGACCGGCAGTGCCGACGCGGTGCGCATCGAACACCGGGTCGCCGGCGCCGATGCCAACCCCTACCTGATGATGGCGGCGATCCTCGCCGGCATTCACCACGGCATGACCAACAAGATCGAGCCGGGCGAGCCGATCGAGGGCAACTCCTACGAGCAGCTGGAGCAGAGCCTGCCGAACAACCTGCGCGATGCCCTGCGCGAGCTGGACGACAGCGAGGTGCTGAACAAGTACATCAGCCCCGAGTACATCGACATCTTCGTCGCCTGCAAGGAAGCCGAGCTGGAGGAGTTCGAGACCACCATCTCCGACCTCGAGTACAACTGGTACCTGCACACCGTGTAAGCAACACCCCCGACGCCGGCCTCGAGCCGGCGTCGTTCTATTCAGCCGGACCCGCCGCATCCTGCTCGCCTGTCGCGCGGGCGGGCAGCGGCCGGCCTGCGCTTGCCGCACCCGACGGCCGCGCCGGATGGCGTGGACCACCATGCTGACAGGGAGACGCCCATGCCCCGCTTGTTTGCTTCGCTGCTGCTTGCCCTGACGCCGCTGCTGGCCGGCGCCGAGGAGGTCATCCGCTTCTACAACTGGAACGACTACATCGCCCCGCAGGTGCTCGAGGACTTCGAGGCCGAGACCGGCATCCGCGTCGAATACCGCACCTTCAGCACCGACGCCGAACTGGACCAGGCCCTGGCCAGCGGCGACGCCATCGACCTCGCCGTGCCGTCGAACGATGAACTGCCGGGCCTGATCGCGGCCGGCACCCTGCAACCGCTGGACTTCACCCTGCTGCCCAACCGTGCCCACCTGGACAAGGAGCTGCTGAGCAAGCTGGCCGCGGCGGACCCGAACAATCGCCATGCCGTGCCCTACCTGTGGGGCGCGGTGGGCCTGGCCATCAACACGGCGCAGGCCGAGGCCGCGTTCGGCGGGCCGCTGCCGGACAGCTGGAGCCTGCTGTTCGACGCCGAGCAGAGCGCGCGTCTGGCCGCCTGCGGCATCAGCCTGCTGGATGCGCCGGACGAGACCCTGTCGCTGCTGCTCAATTACCAGGGGCGCAACCTGACGCGCAGCGCGCCGAGCCGCATCGAGCGCGCCGCCTCTGTGCTCGACGGCCTGCGCCCCCACCTGCGCTACATCGACAGCGAGCGCTATATCGACGACCTCAACCACGGCCGCCTGTGCCTGGCCATGGCCTGGGTCGGCGACGCCCTGGCCGCCGCCGACGCCGGCCAGCCGGTGCGCTTCCTGGTGCCGGACGAGGGTTCGGTGCTGTTCATCGACAACCTGGTGATCCCCCGCAGCGCCCGCCGCGCCGACCTGGCCCACCGCCTCATCGACTACCTGATGCGCCCCGAGGTCGCCGCCCGGATCACCGCGGCAGTCCTCTACCCCAACGCCAACGTCGCCTCCCAGGCCTTCCTCGACCCGGCCCTGCGCAGCCAGCCCGGCCTCTACCCGGATCGCGACACCAAGCGCCGCCTGTACGCCCTGACGGCCATGCCGCAGAAGCACGCCGTCGTCCGCGACCGGGTCTGGACGCGCTTTCGCGCCGCCCCCTGAGCCGGCGAGCGGTGCGCCCAGGGCGCCTGCGGCTTGCTTCCGGGATGACGGCTGACGTCCAATAAGCCGTCCCCTGCCGAGAAGACCGCCATGCCGCGCCCCGCCACCGCCCGCAAACCCCGCGCCAGCAGCCAGGCGCGCATCGCCGTGATCCTCGCCGCCGCCCGCGAACTGCTCGCCGAACAGGGCGTGGCCGGCCTGTCGATCTACAGCGTGGCCGAGCGCGCGGCGATTCCGCCCTCCTCGGTGTACCACTTCTTCGCCAGCGTGCCGGCGCTGCTCGAAGCCCTGACCGCGGATATCCACGCCGCCTTTCGCGCCAGCCTGCAGGCGCCGGTGGCCCACGCCGAGCTGGACGCCTGGCGCGACCTGTCGCGCATCGTCGAACGGCGCATGCTGGCGATCTACGCCGAGGATGCCGCCGCCCGTCAGCTGATCCTCGCCCAGCACGGCCTGGCCGAGGTGACCCAGGCCGACCGCCAGCATGACATCGAACTGGGTCAGCTGATGCAGGCGCTGTTCCAGCGCCACTTCGTCCTGCCGCCGCTGCCGGAGGATGTCGACGTGTTCGCCCTGGCCATGGAGCTGGGCGACCGGGTCTACGCCCGCTCGGTGCAACTGCACGGCCAGATTAGTCCGCGCCTGGCCGAGGAGGGCATGCGCGTGTTCGACGCCTACCTGGGCCTGTACCTGCCGCCCTGCCTGCCGAAGAGAGCCCAGCCGCTGCCGCCCGAATAGGGCCGAGGGAACGCCATCGCATCGACTCCAGCCGGGCGGTAGCGGGCGCCTGGGCTGCCCCTACACACCGTTTTATATCGATATTTATCTGTTTATGAAGCAGTATTATCTGCCTTTTTAATTATCAACCCTTTTAATACCGATATTTATCGGCTATAAGATGCACAGCCGCTCGCCGACTCCGGGTCCGCCGAGCCGGCATCGCCATCGGCCGCCGTGCGCGTGCAGCGGCCGCCGCCCATAGCTCCTACGAGGTGTTCCATGTCCCGCATCGTCACCGTCGCCGCCACCCAGATGGCCTGTTCCTGGGATCGCGCCGCCAATATCGCCAACGCCGAGAGGCTGGTGCGCCAGGCCGCCGCCCAGGGCGCGCAGATCATCCTGATCCAGGAACTGTTCGAGACGCCGTACTTCTGCCAGAAGCCGAACCCCGACTACCTGCAGCTGGCCACCCCGGCGGAGGCCAACGAGGCCATCGCCCACTTCCAGCGGGTCGCCAAGGAACTGCAGGTGGTGCTGCCGATCAGCTTCTTCGAGCTGGCCGGGCGCGCGCGCTACAACAGCATCGCCATCATCGACGCCGACGGCAGCAACCTCGGCATCTACCGCAAGAGCCACATCCCGGACGGCCCCGGCTACCACGAGAAGTACTACTTCAACCCGGGCGACACCGGCTTCAAGGTGTGGAACACCCGCTACGCCAAGATCGGCGTGGGCATCTGCTGGGACCAGTGGTTCCCCGAGTGCGCGCGCAGCATGGCCCTGCTCGGCGCCGAGATCCTCTTCTATCCGACCGCCATCGGCAGCGAGCCCCACGACCCGAGCATCAGCTCCCGCGACCACTGGCAGCGCGTGCAGCAGGGCCACGCCGGCGCCAACCTGATGCCGCTGGTGGCGAGCAACCGCATCGGCCGCGAGGACCAGGACGACTACCACATCCGCTTCTACGGCAGCTCCTTTATCGCCGACCAGTTCGGCCAGAAGGTCGAGGAACTGAACGAGACCGAGGAAGGCGTGCTGGTGCACCGCTTCGACCTCGACCGGCTGGAGCACGTACGCAGCGCCTGGGGCAGCTTCCGCGACCGCCGGCCCAACCTCTACGGCCCGCTCAAGACCCTGGACGGGACCCTGCAGTCCTGATCTCCACATGCCCGGCAGGAAGGTCGAGGCGCCCTAGCCATCGCCCTCGACCATGGCTAGCGCTACCCTTAACCTACGCGGCCCGACCTGTGCGGGCCGCCCCCCCTCTCAGTCAGCTCCACGTTTTGGTGATCCAATGACCGCACTGACCAGCACCCCCCGCGCCGACGGCTTCCGCATGCCGGCCGAGTGGGAACCCCACGCCCAGACCTGGATGGTCTGGCCGCAGCGCCCGGACAACTGGCGCCTCGGCGGCAAGCCGGCCCAGGCCGCCTTCGCCGCGGTGGCCAAGGCCATCGCCGAGTTCGAAGCGGTGACCGTCTGCGTCTCGGCCGAACAGTACGAGAACGCCCGCGCGCGCCTGGACCACCCGGCCATCCGCCTGGTGGAGATCAGCACGGACGACGCCTGGGTGCGCGACACCGGGCCGACCTTCGTCTGCAACGAGCGGGGCGAGGTGCGCGGCGTGGACTGGGCCTTCAACGCCTGGGGCGGTTTCGACGGCGGCCTGTACTTCCCCTGGCAGCGCGACGACCAGGTGGCGAGCAAGATCCTCGAGATCGAGCGCTGCGCCCGCTATCGCACCGAGGGCTTCGTGCTCGAGGGCGGCTCGATCCACGTCGACGGCGAAGGCACCCTGATCACCACCGAGGAGTGCCTGCTCAACCGCAACCGCAACCCGCACCTGGACCGCGCGGCGATCGAGCAGCGGCTGCGCGAGCACCTGGCCATCGATACGGTGATCTGGCTGCCGGACGGCCTGTTCAACGACGAGACCGACGGCCACGTCGACAACTTCTGCTGCTACGTGCGCCCCGGCGAGGTGCTGTTGGCCTGGACCGACGACCCGCAGGACCCCAACTACCCGCGCTGCCAGGCCGCCATGGCCGTGCTGGAGCAGGCCCGCGACGCCCGCGGCCGCCAGCTGATCGTGCACAAGATGCCGATTCCCGGCCCGCTGCATGCCAGCGAGGAGGAGTGCGCCGGGGTCGACCTGGCCGCCGGCAGCCAGGAGCGCAGCCCGGCGGTGCGCCTGGCCGGCTCCTACGTCAACTTCCTGATCGTCAATGGCGGCATCGTCGCCCCCAGCTTCGACGACCCCAGGGACGAAGAGGCCCGCGCCATCCTCCAGCGGCTGTTCCCCGAGCACCGGGTGGTGCTGGTGCCCGGCCGGGAGATCCTCCTCGGCGGCGGCAACATCCACTGCATCACCCAGCAGCAGCCGGCGCCGCAACGGCGCTGAGCCCCGGACCTGGGCTGGCGAGCCTTACGCCGGCCTAGGCCGTCTGCTGCAGGGCCCGGCGGGTGCTGTCCGGGTCCAGGGCGTGCAACGCCTGGTACTGGCTGGTGAACACCTGGCCGCCGAAGTCCTGGAGAAAGTCCGAGCGCTGCAGCTGATCCATCACCGGTCCCTTCACTTCCGACAGGTGCAGCTGCGCGCCGGCGCTGCGCAGGCGCTCGGCGATGGCCTCCAGGCTGTCCAGGGCGCTGGCATCGATCAGGTTGACCCCCGAGCACATCAGCACCAGGTGGCACACCTCGGGCCGCGCGGCGATCAGCTCGCCGATGCGCTCCTCCAGAAAGCGCGCATTGGGAAAGTACAGGCTCTCGTCGACCCGCAGCGACAGTACGCTGGGGCTCTGCACCACGGCATGGCGCAGGATGTTGCGAAAGTGCTCGCTGCCCGGCAGCTGGCCGACCACCGCCATGTGCGGACGGCTGGTGCGCCAGAGGAACAGCAGCAGCGACAGGCCGACGCCCAGCAGGATGCCGACCTCGACCCCGAGCAGCAGCACGCCGCCCAGGGTGGCCGCCTGCGCCGCGCCGTCCTGGCGGGAATAGCGCCAGGTCTGGCGTAGCGCGCCGAGGTCGACCAGGCCCAGCACCGCGACGATGATCGCCGCCGCCAGCACCGCCTGGGGCAGGTCGTGCAGCCAGGGGGTCAGCAGCAGCGCGCTGAGGGCGATGCCGAATGCGGTCAACACGCCGGCCATGGGCGTCTGCGCGCCCGCCTCGAAGTTGACCACCGAGCGGGCGAAGCCGCCGGTCACCGGCATGCCGGCGCTGAACGCCGCCGCCAGGTTGGCCGCGCCGAGGCCGAGCAGCTCGCGGTCCGGGGCGATGCGCTGGCGGCGCTTGGCCGCCAGGGTCTGCGCCACCGAGACCGACTCGACGAAACCGATCAGGCTGATCAGTGCCGCGGCCGGCAGCAGCTGCGCCATCAGCGCCAGGTCCAGGGGCGGCAGGGTCAGAGGCGGCAGGCCGCTGGGGATGCTGCCGACCACCCGCACCCCGGCCTGCTCCAGCTGCAGCGCGCCGACCAGCAGCACCGAGACGACGATGGCCAGTACCGGCCCGGCCTTGGCCAGACTGGCCGCCAGTCGCGGATCGGCGCCGAGGCCGAGCAGCAGCGGCCGCAGCTGCTGCCGCGCCCACCAGAGAAACAGCAGGCTGCCGGCGCCGATCGCCAGGGTCGGCAGATGGACCCGCGGCAGGCCGGCATAGAGCGCGGGCAGCAGCTGCGGCAGGGCCTGGCCCGAGGCCGGGATGCCGAGGATATGCTGCAACTGGCCCACGGCGATGAGCAGGCCGGAGGCGCTGATAAAGCCCGAGATCACCGGATGGCTGAGGAAGTTGGCGAGGAAACCCAGGCGCAGCAGCGCCATGCCCAGCAACAGCAGCGCCGACAGCAGGGCCAGCAGCAGGGCCGCGCCCAGGTACTCGGCGCTGCCCGGGGCGAACAGCGGGCCGAGGGCCGCGGCGGTCATCAGCGACACCACCGCCACCGGGCCGACCGCCAGGGTGCGGCTGGAGCCGAACAGGGCATAGGCCAGCAGCGGCAGGATGCTGGCGTACAGGCCGGTCTGCGGCGGCAGCCCGGCCAGCATGGCGTAGGCCAGGCCCTGGGGAATCAGCATCAGGGTGACGATCAGCGCAGCCAGGCCATCCTGGCCGGCCACCCGGCGGTCGTAGCCGCGCAGCCAGTCCGGGCGCCACCTCATCGGAACATGTTCAACGGGATTTTCAGGTAGCGGGTGCCGTTGCCCTCGGCGGGCGGCAACTCGCCGCCGCGCATGTTCACCTGCACCGCCGGCAGGATCAGCGCCGGCACGTTCAGCTCGGCATCGCGGGCGCGGCGCATGGCGACGAAGCTCGCCTCGTCGATGCCCTCGCGCACCTGCACGTTGTGTGCGCGCTGCTCGGCCACCGTGGTCTGGTACTGGTAGTGGTCGCGGCCCGGCGCCTTGTAGTCGTGGCACAGGAACACCCGGGTCTGCCCGGGCAACTCGAACAGTCGGCGGATCGAGCGGTACAGCGCCCGCGCGTCGCCGCCGGGGAAATCGCAGCGGGCGGTGCCGTAGTCGGGCATGAACAGGGTGTCGCCGACGAAGGCGGCATCGCCGATCAGGTAGGTCATGCAGGCCGGGGTGTGGCCCGGGGTGTGCAGCGCCCGCGCCGCGAGCGTGCCGACGCCGAAGGCCTCGCCATCCGCGAACAGACGGTCGAACTGGCGGCCATCGGCGACGAAGTCGCCGCCGCAGTTGAACAGCTTGGCGAAGGTCGCCTGCACCTCGGTGATGCGCGCCCCTATGCCGAGTTGCCCGCCCAGTTCGGCCTTGATATAGGCCGCCGCGCTCAGGTGATCGGCGTGCACATGGGTCTCCAGCACCCAGTCGACCCGCAGCCCCTGCGCGCGCACATGGGCGACCAGGCGCTCGGCCCCCGCGTGCGAAGTACGGCCGGCAGCCGCATCGTAGTCCAGCACCGGGTCGATGATGGCGCAGCGCCCGCTGCCCGGATCGCTGACCACATAGCTGTAGCTGGAGGTAGGCGGATCGAAGAAGGCGGCGATTGCGGGGGACATGACGACTCCTCAGGCGCTGTGGCGGCGCTGCTGGACGGCGAACAGGAGCATCCCGGCCAGCATCGCCAGCACGAACAGGACGGCCTGCCAGTGGCCGCTGAACAGGATGACCAGGGCCGGCCCCGGACAGATGCCGGCGAGGCCCCAGCCGATGCCGAACACCAGGCTACCACCGATCAGACGCCGATCCAGTTCGCGTTTGCCCGGCAGCCGCACGACCGCGCCGAGCAACGAGCGGGAACGGCCCCTGGCCCAGGCCATGGGCGCGGCGGCGACGCCGATGGCCCCGGCCATGACCAGCAGCAGCGACGGGTCCCAGGCCCCGGCCAGGTCGAGGAAGCCGAGCACCTTGGCCGGGTTGGCCATGCCCGAGAGCAACAGGCCGAGACCGAAGAGCAGGCCGGCGAGCAATGCGGTGAGTGAGCGCATCCTCAGCCTCCGAGCAGATGACGCAGGACGAACACCGTGAGAAAACCGCTGGCCATGAAGCCGAGCGTGGCCGCCAGCGACCGCGGCGACAGGCGCGCGACGCCGCACACGCCATGGCCGCTGGTGCAACCGGAGCCGTAGCGGGTGCCGAGGCCGACCAGCAGGCCGGCCAGCAGCACCCCCAGCCAGCCCCCCTCGAACTCGACCGCCGGCATGGCGGCGAACAGCCCCCACAGCGCCGGTGCCAGGAGCAGGCCGAGCAGGAACAGCGCCTTCTCGGCCCGGCCTTCGCCCCCCTCCAGGACACCGCCGAGCAGGCCGCTGATGCCGGCGATGCGGCCATTGCCCAGCATGAACAGGGCCGCGCCCAGGCCGATCAGGGCGCCGCCGGCCAGGGAGGCCCAGGGGCTGAAATGCAGCCAGTCGATGGTCATGCGGTCTCTCCCGCGCAGAACAGCCGATACAGGGTGTCGATCAGCGCCAATGCCGCCGGACTGCTGATCCGGTAGTGAATCTGCTTGCCGGCGCGGCGGGTGGCCACCAGCCCCTCGCGGCGCAGTACCGCCAGCTGCTGGGACAGGGTCGGCTGGAGGATGCCGAGCTGGGCCTCCAGCTCGCCGACGCTGCGCTCACCCTCGGCGAGCTGGCAGAGCAGCAGCAGGCGGTCGGCATTGGCCAGCGCCTTGAGCAGCTGGCCGGCGGCATCGGCATTGGCGCGCAGCCGCTGGATATCCTGGGACGCTTCGGACGTATTCATCGGCCGCTCTCACTTAAGACAAAAACAATCTATTTTTTTATAGACTGTAATGCAAGCCCGGGCCACCGCGCCGCTCAGGCAGGCGGACCTAGGGGCCAGTCCGCGAAACGCAAAAGCCCGCCGATTGGCGGGCTTTTGCGGGCCTCGTCACGGCCGGGCAGGATGCAACTACCCGGTCGTGCCAGTCTCCCGTCGCGGGCGGAGCAGCCTTACAGCAGCGGCAGGGTGTAGCTGACGATCAGGCGATTCTCGTCGATGTCGTTGGCGAAGTTCGAGCGCACCATCGCATTGCGCCAGCGTACGCCGAGGTTCTTCAGCGCGCCGGACTGGAACACGTACATCAGCTCGGTGTCGCGCTCCCACTCCTTGCCCTCGGAACGGTTGGCACCCAGTTCGACGTTGTCGCCGCTCAGGTAGCGGGTCATGAAGGTCAGGCCGGGAACGCCGATGGAGGCGAAGTTGAAGTCGTAGCGCGCCTGCCAGGACTGCTCGTCCTTGTTGGCGAAATCGCCGATCTGCACGTAGTTGACCAGGAACGGGTCGGTGCCGTTGATGTAGGCGAAACCGGTGTCGCCGCTCATCTTCTGATAGCCCAGGCCGAAGCTGTGGCCGCCCAGGCCGTAGGTGAGCATGGCGCCGAGGGCCTTGTTGTCGACGTTGCTGCGCGAGCCGTCGTCGGTGGAGCGGGCATAGCGCAGGTCGGTCTTCAGGCTCTGCTTGTCGCCCAGCGGCAGCACGTGCACCAGGTTGAAGGAGTTCTGCTTGTACAGGTCCTCCAGGTTGGAGTGGTAGTAGGCCGCGGTCAGGTCCTGGGTCAGCTTGTAGCTGCCGCCGAGGAACTGGAAGGAATCGGTGCTGGTGCCACCGCTGGTGGCGATGCCGCGCCGGCCGCCGCTGGTGATGGCGATGTCCTCGAAGTCGCCGGAGTTGCGGTGGTTGACCTCGCGCAGGTAGCCGCCGTCCAGGGTCAGGCCGTCGATTTCCTGGGAGACCAGGTGACCCCCCTTGAACACCTGCGGGGTCAGGCGGCTGTCGCTGGAGGCGATGGCCATGTTCTTGAACTGCATGCTGCCGGCGCGCAGGGTGCTCTTGGAGGCCTTGACCTTGGCGGCGACGGCCAGGTCGGAGGAGTAGTCCTGGGAGCCGCCGGAACGATCGGGCACCAGCAGGCCGCTACCGGCGGTGCCGTCGCCGGAGTCCAGCTTGAAGCCGAGCATGCCGATGGCATCGAGGCCGAAGCCCACGGTGCCTTCGGTATAGCCCGACTCCGCGCGCAGGATGAAGCCCTGCGCCCACTCCTCCTGCTTGGCCTGGCTCGGGGTCGGCCGGCTGTCCTGACGGAAATCCCGGTTGAAGTAGAAGTTGCGCGCTTCCAGGCTGGCCTTGCTGTCCTTGATGAACTCGGCCTGGGCCAGCGGGCTCAGGGACAGGGTGCCGGCGGCTATGGCCAGAGCCAGGGAGGTCTTTTTCATTATGGTTTACTCCAGTGTGGTAGGGGTGACGCACCGGCCGGCGCAGGCTTCAGGGCGAAGAGACAGGCGCCGGCCGAATTCGGTCGCCACCGCCCCCGTCCGGACCGGCAGCCGCAGGGCTGCCCGGGGCGCCGAAGGGGGCGGGGCGCGTGGCTATCAGGGGCGGACGACGAAGCGCGGAGCCTGGGCCGGAGGGGTAGGCCAGGGAGCGACGGAGCGGCGGCAGGTGAGGTTCATCGGCGCGGATCTCTTCGTTGTTATTCTGCGCCTGCCCGAGGGGCCGGCGTGGGTCTGAAGAGCCCTACGCAGGTACTGTGCCAATTTCGAAACGGTGGCCGGGGGACGCTCTGGGACGCGGATCGGGCGGGCCCGCATGGCGCCTGCGGGGTCGATGAGCCGCGGCAGCTGGGCGGATTTTCGCCTAGCCGTAATCCTGCATCGGCGGATTTTCGCCACACGCGGGCGGGCGTTCGCAGCCTAGCCGCGGACGATCTGGTCCTTGCCCTGGCGCTTGGCCCGGTACATGGCCGCGTCGGCACGGGCGAACAGGCCATCGAGGTTCTGGTCGCCACGCTCCAGGCAGGTCAGCCCCTGGCTGACGGTGATGCCGAACTGCTTGCCCCGATGGCTGAAGCCCAGGCGCTTGACCTCGCGCTGCAGGCGCTCGGCGATCTGCTCGGCCAGGGTCGGCTCGCAGCCGGGAAACAGGGCGGCGAACTCCTCGCCGCCGATGCGCCCGAACAGGTCGCCGCGGCGCAGCACCGAGGCGCCGCACAGGGCCAGGCGCTGCAGCACCTGGTCGCCCATCTGGTGGCCGTAGCTGTCGTTGATCAGCTTGAAGTCATCGATGTCGAGCAGCAGGAAGGCCAGGGGCGTGCCGAACTGGCGGGCGTGCTCGAACTCGCGCAGGGCGCACTCGAAGAAGTGCCGGCGGTTGCTGCTCTGGGTCAGCACGTCGGTGGTGGCCAGGCGGTGCAACTCGCCCTCCAGCTGCTTCTTCTCGGTGATGTCCTCGGCGATGCCGACGATGATCTGCGCCTGCCCGGCCGCGTTCTGGCGGCTGATGAAGCACTTGTCGTTGAGCCAGCGCAGCTGGCCGTCGCCGCGGATGATGCGGTACTCGCGGCTCTCCACCGCACCGGTCTCCAGCACCTTGGCCAGGCTCTCGGCGGCGTAGTCGAGGTCGTCCGGGTAGATGCAGTTGCGCCACTCGGCGTAGTCGGCCAGGAGCAAGGCGGCCGAGCGGCCGAAGATCCGCTCGTAGGCCGGACTGACGTATATCACCCGCTGCAGCTCCCAGTCGAAGGCCCAGAGCACGGCGTTAACACTGCCCAGCAGGGTACTGAACAGCTGCTCGCGCCCGCGCAGGCGCGCCACCTCCGCGCGGCTGTGCAGCAGCGCCAGGGTCAGCTCCTCCAACTCGACGGGGATAGGACTGTGCTCGTCCATGGGGCCGCTCCGCTGACTGCAGGGGGATATACCCAGCATAGAGGCCCGGCGGAGCGGCCAACGCAAAAGCCCGCCGAACGGCGGGCTTTGCAGGCGCGGCGCGGGGCCGCCTCAGTGCGCGGCGGCCGGGCGCAGGGAGTAGCTCTGCAGCTGCCCGGCGAACTCGCGCAGGGACTGGATGCCGCTGGCCTCGGCCTCGTGCACCCACTGCTTGATCGCTTCGAGCATCTCGTGGCCGTTGGAACTGGTCTTGGCCCAGATCTGCTGCAGCGCCAGGCGCTTCTCGTAGATCACCTTGAGCGCCTGACTGTGCGCCAGCATGGCATCGATGCGCAGCTGCTGGCTGTCCTGCAGCAGGCTCGGCTCGCGGGCCAGCAGGCGCTTGGCGCGGCGGAACTGGTGACGCACCGAGGCATCGGCCTTGAGCAGCTCCTGCTTGACCAGCGGGCCGATCACCAGCTTGCGGTACTGGGCCATGATCTGGAAGCGGTTGTTGAGGATCGCCATGGCGGTGTCCATGTCCAGCTGGCGCTTGCCCTCGACCCGATGGGCGATGGGCGCGACCCGCTGCACCTTGGCCAGGCCCAGCAGGCTGAACAGCTTGATCCAGGCCCAGCCCATGTCGAACTCCCACTTGCGCACCGACAGCTTGGCCGAGTTCGGGTAGGTGTGGTGGTTGTTGTGCAGCTCCTCGCCGCCGATCAGGATGCCCCAGGGCACGAGATTGGTGGCCGCGTCGCGGCACTCGAAGTTGCGGTAGCCGACGGCATGGCCGAGGCCGTTGATCACCCCGGCGGCCCAGACCGGGATCCACATCATCTGGATCGCCCAGACGGTCATGCCGAGCACGCCGAACAGGGCCAGGTCGATGATCGCCATCAGGGTCACGCCGCCGATCGGGTAGCGCGAATAGAGGTGGCGCTCGATCCAGTCGTCCGGGCAGTTCTTGCCGTAGATGCGCAGGGTCTCCTGGTTCTTCGCCTCTTCCTGGTAGAGTTCGGCGCCCTTGCGCAGCACCGTGCCCAGGCCCTTGACCACCGGGCTGTGCGGGTCGTCGACGGTTTCGCACTTGGCGTGATGCTTGCGGTGAATGGCGGTCCATTCACGGGTGTTCTGCCCGGTGGTCAGCCACAGCCAGAAGCGGAAGAAGTGTTTCAGGGCCGGGTGCAGCTCCAGGGCGCGGTGCGCCGAGTAGCGGTGCAGATAGACGGTGACGCTGACGATGGTCACATGGGTCAGCACCAGGGTGACCGCGATCAGTTGCCAGACCGACAGGTCGAGAAAGCCGTAGTACCACATGGGGTCGAGTACCTCTGGAAGGTGACGCGGCCTGTTCCAAATATCAGGCCGTTCCGCATTATCCCTGACCTCGGACAGAAAACCAGTTGGTCTTTTGGATAAGAATGACGCGGCTGCGCCTGCCTCTATACTGCCCTGCACGCAAAAGGAGTTGATCGCCCCCTCCATGAACACACGCTTCGGCGCCTCGCGCCTCACCCTGCTCTACATGCTGGCCGCCGGCCTGTGGGTCCTGCTCAGCGACGGGCTGCTCGCCTCGCTCGGACTGACGCTCGCGCAGTTCGAACGCCTGCAGTCGCTCAAGGGCCTGCTGTTCGTCCTGCTCAGCGGTGCCCTGCTGTATGGACTGCTACGCGCCCAGCAGCATCGGCTGACCCGCACCAGCCGGGACCTCGGCGCCAGCGAAGACAGCCTGCGCCAGGCCGCCGCGGTGTTCGAGGCCACCCAGGAAGGGGTGCTGGTCACCGACGCCGAGCAGCGCATCGTCCATGTCAATCCGGCCTTCAGCCGCATTACCGGCTACAGCGCCGAGGAGGTGCTCGGCCGGGAACCCAGCCTGCTCAAGTCCGGGCGCCACGACACCGCCTTCTATCGGGGCCTCTGGGAGGCCCTGCAGCGCCACGGCAGCTGGAGCGGCGAGGTGTGGAACCGGCGCAAGAGCGGCGAGATCTACCCGCAGTGGCACTGCATCCGCGCCATCCACGACGCGCAGGGGCGGATCGGCCACTACGTCGCCGTGTTCTCCGACATCAGCGCCCTCAAGCGCTCGGAGCGCGAACTCGACCAGCTGGCCCACTACGACCCGCTGAGCGCCCTGCCCAACCGCCGGCTGTTCAGCGAGCGCCTGGCCCACGCCTTCGACCGCGCCCGCCGCGGCCAGTCCCAGGGCGCGGTGCTGCTGATCGACCTCGACCACTTCAAGCACATCAACGAGAGCCTCGGCCACAACGTCGGCGACCTGCTGCTGCGGGCGGTCGGCGAGCGTTTCGCCGCCCAGCTGGGCGACGACATGACCCTGGCCCGCCTGGGCGGCGACGAGTTCGGCCTGCTCTGCGAGCGGTGCCCGGCGCCGGACCAGGCCACCGGCCTGGCCCAGCGCCTGCTGCACAGCCTCGCCAGCCCCTTCCTGCTCGCCGGCCACGAGCTGTACATCGGCGCCAGCATCGGCATCAGCCTGTTCCCCGAGGCCATCGACGACGTCGAGCAGGTGCTGCGCAACGCCGACTCGGCGCTGTTCAAGGCCAAGAGCAACGGCCGCGAGGGCTTCGCCTTCTACGACCAGGGCCTCACCGAATACGCACGGCAACGGGTCGAGCTGGTCGGCGCCCTGCGCCAGGCCCTGGACGGCGATCAGCTGCGCCTGCATTACCAGCCCCTGCACGAGCTGCACGACGGTCGCCTGCTCGGCGTCGAGGCCCTGGTGCGCTGGCAGCACCCGCAACGCGGCCTGGTGCCGCCGGCGGAATTCATTCCGATCGCCGAGGACAGCGGCCTGATCGGCGCCATCGATGCCTGGGTGCTGGAACGGGCCTGCCGCCAGATGGTCGCCTGGCAGGCAAGCGGCGTCGCGCTGCGCTTCGTCGCGGTGAACGTGTCCAGCCGCCTGTTCGGCCGCGGCGAGCTGGATCGGCAGGTGACCCGGGTCCTCGCCGAGACCGGCCTGGACCCGGCGTGCCTGGAGCTGGAGGTCACCGAGAGCGCGGTGATGGAAGACCCCGACGCCGCCCAGGAGCGCCTCGAACGCCTGCGCCGGCTCGGCGTGGGCCTGGCCATCGACGACTTCGGGACCGGCTATTCCTCCCTGGCGCGGCTCAAGCGCCTGCCCGTGCACAAGCTCAAGCTCGACCAGAGCTTCGTCCGCGGCCTGCCCCACGACGGCGACGATGCGGCGATCAGCCGCGCGGTGATCGCCCTGGGCCACAGCCTGGGCCTGCAGGTGGTGGCCGAGGGCATCGAGCAGCCGGAGCAGGCCGAGTTCCTCCGTCGGCTAGGCTGCGACTATGGCCAGGGCTACCACTTCGGCCGACCGGTCGCGGCCGAGCAGATCGGCAGCGCGCCGGCCGCGCGCGCAAGGCCCGGCGAGCCGCAGCCACAACCACAGGAAGTCCTCTGATGCGGCCACCGCGGACGAGATGTCCAGCCATTGAACGCAAGGACCAGCCATGCGCGTGATGATTCTCGAAGACGACCCCTGGATCGCCGACCTGCTCAAGCAGATCGTCCTCAGCCTGCGCCCGCACGCCCAGGTCAAGTGCCTGGGCAGCGTGGCCGAGGCCCTGCTCGACTGGCAGCAGCATGCCGCCGATCTGGTGATCAGCGACTGGAACCTGCCGGACGACCAGGGCAGCCACCTGCTCGAGCGGGTCCGCCGCGACAATGCCCAGGTGCCGCTGCTGATGGTCACCGGGCGGGCCGACCGCGACAGCGTGCTGGCAATGCGCCGCCTGGGCATCAGCGCCTTCATCAGCAAGCCCTTCCAGCTGCCCAGGGTGCTCGAGTGCCTGGAGAAACTGTTGCCGACGGCCGAGGCCGAGGCAGCCAGCGCAGCGGTCAGCGCCGCCAGCTTCCTCGAGCACCTGGCCGCGCTGCCGGCCGGCGCCCTCGACCTGCCCCTGCAGGCCGGCATGCTCGACGGCCTGCAGGCCGACGCCGCCGAACAGCCCAGTCTGCAGCAGCTCAACGAGCGCTGGCAGCACGACGCGGCCCTGACCGCGCGCCTGGTCGCCGCCGCCAACAGCCGCGAATACAACCACAGCGACCGCCCCTGCCTGAGCCTGGCCGAGGCGTTGCAGATCCTCGGCCCGATCACCAGCCGCAATATCGGCCTCGGCCTCGGCCTGCGTCCGGCCGCCGAACTGGAGGACGGCGAACTGAAACTGCAGGCCCTGGCCTACATCGAGCAGGTCGAGCGCCTCGGCGAGCGGGTGACCGAGCTCGCCGCACAGGCCAGGCTCGATCCGGCGCCGCTGCAGTGTGCCGCGGTGCTGCATCGCATCGGCGAACTGTGCGTGCTGCACCAGGCGCAGCTGTGGAAGACCGCCGGGCAGCCCCTGGAGCCCGAACAGCTGCAGCAGGCGCTGGCGCAATGGAGCAACGAACTGGCCTTTCGCCTGAAGGCCCACTGGCGCCTGCCGACGCCACTTCGCGAGCTGATCGGCGCCTGCTATGGTCTGGCCAGCAATAACGTCAAACGAGAGACCATCGTCATGCGCCTGGCCGTCTGCGAGCAGCACCCCGAACCCGACAGCGACGACCTGGCACGCCTGCGACGCCTGGCCGGGTTGAACTGAAGCATGCCGGCAGCCCGCGCCCCGGAACGTCGTCGATGAGCCCGGCCGCCAAGCGCGACAGCGTCCGCTGGATCGTGGTCGGCGGCAGCCTGCTCCTGGCGCTGCTCTTCAGCGTGCTCGGCGGGCAGGCGCTGCACGAGCGGGACACCCTGTGGCAACTGCAGATGACCCGCCAGGGCGAGCTGCAGCGCCTGGCCCAGCAGGGCAGCCAGGACAGCCTGCAGGAGCAGGCGCAGACGCTCGCCGATGCCATGGCCGCCGACGCCTGGGTGGTGGAGCTGGTGCGCCAGGCCCAGGTGCTGGCCGCCGAGGGCAAGGACGCCGACGACGCCAGCCGCGGCTATATCCGCAGCCAGCTGTACACCCGCCTGGTGCCGCGCTGGCGCCGCCTGCAGAGCGGCCACCCCTTTCTCCTCTATGTCCACCTGGCACCCGGCGCCGAGGTGCTGCTGCGGGTGCACGAGCCCAAGGTCTTCGGCGATCGCCAGGGCGCCGGCCGGCCGATGCTGCGCGACGCCCTGGACGACGGCCGCAGCCGCTCCGGCCTGAGCCTGCAGCCCGACCACCTGGGCATGCGCGCGGTCGCACCGCTGCAGGTGGAACGCGGCGACGGCATGGCCACGGTCGGGGCGATCGAGGTGGGCCTCGGCGTGCTCGACGACCTGCGTCGGCTCGATCAGGAGCTGGGGGCCGGCGTCGCCTTGCTGGTGCGCCACAACCTGCTCGCCTCGCCGGACGGCGGTGAGAGCCTGCGCGGCCTGCCGACGCGCGCCAGGCGCTGGCACCTGATGGACGCCTCGCGCCCGGAGGTGCGCCGCTGGCAGGAGCAGCAGCTGCTGCCGGACCCGGACAGCGGCACCACGCTCAAACTGATCGCCGACCGCGGCCAGACCTATCTGCTCAACCAGATCGTCCTGCCCGCTTATCCGCAGCTGCAGGATGCCGGGCCGGGCCGGGCCGAGGCCCTGGCCCTGGTCTGGCGCGATGTCAGCGAGCTGTACGTCCGCCACCAGGAGGAGAAGCAGTGGCTGGTCGGCAAGTGGCTGCTGGCCTGGCTGGGCGCCGAGGCCCTGCTCCTGCTGCTGCTGTTCGCCACCCGCAACGGCACCCGGGCGCTGATGCAGCGCCACCAGCAGGCGCTGCTGGGCAAGCACCAGCAGAGCGAGCAGGCGCGCCAGCTGCTGACCGTCATCACCCAGGCCCAGGCCGCCTATATCGACGCGCAGAACCAGTACCAGGTGTTCGACGGCCTGCTGCGCCGCATCCTCGAGCTCAGCGCCAGCCCCTTCGGCTTCATCGGCGAGGTGCTGAGCGACGCCGACGACGCGCCCTACCTGTGCACCTACGCGGTATGCGACCTGGCCCGTCCCACGGCAGACGCACAGGACGCCCCGCCCGACACGACGCTGCGCGACCCCGACAGCCTGTTCGGACGGGTGCTGCTCAGCGGCCAGCCACTGCTGCTCGACCCCGTGCCGCCCGGGCTGTCCAGCGGCCTGTCCACGCCGCACCAGCCGCTGCAGGCCGCCGCCGGCCTGCCGATCTTCAGCCGCGGGCAACTGATCGGCCTGCTCGGCCTGGCCAACCGGGCCGAGGGCTACCCCCACGAGCTGCTCGAGCAGCTGCATCCGCTGCTGGCCACCCTAGGGCAGCTGATCGAGGCGTTGCGCCGCGACCGCCAGCGCGAGCACCAGCAGTGGCGCCTGCAGCGCCAGCAGGACGCGCTGCGTGCGCTCAACGAGATCGCCGCACTGCCCCAGCACAAGAGCCAGGAGCAGCTGCGCCAGGCCCTGCAGCTGGGCGCGCGCTTCTACCAGCTGCCGCTGGCGATCATCAGCCAGATCGACGGCGAGGAGTACCGGGTACAGGTCCAGGTGTCGCCGCACGGCAGCCTGCAGGACGGCCAGAGCTTCGTCCTCGGCGACACCTACTGCAGCCTCACCCTGCAGAGCGACGAGGTACTGGCCATCGAACACATGGCCCAGTCGCCCCACGCCGGCCACCCCTGCTACCAGCAGTTCGCCCTGGAGACCTATATCGGCATCGCCATCTGGGTCGGCGGCCGGCGCTTCGGCACCCTCAACTTCTCCGCCGCGCACGTGCGCGAGCACCCCTTCGACGAGGCCGACCGCGAGTTCCTCCGCCTGTTCGCCCGCTGGGTCGGCGCCACCCTCGAACGCCAGCGCCAGGCCCAAGCCCGCCAGGCCCTGCTGGAGCGCCTGAACGAATCCCAGCAGATCGCCCGCCTGGGCCACTGGGAGGTCGACCTGGGCAGCGGCGAGGCGCACTGGTCGGAGGTCATCTTCGCCATCTTCGGCCAGGACCCGCAGCAGTTCCGCCCCAGCATGGCGGCCTTCAGCCAGTGCGTGCACCCCGAGGACCGCCACCTGATCGCAGCCAGCCAGCGCCAGGCCGAGGCCGGCGGCGGGCACGAGGTGATCTACCGCATCGTCCGCCCCGATGGCACCACCCGCTGGATCCATGAGCTGGGCCGCCTGCAGCGCGACGCACAGGGCCGGCCGCAGCGCCTGGTCGGCACCGTGCAGGACATCAGCGACAGCAAACAGCGCGACCTGGAAATCCACCAGGCGCGCGGTTTCCTCCAGGCGGTGCTCGATTCCGCCACCGGGGTGTCGGTCATCGCCACCGACCCCGCCGGCCTGATCACCCTGTTCAACTCCGGCGCCGAGCGCCTGCTCGGCTACCGGGCCGCGGAAACGGTCGGCCGCTGCAGCCCGGCGGTGTTCCACCTGACCGAAGAGGTGCGCCAGCGCGGCCGCGCCCTCGGCCAGGCCGCGGGGCGGCCGGTGGAGGGCTTCGAGGTGTTCGTGCACAACCCGCGCCGGGGCGAGCCCGAGACCCGGCAGTGGACCTATGTGCGCAAGGACGGTCAACGACGCACGGTCAACCTGACCGTCAGCGCCATCCGCGACGGTTCCGGCGGCATCACCGGCTTCCTCGGCATCGCCAGCGACATCAGCGAGCTGCAGCAGGCCACCCGCGCCCTGCAGAAGAGCGAGAGCCGCTTCCGCGGCATGGTCAGCAACCTGCCCGGCGTGGTCTACCGCTGCGACAACGACGCCGCGTGGACCATGCGCTATATCAGCGAGGAAATCGCCAACCTGTGCGGCTACCCGGCCAACGACCTCATCGACAACCGTCGGCGCAGCTACGCCAGCCTGATCCACCCCGACGACCTGCCGGACACCTACCGCATCATCGAGGCGCTCGCCCGCCAGGAAGCCTTCGAGCTGACCTACCGCCTGCGGCATGCCGAGGGCCACGACGTCTGGGTGCGCGGCAAAGGCCGCGGCGAATACGACAGCCAAGGCCAGCTGCTGTGGATCTCCGGCTTCATCTGGGACATCAGCGCGCGCAAGGCGGTCGAGGACCAGCTCAAGCTCAGCCAGCAGCGCTTCAGCACGGCCTTCAGCACCGCCCCCCAGGGCATGGCCCTGGTCTCCCCGCAGGGCCAGTGGCTGGAGGTCAACGACGAGCTCTGCCGGATGCTCGGCTACAGCCGCGAGGAGCTGCTGTGCAGCGACTTCCAGCACATCACCCACCCGGACGACCTGCAGGCCGACCTGGAGCAGCTCGAGGCCCTGCTGCAGGGGCGGATCAACGCCTACCAGATGGAGAAGCGCTACCTGAACAAGCGCGGCGAAACCGTCTGGGTGCTGCTCAGCGTCTCCCTGGTGCGCGACGGCCAGGGCCAGCCGGTGCATTTCGTCTCCCAGGTGCAGGATTTCACCGAGCGCATCGCCGCCGAGCGGGCGCTGCGCGAGCGCGAGGACTACCTGCGCACCCTGCTGGAGAACGTCCTCGACGCCATCGTCACCATCGACCAGTACGGCCGCATCGAGACCTTCAACCGCGCCGCCGAGCAGCTGTTCGGCTACCGCCTGGAACAGGTGCTGGGGCAGAACGTCAAGCTGCTGATGCCGGAGCCCGAGCGCTCGGCCCACGACGACTACCTGGCGCGCTACCGCGACAGCGGCGAGGCGCGCCTGATCGGCAGCGTGCGGGAGCTGAGCGGGCAGCGCAGCAGCGGCGAAGTCTTCGCCCTGGAGCTGGCCGTCTCGCAGATCAGCCACCAGGACGAACCGCGCTTCATCGCGGTGATCCGCGATATCAGCGAACGCAAGCGCATCGAACGGATGAAGGACGACTTCGTCTCCACCGTCAGCCACGAGCTGCGTACCCCGCTGACCGCCATCGCCGGCTCCCTCGGCCTGATCAACGGTGGCGTGCTCGGCGAGGTGCCCGCCACCATGCAGCAGATGCTGAAGATCGCCCAGGGCAACTGCCAGCGCCTCGGCGCCCTGATCAACGACCTGCTGGACATGGACAAGCTGGCCGCCGGGCAGATGCCCTTCGAGCTGCTCGAGCAACCACTGCGGCCGCTGCTCGAGCAGGCCCTGGAGCAGAACCTGCCCTATGCCCGGCAGTTCGAGGTCGGCCTCGAACTGTACGACAACACCGCAGCCGCCCGGGTCCGGGCCGACGCTCAGCGCCTGCTGCAGGTGCTGGCCAACCTGCTGTCCAATGCGGCGAAGTTCTCCCCCCCCGGCCAGGCCATCGAGCTGCGGGCGCAGTCCCACGCCGGCTGGCTGCGGGTCAGCGTGCACGACCGGGGCCCCGGCGTGCCGGAGCGCTTCAAGCACCGCCTGTTCGGCAAGTTCTCCCAGGTCGACTCCACCGACACCCGCAGCAAGGGCGGCACCGGCCTCGGCCTGGCCATCAGCAAGGCGATCATCGAGCGCATGGGCGGACGCATCGGCGTCGATTCGGTGGAAGGCCAGGGCGCCACCTTCTGGTTCGAGCTGCCCGAGCAGGCCCCGGCATGAGTCGCCCGAGCCGCCTGGGCACCAGGTCGCGCCGGCGGCGCACGCTGAACTGGACGATCAGCCTCGGCCTGCTGCTGCTGCTCGGCCTGGGCGTGGAACTGCTGCTGCAGCAGTATGCCCTGCGCCAGTTCGAGTCCGCCCAGCAGCGCCTCACCGCCCGCGCCGGCGAGGTGCGCGCGGTGCTGCTCAGCGAACTCAACGCCACCCTGCACCTGGCCACCGGCCTGGCCTCCTATATCGGCGCGCGCCAGGGCCAGGTGCATTCCCCCGAGCTGCAGCCCTGGCTGGATGGCCTGCTGCGCCAGGGCCGGCATATCCGCAACATCGGCCTGGCGCCGGGCAACCGCATCGCCTTCGTCTACCCGCTGGCCGGCAACGAGCGCGCGCTGGGCCTCTACTACCCCGACCAGCCCCAGCAGTGGCCGGCGGTGCAGCGCCTCATCGCCAGCCGCGCGCCGGGGCTGGACGGCCCGCTGCAACTGGTGCAGGGCGGCAGGGGGCTGATCTACCGGGTGCCGGTGTTTCTCGGCGACGACAGCTACTGGGGGCTGATCAGCACGGTGATCGACTACGACCGGCTGTATGCCCAGGTCGAGCGGGTGGCCGGCGAACTCGACCTGGCCATCCACCTCGAACGCCTCGAGGGCACCGCGGCCAGCCTGGTCAAGGGCCGCGCCGCGGACGGCACGCCGACGGTGGCGCTGCAGGTGCAGCTGGCCGGCGCCCAGTGGCAGCTCGAGGCCCGCGCCGCCCAGGCCCGGCCGGCCCCCCTGCTCTGGTTGCGACTGGCCGGCTGGGGCCTGGCCCTGGCGGTGAGTGCACTGATCGGCCTGAGCCTGCACGGCCAGCACCGCCAGGCCAGCCTGCTGCTGGCCCTCAACCAGAGTCAGCGGCAGTTTCGCCAGGCCTTCGACCAGGCCCCCCAGGGCCTGGCGCTGCTCGACGCCGAGGCGCGCCTGCTGTCCGTCAACCGCTCCCTGTGCCGCTTGCTGCAGCGCGAGCCACGGAGCCTGCTCGGCCACCGCCTCGCCCAGTTCGGCGACAACCGCCTGCATAGCCTGCAGGAGCAGTTGCTCGCCGCCCCCGCCCCCGGCCCGGTACGCGGCCTTCAGGCCTGCCTGCTCGACGCCCAGGGCGAAGCCATCGATGTCGAGCTGAGCGCCGCCGCCCTCGAGGGCGACACGCCCGAGCACGCCAGGTGGATCCTCCACCTGCAGGACATCCGCGAAAGCAAGCGCCTGCAACGCCTGCAGAACGAGTTCGTGTCCACCGTCAGCCACGAACTGCGCACCCCGCTCACCGCCATCAGCGGCCCGCTGGAGCTGCTCAACGGCGGCGCCCTCGGCGAGGTCCCCGGGCACCTGCGGCAGATGCTGCAGATCGCCGGCGACAACAGCCGGCGCCTCGCCCTGTTGATCAACGACCTGCTGGACATCGGCAAGCTGGAGGCCGGGCGCATGCTCTTCGATTGCCAGCCACGCCCCCTGCAGCCGCTGATCGACCAGGCGCTGCAGGCCAACCAGGCCTACGCCGCCGACTACGGGGTGCGCCTGCGCCAGCTCGGCCACTGCGCGGACTGGGTGCACATCGACGCGCACCGCCTGCAGCAGGTGCTGAGCAACCTGTTGGCCAACGCCGCCAGGTTCTCCCCGCCCCGCGGGGACGTGGAGCTCTTCACCGAGCGCCGCGGGCAATGCCTGCGCCTGCACGTACGCGACCACGGCCCCGGCATCCCGGCGGCCTTCCACCCGCGCATCTTCCAGAAGTTCGCCCAGGCCGACGCCTCCGACAGCCGCCGGCAGAACGGCACCGGCCTGGGCCTGGCGATCAGCAAGGAGCTGGTGGAACACATGGCCGGGCGCATCGGCTTCGACTCCGTGGAGGGCCAGGGTGCTATCTTCTGGATCGAGCTGCCACGCGTCGACGCCAGCGGGGAACAGTCAGCATGAGCCCGCCCCGGCGACAGACTTCAACGCCGCCGCAAGGTCGCGCGGCCGTCCTGGCCTCGCCAGGCGCCACCCCCGATGAAGGATCAGGCATGAGTGCGACTCCCCGCCAGCACGGCGGCGCCAACCGGCAGACCCTCTTCAGCCGCCGCAACGGCCTGGCCTGGGCGGTCCTGGCCATCGCCCTGCTGGCCAACCTGACGAGCTGGCTGTACCTGCAGCAGCGCGAGCATCTCGCCGCCCAGCGCCAGTTCGACCTGCTGGCGAACGAGGTCAGCCAGGCGATCGACAAGCGCATGAACGATCACGAGCAGATCCTCCTGGGCGCCGCCGGCCTGTTCGACGCCAGCCAGCAGGTCGAGCGCCGCGAGTGGCGCACCTATTACCGGCGCCTCGACCTGGCCGCCCACTACCCCGGCATCCAGGGCGTCGGCTACGCCCAGCTGCTGCAGCCCGAAGAGGTGGCGGCCTACGAGGCCGGCGTGCGCGCCGAGGGCTTCCCCAATTTCCGCCTGCACCCGCCGGGACCGCGCCCGCAGTACAGCTCGATACACTTTCTCGAGCCGCTGACGGGCCGCAACCTGGCCGCCTTCGGCTACGACATGCTGTCCGAACCGACCCGGCGCGCCGCCATGCTGCTCGCCGCGGGCAGCGGCGAGACGCGTGTCACCGCCCGGGTCACCCTGCTGCAGGAGACCCACGGCAAGGTCCAGGCCGGGCTGCTGATGTACGTCCCGGTGTATCACCCGGATCGTCCCCTGGACAGCCCCGAACAGCGCCTGGCGGCGCTGCGCGGCATCGTCTACAGCCCCTACCGGATGGACGACCTGATGGCCGGCATCCTCGGCGAGCAGGCCCCGCAGCTGGACTTCGCCATCTACGACGGCGCCCGGCCCCAGGCCGAGGCCCTGCTGTTCAGCACCCGGGAGGGCGAGGCTCGACGCGCCCCGGAGTTCACCAAACAGCTGCAGCTGGCGCTCTACGGCCAGCGCTGGACCCTGACCTTCGCCAGCCTGCCGGCCTTCGAGGCCAGCTATCAGAACGCCGGGCCGCTGGTGCTGCTGGGCCTCGGCGTCAGCCTGCTGCTGTTCGTGCTCGCCTCGCTGCTGACCCTGCGCCGGGAGCAGGCCGAGGCCCTGGCGCGCAAGATGACCGAGCAGATCCGGCGGAACAGCGAGGCCCTGCGCCAGAGCGAGGAGCGCCAGCGCCTGGTGCTCAAGGGCAGCAACGACGGCTGGTGGGACATCGACCTGCAGGCCGGCAGCCTGTTCGCCTCGCCGCGCGCCTGGGAGATGCTCGGCTATCCCCCCGACGAACGCCCGCAGCCGATCATGCGCTGGCTCAAGCTGGTGCTGCCCGCCGACCTCAACGCCCTGCAGGACAGCCTGAGCCAGGCGGTGGAGGCCGGTGACGAGTCGTTCAGCCGTGAAACCAGCATGCAGCACCGCGACGGACAAGAGGTGCCGGTACTGCTGCGCGGCTATATCCAGAGCGATGCCCAGGGCCGCCTGCAGCGCCTGAGCGGCACCATGCTCGACCTCAGCGAGCGCAAGCGCATCGAGCGCCTGAAGAGCGAATTCGTCTCCACCGTCAGCCACGAGCTGCGCACCCCGCTGACCTCCATCGCCGGCTCCCTGGGCCTGGTCAATGGCGGCGCCATCGGCAAGGTGCCGCCGCTGATGGCGCAGATGCTGCAGATCGCCCAGCAGAACTGCCAGCGCCTCAGCCACCTGATCAACGACCTGCTGGACATGGAGAAGCTGGCCGCCGGCAAGATGACCTTCGACCTGCTGACCCAGCCGCTCAAGCCGCTGATCGAGGAAGCCCTGGCCGCCAACCAGGCCTATGCCCAGCAGCACGGCGTGTCCTTCAGCCTCGACCAGCCGGGCGACATGTGGGTGCGGGTCGATGCCGCGCGCCTGCAGCAGGTGCTCGCCAACTACCTCTCCAACGCCGTCAAGTTCTCCCCCCGCGGCGCACGGGTGCAGCTGCACAGCGAGCTGCGCGGCAGTCGGGTGCGGGTCAGCGTCAGCGACCGCGGGCCCGGCATTCCCGAGGCGTTCCGTGCGCGCATCTTCCAGAAGTTCGCCCAGGCCGACGGCTCGGACCGTCGCGAGCAGGCCGGCACCGGCCTGGGCCTGGCGATCAGCAAGGAGCTGATCGAGCGCATGGACGGCAGCGTCGGTTTCCATTCGGTTCCCGGCGAGGGCGCGACCTTCTGGTTCGAGCTGCCGCTGATCGAGATGCAGGCGGCGCTGCCGCCGCACGAGGCGCATTCGAGCGGCCCGCGGCTGCTGGTCGTGGAGGACGAACCGAGCATCGTGCACCTGCTGCAGACCATGCTCGGCCATGCCGGCTACCGGGTCGACTGCGTGTTCAGCGAGGCCCAGGCCCAGTTGCGCCTGGGCCAGCAGCGCTACGCCGCCATGACCCTCGACCTGCGCCTCAGCGACGGCCATGGCCTGGCGCTGATCCGCGAGATACGCGCCAACCCGGAGACCCGCGCGATGCCGATCCTGGTGATCTCGGCCTACTGCGACGAGGGCCGCAAGCTGCTGGACGACGACGGTACCGTCACCTGGCTGGAGAAGCCGTTCGACACCGAGCAGTTGCTGGACACCCTAGACCGATGCCTGAGCGGTTTCCCCCACGATCGCCGAAGGGCGCCCGACGACCATGACACAGCACGCTAGATACCGGCCGGCACCTCCGGTTGGCCAGCACAGGAGCCGGCAATGAACAGAGTCCCCAGCGGTGCCCCCCTGCCCCCGGACGAGGCCGCGCGCCTCGCCGAGCTGCGCCGCTATGCCCTGCTCGACAGCCCCGCCGAGCAGGCCTACGACGACCTCACCCAGCTCGCCGCCCAGCTGTGCGACACCCCCATCGCCCTGATCTCCCTGGTCGACGAGCGACGCCAGTGGTTCAAGAGCCGGGTCGGCCTGGACGCCTGCGAAACGCCCCGCGAGTTCGCCTTCTGCGCCCATGCCATCCTCGCCGACCAACTTTTCGAGGTCGGCAACGCCCTGGAGGACCCACGCTTTCACGACAATCCGCTGGTGACCGGGGCGCCGCACATCCGCTTCTACGCCGGCATGCCGCTGACCGGCAGCGGCGGCCACCCGCTCGGCACCCTGTGCGTGATCGACAGCCGCCCGCGCCAGTTGAGCGCGCAGCAGCGCGACGGCCTTCAGCGCCTGGCCCGGCAGGTGGTGCAGCTGTGCGAGTTGCGCCTGAGCCAGCGGCGCCAGGCCGAACAGGCGGCCCTGCAGCGCGCCATCCTCGACAGTGCCGGCAGCGCCATCGTCACCACCGATGCGGCCGGCCACATCAGTGGCATCAACCCGGCCGCCGAGCAGCTGCTCGGCTTCAGCCGCCAGCAGCTGCTCGGCCAACCCCTGGCAACCAGCCTGCTCGGCGCCCGGCGGCGGGACGCCGCGAACGAGGAGGAAAGCCGGCAGACGAGCCCCGACTGCGACCTCGCCGCCCTCCTGGGGCGCGCGGCGAAGGCTCGGGTCGAGCCGTTCGAATGGACCTATATCCGCCAGGACGGCAGCCGGCTGCCGTTGCTGCTGACCCTCTCGACGATCCAGGGCGAGGGCGGTCAACCGCTCGGCTTCGTCATCATCGCCCAGGACCTCGGCCCGCTCGAGGCGGCCCAGCAGCGCCTGCGCCATATCGCCGCGCAGATTCCCGGCATGGTGTTCCAGGCGCAGTTGCGCGAGCAGGGCACGGTACGCTTCCCCTATGCCAGCGAAGGCATCGAAGACATCTACGGCCTGGCCCCCGAGGACGTGCACGAGCGCAGCACGGCGATCTTCGCCGCCATCCACCCGGACGACCGCGCGACGGCCGTCGCCTCCATCCTGCGCTCGGCCCGCGAACTCGGCCCCTGGCGGCAGGAATACCGCGTGCAGCACCCGCGCAAGGGGCTGATCTGGGTCGAGGGTCAGGCCACCCCTCGGCGCCAACCCGATGGCTCGGTGATCTGGCATGGCGTGCTCACCGACATCAGCGCCCGCAAGCGCCAGCAGGCGCTGCTCGAGCAGCAGGAAGAAATGAACCAGCGCCTGCTCGAGGCCCTCGCCGAGGGCGTGGTGGCCTGCGACGCCCAGGGCAACCTGACCCTGTTCAACGAAACCGCGCGGCGCTGGCACGGCACCGATGTCGGCCAGCTGCCGCCCGAACAGTGGGGTGAATACTACGACCTGTTCGAGGCCGACGGCCTGACCCCGCTGGCCGAGGCGCAGATTCCCCTGCTGCGCGCCTTGCGCGGCGAGCGGGTGCGCCAGAGCGAGATCAGCATCCTCGCCAAGGGCCAGGCCCCGCGCCTGGTCAGCACCAACGCCGACCCCCTGTACGCCCCGGACGGCCGCCAGCTGGGGGCCGTGGCGGTGATGCACGACATCACCGAACATCGGCGCATCGAGCGCCTGCAGCGCGAGTTCGTCTCCACCGTCAGCCACGAGCTGCGCACCCCGCTGACCTCGATCGCCGGCTCCCTCGGCCTGATCCAGGGCGGGGCCCTCGGCCAGCTGCCGGCGGAGATGCAGCAGATGCTGGAGATCGCCCATCACAACAGCCTGCGCCTGAGCCACCTGATCAACGACCTGCTGGACATGGACAAGCTGGTCGCCGGCAAGATGACCTTCGATGTCAGCGACCTGGAGCTGAGCGCCCTGCTCGACGACAGCCGGGCCAGCAACCAGGCCTACGCCGACCAGCATGGCGTGCAGCTGGTGCAGGGCGCGGTAGCCCCCGTGCGGGTTCGCGCCGACGCCATGCGCGTGCAGCAGGTGCTGGCCAATTTCCTCTCCAACGCCATCAAGTTCTCCCCCCGCGGCAGCCAGGTGCAACTCGATGCCACGACCATAGGCCACCGGGTGCGGGTCAGCGTCCGCGACCAGGGGCCGGGCATCGCCGAGCAGTTCCGCGCGCGGATCTTCCAGAAGTTCTCCCAGGCCGACGCCACCGACAGCCGGCAGAAGGGTGGCACCGGCCTGGGCCTGGCCATCAGCAAGGAGCTGATCGAACGCATGAGCGGGCGCATCGGCTTCGACTCGATAGAGGGCCAGGGCGCGACCTTCTGGTTCGAACTGCCGGCGCTGGAGGGGCAGCCGCGCGCCGCCGCGGCCGAGAACGACCCGCGACCCTGCCTGCTGGTGGTCGAGGACGAAGCGGATATCGCCCAGCTGCTGCGCCAGTTGCTGAGCCAGGCCGGCTACCGGGTGGTGCTGGCCGCCAGCCTGGAGCAGGCCAGGGCCCGGCTGGCCGAACAGACCTTCGCCGCCTTGACCCTGGACCTGGGCCTGCCGGACGGCAGCGGCCTGCAACTGATCCGCGAACTGCGCGACGCGCCGGCCACCGAGGACCTGCCAGTGCTGGTGATCTCCGCGGCCAGCGAGGAGGGCCGCCTGCAGCTCAAGGGCGGCGTCCAGGCCATCGACTGGCTGGGCAAGCCGTTCGATCCGCAGCGCCTGCTCGAGCGCGTGCGCCAGGCTCTGCGCGGCCTGCCGGAGAAGCCCCGGGTGCTGCACGTCGAGGACGATGCCGACCTGCGCCTGGTGATCGCCGAACAGGGCCGCGCGCTGGCGGACTTCGTCCCCGCCGGCAGCCTCAGGGAGGCGCGCCAGCGCCTGCTGCAGGAGCACTTCGACCTAGTCCTGCTGGACCTCGGTCTGCCCGACGGCAGCGGCCTGACCCTGCTCGAGGCGCTGCACCGAGACCACCCCGAGCTGCCGGTGGTGGTACTCTCGGCCCAGGAACTGCCGGCCGAGCAGTTCGGCCAGGTGCACGCCGCCCTAGCCAAGTCGCGCGGCAATGCGCAACACTTCCTGCAACTGCTCGGCCGCCTGCTGCCCGCCAAGGAGAATCGGCATGCCTGAACTGACCCGTATCCTGCACGTTGAAGACGACGCCTCGATCCAAGCCGTAGCCAGGGTCGCCCTGGAGGCCGTCGGCGGCTTCAAGGTGCTCAGCTGCTCGTCCGGCCAGGAGGCCCTGGACCAGATCCAGGGCTTCGCCCCCGACTTCATCCTGCTGGACGTGATGATGCCCGGCATGGACGGCCCGCAGACGCTGGAGAAGCTGCGCACCCTGGTGGACATCGACCTGATCCCGGTGGCCTTCATGACCGCCAAGGTGCAACCGGCGGAGATCCAGCACTACCGCAGCCTGGGCGCCCGCGACGTGATCATCAAGCCCTTCGACCCCATGCAGCTGGCGGCCCAGGTGCGGCAGATCTGGAGCCAGGTCCATGGCTGAGCGCGGCGAAGCGAGCGGCGAACTGCAGCGCCACCTGCAACAGCTCGGCGAGCAGTTCGCCGCCCGCCTGAACCAGGAGCTGCCGCAGCTGGCCGACAAGGCCCAGCTGCTGCTGCGCGCCTGCACCCCGGACGAGCAACAGCAGCACCTGAACGGCCTGCGCGACCAGCTGCACAGACTGGCCGGCACCGCCGGCACCTTCGGCTTCATCAGCCTGGGCGAGCGTGCCCGCGAGCTGGAGCTGCAGGCCGAGCAGTGCCTGGCCAGCCTGCAGCTGAAACAGCAGGGCCTGCAGAGCTTCATCGACAACCTGCAGCAGCTGGCCGGCCAGCAGTACCGGGTCGAGCCGGCGAGCGACGATCCGCCGGTGCTGCCGCGCAGCGGCCGCGGTGACCGCGACGAGCAGTGCATCTACATCCTCGAGGACGAGGCCAGCGTCGGCGAGAACATGCGCCTGACCCTGAGCAACTTCGGTTACCACGCCGAGCACTTCACCGGCGTCGAGGCGCTGGACGCGGCCATCGGCCGGCGCCTGCCGGACGCCCTGATCGTCGACGTCAACCTGCAGGATTCTGAGCAGACCGGGCTGACCTACGCCGCCGGCCTGCAGCGACGACTCGATAGGCCCCTGCCGCTGCTGGTGATCAGCACCCAGGACGACTTCGCCACCCACCTGGAGGCGGTGCGCATCGGCGCCACCGGCTTCTTCACCAAGCCGGTGGACATCCCCCAGCTGGAGAACCGTCTGGAACGCTGCTTCGCCCAGCAGCAGGGCGAGCCCTACCGGGTGCTGATCATCGACGACGACCGCGAGCTGGCCAGCCGCTACAGCCTGGTGCTGCGCGACGCCAACATGCTGGTGGAGACGACCCAGGACCCGGCGGACATCTTCCAGCGCATGCGCGAGTTCAACCCCGAGGTGGTGCTGCTCGACGTCAATATGCCCGGCTGCACCGGCCCCGAGCTGGCGCAGATCATCCGCTTCAACGACGACTGGCTGCGGGTGCCGATCATCTACCTGTCGGCGGAAACCGACATCGCCCGGCAGATGAACGCGCTGATGATGGCCGGCGACGACTTCGTCACCAAGCCGCTGTCCGACAACGCCCTGATCACCACGGTGTTCGCCCGCGCCCAGCGCGCCCGCCTGCTGAGCAACGCCCTGTCCCGCGACAGCCTGACCGGGCTGCTCAAGCACGCCGACATCAAGGAGCAGGTGGCCATCGAACTGGAGCGCGCCCGCCGCAGCGGCAACCGCGCCAGCGTGGTGATGCTCGACATCGACCACTTCAAGAAGGTCAACGACAACTACGGCCACACCGCCGGCGACAACGTCATCCGCGCCCTGGCCAACCTGCTGCGCCAGCGCCTGCGGCGGATCGACAGCCTCGGCCGCTACGGTGGCGAGGAATTCCTCGCCGTGCTGCCGGACTGCCTGCCGGAACAGGCGCAGCGGATCCTCGACGAGATCCGCGAGCGCTTCGCCGAGCTGCGCTTCATCGCCGAGGGCGCGGAGTTCACCGTCACCCTCAGTGCCGGCATCGCCTGTACCGATATCGACTGCAGTCCCGGCGAGCTGCTGGAGCGCGCCGACCGCGCGCTGTACGCGGCGAAGAACGGCGGGCGCAACCAGGTGCGCCAGGCCGGCTGAAGGCGGCATGGCGCACCTGGCGGCGCGCACGGGCCACAGGCGGCTTGACCGCGTGAATTATTTAGCTCATATTTTCATGAAATAAATATTTGAATATTTCATGAGAGCGCCATGTTCAAGCAGTCTGCCCAGCATGTAGCCAGCTACTACGCCGGCACCTTTCCCGGCCCCCTCCCCCTGCGCCCGACCCTGAGCGGCAGCGAAGACTGCGAGGTGCTGATCGTCGGCGCCGGCTTCAGCGGCCTGCACAGCGCCCTGCGCCTGACCCTGGCCGGCAAGCGCGTGTGCCTGCTGGAAGCCAGCCGGGTGGCCTGGGCGGCCTCCGGGCGCAACGGCGGCCAGGCGCTGCTCGGCTGGTCCTGCGACATGCCGCCGCTGGAACGGGCCCTGGGCCCGGAACGCAGCCGCCGCCTGTGGGACAGCATGCGCTGGGCCGCCGCCGAGTTGCGCGAGCTGCCGCAGCGCCACGGCTTCGACGTCGACTACCGCCAGGGCAGCCTGTGGGCCGCGGTGCAGCAGCGCCGCGTCGGCCAGCTGCAGGAGGCCGAGCAGGACGCCCGGGAGAAGTACGGCTACGACCAACTGCGCCTGATAGGCCGCGAGGAGCTGGCCGAGTGGATCGCCAGCCCGCGCTACCTGGCCGCGCTCTACGACCCCGAGGCGGCCCACCTCAATCCGCTGAAGCTGGCCCAGGGCCTGGCCGCCGCCATCGAACGGGCCGGCGGGCGCATCTACGAGCAGAGCCGGGTGCTCGACTACCGCGAGACCGCCGGCGGCTACGTCGCCCGCACCGAGCGCGGCGAGGTGCGCGGCGACGTCCTGGTGCTGGCCTGCAACGCCTATATCGACCGCCTCGACCGCGACCTGGCCGCCCGCCTGCTGCCGGTCGGTTCCTACCAGGTGGCCACGGCGCCGCTGGACCCGGCACTGGCCCGCTCGCTGCTGCCGCGCAACAGCTGCGTGATCGACAACCAGTTCGTCCCCGACTACTTCCGCCTGACCCCGGACCACCGCCTGCTGTTCGGCGGCGGCTGCACCTACCTGGGCGGCATCCCCAGGGACGTCGCCGCGGCCACCCGGCCCTACCTGGAGCGGGCCTTCCCGCAACTGCGCGGGGTCGACCTGGAGTTCGCCTGGGGCGGGCACATCGACTGCAGCATGAAGCGCACCCCGGACATCGGCCGCCAGGGCCAGCGCTACTGGCTGCAGGGCTTCTCCGGCCACGGCGTGCTGCCGACCCTGGCCGGCGCCCGCGCGGTGAGCGACGCCATACTCGGCGACGAGGCGCTGCTGGCGCTGTACCAGGCCATCGGCAACCCGCGCTTCCCCGGCGGCGCGCTGCTGGCGGCGCCGCTGGAGGCCGCCGGCAAGGCCTGGTACCGGCTGCGCGATCTCGTCTGACCCACCCGACGCACTGAATCGAGGACAGCGGCATGGACATGCAGGAAGAAATCGAAGGTCTGGCGATCCTGATTCGCGACCTGCGCAAGCACAAGAACCTCACCCTCGGCGAGCTGGCCGAGCGCATCGGTCGCTCGGTGGGCTTCCTCTCCCAGGTCGAGCGCGGCCTGTCGCGACCGACCGTGGCCGACCTGACCGCCATCAGCGAAGCCCTCGGCGTGCCGACCACCTACTTCTACAGCCTGAGCAAGCCGCGCGCATTGCCCTGGGTGACCCGCCCCGGCGAGCGCCGCACCCTGTACTACGGCGGCGGCATCACCGACGTGCTGGTCTCGCCGAACATGTCGTCCGGCTTCTCCATGCTCGACAGCCACCTGGAGCCCGGCGCCACGAGCGGCGAGGGCCACCTCAACGACAGCGACGAGCAGGGCGGCTTCGTCCTCGCGGGCGAGCTGACCATCTGGCTAGAGGGCAGCGCCGAACCGGTGACCCTCGGCCCCAACGACGGTTTCCAGCTGCCGCCGCACACCCAGTTCCGCTACGCCAACCTCACCGACCAACCGACCCGGGTGCTCTGGGTGTTCCGCTAACCCAGGCCCGCAGGACCGCACGCCATGACCACGACCCCCAGCTTCCCCGACCTGCTCAGCGAAGTGCGCGCCTTTCGCGCCCGGCACCCCGCGGTGCGCTACGTCGACCTGATCAGCCTGGACATTCCCGGGCACTTCTACGGCAAGCGCTACCCCATCGACATGCTCGAGAAGGTCGCCGCCGGCAGCCCCCTGAAGCTGCCGCAGAACTGCGTGCTGCTGGGCGTCCAGGGCGGCCTGTACCCGATCGGCGACTACTGCTTCGCCGACGGCGACCCGGATGCGCCGCGCCGCCTGGTGCCCGGCACCCTCAAGCCGGTGCGCTGGGAGCGCCAGCCGCTGGGGCAGATGCTGATCAGCTCGGACGGCACCGCCGCGCCCATCGAGTTCGAGCCGCGCGAGGTGCTGGCCCGGGTGCTGGCGCGCCTGGCCGCGCGCGGCATCCGTCCGGTGGTGGCCTTCGAGCTGGAGTTCTACCTGTTCGACCGCAAGCTGCAGGACGGCCTGCCGCAATTCCCCCGCGACCCGCTGAGCGACGATGCCGACGACCAGCCGAACATGCACATCGAGCGCCTGTCGCGCTTCTCCGCCGTGCTCGACGAGATGGTCGCGGCGGCGAACGAGCAGGGTGTGGACGCCAACGTGATCACCGCCGAGCTCGGCCCCGGCCAGTTCGAGATCAACTTCGGCCACTGCGACGACGGCCTGCGCGCCGCCGACTGGGCCGCGCTGTTCTGCCGCAGCAGCCGCGGCGTGGCGCTCAAGCACGGCTACCGCGCCAGCTTCATGAGCAAGCCCTACCTGGACGCGCCGGGCAGCGGCATGCACGTGCACGTCAGCCTGTACGATGCGGCCGGCCACAACCTGCTGGCCGCCGACGCGCAACGCCCGCTGCGCCACGCCGTGGCCGGCTGCCTGGAGCTGCTGCCGCACTGCATGCCGATCTTCGCCGCCAACCACAATGCCTTCCGCCGCTACGGCGCCATGGTCAATGCCGCCAGCCGCGCCAGCTGGGGCTACGAGGACCGCGACGCGTGCATCCGCATCCCCGAGTCGGACGGCGGCAACCTGCGCATCGAACACCGCCTGGCCGGCGCCGACGCCAACCCCTATCTGGTCCTGGCGGCCATCCTGGCCGGC
Source organism: Pseudomonas lalucatii (assembly GCF_018398425.1). Taxonomy (NCBI): domain Bacteria; kingdom Pseudomonadati; phylum Pseudomonadota; class Gammaproteobacteria; order Pseudomonadales; family Pseudomonadaceae; genus Pseudomonas; species Pseudomonas lalucatii. The sequence continues at coordinate 2,797,787 of NZ_JADPMV010000001.1, read as the reverse complement.
ATGGAGCACGGCCTGGACGCCGCCCGCGAGCCGATCGCCCCGCTCAATCAGGACCGCGCCAGCGGCATCGACTTCCCCCAGGACATGCTCGCCGCGGTGGCCGCCATGCGCGAGCACCCGGTGGTCAACCAGGGCCTGGGCAGCGAGTTCGTCATGGTCTACTGCGAGAACAAGCGCCAGGACCACCTGGCCTTCCTGCACGAGGTCAGCGCCCGCGAGTACCGCTGGTTTCTCTAGCCCGCGGTACGCCGCGTCAGGCGGGCACCGCCGCGATCACCGAGATCTCCACCAGCAGCTCCGGGCTGGCCATCTTCGCCTCGACGCAGGCCCGCGCCGGGGCGAAGCCCGCCGGCACCCAGCTGTCCCACACGCTGTTCATCTCGGCGAACAGGCTCATGTCCTTGAGGTAGAGGGTGGCCGAGAGGATCTGCTCGCGGTTGCTGCCCACCGACGCCAGCAGGCTGTCGACCTTGGCCAGCATGGTCCGGGTCTGCTCCTGGATGCCGGCGCTGCGGTCCTCGGCCACCTGGCCGCACAGGTAGGCGGTCTGGTTGTGCACCACCACGCGGCTCATGCGCACACTGGTTTCGTATCGGCTGATGCTCATGGTCTTTCCTCTGCAATTTCAGGGTGGCCCGCCACCTTAGGTGCTTTGCCTCCCGGCCGCCAGCGCCCAGGGCGAGGCCCCGCTCATCCCCAGCCCTGCAGCAGCAGGCCGGCCAGGGCGCAGGCGAACAGCACCTGGATCACCCCGCGGCGGTAGCGCAGCAACGCCACCGTCGCGGCCAGGGCGATCAGCGCCGAGGGCCAGTCGAAGCGGCCGGCGAAGCCCTCGGGCCAGAGCACGTGGTAGGCGAAGAACAGCGCCAGGTTGAGGATCACCCCGACCACCGCGGCGGTGATGCCGGTCAGCGGCGCGGTGAAGCGCAGCTCGCCATGGGTCGACTCCACCAGCGGGCCGCCGGCGAGGATGAACAGGAACGACGGCAGGAAGGTGAACCAGGTGACCAGGCAGGCGGCCACGGCGCCGCTGACGAAGGGCGAGTCGCCGGCCAGCATCGGCTGCAGGTAGGCGCCGACGAAGGCGACGAAGGCCACCACCATGATCAGCGGCCCCGGGGTGCTCTCGCCCAGGGCCAGGCCGTCGATCATCTGCGCCGGGCTCAGCCAGCCGTAGTGGCCGATGGCGCCCTGGTAGACATAGGGCAGCACCGCGTAGGCGCCGCCGAAGGTCAGCAGCGCCGCCTTGGTGAAGAACCAGGCCATCTGCGTCAGGGTCCCGTCCCAGCCGTACAGGGCGCACAGCACCCCCATCGGCAGCAGCCAGAGCCCGGCGCCGGCGGCGAGGATCAGGGCCAGGCGCGAGACGCGAAAACGCGCATGCGGCGGGGTCGGCGTGTCGTCGTCGATCAGCGCCGGCCCGTAGAACTGCTTGGCCGCGCCATGCCCGCCGCCGACGCTGAAGGCCTCCGGCAGCAGGCGCCCGCCCAGGTAGCCGAGCAGCGCGGCGCCGAGGACGATCAGCGGGAAGGGCACATTCAGGGCGAAGATGGCGACGAAGGCCGCCGCGGCGATGGCCCACAGCCAGTTGTTCTTCAGCGCCCGCGAGCCGATGCGCAGGGCCGCCTGCACCACGATGGCGGTGACCGCCGGCTTGATGCCATAGAAGATCCCGGCCACCAGCGGGACATCGCCGAAGGCGACATAGACCCAGGACAGGCCGATCAGCAGCAGCAGCGAGGGCAGCACGAACAGCGCCCCGGCGATCAGCCCGCCCCAGGTGCGGTGCAGCAGCCAGCCGATGTAGGTGGCCAGCTGCTGGGCCTCCGGCCCCGGCAGCAACATGCAGTAGTTCAGCGCATGCAGGAAGCGCCGCTCGGAGATCCAGCGGCGCCTCTCCACCAACTCCTGGTGCATGATGGAAATCTGTCCGGCCGGCCCGCCGAAGCTGATCAGCCCCAGCTTGAGCCAGAAGGCCAGGGCCTGCAGCAGGCTGACGGAGGGCGGCGGGGCGTGTTCGGTGGGCTCGGCCATGGGCGGGCATCCAGTCGGTTTGCGGAGTCGGCGCACTATAACCCGCGCCGCCCGAAGCCGTGTTACCGGCCCCGGGATGGGGTTAAATAGGGGCTTCCCCTGGTCCACCGGCTACCCCGTCCCATGCCCTACGATGCCGAGCAACTGCAGCAGATCAGCGCCCTGACCCTGGCCCACTACCAGGCCCACGCCGAGGACTTTCGCGACGGCACCCGCGACCACGACGTCAGCCAGAATATCGCCGCCCTGTTGAGGCATATCCAGGGCGCAGCGCCCTTCCGCATCCTCGACTTCGGCTGTGGGCCGGGCCGCGACCTGCGCACCTTCGAGGCCCTCGGCCACACCGCCGTCGGCCTGGACGGCTGCCCGCGCTTCGTCGAGATGGCCCGGGCGGAGAGCGGCTGCGAGGTCTGGCGGCAGGACTTCCTGGCCCTCGAGCTGCCCGCTGCGCGGTTCGACGGCATCTTCGCCAACGCCGTGCTGTTCCACGTCCCCAGCCAGGCGCTGCCGCGGGTGCTGCGCCAGCTGCACGCCACCCTCAAGCCCGGCGGCGTGCTGCTGAGCTCCAACCCCCGCGGCGACAATCGGGAGGGCTTCAACGGCGATCGCTATGGCGCCTACTACGACCTCGAGCACTGGCGCGCCCTGCTGGCGGCCGCCGGCTTCGACGAGCTCGAGCACTACTACCGCCCGGCCGGCCTGCCGCGGGCCCAGCAGCCCTGGTTGGCCAGCGTCTGGCGCCGGCCCTAGCTAGCGCCAGCCGCGCTCCCGGTAATAGCGCAGGGCGCCCTCGTGCAGCGGGGCGCTGAGGCCGACCTCGATCATGTCCGCGGCCCTGAGGCCGGCGAAGCTGGGGTGCTGGCCCTGGAAGCGCTCGAAATTCTCGAACACCGCCTTGACCAGCAGGTAGACCAGCTGGGGATCGGTGCTGGCCGTGGTGGAGAGCACCGCCCGGCTGCCGATCGAGGGGACCGCGGCCGCGTTGCCGCGGTACAGCCCGCCGGGTATCTCGGCCTTGCTGTAGTAGGGCCGCTCGGCCAGCAGGCGCTCGACCTCGGCACCGCTCACCGGCACCAGCACGGCGTCGGTAATGGTCGTGGCCTCCTGGATCGCCCCGTTGGGGTGGCCGACGAAGTAGGTCATGGCGTCGATGTTGTTGTCGCCGAGGGCCGAGGCCTGCTCGGCCGGCTTGAGCTCGGCGGACAGGGCGAACACCGACCTGTCCCAGCCCTTCACGCGCATGAGCTCGTCCAGGGTGTTGCGCTGCCCGGACCCCGGGTTGCCGACGTTCACCCGCTTGCCCCTGAGGTCGTCGAGGCTGGCGATCCCGGCATCGCGGCGGACGAGGAGGGTGAACACCTCGTCGTGCAGGGAGAACAGCGCCCGGATGTCGGCCATCGGCCCCTCGGCCTCGAACGGCGCCTGGCCCTTGAGCGCCTTGTACTGATGGTCCGCCTGCATGATGCCGAAATCGAATGCGCCGCTGCGCAGGCCCCTGACGTTGGCCACGCCGCCGCCGCTGGCCGGGGCCTTGCAGCCGACGCCCTGCTCGCCCGCATCCTGGTTGAGGAAACGGCAGATCGACTGGCCGACCACGTAGTAGATGCCGGTCTCGCCACCGGTGCCGATGAGCACGCGGCGCTCCTCGGCCCGCGCCGTACCGCCGAGGACGACGCCGGCGAGGGCAACCGACAGGACCCAGGCGAGGGATTGGCCTTTCATGGGAACTCTCCTTCTCAGATTTCGTTCGAGCGCTCCCCCGTCTGGGCTACGCCGGATGCGCACAGACTAACCTTTCGCCACCACTTTGCACGATAGGCCAGGGGCTCGGCGCCGCCGAGCGTCTCCGGGACCGTCACGCCTCAGCCCCGGGGCTGAATACCCCGGGCCTGGAGAAACGCCAGCAAGGCCTGGCGACTGCTGTAGCGCGGGCTGTAGCCGAAGGCTTCCTTCAGCCGTCGATTGGCCAGCACCGGCCGGTAGCGCAGGAAGTCCAATTGCTCCCCCCCGTGGCGGCTCAGGCCGAGGGGCTTGAGCAGGCGCAACGCCATGCCCAGCACGGCGGCGGGCAGGGGACGGTAGGGTTTGCCCAGCAGGGCGGCGATCTCCCGGAGCGTCAGGGCGCCGTCGCCGGCCAGGTTGAAGATGCCGGCACGGCCCTGCTCCAGGCCCAGGCGAATGACGTTCACCACATCCTGCTCCCAGACGAAGCCGCAGCGGCTGTCGTGGCCCCGCAGCCCGACCACCGCGCGCCGTCCGAACAGCTCGCCGAGGCGGCTGTCGATGCGCTTGCCGAGGATGGTGCAGGGCCGCAGCACCAGCTGCCGGAGGCGCGGCTGAGCGGCGCGGGCGCTGGCCAGCAGCTGCTCGATCTCGCGCTTGTGACGGGCATGGAGGAACGCCCCGTCGGCACGCAGCGGGTGCTCCTCGTCGATCCACTCGGGGTTGTCCGGGCAGTAGCCGTAGGCCGCGCCGGAACTGGTGACGATCAGCTGCTCGACATCCTCGGCCAGCGCCGCCTCCAGCACCGCCCGCGTGCCGCCCACCTCGATGGCGTGCAGACGCGCCGCGCTCAGGCTGGCGGGCGGATTGACCACCGCCGCCAGGTGCAGGATGGCCTGCGGGCGCCACTCGCGGACGCAGTCCAGTACCTGGGCAGCGCGGCTGATATCCAGGCGCACCGGCTCCACGTTGAGCGGCAGGCCTTGCACGCTGAGCGGGCGGATATCGGCGGCGATCAGCGTCCATCCGGGGTGCTGGACGGCCAGTTCCGCCAGCACCCGCTGGCCGATAAAGCCGGCGGCACCGGTGATCAAGACGCGCATGACACTCCCCTCCCGGACGCTCGCCGGCGGCAGGGGCGCGAGCCCTGCCCGCACCACGCGCCGCCTGCCGACAGCATAGGCCAGGCCGCGCCCCCTGGTGCGGGCCGATGCAGTATCCTTGGCCGTCCCTCGAGCCTTGCCATGAGCCCGCCCTTGCCAGTGCCCCTAGTCCAGCGCGGCCAAGCCCTGCTGCTGCACCTTGCCGCCCTGATCCGACGCTATCCCTGGCTGGTGGCGATCTTCGGCTTCGCCTCCGGGCTGGCGAGCTTCCTGCTGGTCGAGCGCCAGGCCGGGCTGGCCAGCGTGCTGGCCCTGGTGATGCTGCTCAGCTGGCTGTGGCTGACCCTGGAAAACCTCTTGCGCGAGCGCATCGCCCGCACCTTCGGCATCGAGCTGCCGCCGCCGCTGCTGCGCTACGCGACCCAGCTGATCCACCAGGAGAGCCTGTTCTTCGTCCTGCCGTTCTTCTTCATCACCACCACCTGGAACAGCGGCCAGGCCCTGTTCAGCGGCCTGCTCGCGGTGGCCGCGCTGGTGTCGATCATCGATCCGCTGTACTACCGCTGGCTGGCGCCGCGGCGCTGGCTGTTCCTCGCCTTCCACTGCCTGACGCTGTTCGCCGTGCTGCTCACCGCGCTGCCGATCATCCTCAAGCTGACCACGCCGCAGAGCTACCGCCTGGCCCTGGCCACCGCGGTGCTGCTGGCGCTGCCCAGCCTGTTCGGCAGCATCGGCCTGCAGCGCTGGAGGCGCGGCCTGCTGCTGCTCGGCCTGTGCCTGGCACTGGGCCTCGGCGGCTGGCTGGCGCGGGTCTGGGTGCCGCCGGCGACCCTGTGGCTGACCGAGGTGGCGCTGTCCGCCGAGTTCGACGGCTACCGGCGCGCCCCGGGCCAGCGCATCCAGCAGCTCGGCGTCGAACAGCTACGCCGCCAGGGCCTGTTCGCCTACACCGCGATCAGCGCCCCGCGGGGGCTGAACGAGCGCATCTACCACGTCTGGCGCCACGAGGGAAAAGAGATCGAACGCATCGCCCTGTCGATCCACGGCGGGCGCAAGCAGGGCTATCGGGCCTGGACCCACAAGCGCAACTTCCCCGCCGACGCGCTCGGCCGCTGGCAGGTCCAGGTACTCACCGAGGCCGGGCAGCTGATCGGCGTGCTGCGCTTCCGCGTACTGGCCGCGCAGGCGGCCGCCGGGGTGCACGACGACGCCGTGCGCAACCTGGGGCTGGTGCTGCCGGTTCAGCCGAAGAACCAGTAGCACACCCCGATCGCCGCCAGCACCCCGGCCAGTTCGGCCAGCAGGGCGCAGCCCACCGCGTGGCGCACGCGCTGGATGCCGACCGCGCCGAAATACACCGCCAGCACGTAGAAGGTGGTCTCGGTGCTGCCCTGCACGGTGGCCGCGACCAGCGCCGGGAAGCTGTCGACCCCCTGACTCTGCATGGTCTCGATCAGCATGGCCCGCGCCGCGCTGCCGGAGAACGGCTTGACCATGGCGGTGGGCAGGGCGTCGACGAAGCGGGTGTCCCAGCCGAGCACCTCGACCAGCCAGCGGATGCCGTCCAGGCCGATCTCCAGGGCGCCGGAGGCGCGCAGCACGCCGATCGCGCAGAGCATGGCGACCAGGTAGGGCAGCAGGCTCTTGGCCACGTCGAAGCCTTCCTTGGCACCCTCGACGAACTGCTCGTAGACCGCCACCTTCTTCAGCGCGCCGAGCAGCAGGAAGGCGACGATGACGCCGAACAGGGTCAGGTTGCCGAGCAGCGAGGACAGCGCCGCCAGCGCCGTGGCGCTCATCCCGGCGAGCAGCGCCATGAAGGCGCCCAGGGCCAGGGCGCCGGGCACCAGGTAGGCCAGCACCACCGGGTCCCACAGGCGCAGGCGCTGCATCAGCGCCACCGACAGCAGGCCGACCAGGGTCGAGGCGCTGGTGGCCAGGAGGATCGGCAGGAACACCAGGGTCGGGTCCGGCGCGCCCTGTTGCACCCGGTACATGAAGATGCTCACCGGCAGCAGGGTCAGGGAGGAGGCGTTGAGCACCAGGAAGAGGATCTGCGCATTGCTCGCCGTGGTGCTGCTGGGGTTGAGGTCCTGCAGGGCGCGCATGGCCTTGAGGCCGATCGGCGTGGCGGCGTTGTCCAGCCCCAGGCCGTTGGCGGCGAAGTTCATGGTGATCAGGCCGAGGGCCGGGTGGCCGCGCGGCACCTCCGGCATCAACCGGGCGAACAGCGGGCCGAGCAGGCGCGCCAGGCCATCCACCAGGCCGGCCTTCTCGGCGATGCGCAGCAGGCCGAGCCAGAGGGTCAGGGTGCCGAACAGCACCACCATCACCTCGACCGACAGCTTGGCCATGGCGAACAGGCTCTCGACCATGGCGGCGAACACCGCCGGCTCGCCGCCGAGCAGCCAGCGCGACAGCCCGGCCACCGCCGCCACCAGGAAAAAACTCAGCCACAGGCCGTTGAGCATGCTGCATCCCCCCATTCGATGGCGCGGATGATAGCGCGGCTGTCGGCTGCCGGCGCGCCCGGGCGCTCAGTCCGGGCTGTTGAGCAGCAGCAGCAGGGCCGCCGTCTCGGCATCCGCCTCGCCGTCGTAACGGGCCGGCCGGTACTTCATCTGGAAGGCCGCCAGCACGTTGCGCGTGGCTTCATCCAGCTCGCCATGCCGGGGCACGTCGTAGCCCTGCAGGGCCAGCTGCGCCTGGAACCAGGCCACGCTCGGCAGGCTGGCGGCGAACAGCGCCTGCTGGCGCGCCACCGCCTGGGCATCCGGCCAGGGCACCAGGCCGGCCTCGGCCAGGCGCCGCCAGGGGAACAGCGGCCCCGGGTCGACCTTGCGCTGCGGCGCCACGTCGCTGTGGCCGAGGATGCTGCCGGGCGCCAGGTCGTGGCGGCGCATGAGGTCCTGGAGCAGGACGATCAACGCCTCGATCTGCGCCGGCGCAAAGGGTTGCCAATAGCGCCCGTTCGGTCCCTCGTAGTAGCCCTGGTTGACCAGCTCGATGCCGATGGTGCTGGCATTGAGCCAGGTGCGCCCCCGCCACTGGCTGTCGCCGACGTGCCAGGCACGGCGGTTCTCGTCGACCAGGCGGTAGATGGTCGGCGGGGCGTCGCCGATCAGGTAGTGGCTGCTGACCTCGCCCTCGGTCAGCAGGCGCAGCGAGCGCGCCAGGTCGGCCGAGGTGTAGTGCAGGATGATGTACTGCACCCGGCTGTTCTGGCCGACGGCACTGTACCGCGTATCGATCTGCGGGCCGCGGGCGCAGCCGGCGAGCAGGGCGAGGAACAGGACGAGGCAGAAGACTCTCATGGGCTGATGTGCAGCACGCTTTGCAGGTTGTCCAGCAGCATGTCGACGCTGAGCATGATCAGCAGCATGCCCATCAGCCGCTCCACCGCGGTGAGGCCGCGGGCGCCGAGGAAGCGCTGCAGGAACGAGGCCTGCAGGAGGATGCAGGCGGTCGCCGCCCAGGCCAGGATCACCGCCAGGTAGAGCTCCCACAGCGGTCCCTCGTGGGTGTTGCGCAGGGTCATCAGCACCGCCAGGGCCGAGGGCCCGGCCACCGCCGGGGTCGCCAGCGGCACCAGCATCGGCTCGCCGTCCGGCAGGTCGCCGAGCAGCCCCTGGGGGCTGGGGAAGATCAGGCGCATGGCCACCACGAAGAGGATGATGGCGCCGGCGATGGCGGTGGCCTCGCGCGACAGGCCCAGGCCGCTGAGCAGCTTGTCGCCGAAGCTGAGGAACAGCAGCAGCAGGGCCAGGGCGAACAGCAGCTCGCGTCCGGCCACCCACAGACGGCGCTTGGCCGCGACGTTCTTCAGCGCGGCGATGTAGATGGCGATATTGCCAAAGGGGTCGGTGACCAGAAAGATCAGCGCGGCGATGCCGAATATGTCCATGCTGCACTCCTCAACGCATCGCCACAGTTTAGTGATATGCGCCACGTCCGTCTGTCGGTAAAGCGCCCTTCGGCGGATAGAACGGCGTCGTCCGTCAGCCGAAGGCTGACAGCGCCAGGCCACCTGGGCCACAGTGAGCGGGTCCCGGCAGTAGATTTCATCGGGCATCGCCAGGTTTCCGAGGAGCCCGCCATGCACGCCCTGCTCTGGTTCAAACAGGATCTGCGTCTCGACGATCACCCGGCCCTGCGGGCCGCCCTGCAGGCCGAGCGCCTGCTGCCGCTGTTCGTCTTCGACCCGGCACAGTTGCAGCCGGGCGAATTCGGCACCCGCCGCCTGGGCGTGCACCGCGCGCGCTTCCTCCTGGAAAGCCTGGCCGCGCTGGACGGCGCCCTGCGCCAGCGCGGCTCCCGCCTGCTGGTGCTGCCGGGCCGCGCCGAGCAGGTGATTCCCGAGCTGGTGGCCCGCCTGGGCCTGGACCGGGTGCTGACCCTGGAGGAGATCGCCCCGCACGAGCGGGCCGAGGTCGAACGGGTGCGGCACAGCCTCGGCGAGGTGGCGCTGCAGCAGCTGGAGGGCAGCGGACTGCTGCGCCGCGCGGAACTGGCTGTACACCTGTCTCTTATACACATCTCCGAGCCGGCTGCCGCCGTTGTACAGCCAGTTCCGCGAACGGCTCGAACAGCGCCTGCAGGTGTTCCAGCCGCAGGCGGCGCCGAGCCGGCTGCCGCCGTTGCCGGAGGGCGCCGAGGCACTGCGGCAGGCGCTACCGAGCCTGTCCCAGCTGGGCCTGGGCGAGCCGCTCAGCGTCCCCGCCAGCGCCTTCCCCTTCTACGGCGGCGAGGCCGCGGGGCAGGCGCGCCTGCGCGACTACCTGTGGGCCAGCCCGGCGCTGCGCCACTCCGGCGAGGGCCGCGACCGCCTGATCGGCAGCGAATATTCGTCGAAGTTTTCCCCCTGGCTGGCCAATGGCAGCCTGTCGCCGCGCCGGGTGGCCGCCGAGCTGCGCCGCCACGAGGCCCAGGCCGGGCGCAACGACGCCACCCAGAGCCTGTGGCTGGGACTGCTCTGGCGCGACTTTTTCCGCTGGACCCTGGTGCGCCACGGCAGTGCGCTGTTCCGCGCCGGCGGGGTGAAGGCGACCAGGCGCGCGCCCAGCCAGCTCGACGGACGTTTCCGGCGCTGGTGCCTCGGCCGCACCGGCCTGCCCCTGGTGGACGCCAACATGCGCGAGCTGGCGGCCACCGGCTACCTGTCCAACCGTGGCCGCCAGCTGGTCGCCAGCTACCTGATCCACGACCTGCAGCAGGACTGGCGGCACGGCGCCGCCTGGTTCGAGGAACACCTGATCGACTACGAACCGGCCAGCAACTGGGGCAACTGGGCCTACCTCGCCGGCGTCGCCAGCGACCCGCAGCGCGGCCGCCTGTTCAACGCCCTGCGCCAGGCCCGCGCCTACGACCCCGACGCCGCCTACGTCGGCCTCTGGCTGCCGGAACTGCGCCACCTGCCGCAGCAGCTGCGGCACACGCCCTTCCTGCTGCCGCAGCTGCAGCTGCAGGCGCTGAACTACCCGCGCCTGGAGCAGATCCCCGAGACCTGGCGTCCCTACCTGCCCAGGGCGGCCTGAGCGCCGACGCTGGCTAGCCCTGTTCGATGCGGTTGCGCCCGCCACGCTTGGCCCGGTACAGCGCCCGGTCAGCGCGCTCCAGCACCTGGTCGCTGCGCTCGCCTGCGGCGAAGGCGCTGATCCCGGCCGACAGGGTGATGCCCACCCGCTCGCCGCGGAAGTGGAACGGGCAGGCTTCGATGCCCTCGCGCAACGTCTCCAGCAGCTGCAGGCCACCCGCCAGTGGCGTGGAGGGCAGCAGCAGGACGAACTCCTCGCCGCCGAAACGGGCGATGAAGTCGATCTTGCGCAGGCGCTTGCGCAGCTCGTGGGCGATGATCTTCAGCACCTTGTCGCCGGCCAGGTGCCCGTAGGCGTCGTTGACCCGCTTGAAGTGGTCGATGTCGACCATCGCCAGCAGCAGCTCACCGCCATAGCGCTGCCAGCGCGCCAGCTCCAGGTCCAGACGCTCGCCCCAGGCGGCGCGGTTGGGCAGCCCGGTGAGCGGATCGAGCAGGGCTTTCTGCCGCTGCTCCTCCAGGTGCTGGCGGAAGCCCTTGGCCTCCTGCTCCATGTGCGCCACCCGCTCGACCAGGGTCTGCAGGCGCCCCCCCACCAGCTGCTCGTGCGCATCGCGCTGGCGCTGGTGCTGCTGCATGGTGGCGAGCAGGCCATCGAGGCGATTTTCCACCAGGTCCTTCAGGCCGCCCAGGTCGGTGGCCTGCTGCACGCTGCTGTGCAGGCCGTCGACCTGCTGGCGCAGCTCGCTGTCCAGCTCGCGGGCCGCGCTGAGCGAATCGGCGTAACCTTCGTGGGCGTCCTGCAGGGAGCCCTGGAAACTGTCCAGGCGCTCGTTGAGCTGCTTGAGATAGATCTCGAAGTCGCGCTGGCCGACGTCGGCGATGGCCAGCATCAGCACGGCCAGGTCGTCCAGCACCGGCACCAGCTCATAGAGGTTCAAGCCGGCGCGGATCCGCTCGCGCAGCAGCTCGGCCTGGGCCTGATGGCGCTCGGGGAGCGGCAGCTCGTCCAGCAGGCCGAGCAGGGTCGCCTCGACATGGTCGGCGATGGCGCTGTAGCCGGGCTCGGGCGGGCTCGGCAAGGCGTACTCGGCGTCCTCCTCCGGCGCCTGCGCCTCGGCGGCGGGCTCGAGGTCGCTGGCAGCCGCCGGCCGATCCGGCTCTGGCTCTGGCTCTGGCTCTGGCTCTGGCTCTGGCTCTGGCTCTGGCGACGAATCCTGCTGCAGCGTCGATCCGGGCGACGCCGCCAGCAACTCGGCGGGTGCCGGCAGGCTGTCCAGCGAAGCGGCACCGGGCACGGGGCGCCGTACTGGCGTTGCGGCGGCCGCTGCCGCCAGCGGCGCCTCGTCAACCAGCGGGGCTCGCACGGGCGCGGCCAGGTCGGCCTGAGCTTCGGTCAGCCGGACCCGGGCCGTCGCTGCCGACGGTGGCTGGGCCGGCGGCGCGGCCTCTGGAGTCGCCGCGGGGGCATCGTCGCGCCCGCCGAACAGGCGCTGCAACAGCCCTGGGCGCGGCGCGGCGGGGTGGCCGAGCTCGGCCAGCGCCTGCTGCTGCAGCAGGCCGAGCTCGGCGAGCAGGGCCGGTAGCTCGCGCGCCTGCTCACCGTGGTTGCCCAGGCGCTTGGCGAAGCTCTTCAGCGGCTTGCGCACCTCACGCGGCAGCTCCAGTTCGAGCAGCGGACCGACCAGGCCGCTGAGGGCATCGGCGAGCTGCGCGACGCGCTGCTGGCGTTGCTGCTCGGAGCCCAGCACGGCCTTCTCCAGGCGCGGAATCAGCGCCGCGAGTCCGCCGTCCATGTCATCCCGGCGAAGGATCTCGCGCAGCTCCTGCATGCAGCGGTCGACCGCCTTGTCCGCCCCTTCGGCGGCCAGGCTGCTGCGCACCAGGCCGCGCCGCAGCAGGTCGAGGCGCTCGGCCCAGCGCCGCTCGAGGCTTTCCTGCTGCTCGAGGCTGGCCAGGTACTTGCTGCGCCAGCGCTGCGCCTCCTCATTCATGCCTGACCTCCTCGGGACGGCTTCGTCAGCGCAGGCGTGCGCGGCTGCTCGCGGGATTGCGGCAGGCGGATCTCCACCGCCACCGGCAGGTGATCGGAGATCGGCAGGTCCAGCACCTCGAAACGCTCCAGCTGCAGCCCCGGGCTGAGCAGGATGTGGTCGAGGCAGCGCTGCGGCCGCCAGCTGGGGAAGGTCGCCTCGAGCTGCGGCGCCAGCAGGCCGAGATCGCGCAGCGGCGAATGCTGCAGCAGGTCGCGGGCATGGGTGTTCATGTCGCCCATCAGCACCTGGTGGCGATAGTCGCCGATCAGCTCGCGGATATAGGCCAGCTGGCGGGTGCGCGTGCGGGCGCCGAGGGCCAGGTGCATCATCACCACCGCGATGGCATCCGCCCCCTCGCCCAGACGCAGCAGCATCGCCCCGCGGCCCGGGGGACCGGGCAGCGGGTGGTCCTCCAGCAGGCTGGGGCGCAGCCGGCTGAGCACACCGTTGCTGTGCTGGGCCAGGCGCCCGAGGTTGCGGTTGAGCTGCTGGTACCAATAGGGGAAGGCGCCGAGGTGGGCCAGGTGCTCGACCTGGTTGACGAAGCCGGAGCGCAGGCTGCCGCCGTCGGCCTCCTGCAACGCCACCAGGTCGTAGTCACCGAGCAGCGCGCCGATGCGCTGCAGGTTGCCGGCGCGGCCGGGGTGCGGCAGCAGGTGCTGCCAGCCGCGGGTCAGGTAGTGGCGATAGCGTTCGGTGCTGATGCCGACCTGGATGTTGAAGCTGAGCAGGCGCAGACGGCCATCGCCGGGCCAGTCGCCGGCCACCGGACAGGCCGGGTTGACCCGCGGATCACACAGGCCGGCCTGGCGTGCGTTGGACCATCGACGCAGCATGCCCGGCGCTCGCTGCGGCCGCCTACTGCGCGGCACGCTCCCGGTCGATCAGGTGGTCGGCCACCTGCAGGGCCTGCTGCGGGCCGCCGGAGCTGCCGATGTCGAAGCGGTACTTGCCGTTGACGATCATCACCGGCACGCCGCTGATCTGGTAGGCCATTCCCAGCTTCTTGGCCTTCTCCATCTGGCCCTTGACGCCAAAGGAGTTGTAGGTCTTGAGGAAGGCGTCCTTGTCGATGCCCTGGCCGACCAGGAACTCGGCGATTTCTTCCGGGGACGCCAGCTTCTTGCCCTGCTTGTGAATGGCGTCGAACACCGCGTCATGCACCTTCTGCTCGACCTTCATGCTCTCCAGGGTGATGAACGCCTGGCCATGCACGTTCCACACGCCGCCGAACAGCGCCGGGATGCGCACGAAGTTGACGTCGTCCGGCAGCTGCTCGACCCAGGGGTTGATGGTCGATTCGAACTGATAGCAGTGCGGGCAGCCGTACCAGAACAGCTCGACCACTTCGATCTGCCCCGGCTTGGACACCGGCACCGGGCTGGTCAGCTCGACGTACTGCTTGCCGGCCTCGATCGGCTCGGCCTGGGCGACCATGCCGAACAGGCTGGCGGTGGCGAGAGCGGCACTGAGAATCAGGTTACGCATGTGTGACTCCTTGAGGATTGAGCGGTGCCCTGGGGCAGCCAGCGTTCGACCCGCGGCGCGATTCGCGGTTCCAGTTATTGTAGCGGTGCCCCCCACGAAAAAGGGTGGCCGAAGCCACCCTTTACTCGTTACAGCATTGCAAGCTGTTGCAGTACTCAGTGCAGACCCTGCACGTAGCTGGACAGCGCTTCGATGTCCTTGTTGCTCAGCTTGGCCGCGATCGAGCGCATGATCAGGCTGTCGCCGTCGTTGGTGCGGTTGCCCTCGCGGAAGTCGGTCAGCTGCTTGGCCACATAGGCCGCATGCTGGCCACCCAGCTGGGGGAAGCCCGCCGCATCGAGGCCGGCGCCGTTCGGTGCGTGGCAACCGGTGCAGGACGGCATGCCTTCTTCCAGCTTGCCGCCGCGGAACAGCGCCTCGCCGCGCGCCACCAGCTTCGGGTCCGCCGCGCCGACGCTCATCTTCTGGCTGGCGAAGTAGGCGGCCATGTCGGCCAGGTCCTGTTCGCTGAGGTTATCCAGCAGGCCGGTCATCTCCACCACCTGGCGGTCGCCGGACTTGATGTCGTTCAGCTGCTTGAGCAGGTAGCGCTCGCCCTGGCCGGCCAGCTTCGGGAAGTTCGGTGCAGCGCTGTTGCCATCGGCACCATGGCAGGCGCCACAGACCGCGACCTTGCCCTGACCGGCAGCGGCATCACCACCTGCGGCTTGGGCCAGGCCGGTGATGCCCAGGGTCAACAGCAGACTCACGAGTAGTTTGTTCATCAGCTAATCCAACTACGGCTAAAAGAGAAAGAGATGTGCGTCGGCGTTACTGGCTCATCAACTCGATGACCGCCTGGTAATCCTCGGCGCTGCAGTCCATGCACAAACCGCGGGGCGGCATGGCATTGAGACCATTGGTGACGTTCTGTACCAGCACGTCCATGCCCTTGGCCAGGCGCGGTTCCCAGGCGGCCTTGTCGCCTTTCTGTGGTGCCATCGGCAGCTGGCCGTTATGGCAGGCTGCGCAGGCTCGGGCGTACACGGCTTCCGGATCCTGGGCGGCGAGGGCCTGGAACGACAACATCGATACGGCGGCGGCAAGCAGTAATTTCTTCATGAGATCGACCTCATCGCGGAGGGGAACGTCCTGCTTTCTAAAGGCAGATGGTCTATATCGCTCCCGTGAACACTGAGCCAACGGCTGGACAAAGCGCACACAAAATCTGCGGCATTATATACTGGCGCCACCGAAACGGAAACGACGCCACTTGCCGCGCGGCGTAGCGCCCGGCAGGATGCGCGCAATTGTCGCAAGGGCCGCGCGCGCCCGTACGCTCCCACGCCCGCCCTCAACGGATGCCCGATGCAAACCAAGAATCCCATTATGGGCCTGTGTCAACAGGCCAGCTTCCTCATCAGTGCCGCCAAGGTCGACCAGTGCCCGGACGACCTCGGTTATGAAGTGGCCTTCGCCGGGCGCTCCAACGCCGGCAAGTCCAGCGCGCTGAACACCCTGACCCATGCCAGCCTGGCGCGCACCTCGAAGACCCCGGGACGCACCCAGCTGCTCAACTTCTTCCGCCTGGACGACGAGCGTCGCCTGGTCGACCTGCCCGGCTATGGCTACGCCAAGGTGCCGATCCCGCTCAAGCAGCACTGGCAGAAGCACCTGGAGGCCTACCTGGGCAGCCGCGAGAGCCTGCGCGGGCTGATCCTGATGATGGACATCCGCCATCCGCTGACCGAGTTCGACCGCCTGATGCTGGACTGGTCCGGCGCCAGCCGGATGCCCATGCACATCCTCCTGACCAAGGCCGACAAGCTGGCCTTCGGCGCGGCGAAGAACGCGCTGCTCAAGGTCCAGCAGGAGATTCGCAAGGGCTGGGGCGAGGGCGTCAGCATCCAGCTGTTCTCCGCGCCCAAGCGCCAGGGCGTGGAGGAAGCCCAGGCGGTGCTGGCCGAGTGGCTGGGGCTGGGCCAGGCGGCCGAAGTCGAGGAGCGATAGGGACGAACGGCGAGGGCTGCGGCCCATCGCCACGGCGCCACGCCACTTTTCTGCGGGGCAAAAAAAACCCCGAGCTTCGTATGGGGAGGGAGAAGTTCGGGGTTTAAGGGTCTGAACCGCTAGGGCGGGGTTCAGATGTCTGCCAACACTTAACACAACATAAGAGCATCGAAGGCTTTAACGGCCATTCCTAGACTCTGACTGCCCGGGCAAACGCAAAGTTCAGCGCCCTTTTAAAATCCATTAGCAATAAAAAAAATCCCGTTAAGGCGATAGGGTTTTAGGCAGGGCCGGCCCCAGCGGCGCTGTGCCACAGGGGCGCCCGGCCGCGCCCTCAGTGCGCCTCGTCCCAGTTGTCGCCCACCCCGACCTCGACCAGCAGCGGCACCTCCAGCTGCGCGGCGGCGCCCATCAGCGCCTTGATCCGCTCGCCGACCTGCTCGACCAGGTCCTCGCGCACCTCCAGCACCAGTTCGTCGTGCACCTGCAGGATCACCTTGGCGTCCAGCCCGGACTCGCCCAGCCAGGCGTCCACCGCGACCATGGCGCGCTTCATGATGTCCGCCGCGGTGCCCTGCATCGGCGCGTTGATCGCCGTGCGCTCGGCGCCCTTGCGCAGCGCCTGGTTCTTCGCGTTGATCTCCGGCAGGTACAGGCGGCGGCCGAACAGGGTCTCGACGAAGCCCTGCTGCGCGGCCTGCTCGCGGGTACGCTCCATGTAGGCCAGTACGCCGGGGTAGCGGGCGAAGTAGCGGTCGATATAGGCCTGGGACTGCTTGCGGTCGACGCCGATCTGCTTGGCCAGGCCGAAGGCGCTCATGCCGTAGATCAGGCCGAAGTTGATCGCCTTGGCGCTGCGCCGCTGCTCGGTGGTCACCTCCTCCAGGGCCACGCCGAACACCTCGGCGGCGGTGGCGCGGTGCACGTCGCGGTCGTGGCGGAAGGCGTCCAGCAGGCCCGCGTCCTTGGCCAGGTGGGCCATGATGCGCAGCTCGATCTGCGAGTAGTCGGCGGCCAGCAGCTTGTAGCCCTTGGGCGCGACGAAGGCCTGGCGGATGCGCCGGCCCTCGGCGGTGCGGATCGGGATGTTCTGCAGGTTCGGGTCGCTGGAGGACAGCCGCCCGGTGGCCGCCACCGCCTGGTGGTAGCTGGTGTGGATGCGCCCGGTGCGCGGGTTGATCTGCTCCGGCAGGCGGTCGGTGTAGGTGCTCTTGAGCTTGCTCAGGCTGCGGTACTGCATCAGCACCTTGGGCAGCTCGAAGTCCTGCTCGGCCAGCTCGGCGAGCACTGCCTCGGCGGTGGACGGCTGGCCCTTGGCGGTCTTGCTGAGGATCGGCAGGCCGAGCTTTTCGTAGAGGATCACCCCGAGCTGCTTGGGCGAGGCCAGGTTGAACTCCTCGCCGGCGATGGCGAAGGCCTGGCGCTCCAGCTCCACCAGCTTGTCGCCGAGTTCCTGGCTGTGCTCGCCGAGCAGCTTGGCGTCGACCAGCGCGCCCTGGCGCTCGATACGCGCCAGCACCGGCACCAGCGGCATCTCGATCTCCTTGAGCACCTGGGCCAGGGACGGCGTCTGCTCGAGCTTGGCCCACAGCGTCTGGTGCAGGCGCAGGGTGATGTCGGCGTCTTCCGCCGCGTAGGGCCCGGCCTGCTCCAGGGCGATCTGGTCGAAGGTCAGCTGCTTGGCGCCCTTGCCGGCGATGTCCTCGAACCGGGTGGTGCTGTGGCCCAGGTACTTGAGCGCCAGGCTGTCCATGTCGTGACGGGTGGCGGTGGCGTCCAGCACATAGGACTCGAGCATGGTGTCGAAGGCCACGCCCCGCACATTGATCGGCGTGCTGGCGTTGGCCAGGACGTTGATGTCGTACTTGGCGTGCTGGCCGACCTTGGCCCTGGCCGGGTCCTCGAGGAGCGGCCTGAGCGCCTGCAGCACCGCGTCGCGGTCCAGCTGCTGGGGTACGCCCATGTAGGAGTGGGCCAGGGGGATGTAGGCGGCCTCCCGGGCGCTGACCGCGAAGGACAGGCCGACCAGCTGCGCCTGCTGGGCGTCGAGGCTGGTGGTCTCGCTGTCGAAGGCGATCAGCTCGGCCGCCTTGAGCTTGCCCAGCCAGGCCTCGAACTGCGCCTGCTCCAGGACGATCTGGTAGTCGGCCGCGGGGACAGCGGCCTCGCCGGGCGCCTCGGCGGCGGACTCACCGGCCGGCGCCGCGACCTTGGTCGCCGCTTGCTTGTCCTGACGCTGCAGCTCGTCCAGCCAGCTCTTGAATTCCAGCTCGTCGTACAGCTCGAGCAACGCCGGCACATCGGCCGCGCCCGGGTGCAGGCTGTCGATCTCGATATTCAGCGGCACGTCCAGCTTGATGGTCGCCAGCTCGTAGGACAGGTAGGCCATCTCGCGGTGCTCGGCGAGCTTGGCCGGCAGCGACTTGGCGCCGCGGATCGGCAGCGCGGGCACCTTGTCGAGGTTGGCGTAGAGCACGTCGAGGCCGCCGCCGAGGCCGACCAGCAGGCCCAGGGCGGTCTTCTCGCCGACCCCGGGCACGCCGGGGATGTTGTCGACCTTGTCGCCCATCAGCGCCAGGTAGTCGATGATCAGCTCGGGACCGACGCCGAATTTCTCTTTCACGCCCTCCACGTCGTAGTGGCTTCCGGTCATGGTGTTGACCAGCGTAACGTGCGGGCAGACCAGTTGCGCCATGTCCTTGTCGCCGGTGGAGATCACCACGTCGCGGCCCTCGGCGGCGCCCTGGCGGGCCAGGGTGCCGATCACGTCATCGGCCTCCACCCCCTCGACGCACAGCAGCGGCAGGCCCAGGGCGCGGACGCTGGCGTGCAGCGGCTCGACCTGCACCCGCAGCTCGTCGGGCATGGACGGGCGGTTGGCCTTGTATTCGGCGTAGAGCTCGTCGCGGAAGGTCCCGCCCTTGGCATCGAAGACCACGGCGAAGGGGCTGTCCGGGTACTGTTTGCGCAGGCTCTTGAGCATGTTCAGCACGCCCTTGACCGCGCCGGTGGGCAGGCCCTTGGAGGTGGTCAGCGGCGGCAGGGCATGGAAGGCGCGGTACAGGTACGAGGAGCCGTCGACCAGCACCAGGGGAGCGTTTGACATGAGCAGGATCAACCTTTTCGGCGGAGGCAGCGCTAGAATGACTGCACCATTGACGACAAAGGGACAAGGTTATCATGCGCACAGCCAATCGCCTGTTGCTGGCCAGCCTGCTGGCATTCGCCGCGGTCGCGGCGCAAGCCGAGGATCCGGTGTCCGCGGAACCGGACGTGACCATCCGCCAGGAAGGCGACAAGACCATCCAGGAGTACCGGGTCAATGGCTTCCTCTATGCGATCAAGGTCACGCCGAAAGGCGGTAAACCCTACTTCCTGGTGCGTGCCGATGGCAGTGATGGCAACTTCGTGCGCTCCGACCACCCGGACATGCTGATTCCGGCGTGGGAAATCTTCAAATGGTAAAGCGATCCTCATAATGTCGGTCTTCACCCCCCTCGAGCGTCATGAACTGGAAGCCTTTCTCGCGCCCTACGGGCTCGGTCGCCTGCGCGACTTCCAGGGCATCGCCGCCGGTAGCGAGAACAGCAATTTCTTCGTCAGCCTGGAACAGGGCGAGTTCGTCCTGACCCTGATCGAGCGCGGCCCGAGCGCCGACCTGCCGTTCTTCATCGAACTGCTCGACGTGCTCCACGAGGCCGGCCTGCCGGTGCCCTATGCCCTGCGCACCGAGAGCGGCGAGGCGCTGCGCGAGCTGGCGGAAAAGCCGGCGCTGCTGCAGCCGCGCCTGCCCGGCAAGCACATCAGCCACCCCAACGCCCACCACTGCGCCGAGGTCGGCAGCCTGCTGGCCCACCTGCACCTGGCCACCCGCGGCCACCCCCTCGAGCGCAAGAGCGACCGCGGCCTGGACTGGATGCTCGCCGAAGGCCCGAGCCTGGCGCTGAAGCTGCCGGACGCCGACCTGCCGCTGCTGCGCGACGCCCTGGCCGAGATCGCCGCGCTGAAGGCGAAGATTCTCGCCCTGCCGCGGGCCAACCTGCACGCCGACCTGTTCCGCGACAACGTGCTGTTCGACGGCAACCACCTGACCGGGGTGATCGACTTCTACAACGCCTGTTCGGGGCCGATGCTCTACGACCTGGCGATCACCCTCAACGATTGGTGCTCGGAAGCCGACGGCAGCCTCGATCACGCCCGCGCCCAGGCCCTGCTCGGCGCCTATGCGGCGCTGCGACCGTTCGGCGCCGCCGAGGCCGAGCTGTGGCCGGCCATGCTGCGCGTGGCCTGCGTGCGCTTCTGGCTGTCGCGGCTGATCGCCGCCGAGTCCTTCGCCGGCCAGGAAGTGCTGATCCACGATCCCAACGAGTTCCTCCGTCGCCTGGCCCAGCGCCAGCGGGTCGAGCAGCCGCTGCCGTTCGCCCTGTAGCCGCTCAGCCGCACCTGGAATAGCCACAGTTGAGGCAGGTGGCGCAGCCCTCCAGCTGCACCACCGCCTGGGTCTGGCACTTGCCGCACAGCTGCGCGCCGGGGGGGAAGCCCTCCCCGGGCTCCACCGTGGCGGCATCCTGGCTGGCCTGGTAGACCGCCCACTTCTCCGCCAGCAGGCGCCGTTGCTGCTCATCCAGCGCGTGACCTTCGAGCAGGCCGATGGCGGTCAGGTGGCGCTCCAGCACCGCGCCGATCTCCGCCACCAGCGACGGCATATAGACCCCGCCGCGCTTGAGGTAGCCGCCGCGGGGGTCGAACACCGCCTTGAGTTCCTCGACCAGGAAGGTGCAGTCGCCGCCCTTGCGGAACACCGCCGACATGATCCGGGTCAGCGCCACTATCCACTGGAAGTGCTCCATGCCCTTGGAGTTGATGAAGATCTCGAAGGGCCGGCGCTGCTCGTGGGGCGTGCCGGCGTTGAGCAGGATGTCGTTGATGGTGACGTACAGGGCATGCTCGAACAGCGGCGACTTGATCTTGTAGGTCACCCCGAACAGGGTCTCGGGACGCTGCAGCGTCTCGTCCATCTGCACCGGCGGCGGCGCCTCGGCCGTGGCCCGCGGCGACGGCGGCGCCTCGTCGACCAGCTGGAAGCCCGTGATGCATTGCTCGATCTTCACCACCATGCGCGTCTCCATCGGCCGGCGCGGGCCGCTCAGTACTTGCCGTAATAGCCTTCCTTCAGCGCCTCGAACAGGTTGGCGGCGCTGTGCACCTGGCCGTCGTACTCCACCTCCTCGTCGCCCTGCAGTTCCACCTGGCTGCCGTCCTCCAGCTCGAAGCGGTAGCGGGTGCGCGCCAGGTCCGCCTGCTTGACCAGCACCCCCTGGAACGCCGCCGGGTTGAAGCGGAAGGTGGTGCAGCCCTTGAGGCCCTGGCGCCAGGCGTAGCGGTAGATGTCCTTGAACGCCTCGAAGGGGTAGTCGGCGGGCACGTTGGCGGTCTTGGAGATCGACGAGTCGATCCACTTCTGCGCCGCCGCCTGCATATCCACGTGCTCGGTAGGGCCGATGTCCTCGCTGCTGACGAAGTAGTCGGGCAGGCGCTCGGCCGGGTCATCGGAGCCGGGCATGGCCCGCGGGTTGACCAGGGCGCGGTAGGCCAGCAGCTCGTAGCTGAACACCTCGACCCGCGCCTTGCTCTTGCGCCCGGGGCGGATCAGGTTGCGCCAGTAGTGCTGGGCGAAGCTCGGCTCGATGCCGTTGGAGGCGTTGTTGGCCAGGCTCAGGCTGATGGTGCCGGTGGGCGCGATGGAGCTGTGGTGGGTGAAGCGCGCGCCACGCTCGGCCAGGGCCGCCACCAGCTCGGGGGCCTGCTCGGCCAGGCGCTGCATATAGCGCGAGTACCTGGCATGCAGGACCCGGCCGGGAACCTTGTCGCCGGCCTGATAACCGTCGGCCGCCAACTCCGGACGCAGCCGCAGCATCCGCGCGCTCACCTCGAACTCCTCGGCCAGCAAGGGCGCCGGACCCTTCTCCTCGGCCAGCTCGAGGGCCACCTGCCAGCCGGTCAGGGCCATCTCCCGCACCACCTCCTCGGTGAACGCGCAGGCCTCGGCGCTGCCGTAGCGCAGCTTGAGCAGCGCCAGGGCCGAGCCCAGGCCGAGGAAGCCCATGCCGTGGCGGCGCTTGCCGAGGATTTCCTCGCGCTGGGCCGGCAACGGCAGGCCGTTGATCTCCACCACGTTGTCCAGCAGCCGGGTGAAGATGCGCACCACGCGACGAAAAGCCTCCCAGTCGAAGCGCGCCGTCGCGCCGAAGGGGTCGAGGACGAAGCGGGTCAGGTTGATCGAGCCGAGCAGGCAGGAGCCATGGGGCGGCAGCGGCTGCTCGCCGCAGGGGTTGGTGGCGCGGATGTGCTCGCACCACCAGTTGTTGTTCCACTCATTGACCCGGTCGATGAGGATGAAGCCCGGCTCGGCGTAGGCGTAGGTGGCGGCCATCAGCTGATCCCACAGCTGGCGGGCCGGCAGGCTGCCGTAGACCCTGCAGGCCACCCGGCCGTCCTCGCCGACGCAGTAGCCCTGCTGCAGCGGCCAGTCGCGCCAGCGCACCTGGGCCGGATCGCCGAGATCCAGGGTGTCGCGCTCCTTGGCATGCACCGGGAACAGCAGGGGCCAGTCCTTGTCCTGCTCGACCGCCTGCATGAAGTCGTCGCCGACCAGCAGACTGAGGTTGAACTGGCGCAGCCGGCCGTCCTCGCGCTTGGCGTCGATGAAGGCGCGCACGTCCGGGTGGGCGATGTCGAAGGTGGCCATCTGCGCGCCGCGCCGGCCCCCGGCCGAGCTCACCGTGAAACACATCTTGTCGTAGATATCCATGAACGACAGCGGCCCGCTGGTCTGCGCGCCGGCCCCGGAGACTCGGGCGCCGCGGGGGCGCAGGGTGGAGAACTCGTAACCGATGCCGCAGCCGGCCTTGAGCGTCAGCCCGGCCTCCTGCAGCCGGCCGAGGATCGCCTCCATGGAGTCTTCGAGGGTCGCCGAGACGGTGCAGTTGATGGTCGAGGTGGCCGGCTTATGGGCCCCGGCGCCGGCGTTGGCGACGATGCGCCCGGCCGGGATGGCGCCGTGGCGCAGGGCCCAGAGGAATTCCCGATACCAGTGCGCGCGCAGCGCCGGCGCCTCGACCTCCGCCACCGCCCGGGCGATGCGCTGCCAGGTGTGCTCGACGCTGGCATCCAGCGCCGCGCCATGGGCATCGCGCAGGCAGTACTTCTGCGCCCAGATATCCAGGGCGGCGGCCTGCAGCGGGATCTCGGGGACCGCCGTCGCCTTGCTCTTGCCGCGCTTCGTCATCAGCCGTCCTCCCGGCGCCGAGCCACGCGGCCGCGTCAGGATCGGCGGCATCCGGCGCGTCGCCCGCCGCCCCGCGCGCCCCGGGGCCGCTGCCTTCTACCTTAGCCGCTGGGCGGCGATCGTGGAGGCGCGCCGGTCGCGACGCGACGCTACAGGCCCTCCAGGCAACCGGCCAGGTTCTCGCCCAGTTGCTCGAGCAGGCGCTCGTAGCCGTCGGCCTCGACCGCCAGGGCGCCGCGCATGGCGTCAAGCTCGGCCAGGGCCACCGGCAGGCCGGCGCTCAGGGTCTCGGCCAGGCGCGGGCGCAGCGGCGGCTCGCTGAACACGCAGGCCGGGCCGGCCTGCGCCAGCCGGTCGCGCATCGCCGCCACATGGCGGGCGCCGGGCTGCACCTCGCCGCCGAGGCTGAACACCCCGGCATGCCGCAGGCCATAGGCCGCCTCGAAGTAGTCGTAGGCCTCGTGGAAGACGAAGTAGGGTTTGCCGGCGACGCCGGCCAGGCGTACGCGCAGGCGCCGGTCGAGATCCGCCAGGCGCGCCTCGAAGGCGGCCAGGTTGGCCCGGTAGCGCGGCGCATTGGCCGGATCGGCGGCGGCCAGGTCGGCGGCCATGCGCGCGGCGATCACCCGGGCATTGGCCGGCGCCAGCCACAGGTGGGCGTCCAGGCTGCCGGGGCGGTGGGCATCGTCGTGCTCGTCCGCCTCATGCTCGTCTTCGTGCTCACCGTGCTCGGCCTCGTCATGCCCATCGTGCTCGTCATGTCCATCATGCCCTGCATGCTCGTCGCCGAAATGCCGCAACTGCATGCCCGGCAGGTCCTGCACCGCGATGCTCGGCTTGTCCCGCGCCTGCAGCAGCCGCGGCAGGAAACTCTCCAGGTCGGCGCCGACCCAGTACAGCAACTCGACCTCGCGCACCCGGCGCACGTCCGAGGGACGCAGCGCGTAGTGGTGCGGCGAGGCGCCCGGCGGCAGCAGCACCTCCGGGACGCCGACACCGTCCTGCACGGCGGCGGCAATCAGCTGCAGCGGCTTGATGGAGGTCAGCAGGCGCACCTCGGCCTGGGCGCTGAAACTGAGGACAAGGCTGGCGAACAAGAGGCTGGCGGCGGAAGAAAGATGCGACACGGCGAATACTCGGGCTGGAAGAAACAGGTAATATAATAACGTCTCTCTACCAAGGCGTCGCCGCACATGATTCTCACGCCGCTGGCCTCCCGTCCCCACGACCATTCGCGCTGCGTCAGCCAGGCCCTGGCCGAGGCCGAGAGCATCTGCGCGCGCCAAAGCCTGCGCCTGACCGCATTGCGCAAGCGCGTGCTGGAGCTGGTCTGGCAGAGCCACAAGCCCCTCGGCGCCTACGACATCCTCGCCGTGCTGAGCGAGGAAGACGGCCGCCGCGCCGCGCCGCCGACCGTCTACCGCGCCCTGGACTTCCTCCTGGAGCACGGCCTGGTGCACCGCATCGCCTCGCTCAACGCCTTCGTCGGCTGCAACCAGCCCGAGCACGTGCACCAGGGCCAGTTCCTCATCTGCCGCCAGTGCCACGCGGCGATCGAACTGGAGCAGGCGGCGATCAGCCAGGCGATAGTCGCGGCCGCCGCGGCCGTGGGCTTCGGCGTCGACAGCCAGACCGTCGAAGTGGTCGGCCTGTGCGCCGGCTGCCGGGAGGCCGAATGAGCGCGGCGCTGATCCGCCTCGACGGCGTGGGCGTCAGCTTCGCCGGGCAGGCCGTGCTGCAGGACGTGCAACTGAGCGTCCAGCCCGGGCAGATCGTCACCCTGATCGGCCCCAACGGCGCCGGCAAGACCACCCTGGTGCGCGCCGTGCTCGGCCTGCTGCAGCCCGACAGCGGCCGCGTCTGGCGCAAGCCGAAACTGCGCATCGGCTACATGCCGCAGAAGCTGCATGTCGATGCCACCCTGCCGCTCAGCGTGCTGCGCTTCCTGCGCCTGGTGCCGGGGGTCGATCGCGCCAGCGCCCAGGCCGCCCTGGCCGAGGTCGGCGCCGGCCAGGTGCTCGACAGCCCGCTGCAGGGCATCTCCGGCGGCGAACTGCAACGCGTGCTGCTGGCCCGCGCCCTGCTGCGCAAGCCCGAACTGCTGGTTCTGGACGAGCCGGTGCAGGGCGTCGACGTGGCCGGCCAGGCCGAGCTGTATCGCCTGATCACCCGCCTGCGCGACCGCCATGGCTGCGGCGTACTGATGGTCTCCCACGACCTGCACCTGGTGATGAGCACCACCGACCAGGTGGTCTGCCTCAACCGCCACGTCTGCTGCTCCGGCCACCCCGAGCAGGTCAGCTTCGACCCGGCCTTCGTCGAGCTGTTCGGCCAGGACGCCAAGAGCCTGGCGGTCTACCACCACCACCACGACCACGAGCACGACCTGCACGGCGCCGTGGTCGAGGCGCGCGACGGCCTGAAGATCCAGGGCCCGCTGAAACCGCACGTCCACGGAGATGGCTGCAACCATGGCTGACTTTCTGCTCAACGCCCTGCTCGCCGGCCTGGCCCTGGCCCTGGTCGCCGGCCCCCTGGGCTCCTTCGTGGTGTGGCGGCGCATGGCCTACTTCGGCGACACCCTGTCGCACGCCGCCCTGCTCGGCGTGGCCCTCGGCCTGATGCTGGACGTCAGCCCGACCCTGGCGGTGACCGTCGGCTGCGTGCTCCTGGCGGTATTGCTGGTGACCCTGCAGACCCGCCAGCCGCTGGCCTCCGACACCCTGCTGGGGATCCTCGCCCACAGCACCCTGTCCCTCGGCCTGGTGGTGCTGAGCTTTATGCGCGAGGTGCGCATCGACCTGATGAGCTACCTGTTCGGCGACCTGCTGGCCGTCGGCGCGGCCGACCTGGCCTGGATTGTCGCCGGCAGCGCCCTGGTCCTGCTGCTGCTGTGCCTGCTGTGGCGACCGTTGCTGGCGATCACCGTGCACGAGGAACTGGCCCGGGTCGAGGGCCTGCCGGTAGCGGCGATCCGCCTGAGCCTGATGCTGCTGATCGCCGTGGTGATCGCCGTGGCGATGAAGATAGTCGGGGTGCTGCTGATCACCTCGCTGCTGATCATCCCCGCCGCCGCCGCCCAGCGCCATGCCCGCACCCCGGAGCAGATGGCGGTGGGCGCCAGCCTGCTGGGGGTCCTGGCGGTGTGCGGCGGGCTCAGCCTATCCTGGTTCCAGGACACCCCCGCCGGCCCGTCGATCGTGGTCGCCGCCGCCAGCCTGTTCCTGCTGAGCCTGGCCGCGCCACGCCGCGCGGCCTGAGCCATGTGCGGCACGGCTTGGTGCCTGCCGGTCGGGCGGTGTAGACTTGCGCACTTTTTGCACAACTCGAGACTCGCAGCCATGAAGTCGTTCGCCTCACGTTGCCTGGCCCTGCTCGCAACCGCCTGGCTGTTGGCCGCCTGCCAGCAGGCGCCTCAGGTCGCCGCGCTGCCGACCGACGAACTGGTCAGCGCCTTTCGCCAGCTCGACCGCAGCCTGGCCGCGGGCGAGCTGGAAGCGGCCGAGGCCCGGCTCGACGCCCTGCAACAGCGGGCCGGCGGCGACACCCGCCTGGAGCAGTACCAGCGGCAGCTGGCCGAGGCCTACCTGCAGAAGGGCCAGCAGGCCCTGCAGAGCGGCGACCTGGATAGCGCCACCACCGCCCTGAGCCAGGCCCGCCGCCTGATGCCCCAGGCCCCGGCGCTGACCACCGGCCTGGACGGCGCCATCGCCCAGGCCCGCGACGCCGAACTGGATGCCGCCGACCGCGCCCACAGCGCCGCCGAGCAGGCCGCCGCGCGGGCCGAAGAGGCCCGCCAGGAGCAGGCGCGCCAGCTGCGCCTGGCCGCCGAGCGCCAGGCCGCCGCCATTCGGCGCAGCCAGTTGCCGAACGCACCGGCCGCCCCCGCCGCACCCCGGGCCCAACTGATCGACCCCGGCGCCGCCAGCAGCGCGATACCGCTGCCGATGCTCGACCGGCAGGACAACGAAGGCCTGCGCAACCTGCTCGACCGGGTCGCCGCAGACGTGGTGGCGTACCGCTGCGCGGTGCGCATCGAGGTACGCCAGGCCAAGGACTACCAGTGGGTCGCCGCCCTGCTCAACGCCCGGGTCAAGCGCCTCGACCCGAGCTTCAGCCCGCAACTGACCCAGGCGCTCAAGCCGGGGCAGGTGCCGCAGCTGGTGCTCAGCCCGACCCACCGGCCCTAGGGCCGCGAGGCAGGGCACGGCCGGGTTCGCCCGGCCGTTTGCATTGCGGGCCTGGCTCCGGGCCTCAGTTAATGCAATTTAGCTATAAGTATAGGTCTACAAAGATTTTTGCGACCTAAACAAGCCCCGGTAGACTAGCCGGCCTTTACGGCCTACCCGCCGGCTCGACGAACCCAAAAGGTTTCCGCGTGATCGAATTCCAGTCTGTCCACAAGGCGTACCACGTCGCCGGACGCGCCATCCCAGCCCTGCAACCGACCGACCTGCACATCGCCCGCGGCGAGGTGTTCGGCATCATCGGCCACTCCGGCGCCGGCAAGAGCACGCTGCTGCGCCTGATCAACCGCCTGGAAGAGCCCTCCGGCGGGCGCATCGTGGTCGACGAGGTCGACACCACCGCCCTCGACGCCGACGGCCTGCGGCGCTTCCGCCAGCGGGTGGGGATGATCTTCCAGCACTTCAACCTGTTGTCCTCCAAGACCGTCGCCGCCAATGTCGCCCTGCCGCTGAAGCTGGCCGGCGAGCTGCCGCGCCGCGAGATCGACCGGCGCGTCGCCGCGCTGCTGGCCCGCGTCGGCCTGCAGGAGCATGCCCACAAATACCCGGCGCAGCTGTCCGGCGGGCAGAAGCAGCGGGTCGGCATCGCCCGCGCCCTGGCCACCGAGCCGCAGATCCTGCTGTGCGACGAGGCCACCAGCGCCCTCGATCCGCAGACCACCGCGCAGGTTTTGCAGCTGCTGGCCGAGATCAACCGCGAGCTGGGCCTGACCATAGTGCTGATCACCCACGAGATGGACGTGATCCGCCGCGTCTGCGACCGCGTGGCGGTGATGGACGCCGGCCAGATCGTCGAGCTGGGGGCGGTGGCCGAGGTCTTCCTGCACCCGCAACACCCCACCACCAAGCGCTTCGTGCTGGAGTCCGAGCACGTCGACGAGGACGAGCAGCGCGATGACTTCGCCCATGTCGCCGGCCGCATCCTGCGCCTGACCTTCCAGGGCCAGGCCACCTATGCGCCGCTGCTCGGCACCGTGGCCCGGGACACCGGGGTGGACTACAGCATCCTCGCCGGGCGCATCGACCGGATCAAGGACACCCCCTACGGCCAGCTGACCCTGGCCCTGACCGGCGGCGACCTGGACGCCGCCATCGCCCGCTTCGAGGCGGCGGACGTGCACCTGGAGGTGCTGCGCTGATGGACACGCTGTTTCCCAACGTCGACTGGCCGGAGATCTGGCAGGCCAGCCTGGATACCCTGAGCATGCTCGGCGGCTCGCTGCTGTTCACCGTGCTGCTCGGCCTGCCCCTGGGCGTGCTGCTGTTCCTCACCGGGCCGCGCCAGCTGTTCGAGCAGAAGGCCCTGTACGGCGTGCTCTCGCTGCTGGTCAACGTGCTGCGCTCGGTGCCCTTCGTGATCCTGCTGATCCTGATGATCCCGCTCACCGTGCTGGTCACCGGCACCTCCCTGGGCGTGGCCGGTGCCATCCCGCCGCTGGTGGTGGGCGCCACGCCGTTCTTCGCGCGCCTGGTGGAGACCGCCCTGCGCGAAGTGGACCGCGGCATCATCGAGGCAACCCAGGCGATGGGCGCCAGCACCCGCCAGATCATCACCAACGCCCTGCTGCCCGAGGCCCTGCCGGGCCTGGTCGCGGCGGTGACCGTCACCGCCATCACCCTGGTGTCCTACACCGCCATGAGCGGCCTGATCGGCGGCGGCGGCCTCGGCGACCTGGCGGTGCGCTACGGTTACCAGCGCTACCAGCCGGACGTGATGCTGGTCACCGTGGTGCTGCTGTTGATCCTCGTGCAGATACTGCAAAGCGCCGGCGACAAGCTGGTGGTGCACTTCTCCAGAAAGTAAAAAGCTCTCGTAAATAACAGTCCAGAAAATAGGGCAGCCACCCGCTGCCGCTCGCCGATCCCACAAGGAGCCCTTCATGAAAAAACTGCTAGTTGCCGCCGCGGCCTTCGCCGCCCTGTCCGCCCAGGCGGAGAGCCTCAGCGTCGCCGCCACCGCGGTGCCTCACGCGGAGATCCTCGAGTTCGTCAAGCCGGCCCTGGCCAAGGACGGCGTCGAGCTGGAGATCAAGGTCTTCACCGACTACGTGCAGCCCAACGTGCAGGTGGCCGAGAAGCGCCTGGACGCCAACTTCTTCCAGCACCAGCCCTACCTCGACGAGTTCAACAAGAGCCGTGGTACCGAGCTGGTGGCCGTCGCCGGCGTGCACGTCGAGCCCTTCGGCGCCTATTCCGGCAAGCACAAGAGCCTCGACGCCCTGCCCGAGGGCGCCCAGGTGGTGATTCCCAACGACGCCACCAACGGCGGCCGCGCCCTGCTGCTGCTGCAGAAGGCCGGGGTGATCAAGCTCAAGGACGCCGGCAACATCCTCGCCACACCCAAGGACATCGCCGAGAACCCCAAGGCCATCAAGGTGCGTGAACTGGAAGCGGCGACCCTGCCGCGGGTGCTGAACCAGGTCGACCTGGCGCTGATCAACACCAACTACGCCCTGGAAGCCAAGCTCAACCCGACCCAGGACGCCCTGGCCATCGAGGGCAGCGACTCGCCCTACGTCAACATCCTGGTGGCCCGTGCCGACAACAAGGACGGCGTCGCCCTGCAGAAGCTGGCCAAGGCGCTGAACAGCGCCGAGGTGAAGGCCTTCATCGCCGAGAAGTACCAGGGCGCCGTGGTGCCGGCCTTCTAAGCCGCCCGCCGCTCTCACGTCATGCCGAGCCCCGCCTAGTGCGGGGCTCGTCGCTTCTGCGCGCCGCGCGCCGTCAGGGCCCGGAGAGATCCCCGCCAGCCTGCGGCCGCAGACACGCCAACAGACACTCCAGCGCCGGCTGGCGCTGGGCCCGGCGCATGACCGCGACCAGTTCGCGGTGGAAGGTCAGCGGACCCAGTTCGATCACCCGCAGTTGCGCCGGCCGCTGCAGCCACAGGCCGGCGCGGGGGATGAGCGACACCCCGAGGCCGCACTCGACCATGCGCACGATGGCCTCCAGCTCGTCCAGTTCCAGGGTCTCGCGCACCTCCAGGCGTTGCTCGCGGAGGAACTGGCTGACCCGCCGGCCGCCGAAGGAGGCACGGTCGTAGCGCACGAAGGGCTGCTCGGCGAGCAGGCGCAGGGGCTCATCGCCCTCGACGCCCAGCGGCGCGATCAACACGAAGGGCTCCCGGGCCAGGCCGACTTGCAGCAGTTCCTTGGGCAACTCGAACGGCGGTCTGATCAGCAGCGCCAGGTCCAGCTCGCCGGCATCCACCTGGCTCAGCAGGTGCAGCGACACCCCCGGCACCAGCTTCAGCTCGACCCGCGGCGCGGCGGCGCGAAAGCGCGGCAGGGCCTCGGGCAGCAGACCGGTCTGCACCGTGGCGATGGCGCCAACGCGCAGTTCGCCCTGCCACTCGGCCAGGGCCGTGGGCTGCGCCATCTGCCCGTAGAGCGCGAGTATCTGCTCGGCCAGCGGCAGGGCATGCCGCCCGGCGGCGTTGAGTACGGCGGCGCGGCCGCTGCGGTCGAACAGGCGCACGCCGAGGTGCTGTTCCAGCACGCGCATCTGCGCGCTGACCGCCGACTGGGTCAGGCCCAGGTGCTGGCCGGCGGCGGCGAAGGTACCCTGCCGGGCGACCATCAGGAAGGTTTTCAGCTCGCGCAGCATCGCCACCTCGACTGATCGATTTCTTTTGTGCTCGCGCACAAGGATATTCGCTTTCAATCGATTTCGTCGTTACTAGAATGGAGCGGACATAGCCCCTCAAGGAGCCTCGCCATGCCACTCGCGCCCTTCCATCTGGCCATTCCCGTCTTCGATCTGGCTGCCGCCCGACGCTTCTACGGCGAGCTGTTCGGCTGCGCCGAAGGGCGCAGCAGTGCGCAGTGGGTGGATTTCGATTTCTTCGGCCACCAGCTGGTGATCCATCAGGCACCGAAGATGGCGCAGCAGGAAGCCGCCCACAGCAACCCGGTGGACGGCCACGACGTGCCGGTGCCGCATTTCGGCGTGGTGCTGGCCTGGGATGACTGGCAGCGCCTGGCCGAGCGCCTGGTCGCCCGGGGCACCCGCTTCGTCATCGAGCCTCATGTGCGCTTTCAGGGTCAGGTGGGCGAGCAGGCCACCCTGTTCCTCCTCGACCCCTGCGGCAACGCCCTGGAGTTCAAGGCGTTCAGGGACATCGACCAGCTGTTCGCCAAGTAGCCGAGCGCCAGGCCGCGCCGCGTGCGCGGCCGTTGCCGAGTCAGCCGGCCGGCTTGAGCAGCGCGGGCAGCTGCGCGGCGAGCTTGGCGTTCTTCAGCGGCGCGCGGATAAAGCCGCGCTGGGTGCCGTCCGGGCCGATGATCACCAGGTTGCCGCTGTGGTTGACGGTGTAGTTCTCTTCGCTGGTGTCGGCCGGGATGTAGGGAATGCTCACCGCGTTGGCCAACTTCTGGATGGCCTCCGGCTCGCCGGTCAGGCCGATGAACTCGGCGTCGAAATAGCCCAGGTACTTCTTCAGCTGCTCCGGCGTGTCGCGCTGGGGGTCGACGCTGACCAGTACCACCCGCAGGTTGGCCCGCGCCTCCGCCGGCAACAGGGTGCGCAGCTGGCGCAGCTCGGCGAGGGTGGCCGGGCAGATGTCCGGGCAGAAGGTGTAGCCGAAGAACAGCAGGCTCCACTGCTCCTCGAGTTGGTCGACCCTGAACGCCTGGCCGTCCTGGTCGACCAGGCTCAGCTCGGGCAGGTCGCGGCTCTGCGGCAGCAGCACGATGCCGGCGTCGAGCAGGGCGGTGGGGTCGGCCTGGCCCTGGCTGGTCAGCACCTTGTTGACGGTCAGGCCGAGGACCAGGGCGACGACGGCGACGAGGATGAAGACGGTTTTCTGGGTACGGGTCATGACACCAACGATTTACAGGTTGAGCAGCAGGTAGTGATCGGCCAGCAAAGCGATGAACAGCAGGAACAGGTACCAGATACTGTACTTGAAGGTGTTGATCGCCGCGTGCGGCCGGCTGTCACGGTACAACACCCAGGCCCAGTGCAGAAAGCGCAGGCCCAGGGCGACGGCGCAGACCAGGTAGAGCAGGCCGCTCATGTGGATGGCGTAGGGCAGCAGGGTCACCGCGAACATCACGCAGGTGTAGAGCAGGATGTGCACCTTGGTGTAGTGCTCGCCGTGGGTCACCGGCAGCATGGGGATGTCGGCCTTGGCGTACTCGGCCTTGCGGTGGATGGCCAGGGCCCAGAAATGCGGCGGGGTCCAGGCGAAGATGATCAGCACCAACAGCAGCGGTTCGGCACTCATGTGGCCGGTCACGGCGACCCAGCCGAGCAGCGGCGGCGCGGCCCCGGCCAGGCCGCCGATGACGATGTTCTGCGGCGTGGCGCGCTTGAGGAAGCCGGTGTAGATCACCGCATAGCCGAGCAGCGAGGCCAGGGTCAGCCAGGCCGCCAAGGGGTTGGTGAAGGCCAGCAGCAGCGCCAGGCCGGCCACCGCCAGCAGCAGGGCGAAGCTCAGCGCCGCGGCCGGTGAGACGCGGCCCTCGGCCAACGGGCGCTTGTGGGTACGCGCCATGATCGAGTCGATGCGTCGATCCACCACATGGTTGACCGCCGCCGCCGCGCCGGCACACAGGCCGATGCCCAGGTTGCCGAAGACCAGCACCGTCCAGGGCACCCCGGCGCGGGTGGCGAGAAACATGCCGACCAGGGAGGTGATCAGCATCAGCAGTACCACCCTGGGCTTGGTCAGCTCCAGGTAGTCGCGCCAGCCGGCGTGGACGTGTTGCTTGCGCAATAGGGTAGCCATCGGCATTTCTCCTCGATCGTTCTGGTTATTCGCTCGGCAGCGCTCGCAGCCCGCGACTGGACGGTCGTGCCTCGCCCTGCACCCGGCACCTCGCCGCGGCCGCCAGGTGCAGGCGGTAGTTGATCAGCACCAGGCACAGCAGCAGCCCGGCACCGCCGGCGTTGTGCGCCACCGCCACGGCCAGCGGCAGGTGCAGCAGCACGTTGCTGATGCCCAGAGTCAGCTGCAGGCCCAGGGCCAGCACCAGCAGGGCGGCCAGGCGAGCGGCTCCGGCGGCGCGCAGTCGCCAGGCCAGCAGCAGCAGGGTCAGGCCGACCAGCACGGCGCCCAGACGGTGGCTCATGTGAATGGCGGTGCGCGCGTCGCTGTCGAGCTGGCCGCCGAGGTAGTTCGGGCCTATGTGCTGGGTCAGGTGGAAGCCATTGGCGAAATCCATGGCCGGCCACCACTGGCCGTGGCAGGTCGGCAGGTCGACACAGGCGACCGCCGCGTAGTTGCTGCTGACCCAGCCGCCGAGGGCGACCTGGCCGATCACCAGGAGCAGGGCGAACGCGGCCAGGCCGCGCAGCGGCGCCGGCGCTGCGGACAGGGGGGCGACCGCGCCGGACAGCCGCAGCGTCAGCAGGAACAGCAGGCTGAGGGTGGCGAAGCCACCGAGCAGATGGGCGGTGACCACCTGCGGCCAGAGCTTGAGGGTCACCGTCCACATGCCGAACGCGGCCTGCACCAGCACCAGGCCGAGCAGCAGCAACGGCAGCTTGCACGGCTGGCCCGGTGTACCGCGGCGGCCGAGCGCCTGTACCGCCAGGGCGAGGATCACCAGGCCGAGGCCGCCGGCAAAATAGCGATGGACCATCTCGTACCAGCCCTTGGCCACTTCCAGCGGCGCCTCGGGGAAACGCGCCGCGGCCAGGGCCTGGCTCCGCTCGCTCATCGGCACGCCGAGAAAACCGTAGCAACCGGGCCAGTCCGGGCAGCCCAGGCCGGCATGGCTGAGCCGGGTATAGGCGCCGAGCATGACCACCAGCAGGGCCAGCAGGGTGGCGAACAGGGCCAGTCGGTATCCGGGTTTGTGCATGGCGAGTCCTTAGCCGATTTGCGAGATCTTCAGCAGATAGCGTAGGTCGTCGAGGATGGCTTTGCCCTTGCTGCGACTGTCGTAGCGCAGCACCAGGTTGCCATGGGGGTCGACTATCCACAGCTGGGCGCCACCGCTCTGCTGCGTGCTCTGCTGGTAGATCGGCAGTTGCAGGCGATAGCGCCCCAACTGGGGGTACTCGCGACGCAGCCTGGCATCCAGGTCGGCGTCCAGCGCCGCGCCGCTGGCCAGGCCATGGACGGCACGGGTGGCGTCGCGATTGAGGCCGATATGGATCTGCCGGGCGAGGAACACCAGCTGCTGGCAATCCTGCCCGCAGGCATCCGCGCTGGTGACCAGCAGCTGCCAGCGGCTTTCCTCGGCCGTCACGCCCAGATCGGCGCGGGTCTGGCCGGTGCCGATCAGTTCGCCGTGGTAGCTGCGGGTCTCCGGCACCCAGAAGCGCCACTGGTACATGGCGCTGGCCAGGATCATCGGTCCGATGACCACGGCCAGGATCAGCAGCAGCTGCAGGCGGCCACGCCGCCGGCGCTTGGCCGAGGTGTCAGGCAGGGCGATGGCTGGGTTCATGGCGAGTCTCCCGCGCGTTATGCAGACCAAGATAGATAAACAGGCCGAGCAGGGCCGCCGCCAGGGCGAACCACTGCACGGCGTAACCCAGGTGCTTGTCCGGGCTCATGGCGACCACCGGCCAGTCGGCCTGGAAAGTCGCGGGGCCCGCCTCCAGGCGCAGTTCCTGGGGCAGGCCGGCGCGCCCGAGGTGGCGCCACAGGGCCGCGGGCTCGACCGTGGTGACCAGCCGCGGCCAGCCCGGCGCGTCCGCACCCCGCGGCAGCTGGAAAGGCTCCCCCGGCGGCACGTAGGCCCAGGCGGTCAGGCTCAGGGCCCCCTCTGGCGTGGTGAAGGCGGGCACGACGCGGCGGTCCGGCCAGGGCCGCCAGCCGCGATTGAGCAGCAGCCACAGGCCACTGGCCTGGTCGTAGAAAGGCTGCAGCACCTCCACCCCGGCCCGGCCGCCGCGAATACGGTTGTCCAGCAGCAGGCCATGCTCGGCATCGAAGCGCCCGTGCAGGCGGACCCGCACATAGGCCCGATCCTGTCGCCGCTGCAGTTGCGCGACAGTGACCGGCTCCGCGAGGCGCCGGGACTCGTGCATGGCCAGCAACGCGCGCTTCTCCTCGGCCCGGGTCAGCTGCCAGAGGCCCAGGCCGAGCAACAGCGGCAGCAGCGCCATCACCACCAGGCTGGGCAGCAGGCCGGGACGGAAGGCGCTCATGGACACCCCGCCAGAACAGCGAAGCGCTTGGGTATACTGCCTCTACCGCGCATTGCCCTGCCCCGGAGTTCCCTATGCTCAAGGTCGCCATCGTCCTCCTGCTGCTGGCCACCCTGGCCAGCCTGTTCAGCGGCCTGTTCTTCCTGGTCAAGGACGAGGGCCGCAGCTCGCGCCTGGTCAATGCCCTGACCCTGCGGGTGACCCTCACCGCGCTGACCGTCGGCCTGATCGCCTGGGGCTTCTACAGCGGCCAGCTGGGCTCCCAGGTCACCTGGTAGCCACCTCACAGCACATAGACGAAGGTGAACAGACCGATCCACACCACGTCGACGAAGTGCCAGTACCAGGCGGCCGCCTCGAAGCCGAAGTGCTGATCGGGACTGAAGTGCCCGCGCAGGATGCGCACCAGCATGACCGTCAGCATTATGGCTCCCAGGGTCACGTGGGCGCCGTGGAAGCCGGTGAGCATGAAGAAGGTCGCGCCGTAGATGCCCGAGCCCAGGGTCAGGCCCAGCTCGGTGTAGGCATGAATGTATTCCTCGGCCTGGAACACCAGGAAGGCCACCCCCAGCGCAATGGTCAGCGCCAGCCAGAGTTTCAGCGGCTTGCGCTGGTTCTTGCGCAGGGCGTGGTGGGCGAAGGTCAGGGTGAAGCTGGAGGTCACCAGCAGCACGGTGTTGAGCAGCGGCAGCTCCCAGGGACTGATGATCCCGCTGGGCGCCGGGTAGAGCTTGGGGTCCGGGCTGTTGAGCAGCGGCCAGGTGTATTCGAAACCCGGCCACAGCATGTTGGCCACGCCCTTGTCGCCCTCGCCGCCGAGCCATGGGCCGGCGAAGGTGCGCACGTAGAACAGCACGCCGAAGAAGGCGGCGAAGAACATCACCTCGGAGAAGATGAACCAGCTCATGCCCCAGCGGAACGAGCGGTCCATCTGCGCGCTGTACAGGCCGGAGCGGCTCTCCCTGATCACATTGCCGAACCAGCCGAACAGCATGTAGGCGAGGAACAGGCTGCCGATGAAGAAGAGCAGCGGGCCGTTGGAGTCCGCCCGCTCGGCCTTCACGTCGTTGAACCAGGTGCCGACCCCGTAGACCGAGATCAGCAGGCCGAGGGTGGCGATGATCGGCCACTTGCTCTGGGCCGGAACATAGTACTGCTCGTGACTCGACATTGTTGTGCTCCTTATGGAGTCGCCTGGGCGACAGGCGGTTTACGCGCAGTGATATCGAACAGCGTGTAGGCCAGGGTCAGGTGCTTCACGTCCTGCGGTAGGTCCTTGTCGACGATGAAGCGCACCGGCATCTCCACACGCTCGCCGGGCTGCAGCACCTGCTGGGTGAAGCAGAAACACTCGGTCTTGTGGAAATAGGCCGCGGCCTTGGACGGCGCCACGCTGGGCACGGCCTGGGCGGTCATCGGCTTATCGGTGGGGTTGTGGGCGACGAACAGCATCTCGTGGCTCGCCCCCGGGTGCACCGTGATCTCGTCGGCCAGCGGGCGAAACTCCCAGACCATGCCGGCGGCGTTGGTGGCGAGGAACTGCAGGCGCACCTGGCGCATTTCGTCCACCACCTGGGTGCCCTGGTAGGCACCGGCGGTCTTGCCGTTGATGCCGAAGGCCTGGCACATGACGTCGTAGATCGGCACCAGGGCGAAACCGAAGCCGAACATGACGGCCACCAGCAGCAGCAGGCGCTGGACCAGGCGACGGGTTCCCATGGCCTCGCTCATGTCCAGGCCCCCTACTTCACTTCCGGCGGGGTCTGGAAGGTGTGGTAGGGCGCCGGCGACGGCACGCTCCACTCCAGCCCCTCGGCGCCGTCCCAGGGTTTGGCCGCCGCCGGTGCGCCGCCGCGGATGCACTTGATGACGATGAACAGGAACAGCAACTGGGTGGCGCCGAACATGAAGGCGCCGATCGAGGAGACCATGTTGAAGTTGGCGAACATCATGTTGTAGTCGGGAATGCGCCGCGGCATGCCGGCCAGGCCGACGAAGTGCATGGGGAAGAACGCCAGGTTCATGCCGATGAAGCTCATCCAGAAATGCAGCTTGCCGAGGGTCTCGTCGTACATGCGCCCGGTCCACTTGGGCAGCCAGTAGTAGACCGAGGCGAAGATGCCGAAGATCGCCCCCGGCACCAGCACGTAGTGGAAGTGCGCCACCACGAAGTAGGTGTCGTGGTACTGGAAGTCCGCCGGGGCGATGGCCAGCATCAGCCCGGAGAAGCCGCCGATGGTGAAGAGGATGACGAAGGCCACCGAGAACAGCATGGGCGTCTCGAAGGTCATGGCGCCCTGCCACATGGTGCTGGCCCAGTTGAACACCTTCACCCCGGTGGGCACGGCGATCAGCATGGTGGCGTACATGAAGAACAGCTCGCCGGTCAGCGGGATGCCGACGGTGAACATGTGGTGGGCCCAGACGATGAACGACAGGAAGGCGATGGACGCCGTGGCGTAGACCATCGAGGTGTAGCCGAACAGCGGCTTGCGGGCGAAGGCCGGGATGATCGCGCTGACCGCGCCGAACGCCGGCAGGATCATGATGTACACCTCGGGGTGGCCGAAGAACCAGAACACGTGCTGGAACAGCACCGGGTCGCCGCCACCGGCGGCACTGAAGAAGCTGGTGCCGAAGTGGATGTCCATCAGCATCATGGTCACGCAACCGGCCAGCACCGGCATCACCGCGATCAGCAGGAAGGCGGTGATCAGCCAGGTCCAGACGAACAGCGGCATCTTCATCAGGGTCATGCCCGGGGCGCGCAGGTTGAGGATGGTGGCGACCACGTTGATCGCCCCCATGATCGAGCTGATGCCCATCAGGTGCACGGCGAAGATGAAGAAGGTCACCGATTCCGGCGCATAGGTGGTGGACAGCGGCGCATAGAAGGTCCAGCCGAAGTTGGGCCCGCCGCCGGCGCTGAACAGGGTGCTGACCAGCAGGCCGAAGGCCGCCGGCAGCAGCCAGAAGCTGAAGTTGTTCATCCGCGGCAGGGCCATGTCCGGCGCGCCGATCATCAGCGGGATCATCCAGTTGGCCAGGCCGACGAAGGCCGGCATCACCGCGCCGAAGACCATGATCAGGCCGTGCATGGTGGTCATCTGGTTGAAGAACTCCGGCTGCACGATCTGCAGCCCGGGCTGGAACAGTTCGGCGCGGATCACCATGGCCATGGACCCGCCCAGCAGGAACATGGCGAAGCTGAACCACAGGTACATGGTGCCGATGTCCTTGTGGTTGGTGGTCAGTACCCAGCGCATCAAGCCCTTGGCCGGGCCATGGTGGTGGTCATGCGCGGCATGACCCTGGTCGATCACTGCACTCATGTCCTTACTCCTGAGCCTTTTTGAACGCGACGATGTCCTGCGGGGTGACCATGTCACCGAGCTTGTTGCCCCAGGCGTTGCGTTCGTAGGTGATGATGGCGGCGAGGTCGACTTCCGACAGTTGCTTGCCGAAGGCGGCCATGGAGGTGCCGGGCTTGCCGTTGACCACTATGGCGATATGGCCGTCGGCCGGGCCGGTGGCGATGGCCGAGCCCTTCAGCGCCGGGAACATCGGCGGCAGGCCCTCGCCGCCGGCCTGGTGGCAGGCCGCGCAACTGGTGGCGTAGGCCTTCTCGCCGCGGGCCATCAGCTCCTCGAGGGTCCACTGCTTGCTGGTCAGCTCCTTCTCGGCGGCGGCGGCCTGCTGGCGCTCGGCCAGCCAGGCTGCGAAGTCCTCCTTGGACTTGGCCTCGACCACCACCGGCATGAAGCCGTGGTCCTTGCCGCACAGCTCGGTGCACTGGCCGCGGAAGATGCCGGGCTCGTCGATGCGCGTCCAGGACTCGTTGACGAAGCCGGGGATGGCGTCCTTCTTCACCGCCAGCGCCGGCACCCACCAGGAGTGGATGACATCGGCCGAGGTGATGAGGAAGCGCACCTTGGCCCCGACCGGCACCACCAGCGGCTCGTCGACCTCGAGCAGGTAGTGCGGTCCCTTCTCGGCCTGGTTGTTGATCTGTTCGGCCGGCGTGGTCAGGTTGCTGAAGAACTCGACGTCCTGGCCCAGGTATTTGTAATGCCATTTCCACTGGTAACCGGTGACCTGGACATCCAGCTCGGACTCGCCGCTGTCGTAGATGTCGATCAGGGTCTTGGTCGCCGGAATGGCCATCAGCACCAGGATCAGCAAAGGCACCACGGTCCAGAGAATCTCCACCGTGGTGCTCTCGTGGAAGTGCGCGGGTTTCTGGCCGGCGGCGCGGCGGTGCACCAGCATCGACCAGAACATGGCGCCGAACACCAGCACGCCGATGACGACGCAGATCCAGAAGATGGTCATGTGCAGATCGAAAACTGAGCGGCTGACCTCGGTGGCGCCGGGCGCTATGTTCACGCCCCACTCGGCCTGCGCCGAGCCCATCGCCAACCACAGCAGGAGGCCCATCCAGACTCGTGGATGTCGCATCATTGCGGGTTCCCCTTATGGTTCTTGTTATCCCGCCGGCAAGGCCTGCGGCAAAGGGATCGACTGCCAGAACTGCTGGCGACAACTGTCGAAACCTCTCCGTGCCGAAGCCCGTCCGGTTCCATCAGATACAGCCTTTCGGGTTCGAGTATAGACGGCGACTTCAGGCTGGCAACGCGCAGAGAAAAATGGCCGAAGCCTTGTCCTAAACGTCACGCGAGGCCGATGGCCGGGCGCAATAGGCCCCTGGCGGTTATAGCCCACTCGCATAAGCATTAAAAAATTATGACAATTGCATCTTAGCTGCCGCGCCCGGCCAGCTAAGGTTCACGTCCATGTCCTCACCTCAGGAGCAGTCATGAACACCGCCGCCCTGCGCGAACTGATCCAACGCGCCCACCAGCACGAAGCCGCCAGCAGTCAGTTGGCGCAGCAACTGCAAGCCCAGCTCGACCGCCTGCACCCCTCCATCCGCCTGCCGCACCAGGATGCCCTGGGCGCCCTCACGCGCTTCGTCACGGCCTATATCGAGCAGGTGCCGGACGTGTTGGACGCCGCCCAGCAGGTGGCCCGCGAGGCCGGGATAGAGGAAGGAATCAAACCGGTGCTGAAGGTGGCCGAGCAGTTCTTCCTGCAGCCGCCGGCGCTGATGGAGGGGCACGAGGGCCTCGACGGCCTGCTCGACGAGGCCTACCTGGCCCACCGCCTGGTCGAGGAGGTCAACGACCGCTACAGCAGCCACCTGGGGCGGCCGTTGATTCCGCTGGACACCACGGTGGCCAACCTGATCGCCCACCAGCTGATCGGCGAACCCTTCGCCAACCAGCTGGACGAGGCCGTGCATCATGCGGTGGACGGCATGCTCGACGAGGAGCGCTTCGGCCAGGCCTCGGTGCGCGCCTACCGGGAGCGTCTGAACGACCCGCACACCGAGGCGGCCTGGCAGCGCTGGCCCTGCCTGTCCGCGCAGCTGGGGGTCGAACTGGTGCTGGACCAGTCCCGCGCGGCCAGCTAAACCGCGTCCGGCCCGGCCGGCGACGGGCGCCCGCGACCGTCGCCGGCCGGTACAGCGCTGGTTCAGCTCTGCGGATAGCGCGCCCGCGGCGTGGCCATCGGCAAGGGGCCGTCGTCGATCGGGCGGAACTCGCCCTTCTCCGCATCGTAGGCGCGGATCGCGCAGGTCTCGATGTCATACACCCAGCCGTGGATGAACAGCTGGCCGCTGGCCAGCTTGGCCGCGACCGACGGGTGGGTGGACAGGTGGTTGAGCTGGGCGACCACGTTTTCCTCGGTGAGGATGCCCAGGGTGTCGTGGCCGTCGCAGCCGCAGTTCTGCTCGACCACCCGCAACGCCACCTCGCTGTGGCGCAGCCAGGCCTTGACCGTCGGCATGCGCTCCAGACTCTCGGGCGCCAGTACCGCCTTCATCGCCCCGCAGTCGGAATGGCCGCAGACGATGATGTGCTGCACGCCCAGCGCCAGCACGGCGTACTCGATGGCGGTGGAGACCCCGCCCAGGAGCTGGCCGTAGGGCGGTACCACGTTGCCGACGTTGCGGCTGACGAACAGGTCGCCCGGGGCACTCTGGGTGATCAGCTCGGGCACGATGCGCGAGTCGGCGCAGGTGATGAACATGGCGCGCGGGTTCTGCGCGCTGGCCAGCGCCTTGAACAGTTCCTGCTGCTGCGGGAAGACCTCATGGCGGAAGCGCTTGAAGCCGCCGACTATGGCATTCAGCGCCTCATCGGCGCTTTCCGGCGCGGTACGTGCTTTCAAGGGAATGGCGTTGTGCTTGTAGGGCATTGCATCTACCTCGTGCTGAAACGGTCGCGCGGTGGCGAAGGTGAAGACTACCAGACTGCCATGCGGACAGCCGTCGGCCCCGAAGAGTCACAATTTACGGGAGCGCCAGTTGCCCGCCCGGCGAGCAGAAGCGCGAGCAATCCCATGCTGCAGACCTCGAGGATGCAAAAGCCCCGCCGACTCGCAGAAGCCCCGCGGCTGGACGGCTGTCAACCTGTACTGGACAACCGCAGCGGGCAGCGGGTCATAGCCGCGCCACCCTCAGCGGGCGCCTGGAGGGTCCCGCCGCCGGTCAGCCGCGATGGCGGCCACGGAAGAAGTCGATCAGGCCCTGGGTCGAGCCATCCTCCGCCGTCCCCGCTGCGCTGCCCACCAGACGAGAATAGACGCTCTTGCCCAGCTCCTTGCCCAGCTCCACGCCCCACTGGTCGAAGGCGTTGATGCCCCAGATCACGCTCTGCACGAACACCTTGTGCTCGTACAGCGCCACCAGGGCGCCGAGGCGACGGGGGCTGACCCGCTCCATCACCAGGGTGTTGCTCGGCCGGTTGCCCGGGATCACCT
This sequence comes from Pseudomonas lalucatii, assembly GCF_018398425.1. Taxonomy (NCBI): domain Bacteria; kingdom Pseudomonadati; phylum Pseudomonadota; class Gammaproteobacteria; order Pseudomonadales; family Pseudomonadaceae; genus Pseudomonas; species Pseudomonas lalucatii. The sequence goes on along the minus strand of NZ_JADPMV010000001.1, from coordinate 2,755,416 downwards.
TGTGCGGCGCCAGGCGCTGCACCTCGTCCTCGTCCAGGCCCCTGGCCCTGAGCTCCGCCTCGGCTTCGGCCAGGGTCTTGCCACGCATCAGCGCCTGGCTCTGCGACAGGCAGTTGGCGAACAGCCACTGCTGGTGGTCGGCGACCGGGTTGTAGCTGCTCACCGGCACGATGAAGTCCGCCGGGATCAGCGCGGTGCCCTGGTGCAGCAGCTGGTGATAGGCGTGCTGGCCGTTGCAGCCGACGCCGCCCCAGATCACCGGACCGGTGGCGCAGTGCACCGGGCTGCCGTCCTGGCGCACGGCCTTGCCGTTGGACTCCATGTCCAGCTGCTGCAGGTGCTTGGTGATGTTGCGCAGGTAATGGTCGTACGGCAGGATCGCGTGGCTCTGGGCGCCCCAGAAGTTGCCGTACCAGATGCCGAGCAGCGCCAGCAGCACCGGCATGTTGCGTTCGAACGGCGCGCTCTGGAAATGCTCGTCCATGCGGTAGGCACCGGACAGCAGCTCCTTGAAGTTGGACATGCCGATGGACATGGCAATCGGCAGGCCGATGGCCGACCACAACGAGTAGCGGCCGCCGACCCAGTCCCACATCGGCAGGACGTTCTCCTCGCGGATGCCGAAGGCCACCGCCGCCGGCACGTTACTCGATACCGCGATGAAGTGGCGGTGCAGCTCGGCTTCGGTGCCGCCCTGGGCCAGATACCAGCTGCGCGCCGCCTGGGCGTTCTTCAGGGTCTCCAGGGTGCCGAAGGTCTTCGAGGAGATGATGAACAGGGTGGTTTCCGCGCGCAGCTTGGCCGCCAGTTCGTGGAACGAGCTGCCGTCGATGTTGGCCAGGTAGTGGCAGCGCACGCCGCGCTGGGCGAAGGGCAGCAGCGCCTCGGAGACCAGCTGCGGGCCGAGGAAGGAGCCGCCGATGCCGATGTTGACCACGTCGGTGATGGTCTTTTCGCTGTAGCCGCGCCACAGGCCGCCATGCAGACGGCCGACCAGTTCGCTCATCTGCTGCAGCACCCGATGTACCTCGGGCATCACGTCGACACCATCGACCAGCACCTGGTCGCCGATCGGCCGGCGCAACGCGGTGTGCAGGGCCGGGCGGCCCTCCGAGGCGTTGATCGGCGCGCCGGCGAACAGGCTGGCGATGGCCTGTTGCAGGCCCGCCTCCTGGGCCAGCTCGACCAACAGCTCGCGGGTCTGGCGGGTGATCAGGTTCTTCGAGTAGTCGAGAAACAGGCCGCAGTCGTTCAGGGAAAACTCGGCGAAACGCTGGGGATCTTCGGCGAATGTCTCGCGCATGCTGAAGCCGGCGAACTGCTCGCGATGCCCGGCCAGGGCCTGCCAGCCGGGCGAACGGGTGACATCGAAGGGTGACGGGAAATGCGACATAACGGCTCCTGCGAATAGGGTTGGGGAGGGCACGACGCCGGCCTGCGCTTCAGCGGGCCTGCAGCTCATGGGCACGGGGCAGGTCCGGGCCGACCCGCGAGCAGGTCACCGCCGCCGCCCGCACGGCGTAATCGAGCATCGCCTCGACATGGGCGATCGGCAGCTCGGCCAGGGCGGCGGGGCTGTCCAGCCCGTGCCGGGCCAGGTAGGCCAGCAGCGCGGCCTGGAAGGTGTCGCCGGCGCCGACGGTGTCGCGGGTGGCCACCGCTTGCGCCGGCACCGACCAATGGCCGTGCAGGCGACTGAAGACACTGGCGCCGTCGCTGCCGCGGGTGAGGAACACTAGCTGGCAGCGCTGGCCGAGCCAGCGCTCGACCACCTCTTCGGCCCTGTGGTCCGGGTACAGCAGGGCCAGGTCTTCCTCGCTGACCTTGATCAGATGGGCCTGGCCGGCGAAGGCCTCGATGCGCTGCTGCCAGACGGCGACGCGCGGCTCGACATTGAGCCGCACGTTGGGGTCGAGGCTGATCAGGCGCCGCTCGCTCTCGCGCCGCACCAGCGCCAGCAGGGTATCGGCGACCGGCGTCACCACCAGGGAGTAGGAGCCGACATGGATACCGCGCACCCGCGCATCCAGCGCCGGCAGATGCTCAAGGCCCAGCACGCGGTCGGCGCAGCCCTCGCCGCGGAAGCTGTAATGCGGCACGCCCTGGGCATCGACCGCGACCATGGCCAGGGTGGTGGGTGCATCGCTGGACACCAGGTAGTCGCCGCTCACCCCTTCCTCGTGCAACACCCGGCGCAGGCGGGCACCGAGAAAATCCGTGGAAATCCCGGCGAACAGCGCCGAATCGGCGGCCAGGCGGCGCAGGCCGACGGCCACGTTGAACGGCGAGCCGCCGGCAATCGCCTTGAACCCCAGCTCGCTGCTGCGCGCGCCGGCGTCCTGGCTGAAGACATCGAACAGGGTTTCGCCACATACCAGATACATAACTGACTCCACATGAGATGAGGGCGCCTGGGCGCCCAAGGCGGACCGGGATTCCTGGCGGATCAGGCCAGCAGGGTCTCCAGGGTGGCCGTGACCCCCTGGCTGCGCAGGCTGTCGAGGTTGCGCTGGAAGGCGGCGACGAACGCCGCCGAGTTCGGGATCGCCGTGCCGAAGATCGCCTCGGCGCCGAGCAAGCGGGTGCTGATCCGCTCGCGGTCGGCCACCAGCTGCTGGCACTCGGCGGCGCGCGGGTCGGCGATGGCGAAGCGCTCGCCGCGCTCGTCGACGCCTTCGAGATACAGCGCCCAGGCCGCCAGCACCAGCGCCGCGCGCTCCAGCGGGCGCTCGTCGGCGATCAGTCGATTGAGGGTCGGCACGATGAACTTGGGCAGCTTCGACGAGCCATCGGAGCAGATGCGCTCCAGCTGGTCGGCGATGGCCTGGTTGGAGAAGCGCTCGATCAGGGTGTCCTTGTAGGCCTCCAGGTCGATGCCCGGCACCGGCGCCAGTTGCGGGGTGACGTCCTGGTCCATGAAGGTGCGCAGGTAACGGCGCAGCAGCGGATCGTTCATCGCCTCGTGGACGAAGCGATAACCCTTGAGGAAGCCCAGATAGGTCAGCGCCATATGGCCGCCGTTGAGCAGCTTGATCTTCATCTCCTCGTAGGGGGTGACGTCGTCGGTGAACTGCACGCCGACCTTCTCCCAGGCCGGCCGGCCGTTGACGAACTTGTCCTCCAGCACCCATTGCACGAAGGGCTCGCAGACCACCGGCCAGGCGTCCTCGATGCCGTGGCGCTCGGCCAGCTGCTGGCGGTGCGCCGCGCTGGTCATGGGGGTGATGCGGTCAACCATGGCATTGGGGAAGCTGACATTGGCCTCGATCCAGGCCGCCAGCCCGGGGTCGGCCAGATTGGCGAAGCTGAGCAGCGCCTTGCGGGTCACCGCACCGTTGTGCGGCAGGTTATCGCAGGACATCAGGGTGAAGGCCGGGGTGCCGGCGGCGCGGCGCCTGGCCAGGGCCGCGCAGAGGAAGCCGAAGACGCTGCGCGGCGCCTCGGGACGGGCCAGGTCGTGCTGGATGTCCGGCAGTTCGGCGAGAAACTCGCCGCTGCTGTCGTCCATGCAGTAGCCGCCCTCGGTGATGGTCAGCGAGACGATGCGGATCGCCGGATCGGCCAGCTTGTCGATCAGCGCCTGGGGCGAATCCTCGGCCAGCAGCATGCCGCTGATGGCGCCCACCACCCGCACCGCACCGTGCGCATCGTCGCCCAGCTCGACCAGGGTGTAGAGGTAGTCCTGCGCGGCCAGGGCATCGCGCATGGCGCGGTCGGCGCCGCGCAGGCCGACGCCGCAGATGCTCCAGTCGAGGGCCTCGCCCCGGTTCATCAGGGCCTCGGTGTAGACCGCCTGGTGGGCGCGGTGGAAACCACCGACGCCGATATGGACGATGCCCTGCTGGGTGGCGTCGGCACGGTAGGCGGGCAGCGCGATAGGCGCCGCCAGCCGGTCGAGATGCTGGCGATTGAGTTTCATCTGAGAATTCCTGGATGGGGCTGACGGGCGGCCTCAGGCCGCCTGCTGCAGTCGTTTGGCGATGGCCTGGCCATCGGCGTCGAACAGGTGGCAATGACCCAGGTCGAAGGCCAGGTCGAGGACTTCGCCGGCGCGCGGGGCGAAATCGCCGCGCACGCGGATGGTCAGCATCTCCCCGGAAGAGGTGCGCACATGGCAGTAGGTGTCGCTGCCCAGGCGCTCGCTGACATCGGCGGTGACCTGCAGCTGGCCCTGGCCGGCCGGCACTATGTTGAAGTGCTCGGGACGCACGCCCAGGGTCACCGCGCTGCCCGCGGCCAGGCCGCCGGCGGCCAGTGGCAGGCTCAGCCGCGCGCCGCACGCCAGCTGCACCTCGCAGCCGGCGGCATCGGCCTTGCCGGCCTGGCCGCGCAGGAAGCCCATCTTCGGCGTGCCGAGGAAGCCGGCGACGAACAGGTTGGCCGGATGGTGGTAGAGCTCCATCGGCGAGCCGACCTGCTCGACCCGACCGCCGTTGAGCACCACCACCTTGTCGGCCAGGGTCATGGCTTCGACCTGGTCGTGGGTCACGTAGATCATGGTCGCCTGCAGCTCCTGGTGCAGGCGCGCCAGCTCCAGGCGGGTCTGCACGCGCAGGGCGGCGTCGAGGTTGGACAACGGTTCGTCGAACAGGAAGATCTTCGGGTTGCGCACGATGGCGCGGCCGATGGCCACGCGCTGGCGCTGGCCGCCGGAGAGCTGCTTGGGCTTGCGCTCGAGCAGCGGCTTGAGTTCGAGGATGGCCGCGGCGTTGTCGACCTTCTCCTGCACCTCGCGCTTGTCCACGCCGGCCAGGTCGAGGGCGAAGGACAGGTTCTTGCGCACGGTCATGTGCGGGTACAGGGCGTAGGTCTGGAACACCATGGCCAGGTCGCGCTTGGCCGGGGCCATGTCGGTGATGTCCTTGCCGTCCAGCTCGATGTGGCCGCTGGTGACTTCTTCCAGCCCGGCGATCAGGCGCAGCAGGGTGGACTTGCCGCAGCCGGAGGGACCGACGAACACCACGAACTCGCGGTCGCGGATGTCCAGGTCGATGCCCTTGATGATGGCGGTGCCGTCGAAGCCTTTCTTCAGGTTGCGGATCTTCAAATTAGCCATGGGGAAATCCTCTTGTTACTTGACGGCGCCGAAGGACAGGCCGCGCACGAGTTGTTTTTGACTGATCCAGCCGAAAATCAGGATGGGCGCGCAGGCCAGGGTCGAAACGGCCGAGAGCTTGGCCCAGAACAGGCCTTCCGGACTGGAGTAGGAGGCGACCAGGGCGGTCAGCGGGGCGGCGGCCGAGCTGGTCAGGTTGAGCGACCAGAAGGCCTCGTTCCAGCACAGGATCAGCGACAGCAGCATGGTCGAGGCCAGGCCGCCGCGGGCGATCGGCAACAGCACGCGAGCGATTTCCTGCAGGGTGGTGGCACCGTCCAGGCGCGCGGCTTCGAGGATGTCGACGGGGATGTCCTTGAAGTAGGTGTAAATCATCCAGACCACGATCGGCAGGTTGATCAGGGTGTAGATGACGATCAGCGCGATGCGCGAATCGAGCAGGCCCAGGCTCTGGCAGATCAGGTAGATCGGCATCAGCACGCCCACCGGCGGCAGCATCTTGGTCGACAGCATCCACAGCAGCGTGCGCTTGGTGTGGCGGCTCTCGAAGAAGGCCATGGAGTAGGCCGCCGGCACGGCGATGAGCATGCACAGCAGGGTCGCGGTGACCGAGATCAGCAGCGAATTCCAGGCGAAGCTGAAGTAGTCGCTGCGCTCGTTGATCAGCAGGTAGTTCTCCAGCGTCGGCATGAAGAGGAACTGCGGCGGCGTGGCGAAGGCGTCGATCTCGGTCTTGAAGCTGGTGAGGATCATCCACAGGATCGGGAAGAAGATCAGCGCGGCGATGGCCCAGGCCGAGGAACCCACCAGCACACTCTGCAGGCGACGGGATTGTTTGAGGGTCAACATGATCAAGGCCTCATTGCTGGTTGGTGAGGTTCTTGCCGATCATCCGGATCAGCACGATCGCCGCGAGGTTGGCGATGACCACCGCGATCAAGCCGCCGGCCGATGCCATGCCGACGTCGAACTGCAGCAGCGCGTGGTTGTAGATCAGGTAGGCCAGGTTGGTGGACTCGAAGCCCGGGCCGCCGGCGGTGGTGGTGAAGATTTCGGCGAACACCGAGAGCAGGAAGATCGTCTCGATCATCACCACCACGGCGATCGGCCGGGCCAGGTGCGGCAGGGTCAGGTGCCAGAAGATCGCGATGGGCCCGGCACCGTCGAGGCGCGCGGCCTCCTTCTGGTCCTGGTCCAGCGACTGCATGGCGGTCATCAGGATCAGGATGGCGAACGGCAGCCACTGCCAGGAGACGATGAAGATGATCGACAGCAACGGGTATTCGGCCAGCCAGTCCACCGGCTGCGCGCCGAAGAACTTCCAGATCGCCGCGAGTATCCCCGAGACCGGATGGAAGATCAGGTTCTTCCACACCAGCGCACTGACCGTGGGCATGATGAAGAAGGGCGAAATCAGCAGCACCCGCACCACGCCCCGGCCCCAGAACTCGCAGGCCTCCAGCAGCGCGGCGATCAGCACGCCGAACACCACGCTGATCAGCAGCACGCTGCCGACCAGGGTCAGGGTGTTGAGCGCACCCGGCATGAAGCCGGCGTCGCTGAGGAAGTACTCGAAGTTCTCCAGGCCGACGAAGGGGTTCTCGCCGGGATACAGCAGGTTGTAGCGAATCAGCGAGAAATAGACGGTCATGCCCAGCGGCACGATCATCCACAGCAGCAGCAGGCCGACCGAAGGGCTGACCAGAAACCAGCCGAGCTTGAGTGGACGACGCTTGGCACCGCTGGCCGCGGGGGCACTTTTCAGGGGCGCGTCGAGGGTCGAAGTATTCATGGCGACTCCGTGTAAATCCGGGAGAGAGCGGGCAGTCGGGCGCCGGCCATCGGGACTGCAGGCGCGGCGCCGGGAACGCCCGGAGGCGTTGGCTACTTGGGATAGCCGGCGCGTTTCATTTCACGCGCCGTGGACTGCTGGGCCGCGGCCAGCGCCTGGTCGACCGACATGTGGCCGGTCAGCGCCGCGGTGAACTGCATGCCGACCTGGGTGCCGATGGCCTGGAACTCGGGAATGGTGACCAGCTGGATACCCACATAGGGCACCGGCTTGAGCGTCGGATTCGCCGGGTCGGCCTGCTTCAGGGACTCCAGGGTGACCTTGGCGAACGGCGCGGCCGTCATGTAGGCGTCGCTGTAGGTGGAGGCGCGGGTGCCCGGCGGCACGTTGGCCACGCCATCGGTCTCGGCGACCAGCTTGGCGTACGCCTGGGACGTGGCCCAGGCACTGAACTGCTTGGCCGCCGCCTTGGCCTTGGAGCTGGTGGGAATGCCCAGCGCCCAGGAATACAGCCAGGCCGAACCCTTGTCGGTGACCTGCTGCGGCGCGCGGCTGAAGCCGACCTGGTCGGCGACCTTGCTCTGGCTGCTGTCGGTGACGAAGGAGCCGGCCACGCTGGCATCCACCCACAACGCGCACTTGCCGCTGTTGAACAGCGCCAGGTTCTCGTTGAAGCCGTTGCTGGAAGCGCCCGGCGGGCCGAACTGCTTCAGGGTATCGACGTAGAAGTTCAGCGCCTGCTTCCACTCGCTGCCGCTGAATTCGGGCTGCCACTGCTCGTCGAACCAGCGCGCGCCGTAGGCGTTGGCCACTGTGCTGATCAGCGCCATGTTCTCGCCCCAGCCGGCCTTGCCGCGCAGGCAGATGCCGTACTGCTCCTGCTCCGGCTTGTGCAGGGCCGCGGCGAACTCGCGCATCTGCTCCCAGGTCGGGTGCTCGGGCATGCGCAGGCCGGCCTGCTCGAACAGGTCGGTGCGGTAGTAGGTGATCGAACTCTCGGCGTAGAACGGCAGGGCATAGAGCTTGCCAGCCACCGACAGGCCTTCGCGTACCGAGGGGAACACGTCGTCCAGGGCATAGTCCGCCGGCAGGTTGGTCATCGGCTCCAGCCAGCCTTTCTCGCCCCACAGCGCCGCCTCGTACATGCCGATGGTCAGCACGTCGAACTGGCCGCCCTGGGTGGCGATATCGGTGGTCAGGCGCTGGCGCAGGACGTTCTCTTCGAGCACCACCCACTTCAGGTTGATCTGCGGGTTCTGCTCCTCGAAGGTCTTGGCGAGCCGCTGCATGCGGATCATGTCGCTGTTGTTGACCGTGGCGATGGTCAGGTTCTGCGCGGCTTGGGCGAAAGCCGTGAGCGACAGGCAGGATGCAGCAAGAAGTGCTTTAGCTGTTTGGTTCATTTTCGAACTCCCCTCCTGAGCCGCTACAGCACCAGGAGCACGGTATTGTTTTTGTATTAGTCGACCTGCATTACACCTCCGGGGGCTGGCTGGAACAAATCCCTGACTGCACCTGAACCGATACTTTTTTGCACTCAATAAACAGAGCCAAATCCCTAACTACCCGCTACAACCCAACAAAATCAGGCACATCCATCTGGATTCTCTACAAATCAGTACAGGTTTTGCTCGGTCAGGCGCTGCACCACCTGCTTGCGGTAGTCCGAGGGCGTCATGCCCTTCAACTGCTGGAAGCGTCGGTTGAAGTTGGAAATGTTGCTGAACCCGGACTCGAAACAGACCTCGGTCACCGGCATGTCGCTCTGGCTCAACAGCTCGCAGGATTTGCTCACCCGCAGGCGATTGACGAACTCGACGAAGCCGCGCCCGGTGGCCTGCTTGAAGAAGCGCGAGAAGTAGGTCGGGGTCATGCCCAGGTACTGCGCCACCTCTTCCTGGCCCAGGTCCTGGGCGTAGCGCTGGAAGATGTAGTCCACCGCGCGGTTGATGCGGTCGACATGCAGCTCGTCCGCCGGCTGGGTGGGCAGCCGGCCGGAGAGCAGCTGGTAGTCCTCGCAGGCGGCCAGCAGTTCGAGCAGGATGAAGAAGTGGCCGAGGCGGGTGGCGCCCTGGGAGTCGGCGATCTTCTGCAGCAACTGGCGCGCCTCGCGGATGCAGCGCGGGTCGCGGAACTCGATGCCGAACTGCGCCCGCGCCAGCAGCGGCGCCAGGCTCTTCAGCTCGTCGAATACCGGGATGCCGCTGTCCAGCACCTTGTCGGTGAAGTTGACCAGCATGTCGCGCTCGGCGAACACCTCGTCCTCTTCCACCTGGCTGATCCAGTTGTGCGGCAGGTTGGGCCCGGTGAGGAACAGGCTGTCCGGGGAGAAGTTGCCGATGTAGTCGCCGATGAACACCTTGCCGGAGCTGGCGACTATCAGGTGCAGCTCGTATTCCTTGTGGAAATGCCAGCGCACCAGCGGGCTGGGGAAGCCATGCTGGCGATAGATCAGCGAGTGGCCCTCGTGATCGTCCATCAGTTCGAAGGAGGGTTCGGGGACGCGCAGGGTACGGTTCATGGTGACTGGCAGATTCGGGCTGGTTGCAGGTTGTGCGGCGGCGCCGGAGCACAATGCCGAGGCGGCTCCGTCCGGCCAGCCGCCTGACCCATGGTACTCCCTTTGACAGAGTAGCCCTGCCAGCCGGAGAAGCGGCGCCTAGCCGATCGGCAGGGGCAGCGCGAGTCGCACCGGCTGACCCGCGCCCGCACCGGCCATGCGGCGCTCACAACAGCGCCAGCTGCCCGCCCGGCGGGCAGAAGCGCGAGCAGTCCAGCTCGAAGTCCTCGCGGCCCTGCAGGCCGAGGCGCCTGCTGGCCACGGCGAAGCGCTGCGCCAGCAGGGCGGCGAAGGCCCCCTCGCCGCGCATGCGTGCGCCGAAGCGGCTGTCGTACAGCGCGCCGCCGCGGCTCTGCCGCACCAGGCTGAGGACGTGCTCGGCGCGCTGCGGGTAGTGCGCCTGCAGCCACTCCTCGAACAGCGGCGCGACCTCCCGCGGCAGGCGCAGGAACATGTAGGCCGCGCGCTGCGCCCCGGCCTGCTTGGCCGCCTCGAGCAGGCGCTCCAGCTCCATGTCGTTGATCATCGGAATCATCGGCGCACAGAGCACGCCCACCGGGACGCCCTGCGCGCGCAGCACGCGGATCGCCCGCAGGCGCGCCGCCGGCGAGGCCGCGCGCGGCTCCATGATGCGCTTGAGCTCGTCGTCCAGGGTGGTCAGGCTGATCATCACCGCCACCAGGCGCTGCTCGGCCAGCTGCCCGAGCAGCTCGAGATCGCGCAGGATCAGCGCGCCCTTGGTGACGATGGTCACCGGATGGCGGTGCTCGAGCAGCACCTGCAGGGTGCGCCGGGTCAGTTGCTGCTGGCGCTCGATCGGCTGGTAGGGATCGGTGTTGGAACCCAGGTTGATCGGCGCGCAGACGTAGCCGGGCCTGGCCAGCTGCTGCGCGAGCAGGCTCGGCGCGTTGCTCTTGGCGATCAGCCTCGTCTCGAAGTCCAGCCCCGGCGACAGGTCCCAGTAGGCGTGGCTGGGCCGCGCGTAGCAGTAGATGCAACCGTGCTCGCAGCCCCGGTAGGGGTTGATCGAGCGGTCGAACGGCAGGTCCGGCGACTGGTTGCGGGTGATGATGCTCTTGGCCATCTCCACCCGCACCTCGGTGGCGCGGCTCGGCGGTACCTCCTGGAACCAGCCGTCGTCTTCGGCCACCGAGCGGCTCGGCGCGAAGCGGTTGGCGGGATTGCTGGCGGTGCCGCGGCCTCGCGGCGGCAGGGAAACGGACATGGGACGGCTCCGGCAAAATACTGTATATAAATACAGTTATTTTGCCCTGTAACCAAGTACCTGCCGTCGCCTGCCGCCGGCATCCCCTGCCCAGCCCTGATAACCCGGATAAGCGCCGAAGCAATCCGCAACAGCCGTTCTCGAATCGTCCAGGCCACCCAGCTAGCCGGTGTAGGCTCGTTGCAGGGCGGCGATGTCGAGCTTGCGCATCTGCAGCAGCGCCGCCATGACCCGCTGCGACTTGCTCGGGTCGGGGTCGCTGAGCAGCTCCGGCAACACGCTGGGCACTATCTGCCAGGACAGGTCGTAGCGGTCCTTGAGCCAGCCGCACTGTTGCGCGGCGGGATCGCCGCCGGCGCAGAGTTCGTCCCAGTAGTGATCCACCTCGGCCTGGGTCTGGCAATTGACCTGCAGCGAGATGGCCTCGTTGAAGCGCAGCAGCGGACCGCCGTTGAGTGCGGTAAAGGCCTGGCCATCCAGCTCGAAGGCCAGAGCCATCACCGTGCCCGGCGCCTTGCCGTGGATTTCGCGTCCCGCTTCGCCGTAGCGCGAGAGGCTGACGATCCGCGAATTGGCGAAGATCGACAGGTAGAACGCGACGGCCTGCTCGGCCTGGTCATCGAACCACAGGCAGGGGTTGATCCTTTGTATGCGCGACATGGCGGCTCTCCTGGTCGAATCCCGTCATCGCTGGGAATGGCGCGGACTACCAGTTAATCGTTTGCAGAGGTCGTAAATCGACACAACCAGGCGCTGAGCGAAATGGACCGTAGCCTAGGCTAATCCAGGCTACGGAACTGCATCCGAGTCGGGGCAGGCTTGAGCAAAACGCCGCCCGGATATTACTCCGTGGGTTTCTTGAGCTTGGGATTGGGGAAGAACTGCACCGCCTTGACCTTGGGGTCGACGGCCTTGGGCTTGAGGGCGCCGACGTTGACCCGGGTCGGCAGCTCCTTGGCCACCGAGTTGCCGCGCTCGTCCAGGGTGTCGGCGTAGCCGCAGCGCACGCACTCGCGGTGCGGCACGCCGTCCTCGTCCCACATCTTGATGCTGTCCATCTCGCTGCAGGCCGGGCACACCGCACCGGCGATAAAACGCTTCTTCGGCGCCGAGTCTGTCATGCCGCCTCCTGGCTCAGGCCGAGGTGGCGCAGCAGGGCGTCGATGCGCGGCTCGCGGCCGCGGAAGTCGACGAACAGCACCATGGGTTCCCGGGAACCGCCGCGGGCCAGGATCGCCTCGCGGAAGGCGCGGCCGGTGTCGCCGTTGAGCACGCCTTCCTCCTCGAAGCGCGAGAAGGCGTCGGCGGACAGCACCTCGGCCCACTTGTAGCTGTAGTAACCGGCCGCGTAGCCGCCGGCGAAGATGTGCGCGAAACCGTTGGCGAAACGGTTGTAGGCCGGCGGACGCAACACCGAGACCTCGTCGCGCACGCCCTCGAGCACCTGCAGCACGCTGCGGCCGTCGCCGTGATGGGCGTGCAGCTCGAAGTCGAACAGGGAAAACTCCAGCTGACGCACCATCATCAACCCGGACTGGAAGTTCTTCGCCGCCAGCATCTTGTCCAGCAGGTCCTGGGGCAGCGCCTCGCCGCTCTCGAAGTGGCCGGAGATCAGCGCCAGGCCTTCGGGCTCCCAGCACCAGTTCTCCATGAACTGGCTGGGCAGCTCGACCGCGTCCCAGGCCACGCCGTTGATGCCCGAGGCGCCGGCCTGCTCGACCCGGGTCAGCAGGTGGTGCAAGCCATGGCCGAACTCGTGGAACAGGGTGGTGACCTCGTCGTGGGTCAGCAGCGCCGGCTTGCCGTTCACCGCCGGGGTGAAGTTGCACACCAGGTTGGCCACCGGGCTGATCAGCTCGCCGCTGGCGCTGCGGCGCTTGTCGCGGGCGCCGTCCATCCAGGCGCCGCCACGCTTGTTGGCGCGGGCGTAGAGGTCGAAGAAGAAGCGCCCGACGTGCTGGCCGTGCTCCTTGATCTCGAACAGGCGCACGTCCGGGTGCCAGCTGTCGAAGCCGCTGAGCTCCTCGATCTGGATGCCGTAGAGCCGCTCGACTATGGCGAACAGGCCGCCGAGCACCTTGTCGATGGGGAAGTAGGGCCGCAGGATCTCCTGGGAGATGCTGTAGCGCTGCTCGCGCAGCTTCTCGGCGTAGTAGCCGACGTCCCAGCTCTGCAGGTCGCTGCAGCCCTGCTCGGCGGCGAAGGCGCGCAGCTCGTCCAGGTCCTGGGCGGCGAACGGCTTGCTGCGCACGGCCAGGTCGCGCAGGAAGCTCAGCACCTGCTCGCTGGACTCGGCCATCTTGGTGGCCAGGCTCAGCTCGGCGTAGTTGCCGAAGCCGAGCAACCGGGCCAGCTCCTGGCGCAGGTCGAGGATCTCCGCCATCACCGGGCCGTTGTCGTGCTGGCCGGCGTTCGGCCCCTGGTCGGAAGCGCGGGTGCAGTAGGCAGCATACAGCTCTTCGCGCAGGGCGCGGTCGTCGGCGTAGGTCATCACCGCGTAGTAGCTGGGGAACTCCAGGCTGATCAGCCAGCCGTCCAGGCCCTTGGCCTCGGCGGCCTGCTGCATCTGCGCCTTGGCCGAGTCGGTCAGGCCGGCCAGCGTCGCTTCGTCGGCGATGTGCTTGGTCCAGGCCTGGGTGGCATCGAGCAGCTGGTTGGAGAAGCGGCTGCCGAGCTCGGACAGCTTGCTCTGGATGGCGCCGAAGCGCTGCTTGTCGGCCTCGGCCAGGTCGATGCCGGACAGGTGGAAATCGCGCAGGGCGTGCTCGAGGATGGTCTGCTGGGCCACCTCGAACTGGGCCGCGGCCGGGCTGTCGGCCAGGGCCTGATAGGCCTGGTACAGCGCGCGGTTGTGGCCCAGCTCGGTCCAGTATTCGGACAGCTTGGGCAGGCAGGCCTCGTAGGCCTGGCGCAGTTCGGCACTGTTGCACACCGCGTTGAGGTGGCTGACCGGACCCCAGGCGCGACCGAGGCGCGCGTGCAGCTCGTCGAGCACCAACACCAGGCCGTCCCAGCTCGGTGTGCCAGACTGTTGCTTGAGCAGTTCGCCGATGGCCGCGCGGCTGTCGGCGAGAATGGCATCGATGGCCGGCTCGACATGCTCGGGACGGATGGCGGAATAGGGCGGCAGGTCGAAGTCTTGCAGCAGGGGGTTGTTCGCAGTCACGACTGGGTCACCTGTAACCGAGGGAGTTTCATGGCGGAACCGGCGCTGGCAAAAAGCCTGCAAAGCCAGGTTTCGGCGGATTTGCCGGCTATCTTAATTACAATCACCGCTCACCGCAGCTTAAGAGGTTTCTATCGTGGCGATTCGCAGTTACCAGCAGTTCACCCCGCAACTCGGCGAACGGGTGTTCGTCGACGCCTCCGCCGTGATCCTCGGCGACGTCGAGATCGGCGACGACAGCTCGGTCTGGCCGCTGGTGGTCATCCGCGGCGACATGCACAGCATCCGCATCGGCGAGCGCTCCAGCGTGCAGGACGGCAGCGTGCTGCACATCACCCACGCCGGCCCCTTCAACCCCGGCGGCTACCCGCTGAACATCGGCGACGACGTGACCGTCGGCCACAAGGTCACCCTGCATGGCTGCAGCGTCGGCAACCGGGTGCTGATCGGCATGGGCAGCATCGTCATGGACGGCGTGGTGATCGAGGACGAGGTGGTGCTCGGCGCCGGCAGCCTGGTGCCGCCGGGCAAGCGCCTGCAGAGCGGCTACCTGTATGTCGGCAGCCCGGCCAGGCAGGCCCGCCCGCTGACCGAACAGGAGCGCAGCTACTTCCGCTACAGCGCCGACAACTACGTGCGCCTGAAGGACCAGCACCTGATGGAAGGCTACTCCTCCAACTGATCGCGACCGGCACAAGGCTGTCCATGCACTACCGGAACATCCTCTTCGACCTCGACGGCACCCTCACCGACCCGCGCGAGGGCATCACCCGCTCGGTGCAGCACGCCCTGGCCCGCCTGGGCATCGACGAACCCGAGCTGCAGGCGCTGGAACACTTCATCGGCCCGCCGCTGCTGCAGTGCTTCATGCAGACCTACGGTTTCGACCAGGCCACGGCCTGGCGGGCGGTGGGCCACTACCGCGAGCGTTTCGCCGAGGTCGGGCTGTACGAGAACCGCGTGTTCGACGGCATCGAGGCGCTGCTGGCGACCCTGAACGACCAAGGCCGCAGGCTGTATATCGCCACCAGCAAGCCGACCCTGTTCGCCGCGCGGATCGCCGAACACTTCGGCTTCGCCCGGCACTTCCGCGCCATCCACGGCAGCGAACTGGACGGCACCCGCACCGACAAGGCCGAGCTGATCGGCCATCTGCTGCAGGAGGAAGGGCTGCAAGCCGCCAGCACGCTGATGATCGGCGACCGCAAGCACGACCTGATCGGCGCCCGGCGCAACGGCCTGGATGCGGCGGCGGTGGGCTATGGCTTCGGCAGCGCCGAGGAGCTGCTGGGCGAGGCGCCGACCTACCACTTCGCCACCCTGGGCGAGCTGCGCCGGGCCTTCGCCGCCTAGGCGCCGCCACCCTGGCCGGCCGGGCTCAGCCGTTCTTCTGGTAGATGATCTTCTTGGTGCCGTTGTCGCAGCTGCCGACCACCATGCTCGGGTCGTGCACCTCGTCGTTCGCCACTATCTCCAGGGTGTAGCTGATCACCCCGGCGGCCTGGATCTTCACCTCGATCTCCCGCTTCAGCTCCTCGCAGGGCTTGGGCTGCGCCAGCGCGGCGGCGCCGAGCAGGCCGATCACAGGTACCAGCATCCATCTGTTCATGGTCCATCGCCTCTGGTCGCGAGACTCCTAGGGTTGGACCCGCGGCATGCCCCGCTAGTTCTGGCCGTCGCCCTGCAGGGCCTGCAAGGCCTCGGCTCGCTGCGGCGCCGGCAGGCGGCCGAGTCGCTCGGCGCGGCGGTAGAAGGCCGGCCAGGCGCCGCCCGCCTCGGCGTACAACCTGGCGAAGGCCGGCACCCAACGGTCGTACAGGCCGAACGGCAACAGCTTGGCGTTGTTCAGCGGCGCCTCGACCCAGGCGTCGTAGCGGCCCACGCCGCCCCACTGGCGTTCGCGCAGGGTCCGGTAGTCGCGGCGCAGGCGCGCGAACTCGGCCTGCTTGGCGGCGCGCATGGCCGCCGTCGGCAGGTCGCCGGCATACAGGATTCGCAGGCGCTCGCGGCTGGCCAGCACCAGTTCGCTGAACTGGGCGCGCTGCCGCTCCGGCGCCGCGTCTGCCTCGGCCAGGCCACGGCTCGCCCGCCACTGGCGCAGGCCCTCGCGCTCGATGAAGGTGGCGAAGGACTCGTTGAACGCCGTGTCGCCGGCCACATACAGCTGCTGGTGGGCCAGCTCGTGGAAGATCACCGCCACCAGACGCTCGTCGCTCCAGGCCAGCATGGTGTTGAGCAGCGGGTCGTCGAACCAGCCCAGGGTCGAATAGGCCTCGACGCCGCCGATGTAGGTATCCAGGCCCTGCTGGCGCAGCAGCGCAGCAGCGCCGCGGGCGCGGCCCTGGCGGTAGTAGCCGCGGTAGGCGACGCAGCCGGCGATGGGAAAGCAGTGCAGCTCGGGCTCGACCGAGAACTCGCCGGTGGCGAACAGGTTCCACAGCACATAGGGCCGCCCAAGATCGGCGTACAGGCGGTAGCTGCGGTTGTCCGGCAGGGCCAGCGCGGCGCTGGCGAAGGACCGTGCCTGCTGGGCCAACGACAGCCGCTGGCGCAGCGGCGCGGGGGTGGCGGGATCGGCCAGCAGGCGCTCGACCGGCTGGCGTGCGCGCAGCAGCTCGAACTGGCCGCGGGCCAGCTGGCCGTAGTAGTCCAGGGTGCCGCAGCCACCCAGCAGCAGGGCCGCCAGCAGCGGAACCCAGCGCCAGGCCGGGGAGTCGATAGAGAAAGGAGCGCGGTTGTGTGTCATGCGCGCCACGCTAGCGCATTGTCGCCAACGCCTCCAACATGGGATCGATCTGGACTGATCCATTCCCTAGACTCGGAGACCGTCATGCGTCGCTTCGCCCTGATCGCCAGCCTGTCCCTCCTCGGCGCCTGCGCCTCGCCGCTGCCACCGCACGACCCGGGACTTGCCTGGGTCGAGCTGTACACCCCGGCCAGCGACCTGCTGATGGCCGACGAGCTCGACGGCAAGCGCCTCGACGACGGCCGCTACTTCCAGGTGTCGCCGGGCTCCCACGAGCTGATCAGCCGCTTCCTGTTCGAGGTGCCGGGTGGCGGTAGCGGTTCCGACATGATGTCCGAGCCGATCCAGCGCACCTGCGAGATCCGCGTGCGCTACGCCGACTTCGCCGCCGGCCAGCGCTACCGCCTGGAGGCGCGCTCCATCATGTACAACGCCCAGGCCTGGCTGTACGACGACCAGCGCAACGTCCTGGCCCGCGGCCGGGTGCTGCGTTGCGGCACCTTCTGAGCGGGACGGCGGGTCAGGCGGCCTGGCGCAACTCGGCCAGCAGCTCGAAGGAGCGCAGGCGATCGTCGAAGTCGTACAGGTCGCCGGTGAAGATCAGCTCGTCGGCACCGGTCTGCTCCAGCAACACCTCCAGTTTCGCCCGCACCTTGGCCGGGCCACCGACCACCGCCAGGCCGAGGAAGTCGGCCACCGCCTGCTTCTCGTGGGGCAGCCACAGGCCGTCCATGCTCGCCACCGGCGGGCGCTGCACCAGGCTATGGCCGCGCAGCAGGGCGAGAATCCGCTGGTACACCGAGGTCGCCAGGTAATCGGCGCGTTCGTCGCTGTCGGCCGCCACCAGCGGCACGCCGAGCATCACGTAGGGCCGCTCGAGCACCGCCGAGGCCTTGAAGTGATTGCGATAGACGCGAATCGCCTCGTGCAGGTAGCGCGGCGCGAAATGCGAGGCGAAGGCATAGGGCAGGCCCATCTCGCCGGCCAGCTGGGCGCTGAACAGGCTGGAGCCGAGCAGCCAGAGCGGCACCTGGGTGCCGCTGCCGGGCATGGCGATGACCCGCTGCTGCGGGCTGCGCGGGCCCAGGTAGCGCTGCAGCTCGGCGACATCCGCGGGGAAGTCGTCGGCGCTGCCGGAGCGCTCCCGGCGCAGCGCCCGCGCGGTGAACTGATCGGCCCCCGGGGCACGGCCCAGGCCCAGTTCGATGCGCCCGGGATAGAGCGTGGCGAGGGTGCCGAACTGCTCGGCGATCACCAGCGGCGCATGGTTGGGCAGCATCACCCCGCCGGAGCCGAGGCGGATGCTCGAGGTGCCGGCGGCCAGGTAGCCGAGCAGCACCGCGGTGGCCGAGCTGGCGATGCCGTCCATGTTGTGGTGCTCGGCGACCCAGAAGCGGCTGAAGCCGAGCCGCTCGGCGTGCTGCGCCAGCTTCAGCGAGTTGCCCAGCGCCTGGGCTGGGCCGCCGTCGTCGCGGATCGGCGCGAGGTCGAGAATGGAAATCCTGGTCTGTGCTAGAACGCTCATCGGCCCGCCTGGTGACCCCTGCTGATCGACGCCGGGGCGGCGCCGATATCCGAGTCCAGTAGTGGGGCTTGCTGCGGAAGATTCCAAGGGCAGACGATCGACCGGCACAGTTCTCAGCTATTGGCGATACGGAAACCCACCTTGAGCGTCACCTGGTAGTGGCCGACCTTGCCGTTCTCGATATGGCCGCGGGTTTCCACCACCTCGAACCACTCCAGGTTGCGGATGGACTTGGCGCACTCGGCCAGGGCGTTGTTGATCGCCTCGTCGGAACTGACCGGCGACGAGCCGACGATCTCGATCTTCTTGTAGGTGTGATGGTTGGACATGGCGATTCCTCCTCTGAGCGATAGTTAAACGCTAGACGAGAAGTGCCGGCCATGTGCTCCGGATTGTTGCGGAACCGGCCGGCCGCTCAGCCGCCCAGCTCGCCGCGCAGCCACTCGGCCAGGCGCTGGGCGCGCTTGTCCAGCTGCCGCGCCGGTACCCACAGGGCCAGGCGCGCCGGGGTCTCGACGAAGCCCCAGGGCGCGACCAGGCGCCCGCCCGCCAGGTCGTCGGCCACCAGCTGCTGCGGGGCGATGGCCACGCCCAGCCCGGCCGCCGCTGCCTCCAGCAGGTAGTAGAGATGCTCGAAGCCCTGGCCCGGCTTCAACGCCCCGGCGTCCAGGCCACAGCTGGCCGCCCAGCTCGGCCAGGCCTGGGGCCGCGAGCTGGTGTGCAGCAACGGCTCGTTCAGCAGCGCCGCCGGTGGTGCCCGGTGCAACTCGGCGAAACGCCCGTAGCGCGGGCTGAGCACCGGGCCGATGCGCTCGGCGGTCAGTTCGAACACCCGCATGTCCGCCGGCCAGGGCGGCTCGGCGAACAGCAGGGTGGCGTCGACGCCGGGGCGGCGCGGGTCCAGCTCGCCCTCGCTGGCCGACAGCTGCAGGCGCAGCTCCGGCAGCTCGCGGTTGAGGCGATCCAGCCGGGGGATGAACCAGCGCGCCAGCAGGCTGCCGGGGCAGGCGAGGACGAAGGGCGCCTCGGCCTGGCCCTGCTGCAACTCGGCGCAGACGCCGCGCAGGCGGGCGAAGGCCTCGCCGCTGGCGTCGCGCAGGCGCAGCCCGGCATCCGTGAGTTTAAGGCCGCGTCCTTCCTTGACGAACAGCGCCACCCCGAGGTGTTCCTCCAGGCCACGAATCTGCCGGCTGACCGCGCCGTGGGTGACATGCAGCTCGTCGGCCGCCTGGCTGACGCTCTGCAGGCGGGCCGCCGCCTCGAAGGCGCGCAGGGCGTTGAGGGGGGGGAGCTCCTGGCTCATCTGTGAGATTTCCTGACAGGTCCAGGCGATCTTATCGCTTTTCTGTCAACCGCCACAGCCGTATCCTCAACACAGATCGTAGGAGCGGGCCATGCCCGTGATCGCGCCCATGGGGCGCTCCTACACCATTCATCCGCAGGAGCTCCCCCATGACCTCATACCGCAGCGGCCCCGACGCCAACGGCCTGTTCGGCTCGTTCGGCGGCCAGTACGTCGCCGAAACCCTGATGCCGCTGATCCACGAGCTGGCCGCCGAGTACGAGAAGGCCAAGGCCGATCCCGAGTTCGCCCGGGAACTGGCCTACTTCCAGCGCGACTACGTCGGCCGGCCCAGCCCGCTGTACTACGCCGAGCGCCTGAGCGAGCACTGCGGCGGGGCGAAGATCTACCTCAAGCGCGAGGAGCTCAACCACACCGGCGCGCACAAGATCAACAACTGCATCGGCCAGATCCTCCTGGCCAAGCGCATGGGCAAGCGGCGCATCATCGCCGAGACCGGCGCCGGCATGCACGGCGTGGCCACCGCCACAGTCGCAGCGCGCTTCGGCCTGGAATGCGTGATCTACATGGGCACCACCGACATCGACCGGCAGCAGGCCAACGTGTTCCGCATGAAGCTGCTGGGCGCCACGGTGATCCCGGTCACCGCCGGCACCGGCACCCTCAAGGACGCCATGAACGAGGCCCTGCGCGACTGGGTGACCAACGTCGACAGCACCTTCTACCTGATCGGCACGGTCGCCGGCCCGCACCCCTACCCGGCCATGGTCCGCGACTTCCAGGCGGTCATCGGCAAGGAAACCCGCGAGCAGCTGCAGGCCCAGGAAGGCCGCCTGCCCGACAGCCTGGTCGCCTGCATCGGCGGCGGCTCCAACGCCATGGGCCTGTTCCACCCCTTCCTCGACGACGAGTCGGTGCAGATCGTCGGCGTCGAAGCGGCCGGCTACGGCATCGACAGCGGCAAGCACGCGGCCAGCCTCAACGGCGGCGTGCCCGGCGTGCTGCACGGCAACCGCACCTTCCTGCTGCAGGACGACGACGGCCAGATCATCGACGCCCACTCGATCTCCGCCGGCCTCGACTACCCCGGCATCGGCCCGGAGCACGCCTGGCTGCACGACATCGGCCGGGTCGAATACACCTCGGTGACCGACGACGAGGCCCTGGCCGCCTTCCACCAGTGCTGCCGCCTGGAGGGCATCATCCCGGCCCTGGAGAGCGCCCACGCCCTGGCCGAAGTGTTCAAGCGCGCGCCCTCGTTGCCCAGGGAGCACCTGATGGTGGTCAACCTGTCCGGCCGCGGCGACAAGGACATGCAGACCGTGATGCACCACATGAGCGAACAGGAGAAGCACGCATGAGCCGCCTGCAGAGCCGCTTTGCCGAGCTGAAAGAACAGAACCGCGCCGCCCTGGTGACCTTCGTCACCGCCGGCGACCCGCACTACGACGCCTCCCTGGCGATCCTCAAGGGCCTGCCGGCGGCCGGCGCCGACGTGATCGAACTGGGCATGCCGTTCACCGACCCGATGGCCGACGGCCCGGCCATCCAGCTGGCCAACATCCGTGCCCTGGAAGGCAAGCAGAACCTGGCCAAGACCCTGCAAATGGTCCGCGAATTCCGCCAGGGCGAGCAGGGCACACCGCTGGTGCTGATGGGCTACTTCAACCCCATCCACAAGTACGGAGTCGCGCGCTTCATCGCCGATGCCAAGGAGGCGGGGGTCGACGGCCTGATCGTGGTCGACCTGCCGCCGGAGCATAACGCCGACCTGTGCGACCCGGCCCAGGCCGCGGGGCTCGACTTCATCCGCCTGACGACCCCCACGACGGACGACGCGCGCCTGCCCAAGGTGCTGGGCGGCAGCTCCGGCTTCGTCTACTACGTCTCGGTGGCCGGCGTCACCGGCGCCGGCTCGGCCACCGTCGAGCACGTCGAGCAGGCCGTGGCGCGCCTGCGCCGCCACACCGACCTGCCGATCAGCATCGGCTTCGGCATCCGCACCCCGGAACACGCCGCGACCATCGCCCGCCTGGCCGACGGCGTGGTGGTCGGCTCGGCGCTGATCGAGCGGATCGCCGCCGCCGAGACCGACCAGCAGGCCGTGGACGGCGTGCTCGGCCTGTGCCGCCAGCTGGCCGAAGGGGTGCGCGGCGCGCGCTGCTAAAAGCCTAAGCCACAAAAAAGCCGCTGCTCCCTTGGGGAGGCAGCGGCTTTTTTCATGCCTGCACCGGCAGTCTCGAGGCCTTGCCCTCAAGCCCGGGATCGTTGAGGCTGTGTGACACCGTCAATCCACTAGAAAGCTCAGGCGCGCGTCCGCTTTCTTGGGCGCTATCTCCAGTATCTCGGCGCTGACGACATTCTCCTTCACGAACGGATCGCCATTCACGCGCTCCTGCAGTTCGCCGAGCGTCGTGTTGTGGGCCAGGATGGAGCCCCCCAGGTTTGGCTGCAGGCTGCCGACCAGGAGAAACACGCCGGCATCGAAACCGCTCTTGATCCACTGGTTATGGCCGTCCATCAGCCGAGCGGCCTGGCCTTTGTTCTCAGAAAACTTCAGCAGCACGACAAACATAGGATTCCCTCCCTGGGGTATGGGTCTTGCCGAATGCACCGGGCAGCGGGTCCGGCGATCCGGCCTGGCGAAGCATAGCGCTATCCGCCCGCGGTGCTGTGCCCGGCCTCGGCGATCAGCAGGGCGATCTGCGCCCCCAGCACCAGGTCGCCGACCTTGCCGAAGTGCTGCTGGCGGATACAGCCCTGTGCGTCGATCAGCACCAGGGTCGGCGTACCGCGCATCCCGTAGTCGCGCATGGTGCAGGGCACGGCCCCTTGCGGGTCCGGCAGGTCGACGGCGACCGGGAAGCCGATGCGGTATTCGTGGAGGAAGGCCTCCAGAGCCACCGGCGTCATGGCCTGGTGATGCTCGAAGACCGTGTGCAAGCCGACCACCGCCACCTGCTCGGGGGAAAAGCTGGCCCGCACCCGCTGCGCCTGTGGCAGGCCTTCGCTCACGCAGCCCGGGCAGAGCATCTGGAAGGCCTCCAGCACTATCACCTTGCCGCGCAGGCTGGCCACGCTCGGCACCTGCCGGGTGTTGAACCAGCGCTGCACCCGCCACTCGGGGGCGGGCGTTGCTGAAGGGGTCATACCGGCTCCCATGCAGTGATCACCAAGAGAAGACCCATGTAGTTATAGGCCAGCGCGTGCACGGCTATCCACAGATCGACTAAGGCGAACTCGGCAGCAGCTCGGGCGCCTCGCGCCGCAACCTGGCCTGGAGCATCTCCAGCTGCTCCAGGGCGGCGCGGGCTTCGTCCAGTTCCACCGCGCTGCGCTCGCCGGATTGCGCCGCCTGCTCGATGCGTGCGCGGATCGCCGGTATCTGTTGCACGCCGCCGGCGTAGGCCTGGATCTGCGCGCGGCTGTGGCGGTCCTCGAAGGCCTGGTACTGCGCCGGGTTGGCCAGCACCGCCGCGGAGGGCGTCGGCCGCGGCGCGAGTTCGCCCAGCGCCGGGCTGCGCGGATCGCCGCGTTCGAGCATGAGCTGTATCAGCAGCTGGTCTTCCAGCGGCGCGAGGTTGGCTGACGGCTCGGCAGCGGCAGGCCGCTGCGCACTCGCAATGGCGGCCGGCGAGGCGATAGATGCGGCGCCTGGCGCGACGGGGAGGGTGGCGGGCCAGGACGGCGGCGCGGGCTCGACCGCGCGGGCCTGCGGCAGCGCGGGCGAAGGTGCCGGCTCAGACGCCACCCACCAGGCGGCCAGGACCACCGCAGCAGCGCAGCAGAGCAGGGCCGCCCCCAGCCAGCGCCTCACAGGCCTTCCACCCTGGCCTTGGCCCGCAAGGCCTGCAGACGCGCCTGCAACTGGCTGGCCAGCTGTTCCTTGGCCACCGCCTGGTTGACCTCGTAGCGCACGCTGGGGTCGCTCAGGGGCAGCTGGCGGTCCTCGCGCCGGCGCACCCGGACGATCTCGAAGGCGCCATCGATCCGCATCGGCTGCGAAAGGGTGCCGGCCTTCTGCAGCAAGGCGGTCTTGCGCAGCAGATCGAGCTGCGGGTCCTGCGGGCGGATCAGGCCGAGGTCGCCGGGCGGGGTGCGCCCCTTGTCGTCGGCCAGGGAATGGCGGCGCACCGCCTCGTCGAAGTCCAGGCCGGCGATGAGTTCGCCATGCACCCGGTCGGCACTGGCCTGGTCGGCCAGGCGGATATGCGCGGCCTGCACCTGGGCGACGTTGCGGTACTGCGCCAGGTGGCGCCGGTAGTAGGCCTCGGCGTCGGCATCGCCGACCTGGCGGGCCAGCTGCCTCAGGCTGTCGGTCTCGTGATGGAAGTCGCCGTGCAGGCCGATCTGGTGCAGGTACTGGTGGCGGATCAGCTTGTCGCGCACCAGCAGGCGCAGACCCTGGCGCTCGGCCTCGCTGAAGCCCTGTTCGGCCAGCTGGTACCAGAGGTAGTCGCGCAGCACGTGCTGACGCACCTGCTCGCCGAGGTAGGCCAGGTTGCCCTGCTGCAGCTCGACCCGGCCCTGGACGTTGTCGCCCTGGTACAGGGCCAGCAGGTCGAGGCGCCGCTCGGCCTGGCCGGGGAACTGCCAGGCGATCAGCTGCACCTCTCCCGCTTCGGCCTGCTGCGCCGGGCTCAACTGCAGGCTGTCGAGCACCACCCCCTGCTGCGGCGGCGCCAGCACCTGGCGCAGGCGCTCGGCACTGAGCGGCTGCGGCTGGCGCAGGAAGGGCCGCACGTCATGCTCGAAGCGCCGGCCATGGACCTGCTCGATGAGGTTGGCCGCCTCCACCGCCGTCAGCGCCTCAAGCTCGGCGCGGTAGCGGGGCTGCAGCTCGGCCTCGACGTCCCGGGCCAGCAGGCGGTTCTCCACCAGGCCGGCGCGCAGCTGGGCGCGGTCGGTGTTGAACTTGACCCGGGTCAGCGCCTGCTCGAGCAGGGCGATGCTCTTGCCCGGCAGGCGTTCGCCGTCGATCTGCAGGTCCTGGGCGGCCTGGGCCGACAGGCAAATGCCTGCCAGCCCCAGCACGACCAAGGCACGGCGCAAAGAAGCCGCCACCTCAGAGCCCGCCCTGGCCGTAGAAGCTGTTCGCCCCCTTGGTCAGCACGTTGACGGTCAGCGCGATGGACTCCGGTATCAGCTCCCGGGCCACCCGCAGGCGCGTGGCGTAGCTGGTGTCGTAGAGCGGCTCGGGGTGCTGGTAGGCGACCTGGGCGGTCTGCGTCAGGAGGTCGCGCAACGGCTGCTGTGGATCGTAGCGGCCGACCAGGTTGGCTACTGCCGATGGGTCGTTGAGGCGCTCGCTGAAGTAGTGGTCGTCGACCCAGCCTTCCCAGCCGGAGTGGCCGTTGCCCGAGGTGACCCAGGCGTGATGCGGCTGGGCCACGTC
Organism: Pseudomonas lalucatii; assembly: GCF_018398425.1. NCBI lineage: Bacteria > Pseudomonadati > Pseudomonadota > Gammaproteobacteria > Pseudomonadales > Pseudomonadaceae > Pseudomonas > Pseudomonas lalucatii. Next base: position 2,730,648 of record NZ_JADPMV010000001.1, on the reverse strand, counting down.
GCCGGTGGCGTGCAGCGAGTAGCCGATGGTCTGCAGCGAGGGCGCAGCCTTGAACTGGTCGAACCAGTACTTGGCCAGGTTGTCGATGGGCTGGAAGGCGGCGGTCTGGAAGTCGCCGTAGTGTTCCTGCCAGTTCGAGCGGCTGCCCTGGCGGTAGTGCGCCTCGGTGCTGTCGAAGTCGCTCTTCTTCAGCTCGCGGTTGTACAGGTAGACCATGGCGTACCAGTCGACGTCGCCGCTCCAGCTGCCGTCGACCTTGCGGTAGCGGTAGTCGTAGCCGCCGTGGTCGTTGCCGTGGGCGTCGCCCTGGCGGGCCATGTTGATGAAGTGCCAGTAGGAGGTGTAGTTGACCAGGGAGGCGGCGGCGCCGGCCACCGGGGCGTGCTCGTAGCCGACCCACCAGCCGCCGAGGCGGGTGTCCTTGAAGTCGTCGACGTCGTAGGCGGCCTGGCCGAGGATCTCGCCGGCCCTGGCCTCGCTGCCGGCGGCGGCGACGTAGAACTGGTAGGCGCGGCGCATCTCGGCGCTGGCGGAGCCGGAGTTCATGAACGCCAGGGCGTCCTTGACGATGTGCTTGTGGGTGGGTTGCGACCAGGCGGCCGCCTGGCCGGCGCAGACGGCAAGGCCTAGACCGAGGGCCAGGGTGGGGATGGTTTTCATGGGCAGAGCGCTCTTTTGTTGTTGGAGTCGAGCAGTACTAGCCGGCGTCGATGGCAGAACCATTGCAACGCCGGACTCCAACTAAAGCGCAGTCGCCATCCGGGCATCTACCCAACTAAGGTTGGGCCGCTCTAGACCAGATTCTCCTCTGCCCACGGGGCGCACAGGGCACCTCGCGGCTCGTTCACTGGGCCACCTGCAAACCGCGCTGGGCCTGCTTGTGCTTGCGGTAGCTGATGGCCGCCGCCGGCACCGGGGTGACCTGGCCGGTTTCCAGCCAGCGCTTGAGGCGGTTGGCGTCGGCCATGTGGGTGTACTTGCCGAAGGCGTCCAGCACCACGAAGGCCACCGGCCGCTTGGCCATGACGGTGCGCATCACCAGGCAGTGGCCGGCCTCGTTGGTGAAGCCGGTCTTGCTCAGCTGCACGCTCCAGTTGGCCTTGCGCACCAGGCCGTTGGTGTTGCGAAAACCCAGGCTGTAGTTGGGCTTGCGGAAGGCCACGGTCTTCTCCGAGGTGGTGCTCCACTGGCTGAGCAGGGGGTACTGCTGGCTGGCCTTGAGCAGCAGCACCAGGTCGTTGGCGCTGGAGACGTTGTGTTCGGACAGGCCGGTGGGCTCGACGAAGCGCGTGCTGCGCATGCCCAGGGCCAGGGCCTTGGCGTTCATCGCCGCGATGAACGCCGCGTAGCCGCCCGGATAGTGGTGGGCCAGGCTGGAGGCGGCACGGTTTTCCGAGGACATCAGGGCCAGCAGCAGCATGTCGCGGCGGCTCAGTTCGCTGCCGATGCGCACCCGCGAGAACACCCCCTGCATCTCCTTGTTGTCGCGGATGGTGATCGGCAGGACCTGATCCAGCGGCAGCTTGGCGTCGAGGGTGACCAGGGCGGTCATCAGCTTGGTCACCGAGGCGATCGGCAACACCAGGTCGGGATGGCTGGAATAGAGCACCTGGCCGGTCTGCAGGTCGACCAGCAGGGCGCTGCCGGCGGCCAGCTCCTGCTGGCGGGGGAGCTTTTGCACGGCATGGCTGTTCGATGCAACTACAACGCAGCTGCAGATCAGCAGCAGGCTTACTATCGAATGACGGATTTTCACGGAAGGTTTCACTGGCTGAGGGGGAGGTCGGCGCAACGCTGGGTTCCGCCTCCGACAGTATAGGCAGTCGGCCGGCGCCCTTGCAGGGGCCGGGGCCCCGGGCGGCCACCTTTCGTCAGCCGGCGCGGACCCTGCTAGAGCGGCGCGCCCTCGCCGCCCAGTTCGGCCTTGAGCCAGTCGACGAACTGCTCGGTCAGGCGCTGGCGGCGCTTGCGCTCGGGCAGCACCACGTAATAGCCGAACTCGGTGCGCGCCGCTTCGCGGCACACCCGGCACAACAGGTTCTGCTCGAGCAACTCGTCGACCAGGTGCCGCCAGCCGATGGCCACGCCCTGGCCGGCGATGGCGGCCTGGATCAGCAGGGTGTAGTTGTCGAAGCGCAGGCTGCCGGGACTCGGCGCCTCGGCGATGGCCAGGGCGCGGAACAGGCCGTTCCAGTCGAGCCAGCGCGAGCGGCTGTCGGGGCGCAGGTGCAGCAGCGGCAGCTCGGCCAGGGCCGCCGCCGGCAACGGCTGCGGGCGATCCTTGAGCAGCTGAGGGCTGCACACGGCGAAGGCCTCCTCGGCGAACAGCAGGTGCGCCTCGCCGTGCTTGAAGCGGCCGTCGCCGAAGGCGATGGCCACGTCGATCTCCGGCGGCAGCACGCCCAGGTCGCGGTTGGTGGTGATCAGGCTGACGTCCAGCTCCGGATGGCGCTGGTTGAAGCGATGCAGGCGCGGCATCAGCCAGTAGGCGGCGACGGCGAAGTCGGTGGCCACCTGCAGCACCTCGTGCTGCGGCTGGGCGCTGAGCGCCGCCAGGCCGTCGTCCAGGCTCTGCAAGCCGTCGCGCACGTGGCGCAGCAGCAGCTCGCCGGCCTCGGTGAGGACGATGCCGCGGTAGACCCGGTCGAACAGGCGGGTCGCCAGCTGCTGCTCGAGGCGCTTGATCTGCTGGCTGATCGCCGGCTGGCTGCTGCCCAGTTCGCCGGCCGCGGCGGTGAAGCTCAGGTGGCGCGCGGCGGACTCGAACACCAGCAGGGCATCCAGGGACAGGCCGTCGAAGTGTTTAAACATAAGCTGAAGTTATCCGAGTCATGTCTTCCCGGCGGGTTTACCCGCTAGCCATGAGGCGCAATGATCGAACCAGCAATTTCGCATAAACCCTTCATATGGAAAACAGGCTCGCCATGAAACGTCCCAACATCCTCTTCATCATGGCCGACCAGATGGCCGCGCCGATCCTGCCGATCCATGACCCGGCCTCGCCGGTCAAGATGCCCAACCTCGTGCGGCTGGCCGAATCCGCGGTGGTCTTCGATTCCGCTTACTGCAACAGCCCGCTGTGCGCGCCGTCGCGCTTCACCCTGGTCAGCGGCCAGCTGCCGAGCAAGATCGGCGCCTACGACAACGCCGCCGACTTTCCCGGCGACGTGCCGACCTACGCCCACTACCTGCGCCGCCTGGGCTACCGCACCGCGCTGTCCGGCAAGATGCACTTCTGCGGCCCGGACCAGCTGCACGGCTACGAGGAGCGCCTGACCAGCGACATCTACCCGGCCGACTACGGCTGGGCGGTGAACTGGGACGAGCCGGAGAAGCGCCTGAGCTGGTACCACAACATGTCCTCGGTGCTGCAGGCCGGCCCCTGCGTGCGCACCAACCAGCTGGACTTCGACGAGGAGGTGGTGTTCAAGGCCCAGCAGTACCTCTACGACCACGTGCGCATGAGCCCCGAACAGCCGTTCTGCCTGACCGTGTCGATGACCCACCCCCACGACCCCTACACCATCCCCGAGGAATTCTGGAACCTCTACGAGGACGTGGCGATCCCGCTGCCGAGCCATACCATCGACCAGGCCGAGCAGGACCCGCACGCCAAGCGCCTGCTCAAGGTCATCGACCTGTGGGACAAGCCGCTGCCCGAGGACAAGATCAAGGACGCCCGCCGCGCCTACTTCGGTGCCTGCAGCTACATCGACAGCAACATCGGCAAGCTGCTCAAGACCCTCAAGGACTGCGACCTGGCCGAGGACACCATCATCGTCTTCTCCGGCGACCACGGCGACATGCTCGGCGAGCGCGGCCTCTGGTACAAGATGCACTGGTTCGAGATGGCCGCCCGGGTGCCCTTCCTGGTGCATGCCCCGCAGCGCTTCGCCGCCCACCGGGTGAGCCAGTCGGTGTCGACCATGGACCTGCTGCCGACCCTGGTGGAACTGGCCGGCGGCAGCGTCGAGCCGGGCCTGGCCCTGGACGGCCGCTCGCTGCTGCCCCACCTGCGGGGCGAGGGTGGCCACGACGAGGTGCTCGGCGAGTACATGGCCGAGGGCAGCGACGCGCCGCTGATGATGATCCGCCGGGCGCAGTGGAAGTTCATCTACTCTGAAAAGGACCCGCTGCTGCTGTTCGACCTGGTCAACGACCCGCGCGAGCTGGAGAACCTGGCGGCCGCGGCCGAGTACCAGGACCTGGTCGCCGAGCTCCTCGCCGAGGCCCGCGCGCGCTGGGACATGCCGGCGATCCACCAGGCCACCCTGGCCAGCCAGCGGCGCCGGCGCCTGGTCGCCGAGGCCCTGACCCACGGCAGGCTGAAGAGCTGGGACCACCAGCCCATGGTCGACGCCAGCCAGCAGTACATGCGCAACCATATCGACCTGGACGACCTCGAGCGTCGCGCCCGCTATCCACAACCCTGAGCTTGCGCGCCGCCGCCGGCGCCCGCGTGGCGCCGGCGGCAAGTCGCCACTCCACACCCAGAACAACAACCCTAGAGGGGAATGCAGGCATGAAAACATTCAGCACCATCCTGGCCGCCGGCCTGATCCTGGCCGCCGGCGCCTTTCACGCTCAGGCCGAAGACGCCCGCTGCGCCACGGTGAAACTCGGCGATCCGGGCTGGAGCGACATCGCCGTGACCAACGGCATCGCCAGCTTCCTGCTCGAGGGCCTCGGCTACAAGGCGCAGAGCCAGACCCTGGCGGTGCCGATCATCTTCGCCGGCCTGCAGAAGGGCCAGGTCGACGTGTTCCTCGGCAACTGGATGCCGGCCCAGCAGGACAACTACGACAAGTTCGTCGCCAGCGGCGCGGTGGACAAGCTGGCGCAGAACCTCAGCGGCACCGAATACACCCTGGCCGTGCCGAGCTATGCCTACGAGGCCGGGGTGAAGACCTTCGCCGACCTCGACCGGCACGCCGACAAGTTCGACCGCAAGCTCTACGGCATCGCCTCCGGCTCGCCGGCCAACGAGTCGATCCGCCAGATGATCGAGGCCGACGAGTTCGGCCTGGGCGACTGGAAGCTGGTGGAGTCCAGCGAGCAGGCCATGCTGGTGCAGGTCGGCCGCGCGGTGAAGCGCGAGCAGTTCGTGGTGTTCCTCGGCTGGACCCCGCATCCGATGAACGTCAACTACGACATGCAGTACCTGCGCGGCGGCGAGAAGTATTTCGGCGAGAGCGGCAACGTCAACACCCTGGCGCGCAAGGACTACGCCGCGCAGTGCCCGAACGTCGGCAAGCTGCTGAGCAACCTCGCCTTCACCCAGGACATGGAGAACAGCATCATGAACCAGGTGCTGAGCAAGCAGGCGAGCAATGCCGAGGCGATCAAGGCCTGGCTCAAGGCCAACCCGGCGGTGCTCGACGGCTGGCTGCAGGGCGTCACCACCCGCGACGGCGGCGATGCCCTGGCGGCGGTGAAGGCACGGCTCTGAGCCGCTCGGTAAACTTGGCGTAGGGTAGGCTTCGGCCTACCCTTCTCGCACGCGGTGGGCCGCAAGCCCACCCTCCCACAGAACGACACCGATGCCGTTACCCGACCGCCAGACCCTGCTGCCCTTCCTCAGATGGTTGCCCAACCTCAGCCGGCGCAGCCTCGGCAACGACCTGCTGGTGGGCCTGAGCGGCGCCATCCTGGCCCTGCCGCAGTCCATCGCCTACGCCCTGATCGCCGGCCTGCCGGCCGAATACGGCCTGTATGCGGCCATAGTGCCGGTGATCATCGCCTGCCTGTGGGGCTCGTCCTGGCACCTGATCTGCGGGCCGACCGCGGCGATCGCCATCGTCATCTTCACCAGCGTCAGCCCCTTCGCCGCCCCCGGCAGCGACGAGTTCATCGCCCGGGTGCTGCTGCTGACCTTCGTCGCCGGGCTGTTCCAGTGGCTGCTCGGCCTGCTGCGCTTCGGCGCCCTGGTCAATTTCGTCTCCCATTCGGTGGTGCTGGGCTTCACCATGGGCGCCGCCGTGGTCATCGCCCTCGGCCAGCTGCCCAACCTGCTCGGCATCAGCGTGCCGAGCCAGGCCACGGCCCTGGCCACCCTGCTGAACATCGGCGAGCATCTGCCGGAGAGCGACTGGCGCGCCCTGGCCCTGGCCCTGTTCACCCTCGGCCTGAGCCTGCTGATCCGCCGGCTGTGGCCACGCCTGCCGGCGCTGCTGCTGGGGCTGGTCGGTGGCAGCCTGGTGGTCCTGCTGCTGCCGCAACGGCTGACCTCCGGCATCGCCCTGGTCAGCGCCTTCGAGGGCCGCCTGCCGCCGTTCAGCCCGCTGCAGTTCGACCTGACCAGCCTGCTGCAGCTGCTGCCGGCGGCGGTGGCCTGCGGCATGCTCGGCCTGGTCACCAGCCTGTCGATCGCCCGCGCCCTGGCCGGCAAGTCCCAGCAGTTTCTCGACGCCAACCAGGACGTGCGCGCCCAGGGCCTGTCCAACCTGGTCGGCCCCTGGTTCTCCGGCTTCCTCTCGGCCGGCTCCTTCACCCGTTCGGCGCTGAACCTGCAGGCCGGCGCCCGTTCGCCCCTGGCCGGGGTGTTCTCCGCGCTGCTGGTGGCGCTGTTCGCCCTGTTCGGTGCCCGCCTGATCGCGCTGATTCCATTGCCGTCCATGGCCGCCGGCATCCTGCTGATCTGCTGGGGCCTGGTGGATATCGCCGGTGCGCGGGCGCTGTTCCGGGTCAGCCGCGCGGAGTTCCTGGTGATGGCCCTGACCCTGCTGGCGACCCTGCTGCTGGAGCTGCAGACGGCGATCTACGCCGGGGTGCTGGCCTCGCTGTTCTTCTACCTCAAGCGCACCTCGCAGCCGCGGGTGAAGTTCTGGCAGGAGGGCGAGGAGGAGCTGTTGCGGGTCGAGGGCTCGATCTTCTTCGGCGCCTGCCACTACCTGCAGCAACTGCTGCAACGCAGCGGCGGCGAGCGGGTGATCATCGACGCCCACCACGTCAACTTCATCGACTACGCCGGGGTCGAGATGCTGCACCAGGAAGCGCGGCGCCTGCAGGCGCAGCACCGCAGCCTGGTGCTGCGTCGCGCCCGGCCCCAGGTGATCGAGGAGATCCACAAGCTCGAAGGCGCCGAGCGCTGCCCGGTGCAGTTCGAGGACTAGGCAGGCGGCGCCACGCGCGCCATCGGCTCGCCGAAGGTCTTGGCCATGCCGTTGCATCGGTGCGCACAGCGCACCCTACGGATTTATCCCTGCTGCAGCTGGCGGCGCAGTTCGGCCAGCACCGGTGCGCTGTCCGGGCGCACCCCGCGCCACAGCTGGAAGGCCTCCGCGGCCTGCTCCACCAGCATGCCCAGCCCATCCAGGGTGCGCGCCGCCCCCTGCTCGGCGGCCCAGGCATTGAAGGCGGTGGCGTGGCGGGCGTACATCATGTCGTAGCAAATCGTCCGACCGGGGGCGATCAGGCTGGCGGCGATCGGCGGCAGCTCACCGGCCAGGCTGGCCGAGGTGCCGTTGACGATCAGGTCCACCGGCGCGTCTATCCAGTCGAAGCCGCTGGCCACCAGCGGGCCGAGGTCGGCGAACTCGGCGGCCAGCTGTTCGGCCTTGGCCACCGTGCGGTTGGCGATCACCAGGGCCGCCGGCTGCTGCGCCAGCAGCGGCTCGAGCACGCCGCGCACCGCGCCGCCGGCGCCGAGCAGGAGGATGCGCTTGCCGCCCAGGTCCAGGCCGGCATTGACCGTCAGGTCGCGCACCAGACCGGCGCCGTCGGTGTTGTCGCCGAACAGGCTGCCGTCCGCGCGCTTGCTCAGGGTATTCACCGCGCCGGCGCGGCGGGCCCGCTCGCTCAACTCGTCGGCCAGCTGGAAGGCCTGCTCCTTGAACGGCACGGTGACGTTGGCGCCGCGGCCCCCGACGAAGAAGGCCCGGGCGAAGCCGGGGAAGTCTTCCAGCGGCGCCAGCAGCGCCTCGTAGCTCAACTGCTGGCCGGTCTGCGCGGCGAACAGGCGGTGGATCAGCGGCGACTTGCTGTGGCCGATGGGATTGCCGAATACGCCATAGCGGTCCATCAGGCCCCCACCTCCTGCAGCCAGTCGCGGTCCTGCAGGAAATACTCGGTCAGGCGCGCCTCCTCGCTGCCGGGCGCGGCCTGCCAGTCATAGCCCCAGCGCACCAGCGGCGGCAGCGACATGAGGATCGACTCGGTACGCCCGCCGGACTGCAGACCGAACAGGGTGCCGCGGTCGTAGACCAGGTTGAACTCGACGTAGCGGCCGCGGCGGAAGGCCTGGAACTCGCGCTGGCGCTCGCTGAAGGGGGTGCTCTTGCGCCGCTTCACGATCGGCAGGTAGGCCTCCAGGTAGGCGTCGCCGATGGCGCGCATGAAGGCGAAGCTGGTGTCGAAGTCCCACTGGTTGAGGTCGTCGAAGAATAGCCCGCCGATGCCGCGCGGCTCGTCGCGATGCTTGATGTGGAAGTAGCGGTCGCACCAGGCCTTGTAGCGCGGGTAGACGTCCGCACCGAAGGGCGCACAGGCGGCCTGGGCCACCCGGTGCCAGTGCACGCAGTCTTCCTCGTTGGCGTAGTAGGGGGTCAGGTCGAAACCGCCGCCGAACCACCAGACCGGCTCCTCGCCTTCCTTCTCGGCGCTGAAGAAGCGCACGTTGGCATGGGAGGTGGGCACGTGCGGGTTGTGCGGGTGGATCACCAGGGACACGCCGAGGGCCTCGAAGCCGCGGCCGGCCAGTTCCGGGCGGTGGGCGCTGGCCGAGGGCGGCAGGCCGCTGCCGAACACATGGGAGAAGTTCACCCCGCCCTTCTCGATCAGCGCGCCGTTCTCCAGCACCCGGGTACGGCCACCGCCGCCGGCGGGCCGCTGCCAGGCGTCCTCGATGAAGTCGGCGCTGCCGTCCTCGGCTTGCAGCGCTGCGCAGATACGGTCTTGCAGATCGAGCAGATAGGCCTTCACGGCCTCAGTACGGTCACTCACGGCGGCACCTTGAAAAACGGGTCGGGCCGGCGCAGCGCGCAGCGGCCGGCGAAGTCGGCGGCCAGCATAACATCTGCCGCCGGCGCGCCGCTGTTGACGCCGGTCAATAGGGACGATTGGATAGGTGCCCGCGCGCACGCCGGGCGGCATCATGGCCGGGTTGCGTCCCCCCTTTGCACAGGAGCCTGATATGGCCAAGCGTATCCAGTTCAGCCGCCACGGCGGCCCCGAAGTGCTCGAATACCTCGACTACCAGCCGGCCACTCCCGGCCCCCACGAGGTGCGGGTGCAGAACCAGGCGATCGGCCTGAACTTCATCGACACCTACTACCGCAGCGGCCTCTATCCGCCACCGGCACTGCCCTCCGGCCTCGGCACCGAGGGCGCCGGCATCGTCGAGGCGGTGGGTGCCGAAGTCGAGCAGTTCCGGGTCGGCGACCGCGTGGCCTACGCCACCGGCCCGCTCGGCGCCTACAGCGAGCTGCACGTGCTGCCGGCCAGCAAGCTGGTCAGGCTGCCGGAGGCGATCGGCTTCGAGCAGGCCGCCGCCGTCATGCTCAAGGGCCTCACCGTGCAGTACCTGCTGCGCCAGACCTTCGCCCTGCAGGGCGGCGAAACCATCCTGTTCCATGCCGCCGCCGGCGGCGTCGGCTCCTTCGCCTGCCAGTGGGCCAAGGCCCTGGGGGTGAAGCTGATCGGCACCGTCAGTTCGCCGCAGAAGGCGGCGCGGGCGCTGGAGCAGGGCGCCTGGGCGTGCATCGACTACAGCCACGAGAACGTGGTGCAACGGGTGCAGGAGTTGACCGACGGGCAGAAGTGCCCGGTGGTCTACGACGGCGTCGGCAAGGACACCTGGCAAACCTCGCTGGACTGCGTCGCCCCGCGCGGCCTGCTGGTCAGCTTCGGCAACGCCTCCGGCGCGGTCACCGGGGTCAACCTGGGCATCCTCGCGCAGAAGGGCTCGCTGTTCGTCACCCGGCCGAGCCTGGCCGGCTATGCCGATACCCCGGAACGCCTGCAGGCGATGGCCGACGAGCTGTTCGCCATGATCAGCAGCGGCCAGCTCAAGGTGGAGATCGGCAGCCGCCACGCGCTCAAGGACGCCGCCGCCGCCCAGGCCGCGCTGAGCGCCCGGCAGACCACCGGCTCGACCATTCTGCTGCCGTAAATTATAGGGTGGGTTGGCGGCGAACCACGGCAACCTGCATGCCTGCACGGTGTTTGCTCGCCGCGTAACAGGGATCGATTGCTGTCGGCGAAGCCGATCTTCGCGCCTAACCCAGCCTACGCCCCCGGACAGGCTCAGGAAGGACGAATCACCTCGCCGCTGACCAGGTCGCGGATCAGGCTGGGGTTCTTGCGCCCGCCCAGGGCGCCGCCGAGCACCTTGTCCAGCTGCCGCGGGAAGTACTGCTCGACCCGCAGGCGGCTGCGCGCCGCCGGCCGCCCGGCCGGGTTGGCCGAGGTCGACACCAGCGGGCCGGTGAGGGCGCACAGGGCGCGCACCAGGGGATGATCGCTGACCCGCAGGGCCACGCTGGCATGGCGGCCGCTGATCCACTCGGGCAGACGCCGCTGGTGCGGCACCAGCCAGGTGTTCGGCCCCGGCCAGCTGCCGGCCAGGCGCTCGCGCCAGACCTCCGGCAGGTCCTCGAGCAGGAAGTCGAACTGCTCGATGCGGTCCGCCACCAGGATCAGGCCCTTCTCCACGGGCCGCTCCTTGAGCGCCAGCAGGCGTTCCACCGCCAGCTCGTCCCAAGGGTCGCAGCCCAATCCCCATACCGCCTCGGTGGGGTAGGCGATGACGCCGCCCTGCCGTACCACCCGCGCCGCCTGTTGCACCTGCCAACTGCTGACCATCTGCCGCTCTCCGGAAATCCACTGCGGCGCAGTGTATCCAAGCTTGCCGTCGCTTGAGAAACCGTACTGCGGCTCAGCCGGCAAGGCCGACCCAACGGCTGCCGTCGCGGGCGATGCGTCCCTCCAGCTCCAGCTCGGTCAAGGCGGCCAGGACCTCGGCCAGCGGCCAGCCACTGGCCGAGGCCAGGGCCTCGCTGCTGTGCGGGGCGGCGAGCAGCAGGTCGAGCAGGGGATGGCCTGGCTGCAGCGGCGCAGTCGGCGCGGCCGCCGCGGCAGGCTGGACCTGCCAGCCGCGCAGGGCCTCGAGAATGTGCTCGATGCTTTCCACCAGGATGGCGCCTTCGCGAATCAGCTGGTGACAGCCGCGCGCCCCGGGATGGTGGATGGAGCCGGGAATCGCATACACCTCGCGGCCCTGCTCTGCGGCCAGGCGGGCGGTGATCAGGGAACCGCTGGAGGGGCTGGCCTCGACCACCAGCACGCCGAGGGACAGGCCGCTGATGATGCGGTTGCGCCGGGGAAAGTTGCTGGCCTGGGGCGGACAGTCCAGCGGCAGCTCGGAGACCAGGGCTCCGCCGCGCTCGACGATCTCCGCCGCCAGTCGCTGGTGCCGCGCCGGATAGATGTGCCCCAGGCCGGTGCCCAGCACCGCGACGGTCTTGCCGTTCGCCTCCAGCGCGCCCTGGTGGGCCGCACCGTCGATGCCCAGGGCCAGGCCGCTGGTGATCACGAAGCCGCCGCCGGCCAGGCTGCTGGCGAAGCTGCGGGCACAGTCCAGGCCGGGACGCGAGGCGCGGCGACTGCCGACCATGGCCAGTTGCGGCCGCTCGAGCAGGCCGGGATCACCGGCGACGAACAGCAGCGGCGGGGCGTCGGCCAACTCGGCCAGCAGGCCCGGATAGGCCGGGTCGTCCCACATCAGCAGGTGATGACCGGGCCTGTCCAGCCAGGCCAGGGCGGACGCGGCGCGCTCGCGCACCTCGGCGCTGCGCCGCGCCTCGGCACAGGCCGCCGGCAGGCCCAGGGCCCGCCAGGCACTGGCCGGGGCGCTGAGGGCGGCCGAGGCGGACTTGAATGCGGCCAGCAGCCTGCGGAAACGCCGCGGCCCCAGCTCCGGCAGGGCATGCAGGCGCAGACGGGCCGCGCATTCGGCGGGAGACATGCTGGGGCTGAAAGGTTGCGACATGCTGATCATCCTTGATCGGTCGCGCCGCGCTGACGGCAGCTAGCGGCAGGCAGAAAAAACCCCGCATTGGCGGGGCTTTTCGCTGTTACGGGTTGCGCACCTTGTCCAACAGCTCGAGAGAGCGGGTGGCGCCGAGCACCAGGCCATAGCTGAGCTTGTCGTAGGTGCGGAACACCATCAGCAGACCGGCCCGCTCATCGGGAATCTTCACCGCTTCGCCGGTGACCCGGTCGCGCACGGTTTCGCCGGTCTTGTACACCGCCAGCACGTTGCCCACCTCCAGGCCGTCACGGATTCCCTTGTTCAGGGTGACCACGTCGAACTGGCCGACCTGGGTCACCCCGCGCGGCACGTCGAGGATCAGGCCGTTAATGTCGTTGGCCGGCTCGCTGGGCATGAAGGTCGAGTTGATCGCCCGCTCCTCGGTGGGGAACAGGCGGTCGCCGAGGCGTACCTCCTGGGTCGAGCGGGTCAGGTTCATGGTGCCGATGTCGCCTTCCTCGGCGACGATCTCACCGCCGCCGATGTCGTCGGCGTTGATCCCGAGAAACTCCTGGGTCTCCGGATCGATATAGGTCTTGCCCTGGCGGAAGATGCCGTACACCGGCGCGCCTTCATCGAACTGGCCGCGGGCATAGACGCGGTCGCCGGCGCCGCTGACCACGCGCTCGGCGTTGCCGGCGACCACATAGGGCGCGCCCTGGAACTGCTCCGGGGTATCGACGATGCGGTTGCTCAGCAGGAAGCTGTTGATCGCCTCCAGCGGAATGGTCGGGATGGCCTCGGCCATCGGCGTGACGCGCACCTTGGGCGACAGCTTGATGGTGCCGCGCGACTCGCCGCGATTGAGCACCAGGCGCGGCTGGCCGTCGACGTAGACCAGGCTGAGTTCATCGCCGGGGTAGATGAGGTGGGGATTCTCCACCTGCGGGTTGGCGTGCCAGATCTCCGGCCACTTCCACGGCTGACTGAGGAATCGACCGGAAATGTCCCAGAGGGTATCGCCCTTGACCACGGTGTAACGGTCGGGGTGACCTTCCTTGAGCTGCACTTCGGCCTGGGCCAAGCCGCCTGCGGCGAGCAGCAGCAGGGCGAGTAGTGATTTCCTCATACGGTGAATCCCTTTATTATGTGTCTTCACGTGGAGCGCCCTGGCGCCGCGACTGAAACCCAGTGAAACAGCGGCGTGAAGCCGTTTTTCAATGCTGCTCATCATCTTAGCAGCGGATTTTGACTTTATTCCACAAGTGCATCACAAACCCAATTATGGCCATCCTGAACATCCTCGAATTCCCCGATCCGCGCCTGCGCACCATCGCCAAGCCGGTGGACGTGGTCGATGACGCCCTGCGCCAGCTGATCGACGACATGTTCGAAACCATGTACGAAGCCCCGGGCATCGGCCTCGCCGCGACCCAGGTCAACGTGCACAAGCGCGTGGTGGTGATGGACCTGTCGGAAGACCGTTCCGAGCCGCGGGTGTTCATCAACCCCGAGTTCGAGACCCTGACCGACGAGATGGACCAGTACCAGGAAGGCTGCCTGTCGGTGCCCGGTTTCTACGAGAACGTCGACCGCCCGCAGAAGGTCAGGATCAAGGCGCTGGACCGCGATGGCCAGCCCTTCGAGCTGGTCGCCGAAGGCCTGCTGGCGGTGTGCATCCAGCACGAGTGCGACCACCTCAACGGCAAGCTGTTCGTCGACTACCTGTCGACGCTCAAGCGTGATCGCATCAAGAAGAAGCTGGAAAAGCAACACCGCCAGCGGGCCTGACCCACGACTTCCATAAAGGCTTGCCGCGGCAAGCCTTTTTCTTTAGCGAGAGCCCATGACTGAAGCACTGCGCATCGTCTTCGCCGGCACCCCGGAATTCGCCGCCGAGCACCTCAAGGCCCTGCTCGACACCCCGCACCAGATCGTCGCCGTCTACAGCCAGCCGGACCGTCCCGCCGGGCGCGGGCAGAAGCTGACCCCCAGCCCGGTCAAGCAACTGGCGCTGCAGCATGCGATCCCGGTCTACCAGCCCCTGTCCCTGCGCGACCCGGCGGCCCAGGCCGAGCTGGCGGCGCTGGCGCCCGACCTGATGGTGGTGGTGGCCTATGGCCTGATCCTGCCGCAGGCGGTGCTCGACATCCCGCGCCTGGGCTGCATCAACAGCCACGCATCCTTGCTGCCGCGCTGGCGCGGCGCGGCGCCGATCCAGCGCGCCATAGAGGCCGGCGACGAGGAGAGCGGGGTGACGGTGATGCGCATGGAGGCCGGCCTGGACACAGGGCCCATGCTGCTCAAGACCAGCACGCCGATCAGCGCCGGGGACACCGGCGGCAGCCTGCACGACCGCCTCGCCGAACTGGGGCCGCCGGCGGTGGTCCAGGCCATCGCCGGCCTGGCCGCCGGCACCCTGGTCGGCGCGGTGCAGGACGACGGCCTGGCCACCTACGCGCACAAGCTGAACAAGGACGAGGCGCGCCTCGACTGGCAGCGCCCGGCCGCCGAGCTGGAGCGGCTGATCCGCGCCTTCAACCCCTGGCCGATCTGCCACAGCAGCCTCGCCGGCGCGCCACTCAAGGTCCTCGCCGCGCAGCGGGTGGACGAGCGGGGTACGCCGGGGCAGATACTCGCCGCCAGCAAGGACGGCCTGACGGTGGCCTGCGGCAGCGGCGCCCTGCGCCTGACCCGCCTGCAGCTGCCCGGCGGCAAGGCCCTGGCCTTCGCCGACCTGTACAACAGCCGCCGCGAGCAGTTCGCCATCGGCACGGTGCTGCAGTGATGAGGGCATGCCAATGAACCCGCGCCTGGCCGCCGCCCGCGCCCTGGCCAGCGTGCTCGGCGGCAAGGCCTCGCTGGGCAGCAGCCTGCCGCCGCTGCTGGACAAGGTCGAGCCGCGCGACCGCGGCCTGGCCCAGGATCTGGCCTTCGGCACCGCCCGCTGGCAGCCGCGTCTGGCCCTGCTGGCGGACAAGCTGCTGCAGAAACCCTTCAAGGCCGCCGACCGCGACCTCGAGGCCCTGCTGCTGATCGGCCTGTACCAGCTGTTCTACACGCGCATCCCGGCCCATGCGGCGATCGGCGAGACCGTGGGCTGCGCCGACAAACTGAAGAAATCCTCGGCCAAGGGCCTGCTCAATGCCGTGCTGCGCAACGCCCAGCGCGAGGGCGACAGCCTCATCGCCAGCCTCGAGCGCGACCCGGTGCTGCACAGCGCCCACCCGCGCTGGCTGCAGAAGGCCCTGAAGGCCCACTGGCCCGAACACTGGCAGGCCATCTGCGCGGCCAACAACGCCCATCCGCCGCTGATTCTGCGGGTCAACCGGCGCCACGGCAGCCGCGACCAGTACCTGGAGGAACTGCGCGCCGCCGGCTTCGCCGCCGAGCCCTGCGCCTACAGCCGCGACGGCATCCGCCTGGTCCAGGCCTGCGACGTGACCAGCCTGCCGGGCTTCGCCGCAGGCCGGGTCAGCGTGCAGGACGAAGCCGCCCAACTGGCCGCCGAACTGCTCGAGCTGGCGCCCGGGCAACGGGTGCTCGACGCCTGCTGCGCGCCGGGCGGCAAGACCTGCCACCTGCTCGAGGCGCAGCCCGGGCTGGCCGCGGTGGTGGCGGTGGACCTGGAAGAGAAGCGCCTGGTGCGGGTGCGCGAGAACCTCGAGCGGCTCGGCCTGCAAGCCGAGCTGATCGCCGCCGATGCCCGTGCCATAGACAGCTGGTGGGACGGCCAGGCGTACCAGCGCATCCTGCTGGATGCGCCCTGTTCCGCCACCGGGGTGATCCGCCGCCACCCGGACATCAAGCTGACCCGCCAGGCCGCGGACATTCCCGCCCTGGCGCAGCTGCAGGGCGAGTTGCTCGACGCCCTGTGGCCGACCCTGGCGGTGGGTGGCATCCTGCTCTACGCCACCTGCTCGACCCTGCCGACGGAAAACACCGAGGTGATCGCCGCCTTCCTCGCCCGCACCCCCGGTGCCCGCGAGCTGGATATCGCCGGGCCATTCGGCCTGAAGCAGCCCCACGGCCGCCAGCTGCTCGCCCAGGCGGACGGCCATGACGGCTTCTACTATGCCAAGCTGATCAAGATCGCCGCCGATCGCGGCTGAGGAACAGAGCGGATGAAGATCATCATTCTCGGCGCCGGCCAGGTCGGTGGCACCCTGGCGGAACACCTGGCCAGCGAGGCCAACGACATCACCGTGGTCGACACCGACGGCGACCGCCTGCGCGAGCTCGGCGACCGCCTGGACATCCGCACCGTGCAGGGCCGCGGCTCGTTTCCGGCGGTGCTGCGCCAGGCCGGCGCGGACGACGCCGACATGCTGGTGGCGGTGACCAACAGCGACGAAGTCAACATGATCGCCTGCCAGGTGGCCTACACCCTGTTCCACACCCCGACCAAGATCGCCCGGGTGCGCGAGGCCGCCTACCTGACCCGCAGCGGCCTGTTCAACAACGAATCCATCCCGGTGGACGTGCTGATCAGCCCGGAACAGGTGGTGACCAACTACATCAAGCGCCTGATCGAGTACCCCGGCGCCCTGCAGGTGATCGACTTCGCCGAGGGCAAGGCCCAGCTGGTGGCGGTCAGGGCCTACTACGGCGGCCCGCTGGTGGGCCAGCAGCTCAAGCAGCTACGCGAGCACATGCCCAACGTCGACACCCGGGTGGCGGCGATCTTCCGCCGCAACCGGCCGATCATGCCCAAGGGCGATACGGTGATCGAGGCCGACGACGAGGTGTTCTTCATCGCCGCCAAGGCCCATATCCGCGCGGTGATGAGCGAGATGCGCCGTCTCGAGGACAGCTACAAGCGGGTGGTGATCGCCGGCGGCGGGCATATCGGCGAGCGCCTGGCCGAAGCCATCGAGAGCCGCTACCAGGTGAAGATCATCGAGATGAATCCGGCGCGCTGCCGCTACCTGTCGGAGAACCTGGACAGCACCGTGGTGCTGCAGGGCAGCGCCTCGGACCGCGACCTGCTGGTGGAAGAGAACATCAACGACGCCGACATCTTCCTCGCCCTGACCAACGACGACGAGGCCAACATCATGTCCTCGCTGCTGGCCAAGCGTCTCGGCGCGCGCAAGGTGATGACCATCATCAACAACCCGGCCTATGTCGACCTGGTCCAGGGCGGCGAGATCGACATCGCCATCAGCCCGCAGCTGGCCACCATCGGCACCCTGCTGACCCACGTGCGCCGCGGCGACATCGAGAGCGTGCACTCGCTGCGCCGCGGCGCGGCCGAGGCCATCGAGGCCATCGCCCACGGCGACGCCAAGTCGAGCAAGGTGGTCGGGCGCATGATCGAGGAGATCGCCCTGCCGCCGGGCACCACCATCGGCGCGATCATCCGCGACGAGGAGGTGCTGATCGCCCACGACGACACGGTGATCGAGTCCGGCGACCACGTGATCCTGTTCCTGGTCGACAAGAAATACATCCGCGCGGCGGAAAGCCTGTTCCAGGTCGGGCTAACCTTCTTCTAAGCGCCACGGCGCCGTCATCCACCCACTGCGAGCCGGAGTCACCATGCTGGAGTCCCTGGAAAAAATGCTGGCCCAGGGCATGGACAATGCCCTGCTGCGCTTCGGCCTGGGCAAGGGCTACCTGGATGCCGGCGAATTCGCCCGCGCCGCCGAGCACCTGCAGCGCTGCGTGGAGCACGATCCCAAGTACTCCGCGGCCTGGAAGCTGCTCGGCAAGGCGCAGCTGGAGCTGGGCGACCAGCAGGCGGCCGAGCGGGCCTGGCAGCAGGGCATCGCCGCGGCCCAGGGCCACGGCGACAAGCAGGCGGAGAAGGAGATGACGGTGTTCCTCAAGCGCCTGCAGCGGCACCAGCCCGGCGACTGAACCTCAGCCCTCGACGAAGCGCAGGCCGACGCCCTCGGCATCCACGCGCATCACCTCCATCTGCAGCACCGGCGCCTCGATCGGCAGGTCCTGGACCTGCCCGGTGACCCGGGTGCCGGCTTCCAGCGCGGCGAGTTGCGGGTGCTTGACGTACACCCCGCCATCGGACAGGTCGCGAGTCTGGGCCACCAGCTCACCGAAGCTCGGATGACAGATCTTGATCCGGCATTTCATCGACGTACGGACATGTTGGCGCTGGTTGGACATGACTGCAGATATCCTCGACTAGGGCGCTGGAAATGACCCGAGCATAGTGCCAGCCGGTCTTCGCGAAGGCGACAGAAACCCTAGGGGGGCCTGCGGCGCTAGTACCACTTCGGCTCGCCGTCCGGACGCTTCTTGAAGCGCTTCATGCTCCACATGTACTGGCTCGGATAGGTGCGCACGTAGCGCTCGATCACCGCGCTCATCGCGGCCACGCCCTCGCCGACATCCTCGCTGTACATGCCTTCGGGCGCGGCCTCGAGTATGACCTTGTAGCCGCTGCCGTCGGCCAGGCGCAGGGCATGCAGGAACACCCCCAGGGCCTTGCCGCCGGCGAGCATGCCGGGGACGAACTTGCTGGTCAGGGTCGGCACGCCGCAGAAGGGCACGAACACGCCGGCGGACAGGCTCGGCTCGGGGTCGGCGGGAATGCCCACGGCGCCGCCGCGGCGCACCTCCTTGATGACGCTGAGGATGCCCTCCTTGGTCGAGGGCGCCACGCGGTTGCCCATCTGCACCCGTTGCTTGGCCAGCAGCTCGTCCACCGCCTTGAGCTTGGGCGGACGGTAGAAGATGATCGGCTTGCACTGGGCGCAGTAGAAGTGATTGAGCACCTCCCAGTTACCCAGGTGGCTGGTGATGCCGACTACCCCCTTGCCGGAGGCCAGGGCCTGCTGCAGCACCTCCAGGCCCTCCACCTCGCGCACCAGGGCCAGCGACTTGTGCGCCGGCCAGACCCAGGCGCAGGCGCTCTCGGTCAGGGTCTTGCCGATGCCCGCCAGGCTCTCGCGCAGCAGGCGCTGATGGGCCGCCGCGTCCAGCTCCGGAAAGCACTTGCTCAGGTTGGTGCTGGCGACGCTGCGCGAGCCATTGGGCAGTTTCCACATCAGCCAGCCGATGGCGCTGCCCAGTCCTTGCACGGCACGCCAGGGCAGCAGGGCGAGCAGGCGCAGGAAGCCCACCACCAGCACACCTTTGAGCTTCTCCACAGGCAACTCCAGGAAATCGCAAAACGCCTATTGTAACCAGGCCGCGGCCCGCCATGCAGCCGCAGGGGCGTTGTCCGGCGGGCGGAGTCAGCCGGCCGCCAGCTCGGCGTAGCGCTCGCAGTCGGTGGTGTGGTCCATGACCATGCCGGCGGCCTGCATGTAGGCGTAGCAGATGGTCGGACCGACGAAGGTGAAGCCGGCCTTCTTCAGCGCGCGGCTCATGGCCTCGGCCTCGGCGGTGACCGCCGGCACCTCGCCGCGCGCGGCGAAGTGGTTGACCTTCGGCGCGCCGCCGACGAAGGACCAGAGCAGCGCCACCGGGTCCTCCAGCCTGAGCCAGGCCCGAGCGTTCTGCCGCGCAGCCTTGAGCTTGAGGCGGTTGCGGATGATGCCGGGGTCCTGCATCAAGGCGTCGATCTCGGCGTCGCTCAGCTGCGCCAGGCGCTCGGGGTCGAAGCCGTGCAGCACCTCCCGATAGCGCGCGCGCTTCTTCAACACGGTGATCCACGACAGGCCGGCCTGGAAGCCCTCGAGCAACAGCAGCTCGAACAGGGCCTGGGGATCGCGCTGCGGCACCCCCCATTCGCGGTCGTGATAGGCCTGGTAGAGCGGGTCTTCGGTGCACCAGAAGCAGCGTGGCATAGGGCCTTCCCGGGCGGTGGAGGGTGGACGGATTGGGTTATACTCCCGGGTTTTCCGTCGCAGCCTCAACAGGTGAATTTTTCGTGAGCCAGACTACGCCTGCCGTGCGCACCTTCCAAGACCTGATCCTGACCCTGCAGCAGTACTGGGCCGAGCAGGGCTGCGTGGTGCTGCAGCCCTACGACATGGAAGTGGGCGCCGGCACCTTCCACACCGCCACCTTCCTGCGCGCCGTCGGCCCGGAATCCTGGAACGCCGCCTACGTGCAGCCGAGCCGCCGCCCCACCGACGGCCGCTATGGCGAGAACCCCAACCGTCTGCAGCACTACTACCAGTTCCAGGTGGTGCTCAAGCCCAATCCCGAGAACTTCCAGGAGCTGTACCTGGGCTCGCTGGCGGCCATCGGCATCGACCCCCTGGTGCACGACATCCGTTTCGTCGAGGACAACTGGGAGTCGCCGACCCTGGGCGCCTGGGGCCTGGGCTGGGAGATCTGGCTGAACGGCATGGAAGTGACCCAGTTCACTTACTTCCAGCAGGCCGGCGGCATCGAGTGCTACCCGGTGACCGGCGAGATCACCTACGGCCTCGAGCGCCTGGCCATGTACATCCAGGGCGTCGACTCGGTCTACGACCTGGTGTGGACCGACGGCCCGTTCGGCAAGGTCACCTACGGCGACGTGTTCCATCAGAACGAGGTGGAGCAGTCCACCTACAACTTCGAGCACGCCAACGTCGAGAAACTGTTCGAGCTGTTCGACTTCTACGAGAGCGAAGCCAACCGTTTGATCGAACTGGAGCTGCCGCTGCCGACCTACGAGATGGTGCTCAAGGCCTCGCACACCTTCAACCTGCTCGACGCCCGTCGCGCCATCTCGGTGACCGAACGCCAGCGCTACATCCTGCGCGTGCGCACCCTGGCCCGCGCCGTGGCCCAAAGCTACCTGCAGGCGCGGCGCAAACTCGGCTTCCCCATGGCCACCCCCGAACTGCGTGACGAAGTACTGGCCAAGCTGGAGGCTGCAGAATGAGTGCATTGGATTTCCTCGTCGAACTGGGCACCGAAGAGCTGCCGCCCAAGGCCCTGAAGAGCCTCGGCGAAGCCTTCCTCACCGGCATCGAGAAGGGCCTCAAGGCCGCCGGCCTCGACTACCGGGCCAGCCGCATGTACGCCGCGCCGCGGCGCCTGGCGGTGCAGATCGACCAGCTGGCCAGCCAGCAGCCCGATCGCAGCCACAACCTCGACGGCCCGCCGCTGCAGGCCGCCTTCAACGCCGCCGGCGAGCCGACCCAGGCCGCCCTCGGCTTCGCCAAGAAGTGCGGCGTGGAGCTGGCCGAGATCGACCAGAGCGGGCCCAAGCTGCGCTACACCCAGCGCATTCCCGGGCAACCGGCCAGCGCCCTGCTGCCGGCGATAGTCGAGGCCTCGCTGAACGAGCTGCCGATTCCCAAGCGCATGCGCTGGGCGGCGCGGCGCGACGAGTTCGTGCGCCCGACCCAGTGGCTGGTGATGCTGTTCGGCGACCAGGTGATCGACTGCGAGATCCTCGCCCAGAAGGCCGGCCGCGAGTCCCGCGGCCACCGCTTCCACAGCCCGGCCAAGGTGCGCATCAGCAGCGCCGCCACCTACCTGGAAGACCTGCGCAGCGCCTATGTGCTGGCCGACTTCGCCGAGCGCCGCGCGCTGATCGCCAGCCGCGTCGCCGAACTGGCCGCCGAGCAGCAGGGCAGCGCCATAGTACCGGCGGCGCTGCTCGACGAAGTCAGCGCCCTGGTCGAGTGGCCGGTGCCGCTGGTCTGCTCCTTCGAGGAACGCTTCCTCGCGGTGCCTCAGGAAGCCCTGATCACCACCATGCAGGACAACCAGAAGTACTTCTGCCTGCTGGATGCCAGCGGCAAGCTGCTGCCACGCTTCATCACCGTGGCCAACGTCGAGAGCAAGGACCCGGCGCAGATCGTCTCGGGCAACGAGAAGGTGGTGCGCCCGCGCCTGACCGACGCCGAGTTCTTCTTCAAGCAGGACCAGAAGCTGCCGCTGGAGCACTTCAACCAGCGCCTGGCCGGCGTGGTGTTCCAGGCCCAGCTCGGTTCGGTGTTCGAGAAGGCCCAGCGGGTTTCCCAGCTAGCCGCCTTCATCGCCGAACGGGTCGGCGGCGACGCCGAGCGCGCGGCGCGGGCCGGCCTGCTCAGCAAGTGCGACCTGGCCAGCGAGATGGTCGGCGAGTTCCCGGAGATGCAGGGTATCGCCGGCTACTACTACGCCAAGCACGACGGCGAGGCCGAGGATGTGGCCCTGGCGCTGAACGAGCAGTACATGCCGCGCGGCGCCGGCGCGGAACTGCCGAGCACCCTCACCGGCGCCGCCGTGGCCCTGGCCGACAAGCTCGACACCCTGGTCGGCATCTTCGGCATCGGCATGCTGCCCACCGGCAGCAAGGACCCCTACGCCCTGCGTCGCGCCGCCCTCGGCGTGCTGCGCATCCTGATCGAGAAAGGCCTGGACCTGGACCTGAACGACACCCTGGCCTTCGCCATCGAGCAGTTCGCCGACAAGGTCAAGGCCGACGGCCTGGCCGCCCAGGTGCAGGATTTCGTCTTCGACCGCCTGCGCGCGCGCTACGAGGACGAGGGCGTGGATGTGGCCGTGTACCAGTCGGTGCGCGCCCTCAACCCGAGAGCGCCGCTGGACTTCGACCAGCGCGTGCAGGCGGTCCAGGCCTTCCGCGCCCGCAGCGAGGCCGAGGCCCTGGCCGCGGCGAACAAGCGGGTGTGGAACCTGCTGAGCAAGTTCGACGGCGAGGTACCGGCCCAGGTCGACGCCGCACTGCTGCAGGAGCCGGCCGAACAGGCCCTGGCCGAGGCCGTGGCGCACGCCGAGCAGGCGGTGCTGCCGATGGCGGCGGCGCGCTGCTACCGCGAAGCCCTGGAGCACCTGGCCAGCCTGCGCGAGCCGGTGGACAGCTTCTTCGAGGCGGTGCTGGTCAATGCCGAGGAGCCGGCCGTGCGGGCCAACCGCTACGCGCTGCTGGCGCGGCTGCGCGGCCTGTTCCTCGGCGTCGCCGACATCTCCGTGCTGGGCTGACGCCCGGCCGGAACAGGCATCGGCACCAGGGCTTTAGCCTTGGTGCCCAGGCCCTCCTCAGCACGAAGCTAGGCATATGAAACTACTGATTCTCGACCGCGACGGCGTGATCAATCACGACTCCGACGCCTACATAAAATCCCTCGAGGAGTGGATCCCGCTGCCCGGGGCCATCGCGGCCATCGCCCGCCTGTCCAGGGCCGGCTGGACCGTGGCGGTGGCCACCAACCAGTCGGGGCTGGCCCGCGGCTACTATGATCTGGCGACCCTGGAGGCGATGCACGCGCGCCTGCGCCAACTGGTGGCGGAGCAGGGCGGCGAGCTCGGCCTGATCGTCCATTGCCCCCACGGGCCGGACGACGGCTGCGCCTGCCGCAAACCCAGACCCGGCATGCTCCAGGCCATCGCCGAGCATTACGCGGTGCCACTCACTGGCGTCTGGTTCGTCGGCGACAGCAGCGGTGACCTCGATGCCGCCCGCGCCGTCGATTGTCGGCCCGTGCTGGTCAAGACCGGCAAGGGCGAACGCACCCTGGCCAAGGCATTGCCAGAGGGCACCCTGGTATTCGAGGATCTGGCGGCGGTCGCCGACCATCTTCTCTCCTGATAACGCAGGCTCCGACCTGCCACGGTAAAGGCTCCTATGTCGCCAGTGCAGTCCGCTAGAACCGTCCTTTTTTACCTGCTGCTGGCGCTGAGCGCCTGCTTCTGGTGCATCCTCAGCGTCTTCGTCGCGCCCCTCCTGCCGTTCCGTGCCCGCTACCGCTTCGTCAACCAGACCTGGTGCCGCTTCGCCGTCTGGCTGGCCAAGGTGCTGGTGGGCATTCGCTATGAGGTCAAAGGTCTGGAGAACATCCCGCAACGACCCTGCGTGATCCTCGCCAAGCACCAGAGCACCTGGGAGACCTTCTTCCTCTCCGCGCAGTTCGAGCCCCTCAGCCAGGTGCTCAAGCGCGAGCTGCTGCATATCCCCTTCTTCGGTTGGGCGATGGCCATGCTCAGCCCCATTGCGATCGACCGCAGCAACCCCAAGGCGGCGCTCAAGCAGCTCGCCAAGCAGGGCCACGAACGCCTGCAGCAGGGCGCCTGGGTGCTGATCTTTCCGGAAGGCACGCGCATCCCCAGCGGCCAGATCGGCAAGTTCTCCCGCGGCGGCGCGGCCCTGGCGGTCAATGCCAACCTGCCGGTGCTGCCGGTGGCGCACAACGCCGGCGAGTTCTGGCCCAAGGAGGGTTGGAGCAAGAAGCCCGGCACCATTCAGGTCGTCATAGGCCCGGCGTTGCACGCCGAAGGCGAGGGGCCGCGGGCGATCGCCGAGCTGAACGACCGCGCCTTCGCCTGGGTCGCTCAGGCGCAGCGCGATATCGGCGCACTCGGCCCCGCCGCGCCATTCGGCGAGTCCGTCGAACCGAACTGACCCGTCTGTGGATAAGCTGTGCAAGAAAAGCGTCAACAGGCCGTAATGCTGGCCGTAAATAGCTGAATTGATTAGCCTTTATTAGCCTTCAGAATTTTGTCGTTTGCGTGCATAAGTTTCTACAGGAGACAAAAAAGCCGGCCCTAGTGGCCGGCTTTTTCATGCTCCAGGCTAGAGCCCGAGCCACCATTCGACGCGGTGTCATTCCTGCCAAGATCGAGTGACAGGAATGAACAGGTCGGGGGACAAACGTAGGCTTAAGCAAATAACAAAAAACCCGCCGAAGCGGGTTTTTTCCTGACCATTAGACATCCTGTCGGTGCTTCCTAGCGATGGTCTATCATCCTTGATTCCAAGCGAGTCCTTCGCTTAGTGGACGGGTATAGATTAGTCGCGAGCGACGGAGTTCTATATATCCAAACGCGCCAATCCGTGTAAGCCACTCGCTATACCCACAGGAAAACGGCTTAGACGTCCAGGTTGGACACCGCCAGGGCGTTGGTTTCGATGAAGTCGCGACGCGGCTCCACCTCGTCGCCCATCAGGGTGTTGAAGATCTGATCCGCGGCAATCGCGTCCTCGATCCGTACCTTGAGCATGCGGCGCACTTCCGGGTCCATGGTGGTTTCCCACAGCTGGTCCGGGTTCATCTCGCCGAGTCCCTTGTAGCGCTGGATGCTGTGGCGCTTGGTGCTCTCGGTCATCAGCCAGCCCAAGGCGTCCTTGAAGGTGCTGACCGGCTTCTTGCGCTCGCCACGCTGCACATAGGCGCCGTCCTCCAGCAGATTGTTGAGCTGATCGCCCAAGCTGGTGACCGTCCTGTAGTCGTTGCTGGAGAAGAAGTCACGGTTGAAGGTGATGTAATTGGAGATGCCGTGGGAGATCAGCTCGACCTCCGGCAACCACAGATGCCGCTCGTGGTCTTCGCGCAGGCTGGTCTTGTACACCAGGCCGGATTTCTCCATGGTCTTCAAGCGCGTCTCGAACTGCTGCAGCCAGCCTTGCATGGCGTCCTTGTCGGCCAGCTGCTCCAGGGTCACCGCCGGCAGGTAGACGAAGTGCTCCGTGAGTTCCTGGGGGTACAGACGCGACAGGCGCTTGAGGGTCTTCATCACCATGCGGTAGTCGTTGACCAAACGCTCCAGGGCCTCTCCGGACAGGCCGGGTGCACTCTCGTTGACGTGCAGGCTGGCGTCCTCCAGGGCCGATTGGGTCATGTACTCTTCCATGGCCTCGTCGTCCTTGATGTACTGCTCGTGCTTGCCGCGCTTGACCTTGTACAGCGGCGGCTGGGCGATATAGATGTAGCCACGCTCGACCAGCTCGGGGAGCTGGCGGAAGAAGAAGGTCAGCAGCAGGGTACGGATGTGCGAACCGTCGACATCGGCATCGGTCATGATGATGATGTTGTGGTAGCGCAGCTTGTCGATGTTGTATTCCTCACGGCCGATGCCACAGCCGAGGGCGGTGATCAGGGTGCCGACCTCCTGGGAGGAGATCATCTTGTCGAAGCGGGCCTTCTCGACGTTGAGGATCTTGCCCTTGAGCGGCAGGATCGCCTGGGTCTTGCGGTTGCGGCCCTGCTTGGCCGAGCCGCCGGCGGAGTCACCCTCCACTATGTAGAGTTCGGACAGCGCCGGGTCCTTCTCCTGGCAGTCGGCCAGTTTGCCGGGCAGTCCGGCGATGTCCAGCGCGCCCTTGCGCCGGGTCATCTCCCGCGCCTTGCGGGCGGCTTCGCGGGCCCGAGCCGCGTCGATCATCTTGCCGACCACGGCCTTGGCTTCGTTGGGGTTCTCCAGCAGGAAGTCGGAGAAGTACTTGCCCATCTCCTGTTCCACCGCGGTCTTCACCTCGGAGGAGACCAGCTTGTCCTTGGTCTGGGAACTGAACTTGGGGTCCGGCACCTTGACCGAGATGATCGCCGTGAGGCCTTCGCGGGCATCGTCGCCGGTGGTGGAGATCTTGTGCTTCTTGGCCAGGCCTTCCTGCTCGATATAGGCGTTCAGGTTGCGCGTCAGCGCCGAGCGGAAACCTGCCAGGTGGGTGCCGCCGTCACGCTGGGGAATGTTGTTGGTGAAGCACAGCAGGTTCTCGTTGAAGCTGTCGTTCCACTGCAGGGCGACTTCCACGCCGACACCGTCGTCGCGCTGGACGTTGAAGTGGAACACCTGGTTGACCGTGGACTTGTTGATGTTCAAATACTCGACGAAGGCACGCAGCCCCCCCTCGTACTTGAACAGCTCCTCCTTGCCGCTGCGCTCGTCCTTCAGCAGGATACCCACCCCGGAGTTGAGGAACGACAGCTCGCGCAGGCGCTTGGCCAGGATGTCCCAGCTGAAGTGGATGTTGTGGAAGGTCTCTTCCGAGGGGCGGAAGTGGATCTGGGTGCCGGTACCGTCGGTATCGCCCACGGCCGCGAGGGGCGCCTGGGGCACGCCATGGACGTAGGTCTGCTCCCAGATCTTGCCATTGCGGCGGATCGTCAGGATCAGCTCCTTGGACAGCGCGTTGACCACAGATACGCCGACCCCGTGCAGACCGCCGGAGACCTTGTAGCTGTTGTCGTCGAACTTACCGCCGGCATGCAGGACGGTCATGATCACCTCGGCGGCGGACACGCCCTCGTCCTTGTGGATATCCACCGGGATGCCGCGACCGTTGTCGCGCACGCTGATGGACTCGTCTGGATGAATGGTGATGGTGATCTCGCTGCAGTAACCGGCGAGCGCTTCGTCAATCGAGTTATCGACCACCTCGAACACCATGTGGTGCAGACCGCTGCCATCGTCGGTGTCGCCGATGTACATACCAGGTCGCTTGCGTACGGCATCCAGGCCCTTGAGGACCTTGATGTTGTTGGAGTCGTACGTTTGGTTTTCGCTCATGCCTTCACTCCCGGTGGTCGTGGGTCTGGGTGATGCCGCCATGTTCCACGTGGAACACTGCTACCGGCGTATCCGTGCGCCAGCCTTCCCGCAACAATTCGTGGTCTACGCAGGTGATAAACACCTGGCAGTGCAAATCTTCCAATAAACGGCACAGCGCGCGACGGTGCAGCTCATCCAGTTCTGACGGCAAGTCATCCACCAGATAGATGCACTGGCCGCGCTTGGCCTGGTCGACCAAATGGCCCTGAGCGATGCGCAGGGCGCAGACAACCAATTTCTGCTGGCCGCGCGACAAGATGTCGGCGGCGTTGTGCGCACCCAGTCGCAACCTGAGATCGGCCCGCTGAGGTCCGGCCTGGGTATGTCCCATCTGCTGGTCTCTGGAAAGGGATGCAGCCAGCACCTCACTCAACTCGCGTTCCTTGTCCCAGCCACGGTAGTAACTGAGGGTCAGCCCCTGCAGTTCCACCAGCTCGCTGAGCGTGCGCTCGAAGACGGGCTTCAGCGCCTGGATATAGGCACGCCGATAGCCGTCGATCTCGTCGCTGGACAGGCACAATTCACGGTCCCAGGCCGCCTGCGAAGCGGCATCAAGTGTACCATGCCGCAGCCATGAGTTCCGCTGCCGCAGGGCCTTCTGCAGGCGCTGCCAGGCCGGTAGAAAGCGCGGTTCCACGTGGAACACTCCCCAGTCGAGGAACTGCCGGCGGATCTTCGGTGCCCCCTCCAGCAGGCGAAAACTATCCGGATTGATCAACTGCAGCGGCAGGGCATCCGCCAGTTGCGCCGTGCTGCGCGCACTCTGTCCATCGATACGGATCTGCAGCTCGCCGTGGCGATCACGGGAGACGCCCAGACTGCACAGCCGGCCATCGGCGTGGAGCACCTGGCCGAAAACCGTGCAGGTCGGCTGCTCGTACTGGATCAGCGGAAGCAGACGACTGCTGCGAAAGGAGCGCGCCAGTCCGAGCAGGTGCACGGCCTCGAGCAGGCTGGTCTTGCCGCTGCCGTTGGCGCCGTGGAGGATATTGATGCGAGGGGAGGGGGAGAGCGTCACCGGGTGCAGGTTGCGCACCGCGGTGACAGTGACGCGGGTCAGGGACATGCAGGGTTACAGGCGCATCGGCATCACGACATAGGCGGAATCGTCGTTGTCGGCTTCCTGAACCAACGCGCTGCTGTTGGCGTCGGAAAGAATCAGCCGCACCTGCTCGGTGGTCATCACGCCCAGCACGTCCAGCAGGTAGCTGACGTTGAAGCCGATCTCCAAGGCGCTGCCGCTGTAATCCACGGCGATTTCTTCTTCGGCCTCTTCCTGCTCCGGGTTGTTGGCCTGGATCTTCAGCAGACCGGCGGCCAGTTGCAGGCGGATGCCACGATACTTTTCGTTGGACAGAATGGCGGTGCGGCTGAACGCCTCGCGCAGTCCCTGACGGTCGGCCACCACCAGCTTGTCACCGCCGCGCGGCAGCACACGCTCGTAGTCCGGGAACTTGCCGTCGACCAGCTTGGAGGTGAAGGTGAACTCGCCGGTGGTGGCCCGGATGTGGTTCTGGCCCAGCACCACGCTGACACTGCCATCCTGCTCGGTGAGCAGGCGCGCCAGCTCCAGGATGCCCTTGCGCGGCACTATGACCTGGTGGCGTTCGACCTGTTCGATCGCCGCTTCCATCGAGCACATCGCCAGGCGGTGACCATCGGTGGCGACTGCACGCAACACGCCGCTCTGCACTTCCAGGAGCATGCCGTTGAGGTAGTAGCGCACGTCCTGCTGGGCCATGGCGAAACTGGTGCGCTCGATCAGCCGACGCAGCTTGCTCTGCACCAGGCTGAAGGTCAGCGAGCCCGGCCCTTCTTCCACGGTCGGGAAGTCGTTGGCCGGCAGGGTCGACAGGCTGAAGCGGCTACGCCCGGCCTTGACCAGCAGCTTCTGCTCGTCGACGCGGATATCGATCAGCGCGTCGCTCGGCAGGCTCTTGCAGATGTCCATGAGCTTGCGCGCCGGCACCGTGATCTCGCCGGGCTCGGCGGCCTCTTCCAGGGTCACCCGGCCGACCAGCTCGACCTCCAGGTCGGTGCCGGTCAGCGACAGCTGCTGGCCCTCGACCACCAGCAGCACATTGGACAGCACCGGCAAGGTCTGACGGCGTTCCACGACGCCGGCGACCAGTTGCAGCGGTTTCAACAGGGCTTCGCGTTGAATGGTGAAATGCATGGTCTAGTCCCTTGCCTAGTGGAATGGCGGAGTTAAGTGGTCAGTGTACGCAGCAGATTCTTGTAGTCCTCGCGGATGTCCGCGTCGGATTCCCTAAGTTCAGCAATCTTACGGCATGCATGCAATACCGTGGTGTGATCGCGCCCGCCGAAGGCGTCGCCGATCTCCGGCAGACTGTGGTTGGTCAGCTCCTTGGACAGGGCCATGGCCACCTGACGCGGGCGGGCCACCGAACGGGAGCGGCGCTTGGACAGCAGATCGGAAATCTTGATCTTGTAGTACTCGGCGACCGTGCGCTGGATATTGTCGATGCTCACCAGCTTGTCCTGCAGCGCCAGCAGGTCTTTCAGCGACTCGCGGATCAGCTCGATGGTAATGTCGCGGCCCATGAAATGGGAGTGCGCGATCACCCGCTTCAAGGCGCCTTCCAGCTCGCGCACGTTGGAGCGAATGCGCTGGGCGATAAAGAACGCCGCGTCATGCG
This sequence comes from Pseudomonas lalucatii, assembly GCF_018398425.1. Lineage (NCBI taxonomy): Bacteria > Pseudomonadati > Pseudomonadota > Gammaproteobacteria > Pseudomonadales > Pseudomonadaceae > Pseudomonas > Pseudomonas lalucatii. The sequence goes on along the minus strand of NZ_JADPMV010000001.1, from coordinate 2,700,837 downwards.
GCAGATCGATCTTGGCCTGATCGGCCTTCTTCATCAGGATCGCCACCCGGGTTTCCAACTCCGGCGGCTCCACCGCCACCGTCAGCCCCCAGCCGAAGCGCGACTTCAGGCGCTCTTCCAGCCCCTCGATCTCCTTGGGGTAGCGGTCGCTGGTGAGGATCACCTGCTGGCCGCCCTCGAGCAGGGCGTTGAAGGTGTGGAAGAACTCCTCCTGGGAGCGCTCCTTCTTGGCGAAGAACTGGATGTCGTCGATCAGCAGCGCATCCACCGAACGGTAGAAGCGCTTGAACTCGTTGATCGCATTGAGCTGCAGGGCCTTGACCATGTCGGCGACGAAACGCTCGGAATGCAGGTAGACCACCTTGGCGTTGGGGTTCTTCTGCAGCAGGTGATTGCCCACCGCATGCATCAGGTGAGTCTTGCCCAGGCCCACGCCGCCATAGAGGAACAGCGGGTTGTAGCCATGCTTGGGGTTGTCGGCGACCTGCCAGGCTGCTGCCCTGGCCAGCTGGTTGGACTTGCCCTCGACGAAATTGTCGAAGGTAAAGGTCCGGTTCAGGTAACTGGTGTGCTTGAGCGCCCCCTCTACCTGCACCGTGCGTTCGCTGCGCACCGGTTGCTGTGGCTGGCCGGCACCGGCTTGCGCCGAGCCGTCGAACCGCGCGCGGGAGGGCTGCTCGAGTGCTGGAGGGGGCGCCATACTCGGCTGACTGGGCGCAGCGCCGACAGGGGCCGGGCTACTCGCCACGCTCGGCGCGCCTCGCGAGGCCGCCGCACGCTTGCTGCCTATTAATAAGGAAAGCGCTGGAACCAGGCCGTTGGCCCGTTCGGCCAGGAGTTCGAGCAGGCGCCCCAGGTACTTCTCGTTGACCCAATCGAGCACGAAGCGATTGGGCGCATAGACGCGAAGCTCGTCGCCTTCGGCTTCGACCTGCAGTGGACGGATCCAGGTGTTGAATTGCTGAGCAGGCAGTTCATCGCGCAGGAGTTCCACGCACTGCTGCCAAAGTTCCACGGACACGGATATCCCCTAAGTCGAAAGGCGGTGAGGCAAAAACAGCCGCCATTGTAGCTTCCGCCGGACGAGTTATCCACACGAAAGCGGCCCCTCCACCAAGGGAAATCAAGATCTTACCGCAACGGCGAGGTACTCCGCCGACACCCGGAAACTCTGTGGATAACGAAGCCGCTAGCCCTTGGATAAACCGGGGCACAACTCTAGGCATAACCCCACTGTGGATAACCCGGCGTTTCATCCTCAGCTTATCCGCCCCCTCCACACAGCCGCAGCACCGTTTTTCGACAGACTTGCCCCACCCCTTGAGCCCATGCCTGAAGAGGCTCTCAGCTACTTATCCACAGAAAAGCCTCGGCCTAATCATCATAAGCACTACAAAACATCTTTAAATATTCTCTTCTTTATATTCTTTCTGATCGGCGGAAAGCCTGGTTGGAAATTGACCTGACCCACGGCTTTCTCTACAATCGCCGGTCTCTTAAAACCGGGGCCATTCCGGCCCGTCGTCGACCACCCAGGTACCGCATCATGAAACGCACTTTCCAACCCAGCACCATCAAGCGCGCTCGCACCCACGGCTTCCGTGCCCGTATGGCCACCAAGAACGGCCGTGCCGTCCTGTCGCGTCGCCGCGCCAAGGGCCGTAAGCGTCTGACTGTCTAAGCATTCTGTCTTGTGGTGAGTCGAGGCTTCGGCCGGGAAAAGCGTCTGCTGACCCCCCGCCAGTTCAAGGCAGTCTTCGACTCCCCCAGCGGCAAGGCTCCGGGCAGAAATGTCCTGCTGCTCGCGCGCAACAACGAGCTGGATCATCCCCGACTGGGCCTGGTGATCGGCAAGAAGAGCGTCAAGCTCGCGGTTGAACGCAATCGCCTGAAACGCCAGATCCGCGAATCCTTCCGCCTCAACCAGGATGCCCTGGCAGGCTGGGACATAGTGGTGGTGGCACGTAAAGGCTTGGGCGACTTGCAGAACGCCGAACTGGCCCACCAGTTCGGCAAGCTCTGGAAACGCCTGGCGCGCGACAAAGCTGCCCCGCAGGCCAATGCCCGACCCGGGGTAAGCGACAGTCCCCATGCGTAAACTGGCTCTGCTTTCAATCCAGTTCTACCGCTATGCCATCAGCCCGCTGATGGCCAGTCACTGTCGCTTCTATCCCAGCTGTTCCTGCTACGCCCAGGAAGCCATCGAACATCATGGCCTCCTGCGTGGTGGCTGGCTGACTCTCCGTCGGCTCGGTCGCTGCCACCCCTGGAACCCCGGTGGCTACGATCCGGTACCCTCCGCGAAATCCTCCCGATCCTCTTCGATGGCCGAATAATCATGGATATTCAACGCACGATCCTGATCGTCGCCCTGGCAATCGTGTCCTATATGATGGTTCTCCAGTGGAACCAGGACTATGGCCAAGCTGCGCTGCCGACTCAGACCGCCCCAGCCAGTAGCACCGTACCCGGCTTGCCGGAAACCGCCGTTGCCGCCAGCAGCGACGATGTGCCGACGGCTGGCACCGAAGCCAGTGAGGCGGCGGTGGTCGGCAGCCCGGTCAGCGACGAGCTGATCCGGGTCAAGACCGATGTCCTGGACCTGTCCATCGACCCCCGTGGCGGCGACGTGGTGCAGCTGCACCTGCTGCAGTACCCGCGCCGGCAGGATCGTCCGGACGTGCCGTTCCAGCTGTTCGACAACGGCAGCGAGCGCCTGTACCTGGCGCAGAGCGGCCTGACCGGCGCCAACGGCCCTGACGCTCGCGCCAGCGGTCGCCCGCTGTACCGCAGCGAACGGCGCGAATACCGTCTGGCCGATGGCCAGGACCAGTTGGTGGTCGAACTGCAGTTCAGTGAGGCCGGGGTCAACTACACCAAGCGCTTCACCTTCGAGCGCGGCCAGTACGACCTGAACGTCGGCTACCAGATCGACAACCAGAGTGGCCAGGCCTGGACCGGCAACCTGTTTGCCCAGCTCAAGCGCGACGACAGCAGCGACCCGTCGTCCAGCACCGCCACCGGCACCGCGACCTACCTGGGCGCCGCCCTCTGGACCCAGGAGAAGCCCTACACCAAGGTTTCCACCGGCGACATGGACGACAAGAACCTGCGCGAAACCGTGCAGGGTGGCTGGATCGCCTGGCTGCAGCACTACTTCGTCACCGCCTGGATCCCGGCCAAGGACAGCAGCAACCTGGTGCAGACCCGCAAGGACAGCCAGGGCAACTACATCATCGGCTTCACCGGTCCCGCACTGAACATACCGGCCGGCGCCAGTGCCGAGGCCAGCGCCATCCTCTACGCCGGCCCGAAGACCCAGGACAACCTCGAGGCGCTGTCGCCCGGCCTGGATCTGACCGTCGACTACGGCATCCTCTGGTTCCTGGCCAAGCCGATCTTCTGGCTGCTCGGCCATATCCACGACCTGCTGGGCAACTGGGGCTGGTCGATCATCGTCCTGACCATCATCATCAAGCTGGCGTTCTTCCCGCTGTCGGCCGCCAGCTACAAGTCGATGGCGCGCATGCGGGCGGTATCGCCCAAGTTGCAGGCGTTGAAGGAACAGTTCGGCGACGATCGCCAGAAGATGTCCCAGGCGATGATGGAGCTGTACAAGAAGGAGAAGATCAACCCGCTCGGCGGCTGCCTGCCGATCCTGGTGCAGATGCCGGTGTTCCTCGCCCTCTACTGGGTACTGCTGGAAAGCGTGGAGATGCGCCAGGCGCCCTGGCTGCTGTGGATAACCGACCTGTCGATCAAGGATCCGTTCTTCATCCTGCCGATCATCATGGGCGCCACCATGTTCATCCAGCAGCAGCTCAATCCGACGCCGCCGGATCCGATGCAGGCCCGGGTGATGAAGCTGATGCCGATCATCTTCACCTTCTTCTTCCTCTGGTTCCCGGCCGGTCTGGTGCTGTATTGGGTGGTCAACAACGTCCTGTCCATCGCCCAGCAGTGGTACATTACCCGCAAGATCGAAGCCGCGAGCAAGGCTGCTGCCGCCTGACCCGCCCCCGCTTCTGAGCGCTAAACAAGACGCCCCCGCAGTGGGGCGTCTTGCTATCCAGCCTTCGGAGTCCAGCATGCAAACCCTCCGTGAAACCATCGCCGCCGTCGCCACCGCCCAGGGCCGTGGCGGGGTCGGCATAGTGCGCGTCTCCGGCCCGCTGGCGGGAGCGATCGCCCGCGACATCTGCCAGCGCGAACTACAGCCGCGCTATGCCCATTACGGCGCCTTTTATGCGCAGCACGACCAGCTGATCGACGAGGGGCTGAGCCTGTTCTTCCCCGGCCCCCACTCCTTCACCGGCGAGGACGTGCTCGAGTTGCAGGGGCACGGCGGCCCGGTGGTGCTGGACCTGCTGCTGCGCCGTTGCCTGGAGCTCGGCGCGCGCCAGGCACGGCCTGGCGAGTTCAGCGAGCGGGCCTTCCTCAACGACAAGCTCGACCTGGCCCAGGCGGAAGCCATCGCCGACCTGATCGAGGCCAGCTCCGAGCAGGCCGCACGCAACGCCCTGAGGTCCCTGCAGGGCGAGTTCTCGCGACGCATCCACGCCCTCACCGAGCGGCTGATCCAGTTGCGCATCTATGTCGAGGCGGCCATCGACTTCCCCGAGGAGGAGATCGACTTCCTCGCCGACGGCCATGTCCTCGGCCTGCTCGAAGGCCTGCGCGAAGACTTATCCACAGTGCTGCGCGAGGCGGGCCAGGGCGCCCTGCTGCGCGAGGGCATGACCGTGGTCATCGCCGGCCGGCCCAACGCCGGCAAGTCGAGCCTGCTCAACGCCCTGGCCGGGCGCGAGGCGGCCATCGTCACCGAAATCGCCGGCACCACCCGCGACGTGCTGCGCGAACATATCCACATCGACGGCATGCCCCTGCACGTGGTCGACACCGCCGGCCTGCGCGACACCGAGGACCAGGTGGAGCGCATCGGCGTGGAACGCGCGCTGAAGGCCATCGCCGAGGCCGACCGCATCCTCCTGATGGTCGACGCCACGGCGCCGGAGGCCGGCGATCCCTTCGCCCTGTGGCCGGAGTTTCTCCAGCAGCGCCCGGACCCGGCCAGGGTCACCCTGATCCGCAACAAGGCCGATCTGTCCGGCGAGCCGGTGGCCCTGGAGGTCGGTGACGATGGTCACGTGACCCTCAGCCTGTCGGCCAAGTCCGGTACCGGGCTGGAATTGCTGCGCGAACATCTGAAGGCCTGCATGGGCTACGAGCAGACCACCGAGAGCGGCTTCAGCGCCCGCCGCCGGCACCTGCAGGCCCTGCGCCAGGCCGCAGCCAGCCTCGACCACGGCCACGCCCAGCTGACCCTGGCCGGCGCCGGCGAACTGCTCGCCGAAGACCTGCGTCAGGCTCAGCATGCCCTGGGCGAGATCACCGGCGCCTTCAGTTCGGACGAGCTGCTCGGGCGCATCTTCTCCAGCTTCTGCATCGGCAAATAGCTGGCCGCCAGCGGCCTTCCTCTGCCAAACGCTTAACCCTTCCCACGAAAGCTCTGTGGCGCATGCCGCCGGAGGGCGTTCGCCTGGGCGAAACCTCGCGCGGCAGGTCATCCACAACGCTCCTGAGGCCTGTGGAAAACCGCCCCTGAGCCCAGTCGATAACCCGGCCAAAAAGCTGAGGATAATCGTCCCTGTGTATAACAGGGCATTTCCTCCACAGGCTACACCCACCTCTCCCACCGGCTACCGACCGGAATGGCACAGCCTTATACATCGCTCAACGTCACCGGCAGCGGGACCTGCAGGAACCTATCCACAGAAAATCGCTGCATAAGTAATAAACATAAAAACAAGTCTTTATAAAAATTCATTCATATATTCTTTATTAACCGGTCGACCCGCTGCCTCCTTCCCGGTTGGCTATTTTTTGTGCAAAAGGCTTCTTTCGACTGGGCTAACTGCCTATACTTGCCGGCTTTCCAGCTTTTCGACCCAAAAGCCCCCCAATTCTCAACAGGCACGAGGTGCGTGGTGGATTTCCCTTCCCGTTTTCAGGTGATCGTCATCGGCGGCGGCCACGCCGGCACCGAGGCCGCCCTCGCCGCCGCACGCATGGGCGTGAAGACCCTGCTGCTGACCCATAACGTGGAAACCCTCGGGCAGATGAGCTGCAACCCGGCCATCGGCGGAATCGGCAAGAGTCACCTGGTCAAGGAAATCGATGCCCTCGGCGGCGCCATGGCCCAGGCCACCGACCACGGCGGCATCCAGTTCCGCGTGCTCAACAGCCGCAAGGGCCCGGCCGTACGCGCCACCCGCGCCCAGGCCGATCGGGTGCTGTACAAGGCGGCCATCCGCGAGACCCTGGAGAACCAGGCCAACCTGTGGATATTCCAGCAGGCGGCGGACGACCTGATCGTCGAACAGGATGAGGTCAAAGGCGTGGTCACCCAGATGGGCCTGCGCTTCCTCGCCGATGCGGTGGTGCTGACCACCGGCACCTTCCTCGGCGGACTTATCCACATCGGCATGCAGAACTATTCCGGTGGTCGCGCCGGCGACCCCCCCTCGATCGCCCTGGCGCGCCGCCTGCGTGAACTACCGCTGCGCGTCGGTCGGCTGAAGACCGGCACCCCGCCACGCATCGACGGCCGCTCGGTGGATTTCGCGCAGATGACCGAGCAGCCTGGCGACAGGCCGACGCCGCTGATGTCCTTCCTCGGCAAGGCCGAGCAGCAGCCGCGGCAGATCAGTTGCTGGATCACCCATACCAATGCCCGTACCCACGAGATCATCGCCGCCAACCTGGATCGTTCGCCGATGTACTCGGGGATGATCGAAGGGGTCGGCCCACGCTACTGCCCGTCGATCGAAGACAAGATCCACCGCTTCGCCGACAAGGACAGCCACCAGGTGTTCATCGAGCCCGAGGGCCTGACCACCCACGAGCTGTATCCCAACGGCATCTCCACCTCGCTGCCGTTCGATGTGCAACTGCAGGTGGTGCGTTCCATCCGCGGCATGGAGAACGCCCATATCATCCGCCCCGGCTATGCCATCGAATACGACTACTTCGATCCGCGCGACCTCAAGTACAGCCTGGAGACCAAGGTCATCGGCGGGCTGTTCTTCGCCGGCCAGATCAACGGCACCACCGGCTACGAGGAGGCCGGCGCCCAGGGCCTGCTGGCCGGCGCCAACGCCGCACTGCGCGCCCGGGGCCGGGACGCCTGGTGCCCGCGCCGCGACGAGGCCTACCTCGGCGTGCTGGTCGACGACCTGATCACCCTGGGCACCCAGGAGCCCTACCGCATGTTCACCTCGCGGGCCGAGTACCGGCTGATCCTGCGCGAGGACAACGCCGACCTGCGCCTGACCGCCAAGGGCCGCGAGCTGGGCCTGGTGGACGATGCGCGCTGGGCGGCCTTCGAGGCCAAGCGCGAGGGCATCGTCCAGGAGGAACAACGCCTGAAGAGCACCTGGGTGCGGCCGAACACCCCGCAGGGCGAGGCCATCGCCACGCGCTTCGGCACGCCGCTGAGCCACGAGTACAACCTGCTCAACCTGCTCAGCCGCCCGGAGATCGACTATGCCGGCCTGGTCGAACTCACCGGTGGTGGCGCCACGGACCCCCAGGTCGCCGAACAGGTGGAGATCAAGACCAAGTACGCCGGCTATATCGACCGCCAGCAGGAGGAGATCGCCCGCCTGCGAGCCAGCGAGGACACCCTGCTGCCGGCCGACATCGACTACGCGACCATCTCCGGTCTGTCCAAGGAGATCCAGCACAAGCTCGGTGAGACCAGGCCGCAGACCCTGGGCCAGGCGTCGCGCATTCCCGGGGTCACCCCGGCGGCGATCTCGCTGCTGCTGATCCACCTGAAGAAACGCGGCGCCGGCCGCCAGCTGGAGCACAGCGCCTGATGTCCACGGTTACCCATCGCCATGCCGAGGAGCTGGCCCAGGGCGCCCGCGAGCTCGGCGTCGAGCTGTCCGCGACGCAGCAAGAGCAGCTGCTCGCCTACCTGGCGCTGCTGATCAAGTGGAACAAGGCCTACAACCTCACCGCGGTGCGCGATCCCGACGAGATGGTCTCCCGCCATTTGCTCGACAGCCTGTCCGTGGTGCCCTATGTCGCCGAAGGCGGCGACGACTGGCTGGACGTCGGCAGCGGCGGCGGCATGCCGGGGATTCCCCTGGCCATCCTGTTTCCCCAGCGACGCTTCACCCTGCTCGACTCCAACGGCAAGAAGACCCGCTTCCTCACCCAGGTGAAGCTGGAGCTGAAACTGCCCAACCTGGAAGTTATCCACAGTCGGGTCGAGGCCTTCACGCCCCCCCGGCCGTTCGCCGGCATCTGCTCGCGGGCCTTCAGCGCGCTGCAGGACTTCGCCAACTGGACCCGCCATCTGGGTGACCAGCAGACCCGCTGGCTGGCGATGAAGGGCGTGCATCCGGACGACGAACTGCAGGCGCTGCCGGCGGACTTCCGCCTCATCGCCACCGAGGTGCTCAAGGTTCCCGGTTGCCAAGGCCAACGCCATCTGCTGATACTGCGTCGCTCGGTCTAGGGGGAAGGGCAGATGGCTAAGGTATTCGCAATCGCTAACCAGAAAGGCGGGGTGGGCAAGACCACCACCTGCATCAACCTGGCGGCCTCGCTGGTGGCGACCAAGCGCCGGGTGCTGCTGATCGACCTCGATCCCCAGGGCAACGCCACCATGGGCAGCGGTGTGGATAAGCATGCCCTCGAGTATTCGATCTATGACGTGCTGATCGGCGAGTGCAACCTGGGCGAGGCCATGCAGTTCTCCGAACACGGCGGCTACCAGTTGCTGCCGGCCAACCGCGACCTGACCGCGGCGGAGGTCGCCCTGCTGGAAATGCAGATGAAGGAGAGTCGCCTGCGCAATGCCCTGGCGCCGATCCGCGAGAACTACGACTACATCCTCATCGACTGCCCGCCCGCGCTGTCCATGCTGACGATCAATGCCCTGGTCGCCGCCGACGGGGTGATCATCCCCATGCAGTGCGAGTACTACGCCCTCGAGGGCCTCAGCGATCTGATCAACAGCATCCAGCGCATCGGCCAGATGCTCAATCCGCAGCTGAGGATCGAGGGGCTGCTGCGCACCATGTACGACCCGCGCATCAGCCTGACCAACGACGTCTCGGCGCAGCTCAAGGAGCATTTCGCCGAGCAGCTGTATCAAACCGTGATCCCGCGCAACGTGCGCCTGGCCGAGGCACCGAGCTTCGGCATGCCGGCGCTGGTCTACGACAAGCAATCCCGTGGTGCCATCGCCTACCTGGCGTTGGCCGGCGAACTGGTTCGCCGACAGCGCGCCAGCGCCCACACCGCTACCGCATAAGGAATTCCGCATGGCCGCCAAGAAACGAGGGCTGGGGCGAGGCCTGGACGCCCTGCTGGGGGGAACCAGTGTCACCGCCTTGCAGGAAGAAGCCGTCCAGGTCGACCGCCAGGAACTGCAACACCTGCCGCTGGAGCTGATCCAGCGTGGCAAATACCAGCCGCGTCGCGACATGGACCCGACCGCGCTGGACGAACTGGCCCAGTCGATCAAGGCCCAGGGCGTGATGCAGCCGATCGTGGTGCGCCCGATCGCTGGCGGTCGCTACGAGATCGTCGCCGGTGAACGCCGTTGGCGCGCCTGCCACCAGGCCGGCCTGGAGCGCATTCCGGCCATGGTCCGAGAGCTGCCGGACGAGGCCGCCATCGCCATGGCGCTGATCGAGAACATCCAGCGCGAAGACCTCAACCCGATCGAGGAGGCCGTCGCCCTGCAGCGTCTGCAGCAGGAGTTCCAGCTGACCCAGCAGCAGGTCGCCGAGGCCGTCGGCAAATCGCGGGCGACCATCACCAACCTGCTGCGCCTGATCGGCCTGCCGGAGGAGATCAAGATCCTGCTCTCCCATGGCGATCTCGAGATGGGCCATGCCCGCGCCTTGCTGGGCCTGCCGGCCGAACAACAGGTCGACGGGGCGCGACATGTTGTCGCACGCGGGCTGACCGTGCGCCAAACCGAGGCACTGGTGCGGCAGTGGCTGAACAGCAAGGAGAAACCTGTCGAGAAGGTCAAGCCGGATCCCGACATCAGCCGCCTCGAACAGCGCCTGGCTGAGCGCCTGGGCTCGCCGGTGCAGATCAAGCACGGACAGAAGGGCAAAGGCCAACTGGTCATCCGCTACAGTTCGCTGGATGAGCTGCAAGGCGTGTTGGCGCACATTCGTTGAAACATCTGCACGCTTAACGACTAGTCGGAAATCGTTGCCGAAGGTTGAATGGGGTGGGAAGCGCCCCTATACTCTGCGCGCATTTCGTCGGCACAAACTATGCCAAGTTATTGATTTTTTTGGTGTCGACACCAGAGGCCGTTTCCAGGGTTGATCGCGATGGATGTACGCACGCCGAACCGCTTGCCCTTCCATCGCCTGCCGGTATTTCCGGTGCTGGTGGTGCAGTTGGTAGTTGTGTTGCTGGCGGCCGTACTGCTCTGGCAAGGGCATGGTGTGGTGGCCGGTTATTCCGGATTGTGCGGCGGCCTGATCGCGTGGTTGCCCAATCTGTACTTCGCCCACAAGGCGTTCCGGTATTCCGGGGCGCGGGCCGCCCAGGCCATCGTCCGGTCGTTTTATGCCGGCGAGGCGGGCAAGTTGATTTTGACGGCGGCGCTGTTTGCGCTGACGTTCGCAGGCGTGAAGCCATTGGAGGCGCTGGCGGTATTCGGCGTCTTCCTGCTGACCCAACTGGTCAACTGGTTCGCTCCCCTGCTGCTGAAAATAAGACTTTTGAGACCTTAGGGCGTTTGAGGCAACCATGGCAGAACAAACCGCTTCGGGCTATATCCAGCACCACCTGCAGAACCTGACTTTCGGGAAGCTGCCCAATGGTGACTGGGGCTTTGCCCACACCGCAGAACAAGCCAAAGAAATGGGTTTCTGGGCATTCCACGTGGATACCCTGGGCTGGTCCGTAGTATTGGGCCTGGTTTTCGTCCTGCTGTTCCGCATGGCCGCCAAGCGCGCGACCAGCGGTCAGCCCGGCGGCCTGCAGAACTTCGTCGAAGTGCTGGTGGAGTTCGTCGACACCAGCGTCAAGGAGACCTTCCACGGCCGCAATCCGCTGATCGCGCCGCTGGCCCTGACCATCTTCGTCTGGGTCTTCCTGATGAACTTCATGGACCTGATCCCCGTTGACTGGTTGCCGCTGATCGCGGCCAACCTGAGCGGCGACAGCCACCTGTTCTTCCGCGTCGTGCCGACCACCGACCCGAACGCCACCCTGGGGCTGTCCTTCTCGGTATTCGCCCTGATCATCTTCTACAGCATCAAGGTCAAGGGCATCGGCGGTTTCCTCGGCGAACTGACCCTGCATCCGTTCGGTAGCAAGAACGTCCTGGTCCAGGCCCTGCTGGTACCGGTGAACTTCCTGCTCGAGTTCGTCACCCTGATCGCCAAGCCGGTGTCCCTGGCCCTGCGTCTGTTCGGCAACCTCTATGCCGGCGAACTGATCTTCATCCTGATCGCCGTGGTGTTCAGTGCCGGCTGGCTGCTGGGCGCCTTCGGCATCGTGCTGCACTGGGCCTGGGCTGTGTTCCACATCCTGATCATCACCCTGCAGGCGTTCATCTTCATGATGCTGACCATCGTCTACCTGTCGATGGCGCACGAAGACAACCACTAACAGCTCCCAGGCATCCGTCGGCCGACTCCTCGATGGGGCGTCGGCCTGGATGTGGTGATGTTGGTGGACGCCCGCGAGGGCATGCTGCAAACGATTTTGCTTTACCGCTCTACCTTAGAAACCTTAACCAATACGACATAAAAGTCGGGAGGAAAGATGGAAACTGTAGTTGGTCTGACCGCTATCGCTGTTGCTCTGCTGATCGGCCTGGGCGCCCTGGGTACCGCCATTGGCTTCGGCCTGCTGGGCGGCAAGTTCCTGGAAGGCGCCGCGCGTCAGCCGGAAATGGTGCCGATGCTGCAGGTCAAGATGTTCATCGTCGCCGGTCTGCTGGACGCCGTGACCATGATCGGCGTTGGTATCGCACTGTTCTTCACCTTCGCGAACCCCTTCGTTGGTCAAATCGCTGGCTAATCACTCGTTCATTCGAGTGATTGGTTTGCCGGACAACGAACGAGCGAGGTGTTGGCGTGAACATTAATGCAACCCTGATTGGCCAGTCCGTTGCCTTCTTCATCTTCGTGATGTTCTGCATGAAGTACGTGTGGCCCCCGGTCATTACGGCTTTGCAGGAGCGTCAGAAGAAGATTGCAGATGGCCTGGACGCTGCCAACCGTGCGGCTCGTGACCTGGAGTTGGCCCATGAGAAAGTGGCCCAACAACTGCGCGAAGCCAAAACCCAGGCAGCCGAGATCATCGAGCAGGCCAAGAAACGCGGTACCCAGATCGTCGACGAGGCCCGTGAACAGGCGCGTGTCGAAGCGGATCGCGTGAAGGCTCAGGCTCAGGCCGAGATCGAACAGGAACTGAACAGCGTCAAGGACGCCCTGCGTGCCCAAGTGGGCAGCCTGGCGGTCAGCGGCGCCGAGAAGATCCTGGGCGTATCCATCGACCATAACGCGCATGCGGAGCTGGTTAACAAACTGGCAGCCGAAATCTAAGCGAGGGCGCGATCATGGCAGAACTGACCACGCTGGCCCGACCTTACGCCAAGGCTGCCTTCGAGTACGCCCAGGCCCACCAGCAGCTGGCCGATTGGTCAGCCATGCTCGGCCTGGCGTCTGCGGTGTCGCAGGACGACACCATGCAGCGCGTGCTCAAGGCCCCGCGTCTGACGAGTACAGATAAGGCCACCACCTTCATCGAGGTGTGTGGTGACAAGTTCGACGCCCAGGTACGCAATTTCATCCACGTTCTCGCCGAGAACGATCGTCTGGCCCTGTTGCCGGAGATCGTCGCGCTGTTCGAGCTGTACAAGGCCGAACAGGAGAAGTCGATCGACGTGGATGTCACCAGTGCCTTCGCATTGAGCGATGAACAGCAAGACAAACTCGCCAAGGTTCTCAGTGCACGGCTCAGCCGAGAAGTGCGTCTGCACGCCGCGGAGGACGCCACCCTGATCGGTGGTGTCGTCATTCGCGCCGGCGACCTGGTTATCGATGGCTCAGTTCGCGGCAAGATCGCGAAGCTGGCCGAAGCATTGAAATCTTGAGTTTGAAGGGGCAGCAGAGCTATGCAGCAACTCAATCCTTCCGAAATTAGTGAAATCATCAAGGGGCGCATCGAGAAACTCGACGTCGCCTCCCAAGCCCGCAACGAAGGCACAGTCGTCAGCGTTTCCGACGGCATCGTGCGCATTCACGGTCTCGCCGACGTCATGTACGGCGAAATGATCGAGTTCCCGGGCGGCGTCTTCGGCATGGCACTGAACCTGGAGCAGGACTCCGTCGGTGCCGTGGTGCTGGGTGCCTACACCAGCCTGGCCGAAGGCATGAGCGCCAAGTGCACCGGGCGCATCCTGGAAGTCCCGGTCGGTCCGGAACTGCTGGGCCGCGTGGTCGATGCCCTGGGCAACCCGATCGACGGCAAGGGCCCGCTCAACAACGTCGCCACCGACGCGGTTGAAAAGGTTGCGCCGGGCGTGATCTGGCGTAAGTCGGTCGACCAGCCGGTTCAGACCGGCTACAAGTCGGTCGATGCCATGATCCCGGTCGGCCGTGGCCAGCGCGAGCTGATCATCGGTGACCGTCAGATCGGTAAGACCGCTCTGGCCGTCGACGCCATCATCAACCAGAAGAACAGCGGCATCCGCTGCGTCTACGTGGCCATCGGTCAGAAGCAGTCGACCATCGCCAACGTGGTGCGCAAGCTGGAAGAGAACGGCGCCCTGGCCAACACCATCGTGGTGGCCGCTTCCGCCTCCGAATCCGCTGCGCTGCAGTTCATCGCACCGTACGCCGGCTGCACCATGGGTGAGTACTTCCGCGACCGCGGCGAAGACGCGCTGATCGTCTATGACGATCTGTCCAAGCAGGCCGTGGCCTACCGCCAGATCTCCCTGCTGCTGCGCCGCCCGCCGGGCCGCGAAGCCTACCCGGGCGACGTGTTCTATCTCCACAGCCGTCTGCTGGAGCGTGCCTCGCGCGTCTCCGAAGAGTATGTCGAGAAGTTCACCAACGGCGAAGTGAAAGGCAAGACCGGTTCCCTGACCGCCCTGCCGATCATCGAAACCCAGGCAGGCGACGTTTCCGCGTTCGTTCCGACCAACGTGATCTCGATCACCGACGGTCAGATCTTCCTGGAATCGGCCATGTTCAACTCGGGCATCCGTCCGGCGGTCAACGCCGGTATCTCGGTATCCCGTGTAGGCGGTGCCGCGCAGACCAAGATCATCAAGAAGCTCTCCGGTGGCATCCGTACCGCCCTGGCTCAGTACCGTGAACTGGCGGCCTTCGCCCAGTTCGCCTCCGACCTGGACGAAGCCACCCGCAAGCAGCTCGAGCATGGTCAGCGCGTTACCGAGCTGATGAAGCAGAAGCAGTATGCGCCGATGTCCATCGCCGACATGTCGCTGTCGCTGTATGCCGCCGACCGTGGTTTCCTGCGGGACATCGAAGTCGCCAAGGTCGGCGCCTTCGAGCAGGCCCTGATCGCCTACTTCAACCGGGATCACGCCGCTCTGCTGGCCAAGATCAACGAGAAGGGTGACTTCAACGACGACATCGATGGCCAGCTCAAGGCCGGCATCGAGAAGTTCAAGGCCACCCAAACCTGGTAAGCCGCAGCGGGGGCCTCGCAGCCCCCGCCTGCTAACCCGATAGGTGTCAAATGGCAGGCGCAAAAGAGATTCGCAGCAAGATTGCGAGCATCAAAAGCACGCAGAAGATCACCAGCGCCATGGAAAAGGTGGCGGTCAGCAAAATGCGCAGGGCTCAACAGCGCATGGCGTCGAGCCGTCCCTACGCGGAGCGTATCCGCCAGGTCATCGGTCATCTGGCCAACGCCAACCCGGAGTACCGTCATCCCTTCATGGTCGAGCGCGAAGTCAAGCGCGTCGGCTACGTGGTGGTGAGTTCGGACCGGGGTCTGTGCGGTGGTCTGAATACCAACCTGTTCAAGGCTCTGGTCAAGGACATGGCGAGCAATCGCGAGCGCGGCGTGGAGATCGATCTCTGCGTGATCGGCAGCAAGGGTGCGGCATTCTTCCGCAACTTTGGTGGCAACGTCGTCGCTGCGATCAGCCACCTGGGCGAGGAACCGTCGATCAACGATCTGATCGGTTCGGTCAAGGTGATGCTCGATGCGTACCTCGAGGGTCGCATCGACCGTTTGTCCGTGGTCTCGAACAAGTTCATCAATACCATGACGCAACAGCCGACAGTGGAGCAGTTGATTCCGCTGGTGGCGACTCCGGATGAAGAGCTCAAGCACCACTGGGACTACCTGTACGAACCCGACGCCAAGGAGCTGCTGGACGGCTTGATGGTGCGTTACGTGGAGTCGCAGGTGTACCAGGCGGTGGTCGAGAACAACGCCGCCGAGCAGGCTGCGCGGATGATCGCGATGAAGAACGCCACCGACAACGCCGGTGACCTGATCAGCGATTTGCAGCTGATCTACAACAAGGCGCGTCAGGCAGCGATCACCCAAGAGATTTCGGAAATCGTCGGCGGCGCTGCCGCGGTTTAAGAACGGTTCAAATATTCAGAGGAACCAAAGATGAGTAGCGGACGTATCGTTCAAATCATCGGCGCCGTTATCGACGTGGAATTCCCGCGTGATCAGGTGCCGAGTGTTTATGAAGCGCTGAAAGTAGTCGGCGCCGAAACCACCCTGGAAGTCCAGCAGCAGCTGGGCGACGGCGTGGTGCGTACCATTGCGATGGGTTCGACCGAAGGCCTCAAGCGTGGCCTGGACGTCGGCAGCACTGGCAAGGCCATCTCCGTACCGGTCGGTAAAGCGACCCTGGGCCGGATCATGGACGTGCTCGGCAACCCGATCGACGAAGCCGGCCCGATCGGCGAAGAAGAGCAGTGGGAAATCCACCGCCCTGCGCCGTCCTATGCCGAGCAGGCGGGCTCCAACGAGCTGCTGGAAACCGGCATCAAGGTAATCGACCTGGTCTGCCCGTTCGCCAAGGGTGGTAAGGTCGGTCTGTTCGGTGGTGCCGGTGTCGGCAAGACCGTAAACATGATGGAACTGATCCGTAACATCGCCATCGAGCACAGCGGTTATTCCGTGTTCGCCGGTGTGGGTGAGCGTACTCGTGAGGGTAACGACTTCTACCACGAGATGAAGGATTCCAACGTTCTCGACAAGGTAGCCCTGGTCTACGGTCAGATGAACGAGCCGCCAGGCAACCGTCTGCGCGTGGCACTGACCGGCCTGACCATGGCCGAGAAGTTCCGTGACGAGGGCCGTGACGTACTGTTGTTCGTCGACAACATCTACCGTTACACCCTGGCCGGTACCGAAGTATCCGCACTGCTCGGCCGTATGCCGTCCGCAGTAGGCTACCAGCCGACCCTGGCCGAGGAGATGGGCGTCCTGCAGGAGCGCATCACCTCCACCAAGAAAGGCTCGATCACCTCGATCCAGGCCGTCTACGTTCCCGCGGACGACCTGACCGACCCGAGCCCGGCGACCACCTTCGCCCACCTGGACGCCACCGTGGTACTGTCCCGCGACATCGCCTCCCTGGGTATCTACCCGGCCGTCGATCCGCTGGACTCCACCAGCCGCCAGCTGGACCCGCTGGTGATCGGCCAGGAGCACTACGAGACCGCCCGTGGCGTGCAGTACGTGCTGCAGCGCTACAAGGAACTGAAGGACATCATCGCGATCCTCGGCATGGACGAACTGTCCGAAGCGGATAAGCAGCTGGTATCCCGCGCCCGTAAGATCCAGCGCTTCCTGTCCCAGCCGTTCTTCGTGGCCGAGGTCTTCACCGGTTCGCCGGGCAAGTACGTCTCCCTGAAGGACACCATCGCTGGCTTCAGCGGCATTCTCAAGGGTGACTACGACCACCTGCCTGAGCAGGCGTTCTACATGGTCGGCGGCATCGAAGAAGCCATCGAGAAAGCGAAGAAACTGTAATCACCCATGCGCCCGGCAACGGGCGCATCAGGCTGTGGATAAAGTGTTATCCACAGCCTGTAATGTGAGGCAAGCGTATGGCTATGACAGTCCATTGCGATATCGTCAGCGCAGAAGCGGAAATCTTCTCCGGTCTGGTGGAGATGGTGATCGCGCACGGCAACCTGGGTGATCTCGGTATCGCCCCGGGCCACGCGCCGCTGATCACCGACCTCAAGCCGGGCCCGATCCGCTTGATCAAGCAGGGTGGCGAAGCCGAGGTGTTCTACATCTCCGGCGGCTTCCTGGAAGTGCAGCCGAACATGGTCAAGGTTCTCGCCGACACCGTGCAGCGGGCCGCCGACCTGGACGAAGCCTCCGCCCTGGAAGCCGTCAAGGCGGCCGAGAAGGCGCTGCACGAACAGGGCGCCGAGTTCGACTACGGCTCCGCCGCCGCTCGCCTGGCCGAGGCCGCAGCCCAGCTGCGCACCGTCCAGCAGCTGCGCAAGAAGTTCGGCGGCAGCTGATTCCGCCAGGCTTCATCGCACGTCGGTAAAAGGGTAGCCTTGGCTACCCTTTTTCTTTTCCGTCTTCTTCTGGATCGGTCCTGCCCCATGTCCCTCGATATCGTCATCCTCGCCGCCGGCCAAGGCACCCGCATGCGTTCCGCCCTGCCGAAGGTCCTGCACCCGGTCGCCGGCAAGTCCATGCTCGGCCATGTCATCGACACCGCACGGGCGCTGTCGCCCCAATGCATCCACGTGGTGATCGGCCATGGCGCGGAGATAGTGCGCGAGCGTCTGGCGGCGGATGACCTGAACTTCGTGCTGCAGACCGAGCAGCTCGGTACCGGCCATGCGGTGGCCCAGGCGCTGCCGGCGTTGTCCGCCGAGCGCGTGCTGATCCTCTACGGCGACGTGCCGCTGATCGAGCAGGCCACCCTCGAGCGCCTGCTGCAGAAGGTCGCCGACGACCAGCTGGCCCTGCTCACCGTCGACCTCAACGACCCGACCGGCTACGGGCGCATCGTCCGCGGTGCGGATGGCGCGGTGCAGGCCATCGTCGAGCACAAGGACGCCAGCCCCGAGCAGCGGCAGATCTGCGAGGGCAACACCGGCATCCTCGCCGTGCCCGGCAAGCGCCTCGGCGACTGGCTGGGCCGGCTGTCCAACAGCAATGCCCAGGGCGAGTACTACCTGACCGACGTGATCGCCATGGCGGTGGCCGACGGCCTGCCGGTGGCCACCGAGCAGCCGCTGGACGCCATGGAGGTGCAGGGCGCCAACGACCGCATCCAGCTGGCCGAGCTGGAGCGCCACTACCAGCAGCGCGCGGCTCGCCAGCTGATGGCCCAGGGCGTGACCCTGCGCGATCCGGCCCGCTTCGACCTGCGCGGCGAGGTCACGGTCGGCCGCGACGTGCTGATCGACATCAACGTGATCCTCGAGGGCCGGGTGGTGATCGAGGATGGCGTGCAGATCGGTGCCAACTGCCTGATCAAGGACAGCACCCTGCGCTGTGGCGCCATCGTCAAGGCCAACAGCCACCTGGACGGCGCCGAGCTTGGCGAGGGCGCCGACTGCGGTCCGTTCGCCCGCCTGCGTCCCGGGACCAAGCTCGGCGCCAGGGCCCATGTCGGCAATTTCGTCGAGCTGAAGAATGCGGTGCTGGGCGAGGGCGCCAAGGCCGGCCACCTGAGCTACCTGGGCGACGCCGAGATCGGCGCGCGGAGCAACATCGGCGCCGGCACCATCACCTGCAACTACGACGGCGCCAACAAGTTCCGCACCGTCATGGGCGAGGACGTGTTCATCGGCTCCAACAGCGCCCTGGTGGCGCCGGTCACTCTCGGCGACCGTGCCACCACCGGCGCCGGTTCGGTGGTGACCAGCGACGTGCCGGGCGACAGCCTCGCCGTCGGCCGTGCCAAGCAGCGCAATATCGAAGGCTGGAAGCGCCCGACCAAGAAGTGATACTGGCCGCAGGGGGGGCGCCGCGTAGCGGCGTAACCCATCGCTAAAGCGGCTTGGGTATCGCTGCGCTCAACCTACGCGGCCCGACCCTTCCTACGGCCTTTGGTCGTTTTCAAGCTTGACGGCAAAGCTTCATTAGGTTTTGATTCGCGCCACTAACTTTCGAATCGAAACTTAACCATGTCGAAGCGCAACACCCCGCAGCGCCGCCACGCCATCCTCGCCCTGCTCAACGAGCAGGGCGAGGTCAGCGTCGACGCGCTGGCCAAGGCCTTCGCCACCTCGGAAGTGACCATCCGCAAGGATCTCGCCGCCCTGGAGAAGAACGGCCTGCTGCTGCGCCGTTACGGCGGTGCGGTGCCCATGCCCCAGGAGCTGATCGGCGACGGCGTGCAGCCGGTCTCCCGCTACAAGCAGGCCATCGCCCGCGCCGCCGTGACGCGCATCCGTGAGCATGCGCGGATCATCATAGACAGCGGCACCACCACCGCGGCGATGATTCCCGAACTGGGCCACAGGCCCGGCCTGGTGGTGATGACCAACTCGCTGAACGTGGCCAACGCCCTGCGCGACCTGGAGCACGAGCCGGTGCTGCTGATGACCGGCGGAACCTGGGACCCCCATTCCGAGTCGTTTCAGGGCCAGGTCGCCGAACAGGTGTTGCGTTCCTACGACTTCGACCAGCTGTTCATCGGCGCCGACGGCATCGACCTGGCGCGTGGCACCACCACCTTCAACGAACTGCTGGGCCTGTCCCGGGTCATGGCCGAGGTGGCCCGCGAGGTCATCGTCATGGTCGAGAGCGACAAGATCGGCCGCAAGATTCCCAACCTGGAGCTGCCCTGGGGCAGCGTCCATACCCTGATCACCGACGAGCGCCTCCCCGCCGAGGCTCGTGAACAACTGACGGCGCGCGGGATCAAGCTGATCTGCGCGACCGTGCAAGACTGAGGAGAACAAACTATGTGTGGCATCGTGGGCGCCGTCGCCGAACGCAACATCACCGCCGTACTGGTCGAAGGGCTGAAGCGCCTGGAATACCGCGGCTACGACAGCGCCGGGGTGGCGCTGCTGGGCGACCAGAACCAACTCGAACGCCGTCGTCGGGTCGGTAAGGTCAGCGAGCTGCAGCAGGCCCTCGGCGCCGAGCCCCTGGCCGGGCGTCTGGGCATCGCCCATACCCGCTGGGCCACCCACGGTGCGCCGACCGAGCACAACGCCCACCCGCACTTCTCCGGCAGCGACCTGGCGGTGGTGCACAACGGCATCATCGAGAACCACGAGGCGCTGCGCAGCCGGCTCAAGGGCCTGGGCTACGTCTTCGCCTCGGACACCGACACCGAGGTGATCGTCCACCTGCTCGACCACAAGCTCAAGAGCCAGCCGGACCTCACCGCCGC
Organism: Pseudomonas lalucatii; assembly: GCF_018398425.1. Lineage (NCBI taxonomy): Bacteria > Pseudomonadati > Pseudomonadota > Gammaproteobacteria > Pseudomonadales > Pseudomonadaceae > Pseudomonas > Pseudomonas lalucatii. Next base: position 2,680,448 of record NZ_JADPMV010000001.1, on the reverse strand, counting down.
GCTCAAGGAGGCGGTCAAGGAACTGCACGGCGCCTACGGCCTGGCGGTGATCAGCGCCAAGCAGCCGGACCGCCTGCTGGCCGCCCGCAGCGGCAGCCCGCTGGTGATCGGCCTGGGTCTGGGCGAGAACTTCCTCGCCTCCGATCAGCTGGCCCTGCGTCAGGTCACCGACCGCTTCATGTACCTGGAAGAGGGCGACATCGCCGAGATCCGCCGCGATGCGGTGCAGATCTGGTCGGTCGACGGTCAGCCGGTGCAGCGCGAGAGCGTGCAGTACCACGAGGGTGCGGAAGCCGCCGACAAGGGCGAGTACCGCCACTTCATGCTCAAGGAGATCCACGAGCAGCCCAAGGTGGTGCAGCGCACCCTGGAGGGCCGCCTGGCCGCCGACCATGTGCTGATCCAGGCCTTCGGCCCCCAGGCGGCCGATTTGTTCGCCAAGGTGCGCAACGTGCAGATCGTCGCCTGCGGCACCAGCTACCACGCCGGCATGGTCGCCCGTTACTGGCTCGAGGCCCTGGCCGGGGTGCCCTGCCAGATCGAGGTGGCCAGCGAGTTCCGCTACCGCCAGGTGGTGGTGCAGCCCGACACCCTGTTCGTCAGCATCTCCCAGTCCGGCGAGACCGCCGACACCCTGGCCGCGCTGCGCAATGCCAAGGCGCTGAGCCCGGAGCAGGGCGGCTACCTGGCCAGCCTGGCGATCTGCAACGTCGGCATCAGCTCCCTGGTGCGCGAATCCGACCTGTGCCTGCTGACCCAGGCCGGCCCGGAGATCGGCGTGGCCTCGACCAAGGCCTTCACCACTCAACTGGTGGGCCTGCTGCTGCTGTGCCTGGCCCTGGGCCGGGTGCGCGGCAGCCTCGCGCCGCAGTTGGAGGCGGAGCTGGTGGAGGAGCTGCGCCGCCTGCCGACCCGCCTGGGCGAGGCCCTGGCCATGGACGCGGTGGTGGAGAAGGTCTCCGAGCTGTTCGCCGAGAAGCACCACAGCCTGTTCCTCGGTCGCGGCGCGCAGTATCCGGTGGCGATGGAGGGGGCGCTCAAGCTCAAGGAGATCTCCTACATCCACGCCGAGGCCTACCCGGCCGGCGAGCTCAAGCACGGTCCCCTGGCCCTGGTCGACAGCGACATGCCGGTGGTCACCGTGGCGCCGAACAACGAGCTGCTGGAGAAGCTCAAGTCCAACCTGCAGGAAGTGCGTGCCCGCGGCGGCGAACTGGTGGTCTTCGCCGACGAGCAGGCCGGCATGAGCAACGGCGAGGGCACCCATGTGGTGAACATGCCGCACATCCACGACGTGCTGGCGCCGATCCTCTACACCATTCCGCTGCAGCTGCTGTCCTACCACGTGGCCGTGCTCAAGGGCACCGACGTCGACCAGCCGCGCAACCTGGCGAAAAGCGTGACGGTCGAATAATCGGAGCAGGCCGGGGGAGGGGCGGAAACCGGGGCAGGTCCGAGGTTTCCGCCGAGTTTCTCCGGCGCCGCCCCGGGAAGGGGCGACGCCGCGGGGCCTTCGGGCTACTTGACCCCCAGGTGCCGCAGGGCGGCGGGCTGGTATTCGCTCTTGGAGGCCCGGAAGCCGAACTCTATGGGCTGCTGTGCATCGACCAGCAGCCCGTAGATCAGGTATCTGGAGCTGTTCAGGTCATATATGGCCTCCGCCGCATACCAGGGCGTGTCGGCATAGGTGAACTGCACATGGAAGCCTTCGGACACCCGCCACAGCTCCCCGCGATTGTCGTAATGCTCGGCCAGGGCGATCTGCCAGGTGTCCTCGTCGAGGTATAGAACACGCTTGTTGTAGATATGGCGCTTGCCGCTCTTCAGTTCGCCGACGACCTTCCATACGCGATGCTTCTCGTAGCGGGCCAGACCCTGGTTGATATGCCCCTTGCCGGCCACATCGGCGACCGACAGCGCCGGGTCGGCCAGGCGGAAGTTGTTGTAGGGGATGTAGATTTCCCGCTTTCCTTCGAGCTTCCAGTCATAGCGATCCGGTGAGCCGGAATACATGTCCGCGTTGTCGGAGGTGCGCAGCCCGTCGGCGGCGGTGCCGGGGCCATCGTAGGCCACCTGGGGGGCGCGCCTGACCCGGCGCTGGCCAGCGTTGTACATCCAGGCAAGACGCGGCTGTTCGACCTGGTTGACGGTTTCATGAACCAGCAGGATGTTCCCGGCGAGCCGGGACGGCGCCGCGACGATCTGCTTGGCGTAGAGCATCACGTTCCGGTCGCCGACTTCGTCGTAGCCATCGAGGTTTTCCGGCCAGACGACCTGCTCCTTGATTCTCACCTCGCTGTAGCTGCCATTGGCCTGAGCGACTACCTGCACCTGGTCGCGATTCAGGCTGCCGCCCCGATAGCGCATGAAATGATTCCAGACCGCCTCGAGGCCATTTCGGGGCACGGGAAAGGGGTAGTAGCCGCGGTAGCCTTCCACGCCATTGGCATCGGCACTCAACCTGGCATTGCGCGCGTTGTACTTCGCCAGTTCCTGCACCGGCTCGGGCAGCACGGCGGTGCGATGCGTCGGATAGACATCGATGAAGTAGCTGTCCGGGTAGCGCTGCAGCATGGCGATCTGTCCATCGGTGAGATGGGCCCGGTGCGCGTGGAAGTTGTCGGCACCGATGCGCAGCCTGGCCGACTCGCCCGCGAACGGATCGGACAGGTCCTGGCCGGCAGCCTTGAAGTCGCCGGTCCAGGCCGGAATGGATCCATCCGCGTTGGCCGCAACCTCGGCGCCCACAGCGGTCAGCTCCTGCGCCTGAGCGGACAGGCAGCCGAATAACAGCCAGGAAAGAACAAAACTATTCTTCATCTTATTTAACCTGCAGTTCGTCAATTTTCGCCGCGGCCTGTTTCAGGTATGTCGGGCTGACGCCGTCCGCTAGCCGCTGTGCGTAGGAAAACCAGCTGTAGGCCATCTGCGCATGCTGCATGGCCTGCTGCTTGTCCGTCTCCGCGGCATTCAGGTGGCACTCCCCGGTGGTAATCGCCAGGCTGCTGCTGATCAGTTCCTTATCGATTTCGTTGGTCAGGCAGGCCTGCTCGAGCTGTTCCTCGCCCGCCGAGGCATAGCCCACGAAGACCGCCGTGATGACGGCCACGAGGCTGGAATACAACACTGTGTTCATGTCGATCGCTCCAAGGTTTGACTTGCGGTGTCTCAGGTTCCATCATAGAACCACGAACACCATAGGTTTCATGATAGAACCTGTCAAGGCATTCCGATAACTTTGAGATTTCGTTTAATTTTCAAATAATTAGGTGGTTATCTATGGAGAGGGTGAGCTTTGAAGGGCGAAATTGCTCGCTGGCACGGTCGCTGGACGTCCTCGGCGATTGGTGGAACGTGCTGATCATCAGGGAGGCGCTGTGGGGAACCAGCAAGTTCGATGACTTCCAGCGCAACCTCGGCATGTCCAAGAGCATCCTGTCCAAGCGCTTGAAATTGCTCCTCGAACATCAGGTCTTGGAAAAGCAGAACCGGGGCGGCGGTGTCGATTACCACCTCACGGAAAAGGGCCAGGAGGTCAACACGATCATCATGAGCATGCTGCAGTGGGGGGACCGCTGGTACCCGCACGCCGAAGGGCCGCCGGTCTTGCTGGTCAACAAGAAGACCGGTTCGCCGCTGACGCGGGCAAGGTTCTACGATCAGGACGGCAATGAGATGAGTCTCGCCGACATCGGCATCTGTGACGGACCGGGCGCCAACCCAGAGACCCGCGAAAGGATTCGGCGGATACACCGGGACAAGGCGCTCTAGGCAGCGCCCTCGAGTGCCCTGGCGAGCGAGTGCCCCGCACGGGGGCATGCCCTTCTTCGGCAAGCGCTCGAGCCTTGCCGCGCGCTCGGCCCCCGCGACCGGCCCCGGGCGTGGCTATTTGCGCCCGGCCCTGTAACGCCAGGCGGCGACCGTCCTCTAGTCCTGTACCGGTGACGCATGCTGCGCGCACCGGCCTATCCAGACTATTCGAGGACCACCCCATGAATACCAAGACCACCGCTACCGGAGCCGCCCTGGCCTTCGCCGCCGCCACCCTGTTCGCCGGCCTCACCAGCACCGCCGTCGTGGCCGAGGAGGCCCAGATCCATTGCTATGGCGTCAATGCCTGCAAGGGGCAGAACGACTGCAAGACCGCGAGCAACGCCTGCAAGGGCCAGGGTTCCTGCAAGGGCCAGGGCTTCAAGAGCATGACCCTGGCCGAGTGCAACCTCGCCAAGGGCACCGTCGGCGAGTGACCGGGCACGGGGCCGGCGCTGCCGGTCCCGGACTCCGGGCAGAGACGGCGACCGGCGAGGGACCGACTACGCTGGTTGAACGCCTTCAGCGGAGACAGCCTGATGGGATTGCTGAGTTTCTTGGGCCGGGCCATTGGCCAGCCCGCGCAGGCGGCGCCCGCCACGCGCGAGGCCCAGGCACAACTGCTGGCCAGCCTGCTGACGATGGCCTGGGTGGTGGAGGCGCGCGACCCCTACACCGGCGGCCATCTGTGGCGGGTCTCGCGGTTCGCCGAGCTGCTGGCCGGCGCCGCCGGCCTCGATCCGGCCGAGAGTGCGCGAATCAGCCTCGGCGGCTTCCTCCACGATCTCGGCAAGATCGGCATCCCCGATGCGATTCTCAACAAGCGCACCCAGCTCGACGCCGACCAGTACGCGGTGATCAAGACCCACCCCGAGGTCGGCTTCCGTATGCTGCAGGGCCACCCGCTGGCCGCCTTGGTCAGCGACGCGGTGCGCCTGCATCATGAAACCCCGGACGGCCGCGGCTATCCGCTCGGCCTCAGGGGCGACGAGATTCCGCCGATGGCGCGGATCGTCGGCATCGGCGACGCCTTCGACGCCATGACCAGCAGCCGCCCCTACCGCGCCGGCATGGCCGTGGGGCAGGCGCTGGACATCATCGAGGCGAATCTCGGCCGGCAGTTCGACGCGGCACTGGGTGCGCATTTCCTGCAGCTGGGCCGCGCCGGTGCGCTCGACCATATCGTCGGCCACAGCGACCTCGGCATTCCCCTGCAGACCTGCATCATGTGCGGGCCGACCCTGGTCCTGCGCCGCGACCAGCAGGCCGGCGAGCATCTCTACTGCCGCTCCTGCGGCGGCGAGTACCGCCTCGAGGACGACGCCGATGGCCATCTGCTGGCCAGGCCGACCGGCGCCAGCGGCAAGCCGGACGACCTGGCGCCGCGGGCCGACGAGCAGCTGATCGGCGAGCTGGTGCAGGCCACGGCGCGGCAACTGCTGGGGCTGGCGGCGCCGGCCTGAATCGCGCCGCCGCTGTAACGCCGGTGGCTGTTCCTGCTCTAAAGAGAGTCGGCTGCGCTTCTGGTGTACGGCACCGATGTCTCCCCAACCTGAGAGGATCATCCAGATGTCCATCAAAACCACCGCCGCCGGTGCCGCCCTGGCACTGGCCGCTGCCGGGCTGTTCGCCAGCCTGCCGACCCTGGTCATGGCCGAGGAAGCCGCGGTCAGCTGCTACGGCGTCAACGCCTGCAAGGGCCAGAACGACTGCAAGACCGCGAACAACGCCTGCAAGGGCCAGGGCGCGTGCAAGGGCCAGGGCTTCAAGACCATGACTCTGGCAGAATGCACCCAGGCCGGCGGTCGTCCCGGCGAGTAAGGCCAGGCGGGCGGCCCGGGGGGCCGCCCATACGCCGCGAGCGAAGGAGTTCGGCATGTCTAACGATGCGGCCTGCCTGGGTTTCGGCCTGGGCCTGCGCACCCCGTATTACCAGGAGATTCTCGAGCGACGGCCGGCGGTCGACTGGTTCGAGGTGGTCTCGGAGAACCATCTGGTCGAGGGCGGCAAGCCGCTCTACTACCTGGAGGCCATCGGCGAGCACTATCCGCTGGTGATGCACGGCGTGTCGCTGTCGATCGGCGGCCCCCATCCGCTGGATCGCGACTACCTGCTGCGCCTCAAGCGCCTGGCCGATCGCGTCCAGCCGGCGTGGATCTCCGACCACCTGTGCTGGAGCCGCGGCAGCGCCCACCAGCTGCACGACCTGTTGCCGCTGCCGTTCACCGAGGAGAGCCTGCAGCACGTGGCAGGCCGTGTGCGTCAGGTGCAGGAGGTGATCGAGCGGCCGCTGGTGCTGGAGAATGTCTCCAGCTACCTGCGCAGCGCCGACGATCAGTTCAGCGAGTGGCAGTTCCTCGCCGCCCTCAGCGACCTCACCGGCTGCGAGCTGCTGCTCGACGTCAACAACGTCTACGTCAGCGCGCGCAACCATGGCTTCGAGCCCTGGGAGTTCATCAGCGGGCTGCCGGCGCAGCGCATCCGCCAGCTGCACCTGGCCGGCCACAGCGACTACGGCAGCTACCTGATCGACACCCACGATGCGCCGGTCAGCGACCCGGTCTGGCAACTCTACGCGCGCACCCTGCGCCATCTGGGCCCGGTGGCGACCCTGCTGGAACGCGACGACCACTTCCCGCCGCTGGCGGAGCTGCTCGTCGAACTGGACAAGGCCCGCGCCGTGGCCGCTAGCGCCCTGGAGAGCGAGGCCCTATGCGACTGAGCGACTGGCAGCGGCAGCTCGAGAACTACCTGCTGGGCGGCGACCCGCAGCCCGATCCACGGCTGCGCGCCAGCCTGCGCGGCAGCGAGGCCCTGGCGGTCGAGGAGGGCCTGGCGATCTACCACAACGCCTACCGCGCGCGCCTGCTCGAGGCGCTGCGCGGCGACTACGGCGCCCTGCACGGCTGGCTCGGCGACGAGGAGTTCGACGCCCTGGCCCTGGCCTACCTCGACGCCCATCCGTCGCGGCACTTCAGCCTGCGTTGGCTGGGCGATCGTCTGGCCGCGTTCATCGACGGCTACCTGGTCCCGGCGCAGGCCGCCCCGCTGGGCGAACTGGCGCGCCTGGAATGGGCCTTCACCCTGGCCTTCGACGCTGCGGCGGGCGAGCCCCTGACCCTGGAGCAGATGGCCGGCCTGGCGCCGCAGGACTGGCCGGGACTGCAGGTGCGCCTGCTGCCCGGCGTGCAGTGGCAGGTCTGTCGCTTCAACAGCCTGGCGCTCTGGCGGGCACACAAGGAGCAGGCCGCGTTTCCCGGCAGCGTCGAGCTGGCCCAGGCCCATGTCTGCCTGATCTGGCGCCAGGGCCTGATCAGCCGCTACCGCAGCCTGGACGCCGCCGAGGAGGCGGCCCTGCACGGCATGGCGGTGGCGGGCTGGAGCTTCGCCGAGCTGTGCGAACGGCTGAGCGGGCTGGGCGACAAGGCGCCGCTGCAGGCCGCCAGCTGGCTGCGCCAGTGGCTGCACGAGGGCCTGCTGCAGCGACATGGCCGATAGCCAGCTTTTAGGGAACCTAAGCCCTGACAAACGGGTCATCTGAACTAACCTTTCCGATGATTTCGAGAGGTGGAGGTGCCCATGCTCGCGTATCTGCCGCCAACCCTGCGGGACCTGCAGTTGCCGTTGCGCCTGCGCCTGTGGGATGGCAAGCAAATCGATCTCGGACCCCAGCCGCGGGTCACCCTGGTGGTCAAGGACCCGAGCCTGGTGGCGCAGCTGGCGCACCCGAGCCTGGATGCCCTGGGCGGCGCCTACGTCGAGGGCCGCCTGGACCTGGAAGGGCCGATCGGCGAGGTGATCGAGATCGGCGATGCCCTCAGCCAGGCGCTGATCGGCGAGGAGGCGCCGACCGAGCCGGACTTCCAGCCCCACGACAAGGCCACCGACGCCGCGGCCATCAGCTACCACTACGACCTGTCCAACGACTTCTACGCCCTCTGGCTGGATCGCGAGCTGGTCTATTCCTGCGCCTACTTCGAGACGGGCAAGGAAGACCTCGACCAGGCCCAGCAGGCCAAGCTGCGCCACCTGTGTCGCAAGCTGCGCCTGCAGCCGGGCGAGCGTCTGCTGGATGTCGGCTGCGGCTGGGGTGGCCTGGCGCGCTTCGCCGCCCGCGAGTTCGGCGTGCAGGTGCATGGCATCACCCTCAGCCGCGCGCAACTGGAGCTGGCCCGCCAGCGGGTCGCGGCCGAGGGCCTGGAGCAGCAGGTGCAACTGGAGCTGCTGGACTACCGCGACCTGCCCCAGGACGGCCGCTTCGACAAGGTGGTCAGCGTCGGCATGTTCGAGCATGTCGGCCACGCCAACCTGCCGCTCTACTGCCAGTGCCTGTTCGGCGCGGTGAAGAGCGGCGGCCTGGTGATGAACCATGGCATCACCGCCAGGTACACCGACGGCCGCCCGGTGGCCCGCGGCGGCGGCGAGTTCATCGACCGCTACGTGTTCCCCGAGGGCGAGCTGCCGCACCTGGCGACCATCAGCGCCCGCATCAGCGAGGCCGGCCTGGAGATCGTCGACGTGGAGAGCCTGCGCCTGCACTATGCGCGCACCCTCGAGCTGTGGAGCGCGCGCCTGGAGGCGCAGCTGGAACGGGCCGCGCAGCTGGTGCCGGAGCAGGCCCTGCGTATCTGGCGCCTCTATCTGGCCGGTTGCGCCTATGGCTTCGCCCACGGCTGGATGAACCTGCACCAGATCCTCGCGGTCAAGCCCCATGCCGACGGCCGCCACGACCTGCCCTGGACCCGCGCCGACCTGTATCGCTGAGCCGTGCACCGGGCCCTGAGCCCGGGCGGGGCATTTTTCTTCAATACCGCACCGCCATGTCGGCGTCAGTCTGCAGCCTTCTTCTGACGACCCGATAGGTGTGCGATGAGTGTCCAACTGTCCATGGCGGCCTTTGCCCTGGCCGCCTCGATTTCCCCCGGCCCGGTCAACCTGGTGGCGCTGAGCTGCGGCGCGCGCTACGGCCTGCGCGCCAGCCTGCGCCACGTGACCGGGGCGACCCTCGGCTTCACCCTGCTGCTGCTGGCCATGGGCCTGGGGCTGCAGCAGCTGATGAGCCAGTGGCCGGCGCTGGGCGCACTGATCCGCTGGTCCGGGGTGGCCTTCCTGCTGTACATGGCCTACGGCCTGGCGCGCGACGAGGGCCGGCTGGACGGCGGCAAGGCGCAGCGACCGCCCTCGCTGTTCACCGGCGCCTTGATGCAATGGCTCAACCCCAAGGCCTGGCTGGCGGCCCTGGCCGGCATGGGCGCCTATGCCGCGGGCGGCGAGCCGGGGCTGGTCGGCCAGTTCGCCGCGCTGTACTTCGTCATCTGCTACCTGTCCATCGCCTGCTGGGCCTACGCCGGGGCGTTCCTCGGCCGCTATCTGCAGGAGCCCGGGCGCCTGCGCCTGTTCAACCGCGGCCTGGCGCTGCTGCTGCTGGGCTCGGCGGGTTATCTGCTGTGGGCCTGATCAGCCGGCGCGGCGGTACTGCCCCGGGGTGGCGGCGAGCAGCTGCTTGAAGGTGCGCTGCAGGTGGGCCTGGTCGGCGAAGCCGGCCGCCAGGGCCACCTCGGCGATCGCGCCGCCACGGCGAAGCCGGGCCTGGGCGTACTGGATGCGGCTGTTGACCAGGTAGGCATGGGGGGTCATGCCGTAGCGCCGGCGGAAGCTGCGGGTCAGGTAGGAGGGCGACAGCCCGGCCGCCGCGCAGATCTCCTCCAGCTTCAGCGGCTCGGTGCAGTGATCGCGGATGAACTCGGCGGCCAGTTGAATGCGCGGGTTGTCCGCGCGGCGCGCGGCGGGCGCCGGCTCCAGGCGCTGCTGCAGCGCGGTGAAGAACTCCAGCAGGGCGCAGTGTTTGCCCAGGGTGTCGGCCTGCGGATCGTCGAGCAGGCGGTACAGGCCGGTGAGGCCGGCATGGAGCCCGGGATCCTGGCTGAGGATGGCGGCGAAGGCGCGCAGCGGCTGGTTGCGGTCGAAGCCCAGCTGGTGCTGCAGCTCGGTCAGCCAGGCCACGTCGACATAGAACATCAGGTAGGACCAGGGCTCGCCCTCGATGGGGTTGCAGGCATGCACGTCGCCGGGGTTCATCAGCACCAGGCTGCCGGCGCCGACCCGCTCGCGGGCCTTCTCGTTGAGGTAGGTGCTGCGGCCCTGGGTGATGGCGCCGATGGAGAAGGTCTCGTGGGCGTGCCTGGCGTAGCACACCCGGCGTCCGTCCAGCACCTCGCGGGCCTCGACGAAGGGCAGCGCGGGGTCGCGCCAGAAGCGTGGAGTGGTTGCTCGGATCGCCTTGCTCATGCTCTGTGGCCCACCGGCCGACAGCGGCCGTAGGAGGGACTATAGCCCCGGACGGGCACGCCTCAAAGCCCGATCTGCACCGGCCGGCGCTTTGCCTTAGCATACCGGGACCGTCCTGCATCGAGCCGCGCATGTCCGCTTTCCTGCTGCGTTATCGCGTCGTCCTGATCGTCCTGCTGATCCTGCTCGGCCTGCTGGCCAGCGCCTGGCTGGCCGGGCGCTATGCCGAGCGGCGGGCCTGGGAGGAGCGCAGCCTCGAGGCCCGCGGTCAGCTGCAGCTGTACGCCCAGTCGCTGCACACCCTGGTCGAACGCTTCCGCTCGGTACCCGAGGTGCTGGCGCTGGACAGCGATATCAGGTCGCTGCTGCGCGCGCCCCACGACCGCCTGCTGCGCGATGCCCTCAATCGCCGTCTGGAGCGTCTCAACACCGCCGCCGGCGCCAATGTGCTGTACCTGCTCGATCGTCGTGGCGAGGCCCTGGCGGCGAGCAACTGGCGCGACTGGAGCAGTTTCGTCGGCAACAACTATGCCTTTCGCCCCTATTTCCAGGACGCCCTGCGTCAGTCGTCCGGGCGCTATTTCGCGGTCGGCGTGACCACCGGCATTCCCGGCTACTTCCTCTCCCATGTGGTGCGCGACGACGACGGCGAGGTGCTCGGCGTGCTGGTGGTCAAGCTCGAACTGGAGGAGCTGCAGCGCGAGTGGGCGGGGCAGGCCGGCGTGCTGCTGGTGGCCGACGGCTATGGCGTGGTGATCCTCAGCAATCGCCCGGCCTGGCGCTTTCGTGCCCTGCAGGCCTTGAGCGACCGGGACCGGGAGGAGCTGGTGGAGGTACGCAAGTACGCCGAGCAGGCGCTGCAGCCATTGCCCAGCGAGCTGCGCCGGCGGATCGGCACGGCCGCCGAGTGGCGCCGGGTCGATGGCCCGCAGGGCCGCCGCGACTACCTCTGGCAGCGCCTCGAACTGCCGGAGGAGGACTGGACCCTGCACCTGCTGGTCGAACCCCAGGCCCTGGTCGACAGCGTGCGCAGCTATCGCCTGGCCGCCGCCGGGGTGTGGATGACCCTGGCCTTCCTCCTCCTCTACCTGGCCCAGCGGCGCAAGAACCAGCGCCTGCAGGCGGGCATCCGCGAGCGCCTGGAGCGCGAGGTGACGCTGCGCACCGCCGAGCTGCGCGAGGCCCAGGAGGGCCTGGTGCACGCGGCGAAGATGGCCGCCCTGGGGCAGATGTCGGCGGCCATGGCCCACGAGATCAACCAGCCGTTGACCGCCATGCGCATGCAGCTGGGCAGCCTGCGCCTGCTGCTCGACAGCGGCCGCGAGGACGAGGTGCGCGAGGGCCTGCAGCGGATCGACGGCCTGCTGCAGCGCCTGGCGGGGCTCACCGGCCACCTCAAGACCTTCGCCCGCAAGAGCCCCGCCGGCCTCGCCGAGCGCCTGCGCCTGAGCGAGGTGCTGGAGCAGGCCCTGCAGCTGCTGGCGCCGCGCCTGCGCAGCGAGCGGGTGGAGCTGCGCCGGGCGATCGAAGGCGAGTTGCAGGTGCTGGGCGATGCCATCCGCCTCGAGCAGGTGCTGCTCAACCTGCTGCACAACGCCCTGGATGCCATGGCCGGGACCGACACGCGGGTGCTGAGCCTGACGCTGCGGCGCGACGGCGAGCAGTGCCTGTTGACGGTGGCGGACAGCGGCGCCGGTATCCCCGGCGAGCAGCTGGGCCAGGTGTTCGAGCCCTTCTTCACCACCAAGCCGGTGGGCCAGGGTCTGGGCCTGGGCCTGGCGGTGTCCTACGGCATCGTCCGCGAGCTGGGCGGCAGCCTGGAGGCGGCCAATGGCGAGCGCGGCGCGGTGTTCAGCCTGCGCCTGCCGCTGGCACCCTAGGCGAGCGGCTGCGGCCGGGCCGGCCTGCGCGATACACTGGGGCCATCTGCTGAGGAGATGCTATGAGCGGTCAGGTGATAGTGGTCGATGACGAGGCGGCGATCCGCGAGGCGGTGCAGCAGTGGCTGGAGCTCTCCGGCTTCCGGGTGCAGAGCTGCGCCAGTGCCGACCAGGCCCTGGCCCTGGTCGACCGCGATTTTCCCGGGGTGCTGGTCAGCGACGTGCGCATGCCCGGCAGCGATGGCCTGCAGCTGCTCGACAAGCTGGTGGCGCTGGACCGCGACCTGCCGGTGATCCTGATCACCGGCCACGGCGACGTGCCCATGGCGGTGCAGGCGTTGCGCCAGGGCGCCTACGACTTCATCGAGAAGCCCTTCACCCCGGAGCGCCTGCTCGACAGCGTGCACCGTGCCCTGGACAAGCGCCGCCTGGTCTGCGAGAACCGCCAGCTGCGCCAGCAGTTCGCCTTCAAGGACCGCATCGAGGCCCAGCTGCTCGGCGTCTCCAAGCCGATGGAGAGCCTGCGCCGGCAGATCCTCGAGCTGGCCGCCACCTCGGTGAACGTCCTCATCCGCGGCGACACCGGCAGCGGCAAGGAGCGGGTCGCCCGCTGCCTGCACGACTTCAGCCCGCGCGCCGCCAAGCCCTTCGTCGCCCTGAACTGCGCGGCGATCCCCGAGCAGCTGTTCGAGAGCGAGCTGTTCGGCCACGAGAGCGGCGCCTTCACCGGCGCCCAGGGCAAGCGGGTCGGGCGCATCGAGCATGCCGACGGCGGCACCCTGTTCCTCGACGAGGTGGAGAGCCTGCCGCTGGCGCAGCAGGTCAAGCTGCTGCGCGTGCTACAGGAGAAGACCCTGGAGCGCCTCGGCTCGAACAAGAGCATCCGCGTCGACCTGCGGGTGATCTGCGCGGTCAAGCCGGACCTGCTGGACGAGGTGCGCGCCGGGCGTTTCCGCGAGGACCTGTATTACCGGCTGAACGTGGCCAGCGTGCAGATTCCGCCGCTGCGCGAGCGCCGCGAGGACATCGCCCTGCTGTTCGAGCATTTCGCCGGCCAGGCGGCCCAACGCAACAGCCGCGAGGCGCCGCCGCTGACCCCCGGCGAGCTGGCGCGGCTGCTCGGCCACGACTGGCCGGGCAACGTCCGCGAGCTGATCAACGCCGCCGAGCGCCACGCCCTGGGGCTCAGCGCCCCGCAGCCGGAGGCGGCCGCGCAGTCGCTGGCCGAGCAGATGGAGGCCTTCGAGGCGCAGTGCCTGCATAACGCGCTGCAGCGCTGCCAGGGCAATATCACCCAGGTCATGACCCTGCTGCAGCTGCCGCGGCGCACCCTCAACGAGAAGATGCAGCGCCACGGCCTGCAGCGCGCCAGCTACAGGCCGGCGGGCAGCGTCGACGAGGACTAGGCGGAATCTTGCCGATGGCCGTTCGGCGATCGGCGAAATCCTGCTGGTCGACGCCGCTGCGGCCGAGGCAAACCCCTCTATTCCGCGCCTTTGGCACTCTGGCACGGCATCTGCTATAGCCCTTGTCAGCCACGCATAGCCTGTGTGCGGGCGACCATAAGAAAGACCAGAGGTTTGCCGATGAACTGCCACTGCCCCTACGCGAGCCCGTCTCGCCACGCCGTTCCCCGCTTCCTCGCGCGCGCCGGATGCCGCTCCGCCGCGGGCGCCCGCCGCTTTCGCGACACCCTCTGAGCCCATGCGGGCCCAGGCGCTGCGGCGCCGGGGCATCGTCTACAGTGAAAAATCTGCACAAAGCCATAACAACGACGGAGATTGATCCATGCGACTGACCAAGCGTTTCAGCCTGTTTGCCGCCGCCGCGGCCCTGACTGCCAGCACCGCGGTACTCGCCGCACCGACCTTCATCAACATCCTCACCGGCGGCACCAGCGGTGTGTACTACCCGATCGGTGTGGGCCTGTCGCAGCTGTACAGCAACGGCATCGAAGGCTCGAAGACCTCGGTGCAGGCGACCAAGGCCTCGGTGGAGAACCTCAACCTGCTGCAGCAAGGCCGCGGCGAACTGGCCCTGGCCCTGGGCGACTCGGTGGCCGACGCCTGGAACGGCGTCGAGGATGCCGGCTTCAAGGCGCCGCTGAAGAAGCTGCGCGCCATCGCCGCCACCTACCCGAACTACATCCAGATCGTCGCCAGCAAGGAGTCCGGCATCACCAGCCTGGCCGACCTCAAGGGCAAGCGCATCTCCGTCGGCGCGCCGAAGTCCGGCACTGAGCTGAACGCCCGCGCCATCTTCGAGGCCGCCGGCCTGAGCTACGAGGACATGGGCAAGGTCGAGTTCCTGCCCTACGCCGAGTCGGTCGAGCTGATCAAGAACCGCCAGCTGGATGCCACCCTGCAGTCCTCCGGCCTGGGCATGGCGGCGATCCGCGACCTGGCCTCGACCCTGCCGATCACCTTCGTCGCCATCCCGGCCGAGGTCACCGCGAAGATCGGCAACGCCGCCTACCAGCCGGCCGCCATCCCCGCCGGCACCTATGACGGCCAGGAGGTCGAAGTGGCGACCGTGGCCATCACCAACATCCTGGTCAGCCATGAAGGGGTGTCCGACGAGGTCGCCTACCAGATGACCAAGCTGATGTTCGACAACCTCGAGCGCCTGGGAACCGCCCACTCCGCGGCCAAGGACATCAAGCTGGAAAGCGCGGCGAAGAACCTGCCGATCCCGCTGCACCCGGGTGCCGAGCGCTTCTACAAGGAAGCCGGCGCGCTGTAAGGCTGCCGGAGGGGTGGGTCGAGCGCAGCGATGCTCATGCCGCACGGCGTGAGCAGGGTGAGAGTCTTCACCATCGCGCGATGGGGTACCCCGCTACGCGGCTAACCCCTTCCTACCCGGCTCGGGCCGCTGCGCGGCCCCATCCAGGCAGATGCAGAACTGCTAATAAAACCAGCGTGGCGCACACGGCAGGTTTTGTTAGCGGCTCTTCCGCTTCATCGACGTTGTAATGAGGGCGTTACCTTCATGAGTGAACACAACCAAGGCCTCGCAGCGAGCCCGGGCGACTGGCCGAAGGCGCTGTTTTACGTGGCCCTGCTGTTCTCGACTTTCCAGATCATCACCGCGGCCTTTCACCCGGTGTCCAGCCAGATCCTCCGTGCCGTGCACGTGGGCTTCCTGCTGCTGGTGGTCTTTCTCAGCTTCCCCGCCGACGGCAAGGACAAGCCCTGGCAACCCCTGGCCTGGCTGCTGGGCCTGGCCGGCATGGCCACGGCCATCTACCAGTGGGTGTTCGAGGCCGACCTGATCCAGCGCTCCGGCGACCTCACCGACATGGACATGGCCATCGGCCTGCTGCTGACGGTGCTGGTGTTCGAGGCGGCGCGGCGGGTCATGGGCATCGCCCTGCCGCTGATCTGCGGCCTGTTCCTCGCCTACGGCCTGCTCGGCCAGTACCTGCCGGGCGACCTGGCGCACCGCGGCTACGGCCTGGACCAGATCGTCAACCAGCTGTCCTTCGGCACTGAGGGCTTCTACGGCACGCCGACCTATGTGTCGGCCACCTACATCTTCCTGTTCATCCTGTTCGGCGCCTTCCTCGAGCAGGCCGGGATGATCAAGCTGTTCACCGACTTCGCCATGGGCCTGTTCGGCCACAAGCTCGGCGGCCCGGCCAAGGTCTCGGTGGTGTCCTCGGCGCTGATGGGCACCATCACCGGTTCCGGGGTGGCCAACGTGGTCACCACCGGCCAGTTCACCATCCCGCTGATGAAGCGTTTCGGCTACCGCCCGGCCTTCGCCGGCGGCGTCGAGGCCACCTCGAGCATGGGCAGCCAGATCATGCCGCCGATCATGGGCGCGGTGGCCTTCATCATGGCCGAGACCATCAACGTGCCGTTCTTCGAGGTGGCCAAGGCCGCCCTGGTGCCGGCGCTGCTGTATTTCGGTTCGGTGTTCTGGATGGTTCATCTGGAAGCCAAGCGGGCCAACCTGCAGGGCCTGCCGAAGGACCAGTGCCCGGACCCCTGGGCCGCGGTGAAGCAGCGCTGGTACCTGTTGATCCCGCTGTTCATCCTCATCTACCTGCTGTTTTCCGGGCGCACCCCGCTGTTCTCCGGGATGGTCGGCCTGGCCCTGACCGCCATCGTCATCCTCGGTTCGGCGATCATCCTGCGGGTGTCCTCGACCGCGCTGCGCATGGTCTTCTGGATCGCCCTCGGGGTGCTCTGCGCCGGCTTCTTCCAGCTCGGCATCGGCGTGGTGTTCGGCGTGGTCGGGATGCTGGTGGCGACCTGCTGGTTCCTCAAGGGCGGCCGCGACACCCTGCGCATCTGCCTGCACGCCCTGGTCGAGGGCGCCCGCCATGCGGTGCCGGTGGGCATCGCCTGCACCCTGGTCGGGGTGATCATCGGCGTGGTGTCGCTGACCGGGGTGGCCTCGACTTTCGCCGGCTACATCCTGGCCATCGGCCAGGACAACCTGTTCCTCTCGCTGGTGCTGACCATGCTCACCTGCCTGGTGCTGGGCATGGGCATCCCGACCATCCCCAACTACATCATCACCAGCTCGATCGCCGCGCCGGCGCTGCTGGAACTGGGCGTGCCGCTGATCGTCTCGCACATGTTCGTGTTCTACTTCGGCATCATGGCCGACCTGACCCCGCCGGTGGCCCTGGCCTGCTTCGCCGCCGCGCCGATCGCCCGGGAAAAGGGGCTGAAGATCAGCCTGTGGGCCATCCGCATCGCCATCGCCGGTTTCGTCGTGCCGTTCATGGCGGTCTACGAGCCGGCGCTGATGCTGCAGGGCGGCAGCTGGCTGGCCACCCTCTACATCCTGTTCAAGGCGGCGCTGGCCATCGGCCTGTGGGGCGCGGTGTTCACCGGCTTCCTGCACTGCAAGATGCCCTGGTGGGAGCGGGCGCTGGGCTTCGCCGCCGGCGCCAGTCTGATCCTGGCCACGCCGATGAGCGACGAGATCGGCTTCGCCCTGGCGGCGCTGTTCCTCGCCCTGCACTTCTGGCGCGGCCGCCACGTCCAGGCCGCCGCCGCGTGATCGGACTGTGCATGGGCCTGGCCGGGGCGGTGTGGGCGCAGGTGCCCGCGGCCGAGTTCACCCTGGCCTGGCGGCACACGATCGAGAAGGTCCGCTGGGAGGAAGACTACCGCGTCACCGCCGAGGGGCTGCTGCTCGGCGAGGCGCGGGTCAAGGGTTCGGGCGCCGGCATGGAAATCCCGGACGGCGCCGAACTGCGTGAGGGCAGCTGGCACTACCGCCGCCAGCTACCGCCCCTGCAACCGCTGCGCTTGGGGCGAACCCCCGAGGCAGGGGATTACCAACTGTGTTTCAACCAGCGTTGTCGGCCCATGGCCGACTGGCTCGGCCCGCCACAAGCGACCCAGCCGGCGCTGGAACTCTGGAGCTGTGAGCTCGGCTCCCCCGCGTCCCCAACGGACGAGGGCCAGGACGACGGCTGAGGCCGCGCCCGCTCCCGGCGCCACAAGCGCCGGCCGCAACAGCACGACAGAACCCCCAGACGGCCTGGCCGCTGGGGGTTTTGCTTTTTCCGGGCGGCGCCCCCGTGGTCTCCGGCAAGTGATAATCAGTATCAATTGCATTGACCCGAGGCGAGCCTCCTGTAGAATTCATTCGATAATCATTCGCGTTTGGTCCTGCTGTGCATGCAGCCGGGCGAATGCCTGCCAGTGAGGCAGCGCTGCAACCAGGGACGAGTGCAGGCCATTCGACAGTGAATTGGGGGAGTCCCGTGTATTTCAGAAGCACCCACCTGGCCGTGGCCATCGCCGCCGCCTGCAGTTTCAGCAATGCCCTGGCCACCGAGCTGGAGCAGCTCGAGCTGGACGCCCAGACCGTGGTCGGCCACGCCGCAGCGCTCGAGGCCGACAGCTACCAGTCGCAGCCGAGCAGCGCGGCCACCAAGCTGGACCTGACCCCGCGTCAGACCCCGCAGTCGATCTCCAGCATCAGTCGTACCCAGATCGACGACTTCCAGCTCAACACGATCAACGATGTGCTGAAATTCACCCCCGGCATCACGGTCGAGAAGATCGAAACCGATCGCACCTACTTCACCGCCCGTGGCTTCGATATCACCAACTTCCAGTTCGACGGCCTGGGCATTCCGTTTTCCTCCGGTAGCCAGTCAGGTGACGTCGACCTCGCGCCCTTCGAACGCGTCGAGGTGGTGCGCGGCGCCAACGGCCTGATGAGCGGCAGCGGCAACCCGTCGGCCACCGTCAACTTCGTGCGCAAGCGCCCGACGGTCATGCCCCGGGCGCGCATCGACCTGACCGCCGGCTCCTGGGACAAGCGCCGTGTGCAAGCGGATGTCTCCGGCGCACTGAGCGACCAGGGCCGTATCCGCGGTCGGGCGGTCTACGCCCACGAGAACAAGAACTCCTACCTCGACCGCTATGCGCGCGAGGCCAATGTGTTCTACGGGGTGCTCGAGGCCGACCTGAGCGATGACAGGCTGTTCGCCCTCGGCCACACGCTGAGCAGGAACTACGCCGACAGCCCGCTGTGGGGCGCCCTGCCGCTGTTCGATTCGCTCGGCAACAAGACCGACCTGGCGCGCTCGACCAGTACCGCAACCGACTGGTCCTGGTGGGACAACCAGGAACAACGCACCTTCGCCGAGCTGACCCAGCGCCTCGCCCACGACTGGCAGGCCAAGGGCAGCGTCACCTACGTGAAGAAGAAGAGCGACTCGCAGCTGTTCTATGCCTTCGGCACGCCGGATGCGGTGACCGGACAGGGGCTGTTCGGCTATCCATCGCACTACGCGGCCGATATCCACCAGTGGATCGCCGATGTCTCGCTCAGCGGCCCGTTCAGCCTGGCCGGGCGCGAGCACGAGGCGGTGCTGGGCGCCAACTGGTACAAGTCCGAGGTGGCGGAACTGTCGCGCTACGTACCTGGGTTCTTCGCTGCCGTGCCTTCGGAGCAGATCTTCAACGGCGACTCCCCCAAGCCGACGCTTTGGGGAAGCTCGCGCGGTGGCGACTACGAGGACAGGCAGAAGAGCCTCTACTCGGCGGTGCGCTTCAGCCTGGCCGAGGACCTGAGCTTGATTGCCGGTGCCCGCGCAATCGAGCTGAAGACCGCAGGCCTGTCCTACGGCGTGGACCGCGAGCGCAAGGACGACGGCATCCTGCCCTACGCCGGCCTGGTCTACGACCTGAGCGAGCAATACTCGGTCTACGCCAGCTACACCGAGATCTTCAACCCGCAGAAGGAAGAGGGCGCCGAGCTCCAGCGCCTCGACCCGGTCGAGGGCGAGAACTATGAGCTGGGTATCAAGGGCGAGCTGCTGGACGGCAAGCTGAATGTTTCGGCGGCGCTGTTCAAGACCAAGCAGTCCAACGTCGCCGAGTCCATCGGCTTCGATGCCGGCAGTGGCACGCAGATCTATCGGGGCGTCGACTTCCTCAGCGAGGGCTACGAACTGGAGGTGTCCGGCGAAGTGCTGCCGGGCTGGCAGGTCATGGGCGGCTACACCTACGTCGACATCCAGAACGCCGACCACAGCCATGGCCGGCCCTATGCCCCCAAGCACCAGCTGCGCGCCTCCACCGCCTACCGGGTGCCGGGGTTGGAGAAGCTCAAGGTCGGCGCCAACCTCAGCTGGCAGGACGACATCCATCGTGACGTCAGCCTGGCGGACGGCAGCGCCGGGCGCATCGAGCAGGACGACTACGCCCTGCTGGGCCTGATGGCCAGCTACGAGGTCGATCCGAACTGGACGCTGTCGGCCAACCTGAACAACCTCACCGACGAGCGCTACATCTCCAGCCTGTACTGGGAGCAAGGCTTCTACGGTGCGCCGCGCAACGCCAGCATGACCCTCAGCTGGCACTACTAGTCCCACCTCGCCGGACCCGGAGCCCGGGTCCGGCGTGATCGCTTCGAGAGACATCCATGCGCAGCTTCCTGGTTCTCCTGCACCGCTGGTTCGGCCTGTTCATCGCCCTGTTCCTGATCGTTTCCGGGCTCACCGGCGCGGTGATCTCCTGGGATCACGAGATCGACGAATGGCTCAACCCCCAGCTGTTCGAAAGCCGCAGCCAGGGCGTGGCGCAGGCGCCCCAAGCCCTGGCTGCGCAGTTGGAAGCGCGCGACCCGCGCCTGCAGATCGGCTTCATGCCGCTGTACACCGAGCCGGGCCACGCCTTCGGCGTCAGCGTCAATCCACGCATCGACCCGGCCACCGGCAAGGCCTTCGCGCTGGACTTCAACCAGGTGGCCCTCGACCCGGTGACCGGCGTGGAGCAGGGGCGGCGGATGTGGGGCGCGGTGTCGCTGAGCCGGGAAAACCTCATGCCGTTTCTCTACAAGCTGCATTACAGCCTGCATATTCCCGATGCCTTCGGCATCGAGCTGGGCATCCTGCTGTTCGGCATCGTCGCCATCGTCTGGAGCCTGGATGCCTTCGTCGCCCTCTGGCTGGCGTTCCCCAGCTGGCGCGGCTGGCGCAAGTCATTGGCCTTCCGCTGGCAGCAGGGCGGCTACAGGCTCAACTTCGACCTGCACCGCTCCGGCGGCGTGTGGCTCTGGGCCCTGCTGCTGATGCTGGCGGTGACCTCGGTGTCGATGAACCTCAATGTGCAGGTGGTGCGGCCGCTGGTCGAGCTGTTCTCGCCGCTGACCCCCAGTCCCTTTGCCAGCCGCACGCCCGTCGGCCTCGACCAGCAGCCCCAGCCCGGTATAAGCCGTGCCGAGGCGGTGGCGCGCGGGGAGGTGGAAGCGGCGCGGCTGGGCCTGGATAAACCCGCAGGCGGGGTGTTCTATTCGCCGGAGTTCGATGTCTACGGCGTGGGTTTCTACACCGCCGAGAACGACCACGGCGATGGCGGCCTGGGCAATCCCTGGCTGTACCTGGACGGGCAGAGCGGCGCGCTGCTGGGCCAGCACATTCCGGGTACCGGCAGCGCCGGGGATATCTTCATGCAGGCGCAGTTCCCGCTGCACTCCGGGCGCATCCTCGGCCTGCCCGGACGCATCCTGGTGTCGCTGCTCGGCCTGGCGGTGGCCGGGCTGTCGCTGACCGGCCTGGTGATCTGGCTGAAGAAACGCCGCTCGCGGGTGCTGCGCCGGCAGCGCGGGCGCCCGCCCGAGGCCGGCTGGCCGCTCGCCCAGCGCCAGTCCGGCTAGTCGATCCCGTACTTGGCCCGCAAGCGGCGCAGCAGCTGCGGGTGGCGCCGCAGGAACTGGTCGAACGCGACGATCACCTCGGGGTGCAGGCGGCTGGACAGGTAGTAGTGATCCTCGACATGGGCCAGCCCGGGGTCGAACACCAGGGCGTCGCCCGGCAGGCCGGCGGCCCGCAGCGCCTGCCGCGCCACCCTGGGGTTGAGGTAGATCGCATCGACGCGCCCGCTCAGGGCCATGCGCAGCAGCGAGTCGATGCTGCTGCTCTGGGTCAGCGTCATGCTGCCGTCTTCGATGTCGGCCAGGTAGGGCCAGGGGGTGAAGCCGAGCAGGGTGCCGAGCAGCCTGATCCTGGCCTTGTCCCGGCCGAGGTGGCCGGGCAGCACCAGGACACCGTCGCGGTAGGGGGCGACGGGCCGGCTGTAATGGATCAGGTGGCCCTGCTTCTGGCGGGGCTTCCAGTTCGGATGGTCGGGAAACTTGAAGTCCAGCCGGCCGGCGAGGTAGTCGCCCAGCAGGCGTTTGACCGGCAGCGGCACGTAGACGAACTGGTGGCCCTGGTCGCGGGCGAAGGCGTCCAGCAGTTCCCGCGCGTAGCCCCGGTACTGGCCGTCCTGGACGGCGAAGTAGGGCAGGTAGGGCTGCAGTTCGACGCCGACCCGGTAGCGCTCGGCCGGCGCCGGGCCGGCGGGGAGCCACAGGCAGAAACAGAGGATCACCGCTAACCAGGTCTTCATCGGCAGGTACCCGCTGAGGAGCGCGAGGAGGTGCGCGCGACTTCAGCTCTAACCATAGTCCGGGCCCCGGATTGGTGGCGGCGCGCCTCAGAGTATCGGTGAAATCAGCCGCGCCACGCGCATGGCCAGCTGCTGCAGGCGGCGCACCTTGCGCCGGTCGGCGCTGGCCAGCTCGCGGGAGCGGGCGAAATCGTCCTCGAGCATCTGCTCGACCTGGGTGGCGAATCCGTCGTCGACGGTCAACAGGGTGATCTCGAAGTTCAGGCGGAACGAGCGGTTGTCCAGGTTGGCGCTGCCGATGGCGCAGGCGCCGCGGTCGATCAGCATGACCTTCTGATGCAGGAAGCCCGGCAGGTAGCGGAACACCCGCACCCCGGCGCGCAGCGCCTCGAAGGCGTAGAGGCTGGAGGCGGCGTAGACCACCCGGTGATCGGGCCGCGCCGGCAGCAGGATGCGCACGTCGACGCCGCGCAGCACCGCCAGGCGCAGGGCGCTGAACAGGGCCTCGTCGGGAACGAAGTAGGGGCTGGTGATCCAGATGCGCTCGCGCGCCGCATGGATCGCCTCGACGAACAGCAGCGAACCGGTCTCCTGGGCGTCGGCCGGGCCGCTGGTGATCACCTGGCAGAGCATGCCCGCGCTGGGGTAGGCCGCGGGCAGCAGCAGCGGCGGCATCTGCCGGGTGGCCCAGAACCAGTCCTCGGCGAAGGATTCCTGCAGGCAGGCGACCACCGGGCCGCGCACCTCGACATGGGTGTCGCGCCAGGGCGCCAGGGGTGGTTTCAGCCCCAGGTAGGCATCACCGACGTTGTGCCCGCCGAGAAAGCCGCGCTCGCCGTCGACCACCACTATCTTGCGGTGGTTGCGGAAGTTCAGCTGGAAGCGATTGAGCAGGCCGCCGCGGGTGGGGAAGGCATGGATGTGCACGCCCGCCGTGCGCAGGCCGTCGACATAGGCGCGGGGCAGGGCGTGGCTGCCGATGCCGTCATAGAGGAAATACACCCGCACGCCGGCACGGGCCCGCTCCAGCAGCAGGGCATGCAGGCGCCGGCCCAGGGCGTCGTCGCGGACGATGAAGAACTGCAGCAGGATGACCTGGCGGGCCTCGGCCAGGGCGGCGAAGATCGCCGCGAAGGTCGCCTCGCCGTCGATCAGCAGGCACACCTGGTTGTTCGCCAGGCAGGGCATCTGGCCCAGGCGCGGCAGGGCGCGCAGGCGGCGGAAGGCCTTGGACTCGCTGGCGGCGAGGGCCTCCTCGACCCAGGGGCGCCAGTTCAGCGCGGCCATGGCCCGGTGCATTTCCTGGTCGGCCAGGCGCCGCGCCTTGATATAGGCGTCGAAGCGGCTGCGGCCGAATACCAGATAGGGCAGCAGGGTCAGGTAGGGCATGAAGAACAGCGACACCGCCCAGGCGATGGCGCCCTGGGCGGTGCGCACGGTGAGCACCGCATGGATGGCCGCCAGCACGCCGAGGGCGTGGATCGCGGCGATCAGGTAGGTGAACAGGTGGGGGACGCCGAAGTCCGTGAACATGCGCATTCCTGTGATGCAGAAGCCGGCTCGCAGTCGGCCAGGACAGAGCTGCAGTGTGGCACCAACCGGGGGCGCCGCGGCAAGAGCTGACGTTCTCGCTATGCAGGGTGCCGCGCTCGGACCGGCAGGTTCTCGACTGTGCTGTTACGCTTAACATTCAACCGGCAGAGAATCGGTTGTTATGAGGACGGCGTAGAGCACGGTTTTATGCCTGTCTGCACGACACACGCGAAAAGGAGCACTCACATGGGTAAAGATCCTGCGCAGGGCACCGCCCCGCCAGCGGAAAGCCTGGATAGCATCCCGGCCCCGACCGGGGCGGCGAATCTGATCGACACCGACTACGTCATCGGCCAGGACAACATCAAGGGACGTTTCCTCTTCAACCTGGACATCCACGGCAAGGTGTTCACCATCTCGGCGCTGCTGAGCGTGCTGTTCGTGGTGCTGACCCTGGCCCTGCAGAGCGAGGTCGAGCCGCTGTTCACCGCCTTGCGCAACTGGCTGACCAGCAACCTGGCCTGGTTCTTCCTCGGCTCGGCGAACATCTTCGTGCTGCTGTGCGTCGGCCTGATCCTCTCGCCGCTGGGGCGGGTGCGCATCGGCGGCAAGGAAGCCACCCCGGACTACTCCTACAGCGGCTGGTTCGCCATGCTGTTCGCTGCCGGCATGGGCATCGGCCTGATGTTCTATGGCGTGGCCGAGCCGATGTCGCACTACTCCTCGGCCCTGGGCGGTACCAGTGTCGAGAACGGCGTGCGCACCGACTGGGCGCCCCTGGGCGCCGCCGCCGGCGATGCCGAGGCGGCCGCCAGCCTGAGCATGGCCGCCACCATCTTCCACTGGGGCCTGCACCCCTGGGCGATCTACGCCATCGTCGCCCTGTCCCTGGCGCTGTTCTCCTTCAACAAGGGCCTGCCGCTGAGCATCCGCTCGATCTTCTATCCGCTGCTCGGTGAGCGGGTCTGGGGCTGGCCGGGGCACATCATCGACATCCTGGCGGTGCTCGCCACCCTGTTCGGCCTGGCCACCTCCCTCGGCATCGGCGCGCAGCAGGCATCGGCCGGGCTGGAGTATCTGTTCGGCATCGAGTCCAACGACACCAGCATGGTGTTGCTGGTGGTGGGCATCACCGCGATCGCCCTGCTGTCGGTGATGGCCGGCCTGGACAAGGGGGTCAAGCGCCTGTCGGAAATCAACATGGTGCTGGCGGCGCTGCTGCTGGTGTTCATCATCGCGGTCGGCCCGACCCTGGCGATCATCACCGGCTTCTTCAGCAACCTGGGCAGCTACCTGGTCAACCTGCCGGCGCTGTCCAACCCGATCGGCCGCGAAGACGCCAACTTCAGCCAGGGCTGGACCGCCTTCTACTGGGCCTGGTGGATCAGCTGGTCGCCGTTCGTCGGCATGTTCATCGCCCGGGTCAGCCGCGGCCGCAGCGTGCGCGAGTTCCTCATCGCGGTATTGCTGGTGCCCTCGCTGGTGTCGGTGCTGTGGATGACCGCCTTCGGCGGCACGGCGCTGAGCCAGCTGCTCGGTGACGGCTTCACCGGGGTGCAGGATGCCGCCCTGGAGCTGAAGATGTTCGCCATGTTCGGCGAGCTGCCGCTGACCGAGATCAGCTCCTTCGTCGGTATCGTCCTGGTGATAGTGTTCTTCGTCACCTCGTCGGACTCCGGCTCCCTGGTGATCGACACCATCACCGCTGGCGGCAAGGTCAACGCGCCGGTGCCGCAGCGCGCGTTCTGGGCGATTCTGGAAGGCGTGGTGGCCATTGCCCTGCTGCTCGGCGGCGGCCTGGTGGCCCTGCAGGCGATGGCGGTGTCCGCCGGCTTCCCCTTCACCATCGTGCTGTTGGTCGGCTGTATTTCCATCGTCAAGGGGCTGATGTCGGAACCGCGCTAAGCGCGCTGCCGCCCCGGCCCTCAGGTAAGCAAGGCGTGCCCGTTCGCGGGCACGCCTTTTTTATTGCCAGAGTTCGCCGACGGCGATCTGCGCCGCGTCGAGGCGGGCCACCTGGGCCTGCAGCAGTTCGGCGGTGGCCAGGGCATCGGTCAGGGCATGGTGCGCCTGGTACAGCGGCAGGCCGTAGCGCAGGCGGCTGTCGGCCAGGCGGATGGACAGGGGTTTGCGGCCCAGCAGCCGGTCCAGCCAGCCCGGCCTGTGCTTGCCCCGGTGCAGGCGCGCCTCCAGCTGCATGGTGTCGATCAGCGGGAAGTGCAGGCCCTCGCCGACCAGCTGGCGCATGGCCTGGTCGAGAAAGCCGCGTTCGATGCGCCGGTAGTGCACCACCACCACCTTGCCGGCCATGGCGGCCAGCAGCTCGTCGAGCACGTTGGCCAGCGGCGGCGCATCGCGGATGTCCGAGTGGGTGATGTGGTGGAAGGTCACCGACTGGCTGCTCAGCTCGCACACCGGCTTGACCACCCAGTACTTGGCCGCGCCACAGCGGATGCGCTGCAGGTCGAAGGGCACCAGGCCGAGGCTGACGATCGAGTCGCGCTGGCTGTCCAGGCCGGTGGTCTCCACGTCGAGGGCCAGCAGGGGGACCTGCTCCAGCGGCGTATCGGCGCTCACCGTGCCGGCCCGATAGAAGCGCGCCAGGCGCTCGTCACGGGCCTTTCCCGCCAGTTCGCCGAGTAGTTGCGGCCAGTCCGGGGCGGGCGCTTGCCCGCTGCGCGGCAGGGTCCCGGGCGGGCTCATGTCGGCAGGCCCTGCTGCTGCCCGGGATAGCGGAAGCGCAGGAACTTCTGCGCATTGCTCAGCACCTGGAAGGCCGACTTGAGGTCATGCCGGTCGCTGGCGGAGATCTTCTCCGGCTCGATGTAGTTGTCCGGGTCGCGGCCTTCCTGCAGGTCCATGGCCTGGTGGCGAATGCGCACGATGGAGAGGAACTCCAGGGCATGGCGCAGCTGGCTGATGGCCTCCTCGGTCAGCAGCTTGGTCTCGCCGATGGCGTCCAGGCGCTCCAGGGAGTTCTGCGCCTTGGAGCCACAGGCCAGCGCGTGCACGCGGATCAGGTCGGTCAGCGGCGCGGTGCCGCGGCCCTTGAGGTTGATGATGTTGTTCTGCTGGCCGTCCTTCTCCATCACGAAGGTGCGGAAGAAACCCAGCGGCGGCGTGCGGTTGAGGGCGTTGCGCGCCAGGCTGGCGAGGAACAGCGGGTTGCGGCTGGCCTTCTGCGCCAGCTGTTCCTTGAGGCTCTCGACCAGTCCGGCCTCGCCGTAGACGCTGTCCAGGTCGAAGAAGATGCAGGCGTTGAGCAGGGTCTCCGGGTTGGGCTGCTCGATCCACTGGTTGAAATAACCTTTCCACACCCGCAGCGGCTGGCGCCACTTGGCGTTGGTGGCCATGATCCCGCCCTTGCAGTAGCTGTAGCCGCAGGCCGCCAGGCCGTCGCTGACGAAGGTCGCCAGCCTGAGGAAGTACTCGTCGTGGACCCGCGGGTCGAAGCGGTTGTCCAGCACCAGGGCATTGTCCTGGTCGGTCACTATCAGCTGCTCGTCGCGGGCCATGGAGCCCAGGGCCATGAAGCAGTAGGGCACCG
Organism: Pseudomonas lalucatii; assembly: GCF_018398425.1. Taxonomy (NCBI): domain Bacteria; kingdom Pseudomonadati; phylum Pseudomonadota; class Gammaproteobacteria; order Pseudomonadales; family Pseudomonadaceae; genus Pseudomonas; species Pseudomonas lalucatii. The sequence goes on along the minus strand of NZ_JADPMV010000001.1, from coordinate 2,653,521 downwards.
GCGGCGGGCCGAGTTCCTCCTCGGCCAGCTCCAGCAGGCGCTGGGTGAAGCTGCGGCCGATGCCGGACATGGCGCTGCCGATCATGTGGGCGTTGGCTTCCTCGTTGACCATGCGCAGGAAGGTCGCGCGCAGGTCCGGCAGCAGGGCCTGCAGTTCGGCCACCGACTTGCGGTTGAAGATGGTGTTGACCAGGTACAGGCTGCTCTGCGACTCGTACTTGATGATGTCCGAGAGGTTGATCACCCCCACCGGGCGCTGGCGATGCACCACCGGCAGATGGTGGATGTTGTTGCGCAGCATGCACAGCATGGCCTCGAACACCGAGTCCTCGGCCTGGATGGTGATGGGGTTGGGCGACATCACCTGGTCGACCGGGGTGTCGAGGGGCAGGCCCTCGGCGAGCACCCGGATGCGCAGGTCGCGATCGGTGGTGATGCCGGCCATGATCTGGGTCGGCCGGGGGCCGGCGGCGCCGGCCGGGGTCGAGCCGAAGATCACCAGCGAGGACACGCCATGCTCGGTCATCACCCGGGCGGCGTCCTGCACCGAGGTGCCCAGCGGCACGCTGACCGTGCGCCGGGTGATCAGCTTGCGCACCTCGATGCTCATCAGCTCGGTGGCCGTGCCCTGGGGGGCGTCCTTGGACTTCAGGCGCGACACCCCCTCGGCCTCGACGAAGTCGGCGAAATTGTCGTAGGCCTCGCACAGCTGCTCGAACAGGTTGCCGGGAATGAAATAGATCAGGCTGTCTTCGATGGCCTTGGCCGGCAGGCGCACCTTGTGCCCGCGCAGCAGGCCGAACTGGCCGAACACCTCGCCCTCGGCCAGGCGGTTGTAGAGTTCGCCGTTGCGCCGGTAGATCTCCACGGCGCCGCTGCGGATGTAGTGCAGATCCTCGATCGGCTCGCCGTAGCCGAGGATGTCGCTGCCGGCCTTGAAGTAGCCGACCTCCACCTGGCGGGCGATGTCGTCGACGACTTCTTCCGGCAGCGCGTCGAAGGGGGCGTAACGACTCAGGTGGTCGCGTATCTCGATCTGTTCGACCTGCATTCAGGCCTCCTAGCTGCTTGCTGGAGTGTGCTGCATGCAGTGAACCATACCCGGTTCCGGGTCTGTCGCGTCACCCGGGGCGCGACCTGCCACATGCCCGGTCGCGACCGGCAGCCAGGCGTCCGCTCAGGCGCCGGCGGCGGATCAGAAAAAGGTCACCGCCTGGCCCGTGCGATCGAAGGAGAAGAAGTTGCCGATGCTGCCGCTCTCGATGGCGCCGACCATCATCTTCAGCGGCTGCTCGGCGCAATGCCCGCGCGTCCGCCCATGCCTGCGGCGAACACCAGGTCCCAGGCGATTCCGGTATGACTGGATTCGGCCAAGAGTCCGGCGAAGTCGACCAGTTCGCTCGGCAGCTTGTCGACGCAGAGCACCGGCTTGAGCGAGCCGCCCTGCTGCTCGGCATGGCGCTGGCGTTCCTGGTCGGTCGCGTCTTCAGGCAGCTCGGCGGCCACGAACATCAGCAGCAAGCGCTACGGCTCCGGTTGGGCCTGGGCGACTTGCCAGGCCTGTTGTTCGGCGAGGATCTTCGAGCGGTAGTAGGGGTTGCTCAGGTCCTGGTTCCAGGAGTCCTCGTTCAAGGGCTGGCCGTTGTGGCCGACGGCGGCGACCGAACTGACATAGACCACGCGTTTGACGCCCGCCTGCGCCGCGGTTTCCAGCACGATGCGGGTGCCTTCGACATTGGCTCGGACTATTTCCGCTTCCGGGTCCAGCGACCAGTGTTTGAACACCGCTGCGACCTGATAGAGCACCTCGACGCCCTCCAGCGCCTCGAGCATCGCCGCTTTGTCCTCAAGCGCGGCATATACCAGTTCGCAGTCCAGCCCGGCGAATGGCTGAGTATTGTCTAAATCGCGGACTCCGGCCCTAACCCTGTGGCCTTGCGCCAACAGCGCCCGGGTCAGGTTATTGCCCAAATGGCCATTGGCCCCGGTTACCAACGATAAATTGCCCATAGCGATCTCCCTTCTCGGCGACTGGCTGATTTGTCGGGAGACAGGCTAAACCTTGTCCGTGGGGACAGGGTCAAGCTCTCGCTGGTTGAACCTTAATGGGGTGCGAATAGGCGGTTGATCTCCTGCTTGAACTGCAGCAGTTGTTGATCGAGGCGCTGCAAGGCTTCGATTTCGCCCTGCACCTGCTGGCGTTTTTGCTCGATGCCGAGGTTGGCCACCTCGAGGGAGAAGCGCTGGCTGCGCAGTATTTATGTAATCAGCGGGAGTATCTCTGTCAGTTTGAAGCCCACGGCCTGGGCCTGGCGGATCATGCGCACCAGGGTGACATGGTGCTCGTCATAGCAGCGGTAGCTGCCTTGGCGCTGCGGTTCGGGGAGCAGGCCAATCTTTTCGTAATAGCGGATCGTCTTGGGCGTGCAGGCGGTGAGTTTGGCCAGTTGTCCGACGAACATCAGATAAGTCCTGCGCGACGAGAAGGCTGGCAGGTTACCCGGCAGGCGAGGGTAGGTAAATCGGCGACTGGCGGCGGCCGTGACTTATGGCTTGAGCGCAGCCAGCAGGGTATCGAGGTTGTGCTTGAACATGCCCAGGTAGCTGCTGGCCGGACCTTCGCTGGCCAGGGCATCCGAGTAGAGGGTGCCGCCGACCTTGGCGCCGCCTTCCGCGGCGATCTGCTGGATCAGCCGCGGATCGCGGATATTTTCGACGAACACCGCGCGCACGCCATCGGCGCGAATCTGCCGGATCAAGGCGGCCACTTCGGCGGCCGAGGGCTGGTCTTCGCTGGACAGCCCCTGGGGCGCGATAAACTTCAGGCCGTAAGCCTGGCCCAGGTAACCGAAGGCGTCGTGGCTGGTGATGATGCTGCGTTGGGCCTGCGGCAACTGGCCCAGGCCGGTGCGGGCTTCGCTGAGCAGGGCGCGGATCTCGCCCAAGTAGGCATCGCGGCGCGCGGTGTAGTAGGTAGCGTGGGCCGGGTCGGCCTGGCTCAGCGCCTTGGCGATGTTGCTCACATAGATCTCGGCATTGGCCAGGTTCTGCCAGGCGTGCGGGTCGGCAACCTGATGGCCGTCCTCATCGAGCATCAGCGCCAGTACCCCGCTGCTGGCGTCGATGCGCGTGCCGGCGGCATCGCTGCTGGCGATCAGTCGATCCAGCCAGGGCTCGAAGCCCAGGCCGTTGGCGATGATCAGGTCGGCGTCGAGTACGGCCTTGGCGTCCTCGGCGCTCGGCGCATAGACATGGGCGTCGGCATCGGCGCCGACCAGATTGTGCAGCTCTATGCGATCGCCGGCGATCTGTTGGGTAATATCGGCCAAAATGCTGAAGCTGGTAATGACCTGAAGCTTTTCCGCCGCCGCCAACGATAGCGAGGCGAGCAGGGTGAACAGGGCAATCAAGGTGCGCATGGGTGTTTCCTCAGAGTGAAGGTAGAGGCTGGGCGCGCAGCAGGCCGTTGACCGGGCCGAGCACCACTGAAACGGCATAGGCCGACCCGGCCAGCAGGACGATGCACGGCCCGCTGGGCAGGTTGGCGTAATAGGACAGCAGCAGGCCGAGCCAGACGCAGAGCGCGCCGGTGAGCGCGGCGATCAGCAGCAGGCGGGGTAGGTGACGGCTCCAGAAGCGCGCGGCGGCGGCCGGCAACATCATCAGGCCGACCACCATCAGCGCGCCTATGGCCTGGAAACCGATCACCAGATTGAGCACCACCAGGGTCAGGAACAGCCCGTAGGCGATGGACCCGAAGCGGCTGACGCTGCCGAGAAACAGCGGGTCGAGGCTGTCCAGCAGCAACCAGCGATAGATCAATGCCAAACCCAGCAGGCTGGCGAGCGAGACCAGCAGCATGCCGTGGAGCGTGCTCTGGTCGACCGCCAACACCGAGCCGAACAGCAGGTGCAGCAAGTCCAGCTGGCGCCCGGCCAGGCCCAGCAACAGCACGCCGCTGGCCAGGGCAATCGGATAGATGGCCGCCAGGCTGGCGTCTTCGCGCAGGCCGGTGCGCCGGGTGACCCAGGCGGCCAGGCCGGCCATGCCGAGCCCGGCGACCAGGCCGCCGAGGGTCAGCGCCGGTAGGCTCAGACCGAACAGCCAGAAACCCACGGCCGCACCGGGCAGGATGCCGTGGGCGATGGCGTCGCCGATCAGGCTCAGGCGACGCAGGATCAGAAATACGCCCAGGGGGGCCGCGCTCAACGCCAGGGCCAGGCCGCCGAGCAGGGCGCGGCGCATAAAGGCGAACTCGACGAAGGGTGCCCACAGCAGCTCCACCCTAGGCCACCTGTTCCAAGGGCGAGCGCTGGCCGATCAGCTGACGGATAGGCGCGAAGCGGCAGCCGCTGCGCGACAGCTGCAGGGCGTGGTCCAGGCGCTGGCCGAGGCTGGCGAGGTCATGGCTGACCAGCAGCTGGGTGCGGCCCTCGGCTTGCCAGCGGCGGATATGCTGCCAGAGCAGGGTCTGGCCCTGATCGTCCAGGGCCGCTTCGGGTTCGTCGAGCAGCAGTACCTGGGCGTCGGTCAGGCTCAGGCGGGCCAGCAGTGCGCGCTGCAGTTCGCCACCGGAGAGCGCCTGCAGCGAGTGTCGCTGCAAACCGTACAGGCCCCAATCGTCCAGGACCTGGCACAGGCGCGCCTGGCGTTCGCGGCGACTCAGCGGGCTGCGCCAGAAGCCGGCGCTGACCAGGCTGTGCAGGTCGATCGGGAATTGCCGGTCGAGGGCCTGCTGTTGCACCAGATAGGCCACGCCACCCAGGCGCGGCACACCCAGTTCGAGGCGTCCGCGCAGCGGTTGTTGCAGGCCGGCGATTATCTTGAGCAGGCTGCTCTTGCCGCACCCGTTACTGCCGATCAGCCCGCTCAGGCTGCCGCTGGGCAAGTGCAGATCCAGCGGAGGGGTCAGCGGCTGGCCGCTCGGCCCCCATTGCAGGTGCTGGCAGCGGATCATGCCGGGCTCCAGTTCCAGCTGCTGGCGGCCACGGCGTCGTGGGCATGCAGGCTTTCCGCATGCACCACGCGCAGGCTGAAGGCGCTCAACCCTGACTGCAGCAACAGGGCGCTATGCAGGCGCCGTGCGGCATCTTCGCAGAACATCAGGTTCTGCCCGTTGGCCAGGGCGAAGGCCTGCTCGTCGGCGCGCTTGACCGCGGTTTGTACGGCAGTGCCCAGGGCCCGTTCGGCACGGTCGATCAGCTCTATCAGGGGCAGATCATCGGCCTGCGGGCTCAGGCGCACCTGCAGGGTGGCAGTGCTGCGCTGGCTGTGCGGCGTGGCCAGAATGCCCTGGGTGGAGCCGAGCCAGGCCAGCACCTCTTGATGGCTGAGATGCTGATTGGCGAAGTCGTCGCTAAAGCGCTGCTGGATCAGTTGGCGGGCCAGCGCCGCCGAGCAGGGACAGGTCGAGGAATAGTCGAGCTGTACCTGCAGTTCCACGTGGAACCCCCGCGAATCCTGGCGTGCACGCACTTCGAAGGGATAGGCCTTCCAGCCGGCGAGCGGACTGACCAAGGCCGGGCGGTTCAACAGCGCTTCGCCACGCAGGTCGAGATAAGCGCTATTCGACAGTTGTACATGGTTGTCGAGAAACTGCTCCAGCATCTGGCGTAACAGCATAGGGCTGAGGCTTTCAGCCTCCAAGGTCTGTAGCGCCAGATACAGGCGTGACATATGAATGCCGCGCGCGCCACCATCATCCAGGCTGACCCCGGCGTCGGCGCGGGCGTTGATCCGTTGCCCGGCAAACAGCAGCGGCAGGGCGATTGCGCTCATGCCGACCCAGTCCAGGGGTTGTGGGTAGTGAGTCGTTTGGCCGGCAATATCCGGCAGGGTCAGGGCGTTCATCAGAAATCCAGGGTGTGACTGAGGCGATAAGTGTTATGTTATAACAATTAAAACACCGCGCCAGCGAATTCGAACCATGACCTTGACCCTGCTGACCGAAGCCGAACTGCTCGCCCAGCCGCCCGCTGACTATATGAACGACGCCCAGCAGCATTTCTTCCGCGCCTTGCTGCTGAGCCAGCGCGGCGAACTGCAGGCGCGTATCGCCGCGGAGTTCGAGGCCCTGCGCGAGCGCGAAACCAGCAGCGACCCGGCCGATATCGGCAGCGCCGAGGAACAGCGGCAGTGGCAGCTGCGCCAGCTCGAGCGGGAGAAGAAGCTGCTCGACAAGATCGATGAAGCCCTGGCCCGCCTGGCCCGCGGCGAATACGGCTGGTGCCGCGAGACCGGCGAGCCGATTGGCCTCAGGCGCCTGCTGCTGCGGCCCACCGCCAGCCTGTGCATCGAAGCCAAGGAACGCCAGGAACAGCGGGAAAAACACCTGCGCGACCGTGATCAATGATGGAGACCCCTGCAATGACCGAACGACTACCCGTGACCGTGCTATCGGGCTTTCTCGGTGCCGGCAAAAGCACCCTGCTCAATTACGTCCTGAAGAACCGCGAGGGCCTCAGGGTCGCGGTGATCGTCAACGACATGAGCGAGATCAACATCGATGGCCGCGAGGTCCAGCGCGATGTCAGCCTGAACCGCACCGAGGAACGCCTGGTGGAGATGAGCAACGGCTGCATCTGCTGCACCCTGCGCGAAGACCTGCTGGAAGAGGTCGCGCGTCTGGCCCGGGACGGCCGCTTCGACTACCTGCTGATCGAGTCCACCGGCATCAGCGAGCCGCTGCCGGTGGCCGAGACCTTCACCTTCCGCGACGAGCAGGGCCAGAGCTTGGCCGACCTGGCGCGCCTGGACACCCTGGTGACGGTGGTGGACGGGGTCAACTTCCTGCGGGACTTCCACGCCGCCGACAGCCTGGCCAGCCGTGGCGAAACCCTCGGCGAGGAAGACGAGCGCTCGATCACCGACCTGCTGATCGAGCAGGTGGAGTTCGCCGACGTCATCCTGATCAGCAAGACCGACCTGATCTGCAGCGCCGAGCGCGAGGAGCTGAGCGCCATTCTGCGCGGCCTCAATACCGAAGCCGAGATCCTGCCGATGGTCATGGGTCAGGTGCCGTTGGCGAAGGTCCTCGACACCGGGCGCTTCGACTTCGCCCGCGCCGCCCAGGCGCCGGGCTGGCTCAAGGAACTGCGCGGCGAGCATGTGGCGGAGACCGAGGCATACGGCATCGCCTCCGGCGCCTACCAGGCGCGCCGGCCCTTCCACCCCGAGCGCTTCTTCGATTTCCTCGGGCGGGAGTGGAGCAATGGCCGTTTGCTGCGCTCCAAGGGCTACTTCTGGCTGGCCAGCAAGCCGCAGGAGGCCGGCAGCTGGTCGCAGGCCGGCGGCCTGATGCGCCACGGCTACGCCGGGCGCTGGTGGCGCTTCGTGCCCGAGGCGCAGTGGCCGCAGGACGCCGAGAGCCAGGCGACGATCATGGGCAAGTGGCACGCCACGGTCGGCGACTGCCGCCAGGAGCTGGTGTTCATCGGCCAGAACCTCGACTTCGCCCGGCTGCGCCGCGAACTGGACGCTTGCCTGCTGAACGACGCCGAGATGGCCGCCGGCCCGCAGGCCTGGGCGCTGCTGCCCGATCCGTTCGGCCCCTGGGCCGAGGAGGCCGCCTGATGCAGGCCCTGCGGTTGCATGCGGCGCCGCGGCAGGTGCTGAGCGCGCACCACGAGGTGCTGACCGAGGTTCTGCACGAGGGGGTCAACCTGGCCGTCTGGCAGCGTCGCCTGGCGCCGCCGGTAGAGGAATTCGCCCGGCTGCTGCTGGCGCAGCCGCTGGAGGTGAGCGAGTCCCTGCAGATCGAGATCGACGCGGACGAGACGCTGCACATGCCGCCGCTACTGGCGGCCCAGGCCGAGCTGCCGGGGCACGCCGCCTTTGTCGCCGACCTCACCTGGCTGGCACAGGCCTTCGCCTGCCTGCTCGATGCCCGCCGTGTGGGGCTGCGCCTGCGCAGCCTGGCCAAGCCGATGTGCCCACGTTTTCATGTCGACCACGTGCCGCTGCGGCTGATCAGCACCTATGCCGGGGTGGCCAGCGAGTGGCTGCGCGAGGGCGCCATGGAACGCGGGAGCCTGGGCGATCCGCAGGCCGAGCCGGGCGGGAGCGGGCAGGTTCAGCAGCTGCAGGCGGGCTGGGTGGCGCTGGCCAAGGGCGAGAAGTGGTCGGGCAACGAGGGCGGCGGGCTCATCCATCGCTCGCCCGCGCCTCCCGCTGGCGCGCGCCGGCTCCTGCTGACCCTGGACTGGCTGGCCTAGCGGGCCATCCAGACGCCCTGGCTCTGCTGCTCGCAGGCGGGCCTGAGGTAGTTGGCGTCGCTGGCCACGCCGTAGTAGTGGATGTCCTGCTGGTAGGGCGTGCCGCCGACCCTGGCGCTGCGACAGACGCCGAAGGCGCCCGGCGGGCACTGCTCGACGAAGGCCACCTCGACCTTCTGCCCCTTCAGCTGCGGTTGGCAGAAGCCGCTGCGGAACAGGTTCGGCGGGATGCTGCGGTTCTGCTGGCAGACCTTGACGTCCAGGCGCTCGGCCTGGCTGTGAATCACGCAGGCTTCGCCCCAGGCCAGGGAGGACAGGGTGCAGAGAATGAGCGGCGCTAGACGACGCATCGCATGGGCTCCAGATTCGTGTGCCGGCGACTCTAGCATGGGGCCTGTTGCCCGTCAGCGCCCCGGCCCTTCTCCTCGCCGCGGCAAAGCCGCACCATAGGACCATGCTCAACAATATTCCCACCCATCTGATCGGCGGTCCCCTGGGCGCCGGCAAGACCAGCCTGATTCGCCAGTTGCTGGCGCAGCGGCCGGCGCACGAGCGCTGGGCGGTGCTGGTCAACGAGTTCGGCCAGATCGGCCTGGACGCCGCCCTGCTTGCCAGCGATGCCGATGGCGTGGCCCTCGGCGAGGTCGCCGGCGGTTGCCTGTGCTGCGTCAACGGCGTGCCCTTCCAGGTCGGTCTGGGCCGCCTGCTGCGCAAGGCGCGGCCGCAGCGCCTGCTGATCGAGCCCTCCGGCCTCGGCCACCCGCTGCAGCTGCTGGAGCAGCTGCGTCAGCCGCCCTGGGCCGGGGTGCTGGCCGTGCAACCGGCGCCGCTGGTGCTGGACGCCGCGGCCCTGGCGGCCGGCCAGCCGCTGGCGGCCAGCCAGCAGGCGGCGCTGGAGGTGGCCGGCCTGCTGCTGCTGAACAAGGCCGAGGGCCTGGACGCGGCGGCCAGGGCCGGGTCCTCGCCGGCCTGCCGCAGCGACCGCTGCGCTGGACCAGCCAGGCCGCGCTGGCGCTGGCGCAGCTGCCGGGTTATGCCGGCGCGGCGGCGGGGCGCCTCGATCTGTCGGCCCTGCCCGAATCGAGCGCGCCGCCACCGAGCATCCGGCGCACGCCGGAGGAGGCGATCTGCCAGATCCAGGCGCAGGCCGAAGGCTGGAGCATCGGCTGGACCTGGCACCCCAGCCAGCGCTTCGCCCGGCAAGGGGTGCAGCTCTGGCTCGAGAGCCTGGCCTGGCGCCGCGCCAAGCTGGTGCTGCACACCGACGCCGGCTGGCTGGCGGCCAATGCCCTGGACGGTCAGGCCCTGCACTGGCAGGCCAGCGCCTGGCGCCGGGACTCGCGCCTGGAGCTGATCTTCGACGAGGCGCAGGACGGCGCGGCCCTGTCCGCCGCGTTCGGCCGCTGCCGGTTGCCCTGATCGCTCCGTGCCCCCGCGCCGCACGCAGGCAGAACCGCGCGGTCACCGACGCAGGGCTGATAAGCTTGGCTGTCGTCCCCTGATCGTCGAATACCGCCATGCATCTAGAGTCCTGGTCCCACGCCTGTTCCGCCGGCTTCACCCTGCGCGGCTGGCACAGCCCGCCCTCGGGCAAGCCGCTGCTGCACTTCCTGCATGGCAACGGCTATTGCGGACGGGTCTACGAGCCCATGCTGGAGCGCCTGGCGGAGGACTTCGACCTGTGGTTGTGCGACGTCCAGGGGCATGGCGACAGCGATCATGGCGGCCGCTTCCACGGCTGGAACCGCAGCGCCGAACTGGCCCTGGAGGCCTTCGCCCAGGGCCGCGGCGCCTTCGGCGGCGTGCCCGTCCATGCCGCCGGCCACAGCTTCGGCGCCGTGCTCAGCAGCCTGATGCTGGCCCAGCAGCCGCAGCTGTTCCAGCGCGCCGTGCTGCTCGACCCGGTGCTCTTCACCCCGGCGATGATCGGCGTGATGGCGCTGTCCGACGTGGTCGGCCTGAGCCGGCGCAATACCCTGGCGAGCAAGGCGCGCAAGCGCCGCCGGCTGTGGCCGGACCGTCTCGCCGCGCATGCCGCCCTGCATGGCCGGGGCATGTTCCGTGGCTGGACCGAGGCGGCGTTCGAGGCCTATATCAACCATGCGTTGAGGGACACCGAACAGGGCGTCGAGCTGAAGTGCCGGCCGAGCCGCGAGGCGGACATCTTCGCCTCCTTCCCCAAGCGCCTGTGGCCGTCCCTGGCCAAGGTGCAGACACCGACCCAGGTGCTCTACGGCCAGGCCAGCTACCCCTTCGTCGCCAAGTCGGTGGCGCGCTGGTGCGCCGGCAATCCCCATGTGCATGCCCAGGTGGTCCCGGGCGGGCACTGCTTCATGCAGGAGCAGCCGGACGCCGCCGCCGAGCGGGTGCGGGCGTTCCTCCGGCCCGCCGGCTGAGGCGATGCGCCGCTCGCCCGCGGAACTGTTCCGGGGGCGGCGCGGTCTAGGCTGCGAGCTCAATCATAGGGAATGATCATGCAACGCATGCTATGCGGCGTCCTGCTGGTGCTGGTTGGCCACGCCCAGGCCCTGGACTGGCAGGACAGTCCGGCCGTGTCTCGGGCGTTCGCCCAGGCCGGGGCGACGGGCACCTTCGTCCTCCACGAGGTCGGCAGCGACCGGCTGCAGGGCCACAACCGGCGGCGCGCGGCAACCCGCTACAGCCCGGCCTCCACCTTCAAGATCGCCAACAGCCTGATCGGCCTGGCGACGGGGGCGGTCGCCAGCGTCGACGAGGTGTTCCCCTACGACGGCCAGCCGCAGTTCCTCAAGAGCTGGGAGCGCGACATGGGCCTGCGCGAGGCGATCAGGGTGTCCAACCTGTCCGCCTACCAGATGCTGGCGCGGCGCATCGGCCTGCCGCGCATGCGCCGCCAGGTGGCGGCCCTGGTCTATGGCAACGGCGAGGTCGGCACTGCAGTCGACAGGTTCTGGCTGGACGGGCCGCTGGCGATCAGCGCGGTGGAGCAGGCCGAGTTCCTCGCCCGCCTGAGCCAGGACCGACTGCCCCTGGCGCCGGCCATCCAGGCCAAGGTGCGGGAGATCAGCCTGCTCGAGCAGGGGCCGGGCTGGCGCCTGTATGGCAAGACCGGCTGGGCGACGTCCGTCGAGCCGGCCATCGGCTGGTGGGTGGGCTGGCTGGAACAGGACGGCAAGGGCTACAGCTTCGCGCTGAACATGGACATCCACGGCCCGGCCGAGCTGCCCCGGCGCATGGCCCTGGGCAAGGCCAGCCTGCGCGCCCTGGGGCTGCTGTAGATTGTTCCCGCTGGCCGTGGCGCCGGGCCGGGCCTGGCTACTGCTCGCGTTCGCGGCGCCAGCGCTCCAGCTCGATGACCCGGGGATTGTCCGCCGGCGGCGCATTGAAGGGGTGCGGCGCCAGTTCGATGCGGCCCAGCTGCTGGCCGAACATGACGATGCTGCCGGCATGGCGCTGCTCGCCGGTGACGGTGAACTCGAAGCCGTAGACCCGGGCCAGACGCTTGCGCCCGCGGGCATCGGCCAGCAGGGCGATCCGCCGCAGGGCGACGTTGCCGTCGAGCAACTCGACATCGGCCCTGGCGCAATGCTGCTTGACCAGGGCCAGGGCGCGTTCGCGCAGGCCGTGGGCGTGCCACAGCCAGGCGCCGGCGGTGGCCAGCAGCATCAGGACGAAAATATTGCCGAGGGTCAGCATGGGCGGCTCCAGGCGGCCAGGGGCGTTGGCCGGGGTCTACCCGCATTTTGCCAGCCGCCGCGGGCGCTGTCGCGCCCGGGACCTCAGTCCTCGTCCTTGAGCTGCTGGTAGCGCTGCTCCAGTTCCTGGCGGATGGCCCGGCGCTGCTGGCCCTGGGCGAAGCGCCGCTGTTCCTCCGAGCCCTGGGGCTGGCGCGGCGGCACCGGGGTGGGCTTGCCCTGCTCGTCGACGGCGACCATGGTGAAGAAGCAGCTGTTGGTGTGGCGCACCGAGCGCTGGCGGATATTCTCGGTGACCACCTTGATGCCGATTTCCATGGAGCTGCGCCCGGTGTAGTTGACCGAGGCGAGGAAGGTCACCAGCTCGCCGACGTGGATCGGCTCGCGGAAGGTCACCTGGTCCACCGACAGGGTCACCACGTAGCAGCCGGCGTAGCGGCTGGCGCAGGCATAGGCGACCTCGTCGAGGTACTTGAGCAGGGTGCCGCCGTGGACGTTGCCGGAGAAGTTGGCCATATCCGGGGTCATCAACACGGTCATCGACAGTTGGGCGTTTCCGGCTTCCATGGGGCTCTCTTGCAGTTGAGGGACGGCGCGGGGCGCGCCGGCGCCCTGTCTATCAGAACGACCCAGGGCCGGCGCGGGTCACGCTGCCGCGCGCCAGCGGGCCGGCCTAGCGCCCCGCCGAGAGGCCGAAGTCGATCGCCAGGTCGGCGCCGGTGATGGCCTCGGCGTGGGGCTGGCACAGGTACCAGACCATCTCGGCCACCTCCTCGGGGCGCAGGAAGCGCGCGCCGCGGCCCTGCGGGTAGAGGCTGAGCAGCTCGCGCTTGTAGGCCGTGGGGTTGCCCTTGCCGTAGCGCTCGGCCTGGTAGTCGAGCATCGGCGTGGCGATGTCGCCGGGGGATAGCGCGTTGACCCGCACCCCGTGCTCCGCCAGTTCCAGGGCCAGGGTCTTGCTCAGCATCACCAGCGCCGCCTTGCTCGCACAGTAGGCGGCCGAGCCGCGATAGGCCTGGCGTCCGGCATCGCTGGCGATGTTGACGATGCTGCCGCGGAATTCCTTGAGGTGGGGGATGGCCGCCTGGCTGAGGTAGAAGGCGGCCTTCAGGTTGACCCCCATGACCAGGTCGAAGTCCTCCTCGGCGAACTGCTCCACCGCGCCCTCGCGCCAGACCCCGGCGGCATTGACCACGGCGTCCAGGCGGCCGGTGCTGGCCATGACCTTGGCGATCAGCTCATGGCAGTTGCCGGCGCTGCGCAGGTCGGCGGTGCAGCTGAAGTCCAGCGGCACCTGGCCGTTGAGTGCATGCAGGCCGCCCTTGTCGACATCGGTGGCGGTGACTCGCCAGTGGCTCTGGGAGAAGCGCTTGGCGATGGCGCGGCCGAGGCCGCCGGCGGCGCCGGTGATGAGGATAACGGGCGTGCTCATGGGGAGGTCCTCCAGGGGCGATGGTCAGTCCAGTGTAGGCAAGGACGATGGCTGTGCTCTGCGTGGGGAGCGGCTTCGATCCCTGCGCAGACGGGCAGTCGGCGGTTGGCGCCGAGGCGGCCCCCGGCGGGTGAGCGTCAATTATTATCGAGCGGTTCGTTCGATTTGTTGCACATCATCCGCGGCCGCTCGCCCGGGTGTCAAGCAGGGCGAACCCCCCCGCGCTCGACGCGGGCGCAGGGGGCCGCTCAGCTCTCCAGCCAGACGTCGCGCACCCAGTGCCACACCGTTTCCCAGCTCTCGTCCTCATTGATCTCGCCGCTATCGGCTTCCCACAGCAGCACGGTGCCGTCTTCTTCCACCACGTAGTAATTGCCGTGGTCTTCACACAGCGGGACATACTCACGCGGCACGCCGAGCGACCAGGCCAGCGAGGCGACTTCCGGCAGGTAGGTGTGGGACTGCGGGTCTGCGGCGGTCACCGGCTCCAGGCGGCCGTACACCACGTCGCTGACGGTCAGCAGAAACTCGCGCAGTGCATAGGGCAGATGGATGAGGATCTGCTCCTGGATCTCCACCAGGGTCTCCTCGTCCGGCAGTTCCAGGGGCACCGGCACCGGCTCGTTCAGTTCGCGCAGCTGTTCTATGACTTCTTCCATGGCAACGGGCTCTCGTGCGTTGAAACGGGCTTTATACAGCAGCCGCGGCGGCAGGAAAAAGCCTGCCGTGTCCGGTGGGTTAGGCCGGGAACTGCTTTCACGCCGCTCGGCTAGTCGCAAGTGTTTCTGCCCGGCCCGAGCCCCGGGACTAGAATTCAAGCAGGGGTCGGTGTCTGGTTTGCAGCCCAGCCAGTGGGCGCGAGAGGAGGTTCATCATGCATATGGCAGCAACCTTACAGCGCAGCCTGGAGCGTGCGCAGTGTCAGTTCGATGTCGTGCCGCACCCGCATTCGGCGAGCAGCCTGGAGTCGGCGCGGGTCGCCAGCGTGCCGGCCGAGCGCTTGGCCAAGCCGGTGATCCTCGATGACCGCAAGGGCCACTACCTGATGGCCGTGGTGCCGGCCAACCGCCACCTGGACATGAGCATGGTCTGCAAGGGTGACGAGCTGTGGCACCTGAGCACCGAGTCGGACATCGCCAGTCTGTTCAAGGACTGCGAGCTCGGTGCCGTGCCGGCGGTCGGCGAGCCCTACGGGATGAACATGCGGGTCGACCCGCTGCTCACCCGCCAGCAGGACATCTACTTCGAGGCCGGCGATCACGAGAGCCTGGTGCACATGAGCACCGAGCAGTTCCTGAAGCTGGTGCCCCGTGCCGAAGTCCGCGAGCTGTGCCCGCAAACCTGAGAGGGTGCGGCCGCCGCTCTACTACCGGCGCCGCTCCATCGCCTGTCGCCAGCGTCACGGCAGCGGCAAGCAAGGCAAGGCACGGCGCTGAAGGCGGCTCGCCCCGCGCTGGTGCGCACGCATAAAAAACCCCAGGCAAGCCTGGGGTTCGCTGTGTGCGGGAGAACCGATCAGTTCTGGCGGATGCCCGCCACCAGCCAGGGCTGGTTGTCGCCGACCGCCCGCTCCAGGCGCCAGCTTTCGCTGAAGGCCTCGCCCTGGTCGAAGCGCGAGGTCTTCGACAGGCCGCTGAAGGTCAGGGTGGCCACGGTCTTGTCGCTCATGTCGTCGACGCCGTCCAGCTGTACTTCGAGGTTGTCGATGTAGGTGGACTGGAAGCCGTCGCCCAGTTCGGCGCGCTCGCGCTTGAGGAACTCCAGCAGCTGCGGGGTGACGAACTCGGCGATCTGCTCCATCTCGCCAGCATCCCAGTGCTGCTGCAGGCTGAGGAAGTGCTCGCGGCCGGCGGCGACGAAGCTCTGCTCGTTGAACCAGGCCGGGGCGTTGATCACCGGCTTGATCGCGGCGCTGGCGCCGCTGCCGAACACCGGCGTGGCGGCAGTCGGCATTTCCCGCTGGTAGGGCGCGCCACCGGCCATGGCCGGCTGGCTCTTGCGCCGCGCGGCGAGGAAGCGGAACAGCAGGAAGGCGATCAGGCCGAAGATCAGCATGTCCATGATCTGCAGGCCTTCGAAGCCGTCACCCATGAACATCGAGGCGAGCAGGCCACCGGCGGCCAGGCCGGCCAGGGGGCCGAGCCAGCGCGAGGCGCCGCTGGCCGCGGCGGGCTGACGACCGGCGGTCGGCGCGGTGGCTGCTGGCTGGCTCTGCGGTGCAGTCTGGCGGGTCTGGTGGCTCGGCGCGGAGCCGAAGGACTTGCCGCCGCCCAGGCGTTTGGCTTCGGCTTCGAAACTCATGGTAAGGCCCAGGCTCAGGCACATGGCCAGGGCGATGCTGAGAAAACGCTGCATGTTCGGTCGGTCTCTTGTGGGTTGGAACTCTGCACGGCATCTTGCATGGCCGGGGTGACGAACGCCAGCGCAGAGTGTTTCGGGTTTTTGCTTGTATAAGGGCGCCGCAGCCTGCCTAGGGCCGCAGCAGCATCAGCAGTGGAGCGCAGCGCAGTTGCCGGCGCAGGAAGGCGCGGCACTCGGCGGCGTCTTCCTCGGGGTGGCGCAGCCAGTGGAGCACGGTGCGCAGGTAGGCGCCGCTGAGCAGGCTCTCCTCGGCGATCCGGTGCAGGTGAATGGACTGGCGCTGCGCCGCCTCGCGCCACCACTGCACGGTGCGGCTGACGCGCAACAGGCCGAGCACCTGCAGGTGGATGTGCCCGGGCTCGAGCTTGTACAGCAGCATCTGCCCGGTCACGGCGCGGTGCGCGGCCAGGCAGTCGAGCCAGGCGATCAGCAGTTCTTCCAGGCGCTTGGCCGGCTCCAGGGGGATCAGGTCGGCGGCTTTCGCCCGGCTCAGCAGGGCCTGGTCGGCCCGGTCGAACCAGGCCTCCACCAGCTGATCCTTGTCGCGGTAGTGGGCGGCGATGGCCTCCAGGCCGACCCCCAGTTGCGCCGCCACATCGAACAGGTGCAGGCGCTCCCAGCCGCAGACGTCGGCCAGTTCGAGCGCGGTGTCGAGGATCTTCGGCGCGGTGGTGCTGGGTTTCTTCATCGGCTCACCTCGCCATCGAGTATGGGCCGGCTGTGTCGCGGGGGCGGGCTGAAACGACAAACGGAGCCCGAAGGCTCCGTGTGCAGGGTGCGGCCGGCGGGGGCTCAACGCCAGTTGTACAGCTCCTGCTCGGACAGCTGGTGCATCTGGCTGACCTGGGCCTGGAAGGCCTTCATCGAGGCCCAGATGCGGCCGTTCAGCTCGCTCTGCGCGGCCAGCTCGCCGAGCACCGCCTCGGCCTGGTACTGCATGGCCGCCAGCACCTCGTCGGGGAAGCGCTTGAGCAGGGTGCCCTGCTGCTTGAGCTGATCCAGGGCCAGGGCGTTGTGGTAGACGTAGTCGTCCAGCATGTCCTGGTTGGCCGCCCGGGCCGCCTCGGTGAGGATCGCCTGCAGGTCGGCCGGCAGGCCGTCGAGGGCCTTCTGGTTGATCAGCAGTTCGAGTACCGCCTGGGGCTCCTGCCAGCCGGGGTAGTAGTAGAACTTGGCCGCCTTGTGCAGGCCGAAGGCCAGGTCGTTGTAAGGACTGACCCAGTCGGTGGCGTCGATCGCATTGGTCTGCAGGGCGGTGAAGATCTCGCCGCCGGGCAGGTTCACGGTGGTCGCGCCGAGGCGGCCGAGGACCTCGCCGCCCAGGCCCGGCATGCGGATCTTCAGGCCCTTGAGGTCGTCCAGGGAGCTGATCTCCTTGTTGTACCAGCCGCCCATCTGCATGCCGGTGTTGCCCACCGCCAGGGGTTTCACGCCGTGGGGGGCATAGGCCTCGTCCCACAGCGCCTGGCCGCCGCCCTTGCTCAGCCAGGCGTTCATCTCGCTGGTGGACAGGCCGAAGGGCACCGCGGTGAAGAACTGCGCGGCCGGCACCTTGCCCTTCCAGTAGTAGGCGGCGCCGTGGCCCAGTTCGGCGGTGCCGCGCGACACCGCGTCGAACACCTCCAGCGGCGGCACCAGTTCGCCGCCGGCGTAGACCTTGATGCTCAGGCGGCCGCCGCTCATGGTCGCCACGCGCTCGGCCAGGCGCTCGGCGGCGGTGCCCAGGCCGGGGAAATTCTTCGGCCAGGCGGTGACCATCTTCCATTCGAAACGCTGCACCGGCTCGGCCGCGGCCTGCTCCGTGCTGGCTTGTTCATCCTTGCAGCCGGCCAGGCCGATGGCGGCCAGCAGGGCCGCGGCGGTGCCGAACAGGAAACGGCGGTTCATCGAGAATCTCCCCAATTGCGCAGTGGTGTGGTTGTTGGTCTTGTCAGAGCGCTTGCAGCTTGGCGTAGCTGAGCATCAGCCACTTGCTGCCTTCGTTCTCGAAGTTCACCTGGACCCGCGCCTGGGCGCCGGCACCCTCGAAGTTGAGGATGGTGCCTTCGCCGAACAGCGCATGCTGCACCCGCTGGCCGAGGCTGAAGGCGGTATCCGGTACGGCACTGCCGGCGAACATGCTGGCGCCGGTGCCGCGGCCCGCCGCCGCGAACGGCCGGCTGACGCTGCCCGACAGGCGCACTTCCTGGATCAGTTGCGGTGGAACTTCGCGGACGAAGCGCGACACCTTGTTGTAGGTCTCGCTGCCGTACAGGCGGCGGGTCTCGGCGTAGGTGATGATCAGCTTGTGCATGGCGCGGGTGATGCCGACGTAGGCCAGGCGGCGCTCTTCTTCCAGGCGGCCGGGTTCCTCCAGGCTCATCTTGTGCGGGAACAGGCCTTCTTCCATGCCCACCAGGAACACCTGGGGGAACTCCAGGCCCTTGGCGCTGTGCAGGGTCATCAGCTGCACGCTGTCTTCGTTCTCCGCGGCCTGGGTGTCGCCGGCCTCCAGCGAGGCGTGGCTGAGGAAGGCCTGCAGCGGGGTCAGCTCGTCGTCTTCGGCGTTCTCGAAGGCGCGCGCGGCGCTGACCAGTTCCTCCAGGTTCTCGATGCGCGCCTGGGCCTTCTCGCCCTTTTCCGCCTTGTGGTAGGCGATCAGCCCGCTCTGCTCGATCACGGTCTGGGTCATCAGGTGCAGCGGCATGCTCAGCACCTTGGCGGCGAGGTTGTCGAGCAGCTCGACGAAACCCGCCAGGGCGCCGGCGGCGCGGCCGGGCAGGGCCTTGTTCGCCAGCATCAGACGCACCGCCTCCCACATCGACAGGTCGTGGCCGCGGGCGTACTCGCGGATCGCCTCGACGGTCTTCTCGCCGATGCCGCGCGCCGGCACGTTGACGATGCGCTCCAGCGCCGCGTCGTTGCCGCGGCCGTCGAGCAGGCGCAGGTAGGCCATGGCGTTCTTAATCTCGGCGCGCTCGAAGAAGCGCTGGCCGCCGTAGATGCGGTAGGGGATCTTCTCGCGCAGCAGGGCCTCTTCCAGCACCCGCGACTGGGCGTTGGAGCGGTAGAGGATGGCGATCTCGCTGCGCTTGAGACCCTCCTTGCGCAGGGCGTCCTCGATCGACTCGACCACGTAGCGCGCCTCGTCGTGTTCGTTGAACGCCGAATACAGGCTGATCGGCTCGCCGTCGCCGCCTTCGGTCCACAGCTCCTTGCCCAGGCGCCCCTGGTTGTTGGCGATCAGCGCGTTGGCGGCCTTGAGGATGCCGGCGCTGGAGCGGTAGTTCTGCTCCAGGCGGATCACCTCGGCGTCCTTGAAGTCGTCGGAGAACTGCTGGATGTTCTCGATCCGCGCGCCGCGCCAGCCGTAGATCGACTGGTCGTCGTCGCCCACCACCATCAGGCTGTCGCCGCCCTTGGCGAGCATCCGCAACCAGGCGTACTGCACGGCGTTGGTGTCCTGGAACTCGTCGACCAGGACGTGGCGGAAACGCCGCTGGTAGTGCTCGAGCAGGCCGGGTTGGTCGCGCCACAGGTCCAGGGCGCGCAGCAGCAGTTCGGAGAAGTCGATGACCCCGGCGCGGGCGCAGGCCGCCTCGTAGGCCTCGTAGATCTTCAGCATGGTGGCCAGGAACAGGTCGCCGCCGGGTTGGATGTGCTGGGGCCGCAGGCCCTCGTCCTTCTGCCCGTTGATGAACCACTGCGCCTGCTTGGCCGGCCAGCGCTGCTCGTCCAGGCCCAGCTCGCGGATCACCCGCTTGACCAGGCGCTGCTGGTCGTCGGAATCGAGGATCTGGAAGTTCTCGGCCAGCCCCGCCTCCTGCCAGTGGGCGCGCAGCAGGCGGTGGGCCAGGCCGTGGAAGGTGCCGACCCACATGCCGGCCGGATTCATGCCGAGCATCTGTTCGATGCGCGCGCGCATCTCGGCGGCGGCCTTGTTGGTGAAGGTCACCGAGAGGATGCTGTGGGGCGAGGCGTTCACCACCTGGATCAGCCAGGCGATGCGATGCACCAGCACCCGGGTCTTGCCGGAGCCGGCGCCGGCCAGCACCAGTTGCCGGCCCAGGCCGGCGGCTACGGCCTGGCGTTGGGCATCGTTGAGGGAGTTGAGCAGAAGGGAGAGATCGTCGCGCATCGCGGCATTCTAGGGGGCGGGGGCCGGCAGGGCAAACCGCCGCGGCCGGTGCGCGGCAATCGACGACCGGCGGGTCAGCCTGGCGGCGCCCGGTCGCGCGCTCGAGGCCACACGCAGGCTCTGCGGTGGGCGTCGGGAAATGCGTGCAAGCTCCTTGGGCGAGGCGTCTGGCTCGGGTATGCTCCGCCGACGCCTAGGCAACCACTACAAGAACACCGCCTATGACAGCCAGCACAAATGCCCCCTCCGCGGAGTTGCCGCCCGACAGCGGCAGCCCTATCCAGCGACAGTTCGCCACGCAGTTCGCCGTCGAGCGGACCCGCCTGCTCTATCAGGGCTCGCGGGTGCCGACCCTGTTGATGCTGCTCAACGGCCTGGTCTGCGCCTACCTGCTGTGGTCCCCGCAGACCCGCCTGCTGCTCGGCGGCTGGCTGGTCTGGCTGGTGCTGCTGGCGGTGTTGCGTCTGGTCCAGGTGCAGGCCTTCAGCATGGCCCCGGCGCAGCGCCAGGCCCACCCGCGGTGGCAGCGGCGCTTCCTGTTCGGCGCCGCCGCCTCCGGCCTGACCCTGGCCTTCGCCGCCATCGCCCTGGTGCCGGCCGACCAGTTCTTCCAGCAGGCCCTGCTCTATGGCCTGATCTGCGCGGCGATCCTCTCCGCCAGCGTCGCCTATGCCATCAGCCTGACGGCTTTCCTGACCTTCGTCTTGCCCTGCCTGTTGCCGACCCTGACCTACCTGCTGCTGAGCGACCAGCGCCTGCTGCAGGGCTGGGGCCTGCTCGGGGTGATCCTGAGCCTGGCCCTGCTGGTGGTGGCCTGGCAGGTCAACCGCCTGGTGCAGCGCAGCCTGCTGCAGCGCTTCCAGAACCAGGCGCTGATCGACCACCTGGAACACGCCAAGCGCCAGGCCGAGGGCCTCAACGCCGAGTTGGCGCGCGAGGTCGAGCAGCGCCGCCGGGCCGAGCGCGAGCTGCGCGAGGCCCACGGCGAGCTGGAGGGGCGCGTGGCCGAGCGCACCCTGGAGCTGGACGCCGCCACCCAGGCCCTGGGCAAGAGCCAGGCGCGCCTGGCCCTGGCCCTGGAGGCCAGCGAGCTGGGGCTGTGGGACTGGAACCTGCAAAGCGACGAGGTGCACCACTCGCACCTCAAGGAGCTGTTCGGTCTGGAGCCGGAGGCCGTGCAGATCATGCTGCGCGACCTCAAGCCGCGCCTGCACCCGGAGGACCTGCCGCTGCTGCGCCGGGCCCTGGTCGAGCACTTCAAGGGGCAAAGCGACGGCTACCAGATCGAGTACCGCATCCAGCACGCCGCCGGCCACTGGGTGTGGATAGAGGACCGTGGTCGCGCGGTGGAACGCGACGATCAGGGCCGGGTGCTGCGCATGCTCGGCACCCGCCGCGACATCAGCGCGCGCAAGCGCCTGGAGCAGCAGCAACGGCTGGCCGCCACGGTGTTCGATGCGGCCAGCGAGGGCATCGTCATCCTCGACCCGGACTACCGCCTGCTGGCGGCCAACCAGGCCTTCCTCCAGGTCACCGGCTACCGCGAGGACGAGCTGGTGGGCAAGAACGTGGCGACCCTGATCAGCAGCCGCGAGTCGCGGCGCCAGTACCAGTCGATCCGCCTGGAGCTGGAGGCGATCGGCAGCTGGCAGGGCGAACTGATCGAGACGCGCAAGAACGGCGAGCTGTACCCGCAGTGGCTGCAGCTCAAGGTGGTGCGCGATGCCAAGGGCCAGGTCAGCCATATCGTCGGCTTCTTCGCCGACCTGTCGGCGCGGCGCGAGACCGAGGAGCGCCTGCGCTACCTGTCGCACTACGACGAGCTGACCGGCCTGGCCAACCGCAGCCTGTTCAAGCAGCGCCTGCACGAGGCCGCCCAGCGCGCCCGGCAGAACCGCCGCAGCCTGGCCCTGCTGCATATCGACCTGGACCGCTTCAAGCTGCTCAACGACAGCCTCGGCCACGACCTGGCCGACCAGCTGTTGCGCCAGATGAGCCAGCGCCTGACCCAGGCCGCCCCCGAGGCGGACTGCATCGCCCGGCTGTCCGGCGACGAGTTCGCCGTGCTGCTCGACTCCTACGGCAGCCTGTCGAGCCTGGCGCGCATGGCCAGCCGCCTGCTGGCCAAGCTGCGCCTGCCGTTGGTGGTCGGCGACCAGGAGCTGGTGATCAGCGCCTCGATCGGCATCAGCCTGCTGCCGGACAACGCGCGGGAGATCTCCGCGCTGATCAGCCAGGCCAACATGGCCATGCAGCATGCCAAACACCTGGGCGGCAACACCTTCCAGTTCTTCACCGACAACCTGCAGGCCTGCACCCTGGAACGCCTGCAGCTGGAGAACCAGCTGCGCAAGGCGATCGCCGAGGACCAGCTGGAGGTCTTCTACCAGCCCAAGCTGTGCCTGGCCGACGACAGCGTCAAGGCCGCCGAGGCGCTGGTGCGCTGGCGGCACCCGCAGCTGGGCCTGGTGCCGCCGGGCGAGTTCATCGGCCTGGCCGAGGAAACCGGGCTGATCGCGCCGATCGGCGAGTTCGTGCTGCGCCAGGCCTGCCAGCAGGCGCGCGAGTGGCAGCGCCAGGGCCTGGCCGAGATCCGCGTGTCGGTCAACCTGTCGGTGCATCAGCTGCGCCAGGGCAACCTGACCAGTCTGGTGCGCCAGGTGCTCGAGGAAACCGGCCTGGCCCCCGACCTGCTGGAGCTGGAGCTGACCGAGAGCCAGCTGCTGGACAACGTCGAGAGCGTCATCGCCACCTTCCAGCAGCTGCGCGACCTGGGGGTCAAGCTGGCGATTGACGACTTCGGCACCGGCTACTCCTCGCTCAGCTACCTCAAGCGCTTCCCGGTGGACTACGTGAAGATCGACCAGAGCTTCATCCGCGACCTGGCGGCGGGCGGCGAGGATGCGGCGATCACCCGGGCGATCATCGCCATGGCCCACGGTCTGGAGCTCAAGGTGGTCGCCGAGGGGGTGGAGACCCAGGCGCAGATGGACTTCCTCAAGGCCCAGCACTGCGACGAGCTGCAGGGCTACCTGATCAGCCGGCCGGTGGAGGCGTCGGCCTTCGCCCAGCTGCTGCGCGAGCAGGCCGCGGTGCTGCCGGGCTGAGGCGGGGGAGCGGCGCGGCTGCTCTTGTCTCGCGGCGGGGCGCTGGTTACTGTCGCTGCGCCCGCCAGCCCGCCATGAGGACAGCATGCCGGCCCCTCGCCTCGCTTCCCCGGATCGCCCCGCCAATACCACCCTGCTGTTGCTGGCCTCGCTCTATTGCGCCCAGGGCCTGCCCTCGGGGCTGATCGCCCATTCCCTGCCGGTGCTGCTGCGCCAGCACGGCGTCGACCTGGCGCTGATCGGTCTGCTCAAGCTGCTGGCCCTGCCCTGGCTGCTCAAGGTGCTGTGGGCGCCCTGGGTCGACCGCCTGTCATCGCCGCGCCTGGGCCATCACCGCGGCTGGATCCTGCCGCTGCAGGGCGGCATCGCCCTGGTCGTCGCGGGCCTGGCCCTGCTGGCGCCGGGCGAGCTGTTCGGCCGCCAGCTGCCGCTGCTGCTGGGCCTGCTGCTGCTGGTCAACCTGGCGGCGGCGACCCAGGACATCGCCACCGACGGCCTCACCGTGCGCCTGCTGCCGGAGCGCTGGCGCGGCCTGGGCAACAGCCTGCAGGTGGGCGGCTACAAGGTCGGCATGCTGGTCAGCGGCAGCGGTCTGCTGCTGGTCTACGACAGTGTCGGCTGGAGCCTGTCGATGGGCCTGTTGCTGCTGTTGCTGCTGCTCACCCTGGTGCCGATCTGGCGTTTCGCCGAACGCGAGCGCCTGCCTTTTCGCCCGGCGCTGGCCGAGCCAGCGGGTCCCGGGCTGCTGCTGCGGCACTACCGCGGCCTGCTGGCGCTGCCGGGCATGGGCCTGTGGCTGGCGGTGCTGCTGAGTTTCAAGCTGGGCGACGCCCTGGGCTCGCCGATGATCAAGCCGATGCTGGTGGACCAGGGCTGGAGCGCCGCCGAACTGGGGCGGCTGACCCTGATCAGCAGCCTGGTGGGCATCGCCGGGGCGCTGCTCGGCGGCCTGCTCTACGCGCGCCTCGGCGTGCTACGGGCGCTGCTGCTGTTCGGCGCGCTGCAGGCCCTGGGCATCGGCGCCATGGCCGCGCTGGTGCAGGCCGGCGACAACCACGCCCTGGTCTATGGCCTGGCGCTGTTCGAGCAGGCGGCCGACGGCATGTCCACGGTGGCGCTGTTCGCCGCGATGATGCGTCAGTGCCGCGCCGAGCACGAGGGCGCCGACTTCACCCTGCAGGCCTCGGCGCAGCTGCTGCTGGGCGGCCTGGTGGGGGCGGCCAGCGGCCTGCTGGCCACCTGGCTCGGCTACGCCGGGCTGTTCCTCGCCGCCGGCGTGCTGGGCGCCGGGGTGCTGGTCCTGCTGCCGCTGTACTTCCGCCGGCAGCGTCTGGCCGGGGCCTGAGGCGCGGCGGCTCAGTCCGCCCACCGCCGGCCGTGGCGCTCCAGCAGATTCTGCGACTGCTCCGGGCCGTTGCTGCCGGCCGGGTAGGGGCGCGGGCTCTGGTAGTGCTGGTGCCAGCCCTGGATGATCGGGTCGATCCACTCCCAGGCGGCCTCCACCTCGTCGCGGCGCATGAACAGCGTCGAGTCGCCCTCGATCACGTCCAGCAACAGGCGCTCGTAGGCGTCCCAGCGGCGCTGCGTGCTGAAGGCGTGGGCCAGGTTGAGGTCCAGTTCCACCGGTTTCAGGCGCATGCCCTTGCCCGGGTTCTTGGCCATCAGCTGCAGGCTGATGCGCTCCTCCGGCTGCAGGCGGATCAGCAGGCGGTTGGCCTCGCCGTCGCCGAACAGGCGGTGCGGCACCGGCTTGAACTGGATGAGGATCTCCGAGGCCTTGCGCGCCATGCGCTTGCCGGTGCGCAGGTAGAAGGGCACGCCGGCCCAGCGCCAGTTGTCGATCTCCACCTGGATGGCGACGAAGGTCTCGCTGTCGCTGTCGTTGTCCACGTGCTTCTCGAAGTAGTAGGCCGGCACCTCCTGGCCGCCGATCTTGCCGGCGGTGTACTGGCCGCGCACGGTCTTGTCCTGCACGTCGAGGCCGGACAGCGGCTTGAGCGCCTCGAGGATCTTCACCTTCTCGTTGCGCACCGCCTCGGCGTCGAAGCGCACCGGCGCCTCCATGGCCACCAGGCAGAGCAGCTGCAACAGGTGGTTCTGCACCATGTCGCGCATCGCCCCGGCCTGGTCGTAGTACCCGCCGCGGTTCTCCACGCCGAGGGTCTCGCACACGCTGATCTGCACGTGGTCGATGTGCCCGGCGCGCCACACCGGCTCGAACAGCGCGTTGGCGAAGCGCAGCGCCATCAGGTTCTGCACGGTCTCCTTGCCCAGGTAGTGGTCGATGCGGAACACCCGCGACTCGTCGAACACCGCGCCGATCGCCGCGTTGATCGCCTGGGCCGAGGCCAGCGAGTGGCCGATCGGCTTCTCCAGCACGATGCGCGCCTTGGGCCCGGCCAGGCCGGCGATCTGCAGGTGGGCGGCGATGTCCTCGAACAGGTCCGGCGCGGTGGCCAGGTAGTAGACCCGCACGCGCTCGGCGGCGTCGCCCAGGTGCTTGGCCAGGCGGCCGAAGTCGGCGCTCTGGCCGGCGTCCATGGCGAAGTAGTCGAGGCGCGCGGCGAAGCCATGCCAACTGGCCTCGTCGAAGTCGGCGCGGGCCACCTGGGCGCGGCAGCGGCGTTCGGCGAGGGCCTGATAGGCGGCGCGGCTGTGTGGGCTGCGGGCCAGGGCGAGGATGCGCATGTCGGCGTGCAGGCGGCCGTCGCGGTGCAGGTGGTAGAGCGCGGGCAGCAGCTTGTGCAGGGCGAGGTCGCCGGTGCCGCCAAAGACCAGCATGTCACAGGAAATGCTCAAAGCAGGAACTCCGACTCGGTTTGGCCGTGCGGGGCCGGCAGTCATGTAGTATAACTACAAGATCACTACAACCCGTCTGCCCCGATCATAACCGAGTCGCCCCTCGGCTGCGGGGCGAGCGACGGATTCGCCATCCTCAAAGCCGAGCCTAATCTTGTGAATTTGTTGCAGCACATCGCCCAGTCCCGCCACCTGTTACGCAAGTCGGAGCTCAAGGTCGCCGATTACGTACTGCTCGACCCGGCAGCGGTGATGCACAGCTCCATGGCCGAGCTGGCGCACAGCGTCGGCATCAGCGAGCCGACCATCGTGCGTTTCTGCCGGGCCATCGGCTGCGGCGGCTTCCAGGACCTCAAGCTCAAGCTGGCGCAGAGCCTGGCCGCCGGCGCCAGTTTCGGCCAGTTCGCCATCCACGAGGACGACTCGGTCGCCGACTTCAGCCTGAAGATCTTCGACACCACCCTGCACACCCTGATGGAGGTGCGCGAGCACCTCGACTCCCAGGCGCTGCAGCAGGCCATCGCGGCGATCGCCCAGGCCCAGCGCGTGGAGTTCTACGGTTTCGGCGCCTCGGGCGCGGTGGCCGCCGATGCCCAGCACAAGTTCTTCCGCCTGCTGCTCACCGCCGCCGCCTATTCCGATCCGCACATGCAGGCGATGAGCGCGGTGACCCTCAAGCCCAGCGACGTGGCCATCTGCATCTCCCAGTCGGGACGCTCCAAGGACCTGCTGATCACCGCCAACCTGGTGCGCGAGTCGGGCGCCACCCTGATCACCCTGTGCCCGAGCCAGACCCCCCTGGCCGACCTGGCCACGGTCAACCTGGCCATCGACGTGCAGGAAGACACCGAGATCTACACCCCGCTGACCTCGCGCATCGCCCACCTGGTGGTGATCGACGTGCTCGCCATGGGCGTGGCCATGGCCCGCGGGCCGAGCCTGGTCAACCACCTCAAGAGCGTCAAGCGCAGCCTGCGCAGCCTGCGCCTGTCGCCCAAGTCGGTGAAGACGGTCGAGGAGCACTGAGCCCGCGCCGGCGGCGCGGTCACCGCAGCGTCATCGCCGCGCCGTCAAAGCGTCACGGGGCGCGCGCATGCTGAGACTTCCGAGAGTCAGCCTGGGAGTCAGAACATGCCTCGCTATGTGGATGAAGCGCAGTCGCACGCCAAGCTCGATGCCAAGACCCGCCGCAAGCTGCTGGACCAGCGGCGCATGGAATACCGCCGCGCCATCGAGAGCTACGCCGAGCAGCGCCTGCTGCAGCAGCAGCTGTCCGACTATCCCGAGCTGATCGCCGCTAATTACCTGGCGGCGGCCCATTCCCTGGGCCGGCGAAGCGCTCGGCCAGCTCGCTGATCTGGCTGCGCCGCTGGCGCACGAAGGCGAAGAAGGCCTGGGCCACCGGCGACAGGTACTTGCCCCGCGGGTGCACCACACACCAGCTGCGCAGCAGCGGCAGCTCGGTCACCGGCAGCTCGCGCAGCACCCCCTGGGCCAGTTCGCGGCGCACCGCATGACGCGGCAGCAGGGCCAGGCCCAGGCCGGCGATCACCCCTTCCGCCTGACCCTCGGTGGAGCCCACCTCCAGGGTCTGGGCGAAGTGCGCGCGCTTCTGGTGGCAGTACTCCTCGCAGGCCCGGCGCGTACCCGAGCCGGGCTCACGCACCAGCAGCGGCCAGGCGCTCAGGTCCTGCAGGCTCAGCTGCTGGCGGGCGCACAGCGGATGGTCGGGCGCCGCCACGGCGACTATGGGGTTGTTGAGGAAAGGCAGGAATTCCAGGGCCATGTCCGAGGGCACCAGGGACATGATCAGCAGGTCGTCGCGGTTGGCGCTCAGGCGCTTGAGCGCCTGGGCGTGATTGACCACCACCAGCTGCAGGCTGACCTCGGGGTATTCCCGGCGAAATTCGGCGAACAGGTGGGGAACGAAGTACTTGGCGCTGGACTCCACGGCCAGGCTCAGCTGCCCCTGCAGCGAGCCCTGCAGGTCGGCCAGCTGCATGTCGAGGCTCTCCAGGCGGCCGAAGATGTCGGCGCTGGCCCGTTGCAGGGCCTCGGCGGCGTCGGTCAGGTGCAGCTTCTTGCCGACATAGTCGAACAACGGCTGGCCGAGCAGTTCCTCCAGCTGACGAATCTGCAGGCTGACGGCTGGCTGGGTCAGCGACATCTCCTCCGCGGCGCGGCTGTAGGAGCGCTGCTGGCACACCGAGCGGAACACCTGGAGTTGGCGCAATGTCATGCGCATCAATGACTTACGCACCTTGTACCTCGAATGGCGGCGGCCTGGATGGGCGTCCCGCAAGGATGCATTAGCTATTACTTATAGCCAATCAAATTATTATTGATTTTGGGTAATTCGTTGTTCGGCGTAGGGTGATACCGCGACCGCTAGCTGGACGGCGGTCACGCGCCGACCGGCTTGTGCCGGCGCGCGAGCAACCGATTATCTGAGCCTGGCCGAGGAAAAAGCTTGTGATCAAGAAAATCCTGATTGCCAACCGCGGTGAGATCGCCGTGCGCATCGTGCGCGCCTGCGCCGAGATGGGCATCCGCTCGGTGGCCATCTATTCCGACGCCGACCGCATGGCCCTGCACGTCAAGCGTGCCGACGAGGCCCACGGCATCGGCGCCGACCCGCTGGCCGGCTACCTGAACCCGCGCAAGCTGGTCAACCTGGCGGTGGAGACCGGCTGCGACGCCCTGCACCCCGGCTACGGCTTCCTCTCGGAGAACGCCGAACTGGCGGAGATCTGCGCCGAGCGCGGGATCAAGTTCATCGGCCCCTCGGCCGAGGTGATCCGCCGCATGGGCGACAAGACCGAGGCCCGGCGCAGCATGATCAAGGCCGGGGTGCCGGTCACCCCGGGCACCGAAGGCAACGTCGCCGACCTCGCCGAGGCGCTGCGCGAAGGCGAGCGCATCGGCTACCCGGTGATGCTCAAGGCCACCTCCGGCGGCGGCGGCCGCGGCATCCGCCGCTGCAACAGCCGCGAGGAGCTGGAGCAGGCCTATCCGCGGGTGATCTCCGAGGCGACCAAGGCCTTCGGCTCGGCCGAGGTGTTCCTCGAGAAGTGCATCGTCAACCCCAAGCACATCGAGGCGCAGATCCTCGCCGACAGCCACGGCAACACCGTGCACCTGTACGAGCGCGACTGCTCGATCCAGCGGCGTAACCAGAAGCTCATCGAGATCGCCCCCAGCCCGCAGCTGACCCCCGAGCAGCGCGCCTATATCGGCGACCTGGCGGTGCGCGCGGCGCAGGCGGTGGGCTACGAGAATGCCGGCACCGTGGAGTTCCTGCTCGCCGAGGGCGAGGTGTACTTCATGGAGATGAATACCCGGGTGCAGGTGGAACACACCATCACCGAGGAAATCACCGGCCTGGACATCGTCCGCGAGCAGATCCGCATCGCCAGCGGCCTGCCGCTGTCGGTCAAGCAGGAAGACATCATCCACCGCGGCTTCGCCCTGCAGTTCCGCATCAACGCCGAGGACCCGAAGAACAACTTCCTGCCCAGCTTCGGCAAGATCACCCGCTACTACGCCCCCGGCGGCCCCGGCGTGCGCACCGACACGGCGATCTACACCGGTTACACCATTCCGCCCTACTACGACTCCATGTGCCTGAAGCTGATCGTCTGGGCGCTGACCTGGGAGGAGGCGATGGACCGTGGCCTGCGCGCCCTGGACGACATGCGTGTGCAGGGGGTCAAGACCACCGCGGCCTACTACCAGGAGATCCTGCGCAATCCGGAGTTCCGCAGCGGCCAGTTCAACACCAGCTTCGTCGAGAGCCACCCGGAGCTGACCGAGTACTCGATCAAGCGCAACCCGTCGCACCTGGCCATCGCCATCGCCACTGCCATTGCCGCCCACGCTGGCCTGTGAGGATTTGAGATATGTCTAAGAAGATCACCGTCACCGACACCATCCTGCGCGACGCCCACCAGTCGCTGCTGGCCACGCGCATGCGCACCGAAGACATGCTGCCGATCTGCGACAAGCTCGACCGGGTCGGCTACTGGTCCCTGGAAGTCTGGGGCGGCGCCACCTTCGACGCCTGCATCCGCTTCCTCAAGGAGGACCCCTGGGAGCGCCTGCGCCAGCTCAAGGCGGCACTGCCCAACACCCGCCTGCAGATGCTCCTGCGTGGACAGAACCTGCTCGGCTACCGCCACTACAGCGACGACGTGGTCAAGGCCTTCGTGGCCAAGGCGGCGGTCAACGGCATCGACGTGTTCCGCATCTTCGACGCCATGAACGACGTGCGTAACCTGCGCGTGGCCATCGAGGCGACCAAGGCCGCCGGCAAGCACGCCCAGGGCACCCTGGCCTACACCGTCAGCCCGGTGCACACGGTCGAGGCGTTCGTCAAACAGGCCAAGGCCATGCAGGCCATGGGCATCGACTCTGTGGCGATCAAGGACATGGCCGGCCTGCTCACCCCGTACGCGGCCTACGACCTGGTCAAGGCGCTGAAGGAAGAGGTCGACCTGCCGGTGTTCGTCCACAGCCACGACACCGCCGGGCTCGGCGCCATGTGCCAGCTCAAGGCCATCGAGGCCGGCGCCGACCATATCGACACGGCCATCTCCAGTTTCGCCTGGGGCACCAGCCACCCGGGCACCGAGTCGATGGTCGCCGCCCTCAAGGGCAGCGCGTACGACACCGGCCTGGACCTGGAGCTGCTGCAGGAGATCGGCCTGTACTTCTACGCGGTGCGCAAGAAGTACCACCAGTTCGAGAGCGAGTTCACCGCCGTGGATACCCGCGTGCAGGTCAACCAGGTGCCGGGCGGGATGATGTCCAACCTGGCCAACCAGCTCAAGGAGCAGGGCGCCCTGGACCGCATCAACGAGGTGTTCGCGGAAATCCCGCGGGTGCGCGAGGACCTCGGCTTCCCGCCGCTGGTCACCCCGACCTCGCAGATAGTCGGCACCCAGGCGGTGTTCAACGTGCTCGCCGGCGAGCGCTACAAGACCATCACCAACGAGGTGAAGCTCTACCTGCAGGGCCGCTACGGCCTGGCCCCGGGCGAGATCAACGAGCAGCTGCGCAAGCAGGCGATCGGCAGCGAGGAAGTGATCGACGTGCGCCCGGCCGACCTGCTCAAGCCGGAGATGGTCAAGCTGCGCGGCGAGATCGGCGCCCTGGCCAAGTCCGAGGAGGACGTGCTGACCTACGCCATGTTCCCCGACATCGGCCGCAAGTTCCTCGAGGAGCGCGAGGCCGGCACCCTGACCCCCGAGGCGCTGCTGCCGATTCCCGAGGCCGGCGGCGCCAGACCGGCGGGCGGCGAGGGCGTGCCCACCGAGTTCGTGGTCGACGTGCACGGCGAGAGCTACCGGGTCGACATCACCGGCGTCGGCGTCAAGGGCGACGGCAAGCGTCACTTCTACCTGTCCATCGACGGCATGCCGGAAGAGGTGGTGTTCGAGCCACTCAACGAGTTCGTCGGCGCCGCCGGCGGCAAGCGCAAGGCCGCCGCGGCGCCGGGTG
Organism: Pseudomonas lalucatii; assembly: GCF_018398425.1. Classification (NCBI taxonomy): domain Bacteria; kingdom Pseudomonadati; phylum Pseudomonadota; class Gammaproteobacteria; order Pseudomonadales; family Pseudomonadaceae; genus Pseudomonas; species Pseudomonas lalucatii. Next base: position 2,622,319 of record NZ_JADPMV010000001.1, on the reverse strand, counting down.
ACGTCAGCACCAGCATGCCGGGCAACATCGTCGATGTGCTGGTCAAGGAAGGCGACGCGGTCAAGGCCGGCCAGGCGGTGCTGATCACCGAGGCGATGAAGATGGAGACCGAGGTGCAGGCGCCGATCGCCGGCACGGTCAAGGCCGTGCATGTGGCCAAGGGCGACCGGGTCAACCCGGACGAAGTGCTGATCGAGATCGAATGAAGGCCGCCGCATGTATCGCCGGCTAGGCTTTAGAACGTCTTGTAACGAGTGAGTCCTCTGGGAGCCGCAAGGCTCCCTTTTTTTGCCCGGTCGAAGGTTGTCGGCCGGATCAGGAGCGTGAGATGGGCATCGATCCCGTAGTGTTGTTCTTCGTCTTCGGCCTGGCCGCCGGCCTGCTGAAGAGCGAGCTGAAGCTGCCGCCGGCGCTGTACGAGACGCTGTCGATCATCCTGCTGCTGGCCATCGGCCTGCACGGCGGCGTGGAACTGGTGGAGCACGCCAGTGCGACCTTGTTGCTGCAGGCGCTGCTGGTGCTGGGCCTGGGCGTCTTCCTGCCGTTGCTGGCCTTCACCCTGCTGCGCGGCCTGCGCTTCGACCGCATCAATGCGGCGGCGGTGGCGGCGCACTACGGTTCGGTCAGCGCCGGTACCTTCGCCGTGGTGGTCGCCTACATGGTCTCCCGCGACATCGCCTTCGAGAGCTACATGCCCCTGTTCGTGGCCATCCTGGAGATCCCGGCGATCCTGGTCGGCATCGTCCTGGCCAAGGGCATCAGCCGCGACACCCACTGGGGCGAACTGGGCCGGGAGATCTTCCTCGGCAAGAGCATCATGCTGCTGCTCGGCGGCCTGATCATCGGCGCGGTGGCCGGCAAGGAGGCGATCAAGCCGCTGGAGCCTTTGTATACCAGCATGTTCAAGCCGGTGCTGGCGTTCTTCCTGCTGGAAATGGGCCTGATCGCCTCCGGTCAGCTCGGTTCGCTGAAGCAGTTCGGCCTGCGCCTGGTGAGCTTCGCCCTGCTGATGCCGCTGATCGGCGCGCTGATCGGCGCCCTGCTGGCGCGCTTCATGGGCCTGTCGCTGGGCGGCACGGCCATGCTCGCCACCCTGGCGGCCAGCGCCTCCTACATCGCCGTGCCGGCGGCCCTGCGCCTGGCGTTGCCCCAGGCCAACCCCTCGCTGTCCTTGACCGCGTCCTTGGGGATCACCTTCCCCTTCAACATCCTGATCGGCATTCCGCTCTACCACGGCTTGGCCGAACGACTCATCGCCTGGGGGCTCTGACATGAACGCATCGACCCGTACCCTGCTCACCGTGATCTGCGAGGCGGCCCTGGAGAAGAAGCTGGTGGCCGACCTGGAGCACCTCGGCGCCCCCGGCTGGACCATCACCGATGCCCGCGGCCGCGGTGGCCACGGCGTGCGCAGCGCCGGCTGGGACACCGAGGGCAATATCCGCGTGGAGATCATCTGCGCCCGCGAGCTGGCCGAGCAGCTGGCCGAGCACCTGCAACAACACTACTACGCCGACTACGCGATGATCTGCTACCTGGCCACGGTCGAGGTGTTGCGCCCGCAGAAATTCTGACCCGCGCCAAGGGCCGGCTGCTGTGATCAGCGCCGGCCCTCGAGCGTCTAGCAGCCATAGCCCGGGCGCCGCCCGGGCCCGGCTGCGAGCTTCCCCATGCAAGACCTGTTGAACGAGATACTCGACGAAGTCCGGCCGCTGATCGGCCAGGGCAAGGTGGCCGACTACATCCCCGCCCTGGCCGGCGTCGAACCCAACCAGCTGGGCATCGCCGTGTACGGCAACGACGGCGAGCTGCATGTGGCCGGCGATGCGCGCACGGCCTTCTCGATCCAGAGCATCTCCAAGGTGTTCAGCCTGGTCCAGGCCATCGGCCATTCCGGCGAGGCGATCTGGCAGCGCCTGGGCCACGAGCCGTCCGGGCAGCCGTTCAACTCCCTGGTGCAGCTGGAATTCGAGCGCGGCCGACCGCGCAACCCCTTCATCAACGCCGGCGCCCTGGTGATCTGCGACATCAACCAGTCGCGCTTCGCCGCCCCGGCGCTGTCGATGCGCGACTTCGTCCGCCGCCTGGCCGGTAACCCGGAGCTGGTGATCGACACCAGGGTGGCCGAGTCGGAATACCAGCACCGCGCCCGCAACGCCGCCATGGCCTACCTGATGCAGGCCTTCGGCAACTTCCACAACGATGTCGAGGCGGTGCTGCGCAGCTACTTCAGCCACTGCGCCCTGCGCATGAGCTGCGTCGACCTGGCGCGGGCCTTTTCCTTCCTGGCCAACGACGGCTATTGCCCGCACAGCGGCGAGCAGCTGCTCAGCGCCCGCCAGGCCAAGCAGGTCAACGCCATCATGGCCACCAGCGGGCTGTACGACGAGGCCGGCAACTTCGCCTACCGGGTCGGCCTGCCGGGCAAGAGTGGGGTCGGCGGCGGCATAGTGGCGGTGGTGCCGGGGCGCTTCAGCGTCTGCGTCTGGTCGCCGGAGCTGAACGCCGCCGGCAACTCCCTGGCCGGCATGGCGGCGCTGGAGCTGCTCAGCCAGCGCATCGGCTGGTCGGTGTTCTAGCCCGCGGTCCCTCGCTCGGCCGGGTCACGCCGGCGCAGCTCGGCCAGCCGGCGCCGCTGTCGTCCCGCGGCGTCGAAGTTGTCCGCCGCCAGCCAGCGCTGGAAGGCCAGGCCGATGGCCGGCCACTCGCCGTCGAGGGCGGCGTACCAGGCGGTGTCGCGGTTGCCCGCCTTGACCACCAGGTGCTGGCGGAACAGGCCCTCGTAGGCGAAGCCGAGGCGCTCGGCGGCCTGCCGGGAGCGGACGTTCCGCGCGTCGCACTTCCACTCCAGGCGCCGGTAGCCCAGCTCGAAGACGTGGCGGGCGAGCAGGTAGATGGCCTCGGTGGCGCGTACGCTGCGCTGCATGGCGCGGCCGAAGCAGATATTGCCGATCTCGATGCGGCCGTGCTCGGGGACTATGTTGAGCAGGCTGAGCAGGCCCTGGGCCTGGCCGCTGGCCGGGTCGAGCGCGGCGAAGTACAGCGGGTCGGCGCTGGCCTGGTTGCCGCTCAGCCAGGCGTCGAAGGCGCTGCGCGTGGCGAACGGGCCGAAGGCCATATAGTCCCACTGCGCCGGGTCGGCGCCGGGGCCCTGCAGGGCCTGCCACAGGGGCGTGCCGTGACGGTCCGGGTCGAGCGGCTCGAGGCGCACGTACTGGCCGTCCAGGGGCCGGCGCGCGGGGACCCCGGGCGGTCGCCAGTGGGGCAGGGGAGTACTCGACACGGGCGGCTCCCGGTCTCGTTCAGTTCAGCAGCTTGCGGTACTGGACGAAGCCCGAGCGCGCGGCGATGCGCTCGTAGAGCAGCATGGCGCGGCTGTTGCTCTCGTGGGTGAGCCAGTAGACCCGGGCGCAGTCGGCCTGGCGGGCCTGGTCGTAGACGTGCTCGATCAGCTGGCGGCCGATGCCGCTGCTGCGCACGTCCTTGGCGATGAACAGGTCCTGCAGGTAGCAGTAGTCGCCGAGCGTCCAGCTGGATCGGTGGAAGATCCAGTGCACCAGGCCGATGGCCTTGTCCTCGTGCCAGGCGAGGGCAGCGTGCATCGGTTCGCCGGGGTCGAGGAAGCGCTGCCAGGCCTGCTCGCTGGCGGCGGCGGCAATCTCGGTCATGTAGAAGCGCTGGTAGCCCTGCCACAGGGGCAGCCAGGCGGCATGGTCGGCGGCGCCGACCGGGCGGATCTCAACGGGAATGCGTACGGCCATCGGGCGACCTCCTCTAGCTGCAACTTCTCATCCTGAGACTCTTGCCCGTGCCGCGCAAGTGCGCAAGGGTCGCGCGGCTCGGGCCGGCCACGGGCCGAGCCGGGGCCGCGCGGACCTCAGTCGGCGTTCTCGCCGCACAGGTCGAGGGCGAACCAGGCTTCGACCTCGGCCTGGGAGAGGCCCGCGCCGAGCAGGGCGAACAGCTTGCCCAGGGCCGCTTCGCGGGTCATGCCGCCGGCCGAGACCAGGCCGGCGCTGGCCAGCCGGCTGCCGGCGGCATAGGTGCCGAAAGCGACATGGCCGTGGGGGCACTGGCTGATCGCCGCGAGCACCACGCCACGCGCGTGGGCGTCCGCCAGTGCGGCCAGCAGCGCGGCATCGTCCGACGGCCCGGTGCCGCTGCCGTAGCACTCCAGCAGCAGGCCGCGCACGCCGCTGGCCAGCAGCGCCTCGACCTGGGCGGCCTGGATGCCGGGGTAGAGCGGCAGCACGGCGAGGTTCACCGGCTGGCGCGGCTGGCGGTAGTCGAGCTCGGCGGGGATCGCCCCGGCCCGGGCGGCGACGCGCTGGCGCGGCTGCTCGGCGAAGGCCTCGAACACCGCGCTGCCCAGCTTGCTGACCCGTGCGCCGTGCATCAGCTTGCCGTTGAAGTACAGCCGCACCCCCGGGGCCACGCCCTGCCGCAGTGCGGCCATGGCGCCGAACAGGTTGCTCCAGGCGTCGCTGTCCGGGGCGCCGGCGGGCAGCATGGCGCCGGTCAGCACCACCGGCACCGGCAGGCCCAGCAGCAGGAAGCTCAGCGCCGCGGCGCTGTAGGCCAGGGTGTCGGTGCCGTGCAGCACCAGCACCGCGTCGCAGCCGTCCTGCTCGACGCCGGCGCGGATCGCCGCGGCCATGCTCAGCCAGTTGGCCTGGCTCATGTTGGCGCTGTCGAGCGGGGGCGTCAGCTCGCGGAACACCCAGGGCGGCAGCTGGCGGCCGGTCTCCAGGGCCTGCTGCGAGCGCAGCCGGGCCTCGAAGCCGGAGGCCGGCGCCAGGCCGCTGGCGGTCTGTTGCATGCCGATGGTGCCGCCGGTGTAGAGCACCAGAAGTTTTGTCGAAGGCATTGGCCTCTCCTCATACGCAACAGGGGCCGTCATGGCCCCTGTTGCAACTGCGCGATCGATCAGCGCTGATGCGCGTTATGGGCGATTTCGGCACTCGCCGCCGGGCTCGGCGCGCCGGCCGGCCAGGCCGCCGGATCGAGATCCAGGTCGGCGAACTGCTTGGGATCGAACACCGGCGACTCGACGCCGGCCTTGACCTGGCTGTCGTAGTCGCGCATCAGGCGCAGGCCGACCTTGAACAGCAGGGCCAGGGCCACCAGGTTGGCGACCGCCAGCAGGCCCATGGTCACGTCGGCGAAGGCGAACACCGTGCCCAGGTCCTGCACCGAACCCCAGAGTACCAGGCCGATCACCAGCACGCGGTAGACCAGCACCGGCATGCGCTTCTGGCTGAAGAAGCCCAGGGCGTTCTCGCCCAGGTAGTAGTTGTAGATGAGGGTGGTGAAGACGAACAGCAGCAGGGCGATGCTGACGAACACCCGGCCCCACTCGCCGACCACGCTGGCCACGGCGGTCTGGGTCAGCACCACGCCGGCCATCTCGCTGCCCGGCTGGTAGACGCCGGAGAGCAGGATGATCAGCGCGGTGCAGCTGCACAGGACGATGGTGTCGATGAACACGCTGAGCGATTGCACGATGCCCTGGGCCACCGGGTGCTTGACCTCGGCCACGGCGGCGACGTTGGGCGCGCTGCCCAGGCCGGCTTCGTTGGAGAACAGGCCGCGCTTGACCCCCATGATGATCGCCGCGCCGATGCCGCCGGCGAAGGCCGGCTCCAGGCCGAAGGCGCTCTTGACGATCAGGCCGAGGACCTGCGGCACCTGGTCGATCTGGCTGCCGATGACGAACAGCGCCATGGCGATGTAGGCGAAGGCCATGGCCGGCACCAGCACGTCGGCGATGCTGGCGATGCGCTTGATGCCGCCGAAGATGATCAGGCCGATCACCACCATCAGGGCGATGCCGCTGACGTGGGTGGGCAGGCCGAAGGTGTCGTGCAGCGAGCTGGCCACGGTGTAGGACTGCACGGCGTTGAAGCCGAAGCCGAAGGTCACCAGCAGCAGCAGGGAGACGACGATGCCCAGCCAGCGCTGGCCGAGGCCGTGCTCGATATAGAAGGCCGGGCCGCCGCGGTAGCTGCCGTCGGGCTCGCGGCGCTTGTACAGCTGGGCCAGGGCGCACTCGAAGTAGCTGGTGGCCATGCCGACCAGGGCCACCACCCACATCCAGAAGATCGCGCCGGGGCCGCCGAGCATGATGGCCACCGAGACCCCGGCGATGTTGCCGGCGCCGACCCGGCCGGCGACGCTGAGCATCAGCGCCTGGAACGAGCTGAGCTGGCCCGGCTGGCGTTGGAAGGCCTCGGCGAAGATGCGGAACATACGGCCGAAGTAGCGGAACTGGACGAAGCGCGAGCGGACGCTGAAGTACAGCCCGAGGCCGATCAGCATGACGATCAGCAGCTTGCTCCAGAGCAGGTCGTTGACGAGGTCGAGCATGGGGAAAGTCTCTCTTGTCGTTATGCGGGGACGCCACGCGGGCGAATGACCCGGGCATGGTTGGGTAATCGCCCTGCCCTGGCAATTTCGCAGGGCGCGGCGAGGTGATGCGAGTCGATGCTACAATCGCGTCATTCGCATCACCTCGCCAGGCACCATGACCGATCATCTAGGGCACAACCTCAAGCTGCTCTGCAGCCACTACCGCTCCATCGCCGAGGTCTGCCGCCAGCTGGCGATCAACCGCGCCCAGTTCAACAAGTACCTGAGCGGCCAGAGCCGGCCGACGCCCTACAACCTCAAGCGCATCTGCGATTTCTTCGGCGTCGAGGCCTACGAGCTGGGCCTGCCCGCCGAGCAGTTCGCCGGGCTGGTCGGCGCCCGCGACGCCGGACAGGAGCGCGCGGCGCCCGGCGACCCGCTGCTGGAGCTGCTGCAGCCGCTGCGCGAGCACGGCAGCAGCCTGTCGCGCTATTGCGGCTACTACCTGGAGTATGCCAACTGCATGTCGGTGCCGGGGCAGATCCTGGTGTCGCTGGTGCAGCTGCGCGAGGAGCGCGGCAGCTACCTGTTCGAGCGCCAGGAGCGTCAGGGCCGGCCCCGCGGCCCCGGCCCGGAGGCCGACGATTCGGTGCGCTGCCGCTACCTGGGCGCGGCCTTCTACCTGCAGGACCGCCTGTTCCTGATCGACTACGAGTCGCTGACCGGCAACGAGATGAGCCAGACCATCCTGATTCCCAGCTTCAAGAGCCGCATCACCCGGCTCAACGGCCTGAAGACCGGGGTCTCCAGCGGCGACCGGCGCACTCCGGCCTGCACCCGGGTGGTGTGGGTGTATTTGGGCACGGAGGTCAACCGGGTCAACGCCTACCGCCAGGTGATGCTCTACAGCGCGGACGACCCGCGCATCGCCGCCGACATTCGCCAGCGCCTGGCCGCCGCGCACCTGCGCGACGGCCTGTTCGAGGTCGAGTGAGCGGCCTCAGGCCCGGCCACAGTCCTCGCGCAGCTGCGCCAGTCGCTGCCGCTGCCGTCCCTGGGCGTCGAAGTTGTCTTCGGCCAGCCAGCGCTCGAAGGCGGCGCGGCGGCACGGCCACTCCCGGTCGATGATGGAGAACCAGGCGCTGTCGCGGTTCTGCCCCTTGACCACCATGTGCTGGCGGAAGGTGCCCTCGTGGACGAAGCCCAGGCGCTCGGCGGCGCGCATGGAGCGGGTGTTGCGGGCATTGCACTTCCACTCCAGGCGACGGTAGCCGAGCGTGGTCATGGCCAGCTCGGCCAGCAGGTAGACCGCCTCGGTGGAGGCCGGGCTGCGCTGCATGGCGGCGCCGAAGGCGATGTGGCCGATCTCGATGCAGCCGTCCCTGGGCGCCAGGCGCAGGAAACTGAGCAGGCCGACGCAGCGCCGGCTGGCCTGCTCGATCACGGCGAAGAACAGCGGGTCGGCACCGGCCGCGTTGCCGGCCAGCCAGGCGGCGAAACCCGCAGGCTCGGCGAAAGGGCCGTAGGGCAGGTAGTCCCACAGCAGCGGGTCGCTGTCCGGACCCTGCAGCGCCCGCCACAGGTCGTCGCCGTGCCGCGCCGGGTCGAGGGGCTCCAGGCGCACGTAGCGGCCGTGCAGCGCCGCCCGTGGCGGGACAGGGCGGGGCTGCCAGCCGGACAAATCGGCACAGGTCATGGCGCTGCTCCCTTCACAGGCTCTTGCGGTACTGGACGAAGCCCGAGCGCTCGGCGATGCGCTGGTACAGCTGCATGGCGGTGGCGTTGCTCTCGTGGGTCAGCCAGTGCACCTTGCTGGCGCCGGCGGCGCGGGCCTCGGTGTACACATGCTCGATCAGCAAGCGGCCGATGCCGGTGCCGCGGGAATCGGCGGCGACGAACAGGTCCTGCAGGTAGCAGGAGTCTTCCACCGACCAGTTGCTGCGGTGGAAGATCCACTGCACCAGGCCGATGGCGCGCTCGCCCTGCCAGGCCAGGGCGGCGCGGGTCGGCTCGACGGCGGCGAGCAGGCGTTGCCAGGTGACGGCGCTGGTCGCCTCCGGGAGCTCGCTGCGGTAGAAGCTCAGGTAGGCCTGCCACAGCGAATGCCAGGCGGCGTGGTCGGCGGCGGTGACCGGGCGGATCTCGAGGGCGATGCTGGACATGGTGACTCCCTGGTTTAGTGAGCGCTGGGCATGCGTGCGGCCAGCTCGCGGTCGCCGCTGGCGGCGCTGCTGTTCAGGCCCTGGTGCACGCCGCGCTGGTCGGCCGGGCTGCGGTTCTGGCTGAGCTTCCACTGGCCGTCGAGGCGCTGGATCGGCAGGGCGAAGCCGACGATGGCGCGCAGCATCGCGTCGATATAGTCGCGCGGCGCGTCGCTCACCGCCCAGGGCTGGGCGCGGCCGGCCTCGTGCCGCTCGCTGAGGCGGCCGAGCAGGTGCAGCAGGCGCTCGGGTTCGTCGAACAGCTCGGCGCGGCCATGGGCATGCACGGCGATGTAGTTCCAGGTGGGCACCGCCTTGCCGTGCTCGGCCTTGCTCGGGTACCAGCCGGGGCTGACGTAGGCGTCCGGGCCGCTGAACACCGCCAGCGCCTCGCCACCGTTCTCGAGGTCGCGCCACTGCGGGTTGGCCCGGGCGAAGTGGCCGTAGAGGGTGCCTAACTCGCCCTCCGCGGGCTCCAGCAGCAGCGGCAGGTGGCTGGCCTGCAGGCCGCTCGCGCCCCGGCTGACCACGGTGGCCAGGCCGCTGGCGGCGATCTGCCGGTGCAGGGTGGGGAGGTCGTGCTGGCGAAAGGGCGCGGGTGTGTACATGGCGAGTCTCCGAAAGCAGGCAGGACCATGCTAGGCAAGACATTGGTCTGTTGTAAGATCCATTTATTGCGAACTTCATGGAGCCAATCTATGGTCCGCCCAGTGCCGTTGCCCGTCGACCTCTACGGTATCCAGCTCGACCCGGCCCTGGGCCTGGCGCGCCAGCTCTATCAGGCGCTGCGCGCGCGCATCCTCGATGGCCGCCTGGCGGGCGGCACCCGCCTGCCGGCCAGCCGCGACCTCGCCGGCCTGCTGGGCATCTCGCGCAACACCGTGACCCGTGCCTTCGACCAGTTGTATGCCGAGGGCTATGTGGAGGGGCGGGTCGGCGCCGGCACCTATGTCGCCGAACTGGCCGCGGTGGTGCGCCCGGCCCCGCCGAGCAGCGCCGACCCGGGGGCCAGCCCGGCCCTGCAGCGGCTCGTGACGCATCACCTGAACCCGCCGCTGGAGGGGGCGCCGCGGGCCTTCCGGGTCGGCGTGCCGGCCTTCGACCTGTTCCCCTTCGAGACCTGGGCGCGGCTCTCGGCGCGTTTCTGGCGCAAGCCGTCGCCGGCGCGCCTGGGCTATGGCGACCCGGCCGGCGACGCGCAGCTGCGCGAGCTGATCGCCGCCTACCTGCGCAACAGCCGCGGCCTGCACTGCGACCCGGCGCAGATCGTCGTCACCTGTGGCGCCCAGCAGGCCATCAGCCTGTGCGCCCAGCTGCTGGTGCAGCCGGGCGACCGGGTGGCCATCGAGAACCCGGGCTATCGCGCCGCCGGCCATGCCTTCGCCGTGGCCGGCGCCGAGTTAAACGGCATCGCGGTGGATGACGAGGGCCTGGACGCCGCCGCGCTGGAGCGCGCCGGCGACTGCCGCCTGGCCTATGTCACGCCCTCGCACCAGTACCCCACCGGGGTCGTCCTGTCGCTGGCGCGGCGTCTGGAACTGCTGGACTGGGCCGAGCGTCACGACGCCTGGATAGTCGAGGACGACTACGACGGCGAGTACCGCTACAGCGGCACGCCCCTGGCGCCCCTGGCCGCCCTCGACCGCCAGGGCCGGGTGCTCTATGTCGGCACCTTCTGCAAGATCGCCTTCCCCGCACTGCGCCTGGGTTACCTGGTGCTGCCGCCGGCCCTGGTCGAACCCTTCGCCCGCCGCCGCGCCCTGGACATGCGCCATTCGGAGATCGGCAGCCAGGCGGTGATGGCCGAGTTCATCGCCGCCGGGCACTTCCAGCGGCATATCCGGCGCATGCGCATGGCCGCGCGGAGCCGCCGCGATGCCCTGCTGGCCGGTTGGCCGACCGATGTGCCCGGCTGCGCGCCGCTGCCGCGGGTGGAGGCCGGCCTGCACCTGTGCGTGCGGGTCGACGGCCTGGCGCGCGAGCGCGAGCTGGTGACGGCGGCGGCCGAGGTGGGGGTGGAGGTCGGCGCCCTCAGCGACTACTGGCTGGCGGACAGCCCGGAGCCTGCGGAGCGGCGCGCCGGGCTGGTGCTGGGCTTCGCCGCGGTGCCCGAGGCGCAGATCGCCGCGGCGATCGCCGCGTTGCGTCGAGCTTGGAAACTGGCGGAATAAAAAAGGGATGGCCGAGGCCATCCCAGAGAGGTGAGGCTGGTGAGGCCTCGTCTGTGCGAGCAGTTACGCTCAGGCCTGCAGCGGCACCAGGCGCGGAGCGATCATGTTCTCCGGGCGGAGGATCTCGGCCAGCTCGGCGTCGTCCAGCAGCTGCTCCTCGCGCACCAGCTCCAGCACGCCGCGGCCGCTGTCCAGGGCCAGCTTGGCGATGCGCGTGGCGTTCTCGTAGCCGATGTAGGGGTTCAGCGCGGTGATCAGGCCGATGGAGTTCTCCATCAGCGCCCGGCAATGCGCCTCGTTGGCACTGATGCCGTCGATGCACAGCTCGCGCAGCATGTCCATGGCGCGGGTCAGCAGGCGGATCGAGTCGAAGATCTTGTAGGCGATCAGCGGCTCCATGACGTTGAGCTGCAGCTGGCCGCCCTCGGCCGCCATGGTCAGCGCCAGGTCGTTGCCGATCACCTCGAAGGCCACCTGGTTGACCGCCTCGGGGATCACCGGGTTGACCTTGCCGGGCATGATCGAGCTGCCCGGCTGGCGCGGCGGCAGGTTGATCTCGTTGATCCCGGTGCGCGGGCCGCTGGATAGCAGGCGCAGGTCGTTGCAGATCTTCGACAGCTTGACCGCGGTGCGCTTGAGCATGCCGGAGAACAGCACGAAGGCGCCCATGTCGCTGGTGGCCTCGATCAGGTCGGCGGCCGGGGTCAGCGGGTGGCCGCTGATGATGGCCAGGCGCTTGACCGCCAGGGCCTGGTACTTGGGATCGGCGTTGATCCCGGTGCCGATGGCGGTGCCGCCCAGGTTGACCTCGGTGAGCAGGGTCGGGGCGAGCAGCTTGAGGTGCTGCAGGTCCTCGCCGAGGGTGGTGGCGAAGGCGCGGAACTCCTGGCCGAGGGTCATGGGCACGGCGTCCTGCAGCTGGGTGCGGCCCATCTTCAGCACATGGCCGAACGCCAGGCCCTTGGCGGCCAGCGACTGGATCAGCTTGTCCAGGGCAGTGAGCAGGCTGTCGTGGCCGAGCAGCAGGCCCAGGCGGATGGCCGTGGGGTAGGCGTCGTTGGTCGACTGCGCCATGTTCACGTCGTTGTTCGGGTGCAGGTACTGGTACTCGCCCTTCTCATGGCCCATGGCTTCCAGGGCGATGTTCGCGATCACCTCGTTGGCGTTCATATTGGTCGAGGTGCCGGCGCCGCCCTGGATCATGTCGACCACGAACTGCTCGTGGAACTCGCCCTGGATGATGCGTGCGCAGGCGGTGCTGATCGCCGTGTGCTTGGCCGCCGACAGGTGGCCCAGTTCGCGGTTGGCGTCGGCCGAGGCCTGCTTGACCATGGCCAGGCCGACCACCAGCTTCGGGTAGTGCGCCAGCGGCACCCCGGACAGACGGAAGTTGTGCACGGCGCGCAGGGTCTGGATGCCGTAGTAGGCCTCGGCGGGGACTTCGAGGGTGCCGAGCAGGTCTTTTTCGACGCGGAAGGATGCAGCAGCGGACATGATGACGGGAGTCTCTGGAATAAGCGGCACAGGCCGCGATGCCTTCTAGACTAGGGTTTGCGGCGGTATGCCGGCTAATGCTGTTAAACGCTGGCCCATGCATAATCGGCATAATGCCGGCGTGACGTCTTAAACTCGTCGGACGTATGCCGCGAAACCGCGAAGGCTGAGCATGAACCTGGAAACCAAATGGCTGGAGGACTTCGTCGCCCTGGCCGCCACCCGCAGCTTCTCCCAGGCGGCCGAGAAGCGCTTCGTCACCCAGCCGGCCTTCAGCCGGCGGATCAAGGCGCTGGAGCAGATGCTCGGCCTGACCCTGGTCAACCGCGCCCGCACGCCGGTGGAGCTGACCGAGGCCGGCCAGCTGTTCCTGGTCACCGCGCGCAGCCTGGTCGAGCAGCTCGGCGAGGTGGTGCGCCACCTGCACAACCTCGAGGGCAAGCAGGGCGAGGTGTTGCAGATAGTCGCGGCGCACTCGCTGACCCTGGGTTTCTTTCCCGAGTGGATCGCCCGTCTGCGCCGCGAGGGCCTGCCGCTGACCACCCGGCTGGTGGCGACCAACGTCGGCGAGGCGGTGCACTCGCTGCGCGAAGGCAGCTGCGACCTGATCCTCGCCTACTACGACCCGGACGCCGCCTTGCAGATGGACCCGGAGATCTTCCCCTCGCTGCACCTGGGCGCAACCCAGATGCTGCCGGTGTGCGCGGTGAACGAGCAGGGCCAGCCGCTGTACGACCTCGACAGCGGCCAGAGCGTGCCGCTGCTGGCCTACAGCGCCGGCGCCTTCCTCGGCCGCTCGGTCAACCTGCTGCTGCGCCAGCGCGCCCTGCGCTCGACCACGGTGTACGAAACGGCGATGGCCGACAGCCTCAAGAGCATGGCCCTGCAGGGCATGGGCGTGGCCTGGGTGCCGCGCCTGTCGGTGACCATGGAACTGGCCCGCGGCGAGCTGGCGGTGTGTGGCGGCGAGCAGTGGCAGACGCCGCTGGAGATCCGCCTGTACCGCTGCGCCCTGGTGCGCAAGGCGGCGGTGCGCCTGCTCTGGCGCAAGCTGGAGAGTGGGGAGTTGGGGGGGTAGACCTGCCCGGCTTCCAGGCCGCCGCTGTGCGAACTACGGATTGGCTATGGAGCTCTTGCCCACAACAGGCCGGATAGACCAATGCAACCGTGCTGGCGACAGGCTTGAAAACCTATTCCTCACTGCTTGTGGGGAGAGTCCATATACAATTGTTAGATCTCAATGCCGAAATTTCTCTAAATATCTAGAAAAGACCCAGCCTTGCTTTGGCTCTCCAGAGTCAGAGTCTTGGTACTCAACATGAGACCAGCGCTTAACTCTCTCGATAATTTTTACCGTCTTACCTAGATAGAGCTTATCTATTATCTCAGAACTAATACTTCCAGAGCTTCGGACGTGGAGTATTGTTGCGTACACAAAGCGATATCCATTCAGCTCTTCCGGTCGATAGACTTCATTTGCTTCTCGTACAATTTCCTTTTTTGCAGCTCGGTGGTCGCCTCCTGCATATTCTTTCCACCATTCTTCATATAATGGAGTTGTGAGATTGGCGACAATAGAGAGAAAATATGGAAATACTAAGTAGATAACTGCGATGCGGGTCGCATTGCCAAGTTTCTCAAGTAGCTTGAAGAAAGCATTGAAGAATTCCTCGGGGCTTGAGTAGTCACCAGATATCTCTGCTACAGTATTTTCTATTTGTTCAACATCAACCACTTCGCCAGCGATGGAGAGCGCGCCACCCTTATTGATGGAAATGCTATCCATCATAGGGTCTGACAGGTATTTATTTAGTGAATTCAGGTGCTTGCTTACTTGATTTTCAAGTAAGCGGTATGGCTCCAGGTACTTGTGTATTTGCTCTTGCCTTTGGCGATAAGGCTCTAGATACTTATCTATCTGCACTTGAAGCTGGCGCTGAGGCTGAAGATATTTATCTAGTTGTTCTTGCAGCCGCTGATGCGGTTCGAGATACCTCTGCATCTGATCTTGAAACTTTCTATGTGGCTCAAGATATTTATCCATTTGCTTCTGAAGTCGCAGCTGCGGCTCCAAAAATTTATCTATTTGCTCTTGAAGGAGGCGTTGAGGCTCCAGAATTCGATCAATTTGTTCTTGCAGTGCTCGATGTGGCTTGAGCACTTCATCCAGCCGCTCGAAGACACTAATTAATTTCTTTGTCATTTATGAGAGCTTCAAAAGTTTCTGTGAAATCTAACGCCTCAAACAGCGGCGTGCGTTAGCGCGTCCAGCCACGAAGTGGCGTTGCTGCTTTGACTTGTTAACCGTTTTTGACGAACGCATTTGCTTTACTTAGCACCTCTGTAAAAAGAGTTTTATCGAAGTCACCCCGCTTGGGGTGTGTGCCAAGAACCAACAGTCCCCTTTGACTAAGGGTATAAGCTAGCTCAGCCTCCAGCTTTCCGACGATATCTCGATAGGGCTTGTGGTCTTCGAAATCGCTCTGTTCTGGGAACAGGGGGCCTAATGTCAAAAGATTGTACTCACACTCGTCGGGAATCATATCTGAATTTCGCAAGTTCGTAGCTAGCATATTGGCCTTAGCTGATGGGCGTAAATCCAGATGTTGGCTCAAACGACCAAATGGGGATGCTGCATTTGCGGATGAACTATCCCCTGTGCGCCCTACATACCAAACAGTTTTTTCTCCAGATGATATTCGCCAGACATAAAGCCAAAAGCCTCTCTTCAGTATTTTTCCAGTGAAACTTGTTTCGTAGCTCTCCATACTTCTACCGGTTAACAGTGAATAGACGGAACTCGTCATATTGAACATTGATGAATTCCAGACAAGCACAGCCCTACCAAGCCAGTACGTATCGAAAAATATTCAAGAATCAGTCATCTGCCTGTTCTCTCCCTGAACGATCCGTAATCGTGTGGCTTGCCCTATCAGCCGGCATGGCGGCGCGGCAGATTGCTATCAGTCTGATTTGAACCATAGCGAGCCCCCAGCCAAGTCGGCAAGCAACTTCTCCTTGGCACTTGCCACCTACTATCGGGCGCGCGGCGGGTTTCCGTCGGCAGGCGGGATGAAGGTGCTGGGTTGGCGGTCCGCCGGCCTGGGGGGCGGAAGGAGGGAAGTCCAGCGCGGCAAGCGCTGGAGGCAGGGGCGCCGATCTCTTTGCCCACTTTCCGTTGGGCAAGCAAGAGCTTGAAGGCTTCGCGGCCGGGGCGCGGCGCCGCCCGGCCGCTCTCAGGCTAAAGCGGGTGCAGGGCTGTGGCCTGGCCGCTGCACTTGAAAGCCGGCAGGCCGTGGGCGACGTTGCGCGGTTCGCGCACGGTGCCCGGCCGGTCGTGGGCCAGCAGGGCGGCCATGGACTGTGGTTAGACCGAGGCGTCGTGGCTCTGGCGGGCGGTGACTCGCAGGGCGGACTCGACCATGTCGTAGTCGACATAGCAGCCCTGCAGGTGGCGCCGGCCGGTCTGCGGGTCGAAGCTCTTGCGCCCGTGCAGCACCCGGCGGTTGTCGAAGGCGACCATCTCGCCGGCGGCCAGGCGCAGGTCGAGGCGGTAGCGCGGCGAGCGCAGGATCTTCCAGAAGGCCAGGTAGGCGCGGTACCAGGGCATGATCTGCGCCGGCGGCAGGCGCAGGTTGTCGCGCAGCCAGTTGTTGAAGCGCACCTCGATGACCTGGTCGTGCTCGTCGAGGTGGATCACCGTGGCGCGTACCACGATGTCGCTGTCCTCGTCGGCGAAGCGGCAGTCGATCGCCGTCTCGGCCAGCAGGCGGAAGGCCTCGGGGTCCTGCTGGCGCAGGGCCTCGGCCACGGCGACGCCGTCGGCGAAGATCGACTCGCCGCCCTGGGCATCGTTGGCCAGGCAGTAGAGCATCTGGATGTCCGGCGGGTTCTTCCAGTTGGTCAGGTCGGTGTGCAGCTCCAGGCCCAGGGCGGTGTAGGCGGCGTTGTTCGGCTTGGGCTTGCTGAAGACCTCGAAGCGGCCGCCGAAATTGGTGGCGCGGATCGGTCCGATGGTGGCGGCGACCCGGTCGATCTCGCCGCCCTCGCTGGGGCCGTTCTGCAGGATGGCGAAACCGTCGCGGCACAGCGCATGCAGCCAGTCCAGGCGCGCGCCGCCGCCGGCCATGTAGTCGTCGAAGTCAGTGCGATGGGCGCTGAAGTTCTCCGCCCAGGCGCGGTTCGCCGGCACTATGCTCGGTTGCCAGGCCTGCTGGTGCGGGCGCAGCCGATACAGCCAGCCGGCGTCGAAGCGGCTGACATGGCCGTCGCTCCAGGTCAGGCCGAGGTGGCCGTCCGCCACGTCGATGGCCGGTGCCACCTCCAGGCAGGCGGGGTCGAGGTCGATGATGAACTGGGTGCGCTCGTAGGTCTGCGGATGGCGGCAGGCGTCGCAGGCACAGTGGTCGCGCAACCACAGCAGGGGAAACGCGGCGCTCTCGATGGTGTCCATCACCTGCCAGTCGACCTGGATGCAGGCCTCGGCATAGCCCGCGGCGACGATCGGCAGGTCCAGCGCGTAGGCGCCGTACTCCTTCATGTCGACCGAAGGGCCCAGGTTGGCGCCGGCGGTAGCGGGGGGGAGGAGGCTGGTGGTCATGGGTATCTCCGCAAGAGCGCATCGCATGAAAATGGTGCCCGGCCGCCCCGGGGAGGCGCTGTCGGCGGCTGCCGGGTGCAGGCCAAGAGTGGGGCCTGGCCGGGTGGCTGACAAACGATCAATTCGCGGACTAAGGCCAAGCCAAACTAATGCCTGGCTTAGCCATATGCTGCTATCTTCGGCCCATCATTCCTGTGCGAGGAGCCTTCCGCATGAGCGATTCCCAGCGGCCCGGCGCCCCGGTGCCGGAATACCCGGACTGGCCCGGGCTGACCCAGGACCTGCCGCCGTTGCTGTGGCTGGAAGCCTTCGAGGTGGCGGCCCGCACCCTGAGTTTCACCGCCGCCGGGCGCGAGCTGAACATCACCCAGTCGGCGGTCAGCCAGCGCATCCGCCTGCTGGAGGACCGCCTCGGCCAGCAGCTGTTCGTGCGCCATCCGCGCAGCCTCAGCCTGAGCCTGGCCGGGCAGGCCTGGCTGCCCTCGATCCAGGCCGCCTTCGTGCGCCTGCGCGACAGCACGGCCGAGGTGTTCGGCCTGACCCGCGATGCGCCGGTGACCCTGCGCGCCACGCCGCTGGCGCAGCAGGCCTGGCTGGCGCCGCGGCTGGTGGCCTTTCACCGGGCCCATCCCGAGGTGGCCCTGCACCTGGCCAGCGGTTTCTGGAGCACCGACTTCGGCAGCGAGGGCGCCGACATGGAGATCCGCTACGGCCGCGGCGACTGGAACGAGCTGGAATGCGTGGCCCTGGGCGAGGGCGAGGAGGAGATGGTGGTGCTGGCGGCGCCGGAGCTGGCGGCGCGCCTGCAGAGTCCCCAGGACCTGGCCGGACAGACGCTGCTGCACTCCGTCGGTTTCGCCGTCGGTTGGCGGGCCTGGCTGCAGGCGGCGGGGGTGGCGGAGCTGGAACGGCAGACCCGGCGGGTCAGTTGCGACACCCAGGTGATGGCCCTGGAGCTGGCGCGCCAGGGCATGGGCCTGGCCCTGGCCCACCGCAACCTGTTCATGCGCTGGCAGCGCGAAGTGCGCCACGGCCTGGTGCCGGTGTTCGACCTGTGCGTGGCCACGCCGGAGCGTTTCTGGCTGGTGCGGCCGCTGCGCCGGCAGCTGCGCGCGCCGGCGCAGAAGCTCTGGGACTGGCTGGCCAGCCATAGCCAGAGCTGAGCCGGCAGGCTGCGCCGCTGGGCGGGCAGAGCCGCGCTGACGCCCGCCGGGCGCATTGCCCGGCGCACGCCCGAGCGGTCACTGTTGCAGGTAGCTCAGCACCGCGCTCTTGGCATCCTTGCCGTCGAAGGTGGTCACGCCGTCCAGCCAGGTGTCCAGCCACTGCGGGTTCTTGGCGATCCATTGCTTGGCGGCCTGTACCGCCGGCTCCTTGTCCATGATCCTCTCCATCATGTGCGACTCCATCGGGATGTCGAACTTCATGTTGCTCACCAGCTTGGCGGCGTTCGGGCAGCGGGTCTGGTAGTCGTTGGCCATCACCGTGTGCACCTTGGCGGCGCCGCCGTCCGGCCCCCACAGGTCGTCGGCGCCGCTGAGGTAGGTCATGTCGAACTGCAGGTTCATCGGGTGCGGCGCCCAGCCGAGGAAGACGATCGGTTCCTGCTTGCGGATGGCCCGCGCGACCTGCAGGCGCATGGCCGTCTCGCTGGACTCCACCAGGTCGAAGTCGCCGAGGTCGTAGCGGTTCTCCTTGATCATGGTCTTGATCAGCTGGTTGCCGCCGGCACCGGACTCGATGCCGTAGATCTTGCCCTTGAGCTGATCCTTGTAGCGGGCAATGTCGCTCATGTCCTTGAGGCCGTCGGCGGCCAGGTAGCTCGGCACCGCTAGGGTGAACTTGGCGCCCACCAGGTTGGGCTCCTCCACCAGGGTGACGCTGTTGTTGGCGACCGCCGGCTGGAACAGCGGGTCGGAGGCCGGCGACCAGTAGTCGAGGAAGAAGTCGACATCCTTCTTCTGCACCGAGACCAGGATGATCGGCAGGCTCAGGGTGGAGACCTTCGCCTGGTAGCCCAGGCCCTCGGCCACCGCCATGGTCAGACCGTTGATCGCGCCGTTGTCCACCCAGCCGACGTCGGCCATGCGCAAGGTCTGGCACGAGGCGGCTTCCTGGGCCCAGGACGGGGAGGCGGCGAGTGTCAGGGCAAGGGCCACCAAAGCAGTACGATTCGTTCTATTCATTTTATTCGTCTCGTCAGGTTCAGGTTGTGGCAGGGGGCGAGCGGTGCTGCTGGCTCG
Source organism: Pseudomonas lalucatii (assembly GCF_018398425.1). Classification (NCBI taxonomy): domain Bacteria; kingdom Pseudomonadati; phylum Pseudomonadota; class Gammaproteobacteria; order Pseudomonadales; family Pseudomonadaceae; genus Pseudomonas; species Pseudomonas lalucatii. Next base: position 2,603,262 of record NZ_JADPMV010000001.1, on the reverse strand, counting down.
GCTGCTGCTTCGTCGGCATCCGCGCAGCCCGGGCCAGCGGTGGCAACGGCGGATGTGCAGTCTTCGGGGCTTTCCGTGCAGGCAAGTCGCCGGAAATGCGGCCCGGCCGTCCATGAGGGGGCACGCGGCCTGGCCGGGTGCAGACCAAGACTGCGGCCTGACCCCATGCCTGGCAAACGATCTATTCGGGCGCTAAGGCCAAGCTGGGCTAATGCCTGGCTTCGTCATCGGCCGCTGCCGGCGCCGCACTGTCCCTGTGCGGCCGCCCTGATCGCTGCCGGCGGCGCCCCCGCGGGCGCTCAGAGATGGACGTAGAGATCCTCGCCCTCGACGCTGACCGGGTATGTCTTGGCCTTGATGCTGCGATCGACGATGAACTCGCCGGTCTTGATCTCGAACTCCCAGCCGTGCCAGGCGCAGCGCACCAGGTCGTCGCGTTTGCCGTAGATGAACTCGTAGTGCGGCGTGTCCTGGGTGGTGCCGCACTGCGGCCCCTCGCAGAGCGACGCGCCGCGGTGCGGGCAGACGTTGAGCATGGCATGGTACGCGTCGCCGACCTTGAAGATGCCGACCGGCAGGTGGCCGAGCTTGACGATCTTCTGCCGGCCGCTGACGACCTCGTGGGTCTTGCAGGCCAGAACCTTCTTCGCATTCATGTTGTTCTCCTCTTCTTTCAGGCGCTCTTGGCCAGGGGCTGGGTCAGGCGCGAGTACACCTTCAGCGCGTTGCCGCCGAGGATGCTGTCGCGCCACTGCGGCGGAATGTGCAGGGATTCGACGCTGTCGTAATCCCAGTGCGGGTAGTCGGAGGCGAACAGCAGGGTGTTCTCGCCGTCCATCGCCTCGAGAATCGCCCACAGGTGCTCGACCTTGGTGCCGGGCTGCTCCAGCGGCTGGGTGGTGAAGCGGATGTTGCGCTTGAAGTACTCGCTGGGCAGCATCTTCAGCCAGGGCGTTTCCTTGCGCAGCGCCTTGTAGTTGGCGTCCAGGCGCCAGAGCAGGCTGGGCACCCAGGCCACGCCGCACTCGATGACCACGAAGTACAGGTCCGGCCATTTCTCGAACACGCCCTGGGCGATCATGCTGGCCACGTGGGTCATGGCCGACTGCGGCAGCAGCGCGTGGGTCTCCCAGAAGAAGGTGGTCGGGCCCGCGCCGATCGGGTTGCTGTTGACCCCGCCCTGGCCGCCCAGGTGGATGGCGAAGGGCAGGCCCATCTCGGCGCAGGCCTGGTAGATGGGGTGGTAGAAGGGGTCGCCGTAGGGCCGCTGGGCGCCATGGGAGGCCAGCACCTGGACGATGTCCGGGTGGCCGCCGAGGCGACGGATCTCCGCCGCCGCGCCGTGCGGGTCGGTCGGGCTGATCAGCAGCGAGCCCTTGAAGCGGCGGTCCTTGGGCAGCCAGTAGTCGACCATCCAGTCGTTGTAGGCGCGCACCAGCGCCGCGGCGTAGTGGGGGTTGGCCAGGGTCGAGGCCTCCAGGGCCTCGTCGCCGGTGAGGATGGCATAGTCGATGTTGTAGCGGTCGAGGTGCTTCTCCTTCATCAGGCTGTAGTGCTCGTCCTGGCTGGTCGGGTTGATGTCGGCGCGCTTGAAGCCTTCTGGATGCAGCCAGGGCCGGTGGCCGTGGGGGAAGGCGCCGGCCGGGCCGGGCTGTTCGCCGCGGACGAAGAAGTCCTTGAAGATCCCGTCCATGTAGGGGAGCAGCACCTCCGCCGACATCCAGTAGTTGTGGCAATCGCAGTCGATGATCGTGGTCATCCTTCAGGCTCCTGTGGTGATGCGCGGCGGCGGGTCGAGGCCGACCCCGGCCACCACGACTGGGTGATGGCTGCCATCCTATGGGCCCGATTTTGATTTTTATAATGAATTGGAAATGCCGTATAAATGCAAAAATACGATTAAATGACTGGCCCGGGAGGCCGCGGATGAAAATCGAGTTCCTGGACACCTTCGCCGACCTGGTGGAGACGCGTAACTTCAACCGCACCGCCGAGCGCCTGTGCGTCACCCAGTCGACCGTGAGCATGCGCATCCGCAGCCTGGAGGAGGCGATCGGCGCCCAGCTGTTCATCCGCGGCCGCGCCGGCGCCGAGCTGACCGCCGAGGGCCGGCGCTTCGAGAGCTATGCCGCCAACCTGCGTCTGTGCTGGAACCAGGCGCGCCAGGACATCGGCATGCCGCGCGACTACCAGGGCCGCCTGCGCATCGCCACCCAGGTGAGTCTGTGGCAGCGGCTGATCAGCAAGTGGGTGTTCTGGCTGCGCCAGGAGTTTCCCAAGACGGCCATCCATGTCGAGGCCGACTACTCCAAGACCATGATCGACGAGCTGAGCTTCGGCAACCTGGACATCGCGGTGATCTACACCCCGCAGTACCGCCCGGAACTGGAGATCCAGCACCTGTTCAACGAGCGCTTCGTGATGGTCGCCGCGCAGCCGCAGGCGCTCGCCGAGGTGCGCGTGGAAGACTACGTGCTGGTCGCCATCTGCCCGCACTTCGTCGCCCGCCACGGCGAACTGCTGCCGCAGCTGCAGCTGGCGCCGGTGTCCATGGGCCTGGGGGTGATGAGCGTGGAATACCTGCGCGGCCGCGGGGGCGCGGCCTACCTGCCGGCCGACCTGGCGCAGCAGTACATCGACAGCGGCGACTTCTTCCCGGTGGCCGACGCGCCGCAGATCGAGCAGCCGGTGTTCGTCTCCTTTCTCAGCAAGAACCGCCATCGCCCGCAGATCAGCAAGGCGCTCAAGGCCCTGCGCCTGATCGCCCTCGACTGAGGGCCTCGCCGTTCCGCTCGGCGGGCATGCTCTGGCTAGGTTGATCGTAAATAGCGATTAATGCCGCGAAAGCAAACGATCATGTTGATTGGTAGCCTCTGCTCAACCCACTGCCGGCCATCCGCCGCCGGCGCCCCAGTACGAGGACTGCAGCCATGAACCACGCCTTGCGGGTCGAGAATCTGAGCGTCTGCTATGCCGGCCACTATGCCGTCGAGGATGCCAGCCTGAGCATCGAAGCGGGGCAGCTGGTCGGCATCATCGGCCCCAACGGCGCCGGCAAGTCGACCCTGCTCAAGGCCCTGCTCGAGCTGATTCCCAGCGACCACGGCCGGGTCGAGATCGGCGGCCGGCCGTTGCCGCAGGCCCGCCGCACGGTCGCCTATGTGCCGCAGCGCAGCGAGATCGACTGGCAGTTCCCGATCGATGTGCTGGACACCGTGGTGCTCGGCACCTACCCCAACCTGGGCTGGTTCAACAAGCCGGGGCGGCATGAGCGGCAGCGGGCCCTGGAGTGCCTGCGACGGGTCGGCCTGCAGGACCTGGCCCAGCGCCAGATCGGCGAGCTGTCCGGCGGCCAGCAGCAGCGGGTGTTCCTCGCCAGGGCGCTGGCCCAGCACGCCGACCTGTACCTGCTGGACGAGCCCTTCGTCGGCATCGACGCACTCAGCGAACGCACCATCATCGGCATCCTCAAGGCCCTGCGCGACGCGGGCAAGACGGTGCTGGTGGTGCATCACGACCTGAGCAAGGCCGCCGAGTATTTCGACCGGGTGATCCTGATCAACCAGCGCATCCTCGGCTACGGCGCCGCCGCCGAGGTCTGCACCCCGGCCGCCCTGGCCAGGGCCTACCTGGGCGACCTGCCCTGCACCGCGCAACCGGGAGTGGCCTGCTGATGAGCTTCCTTCAAGCCGTCGTGGCGTACGACTTCCTGCAGAAGGCGCTGCTGACCTCGGCCATGGTCGGCATCATCTGCGGGGTGATCGGTTGCTTCATCATCCTGCGCGGCATGGCGCTGATGGGCGATGCGATCTCCCACGCGGTGCTGCCCGGGGTCGCCCTGTCGTTCATGCTCGGCATCAACCTGCTGATCGGTGCGGTGCTCTCCGGTCTGCTCACCGCCATCGCCATCGGCTACGTCAGCCAGCACAGCCGGATCAAGCATGACGTGTCGATCGGCGTGATGTTCACCGCCGCGTTCGCCCTGGGCATCATCCTCATCACCCTGCAGAAGAGCAGCACCGACCTCTATCACATCCTCTTCGGCAACGTGCTGGCGGTGCGCCCGGAGGAAATGTGGATCACCCTGGTCATCGGCGCCCTGGTGCTGGCCTCGATCTACCTGTTCTACAAGGAACTGCTGCTCAGCACCTTCGACGCCACCATGGCCGCCGCCTACGGCCTGCCGGTCAAGCTGATCCACTACTTCCTGATGACCCTGCTGACCCTGGTCACGGTGGCCTCGCTGCAGACGGTCGGCATCGTCCTGGTGGTGGCCATGCTGATCACCCCGGCGGCCACCGCCTACCTGCTGACCAACCGCCTGTCGCTGATGATCTGCTGGGCCGCCGGCCTGGGCCTGGTCTCGGCCTTCAGCGGCATCTACCTGAGCTTCACCTACAACCTGGCCTCGGGCGCGACCATCGTCATGACCTCGACCCTGTTGTTTCTCGCCGCGCTGCTGCTGTCCCCCAGCCAGGGCCTGATCTGGCGCGGCCTGCAGGCCCGGCGTCGGCGCCAGCAGGCGCCATGCGGCGACGGCCCCGTCAATGACCCCGACAACGCCATGCTCGAGCACGAGGTGAGCCCATGATCAGAACCCTTCTACTCATCGCTCTCGGCCTGCTCGGGCCTTGGCTGGCGCCGGCCTGGGCCGACAGCGGCGCCAGGCTCAAGGTGGTCACCAGCTATTCGATCCTCTACGACATCGTCAAGAACGTCGGTGGCGAGCGGGTGGAGATCCACAGCCTGGCGCCGCTGGGCTCCAACCCCCACGAATACGACCCGCTGCCGCTGGACGTGCAGCAGACCAGCGATGCCGACCTGGTGTTCTACAACGGCCTCAATCTGGAAGCCGGCAATGCCTGGTTCGACAAGCTGCTGCGCACCGCCGGCAAGACCGGCGCGGACGCCCCGGTGTTCCGCCTGAGCGAGGGAGTCACGCCGCAGTACCTGACCTCCAGCGGCCAGGCCGGCAGCGAGGACCCCCACGCCTGGCTGGATGCGCGCAACGGCATGCAGTACGCGCGCAACGCCCGGGACGCCCTGATCCGCGTCGACCCGGGGCACGCGGCGACCTACCAGGCCAACGCCGCGGCCTATATCGAGCGGCTGCAACAGCTGCACGACAAGGCCCTGGCGGCCTTCGCCGAGATCCCGGTCGCGCGCCGCTACCTGGTGACCAGCGAGGGGGCGTTCAAGTACTTCTGCGCCGCCTATGGTTTCGACGCCGGTTACATCTGGGAGATCAACGCGGAGAACCAGGGCACGCCGCAGCAGGTCATCGCCCTGCTCGGGCAGCTCGAGCAGCGCCGGGTGCCGGCCCTGTTCGTCGAGACCAGCGTCGATGCGCGCAGCATGCAGATGGTTTCGCGCGAGAGCGGCATCCCGATCGCCGGGACCCTGTACACCGATTCCCTGGGCCTGCCCGGCACGCCCGGCGACAGCTATGCCGGCATGCTCGAGGCGAACATCCGCACCATTCTCGCCGCCCTGCGTTAGCCGTGCGAGGCCGCGGCGGCCGTGGTGGCCGCCGCGGTCAGGGGCGCAGCGGGCTCAGGTGCCCGACTTGATCCGCGTCCAGGCGCGGGTGCGCAGGCGCTCGGCCTTCTGCGGCAGCGGCTTGAGCACGTACAGGGTCTTCTGCGCCTCGGCGCTCGGGGTCAGGTGCGGATTGTCGCGGATCTCCGCGCTGACCAGCGGCATGGCGCTCTTGTTCGGGTTCGGGTAGCCGAGGAAGGTGCTGATGGGCGCCACCACCTGCGGGTCGAGCAGGTTGTTGAGGAACTCGTGGGCCTCCTCGACGTTCTTGGCGCTGGCCGGGATGGCGAAGGAGTCGAACCACAGCGGCGCGCCTTCCCTGGGCAGGCGCCAGTCGATGAGCACGCCGTTGCCGGCTTCCTTGGCGCGGTTGGCGAACTGGTAGAAGCTGCCCGAGTAGCCGACCGCCACGCAGATGTTGCCGTTGGCGATGTCGGTCATGTACTTGGCCGAGTGGAAGTAGCGCACGTGCGGGCGGATCTTCAGCAGCAGTGCGGTGGCCTTGTCGTAGTCCTCGCGCCGGGTGCTGGAGGGGTCGAGGCCCAGGTAGTGCAGGGCGATCGGCAGGATCTCGCCGGGCGAGTCGAGCAGGGTCACCCCGCACTGGGCCAGCTTGGCGGCGTTCTCTTCCTTGAAGATCAAATCCCAGCTGTTCACCGGGGCGTCCGCGCCGAGGGCGGCCCTGACCTTGTCCGGGTTGAAGCCGAGCAGCACGGTGCCGTACATGTAGGGCACCGCGTGGGCGTTGCCCGGGTCGTTGGCGCTCATCAGCTCGAGCAGCGCCGGGTCGAGGTGCTGCCAGTTGGGCAGCTGGCTCTTGTCCAGCGTCTGGAACACCCCGGCGCGAATCTGGGTGTCGAGGAAGGTGTTGGACGGCACCACCAGGTCGTAGCCGGAGTTGCCGGTGAGCAGCTTGGCCTCCAGTGCCTCGTTGGTGTCGAACAGGTCCCAGGTCAGCTGGATGCCGCTCTTGGCCTGGAATTCCTTGGGCACCGAGGGCAGCATGTAGTCGGCCCAGTTGTACACGCGCAGCTCGCGCGGCTTGTCGGCGGCCAGGGCCTGGCCGAGGCCGCCGAGCAGGGCGCCGGCGCAGAGGCCGGCGGTCAGGGTGCGGGTGAGTCTGTTCATCGGGGTCACTCCAGTCTTGTTCTAAGTGTTTGCCGTGGCGGTCGGCGTAGGGTGGATGACGCTCTTTTCATCCACCGGGAGCTGCTGGACGGATAAAGCGCCAGCCACCCTACGCGCCCTCGAAGCCTTCCAGCACGTTCACCGCATTGACGCCGATCGCCTCCACCGCGTAGCCGCCTTCCATGACGAACAGGGTCGGCAGGCCGAGGGCCTCGATGCGCTGGCCCATGCGCAGGTAGTCCGGGCTGTCGAGCTTGAACTGGGAGATCGGGTCGTCCTTGAAGGTGTCCACCCCCAGCGACACCACCAGCACCTCGGCGCCGGATTCGGCGATGCGCCGGCAGGCCTGCTCCAGGGCCGCGCTCCAGGTCGCCCAGTCGCTGCCGGCCGGCAGCGGGTAGTTGAAGTTGCAGCCCTCGCCGGCGCCTTCGCCGCACTCGTCGGCGTGGCCGAGGAAGAACGGGAACTCGGCCGCCGGGTCGCCGTGGATCGAGGCGACCAGCACGTCGCTGCGCGCGTAGAAGATCGACTGGGTGCCGTTGCCGTGGTGGTAGTCGACGTCGAGGATCGCCACCCTGGCGCGGCCCTGGTCGAGGAAGGCCTGGGCGGCGATGGCGGCGTTGTTCAGGTAGCAGTAGCCGCCCATCACCTCGGCGGCGGCGTGGTGGCCCGGCGGCCGGCACAGGGCGAACACGCTGTGGGCGCCGGCGGCGATCTCCGCCTGGGCGCTGAGGGCCACCTGGGCGGCGCTGTAGGCCGCCTGCCAGGTGCCGGCGGTGATCGGTGCGCCGGCATCGAAGCTGTAGTAGCCGAGTTGGCCGTGCAGGCTGCTGGGCAACTGCTGGCGCAGGGTGCGTGCCGGCCAGGTGTAGGGCAGCAGGTCGCCCTGGCCGCCCTGGGCCTGCCAGCGCGCCCAGGCGCCTTCGAGGAAGTCCAGGTAGGCCGCCGAGTGGATGCGCGCCAGCGGTGCGCGGCCGAAGTCCCGGGGCGCGCGCACCTGGCCGAGGCCGCGCTCCATCACCCGCGCCAGGATATGCTCGGCGCGTTGCGGCTTCTCGAAGCAGGGCAGCAGCTGGCCGTCGATCAGCTCGCAGCTGCCGTGGTGCAGGTGATGGTCGTCGCTGTAGTAGGTCAGCATGGGTGAACGGCTCCCGGGCTCGCTTGTGGTTGTGGGAGTCATTGTTCGCCCAGGGGGCCGGCGGGAGAACGCTGGCAACGGCCAATAGGGGATCGAAGTGGCCAAATTCCTCGGCCGCAGCGCCCTATGCGCGGAAACGGCTCGGTGCCACGCCGCTCCAGCGCTGGAAGGCATGGCGGAAGCTGGCGCTCTCGCTGAAGCCCAGCTCCTCGGCGATGCGGCAGATCGGCCAGTCCGCCCGGGCCAGCAGGGCCTTGGCACGCTCGAAGCGCAGCTCGTCGAGCAGTTCCTGATAGTGGGTGCCGAGTTCCTGCAGGTGGCGGCGCAGGGTGCGCGGCGAGCAGTGCATCTGCTGCGCCAGGGCCTCCAGGCCGGGCGGTTCGGCCAGGTGCGCGGCCAGTTCCTGGCGCACCCGCTGCAGCCAGGCCTGGCGGGTGGTGAACTCGGCGTTCTGCTTGCGGCAGCGTTCGAGCATGTCCTGGTGGGTCACCGGGTCGGCCAGGGGCAGGCGCCGCTGCAGCCACTCGGCGGGAAAGGCGAAGGCGTTGCGCGTGGCGTCGAACCGCAGCGGGCAGGGGAAGCTGGCCGCGTAGCGCGCGACGTAGTCGGGCCGGCCATGGCGGAACTGCGCCGCGACCAGCGGCAGCGCCTGGCCGAGCAGCTCGTCGCAGACCAGCCGCAGCGAGGCCAGGCACATCTCCACGTTGAAGCGCTCCAGCGCCGGCGCGTGGTGGTACTCGGCGGCGCCGACCCAGGCCAGCTCGCCCTCGACGCTCAGCTCCAGCCTGAAGTAGGTGCCGAGCAGGGCCGGGTACTGCAGCAGCAGGCGCCAGGCGTCACCAAAGGTGGCACTGGACAGCGCGGCGTAACCGAGCAGGCCGTAGGACGACACATGCAGGCGCCGGCCCAGCTCCAGGCCGAGGTCGCTGCGCAGGGCCAGGGCGTTGGCGCACACCTGCAGTTCCTGGGTGCGGGTGATGCGCTGGTCGCCGCCGGCCAGGTCGGCGGCGCGGATGCCGCTGCCGGCCAGCAGCGCCTCGGCCTGCTCGGGCCGCTCGGCGAGCAGCTCGAGGATCAGCGCGACCACGTGCAGGGTGGTCAGGTGGGCATGCAGCATCGGCGATTTCCGCGGGCCTTGGGTGACCGATAGACAGCAAGAAGCATACCGCGTCTGTTGTGCGGTCACCCCCGGTCGTGCCGCGTTGCGCCGAGTGCTGCTCGTTCAGGCGAAGACGCTGACCGTCTGGCGGCTGAGCAGCGCCGTGCGGCCGTGCCGGTCCCACAGGGTGGCGTCGATGTGGCTGTAACCGTTGGCGGCCTGCCGGATGTCGGCCAGGTACTGCCACCAGTCGCCGCCGCTGCAGTCCGCGGGCTGCTCGACGAAGCCAATGCTCCAGGTCAGGGAGCTGCCGCTGGCCGGCGCCTTGAGCAGGCTGAACACCGCCGGCGGCCAGGCGTCCAGCAGGCACAGCAACTCGGCCACGCCGGCCGCCTGGGGCCCCGCCTCGCGCAAACGGATCCAGCCGCCCAGGTGGGGTTCCCGGCCGCCCATGAAGGGCATCTTGCCGACCGCATAGCGGTAGTCGAAGTACTGGGTGAAGTCCGGGGTCAGGCCGGGGATGAAGGGAAAGGGGGTAACCGTCTCGGGCGCCTCGAAGTGCGGCGCCGTCAGCGCCTCCACCGTCACGCTCGAGCTGCGGTCGCCGCCGAAGCTGGCCAGCATCACCACGCAGGGCTGATCGTCTTGATAGGCCGTGGCCTGCACCTGGGTCGCCGCCTTGCCTTCGCGCAGCACCCTGACCTGCACATCCAGGGCGCCGGCTGCCACCGGGGCGATGAAGGAAACCATCAGCGAGCGCAGCGCCCGCTCGGCGGCCACCCGCGGGCGGATCTTCTCGAACAGGCAGGCGGCCAGCAGGCCGCCGAAGGTGGCCCGGCCCTGGCCCCAGTGTTCGGGAATCTGCACCTGGGTGGGGGACGAGGCGCAGGCGGCGTGCAGCAGGTCGGCAAGATTCATGGGCAGTCCTCCGATCAGGCGATGGCGTGGCTGAGGGATGGGCCGTGGCAGGCCAGGTGTCGGTTCAGGAAGGCGGTCACCCGCTGCGCATAGACCTCGGGCTGGGCCGCATAGGCCAGGGTGTGCCGGGCGCCGGGCACCTGCCAGAACTCGGTATGGGTCTTCTTGGCCAGGGCCTGGTGCAGCTGCTGGCCGTCGGCGACCGGGGTGTAGAGGTCGTCCTCGCCGTAGATCAGCAGCACGGGCGGCTGGCCCACCAGGTGGGCGGCGGCGTGGATCGGGCGCAGGCGCCGCTCGCCGGCCGGATAGAGCAGCCTGGACAGCTGGATGCCGAGCCGGGGCAGGGGGTAGCGGCGCCAGAAGTGCAGCAGGGTCGGGAAGGCCGACTCGAGCACCGCCGCCTTGAACGGATGATCCGCCTGGGCCAGGACGCAGACGCTCATGGCCGCGCCCATGGAGGCGCCGAGCAGCGCCAGCGGCAACTGCGGGTAGCGCGCCTGCAGGGCCTGGCCGGCGGCCAGCACGTCCAGGGGGTAGTCCATGGTGGTGGAACTGCTCTCGCCGAAGCCGTTGAGGTCGAACAGCATCACGTGATAACCGGCCCGGCGCAGCAGCTCGGCGTGGCCCTGCTTCAGCCAGAAGCCCTTGGCCGCGGTGCCCATGGGATGGGCCAGCAACACCGCGCCCCTGGCCCTGGGCGTGTGGGCCTCGGCCAGCAGGGCGGCCAGGCGGGCGCCCGAGCCGCTGGCGATGGCCAGACGTTGCCATTGCTCCTGGTCCACGTCGTCCGGCCAGCGCCAGGGGCGCATGAAGCGGCCGAAGAAGGGTTTTTTGAACAGTCGATAGGCTGTATGTTTCATCGCCGTGCTCCTCTGGAACTATGGTGCCAGTGCGCCCATGCCGGCGCCTGCCATCCGCTGGTGGGGCGCCATGCTAGGCAGCGGGCGGCGAGCCCGCCATGGGTGAAATTGACGAAAAACGTGCGAAACACGCGCCTAAGGGATCGGGGAGATTGAAATGAGAGTGACGGTTCTGATGGCCAATCGCTGCTCGGCCACCAGCGTCTCGGCGGCCCTGGAGTTTCTCGAGTGCGCCAACGTGCTGCAGCGCTTCGCCAGCGGCGGTGGCGCCGTCCCCTTCGAGGTGCAGAGCGTGTCCATCGACGGCGCGCCGGTGACCTGCACCGGCGGCCTGCGCCTGACGCCGCACAAGGCCCTGGCCGAGGTCGAGGACACCGACCTGATCATAGTGCCGGGGTTCATGTTCAACATCCTCGCGGTACTGCCCGAGATGGCGCCGGTATGTGCCTGGCTGCGCCACCATCACGGCCGCAACAGCTATATCGCCAGCATGTGCACCGGCACCTTCGTCACCGCCCAGGCCGGCCTGCTGGACGGCAAGCGCGCCACCACCCACTGGATATTCGCCGAGCAGTTCGCCCGGCACTTCCCGCGGGTGCGGCTGCAGGCCGAGCGCACGGTGACCGACGACGGCCTGCTGCTCTGTTCGGCCGGCTCGACCACCGGCAGCGACCTGCTGCTGCACATCATCCGCCGCTTCGCCTCGCCCCAGCTGGCCGCCGAGTGCTCGAAGAAACTCTTGGTCGACAGCGCCGAGCGCAGCCAGACGCCCTACATGAGCAGTCAGTTCGACAAGGCCCACCAGGACCAGGAGGTGCTGAAGGTGCAGATCTGGCTGGAGAAGCACCTGGCCGAGCCCATCACCCTGGAGCAGGTCGCCGAGCGCTTCGCCCTGACCCCGCGCAGCCTGATCCGCCGCTTCAAGGACGCCACCGGGCAGACTCCCGGGCAGTACCTGCAGAACCTGCGCATCGAGCGGGCCAAGCACCTGCTGGAGGGCGGGCAGGAGAACTTCGAGCGCATCACCCAGCAGGTCGGTTACGAGGATGGCAGTTCCTTCCGCCGCCTGTTCAAGCAGCGGGTCGGCATCGCGCCGGGCGCCTACCGGCGGCGCTTCAACAGCCAGCAGCGCGGCGGCGAGGGCTAGCCCGCCAGTCTACAGGCCGTACTTCTTCACCTTGTCGAACAGCGTGGTCTTGGCCATGCCCAGGGCCTGGGCGGCCTGGCTGAGGTTGCCGGCGTGGCGGCTCAGGGCGTCGCCCAGCAGGTTGCGCTCGAAGGCCTCCACCGCTTCGGCGAAGCCCGGGCCGCTGCCGCCGTCGGCCAGGCCGCTGTGCTTGAACGCCGGCAGGCCGAGGGCGAAGCGCTCGGCGACGTTGCGCAGCTCGCGCACGTTGCCCGGCCAGTCGTGGGCCAGCAGCGCGGCCAGGCTGTGGCGGTCCAGCGCCGGCGCCGGGCGGTCGAAGCGCAGCGCGGCGAGCTGCAGGAAGTGTTCGAACAGCAGGCCGATGTCCTCGCGCCGTTCGCGCAGCGGCGGCAGCTCCAGGCTGACCACGTTGAGCCGGTAGTAGAGGTCGCTGCGGAACTGCCCGGCGCGGCCGAGCTGGTCGAGGTCGGCCTTGGTCGCGGCGATCACCCGGCAGTCCACGGCGATCGACTGGTTCGAGCCCAGGCGCTCCAGGCTGTGCTCCTGCAGCACCCGCAGCAGTTTGATCTGCAGGGCCAGCGGCATGCTCTCGATCTCGTCGAGGAACAGGCTGCCGCCGTCGGCGTGCTCGATCTTGCCGATGCGCCGCTTGCCGGCGCCGGTGAAGGCGTGGGCCTCGTGGCCGAAGATCTCGCTCTCGAACAGGTTCTCCGGCAGACCGCCGCAGTTGAGCGCGACGAACTGCTTGGCCGAGCGCCGGCTGAAGTCGTGCAGGCAGCGCGCCACCAGCTCCTTGCCGGTGCCGGTCTCGCCCTCGATCAGCACGTTGGCGCCGGTGTCGGCGACGTTGGCGATCAGCTCGCGCAGGCGTTGCATGGCCGGCGAGCGACCGATCAGGCGCTGCTCCAGGGCCTGGCGCCCGGCCAGCTGGCGGCGCAGTTCGCCGACCTCGCGGGCCAGGCCGCGCTGGGCCAGGGCGCGGCGGCAGACCTCGACCAGGCGCTCGGGGGAGAAGGGTTTCTCGATGAAGTCGTAGGCGCCGTCGCGCATGGCGCCCACCGCCATGGCGATGTCGCCGTGGCCGGTGATCAGCACCACCGGCAGGCTCGGATCGCGGCGCTTGAGTTCGCTCAGCAGGCGCAGGCCGTCCATGCCGGGCAGGCGGATGTCGCTGACGACGATGCCGGGAAAGTCGCCGCCGACCCGCGCCAGGGCCTGCTCGGCGCTGCCCAGGCCCTCGCTGGGGATGTCCTCCAGGGCCAGGGCCTGCTGGCAGCCGAGCAGCACGTGGGGATCGTCTTCGACGATCAGGACGCTGAGCGCTTCAGCCATCTTGTCGATGCTCCAGGGGGGCGCCGGCGAGCGGCGCCAGGCTGAGGATAAAGGCGGTGCCGCCTTCGCTCGGGTGGCGCACGCCGAGGCTGCCGCCGGCGGCGGCGGCCAGGCTGGCCGACAGGGTCAGGCCCAGGCCCAGGCCCTGCTCGCCGGGCTTGGTGGTGAAGAAGGGCTCGAACAGGTGGCCGCGCAGCGCCGGGTCGATGCCCGGGCCGTTGTCGCGCACCTCCAGGCGGTAGCTGTCGCCCTCGGCCAGGCCGCACAACCACAGGCGGCGGTCGCTCTGCGCGGCCATGGCATCCAGGGCGTTGCCGATCAGGTTCACCAGGATCTGCTCCAGGCGGGTCTGGTCGATGGCCAGGGCGGCCGGCGCATGCTCGCGGCGGATGCTCACCTTGGTGCGCTGCAGGCGCGGCTGCAGCAGCATCAGCGCCGCCTCCACGGCCTTGTCCAGGTCGGCCTGGCCGTGGTCGTCGGAACGCCGGGCGAAGGCGCGCAGGCTGGCGGTGATCTTGCCCATGCGGTCGACCAGCTCGCCGATGGTCTGCAGGTTGCTGCCGGCCACGTCCAGGGCGCCGCGCGCAAGGAAGCGCACGGTGTTGCCGGACAGGGTGCGCAGGGCCGCCAGCGGCTGGTTGAGCTCGTGGGCGATGCTGGTGGACATCTGCCCGATCACCGCCAGCTTGCCGGCCTGGACCAGCTCGTCCTGGGTCTTGCGCAGGTTGGCCTCGGTCTGCCGGCGTTCGCCGATCTCGGCCTTGAGCCGCTCGTTGCTGGCGCGCAGGGAGCGGGTACGGTCGGCGATGCGCCGCTCCAGCTGGCTGTTGGCCTGCTCCAGGGCCTCGCGGGCGGCCAGGCGGGTGGCGATCACCTTGCGCCGCTGGTTCAGCGCCAGGCCGAGGAAGATCAGCAGGGCGCAGGCCACGGCGGCCAGCAGGGCGTGGCCGATGGCCGTGCGGCGCTGGTCGCGCAGCGGGGTGAGCAGGGTCAGGTGCCAGGGGGTGTCGTCCAGGGCGCGGCTCTGCTGCAGGTAGTTGACCGCCTCGGCGGCCTGGCCGGGGGCGGCGGCGGCGAAGCTGACCTGCTCGATGCCCTCGCCCAGGCCCTGACGCGCCAGGGGCTGCAGTTCCTCCAGGGCCACCCAGTGGTATTGCAGGCTGCGCGCCAGGCGCTCGCGGGTGTTCGGGCCCAGGGGGTAGACGGCCTTGAGCCGCCGCGCCGGATCGCTGGAGAGGATGATGATGCCGTTCTCGTCGCTGACGTAGGCCTCCAGGCGGGCGCGTTGCCAGCGCTGCTCGAGGGCATCCAGGCGCACCTTGACCACCGCCACGCCGATGATCCGCTCGCCCTGCCTGAGGCCGTGGGCCAGGTAGTAGCCGGGTTCGCCGGTGGTGCTGCCGATGCCGTAGAAGCGCCCCGGCCGGCCCTGCATGGCGTCCTGGAAATAGGCGCGGAACGCCAGGTCCTCGCCGAGGAAGCTGCTCGGCGTACGCCAGTTGCTGGTGGCCAGCACCCGGCCCTCGGTGTCCAGCACATAGGTGGCCAGGCTGCCGCTGCGCTGGTTGAGCCCCTCGAGGAAGTCGTTGACCCGCTGCCGCCGGTAGTGGCTGGGCGTCTGCAGCAGGCGGCGCACGTCGTCGTTGAGTTCCAGCAGGCTGGGCAGGTAGGTGTACTTGGTGATCTCGCTTTCCACCGCCCGGGCATTGAGCTCCAGCTGGCGCTCGCCGTTCTCGGCCAGGGCGCGGATGCCCACCCCCTCGCTGAGGCGGTAGCCGGCGTAGCCACAGGCGAGCACCAGGGCCAGCAACAGCAACGGCAGCAGCAGATGGCGGAACAGGCGCGGTTTCACGGTCAGGGCGGGCGGCATGGCGCAGAGGCGGGCGGGAGGGGATTGCATCATAGTCGTCCGGGGCTGACCAGTTGCGCTGGGCGAGCGGTTGGTGCGGTGGCGAGTAAACCTTAGGACGTAGGATGGGTTGAGCCTGCGATACCCATCACCCAATCGATGGGTATCGCTGCGCTCAACCGCATCCTACGAGGTGGTGGTCAGTGTTGGAGGATCTTGGCGAGGAATTGCTGGGCCCGCTCCGAGCGGGCGTTGATGTCGCCGAAGAACTCGTCCTTGGGGCAGTCCTCGACGATCTTGCCGGCGTCCATGAAGATCACCCGGTCGGCGACCTTGCGGGCGAAGCCCATCTCGTGGGTCACGCACATCATGGTCATGCCCTCGTTGGCCAGCTGCACCATGACGTCGAGCACCTCGTTGACCATCTCCGGGTCCAGGGCCGAGGTCGGTTCGTCGAACAGCATCACCACCGGGTCCATGGCCAGGGCGCGGGCGATGGCCACGCGCTGCTGCTGGCCGCCGGAGAGCTGGCCGGGGTGCTTGTGCGCATGGGCGGCCAGGCCGACCCGCTCGAGCAGGGCCAGGCCCTTCGCGGTGGCCTCGGCCTTGCTGCGGCCGAGCACCTTGACCTGGGCGATGGTCAGGTTCTCGGTGATCGACAGGTGGGGGAACAGCTCGAAGTGCTGGAACACCATGCCGACCCGCGAGCGCAGCCTGGGCAGGTCGGTCTTGCGGTCGGCGACCGAGGTGGCGTCGACCACGATGTCGCCCTTCTGGAAGGGCTCCAGGGCGTTGACGCACTTGATCAGGGTCGACTTGCCCGAGCCGGACGGCCCGCACACCACCACCACCTCGCCCTTCTTCACCGCGGTGCTGCAGTCGCTGAGCACCTGGAAGTCCCCGTACCACTTGCTGACGTTCTGGATAGAGATCATACGGCTAACCTTTTTTGCAGATGCTTGACCAGCAGCGAGGCGGAGAAGCTGACGAGGAAGTAGACCAACCCGGCGAAGATCAGGAACTCATGGGCCTGGCCGATGATGTCGCCGCGCGAGCGGGCGGCGTTGAGGAAGTCCATCAGGCCCACGGTGTAGACCAGCGAGGTGTCCTGGAACAGGATGATGCTCTGCTGCAGCAGCAGCGGGGTCATCTTGCGGAACGCCTGGGGCAGGATGATCAGGCGCATGCTCTGGGCGTAGCTCATGCCCAGGGCGCTGGCGGCGCCCATCTGGCCCTTGGGAATGGCCTGGATGCCGGCGCGGACGATCTCGCAGAAGTAGGCCGCCTCGAACATGATGAAGGCCACCAGGCAGGAGCTGAAGGCGCCCACCGGGGTGTCTTCGCCGGTGATCCAGCGCAGGATGAAGGGCACCGCGAAGTAGAACCAGGTGATCACCAGCAGCAGCGGGATGGAGCGGAAGTAGTTGACGTAGGTGGCGGCGAAGTTGGCCAGCAGCTTGTTCGGCGACAGCCGCAGCAACGCCAGCAGGGTGCCCAGCAGCACGCCGCCGAGCACGCCCAGGGCCATCAGCTTGAGGGTCATCCACATGCCGTCGGCCAGGCCCGGCAGGGCCGGGATGATTGCGGAGAAATCCATCACTTGCCTCCTACGGCGATCAGCCCGGGGACCGCGACCCGCTTCTCCACCACACGCATCAGCTGCATCAGCGTCATGTTCAGGGTGAAGTAGATCAGCGTGGCCAGGGTGAAGGCCTCGAACAGGTTGGCGCTGAACTCGGCGGTCTGCTTGGTCTGCGCCAGCAGCTCCATCAGGCCGATCAAGGAGGCCACCGAGGAGTTCTTGAAGATGTTGAGAAACTCCGAGGTCAGCGGCGGGATGACGATGCGCAGCGCCTGGGGCAGCAGCACGTTGGCGTAGATCTGCGGCAGGCTGAAACCCATGGCGTAGCCGGCGGCGGTCTGTCCCGGGGGCAGCGCCTGGATGCCGGTGCGCACCTGCTCGCAGACCCGCGCCGCGGTGAACAGGCCCAGGCACAGCACCACGCTCAGGTAGGCCGAGGTGGCCGGCGCCAGGTCCTGCTTGAACCACAGCTCCAGCGGCTCGGGCAGCAGGTCCGGCACCAGGAAGTACCAGAGGAACAGCTGCACCAGCAGCGGCACGTTACGGAAGATTTCCACATAGGCGGTGGCGATGCCGGCCAGCACGCGGTTCGGCACGGTGCGCAGCACGCCCAGCAGGGTGCCCAGCAGCAGGGCGATGACCCAGCCGACCAGGGCGATGGCGATGGTCCAGCCCAGGCCGGTGAAGAACCAGTCCAGGTAGATCTCGCTGCCGATGCCGGTGGACTTGAAGAAGATGCCCCAGTCCCAGTTGTAATTCATGCGGGTAAACCCTCGGGTGTCGCCAGATTCAGCCGCCAGGTCGCCGGCCTTCGCAGGCATTGGCGGCTGCATCCAAAACAATCGGTTGGAGGGGGCAGGGCAGGCGGCTGCCGGCCCCGTCCGCGGTTGGCGGACGTGCCCCCGGTCCATTCGGGGGGTGGCTGGGAGCGAGCCCGACAGGGCCCTGGGCTCCCGGTTCCCCGCCGGCGCGCCCCTCGTGAGGGCACGCCGGCGTCACCGTCAGAGCTGCTCGGCAGCCTTGTCGGTGGGGGTGGCGATGAGCTTCTTCAGCTCCGCGCTCATGGGGAAGTTGAGGTTCAGGCCCTTCGGCGGGATGGGCTGCATGAACCACTTGTCGTAGATGGCGCTGACTTCGCCGGACTGGTAGGTGGCGGTGATGGCGCCGTCGACCAGCGCCTTGAACGCCGGATCGCCCTTGCGCACCATGCAGCCGTAAATCTCGAACGACTGCGGGGTGCCGACCACGGCCCAGTCGGCCGGCTGCTTGGCCTTGGCCATCTCGCCGTAGAGCAGGGCGTCGTCCATCATGAAGGCCACCGCGCGGCCGGACTCGAGCATCAGAAAGGACTCGCCGTGGTCCTTGGCCGAGATGATGTTCATGCCCATCTGCTGCTCGGCGTTCATGCTCTTGAGCAGGCGCTCGGAGGTGGTGCCGGCGGTGGTCACCACGTTCTTGCCGGCCAGGTCGGCGAAGTCGGTCACGCCGGAGCTCTTCTTGGTCAGCAGGCGGGTGCCCACCTCGAAGATGCCCACGGAGAAGTCCACCTGCTGCTGGCGCTCGACGTTGTTGGTGGTCGAACCGCACTCCAGGTCGACGGTGCCGTTCTGCACCAGCGGGATGCGGGTCTGCGAGGTAACCAGGTTGTAGCGCACCTTCAGTTCCGGCAACTCCAGCTGCTGCTTGATCGCCTCGACCACCTTCAGCTGCAGGTCGTGGGAGAAGCCCACCGGCTGCTGCGGGCTGTCGCCGAAGTAGGAGAAGGGGATGGAGGCGTCGCGGTGGCCGAGGACGATGGTGCCGGACTCCTTGATCTTCTTCAGGGTGCCGGTCAGTTCCTCGGCCAGCGCCGGGGCGCTGAGCAGGCCGGCGGCCAGGGCGATGGCGACGGCGCGGGAAAGCGTGCTCTTGGTCATGCGGGTTCTCACTGTTGTTGTTATCGGGCGGGCCGGCCAGGTGCGTGGCGGTCGGCGGGGAAGGCGCGCGGCCTTCCTGCAGTGAGCTAGAGCAGGGAGCGTGCCAGCTACTCTTGGGACTTGCCATGTTTAGTAACACACTGAAAATAAAGGAAAAATATCTCTGCCTAGCTGATGCTGCCGAGGCGCCGCGTTCGCCTCGGCGAACGAGGGGGCTCTGTGCATTCGGAAAACCGAACGGCGTTGGGGCAGGCTATTCGTCTTCCACCGGGGGGATCGCGGCCACTCGCTACTTTTTCTCGCGGTGATGGGGGGTGAGGTGGGGTGTCAGCCATTCCCGGCTTTTGCCGCACATTCGGGTTGCGCCCCCTCGGGCGCCTCACTTTTCTTTGCTCGTGCCAAGAAAAGTAAGCAAAAGAAACACGCCCCGGCATCCGGGTCTCGCTGCGCGAGACTTCCCTCGCGCCGGCACCGCTCCGGGGGCACGTCACGAAGGGGCGTCCCTGCCCCTTCGTGACTCGCTCGGCGTCCTGCCTCGCGTCCCCCTGCGCAGCGCCTCTGCTCGGCCTCCTGACGGGGGGGCGCTCCACGGCAGACACACCGAGGCATGGCTGGACGGCAGCAGCGGCTGTGCTGGCCACTTGGCGCGAAGCGGACCAGCGGGTGCGGCGCCGACTCGATGATTGGTCTTGCACAGGAAGTGGCGCCGGGCCCCGGGCCCCCTCAGGAGGCCGAGTGCAATCGCCGTGGAAGGGGGCGAGCGGCAGGGATGCCGCGAGAGCTGCGATGGGCCAGGGAGGGCCCTTCGCCGCGGGCCCCTGGAGCGGCGATGGAGCGAGGGAACCCTGGCGCAGCCAGGGCCGGATGTGGGGTGTGCTTTCTTCTTGGTTGCTTCTTCTTTGCACAAGCAAAGAAGAAGCAACTCGCCCGAGGGGGCGAAACCAGCAGGTGCGGCCACCGCAGTCCGGCCGGGGCGACCACACCCAACGCAGCTTTGATCAACTGCGGAACGTCAGGCGCCGATATCGCTCCACACCGCGAACTCATTGCCACTGGGCTCGATGAAGTGAAAGCGCCGGCCGCCGGGGAAAGGGAAGATGGCCTTGCTGATCCGCCCGCCGCCCCGCTCGACCTTGCCCTGGGTCTCCTCCAGCGCGCCGCTGTAGAACACCAGCAGCGCGCTGCCCCGGTCTTGCGCGGCGCACAGCTCGGACTTGAAGAAGCCACCATCCAGGCCCTGATCGGCAAACGCCGTGTACTCGGGGCCGTAATCGGTAAAGACCCAGCCGAACGCGGCCTCGAAAAATGCCTTGGTCGCGGCCAGGTCCTTGGCCGGGAATTCGACGTAGTTGAGTTTTTCGTGCTGGTTCATCAGTAGGCTCCTTTCGACTCTCGATCCTCAGTTTCGAGCCTTGCCGGCTTCCAGAATCGGCAGGCCGGCCTCGGTCGGTATATAGATGCGCTCGCCTTTGCCGTCCTGCAGCCCCTTGATCCAGATATACCGCAAGTATTCCTCGTTGTGCTTCAGCGATTCGCCGATGATGCGATTGGCTTCGGCCGCCGCCTTCGCGCGCTCGATATCGGCCGCCCCTTCGGCTTTCGCCTGAACAATCTTAGCCTTCCCCTCCGCCTCGGCGAGGGTGACTCGGGCCTTGGCCTGCATCAGCGCCGCCTGCTCGCGGGCCTTGGCTTCCTCGATCAGAATCTGCTTCGACCACTCGGCCTCTTTCAGCGCGGCCCGGCCATTGAGTTCCATCTTGTAGACGTTGTATTTGGGCCAGGCCCACAGCGCCAGGGCGATTGCGATAAACCCGGCGATTACCAGAAAAGCCAGCGTTCCAAAGGCCAAGGCCTGTCTGTTTTGGTACATCCAGTACTCCGTTTAGTTGTGTTGGGTAGGGGCTAACGAATAGATAGTGTGGCTACGGTAAAACGGTTTCTTTTTCGCCCAAGTGGCTGGTGGGCAAGCAAAGCGTTGCCCACCCTACGCAAGCCTCGATGGCATCTGCGGCTTCCGCCCCTCGCCGTCAAGCACTGTGCCGGTCACGCAGGGTGGAAAACGGCGAAGCCTTTTCCATCAGGAACATCGAGGTTACTCGCTGCTTGCCTTTCGGTTATGTGATTTAGTCGAGTATGTTGTGATTTTTGGCTGTAGATAAATAGGCAAGTTTGGAGTTCTGCGATGCAGGTTGGAATGTATTGGTGGTTTTAGATGTTATTTTTAATGTAGATAGAACGGCGCCAGCAACTGTGGCTAGAGGAATTGTCATTCCTGTTGAAAAGAAATCTATTATCGCTCCAGACGCTGCTCCTGCTGATATGTCTTTGCCGCTCAAATTAAGTTCGGCTGAAAAATCGAATTTTCTTGTCTTTGTAAATCGTTCGTTTGTCACCTTTTCCAAATCGGCGATTGCAGATGACAGCCCTGAGATGGCTTTTTTTGAGGCGAGTTCGGGGTCTGGTGAAGAAAGAATGGTTTCGTATAGGCTATCTAGATGCAAATGTAGGTTCGCCAATTCGTCTTTGCGGGCTGCCTTAAATTCAAGAATTTCATACACGTTGGTATTTGCAGGCGGAGCCGGCAAAGTGGATGAAATATCAACTCTTATTATGTTGCGTCTTTGGTTGTAATTACTAGGGAAAGCGCACTCATCAGTTAGCTGATGTATTACCCAGTCTGTTTTTTTGTCCCTTACGAGGTCTTTTGCGACAATGCTTTGGCAGGACAAGATAGCGTCCGTTATTTGGTCGCCGAAAAAGGAGCCATTAAACCCAATGGTTGGTCGTTCAATCGCGCCTGCATTTATAAGGGTTTCTTCGTCCGGCAAGCCGATATATACAAGATTATTTCCGGGGATGATAATTTTATCCCAATACATAATGTAATAACGAAGCTCTTCGGCGGAAAGGCTTCTCTCCATTTGAAAGCCTTGTGGAAGTCGTTTTATTATTCCAGGTGAGGCGATTACGCCTCTTTCAAAATGTCTACTCATTACCTAATAATCTCATGGCTGCGGGTTAGAAGGCGAAGGTCGATCCCAGATAAGTGATAATCAGTGACTTGGTCCGAATGTTCTCTCAGCATATTCAGCCATTTACCGTGTCCCTCAAGTAATAGGCAAATCCAACGTGCACCGAGGCCTGCTTGTATTTCGGGCATATAGGTCGTCGGTGGAGTTGGGGAGGGGAGGGCATATTCAGATATCCATATCCTGCTTGGTGGCGAGGGGCGTACTGGCAGTCTGCTCCTGCGCAGACATCTAGCTCAAGGGCTGCGCAGCCCGGCGTGGCCTTCTATAGAGGAAGGACCACGCAGCCCGCGCCCGGGCCGGACGACGGACGGTCACGCAGGGGGGGCGCTATTTGTGTCGTTACGCTATACTGCGCCGCCTTAAAATCCGCCGGCTCGCGGGTTTGACCCGAACATGACAAGCCACGCCCTGCGCGTGGCTTGTTGGTTTTTGACGCGCCGTGAGGCGCCCGATGAAGAGGCACGACGATGAGCGCACTGGTTGGCGTGATCATGGGCTCCAAGTCCGACTGGTCCACCCTTAGCCACACCGCCGAGATGCTGGACAAGCTGGGCATCCCCCATGAGGTCAAGGTGGTGTCCGCCCACCGCACCCCGGACCTGCTGTTCCAGTACGCCGAGGAGGCCGAAGGCCGCGGCATTCAGGTGATCATCGCCGGTGCCGGCGGCGCCGCCCACCTGCCGGGCATGTGCGCGGCCAAGACCCACCTGCCGGTGCTCGGCGTGCCGGTGCAGTCGTCGATGCTGTCGGGCGTCGACTCGCTGCTGTCGATCGTGCAGATGCCGGCCGGCGTGCCGGTGGCTACCCTGGCCATAGGCCGGGCCGGTGCGGTCAACGCGGCGCTGCTGGCGGCGAGCATCCTCGGCCACCAGCACCCGCAGTTCCACGCGGCGCTGAAAAAATTCCGCCAGGAACAGACCGAGACCGTGCTGGACAATCCGGACCCGCGCCAGGCCTGAGGCCGCGCCAGCCGGGCCAAGTTTGAGTCGCGCGGGCGAGCCCGCGCCCAGGGCAGTGCATAGGGCCGCAGGCGCCTGCGGCAGTCGATGAGGTAGAACCATGAAGATCGGTGTAATAGGTGGCGGCCAGCTGGGCCGCATGTTGGCCCTGGCAGGCACTCCGCTGGGGATGAACTTCGCCTTCCTCGACCCGGCGCCGGACGCCTGCGCCCAGGCCCTGGGCGAGCACATCCGCGCCGACTACGGCGACCAGGACCACCTGCGCCAGCTGGCCGACGAGGTGGACCTGGTGACTTTCGAGTTCGAGAGCGTGCCGGCCGAGACCGTGGCCTTCCTCTCGCAGTTCGTGCCGGTCTACCCCTGCGCCGAGTCCCTGCGCATCGCCCGCGACCGCTGGTTCGAGAAGTCGATGTTCAAGGACCTGGGCATCCCCACCCCGGAATTCGCCAACGTGCTGAGCCAGGCCGACCTGGATGCCGCGGTGGCCAGCATCGGCCTGCCGGCGGTACTCAAGACCCGCACCCTGGGTTACGACGGCAAGGGCCAGAAGGTCCTGCGCCAGGCGGCCGACGCCGCCGACGCCTTCGCCGAGCTGGGCAGCGTGCCCTGTATCCTCGAGGGCTTCGTGCCCTTCAGCGGCGAGGTGTCGCTGGTGGCGGTGCGCGGCCGCGACGGCGAGACGCGCTTCTACCCGCTGGTGCACAACCGCCACGACAGCGGCATCCTCGCCCTGTCCGTGGCCAGCACCGATCACCCGTTGCAGGCCCTGGCCGAGGACTACGTCGGCCGGGTGCTGCAGAAGCTCGATTACGTCGGCGTGCTGGCCTTCGAGTTCTTCGAGGTGGACGGCGGCCTCAAGGCCAACGAGATCGCCCCGCGGGTGCACAACTCCGGGCACTGGACCATCGAAGGCAGCGAGTGCAGCCAGTTCGAGAACCACCTGCGCGCCGTCGCCGGCCTGCCGCTGGGCTCGACCGCCAAGGTCGGCGAGAGCGCCATGCTCAATTTCATCGGCGCGGTGCCGGCGGTGGATAAGGTCGTGGCGATCGACGACTGCCACCTGCACCACTACGGCAAGGCCTTCAAGGTCGGCCGCAAGGTCGGCCACGCCACCCTGCGCTGCGCCGACCGCGCCACCCTGGAGCGCAAGATCGCCGAAGTCCAGGCGCTGATCGAGCCGGCCTGAGGCGCAAGCCGGCGCCGTCTGCGGGTGCTGCCGGCGGCAGCGGATTGAACCTCTGCCGCCGGCTCCCGTCTGATGGCCAGGTGCCGCTTTCGGCACCTGTCACCGAAAGAGAGAGCCCGACATGAACATCCTCGGCATCATCTTCATCGGCCTGATCGTTGGCCTCATCGCCCGCTTCCTCAAGCCCGGCGACGACAGCATGGGCTGGATCATGACCATCCTGCTGGGCATCGGCGGCTCCATCGCCGCGACCTACGGCGGCCAGGCCCTGGGCATCTACCGGGTCGGCCAGGGCGCCGGCTTCATCGGTGCGGTGGTCGGCGCGGTGGTGCTGCTGATCATCTATGGCGCGATCAAGAAGCGCTGAGCCCAAGGTTTTTCCATCTGCTGCGAGCCCGCCCATGCGCTATCTGCTGCTGCCCCTGCTGTTGCTCAGTCACCTGGCGCTGGCCGAGCCGGCGGAAACCGACTGGCTGGAGCTGATGCCGGAAGAAGACCGCCAGGCGCTGGAGGCCATGCCGGAGATCGACCACGACGGCCCGGAGCAGGACGGTACCTTCTACAACCCCGGCGGCCTGCGCCAGCAGGACAAGAGCCTGCCGGCGGTGATGTACTCGGCCAGGACGGTGGCGGCGCTGGACGGCCGGGCGATCCGCCTGGGCGGCTACCCGGTGCCGCTGGAGAGCGATGCCCAGGGTCGCAGCACCCTGTTCTTCCTGGTGCCCTATCCCGGCGCCTGCATCCACGTGCCGCCGCCGCCGCCGAACCAGCTGGTGCTGGTGCGCTACCCGGAGGGCATCGAGTTGCAAGACATCTACGCGCCGCTGTGGGTCAGCGGCACGCTCAAGGTCGAGCCGGTCAGCAACGAGCTGGCGGATGCGGCCTATGCCCTGGATGCCGGCGCGGTGCGCCTGGTGGACGAGGCGGACCTCTAGCGATCCCGTAGCCCCGGGGCCGGCGTACCTCGTTTCATCTACCTCCTGCTGCCTGCTGCGTCCCGTTGCCTATGCTGAACGGAGGCGGCCTGTCCGCAGCTGGGCCCCGGTGCGCGGGCAGGCCGGCCGCCTGCCCGAACCGGGAGTGAGCCATGACGGACGGTCTGGCGATTCTGCTGTTTGCGGTCTTCGCCCTGCTCAGCGGTGCTGTGCTGCGCTTCCTGCTGCACGGCAGCCGGGTGCCTTACTCGGTCGCCCTGCTGTTGCTCGGCCTGCTGGTCGGCGCCTTGGCGGAGCAGGCCTGGCTGCCGGCCTGGGCGCAGGAATTCGGCCACAGCGTCGACTATGTGGCCGGCATCGAGCCGCAGCTGATCCTGTTCCTGTTCCTGCCGGCGCTGATCTTCGAGTCCGCCTTCGCCCTGGAGGTGCACCTGTTCCGCCGCATGCTGCCGCAGATCGCCCTGCTGGCGGTGCCGGGGCTGATCATCGCGACCCTGCTCACCGCGCTGCTGGTGCGCCTGGCCCTGCCGCTGGAGTGGAGCTGGCCGGTGGCGCTGATGTTCGGCGCCCTGGTCAGCGCCACCGACCCGGTGGCGGTGGTCTCGCTGCTCAAGGAGCAGAGTTCGCGCAAGCGCCTGGAGACCCTGATCGAGGGCGAGTCGCTGCTCAACGACGGCACCGCCATCGTCTTCTTCGTGCTGTTCTACGCCATGCTGCTGGGCGGCGCGGTCGAGGCCGGGGTCGGCGAAATCGGCCTGGAGTTCCTCCGGGTGGTCTGCGTCGGCGCCCTGGTCGGCCTGCTGGTGGCGGCGGTGGTGGTGCTCTGGGTCGGCAAGGTGTTCAACGACGCGGTGCTGGAAACCGTGGTGACCATCGCCGCGGCCTACCTGGGCTTCATCGTCGCCGAGCACGGCTTCCATTCCTCCGGGGTGGTGGCGGTGGTGACCACCGCGGTGCTGCTGGCCGGGGTCGGTCGCACCCGCTTCAGCCCGGAGGTGATGCACTACCTGCATCATTTCTGGGAGATGCTCGCCTATATCTTCAACACCCTGATCTTCCTGCTGGTGGGCATCATCATCGCCCGCCTGGTGGCGCTGCCGCCGTTGCACATGTGGCTGAGCCTGCTGCTGCTGTACCTGGGGGTCAACCTGATCCGCGGCACCACCATCGCCTTGCTCTCGCCCTTGCTGGCGCGCCTGGGCATCGGCCTGACCCGCGACAAGGCCATAGTGCTGACCTGGGGCGGCCTGCGCGGCGCGGTGGCCCTGGCCCTGGCGCTGTCGGTGGCGCAGCAGGGGCAGATCGAGGCGAGCATCCGCGAGCAGGTGCTGTTCCTCACCGCCGGCCTGGTGGTGCTGACCATAGTGATCAACGGCGGCACCATCAGCACGCTGCTGCAGTGGCTCGGCCTGGCCCAGCTGCCGCCGGCCAAGCAGGCCACCGTGGTCAAGGCCGAGGGGCTGATCCACAACGAGGTGGCCGACCTGCTCGAGGCGCTGCGCCGCGACCCGTTGCTGGCCCACGCCGACTGGCCGAGCATCGAGCGCAGCCTGCAGGGGCTGAGGCTCAGCGCCGAGTTCCAGCCGCGCGAGCCGGGGCCGCAGGAGGACCTGGCGGTGTTCTACAAGCGCCAGCTGCTGGAGAGCGAACGGCAGAACTACTGGAACCAGTTCGGCCTCGGGCTGCTCGACCAGGGCGCCGCGGCGCGCCTGGTCGAGGCGGTGGAGGCGGCTCTCGATGGCGTCCCCGACCTGGGGCCGCGGGCCCGCTTGCAGGCCCTCTGGTCCGAGCCGCCCTGGCTCGAGCGCCTGGCCCGTTGGGGCTGGCTGCGACGCAGTCGCTTCCAGCATCTGGCTGCGGTCTACGGCACCCTGCGCGGCTACCTGCAGGCCCAGCAGGCGCTGCTGAGCCTGGCCACCGACCTGGCCCCGGACCCGGCCATGGCCGAGGCCGCGCGGAGGCAGATCGGCGCCAACCTCGAGCAGGCCCAGGCCCTCCTGGCGCAATTGCGCCATGAGCACGGCCCGGTAGTGGCGCAGCTGGAAACCTATACGGCCCTGCGCCTGCTGCTCAACCGCCAGCGCGAGGCGGTGCAGCACCTGGCCGACGAGGGCGTGCTGGAGCCGGCGGAAAGCCGCAAGCTGATCGAGCGGGTGGAGGAGCGGATGTTCGAGTTGGCGCGCGGGCGGGCCGATGCTCTGGATCGGCACAGTTAGCCGGCCTGGCGAGGCGGCGGGAAGAGCCGCCGACAGGGTTCGCGGCGGACGGGGCAGGACCGGGCGCGCTGCCCGGCCCTGCCGGCGGCTTACTGAATCACCACGCTGTAGTCCTCCACCTCGCCGTAGTCGTAGCTGCCGCAGGCGTTGGGGGCGCTGTTGTAGCGCATGGCCACGCGCATGCGGGTCTTGCCGCTGGCGGCGCCGGCCGGAATGTTCAGCGTGCCGTTGACCACCGAGGTCTTGGCGCTGCCCGAGCTGAACACCTGTTCGCCGCTGTCGCTGAAGTCGCCGTCCTGGTTGAGGTCGATCCACACCTTCCAGTACTGCTTGTAGGCCGTGCCGGCGAACTGCGGGGTCAGGCTCAGGCTGTTGTTGCCGCGCTGCAGGGCGATCTGCTGGCCGGTGAAGTCGCTGTAGCTGGCCGCGCCGGAGGCGTTGCTGAAGCTGCCGACCTGCACCTTGCCGATCCACTCGTAGCTGGCGCTGCCGCTGGCGGCGCTGCAGTACTGCGCCGGCGGGTTGCCGCCGTCCTCGTCGATCACCAGGAAGCTGGCGCTGACCGCGCCCCAGGCCCCCGAGCTGTCGCGGCTGCGCACATAGACCATATGCCTGCCTTCGCTGAGGCCGGCGGTCACCAGGCTGCCGGTGAAGTCCTCGGTGCTGGCGTTGAAGCTGCCGTCGCTGGCCTGTAGCGCCGCCGGTGTCGCTCCGGACTCCCAGGGCGCCTGGTCGATGTAGACCTCCACGGCGCTGATGGCCTGGGTGCTTTCGCTGCCGTTGCTGTTGTTGAAGCGGGCATCGCTGGCGGTGCCGCTGACGGTGACCGCGGTGCCGGCCGGCACGCCGCTGGTGGCGGCGCTGCCGCTCAGACTGAGGGCGGTGACGTCCGGGCCCGAGGGGGTCAGGTAAGGCGTGCGCACCACCTTGGCGGCATAGATCAGCGCCGGCAGGTTGTTCGGCTTGATGGTGTTGGTATAGGTGCTGCAGTTCTGGAAGAACTGGGTGCCCAGTTCGAAGGTGTAGGCCGCCACCCCCAGTTCGCCGTAGCTGATGCCGTCGCTGGTGCCGTCGGTGGGGTAGAGACCGATGGACTGCTGCGGGCTGTAGCCGTTGAAGAAGGCGAACTTGCGCCCGAGGGTCTGCAGGGCGCTGCCGTTGGGCGCCGGGCTGCTGGTGTCGCCCCAGGGCCAGAGCACCAGTTCGCTGTAGCTGTGGATGTCCAGGTGGATGCCGCTGGTGTCGCTGGGTGCGCCGTCGTTCTTGCCTGGCCCGCGACGGTCCGGCCAGAGGCCGCGCACGTAGTTCTCCAGGGCCTGGATCTCCGGCTCGGAGCCGGCGCTGGGGCCGCGGTAGGTGTCGTTGCACTGGCTGCCGCTGGAGCCCTGGCCGTTGGTGCTGTTCCAGCCGAAGCTGAAGTTGCGGTTGAGGTCGGCGCCGCGGCTGTTGCTGCTGGCGCCGCAGTAGTTCTGGTTGGTGTTCTTGCGCCAGGACAGTCCGGTCTCGGCCTTCTTGCGGCCGTCCGGGTTGGCCATCAGCATGATGTGCACCTCGTGATGGTCGAGGATCCAGGTGGCATCGGCGTCCTGGCCGTAGCCGTCGACCAGCCAACGGGCGAAGTCCAGGGTCAGGGCCGCGGTGGTGTACTCGCGGGCGTGAATGGCGCTGTTGATGAACAGCTTGGGCTTGTCGCCGGTCTTGGCCTGGTTGGTCAGCTTCAGTACGCGCATGTCGTGGCCCCCCAGGTTGCTGCTCTTCTCCCAGGAGTCGCCGACGTCCAGCCACTGCGCCAGGTTCGGCTTGCTGCTGGCCATCCCCGCGGCCGCCGCGAAGGTCTCTTCCACCGTGGCGTAGCAGGCGTAACCGGGAATGCCACTGGCACTGCTGGCGCTGGGCGTAGCCATGCTCTTCATCTGCAGGCGGTTCTGCATCTTGCTGAGGATCTGGTTGCGCTGCTCGATGAACTCGGTGGCCGGAGCGAAGGTGAAGCCGAATACCTGCAGCTTCTGCATCTCTTCGTCATTCAATTCCATGACCAGATAGCCGTCGTCGTAATGCGACTCGAGCATCTGCCCGTGGAAGCTGATGGCCGCCTTGCGGGCAAGTTCCGTGCTCGGGAAGAACGCCTTGTAGACCTGGTTGTTCGACTTTTCCTGCTCGAGCAGCAGAAAGTCGTCCTGGGTAACTGCGGCGTCGGCGAATGCCAGGTGGGTATTAACACCGGCGACCACCAAGGCGATAGCCGACAAGGTATGTAGAGCTGTCTTCATTATTCATTTCCTTCGAATAAAGTGGCTCGGCGAAGCGGGATAGGCTTCGCGACTGGACGAGTTCTTGTGGAACTCGGGGCTGCTGGGGGAATGCATTCCGCTGCCAGTTAGAGTCGGGCTCAATACATCCTCAATTGACCCGCAACGGCTGTTGATACCAGCGCAGGCAGGGAACCGTTGCAAAGTAGAAGTGCTCTAAATTGCTGTCAATTACCGGAAATGTCCGGAAATTTGAAGGCTATTTGGGCATTTCATGTGACGTTAACGACAGCTTGGCGTGCCAGCCGAATAGGTAGCCGACTAGATCGTTTAGTGGGAAACAACGGCGGGCAGGCAAATCAAATTGTTACTGTTATTAATGCGGGGTGCTTGGATTTGGCTTTGAACGAGTCAAATTAATGACTGGGTGGTGAAGTTGTAAGCTGTGCGCCTGATAAGTGCACGCGAAGTGTCGAGTCGATCACGGAGATATAAGGATATGTCGCATCCGCGAAAATCGAGAACGAGCCGTTTTCTGGGATTCCTCGCCGTCTGCGGTTTCAGCGCGGCGCTGGTTGCCTGCGCCGTCGCAGAACCCGCGCCGCCACTGTCGGCCGAGGCCCGGCACCTGGCCGAGCAATGGCAAGCGCTGCGCACCAAGCCCGGGCATTTCTCTGGCGCCGCCTGGGATGACCAGGTCGACAAATGGCAGGGCAGCAAGCATCGGCTGATGCAGCAACTGCTCGAACTGGCCTGGAGCCAACGCTACGACGCGGCGCAACTACGCGCCCTGCTCGGCACCCCGGACCGAGTCTGGACGTCGGACTCGGATGGATACGCCAACTGGCTGCGCCTGACCGAGTGGCGCGGCCAACCAGCAGGCGAACTCTGGGCCTACGAATGGCGCGGCCAGCACGACCAGCTGCTGTTCGCCGTGGAGGGCGAGCAGGTGAGGGCGGCGGGGTGGTTGTTTATGTATGAGTAGGGGCGTTTGGGGTTGGTGAGGGAGGGTGTGCAGAATTTTGTGTAACCGGGGTTGCAGGCACTGCCAGACCAGGTGCTGGCCGTCGAGCCAGAAGGGCGCACGGGCGATGCTGGCTTCCAGGTCGACCAGCAGGTCGGCGTACTGCCCCTGCTGGTAGCGTTCCTGGTAGCTGGCCAGCTTGTCCGCCGGCAGGCCGCGCAGGGCGGTGACCTGCTCGGCGTTGCGCTCCGGCAGGCTGTCGATCGGCAACCACAGCAGGGTGCGGGCCAGGCGCAGGGCGCGCAGGTCGCTGGCCTTCTGCCTGAGCCAATAGGCGCACAGCGGGCGGGCCTGGTCCTGCAGGCTGCGCAGGTTCTTGTGGGCTTCTTTTTCGTTCTCCACCGGCGCGCCGGGGGTGAGCAGCTGAGTGGCGACCTGCTTGACCTGGGCAATGGCCGCCCCGACGCTGCCCGGCTCCGGTTGGCCCTGGCTGGCGCGGCTGACCAGTTCGTCCAGGCGCCGGCACAGTGGCAGCAGCAACGGCGCGTCTGCGCCGAGGTGCGCGGACAGGCAGGCTTCGAGGGCGCGCAGCTGCTCGGCGAGGCTGCGGAACAGGGCCAGCTGTTCGCCGATCGGCACATGCTCGGCCAGGGCCTGTTCCAGACGCGGCAGCAGCCAGCCGACAGCGGCGGCGCGGGTGCGCGGCTTGCGCGGATGCAGGTCGGCCCAGTGATTCAGGCACAGGTAGTGCAGCAGGCTCAGACCGGCCTGCAGCCCGGCGAAGGATTCGCGCTGGTACAGGCCCCAGATCAGCCAGGCGGCGACCCGCAGATCCTTGGACTGGGTGCTGAGCAGGGCTTCGCTGCATGCGCGAACCTTCTGCCAGTCGATGGCGGTGGTTTCATGCAGTGCGCTGGCCTTGCCCAGCTCGTTCTCCAGCACTTCGTACTCGCTGGAATAACGCATATCCGCGCCGGCGAAGTCTCCCTGGTTAATGGGGAGTTTGGCCAGCTCCAAATAATGAGCGGTGAGCGTGTTCGAATAGGTCATTCCATGACTCGGTTATATGTCCAGGCAACTCAGAAACGCCCTTTCCATCCTTGGGCGGCACGTATTAACTGTTCTGAGTTGTGCAACTTTCTGCGCACATCAATGTGCAACAAATTGCGCATGGCCTTAGTGGGGTGGGCATCCTAGCGAGATGACGAGAGGCGGGCAACTGTTGAAAGTGTGAAACCCGTTGCAATGAATGGGTTTGCTCGACTGGTTGTTGAAACGATAGTTCCCGGCGCTTTTGCGAATTACCGCACAAGTATTAAGTCGTGCGGAAGTTGTAGGAAATAGAAGTTGTGGGCTGTAGGAAATGGCTTGCTGGCAAATTAGTGGCGCATCACAGAACTGCGCCTGGCCGTCTTTCGGTTTGCGAGGGTTGCCCAGTCTCGCCTGGGCAAATCGTGTAATAGCGCTTTGCTATCTGGCTGGCTCTGGAGGAGGCCAGCCATGCTGGACGCTGCTTCAGCCGGGCAAGGCCTCGCTCCACAGGCTCACGCTCAGGCGATGCCGGGCGCCGGGCGCGAGCATGACGAGGTCCTCCAGGACATTGGCGTGCTCGATGCACAGCATGCCCTGCCAGGCGTCGGCGGCGAACTGCGAGAGTCGCTGAGCCTTGTCGGTCCAGGGGTTCCACAGCACCGCCGAGCGCGAGCCGCTGCTGCGCAGCTGGATGCGCCGCTGCCAGGCCGGATCGAGGATGCTCAGCTGGCTCGGCGTATCCAGGTAGATACGGTCGGTCTCGCCGGCAAAGCGCAGGGCGTCGAGTTGCTGGCGTTCGCGCCAGTCGTCCAGGGTGTCGATATAGCGACAGCCCTGCAGGCCTTCGACCTGGGCCTGGCGAATGTCGCCGACGGCGAAGTAGCTGTGCAGGGCCTGGCTCAGCGCCAGCGGCTGGTCGCCGAGGTTGCGGCTGTCGAGGTCGAGGTGCAGCTGCCGGTCGAGGCGGATGCGCAGCTGCAGTTCGGCCGCCTGGGGCCAGCCCGGCAGCGGTTGTTCGGCGCTGTTGAAGGCGAACTCGAGGTTGATGCCGTCGCCCTGCCGGTCGATGCCCAGCAGGCTCCACTCCAGGTCGCGCACCAGGCCGTGGGAGGGCACCAGGTTGCCGCCCTGGTACATGGCCTGCACCGCCTGTGGATTGCGCCGCAGGTCGCCGAACCAGGGCCAGCACACCGGCACGCCGCCGCGCACGCTGCGGCCGCTTTCGTAGGCCGCCTGCTCGCTCAGCCAGATCAGCGGCCGTTCGCCGTCGCGCTGGTAGCTCAGGAGCTGGGCACCCTGCTGGGCCACCAGCAGTTCGGCATCGGCGTGGCGGATGCGCCAGCAGGTCAAGGCGCCGAGTTCGACCCGTTCAACATTGGAGGTAGCCATCTGCATGCCCTGTCGCCGGAGTGGATAGCCCTATTGGAACGCAGCTTGGCCTGCAGTCCAAGGGGCAGACAGCAAAACGCCCGTCGTGGTGACGGGCGTTGCCTCGCAGCGCAGAGCGCTTACTTGCCGTAGACCTGCTCCGGCAGCCAGGTGATCAGCCCGGGGAACTGGTAGGCGATGATCAGCAGGATCAGCTGGATCAGGATGAACGGAATGACGCCGCGGTAGATGGTGCTGGTCGCCACCGACTGCGGGGTGACGCCGCGCAGGTAGAACAGGGCGAAGCCGAAGGGCGGGGTGAGGAAGGAGGTCTGCAGGTTGAGGGCGATCATCACCCCCAGCCAGATCGGGTCCAGGCCCATGGCCAGCAGCACCGGGCCGACGATCGGCACCACCACGAAGGTGATCTCGATGAAGTCGAGGATGAAGCCGAGCAGGAAGATCACCAGCATCACCAGGAAGAAGGCGCCGAGTACGCCGCCGGGGAGCTGGGCGAACACGTCCTCGATCAGCACCTCGCCGCCGAAGCCGCGGAACACCAGGGAGAACAGCGAGGCGCCGATCAGGATCATGAACACCATGGCGCTGATCTCGGTGGTGCCGTAGGCCACCTCGCGCAGTTGCTTGAAGTTCAGCTTGCCCTTGCCGAAGGCCAGGATCATGGCGCCGAACGCGCCGAGGGCCGCGGCTTCGGTGGGGGTGGCGTAACCGGCGAGGATCGAGCCGAGCACCGCGGCGATCAGCGCCAGCGGCGGCAGCAGGGCACCGATGAGCTTGCCCCACTCGATAGGGCCGAGCTCGTCCTTGGGCAGCGCCGGCAGCTTCTTCGGCTGGAAGATCGCGGTGCCGACGATATAGAGGATGTACAGGCCCACCAGCAGCAGGCCGGGGATGAAGGCACCGACGAACAGGTCGCCGACCGACACGGTCTTGGGCGAGAAGATGCCCATCTTCAGCTGCGCCTGCTGGTAGGCGCTGGACATCACGTCGCCGAGCAGCACCAGCACGATGGACGGCGGGATGATCTGCCCCAGGGTGCCGGTGGCGGCCAGGGTGCCGGTGGCGATGGCCGGGTCGTAGCCACGCCGCAGCATGGTCGGCAGCGCCATCAGGCCCATGGTCACCACGGTGGCGCCGACGATGCCGGTGCTGGCGGCGAGCAGCGCGCCGACCACGCACACCGAGATGGCCAGGCCGCCGCGCAGGGTGCCGAACAGCCGCGACATGGACTCCAGCAGGTCTTCGGCGACCCGCGACTTCTCCAGCATCACCCCCATGAACACGAACAGCGGCACCGCCAGCATGGTCTGGTTGTTCATGATGCCGTACAGGCGGTTGGGCAGGGCGCTGAGGTAGCCGGAGTCGAAGGTGCCGGTCAGGGCGCCGATGCCGGCGAAGATCAGCGACACGCCGCCGAGGGTGAAGGCCACCGGGAAGCCGGCCATCAGGGCCAGGCAGATGGTGACGAACAGCAGGATCGCCATCAATTCAATCATGTTTTACCTCGGACTTGGGCAGGCGGCCGGCCAGCAGATAAGCGGCCTTGATCAGGTCGGCGACGCCCTGCAGGGCGAGGCCGACGGCCAGCACCAGGATGATGCTCTTCTGCAGGTAGACGAACTTCAGGCCGCCCGACTCGCTGGAGGCTTCCAGGGTGGACCAGGAGTTGGCGACGTAGTCCCAGCTGGACCAGCCGAGGTACAGGCACAGTGGCAGCAGCAACAGCAGGTTGCCGCAGACCTCCACCAGGGCTTGGCGGCGGCCGCTGAACTTCTGGTAGAAGATGTCCACGCGCACGTGGGCGCCGCGGATCAGGGTCCAGGCCGCGGCCCCCATGAATACCAGGGCGTGGGCATAGAGCACGGCTTCCTGCAGGGCGGTGGCGCCGATGCCGAAACCGTAACGCAGCACCACGACTATGGCGGTACCGATCACCAGGAACAGGGTCAGCCAGGCGCAGCCCTGGCCGAAACGGGTGTTCAGCGTGTCGATCAGGCTAGCGAGGCGTAAGAGCGGGGGCGTGTCGGACATTGGAAGTCCTTATCGTTATGGGTGAGGAGGGCGGCCAGCCGGGAATTCTAGGCTGGCCCGGGCCGGCGCAGCAATGCCACTACAACTTTAGTCGTATCTACTAGGCTTGATGCTCACTAACCCCTATGTTATCGAGGCACAGTCTAGCCACGGCGACCCCGTGGTCAGACCAATACAACAAGAAGGAGCATTGCATGAAACGTCGTCAGATTCTCGCGGCAGCGGGTGTAGGCCTGGCCGCCAGCGCATTGGCTGGCTGCAACAAGGAGGCCGAAACCACTGCCAAGCCCCAAGAGGGCGGGGGCGGGGAGACCTTCAACTGGAAAATGGTCACCTCCTGGCCGAAGAACTTCCCCGGCGTCGGCGTCGGCGCCGAGCGCTTCGCCACCCTGGTCGAGGAAATGAGCAACGGCCGCCTGAAGGTGAAGATCTATGCCGCCGGCGAACTGGTGCCGGCGCTCGAGGTGTTCGACGCGGTGTCCCGCGGCACTGCCGAGATGGGCCATGGCGCGCCCTACTACTGGAAGGGCAAGGTGCCGGCGGCGCAGTTCTTCTGTGCCCTGCCGTTCGGCCCCAACGCCCAGGAGATGAATGCCTGGCTGCACAAGGGGGGCGGCATCGAGCTGTGGGAGGAGGTGTACAAGCCCTTCGGCGTGCTGCCGATGGCCTGCGGCGCCACCGGCGTGCAGACCGCCGGCTGGTTCAACAAGGAAATCAACTCGGTCGAGGATTTCAAGGGTCTGAAGATGCGCACCCCGGGTCTGGGCGGCGAAGTGCTGACCAAGATGGGCGGCACCGTGGTCAACATGCCGGCCGGCGAGATCTTCACCGCCCTGCAGACCGGCGCCATCGACGCCACCGAGTGGATCGGCCCGTACAACGACCAGGCCCTGGGCCTGCACAAGGCGGCCAAGTACTACTACACCCCGGGCTGGCAGGAGCCGAACGTCACCTTCGAACTGGACATCAACCTCAAGGCCTGGGAAACCCTGCCGCCTGACCTGCAGGCCATCGTCCGCGCCGCCGCCCGCGACGTGAATGGCGACATGCTCGATGCCTACAACGCGCGCAACATGGAGGCCATGGAACAGCTCAAGGCCGAGGGCGTCGACGTCCGCAGCCTGCCGGACGAGGTGCTGGCCAGGCTCAAGGAAGTGGCGGCCGAGGTGGTCGAAGCCAGTGCCGCGGCCGACCCGGTGGCCGCCAAGGTGTGGGCCCAGCAGAAGGCCTACCTGCAGCGCCTGGCCGAGTACGCGGAGTTCAACGAGAAGCTCATCTACAACATCCGCGGCTGATCCGTAGCGCGAGCGCAAACGCCGGCCTTAGGGCCGGCGTTTTCGTTGGGCGCAATCTCAGGCCGTGGCCGGCGCGACGGCACCACTGCCGTGCAGGATCGCGTAGCCGGCCTGCGGGTCCTGCGCCTTGCGCTCGCTGTAGCGATCGGTCAGGTGATCCTTCTGCTCGCGCACCAGCAGGGTGAACTTATACAGCTCTTCCATCACGTCGATGATCCGGTCGCGGTAGCCGGAGTCCTTCATCCGCCCGTCGGCCTCGAACTGCTCGTAGGCCTTGGCCACCGAGGACTGATTGGGGATGGTGAACATGCGCATCCAGCGCCCCAGCACGCGCAGGCTGTTCACCGCATTGAACGATTGCGAGCCGCCGGAGACCTGCATCACCGCCAGGGTCTTGCCCTGGGTCGGACGTACCGCGCCGTTGTTCAAGGGAATCCAGTCGATCTGCATTTTCATCAGCCCGCTGAGGTTGCCGTGGATCTCCGGGCTGGACCACACCATGCCTTCCGACCATTCGACCAGGCTGCGCAGTTCGGCGACTTTCGGGTGGCGCTCATCGGTGCTGTGCGGCAACGGCAGCCCGCTCGGGTTGAACAGGCGCACCTCGGCGCCCATCGCCGTCAGGTGCCGTGCCGCCTCTTCGGCGGCCAGGCGACTGAACGAGCGCTCCCGCAGGGAGCCGTAGAGAAACAGGATGCGTGGGGGGTGAGTCAGGGGCATGGCTGGCCATCTCCGGAGTTGTCGCAGAGGCTGTTGAGGTCGGCGCGACCCTGGCAGCAGTCCTCGGTCAGGTAGTTCAGCAGGGCGCCGGTGCCGGCCCAGTCGGTGGCGTAGAGCACGTGGCGGCCTTCGCGCCAGGTCCTGACCAGGCGGGCTTGCTGCAGCTGGCCGAGATGACGGGACAGGGTCGACAAAGGCACCTTCAATTGCGCGGCCAGGTCGCCGACCGACAGGCCTTGCGGGCCGCTTTTCACCAGCAGGCGAAAGGCCTGTAGCCGAGTGCCCTGGGCCAGGGCGGCGAGAGCCGCGATCATGGGTTCGCTCATGTTGCTTCCATGTTTGCACATTTATGCAAATGATCGTCCAGGCCTGAGCCCGGGTCAAGTGCAGCATGACGGATGGGCTCAAGCATGGCGGAGCGCGGCGATGGCGCGGGCCGTGGTGGTCTGTGGCGAGGCGTGGCCGTCGCGTATCGGGCGCTCGGGCGTCGGCAGGGACGCCTGCTCGAGCCACGTGCGACGGCTAGCGGCGTGGCGGCACGGGACGGGTGCGACCGCTGCCGTCGATGGCGACGAACACGAATACCGCCTCGGTGACCTTGCGCCATTCGCTGGACAGCGGGTCGTCGCTCCACACCTCGACCAGCATCTGGATCGAGCTGCGGCCGACTTCCAGGGTCTGGGTGTAGAACGACAGCTGGGCGCCGACGGCGACCGGCACCAGGAAGGCCATGCGGTCGATGGCCACCGTGGCGACGCGGCCGCCGGCGACCTTGCTGGCCATGGCGGTGCCGGCCAGGTCCATCTGCGCCACCAGCCAGCCGCCGAAGATATCGCCGAAACCATTGGTCTCGCGTGGCAGCGCGGTGATCTGCAGGGCCAGGTCGCCTTGCGGAATCGGATCATCCTGTTCGAATTCGTTCATCTCGGGTATGGCTCGCGGCGCGGTTGTTGTTGTGGGCGCGGAGCCCGCAGCATTGCGGGTTTGGCGAGTATACCGACTGAGCGGTCGCCGGGCGACCACGATGCCCGCCCGCCGGTGTTGGCCATGTATTTCCGGGCATTTCACGCAAATGCGGCTACGGTCATTTAATTGTCACATTGGTTTCATAGATTGCTCACACGGCCTGCAGATACTTGGCCTCGATCCACACCCCTCTAGCTTAGGAGCAAGGCATGAAACTTACGCGTTTGATGGCGGCCATGACGTTCGTTGCCGCTGGCGCCGCCACCGCCACCGCGGTTGCTGCTGTCGATCCGGCACTGCCGGCCTATGAGAAGACTTCGGGCGTATCCGGCAACCTGTCGAGCGTAGGTTCCGACACCCTGGCCAACCTGATGACGCTGTGGGCCGAGGACTACAAGAAGCTCTACCCGAACGTGAACATCCAGATCCAGGCCGCCGGTTCCTCCACCGCGCCGCCCGCGTTGACCGAGGGCACCTCCAACCTCGGCCCGATGAGCCGCAAGATGAAGGATGCCGAGCTGCAGGCCTTCGAAGAGAAGTACGGCTACAAGCCGACCGCCGTCCCGGTCGCCATCGACGCCCTGGCGGTGTTCGTGCACAAGGACAACCCGATCAAGAGCCTGGACATGGCCCAGGTCGATGCCATCTTCTCCAGCACCCGCCTGTGCGGTGCGGCGCAGAACGCCAAGACCTGGGGCGACCTCGGTCTGAGCGGCGACTGGGCGGCCAAGCCGATCCAGCTGTTCGGTCGTAACTCGGTGTCCGGTACCTACGGCTACTTCAAGGAAGAGGCCCTGTGCAAGGGCGACTTCAAGCCCAACGTCAACGAGCAGCCGGGTTCGGCTTCCGTGGTACAGTCGATTTCCAGCACCCTGAACGCCATCGGCTATTCGGGCATCGGCTACAAGACCTCCAGCGTTCGCGCCGTGCCGCTGTCGAAGAAGGGCGGTGAAGCCTTCGACGCCACCGAAGAGAACGCCCTGGCTGGCAAGTTCCCGCTGTCGCGTTTCCTCTACGTCTACGTGAACAAGGCGCCGAACAAGGCCCTGAGCCCGCTGGAAGCGGAGTTCGTCAAGCTGGTGATGTCCAAGCAGGGGCAGGAAGTGGTGGTCAAGGATGGCTACATCCCGCTGCCGGCCAAGGTTGCTGAGAAAACCCTGAAGGAACTCGGTCTCTAAGCAGGCCGCCGACCTCGCCGCGGCCCTGTGCCGCGGCACGCGCTAGACGCGCCCGCCGCTCCCCGAGGAGCGGTGGGCGTTGTTGCGTCACCACGCTGTAATCTTTCTGTCATACAAGGCGGTTAGATTGACGGTCCGCTTATCCGGCGGCGCGTGTGCGCAACTGCCCAGAGATTTTCGTATGACCGACTTGGCCACCGACACCATGACCGCACCTCTGAACAGCAGCCAACGGCTGGACTTCAACACCCCGGCCATGCAGCGCAAGCGCCGCATGCGGGCCATCAAGGACCGCCTGGCGCATTGGTACGTGTCCATCGGCGGCCTGGTCGTGCTGGCTGCGATCACCCTGATCTTCTTCTACCTGGCCCATGTGGTGCTGCCGATCTTCTCCGGCGCCGAGCTGGAGGCGCGCGAGGCGCAGCAGCCCGCCTGGCTGGCCGAGCAAGGCGAGGCCTTGCTGCTGGCGGTGGAAGAGCAGAACAAGGTGGCCATGCGCCTCAATCGCGCCGGCCAGGTGCAGTTCTTCGCCACCAAGGACGGCGCGGCGCTGAGCAGCGTCCAGCTGCCGCTGCCGGCCGGCGCCAGCATCGTTTCCTTTAGCGAGGATCAGCCGGGTAGCCGCCGAGTCGCCCTGGGCCTGTCCAACGGCCAGGTGCTGGTGTTCAAGCAGAACTACCGGGTGACCTATCCGGACAACGTCAAGACCATCACCCCGAGCCTGGAGTACCCCTTCGGCGAGGCGCCGATCGGTCTCGATCCCCAGGGCCGGGCCCTGGAGCACGTGGCGATCAGCCAGAGCGGCGACACCCTGCTGCTCAGCGCCGCCACCGGCGCCGAGTTGCACGTGCTGTCGATGAGCCGCGAAGAGAACGAGTTCACCGGCGAGGTGACCCAGGAAGAACGGCGCATCGCCCTGCCGCAGATCGCCGAGCCGATCAGCGCGCTGCTGATCGATCCGCGTCATCAGTGGCTCTATGTATTCAACGGCCGCGCCACCGCCGATGTCTTCGACCTGCGCAGCAACAGCCTCAATGGCCGTTACAAGCTGCGCGAGGGCGAGGCCAAGATCAGCGCCGTGAGCCCGCTGCTGGGCGGCATCTCGCTGCTGGTCGGCGACAGCAAGGGTGGTATCGCCCAGTGGTTCATGGTGCGTGACGAAGAGGGTGAGTCGGCCCTGACCCGCATCCGCGACTTCAAGCTCGGTGACAGCGCGATTACCCAGTTCCTTCCGGAAGAGCGCCGCAAGGGCTTCCTGGCCCTGGACACAGACGGCAAGCTGGGCATCTTCCACAGCACCGCGCATCGCACCCTGCTGGTCGAGCAGGTTGCCGAGGGCGCGGCCGTCGCCACCCTGTCGCCGCGGGCCAGCCGCGTGCTGGTGGAGTCCAAGGGGCAGATCCTGCCTTTCGTGGTCGACAACCCGCACCCGGAGGTGTCCTGGAGTTCGCTGTGGGGCAAGGTCTGGTACGAGAGCTATGACGAGCCCAAGTACGTCTGGCAGTCGACCTCGGCCAACAGCGACTTCGAGCCCAAGCTGAGTCTCTCGCCGCTGACCTTCGGCACCCTGAAGGCGGCCTTCTACGCCATGCTGCTGGCCGCGCCGCTGGCCATCTGCGCGGCGATCTACACCGCCTACTTCATGGCCCCGGCCATGCGCGGCAAGGTCAAGCCGGTGATCGAGCTGATGGAGGCGCTGCCGACGGTGATCCTCGGCTTCTTCGCCGGCCTGTTCCTGGCACCCTATGTGGAGGGACATCTGCCCGGCATCTTCAGCCTGCTGCTGCTCACGCCGGTCGGCATCCTCCTGGCCGCCTATGGCTGGAGCCGCCTGCCGGAGCGCATCCGCCTGGTGGTGCCGGATGGCTGGGAGGCGGCCCTGCTGATTCCGGTGATCCTGCTGGTCGGCACCTTCTCCCTGAGCATGAGCGGCTACCTGGAGAACTGGCTGTTCGGCGGCGACATGCGCAT
The DNA here is from genome assembly GCF_018398425.1 of Pseudomonas lalucatii. Classification (NCBI taxonomy): domain Bacteria; kingdom Pseudomonadati; phylum Pseudomonadota; class Gammaproteobacteria; order Pseudomonadales; family Pseudomonadaceae; genus Pseudomonas; species Pseudomonas lalucatii. The sequence continues at coordinate 2,562,632 of NZ_JADPMV010000001.1, read as the reverse complement.
GTGGCTGAGCAACGACCTGGGCATCCCCTTCGACCAGCGCAACGCCCTGGTGGTGGGCCTGGCCATGGGCTTCGCGGTGATCCCGAACATCTACTCGATTGCCGAGGACGCCGTGTTCAGCGTACCCAAGAGCCTGACCTTCGGCTCCCTGGCCCTGGGGGCGACGCCCTGGCAGACCCTGACCCGGGTGGTGATCCTCACCGCCAGTCCGGGCATCTTCTCGGCGCTGATGATCGGCATGGGCCGCGCGGTCGGCGAGACCATGATCGTGCTGATGGCCACCGGCAACACGCCGATCATGGAGATGAACATCTTCGAGGGTCTGCGCACCCTGGCCGCCAACGTGGCGGTGGAGATGCCGGAGTCGGAAGTCGGCAGTACCCACTACCGCGTGCTGTTCCTCGCCGCGCTGGTGCTGCTGTCCTTCACCTTCGTGATGAATACGCTGGCGGAGATCATCCGTACCCGCCTGCGCAAGAAATACGCCTCGCTCTAAGACTCGGGAAGGTAGACGTCCGTGAACGTGAAAAAGCAAAACCTCAACTCCTGGTTCAAGAGCGGCACGCCCTGGGTGTGGATGACCGCCGGTGGTGTCGCCATCGCGGTGATCATGACCCTCGGCCTGCTGGCGGTGATCGCCACCCGCGGCCTGGCGCACTTCTGGCCGGCCGACGTGATCGAATCCACCTACCAGGTTCCGGGTGAAAGCCCGCGCGTGCTGGCCGGCGAACTGGTGCAGTCCGAAGAGGTGCCCCGTGCCCGCCTGAAGTCCGCAGGGCTGCCGGTGGACACCGAGGGCGGCGAGTTCATGACCCGCCAGCTGCTCAAGGTGGGCAACCGCGAGGTGTTCGGCGCCGACTTCAGCTGGGTGGTCGCCGAATGGCTGCGGGAATCCCATACGCCGGCCAATCTGCTGGTGATGGAGCGCCGCGAGTGGGGCAACTTCTACGGCTACCTGGTCAACGTCAAGCAGGACGGCCAGCTGGTCGCCGAGGGCGATGCCGCCTGGGATGAGCTGCAGCAGCGTATCGCCCGCATCGACGAGCTGCACGGCCAGCTCAGCCGGCTGGAGAAGAAGGATATCGGCCGCATCAACCACGGCCTGGAGGCGCTGCGCCTGAAGACCCGCAGGTTGGAGCTGGAGGGCCGGCTGGATGCCGCGGCACAGGCCGACCTGGACGCCGAGCGCGCCCAGTGGGACGCCGAGTACAAGGTGCTGGAGGCCGAGCTGGTGGGCCTCAACCAGCAGTTCAACCGCGACAGCGTCACGGTCAGGACGGTCGACGGCCGCGAGCAGGAGATCAGCCTGGGCAAGGTGGTTCGCGTCTTCCAGCCCAACGCCATGGGGACCCTGGACAAGCTGGGTTTCTATTTCGCCAAGGTCTGGGAATTCGTCAGCGATGACCCACGCGAGGCGAACACCGAGGGCGGCATCTTCCCGGCCATCTTCGGCACCGTGATGATGACCCTGATCATGGCGGTGATCGTCACCCCGGTCGGCGTGCTGGCGGCCATCTACCTGCGCGAGTATGCCAAGCAGGGGGCGCTGACCCGGATCATCCGCATCGCGGTGAACAACCTGGCCGGCGTGCCGTCGATCGTCTACGGCGTATTCGGCCTGGGCTTCTTCGTCTACGTGCTGGGCGGCTCGATCGACAGCCTGTTCTTCGCCGAGGCCGCGCCGGCGCCGACCTTCGGTACGCCGGGCCTGATGTGGGCCTCGCTGACCCTGGCGATCCTCGCCGTGCCGGTGGTCATCGTCGCCACCGAGGAGGGCCTGGCCCGCGTGCCGCGGGCCCTGCGCGAGGGCTCCCTGGCCCTCGGCGCGACCAAGGCCGAGACGCTGTGGAAGGTGGTGCTGCCGATGGCCAGCCCGGCGATGATGACCGGCCTGATCCTCGCCGTGGCCCGCGCCGCCGGCGAGGTCGCGCCGCTGATGCTGGTGGGCGTGGTCAAGCTGGCGCCGGCCCTGCCGCTGGACGGCAACTACCCCTACCTGCACCTGGACCAGAAGATCATGCACCTGGGCTTCCATATCTACGACGTCGGCTTCCAGAGCCCCAACGTCGAGGCCGCGCGGCCGCTGGTGTACGCCACGGCGCTGCTGCTGGTGCTGGTGATCGCCTCGCTCAACCTCAGTGCGGTGTATATCCGCAACCACCTGCGCGAGAAGTACAAGGCGCTGGATCACTAAAACCGACTATCGCCGCCGCCCGCCCTGGCGCGGGCGCGGCCCACGAATTGTTAGCGTAGGGAGTCCCCCATGCAGCACCAAGCACACGGTATCGATATCTCCGCCCTGGGCCGCGACAAGCAGAGCCTGGACCTGAACCAGGAGGCCGTGGCCATCGAAGTGCCCGGCCTGAACCTGTTCTACGGCGACAAGCAGGCCCTGTTCGATGTGCAACTGAACATCCCGCGCCAGCGCGTGACCGCCTTCATCGGCCCGTCCGGCTGCGGCAAGTCCACCCTGCTGCGCACCTTCAACCGGATGAACGACCTGGTCGACGGTTGCCGTGTGGAAGGTGAGATCAACCTCGACGGGCGCAACATCTACCGCAAGGGCGAGGACGTGGCCGAGCTGCGCCGCCGCGTCGGCATGGTGTTCCAGAAGCCCAACCCCTTCCCCAAGAGCATCTACGAGAACGTGGTCTACGGCCTGCGCATCCAGGGCGTGAACCAGAAGCGCGTACTCGACGAGACGGTGGAGTGGGCGCTGAAGAGCGCGGCGCTGTGGGACGAGGTCAAGGACCGTCTGCACGACTCGGCCCTGGGCCTGTCCGGCGGCCAGCAACAGCGCCTGGTGATCGCCCGTACCGTGGCGGTGCAGCCGGAAGTGCTGCTGCTCGACGAGCCCTGCTCGGCCCTCGATCCGATCTCCACGCTGAAGGTCGAAGAGCTGATCTACGAACTGAAATCCAAGTACACCATCGTCATCGTTACCCACAACATGCAGCAGGCCGCGCGGGTGTCCGACTACACGGCGTTCATGTACATGGGCAAGCTGATCGAGTACGGCGATACCGATACCCTGTTCACCAACCCGGAAAAGAAGCAGACCGAGGACTACATCACCGGTCGCTACGGTTGATGGCCCTGGCGGAGGACGCCGCCTCGCGTGGTGCGCTCCGCCACAGCTTATCCCCACCAGCAAACGTATCCGGTTAACCCAAGGGTTCGCAGATGATCAACAAAGACAGCCTTACCCACCACATCTCCCAGCAGTTCAACGCCGAGCTCGAGGAGGTGCGCAGCCACTTCCTGGCCATGGGCGGCCTGGTCGAGAAGCAGGTCAACGACGCGGTCACCGCGCTGATCGAGGCCGATTCCGGCCTGGCCCAGCAGGTGCGCGAGGTCGACGACCAGATCAACCAGATGGAGCGCAACATCGACGAGGAGTGCGTGCGCATCCTCGCCCGCCGCCAGCCGGCGGCCTCCGACCTGCGCCTGATCATCAGCGTGTCCAAGTCGGTGATCGACCTGGAGCGCATCGGCGACGAGTCGACCAAGATCGCCAAGCGCGCCATCCTCCTGTGCGAGGAAGGCGAGTCGCCGCGTGGCTACGTGGAGATCCGCCATATCGGCGACCAGGTGCGCAAGATGGTGCAGCAGGCGCTGGACGCCTTCGCCCGCTTCGATGCCGACCTGGCGCTGGCCGTGGCGCAGTTCGACAAGACCGTCGACCGCGAATACAAGACCGCCCTGCGCGAGCTGGTCACCTACATGATGGAAGACCCGCGCTCGATCTCCCGGGTGCTCAACGTGATCTGGGCGCTGCGTTCGCTGGAGCGCATCGGCGACCATGCGCGCAACATCGCCGAGCTGGTGATCTACCTGGTGCGCGGCACCGACGTGAAGCACATCGGCCTGACCCGCATGCAGGAAGAGGTGCAGGGCGGCGGCAAGAGCAGCTGAGGCCGTCGACGGCGGACCTGGCTCGCCGTTCGCCGCTTTAGGGTTAGCCAGCGGCAAGCCGCCACGACTATGCTAGGGGCCATTCGAACTGGGAGTGGCCGATGAGTAAAGTCAACGTGCTGGTGGTGGACGATGCGACCTTTATCCGCGACTTGGTGAAGAAGGGCCTGCGCGATCACTTCCCGGGCGTGCAGATCCATGAAGCCGTCAATGGGCGCAAGGCCCAGCAACTGCTCGGCCGGGTCGCCATCGACCTGATCCTCTGCGACTGGGAGATGCCGGAGATGTCCGGGCTCGAGCTGCTCGGCTGGTGCCGCGAGCAGGACAACCTGAAGAGCCTGCCCTTTATCATGGTCACCAGCCGCGGCGACAAGGACAACGTGGTGCAGGCGATCCAGGCCGGGGTCTCGGACTTCATCGGCAAGCCCTTCTCCAACGAGCAGCTGGTCACCAAGGTGAAGAAGGCCCTGAGCCGCGCCGGCAAGCTGCAGGCCCTCCAGGCCCAGGCGCCCCGGGCCCTGGCGAGCGGCTTCGGCAATGACTCGCTGGCCGCCCTGACCGGCGGCAAGGCCGAGGTGATCAAGGCCGAGGCCGCGCCATCCCCGCCCGCGGCCGGCATCCCGCCGACGCCATCCAGGCCCGCGGCCCGGGCGGCGACCGCCGGCCGTGGCCAGGGCCAGCTGCGTCTACCGGGAGGCAGCATGGCCTGCGTGATCAAGGGCCTGAGCCTCAAGGAGGCGCTGCTGCTGGTCAAACGCGGCGAGGCGCTGCCCCAGGTGCTGGAAAGTGCGGTGCTCGACCTGGAGCAGGGCGAGGGCGGCGAGGTGGCGCGACTGAACGGTTACCTGCACGCGGTGGCCGCCTTCGAGCCGAAGGCCGACAGCGAGTGGTTGCAGCTGACCCTGCGTTTCGTCGACCGCGACCCGCAGAAACTCGATTACCTGTCGCGGCTGATCGCCCGCGGCACCGCACAGAAGCATTTCAGTCCCGGCGCCTGAACCGTCGGTCGTGGCTGCCGGGGCGCCGCGCGAGCTGGCTCACATCCCGGGGCGCGCCGCCTCGCGCGGTGCCCGCGGGGCTGCTAGTCTCCCTGGTCCGGATATCCAAAAGCCATAAGATCCGAGTCGATATGCTAGGGCGCCTGATTCTTCTCTGCAGCCTCTGGGCCGCCGCCAGCCAGGCGGCGGCCCTGACCATCTACAAGTACACCGATGCCAACGGCGTGGTCACCTATTCCGACCAGGCCGCCCCGGGGGCCCAGGTGTTCGTGTTCCGCGACCGCATGGTCGAGCGCCTGGACAACCAGGTGAAGCTGGAAACCAAGAAGCACGCGGCCGGCGAGACCCTGCTGGTGCGCAACGACCTCTATGCCCCGGTGCAGGTCGAGTTGCAGCTGGTGGACGTCGACAACGCCGTCGGCGCCCCGGACGAGCCGATCACCTGGGTGCTGCCGCCGCGCAGCAAGATCCGCCTGGCCACCCTGGCCCCGCGCGACGCCGGGCGGCCGCTGCGCTACACGCCGAAGCTGCGCTACGCCCTCGGCGACCCGCGCCTGCTGCCGACCCAGCAGCGCTATCCGCTGCCCTGGCGCGGCGGGCCGTTCCGCCTGACCCAGGGCGCGGGCGGCAAGTACAGCCACTTCACCCCCAAGGGCCGCTACGCCCTGGACATCGCCATGCCCGAGGGCACGCCCATAGTGGCGGCGCGCGGCGGCGTGGTGGTGAAGACCGAGAACCAGCAGAGCGGGCGCGGCACCAACCCCTCCGGCAACTACGTGCGCATCCTCCACGACGACGGCACCATGGGCGTCTACCTGCACCTGATGAAGGGCTCGGTGCGGGTCCGCGAAGGCCGCCGGGTGGCGGTCGGCGAGCAGATCGCCCGCTCCGGCAACACCGGCAACAGCACCGGCCCGCACCTGCACTTCGTGGTGCAGCGCAACGTCGGCCTGGCCCTGGAGTCCATCCCCTTCAGCTTCACCCAGCCGGTCGACAGCCTGCCCAACTTCGCCGTCGGCGGCGAATGAAAAAAAACCCGCTGCCGGCTCGATTGCGCTCGAGCCGACAGCGGGGTTTTCCTGTGTCGGCGGGTAGCCGCGCTAGCGGAAGGCCAGGTCGCGCAGGAACAGGGTGATCGGCGGGAACAGGATCAGCAGCACCGACATCAGCAGCAGGATCAGGAAGAACGGCAGGCTGCCGCGCACCACGTCGACATAGGGGCGGCGGAACACCGCGATGGCGGTGAAGATGTCGCAGCCGAACGGCGGGGTCGCCGAGCCGATGGCCGCCTGCAGGGTGATGATGATGCCGACCAGCACCGGGTCGAGGCCGGACAGGCGCACCGCCGGGGCGAAGATCGGCACCAGGATCAGCATCACCACGATCGGGTCGACGAACATGCAGCCGATGAAGAAGGCGATCGAGATGATGATCAGCAGCTCGGTCGGCGAGGCGCTCATGATGCCGATGCCGCTGAGGATGGCTTGCGGGATCTGGGCGAAGGAGATCACCCAGGAGAAGGCCGCGCCGGCCGCCACCAGGATGAACACCACGGCGGTGATCAGGCCGGTGGACAGGGCGATGGACGACAGTTCGCTGAACTTCACCCGCCGGTAGATCAGCATCTCCAGGACCAGCGCATAGAGCACCGACACCGCGGCCGCCTCGGTGGGGCTGAACACCCCGGAGTAGATGCCGCCGATGGTCAGCACCGGCAACAGCAGCGGCAGGATGGCGCGGCGGCAGGTGACCAGGCGTTCGCGCCAGCTGAACTTGTCGCCCCTGGGAATGCCGGTGAGCCGCGCGTAGAGGTAGCAGTAGCCGGCCAGCAGCAGCATCAGCAGCAGGCCCGGGCCGATGCCGGCGATGAACAGCTCGGCCACCGAGGTGCCGGAGACCACGCCGTAGATGATCATGCCGATGCTCGGCGGGATCAGCAGGGCGATGTCCGAGGCGTTGATGATCAGCGAGATGGCGAAGCTGTCCTTGTAGCCCTGCTGCAGCATCTTCGGCCGCATGATGCTGCCGACGCCGACCACGGTGGCCTGGGTCGAGCCGGACAGGGCACCGAACAGCGCGCAGCTCAGCGCCGTGGTCACCGCCATGCCGCCGCGCACGTGGCCGACGAAGGCGGTGGCCACGTCCAGCAGACGATTGGCCGTGGCGCCGCGGGTGATGATGTCGGCGGCGAGGATGAACATGGGCACCGCCACCAGGGCGGCCGGGCGGATGCCGGCGATCATCTGCTGGACGATGAACTCCGGGCCCATGGTGAAGAAGAACACGAAGCCGGCGGCGGCGGCGGCCAGCAGGGTGGTCATCATGGGGAAGCCTGCCAGCAGCAGGACCAGCATGATGAGCAGCAGGGCAGTGGTCATATCCATGGTGGCGAGGGCTCAGGGTTGCGGCGGAAGGGGGGCGTCGACGTGACGCGGCGGCGCCTCGCGGCGGCCGAGCAGGACCAGCAGCTGGGTGAAGGCGTGGCGCAGGAACTGCAGGCCGGTCATGCCCAGGCCCAGGGGGATCACCAGGTAGATGTAGTGCAGCGGCAGCTGCAGCGCCGAGGAGGCGCGGCCGACGCGGGCGGCCGACTCGACGTAGCCGATCGCCGCCCAGGTCAGCCAGAGCATCAGCAGGGCGGTGAGCAGGTTGATCAGCAGCAGGCTGGCGGCGGCGGGCTTGCCGGTCAGGTGCTCGATGAAGGCACTCATGCTGATGTGCCGGCTATGGCGGGCGGCATAGCTGCAGCCGACGAAGGTGACGAAGATGATGAGGAACTGGTTGAGCTCCTCGGAGAAATAGATGCTCTGGTTGAACAGGTAGCGGCCGAACACGTTGCCGACCGAATTCAGCGCCATCAGCAGAATGGCGCTGGCGAGGATGAAGGCCTCGAGCTTCTCCAGCAGCCAATCCAACTTGTGCAACCAAGACATAGCCACCTCCAGCCCGTCGTCGACGCGGCGGACATTGTTCTTGTTGTGGAAGCCAGACCTTATCGCCGGTCAAAAATCATGTCAATTAATATTTGAATCAGTACATATGCGTCGTTATCGAGCAAATGTAATGATGGTGCCCTGTTTTAGAACACGAAATGCATGGGCGGTGGCGTCTCGCCGAACAGCCCGTTGAGGGTCGCCAGGCCGGCCTGCAGGCGCGCGCGGCTCTGCTCGGCGCCCAGGCTGATGCGCACGTGCTGGTTGCTGCGGTCGGCGGTGGCCAGGAAGGGCTCGGCGGGAAAGATCATCACGCCTTCCTGGCGCGCGCGGCGGGCGAACTTCTCCGGCTGCCAGTGCGCCGGCAACTCGGCCCAGATATGCATGCCGTTGGGATGGGCGCGGAAGCTGCAGTCGGCCAGCAGCTCGCGAGCGAGCTGCTGGCGCGCCGCGAACTCCTGCTGCTGGAAGGCCACCATGCGCTCCAGGGTGCCGTCCTGCATCCACCAGCTGGCGATCTCGAAGGGCATCAGGGTGGCCATCCAGGTGGTGCTGCGCAGGCGGCCGATGGCCTGCTGCACCAGGTGCGGCGGGGTGATCAGGTAGCCGGCGCGCATGCCCGGCAGGGTGATCTTGGTCAGGCTGGTGGCGTAGAAGCTGCGCTCCGGGATCAGCGCCGACAGCGGCGGGTGGCGGTCCGGCTGCAGGGCGCCGTAGACGTCGTCCTCCACCAGGGTCAGGTCGTAGCGCCGCGCCAGCTCGGCGATCGCCTGGCGTCGCTCCAGGCCCATGGTGTCGGTGGTCGGGTTGTTCATGGTCGGGGTGCAGAACAGCACCCGCGCGCCGCCCTGCTTGCAGGCCGCCTCCAGCGCCTCCGGCAGCAGGCCCTGGTCGTCGGTGGCCAGCCCCTTGAGGTTGAAGTGCAGGGTCTGCGCCAGGGCCAGCAGCAGCATGCAGGTCTCCCGCTCGCACAGCACCGTGTCGCCGGGCTTGAGCACGGTGGCCATGGCGATGGTCAGGGCATGGGCGGCGCCGTTGCAGAACAGCATGTGGTCGGGGTTGGCCGGCATCTTCTGCTGCGCCAGCCAGGCGCAGACCACGTCGCGGTGCTGGGTCAGGCCCTGGGTCGGGTGGAAGGAGGTGATGAAGTCGTCGCGGCCCTCCCGGGCCAGGCGTTCCAGGCCATCGCGGTAGAGCTTGACGTGGCGCTGGGTGCACACCGGATGGGCGGTGGACAGGTCGATGCCGCGGTGCGGGTCCTCATGTTCGTCGGTGGACAGGTAGTCCGACTCGTGGCTGACGTGGCGGCTGCGCACGAAGGTGCCGCTGCCGACCTGGGCATAGATGGCGCCCTGCTTCTCCGCGTGGGCATAGGCATTGCTCACCGTCTGCACGCTGACGCCCAGGGTTTCCGCCAGCTCGCGGTGGGTCGGCAGCTTGCTGCCGGGCTGCAGCGCGCCGCTGTTGATCGCCTCGGTCAGGGCATTGCCGATGGCCAGGTACTTGGGTTGGCCGGAGCGGATGAAGGGTTTCAGGTCAATTGTCATAGAACAATAAATTCCTTGACGATGATTGTAATGGTCATAATATGGGCCTCAAGGCGTATTGACCTGCATTTGTCGCGGTTACTTTAGCAGGTTTCAGTACAATTTCTCCAGGCGGACCGACGTCCGCGGTACCGGGACGGCAAGCGGCCTGGAGGGTGCATGAACGGCTCGGCGCCATGCTCCATGCGTCGCAGCAATGTCGTCCGCCCGGCTGCTGTCCGGCGGGCTGATAGAGGCCTGAACGCCCCGGCGTTCGTTATCGAGATGCTGTCATGAGTGAAATCGCGTTGAATTTCAGCCGTGCAGAGTACGCCCAGCGACTGGCCAAGGTGCGCGCCGCCATGGCCGAGCGGGGGATCGCCACGCTGATCGTCCACGACCCGTCGAACATGGCCTGGCTCACCGGCTATGACGGTTGGTCCTTCTACACCCCGCAATGCGTGGTGGTCGGCCAGAGCGGCAACCCGCTGTGGTACGGCCGCGGCATCGACGCCAACGGCGCGCGCCGTACCGTCTACCTGCCGGAGGAGGACATCGCCTCCTACAGCGACCGCTATGTGATGAACCCGCCGCACCATGCCCTCGACTACCTGTGCGAGCAGGTGCTGCCGGCGCGGGGCTGGACCGCCGGGGTGATCGGCGTGGAGATGGACAACTACTACTACAGCGCCACCTCGCACCAGGCGCTGCTGCGCGGCCTGCCTCAGGCCGAGCTGGTGGACGCCACCGGCCTGGTCAACTGGTGCCGGGCGATCAAGTCGGCACAGGAAGTCGAGTACATGCGCGTCGCCGCGCGCATCGTCGAGAACATGCACCGCGCCATCGTCGAGATGATCGAGCCGGGCCTGCCGAAGAACGTGCTGGTCGGCGAGATCTACCGGGTCGCCTGCGTCGGCCACGACGGCAAGTTCGGCGACTACCCGGCCATCGTGCCCATGCTGCCCTCGGGCAAGGACGCCTCGGCGCCGCACCTGACCTGGGACGACCGCCCGTTCAAGCAGGGCGAAGGCACCTTCTTCGAGATCGCCGGCTGCCACAAGCGCTACCACTGCCCGCTGTCGCGCACCGTCTACCTGGGCGAGCCCTCGGCGGCGTTCCGCAAGGCCGAGGAGGCGATCAACGCCGGCCTCGAGGCCGGCCTGGCGGTGGCCAAGCCGGGCAACACCTGCGGCGACATCGCTCGCGAACTGAACAGCACCCTGCGCCGCTACGGCTACGACCGCGGCGACAACCGCTGCGGCTACCCCATCGGGCTGAGCTATCCGCCGGATTGGGGCGAGCGCACCATGAGCCTGCGCGAGAGCGACACCACGGTGTTGCAGCCGGGCATGACCTTCCACTTCATGCCGGGCCTGTGGCTGGACGACTGGGGGCTGGAGACCACCGAAAGCATCCTGATCACCGACAGCGGCGTGGAAACCCTCTGCGACTACCCGCGCGAATTGTTCGTGAAGGCCTGAGATGAGTGCAGCGCAAATGAATATCTCCCCCGAATCCGACCTGCAGGCGACCAGTCTCTCGACCATCGCCGAGGTCGGCGAAAGCACCATCAGCGCCACCGTCGACTTCGCGCGCGACGGGGTACAGCACGGCTTCCTCAAGCTGCCGTACTCCCACGACCAGTCGGCCTGGGGCTGCATCATGATCCCCATCACCGTGGTGAAGAACGGCACGGGGCCCACCGCGTTGCTCACCGGCGGCAATCATGGCGACGAGTACGAGGGCATCACCGCCCTGCTCAAGCTGGCCGGCGAGCTGCGCGCCGAGGACGTCCAGGGCCGGGTGATCATAGTCCCGGCGATGAACTACCCGGCGGTGCAGAACGGCAGCCGCACCTCGCCGATCGACAAGGGCAACATGAACCGCGCCTTCCCGGGCAATCCCCACGGGGCGATGACCGAGCGCATCGCCGACTACTTCCAGCGCTACCTGATCCCGTTGTGTGACTACGCTTTGGATATCCACTCCGGCGGCAAGACCCTGGACATCCTGCCCTTCGCCGCGGCCCACCGGTTGCCGGACCCGGCGCAGGAGGCCAAGTGCATCGAGGGCGCCCGGCTGTTCGGCACCGCCGCCAGCATGATCCTCTTCGAGCTGGATGCGGCCTCGCTGTACGACACCGCCGTGGAAGCCCAGGGCAAGGTGTTCGTCACCACCGAGCTGCGCGGCGGCGGCACCAGCACGCCGCAGACCATGGCTCTGGCCGATCGCGGGGTGCGCAACTTCCTCAAGTTCGCCGGGATCATCGAAGGTGAGCCGGAGCTGGCCGACGAGCCGGCGCTGCAGCTGGATATGCCAGACGCCAGTTGCTACGTGCAGAGCCTGCACCGCGGCATTCTCGAGCTGGCCCTGAGCCTGGGCGATCGGGTGCGGCGCGGTGACCTGGTGGCGCGGGTGCATGCCTTCGAGCGCACCGGCACGCCGGCGGTGGAATACCGCGCCGAGCGTGACGGGATGCTGGTGGCGCGGCGTTTCCCGGCGCTGGTGGACATAGGCGACACCCTGGCGGTGATCGCCGACCTAATCGAAGGCTGAAGACGAGCGGGTTCAATCGCACATCCCTGAACATAAAAACAAGCGGAGACCTCACCATGAGCAAGTTCAGCACACTGAAGAAGGCGGCCCTGGCCGCGGCAATGGGCCTGGCCCTGGCGGGCCAGGCGAGCCTGGCGGCGGCGGCCGAGGAGTGGAAGTTCGCCCTGGAGGAGATCAGCGGCAGCGTGCAGGACGCCTACGCGCAGAAGTTCAAGCAGCTGGTGGAAGAGAAGAGCGGCGGCGACATCACCGTCACCGTCTACCCCTACGGCGCCCTGGGCGAGTCGGAAGACCTCACCGAACTGGTGGCCAACGGCGTGCTGCAGTTCACCCACGGCTCCACCGGCATCCTCGGCTCCACCGCGCCGTCGATGCAGGTGTTCTCCATGCCCTACCTGCTGTCGCAGAACAACAAGGTCAACCTCGAGCTGCTGACCGAGAGCCCGACCATCTACGGGCCCATGGCCGACAAGCTGAAGACCCGCAACCTGCGCCTGCTGAGCATGTACCCGGAAGGCGAGATGGTCTGGACCACCAACAAGGTGGTGCGCAAGCCGGCCGACTTCGACAACGTGAAGATGCGCGTGATGGCCTCGCCGATGCTGGTGGAGACCTACAAGTCGTTCGGCGCGGTGCCCACCCCGCTGCCCTATTCCGAGGTGTACGGCGCCCTGCAGCTGAAGATGATCGACGGCCAGGAGAACCCGATCTTCGCCATCGAGGAGATGAAGTTCTACGAGGTCACCGACGTGCTGACCTGGTCCGGCCATCAGCAGTTCACCGTCGCGGTGCTGTCCAGCGAGTCCTGGTACCAGGGTCTGCCGGCCGCGCAGCGCCAGATCATCGACGAGACCATCGACGAACTGGCGCCCTACATCTTCGAGACCCAGGCCAAGTACAACCAGGAGCGCCTGGAGAAGATCCAGCAGGCCAAGCCGGGCATCCAGGTGGTGCACCTGAACGACGCGGAACAGGCCACCTTCCGCAAGGCCAGCGAGCCGCTGCGTGACAAGCTGGTGGAACTGGCCGGCCCGGAAGCCGGCACCGCCCTGCAGGCCCTGGAGGCCGAGATCGCCGAGCTGGAACAGAAATACTAAACGGCGCTCGTCACGCGAGCCGGCGGGGTTGTCCCGCCGGCTCTTTCACGTCTGGTGCGCAGGACGAGCCTGCGCCGGAGCGGTTCTATGCGTCTGGACAGTTACGACCTGAAGATTCTGCGCATCCTCCAGCACAACGGCCGCATCACCAAGTCCAGCCTGGCCGAGGCCATCAACCTCTCGGTCAGCCCCTGCTGGGAGCGGGTCAAGCGCCTGGAGGAGGCGGGGATCATCCGCGGCTACGGCGCCCAGCTGAACACCGAGGTGCTGCTCAAGCGCGCCGCGGTGCTGGTCGAGGTCAGCCTCAAGCAGCACAACCGCGAGGCCTTCCAGCGCTTCGAGAAGGCCATGCAGGAGTGCCCGGAGGTCACCGAGTGCTACGCCACCGGCGGCGGCATCGACTACATCGTCAAGGTCATGGCCCGCGACATCGACCAGTACCAGCGCCTGGTCGACCGCTGGCTGATGACCGACCTGGGCATCGAGCGCTACTTCACCTACATCGTCACCAAGACCATCAAGCACGCCGAGCCGCCCCTGGAGCTGGACGCCGGCGACTAGGCACCGGCGGCCGGCGGCTTCAGCCGCTGGCGGCGATGCCGCTCAGGGCCCGGCGATGCCGCGTCAGCAGCAGCGCCAGGGTCACGGCGTAGAGGCCGATCACCACCAGACCCACCCACTGGATCTCGAAGGGGGTGAACTTGAACAGCAGCACCAGGCTGCTCAGCAGGCCGACGTTGAGGGCGACGAAGCGCGGCCGGCCGAGCTTGGCCACGGTGATGCCGAGGTTGTCGGTGTACAGGCGTACCAGCGAGTCCACCGAGTTGATCACGAAGATCACCCCGACGCCGAGCATGGCCAGCTTCCAGAACGCACCGACCTCCAGGCCCTGGTCGAAGTAGCCGTGCAGCACGGCGAACCAGATCGCCAGGGGGATCGACGGAATCACCAGCAGCGCCAGCAGCAGCTGCCAGGTGCGCAGGCCGCCGACGAAGCGCGAGACGAACTGGCCGATCATCACGCTCCAGGCGAACCACCAGAACAGGTAGAAGGCGTGGTAGTCGCCTAGCGGCAGGATGAAGCCGGGCAACTGGGCGAAGTAGCCGCTGCCGATCTGCGCCGCGGCGTCGACAAACAGGCCGCCGCCGAGATCGGCCGCCCACCACATGCCGAGGATCAGGGCGAAGAACAGCCAGGTCGAGGAGACGCTGAGGATCTTCAGGTAGCGGATGTCGGTGCTGGAATAGACCGCCGCCAGGACGATCGCCAGCACCACCAGGTAGCCCCAGGCCTCGCCCAGCTCCGGCATGTACCAGGCGCTGTTGACCAGGAACAGGTAGGCGGTGAAGGCGCAGGTGGAGACGATCACCAGGTTGTTCACCAGCTTCACCGGGCGCAGCTCGAACAGCCTGACCCGCGGCTCGATCACGCAGAAATAGAAGGTGGTGATGAAGTAGAAGGCCCAGATCAGGAAACCCCAGAAGGCGAACTCCACCGCCAGGGGGTTGGAGAACTGGTACTGGGCCTCCGCGGCGTAGGTGGGGAACTCGGTCAGCGGGAAGATGATCAGGCCCATGTCCAGGCCGGAGGTGAACAGGATCGCCAGGAAGGTGAACAGGCCCACGGGTTCCGGCCCGGTGCAGCGCAGGTTGCCCCAGCGCAGCAGGACCAGCAGGGTGGCCGCCAGCAGGGCGATGATCGCCCCCGATAGAATCAGATTCATAGAGTCCCCATCCGCCGTGAGCGCTGCGGGCGTGGGGCCCGTGCTCGGCTCGCCGGTGATTTTCTTGTTGGAAGGATGCCGCGCAGGCGACCCCGGCTGGCGGGGTCGATGCCGGCCCCATCCTGGCCGCTCGACACGAGCGCTGCATGCCCAAGGGCGCCGTCGGGAGTCGTGATCCCGGCCACCTGCCGCGGCCAATGCCGCATTCCCGTCAAGCTGCGCCCCGAATCGGCCAGATGCAGCGGCCTCAAGCCGCCGCCGAAAAAAAACCTGGGAAAGCCCGGGCAAAGAAAAAAAACCGCGCGCCGGCCGCCGCCCAAGAGAAAAAACCGCGCGGCCATCCCCCCTAAAGTGGAAGCCGTAAACACGCACCACGCCCAGCAGCGCGACACCGCTGCAGGGCCCGCAGAGGGGACGCCGTCCATGCACACACTGAAAGATCCGCGCCTGGTTCGCCAGCTGGCCTATGTCAACGGCAAGTGGGTCGCCGGCCACGACGGCCGCGACGAAGCGGTGATCGATCCGGCCAGCGAAGCAACCATCGGCCGCTGCACCCTGCTCGACCAGGAGCAGATCGCCGCCGCCATCGATGCCGCCGACGCCGCCTTCCCGGCCTGGCGCGCCCGCTCGGTGGACGAGCGTGGTGCCCTCCTCGGCAAGTGGCACGACCTGCTGCTGGAGAACAAGGAAGACCTCGCCCGCCTGATGACCCTGGAGCAGGGCAAGCCGCTGGACGAGGCCCGGGGCGAGATCGATTACGCCGCCTCCTTCATCCGCTGGTTCGCCGAGGAGGCGCGCCGCGCCTACGGCGAGACCATCCCCAGCCATATCCGCAATGCCCAGCTGGGCAGCGTGCGCGAGCCGATCGGCGTCGCCGCCCTGATCACGCCGTGGAATTTCCCCTGCGCGATGATCACCCGCAAGGCCGCCGCGGCCCTGGCCGTGGGCTGCACCGTGCTGGTCAAGCCGGCCGGCGAGACGCCGTTCTCCGCCCTGGCCCTGGCCGAGCTGGCCGAGCGCGCCGGCTTCCCCGCCGGGGTGTTCAACGTCATCACCGGTGAGCCGGAGATGGTCTCCCAGGTGCTCTGCGCCAGCGACAAGGTCAAGGCGCTGTCCTTCACCGGCTCGACCCGGGTCGGTCGCCTGCTCCTGCAGCAGGCCGCGGCCACGGTGAAGAAGTGCTCGATGGAGCTGGGCGGCAACGCGCCCTTCATCGTCCTGCCGGACATGGACGTGGAGCAGGCCGCCCAGGCGGCGATCGACGCCAAGTTCCAGACCACCGGCCAGGACTGCCTGGCGGCCAACCGCATCTTCGTGCACCGCTCGCTGTACCAGCCCTTCCTCGATGCCTTCGCCCGGCGCATGGGCGAGCTGACCGTGGGCAACGGCCTGGTCCGTGGCGTCAGCCAGGGCCCGCTGATCAACGCCAAGGCGGTGGCCAAGGCCCAGGAGCTGGTGGACGACGCCGTCGCCAAGGGCGCGCGCCGGCTGGCCGGCGACCAGGAGCAGGCGCCGGGGCGCAACTTCTTCATGCCGACCCTGCTGGCCGACGTGACCGCGGACATGCGCGTCTACCGCGAGGAGAACTTCGCCCCGGTGGCCGGCGTGCTGGCCTGGGACGACCTGGAGCAGCTCATCGCCCAGGCCAACGACACCGAGTACGGCCTGGCCGCCTATGTCTATGGTTACGACATGCGCCAGGTGTGGCGCCTGCTGCGCGGCCTGGAGTTCGGCATGGTCAGCGTCAACTCGGTGAAGATGACCGGCCCGCCCGTGCCCTTCGGCGGCGTCAAGCAGTCCGGCCTCGGCCGCGAGGGCTCGCGCCACGGCCTCGATGAGTACAGCCAGATCAAATACTACTGCCTGGGCAACCTGCCCAGCGCCAGCGGAAGTTAACCGCGCTCAGCCGCCTGAACGCCACCCGAAACCGAATCGAACGAGGGCAATGCCATGACCATCGACACCCAGAAGATCATCGAGATCGACCGCCAGAACGTCTTTCACGCCTCCACCCACCTGAAGCAGCACGCCCACGGCGAGAGCCCGGCGCGCATCGTCACCGGCGCCCAGGGCATCCGCATCCAGGACTCCCTGGGCAACGAGTTCATCGACGGCTTCGCCGGCCTGTATTGCGTGAACATCGGCTACGGCCGCACCGAGATGGCCGAGGCGATCTACGAGCAGGCCAAGCAGCTGGCCTACTACCACACCTATGTCGGCCACACCACCGAGGGCATGGCGACTCTGTCCGAGCGCATCGTCAGGCTCGCCGGCCAGGGCATGAGCAAGGTCTACTACGGCATGTCCGGCTCGGACGCCAACGAGACCCAGCTCAAGCTGGTCTGGTACTACAACAACATCCTCGGCCGTAAGGACAAGAAGAAGGTCATCTCCCGTGACCGCGGCTACCACGGTTCGAGCATCGCCTCCGGCTCCATGACCGGCCTGCCGGTGTTCCACGCCCACTTCGACCTGCCGCTGGAGCGCATCAAGCACACCGTCGCGCCGGTCTACTACCGCCGCCCCGACGACGGCATGAGCGAGCTGGAGTTCTCCCGCTACTGCGCGCAGAAGCTCGAGGAGATGATCCTCGCCGAGGGCCCGGACACCGTCGCCGCCATGATCGGCGAGCCGGTGCTCGGCACCGGCGGCATCGTGCCGCCGCCGCAGGGCTACTGGGCGGAGATCCGCAAGGTGCTGGACAAGTACGACATCCTGCTGATCGCCGACGAGGTGGTCTGTGGCTTCGGTCGCCTGGGCGTGGACTTCGGCTCGCAGTACTACGAGATGAAGCCGGACCTGATCACCGTGGCCAAGGGCCTGACCTCGGCCTACCAGCCGCTGTCCGGGGTCATCGTCGGCGAGCGCGTGTGGCAGGTGCTGGAGCAGGGCACCGACACCTACGGCGCCATCGGCCACGGCTACACCTATTCCGGCCACCCCATGGGCATCGCCTCGGCGATCGCCAACCTGGACATCATCGAGCGCGAGAACCTCACCGGTAACGCCCGCGACACCGGTGCCTACCTGCAGCAGCGCATGCAGGAAACCTTCGGCCAGCATCCGCTGGTCGGCGAGGCGCGCGGCATCGGCCTGCTGGCGGCCCTGGAGTTCTCCGCCGACCGCAACAAGCGTCAGCACTTCGACCCCAGCCTCAAGGTCGGCCCGCAGATCTCCGCCGCCTGCCTGGAAGAGGGTCTGATCGCCCGCGCCATGCCCCACGGCGACATCCTCGGCTTCGCCCCGCCGCTGGTGGTCAGCCGCGGCGAGGTGGACGACATCGTCGCCCGCGCCGAGCGGGCGGTGAACAAGGTCACCGACAAGCTGATCAGCAGCGGCGCCTGGCAGGCCAAGTAAGCGCCAGGTCAACGCGGGGTCGCCGGGCAGGCGACCCCGCCTGCGTTCACAGGTTGGACTTAACCATGAGCAAACAACTGACACTGCAAGACATCTATCTGGCGCGCCAGCGCATCGCCGGGCTGGCCCTGCGCACGCCGCTGGTGCGTTCCGAATCGCTGTCGCGGCGCTGGGACTGCGAGGCCTGGCTGAAGCTCGACTGCCTGCAGCCGACCGGCGCCTTCAAGCTGCGTGGCGCGGTCAACGCGCTGCTCGGCCTGGACGCCGAACAACGCCGGCGCGGCGTGGTGACCATGTCCACCGGCAACTTCGGCCGCGCCCTGGCCTACGCCGGCCAGCACCTGGGCATTCCGGTCAGGGTGTGCATCTCGCGCCTGGTGCCGGAGAACAAGGTCGAGGCCCTGCGCCGCAGCGGCGCCGATCTGGTGATCCACGGCCAGGCCCAGGACGAGGCCGACGTCGAGGCGCGCCGCCTGCGCGACGAACAGGGCCTGGCCTATGTCTCGCCCTTCGACGACCCGCTGGTGATCGCCGGCCAGGGCACCTGCGGGCTGGAGATCATGGAGGAGCAGCCGGAGACCGACCTGGTGTTCGCCGGCCTGTCCGGCGGCGGCCTGATCGCCGGTGTCGGTCTGGCGGTGAAGACCATCAACCCGCGGGCCGAGGTGATCGGCGTGAGCATGAACGAGGGCGCGGCGATGCTCGAGAGCCTGGCCGCCGGCCATCCGCTGCAGGTGCCCGAAGTGGCGTCGCTGGCCGACAGCCTGGGCGGCGGCGTGGGCCTGGACAACGCCTGGACCTTCGCCATGACCCAGCGCTACATGGACCGCGGCTACAGGGTCGACGAGGCGCAGATCGCCCGCGCCATGGTGCACTTCCTGCGCGAAGAGAAACTCCTGGTCGAGGGCGCCGCCGCGGTCGGCGTGGCCGCCGTCGAGCAGCACCAGCTGGACCTGAGCGGGCGCCGCGTGGCGTTCGTGGTCAGCGGTCAGAACCTGTCCACCGCCACCTTTGCCGAGGCCTGCCGCCTGGCCGGAGAGCGCCCCTATGAAAATCTATAAGCGTGAGCAGATCGCCGAGCGGGTCAAGCTCGACCCGGCCGCCCTGGAGGCCGTCGAGGCCGGCTTCGCCGCCCTCGGCCGCGGCGAGGTGGCGATGCCGCCGATCCTCAGCATGAACATCGCCGAGAGCAACGGCGAGGTGGACGTGAAGACCGCGCACATTCAGGGCTGGCCGCGTTTCGCGGTGAAGATCAGCCCCGGTTTCTTCGACAACCCCAAACTCGGCCTGCCCAGCCTCAACGGCCTGATGCTGCTGTTCTCGGCCAAGACCGGGCTGGTCGATGCGGTGCTGTTCGACGAGGGCTACCTGACCGACATCCGCACCGCCCTGGCCGGCGCCATCGCCGCCAAGCACCTGGCCCGCGAGGACGCCCAGCGCGTCGCGGTGATCGGCGCCGGTCTGCAGGCCGAACTGCAGGTGGCGGCCCTGCGCCTGGTGCGCGACATCCGCCAGGTGCATGTGCACAGCCGCGAGCGCAGCAAGGCCGAGGCCTATGCCACGCGCATGCGCGAGCAGTACGGCCTGGCGGTGACGGTGCACGACAGCGCCGCGGCCGCCTGCGCCCAGGCCGACATCGTGGTCACCACCACCCCGGCGCGCGAGCCGGTGCTGCGCTGGAGCGACCTGCCCAAGGGCGTGCACGTCACCGCCATGGGCTCGGACAACCCGCACAAGAACGAGCTGGAGCCGAGCATCCTGGCCAACGCCGACGTGCTGGTGGTCGATCGCCTCAGTCAGTCCCGCGCCCTCGGCGAGCTGCACCACGCCCCGGATCTGCAGCGCGAGGTGTTCGAACTGGGCAGCCTGATCGCCGAGGAGCGCCAGGCGCGCAGCTCTGCCGAGCAGGTCACCGTATGCGACCTGACCGGCACCGGGGTGCAGGACACCGCCATCGCCAACTACGCCGCGCGCCTGCTCGAGGAGGCCTGAGATGATCCAGTCCTTCGCCGAGTTCCAGGCCCTGCAGCAGACCTTCGACCACGTGCGCGCCAGCGATGACGGCCACGTGCGCATCGGCCTGGTGCAGCTGGCCAGCGATTTCACCCTGGAGAACGAGTGGCGCCAGCTGCTCGGCGAGCGGGTCGAGCTGTACAGCACCCGCACCCCCTGCAGCCCGACCGTCACCCCGGACGGGCTGCGCGGCCTGGCCCAGGGCCTGAGCCGGTCCAGCGCGCTGCTGGTGCCGGGCCTGCCGCTGGACGTGCTGGCCTTCGGCTGCACCTCGGGGAGCATGCTGATCGGCGAGCAGGAGGTGACCCGGCTGCTCAACCAGGCCCACCCCGGCGTGCCGGTGACCAACCCCTGGAGCGCGGTCAAGGCGGCCCTGCGCGGCCTCGACGCGCGGCGCATCGCGGTGCTCACGCCCTATATCGGCGAGGTCAACTACCCGATCTGCCAGGGGCTGCAGCAGGCCGGCCACGAGGTGGCGGCCTTCGGCACCTTCGGCGTGCTGGAGGATGCCGAGATTCCGCGCATTCCCGAGGCGGCCATCGAGCAGGCGGCGCGCGAGCTGCTGATCGGCCAGCGGGTCGACGCGCTGTTCCTCTCCTGCACCAACCTGCGCACCCTGGGCCTGCTCGGCGAACTGGAGCGCAGCCTCGGCTTGCCGGTGATCTCCAGCAACCAGGCGCTGTTCTGGCATGCCCTGCAACTGGCCGGCTGCGTGCACCGGCCCCAGGGTTTCGGTACCTTGCTGACCGACAGCTACGCGTTGGCGTGACGGGCGCAGGGGCGTACCGGGGCGCCGCGCGGGATCGGGGAGTCTGAGGTGCAGGACAGACAGAAGGGCTTGCTGTTGACCGCCTTCGGGGTGCTGGTGCTGTCGCCGGACGCCCTGGTGCTGCGCTGGCTGGCCGCCGATGCCATGCAGGTGCTGGCCTGGCGCGGCCTGCTCATGGCCATCGGCCTGGGCCTGCTGCTGGCCTGGCGCTACCGCGGCGGGTTGCCGGCCGCCGCCCGCCGCTGCGGCTGGGTCGGCGTGGGGTGCGGGCTGTGCTACTGCGTCAGCACCATCGGCTTCGTCCAGGCGATCACCCTCGCCGGGGCGGCCAACACCCTGCTGATCCTCAGCGTCGCGCCGCTGATCGCCGCGGCCCTGGCCTGGCTGTTCCTCGGCGAACGCCTGGCCCTGCGCACCCTGCTGGCGATCCTGATCTGCGTCGCCGGGGTACTGCTGATCGTCGCCGACGAGGCGCCGGGCAACAGCCTGGCCGGCAACGCCTGGGCCCTGGCGGCCGCCACCCTGCTGGCGGGCAACTTCACCCTGGCCCGCAGCCGGCCGGCGGTGGACATGAGCCCCTCGCTGATTCCCGGGGCCCTGCTGGTGTCGCTGCTGGGTTTCCTGTTCGGCGGCCACCCGACCCTGGGCGCGGCGCAGTGGGCCGGCCTGGCCTTCATGGCCGGGGTGCTGCTGCCCCTGGCCTTCATGCTGATCCAGCTGGGGCCGCGCTGGATCAGCGGCACCGAGGTCGGCCTGCTGCTGCTGCTGGAGGTGGTGCTGGGGCCGCTGTGGGTCTGGTGGCTGCTGGGCGAGGCGCCGAGCGGCCAGGTGCTGCTGGGCGGCGCGCTGATCTTCGCCACCCTGTGCGTGCACGGCCTGCTGGGCTGGCGCCGCGGGGCGCCGGCCGGCTGAGCGGTCAGTCCAGGCGCAGGACCTTGGCCAGGAGGATCTTCGGGCCCTTCATCTTCTTGACGATGATGCGCAGGCCTTCGGCTTCCAGTACTTCTTCCTCCTCGGGCACCCGCTTGAGGGTCTCGTAGACCAGTCCGGCCAGGGTTTCCGCCTCGATGGGGTCGAGGCTGACGCCGAGCAGGCGCTCGACCTTGAACAGCGGGGTGTCGCCGCGCACCAGCAGCTTGCCGGGCTGGTAGGCGAGGATGCCGCGCTCGGCCTTGCGGTGTTCATCCTGGATGTCGCCGACCAGGGCCTCGAGCACGTCTTCCATGGTCAGGTAGCCGATCACCTTGCCGTCGGCTTCCTCGACCAGGGCGAAATGCGCGCCGCCCTGACGGAACTGCTCGAGCAGGCTGGACAGCGGCATATGCCGGGTGACCCGCTCGATCGGGTGCATCAGCTCGGCGAGTTTCAGCGCCGAGGGCAGCATCTCCAGCAGCGACAGGTGCAGCAGCAGGTCCTTGATATGCAGCACGCCGACGAAGTCCTCGGCCTCGGCGTCGTACACCGGGTAGCGGCTGTACTTGTGCCGGCGGAACACGCTGAACACCTCGTCCAGGGGCGCGTTGAGCTCCAGGAACACCAGGTCCTCGCGGGAATTGGCCCAGTCCACCACCTCCAGCTCGCCCAGTTCCACCGCCGAGGCCAGCACGCGCATGTCCTGGTCGCCGGGGTCGCGGGCGCGACTGGAGTGGAGGATCAGCTTGAGCTCGTCGCGGCTGTAGTGGTGCTCGTGGTGCGGCCCCGGCTCGTCCTGGCCGGCGATGCGCAGGATGGCGTTGGCGCTGGCGTTGAGCAGGAAGATCGCCGGGTACATCAGCCAGTAGAACCCGTACAGCGGCGCCGCGGTCCACAGCGACAGCAGCTCCGGCTTGCGGATCGCCCAGGACTTGGGCGCCAGTTCGCCGACCACTATGTGCAGGTAGGAAATGATGGCGAAGGCGGTGAAGAAGGCGATGGCGCTGACCAGCTTCGGCGAGTCGATACCGACGGCGCCGAGCAGCGGCTCGAGCAGGTGGGCGAAGGCCGGTTCGCCGACCCAGCCCAGGCCCAGGGAGGCCAGGGTGATGCCCAGCTGGCAGGCCGACAGGTAGGCGTCCATCTGCGCATGCACGGTGCGCAGGATGTGCCCGCGCCAGCCGTGCTGCTCGGCCAGCGCCTCGACCTTGGTCGCGCGCAGGCGGACGATGGCGAACTCGGCGGCGACGAAGAAGCCGTTGAGCAGAACCAGGAAGAGGGCGAAGAGAACCAGGCCGAAATCGGCGAAATAGGTGGCGGCGGAGTAACTAGAGGAGGGGTCCATGGAGGGTTCGGTTGACCAATGACCGCTAAAGGGTGGGGGCTGGCGCCGGGCTTTGCAAGGGCCGCGTTACTTTGCCCGGCGCACCACCTGGGTGCTGGGGAAATGGCAGGTGAAGGTGCTGCCCTGGCCCAGGGTGCTGGCGATATCCAGGCGACCGCGGTGGCGCAGCAGCACATGCTTGACGATCGCCAGGCCGAGGCCGGTGCCACCGGTGGCGCTGGCGCGGCTGGAGTCGACCCGGTAGAAGCGCTCGGTCAGGCGCGGCAGGTGCTTGGCCTCGATGCCCGGGCCGTTGTCCTGCACCGCCAGATGGCCGCCCTGTTCGTCGCCCCACCAGCGGATGTGGATGCGGCCCTCGTCGGCGCTGTACTTCACCGCGTTGAACACCAGGTTGGAGAAGGCGCTGCGCAGCTCCGCCTCGCTGCCCTTGAGCCTGAGGTGCGGGTCGGCCTCCAGGCTGATGCGGTGGCGGCGCGCCCCGGACAGGGCCTGGGCGTCGTTCTGGATCGACAGCAGCAGCAGGTCGACCGCCACCGGCTGGTTGTCCGCCGGATACTCGGTGGCCTCCAGCTTGGCCAGCAGCAGCAGGTCGTTGAGCAGGCTCTGCATGCGCGCGCCTTGCTGCTGCATCTGCTGCAGCGGGCGCAGCCAGCGCGGATTGACCCCTTCGACGTTGTCCAGCAGGGTCTCCAGGTAGCCGCTGATCACCGTCAGCGGGGTGCGCAGCTCGTGGGAGACGTTGGCGACGAAGTCCTTGCGCATCTGCTCCAGCTGGTGCAGCCGGGTGACGTCGCGCACCAGCATCAGGTGCTCGCTGTTGCCGTACTGGGTGACGTGGATCTGCAGCTGGACGCGGCTGTTGACCGGCGAGGGCAGGTCCAGCGGCTCGAGGTAGTTCTCGCGCTCGAAGTAGTCCTTGAAGCGTGGGTCGCGCACCAGGTTGCTGATCGACTGGCCGCTGTCCTGCGGGGTCTGCAGGCCCAGCAGGGTCTCCGCGGCACGGTTCCACCACTCCAGGTTGCCGTCGCGGTCGAGCATGATCACCGCGTCCTTGAGCGCCGCGGTGGATTCCTGCACGCGGTCGATCACCGCCTGCAGGCGGCCGCGCACGCGCTCGTCGCGGCGTTGCAGGTGGTAGATGCTGTCGAACACCTCGCCCCACAGGCCGTAGCCGTCCGGCGGTGCCTCGCCCGGCTGGTGCTCCTGCAGCCAGCGGTGCAGGCGCAGCAGTTGCTTGAGCGTCCAGGCCAGGTAGGCGCCCAGGCCGAGGGCCAGCGCCCAGGCATATTCGCCGCTGATCAGGCCCAGCAGCAGGCAGCCGCCGATCAGCAGCAGCAGGCGGCGCAGCAGGGCGCCATGCCAGTCTTGGTTCACTTGGAGGTCATCCGCCAGTCGATCCGTTCAGCCGGCTCAGGTGTCCGGCCGGTCATCCTAACCCACCGAGCGGCCGTTAGCTCTTGGTGGAGAAACGATAACCGGTGCCGCGCACGGTCTGCACCAGGTTCTCGTAGGCCTCGCCGAGGGCCTTGCGCAGGCGGCGGATATGCACGTCGACGGTGCGCTCCTCGACGTAGACGTTGCCGCCCCAGACCTGGTCGAGCAGCTGGCCGCGGGTGTACGCCCTTTCTTGATGGGTCATGAAGAACTGCAGCAGGCGGTATTCGGTGGGCCCCATCTCGGCCGGCTTGCCGTCGATGGTGACGCGGTGGCTGATGGGGTCGAGCAGCAGGCCGCCGACCTCGATCGGCCCCTCGCTGTCGCTGGGGCCGGCGCGGCGCAGCACGGCCTTGAGGCGGGCGACCAGCTCGCGCGGCGAGAAGGGCTTGGTGATGTAGTCGTCGGCACCGACCTCCAGGCCCTGGATCTTGTTGTCCTCTTCGCCCTTGGCGGTGAGCATGATGATCGGGATGTCGCCGGTCAGCTCGTCGCGCTTGAGGCGCCGGGCCAATTCGATGCCGCTGGTGCCGGGCAGCATCCAGTCGAGGAGGATCAGGTCGGGCTTGCGGTCGACGATCATGGCGTGGGCCTGCTGGGTGTTCTCCGCTTCCAGGCACTCGTAGCCGGCCATTTCCAGGGCCACCGCGATCATCTCGCGGATCGGTGCTTCGTCGTCGACGATCAGGATGTTCTTGCCAACCATGGGTCCCGCCTCGGTTCGTTCAACTGTCTAGCGCCGCATTAGATAACGGAAATATTGCAGCGATATGACAGCCTGGCGCTGCCAGTCTACACCTCCGAAGCGGCCGCCTCAGCGCAGGGCGTAGTCCAGCACCAGGCCGAGGAAGATCGCCAGGCCGGCCCAGTGGTTGTGCAGGAAGGCGTTGAAGCAGGCCATCGGCTTGCGGTTGCGCGTGGCGTGGAACTCCCAGGCGAAACAGGCGGCGGCGGCCAGCAGGCCGAGGTGGAAGTACAGGCCCAGCTCGAAGCGCGCCGCCGCCAGCAGCAGGCACAGCAGGGCCAGGCCCTGCAGGCTGGCGATGATCAGGCGGTCGGCCTCGCCGAACAGGATGGCGGTGGACTTGACCCCGATCTTCAGGTCGTCGTCGCGGTCGGCCATGGCGTAGTAGGTGTCGTAGGCCACCGTCCACAGCAGGTTGGCGATGTACAGCAGCCAGGCCTCCGGCGGCACGCCGCCGGTTTCGGCGGTGAAGGCCATCGGCATGCCCCAGGAGAATGCCGCGCCCAGCACCACCTGGGGGTAGAAGGTGTAGCGCTTCATGAAGGGGTAGCAGGCGGCCAGGGCCAGGCCGCCGAAGGACAGCCAGACCGTGGCGGCGTTGGTCAGCAGCACCAGCACGAAGGCCGCCGCCACCAGCACGGCGAACAGCAGCAGCGCCTCGCGCGGCTGAATCCGCCCGCTGGCCAGCGGCCGCGCCTGGGTGCGCGCCACGTGGCCGTCGAAGTCGCGGTCGGCGTAGTCGTTGATCACGCAGCCGGCGGCGCGCATGAGGATCACGCCGAAGACGAAGATCAGCAGGTTCTTCGCGCTCGGCACGCCTTCTGCCGCCACCCACAGCGCCCACAGCGTCGGCCATAGCAGCAGGTAGATGCCGATCGGCTTGTCCAGGCGCATCAGCTGGATGAAGTCCCAGGTGCGGGGGTGCAGGCGATTGAGCGACTTCAGCAGGTGGGTGTACATCGGGCGCGTCTCCGTGCGGGTTGCGCGGATTATACGGGCGAAGGCGGCACAGGGTGGATCGCTAAAGCGTTATCCAGCCTAGGCCTCGACGCCCGCCGCCGGCCAGAACGCCGGCAGGAACACCTCGGCCACCAGCACGCCGAGGGCGCCGCGGCTGAAGCGCGAGCGCCGTGCCCACAGGCGCTCGGCGCGCACCTCGGCGGGCAGCCAGGGCGCCGGGTAGTGGCAGGCCTGCAGCTCGCCGCGCTGGAAGGCGCGGTCGCTGAACAGCAGTTCGCCCAGGGAGCGGCTGCCGAGCTGGTCGAGGTTCAGGCCGGAGCCTTCCAGGGCGCAGCGCGCCGCCACGCTGCGGGCGAACACCCAGGGCTGGCCGTGGCCGCGCAGGTACACCTCGCGTACCCAGCCGAGGCTGCCGTCCGCCACGCCGAGGGCGGCGCATTCGTCCTTGCGCAGGCGCTGCCAGCCCTCGGCCAGCGGGCAGACATCGAAGTGGCCGGCGGCCAGCGCGATCAGCCGCTGGGTCAGCGAGTCCTGGTTGACGAACAGCCAGCTGTACACCCCGGCCGCGGGGCTCGGATGCAGCTGGGTGGCGCTCAGCCAGCGGGGCGGGTGGGCTAGGGAGGCGTAGGGCACGGGCAGGTTCACCGCGAATCGGAAGCGCGCGAGTCTACCACGGCGTTCGCCGCCGTTTGCCGCGGGGCCGCTCACGGCGGCTCGCGGCGGTGCTTAGGACCAGCCCTCCAGGCGCATGGTGGCGCGCACCAGGCGCTGTTCTTCCTGCTCGATGTCGCGCAGGTTGTCGCGGATGCCGTGGATATGCTCGCGGGCCGCGCGCTGCGCCTGTTCCGGCAGGCGTTCGATCACCGCGTGGTACAGGCGCGCATGCTGGCGGTCGATCTGGCGCTTCTGCAGCGGCCGGTGATAGAGGTTGTTGACCGAGGCGAACACGCTGCTGAGCATCAGGTCGGTCAGCGACTGCAGGGTGTGCAGCAGCACCGGGTTGTGCGAGGCCTCGCAGATCGCCAGGTGGAAGGCGTGGTCGAGGCGCGCATGCTCCCGCGGCTCGACGCCCTCGGGGCGGTCGTGGGCGGCGAGCATCTCCTCGTAGCGCCGGGTCAGCAGGACGAAGTCGGCGTCGGTGCCGCGCAGCGCCGCCAGGCGCGCCGACTCGGCCTCCAGCAGCGCGCGCACCTCCAGCAGGTCGTAGAGGGTGCGCGGCTGCGAGCTGAACAGGCTCATCAGCGGGCTGGCGTCGCGCGGCCCGCTCAGCGCGGCGACCCGCGAATCGCGGCCCTGGGCGGTGTCGATGATGCCGCGCCCGCGCAGCACCTTGAGGCCCTCGCGCAGCGCCGAGCGGGAGATGCCCAGCTTCTCGCACAGGCGCCGTTCCGAGG
Source organism: Pseudomonas lalucatii (assembly GCF_018398425.1). Lineage (NCBI taxonomy): Bacteria > Pseudomonadati > Pseudomonadota > Gammaproteobacteria > Pseudomonadales > Pseudomonadaceae > Pseudomonas > Pseudomonas lalucatii. The sequence continues at coordinate 2,534,955 of NZ_JADPMV010000001.1, read as the reverse complement.
GCAGCGGCTGGCCGACCTTGAGCACGCCGTCGACGATCAGGCGCTCGATGCGTTCGGCCACCACGTCGCTGACCTGGCGGCGGGGGGCGGCAGTTGATTCGCTCATCACGGTGCCTCGCTAAGCTGGTAGGACCAGTTCAGTAAAGATATCCACAGGACTGCAACTATAAACCTGAAGGCCTGATTTCATAAGGATAAATCCAAGAGATATCAGGTTATTCGTCGCTAAAAACTGGTCGTACCAGTGTCATTTGCGATGGACGTGGAGATTCGCCAGGTCTACATATTGGCGTCACATCAGCAGTCCGGGAACGCGATTCCCGGGTTGACCAGAACCATGACGCTGCCTGATTGAGCCTGCTAATGAATATTCTGTACGACGAGCGCGTCGACGGCGCGCTGCCCAAGGTCGACAAGTCCGCATTGCTGAGCGAGCTGCAAGCGCGCCTGCCGGATCTCGAAATCCTGCACACCCAGGAAGACCTCAAGCCCTACGAGTGCGATGGTCTGTCGGCCTACCGCACCACGCCGCTGATGGTGGTGCTGCCCGAGCGGGTCGAGCAGGTGGAAAGCCTGCTCAAGCTCTGCCACCAGCGTCAGGTGCCGGTGGTGGCCCGTGGCGCCGGCACCGGTCTGTCCGGCGGCGCGCTGCCGCTGGAGCAGGGCATCCTGCTGGTGATGGCGCGCTTCAAGCAGATCCTCGAGGTCAATCCCGCGGGGCGTTTCGTCCGGGTCCAGCCCGGCGTGCGCAACCTGGCGATATCCCAGGCGGCCGCCCCCTACGAGCTGTACTACGCACCGGACCCGTCCTCGCAGATCGCCTGCTCGATCGGCGGCAACGTCGCCGAGAACGCCGGTGGCGTGCACTGCCTGAAGTACGGCCTGACCGTGCACAACCTGCTCAAGGTGGAGATCCTCACCGTCGAGGGCGAGCGCATGACCCTGGGCAGCGATGCCCTGGACGCCCCCGGCTTCGACCTGCTGGCGCTGTTCACCGGCTCCGAGGGCATGCTCGGCATCGTCACCGAGGTCACGGTCAAGCTGCTGCCCAAGCCGCAGGTGGCGCGGGTGCTGCTGGCCAGCTTCGATTCGGTGGAGAAGGCCGGGCGCGCGGTCGGTGACATCATCGCCGCCGGCATCATCCCCGGCGGCCTGGAGATGATGGACAACCTGGCGATCCGTGCTGCCGAAGACTTTATCCGCGCCGGCTACCCGGTGGAGGCCGAGGCCATCCTGCTGTGCGAGCTGGACGGCGTCGAGGCCGACGTGCAGGACGACTGCGCGCGGGTCGAGGCGGTGCTCAAGCAGGCCGGCGCCACCGAGGTGCGTCTGGCCCGCGACGAGGCCGAGCGCGTCAAGTTCTGGGCCGGGCGCAAGAATGCCTTCCCGGCGGTCGGGCGCATCTCGCCGGACTACTACTGCATGGACGGCACCATCCCGCGCCGCGAGCTGCCCGGCGTGCTCAGGGGCATCAGCGAGCTGTCCGAGGAGTTCGGCCTGCGCGTGGCCAACGTGTTCCACGCCGGCGACGGCAACATGCACCCGCTGATCCTCTTCGATGCCAACCAGCCCGGTGAGCTGGAGCGCGCCGAGGCCCTCGGCGGCAAGATCCTCGAACTCTGCGTCAAGGTCGGCGGCAGCATCACCGGCGAACATGGCGTGGGCCGCGAGAAGATCAACCAGATGTGCGCCCAGTTCAACAGCGACGAGCTGACCTTGTTCCACGCGGTGAAGGCGGCCTTCGATCCCAGCGGCCTGCTCAACCCCGGCAAGAACATCCCGACCCTGCACCGCTGCGCCGAGTTCGGCTCCATGCATGTGCACCACGGGCAGCTGCCTTTCCCCGAACTGGAGCGTTTCTAATGGTCATGCGTCACGACGCAGACGCCAGTGCGGCGCTGCTGGAACAAGTCAATCACGCCCTGGGCAGCTCGACTGCGCTGCGCATTCAGGGCGGCAACAGCAAGGCCTTTCTCGGCCGCCAGGTCGGCGGCGAGGTGCTCGACACCCGTGCCCACCGCGGCATCGTCAGCTACGACCCGACCGAGCTGGTGATCACCGCCCGCGCCGGCACGCCGCTGGTCGAGCTGGAGGCGGCGCTGGACGAGGCCGGGCAGATGCTCACCTGCGAGGCCCCGCACTTCACCGAGGACGCCACGGTCGGCGGCATGCTCGCCGCCGGCCTGTCCGGCCCGCGTCGGCCCTGGTCCGGCGCGGTCCGTGACCTGGTCCTCGGCACCCGGGTGATCACCGGCCTGGGCAAGCACCTGCGCTTCGGCGGCGAGGTGATGAAGAACGTCGCCGGCTACGACCTGTCGCGCCTGATGGCCGGCAGCTTCGGCTGCCTGGGGGTGATCACCGAGGTGTCGCTCAAGGTGCTGCCCAAGCCGCGCCAGACCCTCAGCCTGCGTTTGCAGATGGACGCCGCCCAGGCCCTGCAGAAGCTTGCCGAATGGGGCCAGCAGCCGATTCCGCTGAGCGCCGCCAGCCATGACGGCCAGGCCCTGCACCTGCGCCTGGAAGGCGGCGAGGGTTCGGTGGCCGCGGCCCGCGAGCGCCTCGGCGGTGAGGCGCTCGAGGGCGACTACTGGACCGACCTGCGCGACCAGCGCCTGGCCTTCTTCGCCGATGCGCGGCCGCTGTGGCGCCTGGCCGTGCCGAGCCACACCGGCGTGCTGGCACTGCCCGGCGATCAGCTGATCGACTGGGGCGGCGCCCAGCGCTGGCTGAAGTCCGACGCCGATGCCGCCTCGATCCGGCAGATCGTCGGCGAAGTCGGCGGCCACGCCACCTGCTTCAGCGCCGGTCACTGCGACACCCCGTTCCACCCGCTGGCGGCGCCCCTGCAGCGCTACCACCGCCAGCTGAAAGCCCAGCTCGACCCCCAGGGCATCTTCAACCCTGGCCGCATGTATTCCGAGGTGTAACCCGTGCAGACGAACCTGAGTGAACAAGCCAAGCGTCTGCCGCGTGGCGAAGAAGCCGAACGCATCCTGCGGACCTGCGTGCATTGCGGCTTCTGCAACGCCACCTGCCCGACCTATCAGCTGCTCGGCGACGAGCTGGACGGGCCGCGCGGGCGTATCTACCTGATCAAGCAGGTGCTCGAAGGCAGCGAGGTCACCGCCAAGACCCAGCTGCACCTGGACCGTTGCCTGACCTGCCGCAACTGCGAAACCACCTGCCCCTCGGGGGTGGACTACCACAACCTGCTGGACATCGGCCGTGCCGTGGTCGATGCGGCCGTGCCGCGTCCGCTGGCCCAGCGTGCGCTGCGCGAGAGCCTGCGCGCCGTGGTGCCGAACGCCAGCCTGTTCAAGGGCCTGACCCAGGTCGGCCAGGTGCTGCGCCCGCTGCTGCCCGAAACCCTCCAGGCCAAGCTGCCGCGCGCGGCCCGTGCCGCCAAGCCGCGTCCCGAGCCGCGCCACGGGCGCCGCGTGCTGCTGCTCGAAGGCTGCGTGCAGCCGGGCCTGTCGCCCAACACCAATGCGGCCACGGCGCGGGTGCTCGATCGCCTCGGCATCAGCGTCACGCCGATCTTCGAGGCCGGCTGCTGCGGCGCCGTGGACTACCACCTCAACGCCCAGGACAAGGGCCTGGAGCGCGCCCGGCGCAACATCGACGCCTGGTGGCCGGCCATCGAGCAGGGCGCCGAGGCCATCGTGCAGACCGCCAGCGGCTGCGGCGCCTTCGTCAAGGAATACGGCCACCTGCTGGCCCAGGACCCGGCCTACGCCGAGAAGGCCAAGCGCGTCAGCGCCCTGGCCAAGGACCTGGTCGAGGTGCTCAGTGCCGAGCCCCTGGACCAGCTCGGGGTGCGCGGCGACAAGCGCCTGGCGTTCCATTGCCCCTGCACCCTGCAACACGCGCAGAAGCTCGGCGGCGCGGTCGAAGGCGTGCTCAGCCGCCTCGGCTTCAGCCTCACCGCCGTGCCGGACAGCCACCTGTGCTGCGGCTCGGCCGGCACCTATTCGCTGACCCAACCGGAGCTGTCCAAGCAGCTGCGTGACAACAAACTCGACGCCCTGGAGAGCGGCCAGCCGCAGGTGATAGTCACCGCCAACATCGGCTGCCAGACCCACCTCGACGGCGCCGGCCGCACCCCCGTGCGGCACTGGATCGAACTCGTCGAAGAAGCCCTGAATTAACCGGAGATCACCATGCATAGCAAAGCCGTATTGAGCCAGACCGAAGTCAGCCGCATCCTCGCCGCCGCCCGCGCCGAAGCCCAGCAGAACCAGTGGGCCGTGGCCATTGCCGTGGTCGACGACGGCGGCCACCCGCTGGCCCTGGAGCGCCTCGACGGCTGCGCGCCGATTGGCGCCTACATCGCCACCGAGAAGGCCCGCAGCGCGGCCATCGGTCGTCGCGAGACCAAGGGTTACGAGGACATGGTCAACGGCGGTCGCAACGCCTTCCTGTCCGCCCCCCTGGTGACCTCGCTGGAAGGCGGCGTGCCGGTGATCGTCGACGGCCAGGTGGTCGGCGCGGTGGGCGTGTCCGGGGTCAAGGCCGACCAGGACGCGCAAGTGGCCAAGGCCGGCATCGCCGCCCTGGGCTGATTCGAATACTGACGCGGCGCCCGGCGCCGCCCGAGTGACGTTTGATGGAGAGTAGAGAAATGACCGATCGCGTGAACTGCCAGCGCCTGCAAGTGGCCGCCAACCTGCAACGTTTCGTCGACGAGGAAGTGCTGCCGGGCAGCGGTATCGAGCGCGAGGCGTTCTGGGCCGGATTCGACGCCCTGGTGCACGACCTGGCGCCGCGCAACCGCGCGCTGCTGGCCGAGCGCGATGCCCTGCAGGCCAAGCTGGATACCTGGCACCGCGAGCACCCGGGCCCGGTGAGCGACATGCCGGCCTACCGCGCCTTCCTCGAGTCCATCGGCTACCTGCTGGCCCAGCCGGACAGCGTGCAAGCCAGCACCGCCAACGTCGACAGCGAAATCGCCAGCCAGGCCGGCCCGCAGCTGGTGGTGCCGGTGATGAACGCGCGCTACGCGCTGAACGCCGCCAACGCCCGCTGGGGCTCGCTGTATGACGCCCTGTACGGCACCGACGCCATTTCCGAAGAAGGCGGCGCGGAGAAGGGCCCGGGCTACAACCAGACCCGCGGCGCCAAGGTCATCGCCTTCGCCCGCGCCTTCCTCGACCAGGCCGCGCCCCTGGCGACCGGCTCCCACGCCGACTCCGTCAGCTACCGGGTGGTCGACGGCCAGCTCCAGGTGACCCTGGAGGACGGCACCCAGACCGGCCTGGCCCAGGCCGACAAGTTCATCGGCTACCAGGGCGAGGCCAGCGCGCCCAAGGCCGTGCTGCTGAAGAACAACGGCCTGCACGTGGAAATCCAGATCGACCCGAACAGCCAGATCGGTGCCACCGACGCCGCCGGCGTCAAGGACCTGCTGATCGAAGCCGCGCTGTCGACCATCCTCGACTGCGAGGACTCGGTGGCCGCGGTCGATGCCGACGACAAGGTGGTGGTCTACCGCAACTGGCTCGGCCTGATGAAGGGCGACCTGACCGAGGAACTGGAGAAGGGCGGCAAGCGCATCGTCCGTCGCCTCAACCCGGACCGCGAATACACCGCCGCCGCCGGTGGCGAGCTGAAGCTGCACGGCCGCTCGCTGCTGTTCGTGCGTAACGTCGGCCACCTGATGAGCAACCCGGCGATCCTCGACGGCGAAGGCAACGAGATCCCCGAGGGCATCCTCGACGGCGTGATGACCAGCCTGATCGCCCTGCACGACCTGCAGCGTCGCGGCAACTCGCGCACCGGCAGCGTCTACATCGTCAAGCCGAAGATGCACGGCCCGGCCGAAGTGGCCTTCGCCGACCAATTGTTCGGCCGCATCGAGGACCTGCTCAAGCTGCCGCGCCACACCCTGAAGATGGGCATCATGGACGAGGAGCGGCGCACCAGCGTCAACCTCAAGGCCTGCATCGCCGCCGCCAGCGCGCGGGTGGCCTTCATCAACACCGGCTTCCTCGACCGCACCGGCGACGAGATGCACACCGCCATGGCCGCCGGCGCCATGCTGCGCAAGGGCGACATGAAGAGCAGTGCCTGGATCCAGGCCTACGAGCGCAACAACGTGCTGGTCGGCCTGAACTGCGGCCTGCGCGGCCGTGCCCAGATCGGCAAGGGCATGTGGGCCATGCCGGACCTGATGGCGGCCATGCTCGAGCAGAAGATCGGCCACCCCAAGGCCGGCGCCAACACCGCCTGGGTGCCGTCGCCGACCGCCGCCGTCCTGCATGCCCTGCACTACCACCAGGTGGACGTGCAGGCGGTGCAGCGCGAGCTGGAGGCCATCGACCTGAACAGCCAGCGCGACGAACTGCTCAACGGCCTGCTCAGTGTGCCGGTGGCCGCCGAGCGCAACTGGAGCGCCAGCGAGATCCAGGAAGAACTGGACAACAACTGCCAGGGCATCCTCGGCTACGTGGTGCGCTGGGTCGAGCAGGGCGTCGGTTGCTCCAAGGTGCCGGACATCCACGACGTCGGCCTGATGGAAGACCGCGCCACCCTGCGCATCTCCAGCCAGCACATCGCCAACTGGCTGCACCACGGCGTGGTCGGCGAGGCCCAGGTGCGCGAGACCCTGGAGCGCATGGCCAAGGTGGTCGATCAGCAGAATGCCGGTGATGCGCACTACCGGCCGATGGCGGCGAACTTCGCCCAGTCGGCGGCGTTCCAGGCGGCCAGCGACCTGGTGTTCAAGGGCCGTGAGCAGCCCAGCGGCTACACCGAGCCGCTGCTGCACGCCTGGCGTCTGCGCTTCAAGCAGCAGGCCTGATTCGCGGAGCGAGCGGTAGAACCCCCGGCCGCCACACGCGGCCGGGGGTTCTGAGCATAGGCGTCGGCCTGGGTGATCCCCGGTCGGCGCTGCGGGCCGCAAGGCCCTCGTGCGTGGCGCCGGGACACCCCCGGAAACCCTGGTTCATAACAACAATTAGGAACCAATCCATGAGTCAAACACTGCTGTCGATTCTGGCCTTCGTGCCGCTGGTGCTGGCGGGTGTGCTGCTGATCGGCCTGCGCTGGCCGGCCAAGTACGCCATGCCGGTGGTCTTCCTGCTCACCGCGAGCATCGGCCTGACGGCCTGGGACATGTCCTTCAACCGGGTCCTGGCCTCCAGCCTGCAAGGCCTGATCCTCACCGCGGCGATCCTCTGGATCATCTTCGGTGCGATCCTGCTGCTCAACACCCTCAAGCACTCCGGCGGCATCGCCGCCATCCGCCGCGGCTTCGCCACCATCACCCCCGACCGCCGGGTCCAGGCCCTGATCATCGCCTGGCTGTTCGGCTGCTTCATCGAGGGCGCCTCGGGCTTCGGCACGCCGGCCGCCGTGGCCGCGCCGTTGCTGGTGGCCCTGGGCTTTCCGGCCCTGGCTGCGGTGGTGCTGGGCATGATGGTGCAGTCCACCCCGGTGTCCTTCGGCGCCGTCGGCACGCCGATCCTGGTGGGGGTCGCCGGCGGCCTGGATCAGGCCGGCATGAGCGCTCAGCTGACCGCGCTGAACAGCAGCTGGGAGGTGTTCTTCCACCTGATCTTCTCCCGGGTGGCGATCACCCACGGTCTGATCGGCATCCTCATGCCGCTGATCATGCTGTCGATCATGACCCGCTTCTTCGGCAAGAATCAGTCCTGGAAGGAAGGCCTGGAAATGGCGCCGTTCGCCATCTTCACCGGCCTGAGCTTCGTGCTGCCCTACATGGCCGCCGGCGTGTTCCTCGGCCCGGAGTTCCCGTCGATGATCGGCGCCATGGTTGGCCTGGCCATCGTGATTCCCGCCGCCAAGGCCGGTTTCCTGCTGCCCAGGCAGGCCTGGGATTTCGCCGACGCGAAGGACTGGCCGGCCGAGTGGATGGGCCGGATCGAGATGAAGCTCGACGACATCGCCGGCAAGGCGCCGATCTCCGTGCGCATGGCCTGGGCACCCTACGTGCTGCTGGCGCTCTTCCTCGTGGCCTCGCGGGTGTTCCCCGAACTGAAGGGCGCGCTGATGACCCTCAGCTTCGGCTGGACCGACATCCTCGGCGAGACCGGCGTTTCCGGCGCCATCCAACCGCTGTACCTGCCGGGCGGCATCCTCTGCGCCGTGGTGCTGCTCACCGCCGTGCTGCATCGCATGCGTCTGGCGGAGTTGGGCGCGGCGGTCCATGAGTCGAGCCGCACCCTGCTGGGCGCCGGCTTCGTGCTGATCTTCACCATCCCGATGGTGCGCATCCTGATCAACTCGGGGGTCAACGCCTCCGACCTGATGTCGATGCCGGTGGCCATGGCGCAGCTGGTGGCCGACAGCGTGGGCGGTATCTACCCGTTCTTCGCCCCGGCAGTCGGCGCCCTGGGTGCCTTCATCGCCGGCTCCAACACCGTGTCCAACCTGATGCTGTCGCAGTTCCAGTTCAACGCTGCAGGCCTGCTCGGGGTGTCCGGCGCGATGATGGTGGCCGCGCAGTCGGTCGGCGCCGCGGCGGGCAACATGATCGCCATCCACAACGTGGTGGCGGCCTCGGCCACCGTCGGCCTGCTCGGTCGCGAGGGCATCACCCTGCGCAAGACCATGCTGCCGACCCTCTACTACCTCGTGGCCGCCGGCAGCCTGACCATGATCGCCATGTACGGCATGGGCATCACCGATCCATTGCTGCAGGCGCGCTAACGCCCCGCATCGCGCCAAGCCGCCGGGTGACATTCGTCCCCGGCGGCTTGGCGCATCCGGGCAATTTGCGGTAGCGTGCCCCGCGCAACACAGTAAGACTCGCCTGAGGTAACAATGAAAAAGTGGCAATGTGTGGTCTGCGGGCTGATCTACGACGAGCGCCAGGGCTGGCCCGATGAAGGCATCGCCGCCGGCACGCCCTGGCAGGACGTGCCGGAAGACTGGCTGTGCCCCGACTGCGGCGTGGGCAAGATGGATTTCGAGATGATCGAGATCGCCTGAGTCGCAGCGTCCCGCGCGGCGGCCCGGGCCGCCGCTCTCCAGGGGCGCCGCGGGCCCGCTCGGCGTGCTTGGCGAGCCCCCGGCAATTGCAGTAGGGTCTGCAGGAGTGCTGGCAACGCGAGATCTGCATGAGCAAGTGGCAATGCATCGTGTGTGGCTTCATCTACGACGAAGCCCAGGGCCTGCCGGATGAGGGCATCCCCCCCGGCACCCGTTGGGAAGACATTCCCGCCGATTGGGTCTGCCCGGATTGTGGCGCGGACAAGGCCGATTTCGAGATGATCGAGATTTCCTGAGTGGCGCAGGCGCCGGGCCGGGCAGCAGTGCGCTGGTGGCCTGACGGCGCCGCGCCGCAGCAGATTGAGGAAGGATGATGAGCGCACCCCTGGTGATCGTCGGCACCGGCCTGGCCGGCTACAACCTGGCCCGCGAGTTCCGCAAGCTGGACAGCAGCACACCGCTGCTGCTGATCACGGCCGACGATGGTCGCTCCTATTCCAAACCGATGCTCTCCACCGGCTTCGGCAAGCACAAGGACGCCGACGGCCTGAGCATGGCCGAGCCCGGCGCCATGGCCGAACAGCTGAACGCCGAGATCCGCACCCATACCCGCGTCACCGCCATCGACCCGGAGCACAAGCGCCTGTGGCTCGGCGAGGAAGCCGTGGCCTACCGCGACCTGGTGCTGGCCTGGGGCGCCGAGGTGATCCGCGTGCCGGTGGCGGGCGACGCCGAGGACGCGCTCTTCCCGATCAACGACCTGGAGGACTACGCGCGCTTCCGCGCCGCGGCGGCGGGCAAGCGGCGCGTGCTGCTGCTCGGCGCCGGGCTGATCGGCTGCGAATTCGCCAACGACCTGAGCGTCGGCGGCTATCAGGTCGAGCTGGTCGCGCCCTGCGAGCAGGTGATGCCCGGGCTGCTGCACCCGGCCGCGGCGGCGGCGGTGCAGGCCGGCCTGGAGAGCCTCGGGGCGCGCTTCCACCTCGGCCCGACGCTGGACAGCCTCCAGCACAAGGGCGCCGAGCTGGAGGCCCGGTTGTCCGATGGCAGCCGGATCGCCTGCGACCTGGTGATCTCCGCCGTCGGCCTGCGCCCGCGCACCGGGCTGGCCGCGGCCGCCGGCCTGGCGGTGGGGCGCGGGGTGGCGGTCGATCGCCAGTTGCGCACCTCCCACGCCCATGTCTATGCCCTGGGCGACTGCGCCGAGGTCGAGGGCCTCAACCTGCTCTACGTGATGCCGCTGATGAGTTGCGCCCGGGCCCTGGCCCAGACCCTGGCGGGCACGCCGACCCGGGTGGCCTACGGGCCCATGCCGGTCACCGTGAAGACCCCGGTGTGCCCGCTGGTGGTGTCGCCGCCACCGCGAGGCCTGGCGGGCGAGTGGACGGTGGAAGGGGCTGGCCGCGACATCAAGGCCCTGTGCCGGGACGCTGCGGGCAACCTGCTCGGCTATGCCCTGACCGGTGCGGCGGTGCAGGAGAAGCTGGCGCTGAACAGGCAGTTGCCGCCGCTGCTGGCCTGATCGTCATTCCTTATGGCTGATTTGCCATGTTATTCCGGCGCAAACTGCCGGGCGAGACTGGCGCAGGGCCGAATCACATGCCATTCTCCCTGGGTCTGCCGCAGCGTAGAGCCGTTGCGGCGCCTTGGGCGCTGACCTGGAAGGACAGCACGGACACAACAACAATAACCGTCTAAGAGGCATCTATGCGTAAACCGGAACTCGCCGCCGCCATCGCCGAAAAGGCCGATCTCACCAAGGATCAGGCCAGTCGTGTACTCAACGCCGTGCTCGAAGAAATCACCGGCGCACTGAACCGCAAGGACAGTGTGACCCTGGTCGGTTTCGGCACCTTCGTGCAACGCCACCGGGGTGCTCGCACCGGCAAGAACCCGCAGACCGGCCAGCCGGTCAAGATCAAGGCCAGCAACACCGTCGCCTTCAAACCGGGCAAGTCCCTGAAAGACGCGGTCAACTGAGCCGCGTCAGCCCGGGGCCGAACGGCTCCGGGCCTCCAGTCCCGCTCCGCGCCAGCCGCCACGACCAGGCTTTGGTTTGGCTGTAGTCCCCCGCACAACCCGCTACAATGCGCCGCCATTTCCATCCCCCGTCGAGGCCGTGCGCATGAAATTCCGTTTTCTCCTGTGGTTGCTGGGCCGCCTGATGGCCAAGGCCAGCCGCGACAACCCCGCCTTCCGGCAACAGCTGGCCGGTCGCGATATGCAGTTCCAGTTGCACACCCTGGACGGCAAGATCGCCCGCCATTTCATCGTCAAGGATCAGCGCATCAGCAGCAGGCGTGGCCCTGCCGCCGAGCCGGCCTTTGCCCTGGGTTTCCGGGACGGCGCCTACGGTTTCGCCACCATGAACGCGAAGAACAAGCAGCTGGCCTTCATGCAGGGGATCCAGAGCAAGGACATCCAGATCCAGGGCAACCCGGCGCTGGTGCTGTGGTTCCAGGGGCTGACCAAGCATCTGGCACCGAACAAGCGCGTCGACGAGAAGAAGGCCGCCTGACCCCGCAGGGGGCGGTGCTGGCCGCCGCCCGAGGCATTCGCTAGGCTGGCTGGAGTCCCCGATGGAGGCCTGCCCATGCCCGTGCTCCTAGTCGTCCTGCTGTTGGCCGTCGGCATGGCGCAGGCCGCGCCGTCCAAGGCCGACGCCTTCGCGCCGCTGTTCGAACTGGCGGGGATTCACCTGCTCTGCGAACAGAGCGAACCGCTGCTGCGCCGCGGTCTGAGCGCCCAGCAGCAGGCGCCCCTGGGCCAGGCCTTCGCTGCCGCGGGGTTGTGCCGGGACCTGGCCGAGCAACTGGCCGGCCGGTTCGAGCAACACCAGCTACAGCAGGCCCGGCGGCTGCTCGAGAGCCCCCTGGCCCGGCGTTTCACTGCGGCCGAGCGGGCGGTCGGCGAGGACGGCGGCACGGCCCTGGCGGACTACCGTCGACAACTCGCCGCCCGTGCGCCGCGGCCGAGCAGGCTGGCCCTGGTGCGGCGCCTGGATGCGGCCGCACGGACCACCGAGCTGGCCGCCCTGCTGCGCTACGAGGTGGGCAAGACCCAGGCGTTGCTGGCGCTCAGGGCGCGCGGCGAGACCCTCGACGAGCAGTCCCTGAGCCGCCAGACCAGCGCCCAGGCCGAGGCCCTGAACCAGTCCAGCGCCGCGGCGGTGGAGTCCTTCATGCTCTACGCCTACCGGCAGATTCCCAGCGAGCAGCTCGCCGAGTATGCCGCGCTGTACGAGCAGCCCGCCCTGCGCCGCCTGTTGGACGAAAGCCTGCAGGCCCTGCCGCGGCTGTTCGCCACCCGCCGCGACGCGCTGCGCTAGCTGGCGGAACGACCAAGGAGCCCGCGGGCCCCTTGGTCCTGGTCCGTTGGCCGCACTCAGTGCGGCGAGTGGAACTGGGCGGCCAGCTCGCGCAGCGCCACCTCGGCGGCCAGTACCTTGTCGACCGCCTCTTCGGCCTTCTCCCGGCTCAGGCCGAGGGCATCGTAGAGGTCCTGGGCGATCTCGCGCCGTGGGCCGCTGCCGATGCCGCGGTTGCGCAGCAGGCTGACCGCCAGGCACACCAGGTTCGGGTAGGCGGCATGGGGGCCGGCGTACTCCGCGTCGTGCTGGAAACGCAGGGCGCTGGCCAGCTCCTCCGGCATGTCCCAGAAACGCATCAGCCAGGCGCCGATCTGTTCGCGGCTGATGCCCAGCAGGTGCTGCTCGATGTAGTCGGGCGACAGGTGCGGGTTGACCTCCAGGTGCCGGCAGATCAGCGAGAAGTGCGGCGGGAAGACGTGGGCCAGGACCAGGTAGCCGAAGTTGTGCAGCAGCCCGGCGAGGTAGGTCAGGCCGGCTTCCGGGCGCTGCGCCCGCGGCATGGCCCGGGTCAGGCCCTCGATCACCGCGGCGGTGTAGATCGCCTGCTGCCAGTAGGGGGTGGCCCGCTGCGGCTGGTCCTTGGGCAGGCTCAGGGTCTTGCCCAGGGCCAGGCCCAGGGCCAGGTTGATCACCAGGTCGAAGCCCAGCACGCGGACGATGGCGTCCTCCACCGAGCGGATCTTGCCGGGGGCGGCGTAGTAGGGCGAGGCCGCCCAGCTGACCACCTGGGCGGCCAGCGCCGGGTCGGTCTCGACCACCCCGGTGATGTCGTCCACCGTGGCGTCCGGGTCGACCCGCAGCTTGATGATGCGCTGCGCGGTTTCCGCCAGCGGCGGGATCTCGATGGTCTCCTCCAGGCGCTGCTGGATGCGCCGGGCGGTGAAGGCCTGCACCGCCTGGCTGATCTCCGCGCGGTCGTCGTCCGGGCGATCGAGGTTCGGCCGGATATTGCTCAGCGGCTCGCCGAAACGCGCGGCACTGGCCTTGCCGAGCAGGCCCCTGAAGGCTGCGCTGGCGATTTCCAGCAGCACCCCGGGCTGGCCCGAGGCGACATACAGGCTGGGCTCCTGCAGCAGGCGTTCGTCGTACAGGCAGGGCGAGCTGGTCAGCGGCGGCAGTCCGGGCAGCTCGCCCAGCTGGTGCTTGCCGAGCATGCGCTCCAGGCGCTCCGGCTTGACCGCGGCGAGCTGGCGCCCGGTCAGCTCGGCCAGGCGGCCCAGGTCGAGCAGCTGGCTCTGCGGGTAGAGCACCAGCAGGGCGCCGACCGCGTCCTCCAGCAACACCGCCTGCAGACGCTGGGCGGCGGGCAGGTCGGCGTGCTCGCGGCAGGCGCGAAAGCCCAGGCCGAGCCTGTCGAGCAGCTGCTGGATCACGGCCGGCGGACGCGGGGTGGAATCGGTGGCGAGGGCTGCTTCAGTCATGAGGTTGTCCGGCGTAGGGAGGGCGAATGCCTCGAAGTATAAACAGCGGGTCGCAGGCTGCACGGCAATACGACGGACGCCCCGCGCGCAGCATCAGACTTGGCCATAGTGCTGACCATGGCGCAGCCAGCGCTGCAGCAGCGGGCTGACATGCTGCGGCCAGTGCGCCAGCAGGGCCTGGGCGGCGTCGCGCACGGCCGGCAGCAGGTCGGCGTCGCGCATCAGGTCGGCGACCTTGAACTGCAGCAGGCCGGTCTGGCGGGTGCCGAGCATCTCGCCGGGGCCGCGCAGCTCCAGGTCCTTCTCGGCGATGACGAAGCCGTCGCAGGTCTCGCGCATGATGCCCAGGCGCTCGCGGCCGAGCTGCGACAGCGGCGGATGGTAGAGCAGCACGCAGTGGCTGGCGGCGCTGCCGCGGCCGACCCTGCCGCGCAGCTGGTGCAGCTGGGCGAGGCCGAGGCGTTCGGGGTTCTCGATGATCATCAGGCTGGCGTTGGGCACGTCGACACCCACCTCGATCACCGTGGTGGCGACCAGCAGCTGCAGCCGGCCCTGCTTGAACTCCTCCATCACCGCGGCCTTCTCCGCCGGCTTCATGCGGCCGTGGATCAGGCCGACGTGGAGGCCGCCGAGGGCCGCGACGAGGTCGGCGAAGGTGGTCTCGGCGGCCTGGCAGGTGAGCTCCTCCGACTCCTCGATCAGGGTGCACACCCAGTAGGCCTGGCGCCCCTCGTTGCAGGCCGAGCGCACCCGCTCGATGACCTCCAGGCGGCGGCTGTCGGCGACCACCAGGGTGTTGACCGGAGTGCGCCCCGGCGGCAGTTCGTCGAGGATCGAGGTGTCCAGGTCGGCGTAGGCGCTCATGGCCAGGGTGCGCGGGATGGGGGTGGCGGTCATGATCAGCTGGTGCGGACACAGCCGCCCGCCGACGCCCTTCTGCCGCAGCGCCAGGCGCTGCTGCACGCCGAAACGGTGCTGCTCGTCGATGATCACCAGCGCCAGGTGGCGGAACTGCACCTCGTCCTGGAACAGCGCATGGGTGCCGACCACCATCGGCACGCCCGCGGCTATCCGCTCCAGCGCCGCGGCGCGGGCCTTGCCCTTGAGCTTGCCGGCCAGCCAGGCGACCTCGAGGCCGAGCGGCGCCAGCCAGCGGCTGAAGTTGAGGAAGTGCTGCTCGGCGAGGATCTCGGTCGGCGCCATCAGCGCCACCTGGTAGCCGGCCTCCAGGGCCTGCAGGGCGGCGAAGGCGGCGACCACAGTCTTGCCGGCGCCGACGTCGCCCTGCACCAGGCGCAGCATGGGCTCGCCCTGGCTCAGGTCGTAGGCGATCTCGGCGCCGACCCGCCGCTGTGCGCCGGTGGGCGGAAAGCCGAGGTTCTGCAGGTACAGCGGGGGCAGACGCTTAGCCTCCGGCAGCGGCGGCGCCTGCTGGGCGCGGACCTGCTCGCGCAGGCGTTGCAGCGACAGCTGGTGGGTCAGCAGCTCCTCGAAGGCCAGGCGGTGCTGGGCCCAGTGACGGCCCTCGGCCAGCTCCTCCAGATCGGCGTCCGGCGGCGGCCGGTGCAGGTAGCGAATGGCCTGGTCCAGGGGGCCGAGGCGGTAATCGCGGGCCAGCTCCGCAGGCAGCCAGTCCGGCAGGCTGTGCGGGCCGAGGCGCGCCAGGGCCTGCTCGCTTAAGGCTCGCAGGCGCTGCTGGGTCAGGCCCTCGGTGGTCGGGTAGATGGGCGTCAGGCACTGTTCCACCGCCGCCGACTCGCCGCCGCTCAGCGCGCGGTATTCCGGGTGGTAGATCTCCAGGCCGGAGGAGCCGGGGCGCACCTCGCCGTAGCAGCGCAGCTGGGTGCCACGCTTGAGGCCGTCCTTCTGCGCCTGGCTGAAGTGGTAGAAGCGCAGGCTCAGGGTGCCGCTGCCGTCCTGCAGGCGCACCAGCAGGCTGCGCCGCCGGCCCATGACCACGTCGGCGCCGGCCACCACGCCCTCGACCACCGCATCCTGGCCCGGGCGCAGGGCGCCGATGGGCACGATGCGGGTGCGGTCCTGATAGCGCAGCGGCAGGTGGAACAGCACGTCCTGCAGGGTCTCCAGGCCGACCTTGGCCAGTTTCTCGGCCAGGGCGGCGCCGACGCCCTTGAGCGCGGTGACGGAAACCGCTGCCAGTTCGCTCATGAGGCGGCCCTAGGCGCTCTTGGCTTGCGGGTGGGCCACCGAACAGAGGCGGATCGAGTCGGACAGCACCTCGATGGCGCTTGGCCGCGGGAAGCTGGCGCGCCAGGCGATGGCCACGGTACGGAACGGCGCCGGGGCACTGAGCGGGCGCACCTCGATCACCCCGGGGGCGTAGTGGTGGCTGTCCACCGCGGAGAACGGCAGGATCGACACGCCGAGACCCGAGGCGACCATGTGGCGGATGGTCTCCAGCGAGCTGGACTCCACCGTGGTGTGCTTGGCGTGCTCCTCACCGCCCTTGCGCAGGGTGGGGCAGGCCTCCAGCACCTGATCGCGGAAGCAGTGGCCCTCGCCCAGCAGCAGCAGGCTCTTGTCGTTGAGCAGCTTGCTGTCGATGCTCTTCAGCTCGGCCCAGGGATGGCCGGCCGGCATCAGCGCATAGAAGGGCTCGTCGTACAGCGGCTTGGTCAGCACATCGGCCTCCTGGAACGGCAGGGCGATGATGATGGCGTCCAGTTCGCCGGTGCGCAGCTTGTCGCGCAGCACGTGGGTGAAGTTTTCCTCGATATACAGCGGCATCTGCGGGGCGACCCGGTGCAGCTGGGGGATCAGGTGGGGAAACAGGTAGGGGCCGACCGTGTAGATGGCGCCGATCTTCAGCGGCGCGGCCAGCTGGTTCTTGCCGGCCTGGGCCAGCTCGCGGATGCTCTGGGCCTGCTCCAGCACCTTCTGCGCCTGGGTGACGATGCCCTCGCCGACCGGGGTCAGGCGCACCGCGCTCTTGCTGCGCTCGAAGATCAGCACGCCGAGTTCGTCCTCGAGCTTCTTCACCCCCACCGACAGGGTCGGCTGGCTGACATGGCAGCGTTCGGCGGCGCGGCCGAAATGCTGTTCCTGGGCGAGGGTGACGATATAGCGCAGTTCGGTGAGGGTCATAGTGAATATCCATTGAATTGCTTCTAAGCATAGCCTTTGCATTGCGGCGAACCAACCGCGCTACACTGGCCCATCGGCAAATTGTGGAGGGGCGCATGACGCGTTCTGTGAGGGTGTTGATCGCCGGCTGTGGCGATGTCGGCACGCGCCTGGGGCTGCGCCTGGCCGCGGCCGGTTGGCAGGTGCATGGCCTGCGCCGCGCGGCGCAGCAGCTACCGGCCCCGATCATCCCGGTGGCCGGCGACCTGCAGGACGAGGCCTGTCCGCCGGCCTGGCCCGGCGGCGAGCTGGATTACCTGGTGTACTGCGCGGCGGCCGAGCAGCGCGACGAGGCCGGCTACCGGGCCATCTACGTCGAGGGGTTGCGCCGGGTGCTGGCCTGGCTGGCGCGGCACGGGCAGCGGCCCAGGCGCCTGCTGTTCGTCTCCAGCAGCGGGGTCTATGGCCAGCAGGACGGCGAATGGGTCGACGAAGACTCGCCGGCCGAGGCCACGGGCTTTTCCGGGCGGGTGCTGCGCGAGGCCGAGCAGCTGGCCCTGCACTGCGGCCTCGCGGCCAGCGTGGTGCGCCTGGCCGGGCTCTACGGGCCGGGACGGCAGTGGCTGCTCGAGCAGGTGCGCCAGGGCTACCGGGTGGCCAGCGAGCCGCCGCTGTACGCCAACCGCATCCACGTCGAGGATGCCGCCGGCCTGCTGGCGTGCCTGCTGCAGGCCGATGCCCAGGGCGCGGCGCTGGCGGACTGCTATCTGGGCGTCGACGACGCGCCGGTCGCCCTGCACGAGGTGCTGGCCTGGCTGCGCGAGCAGCTGGGGGTCAGCCACTGGGCCGCGGAGGCGACGGTGCGTCGCGCCGGCAGCAAGCGCTGCAGCAACGCCCGGGCCAGGGCGCTGGGCTGGGTGCCGCGCTACCCGAGCTACCGCGAAGGCTACGGGGAGATGCTCGCCGGGGCGCCGCTCAGGCCCTAGGATGGCGGGCCGCGCGGCGCCCGCCATCGGCGGCGCCTAGTCGCGTTGCAGCAGCCAGCGTCGCGGTCCCTTGTGGTAGTCGGGCATCTCGTCGGCCTGGGCGCGGTTGAGGGCGGCGAAGATGCCCATGCGCTCGCCGTCGCGTTCGAACAACCAGGCCTGGCCCTGCTCGCCAAGCTGCAGCCACAGGCTGTCGAATTCGCCACTCATGGCTGCGCAGTCGCCGGCCAGGCACAGGGCATAGCGCTGCGCGCCGGGCAGGCCCTCGACCCGGCCGTCGCTGTGGAACAGCACCAGGCCGCCTTCGCCGAGGCCTTCGGCGATGCGCCAGGTGCCGCCCAGGTAGGCGTCGTACAGGGCCCGCTCGAAGCGTCCCCCCGCGGGTACGTGGTCGGCAGCGGCTGCCGGCGCGCGGACGAAGCGCTGCTCCGGCCAGGTGCCGCTGGCCGCCTGCACCAGCTCGTCGCCGTCGAGGTCGAGGAACTCCTGGTAGTCGCCGTAGAAGTCGACCCGCAGGCGCTGCTCGTCCAGGCTCACCAGGCGGCCCTCGTCCTGTTCGTAGCCGTTGCTGTAGCTGGCCCGCTGGCGCTGCGGGTCGAGCCGCCACTCCAGGTTGGGGCCGTAGGCCAGCAGGGCTTCGCGCAGCGGGCCGCCGCGGCTGGCGGCAGCGATCGCCGCCTGGTTGATCCAGGTGCCGCTGGGGTCATGGGGCTGACTGGCGCAGCCGGCGAGCAGGCCGAGGCCGAGCAGGGCGAAGGGGAGCGGGCGCATGGGAGGGTCCTTGCACGCGGTAGGAGGCGGGGCGTCGTGCCCCGCCGGCGGACTTATTCCAGTACCAGGATAGCGTCCATTTCCACTTGCGAGCCGCGCGGCAGGGCGGCTACGCCGATGGCGGCGCGGGCCGGGTAGGGCTGCTGGAAGTAGCGGCCCATGACCTCGTTGACGGTGGCGAAGTGGGCCAGGTCGGTGAGGAAGATGTTCAGCTTGACGATGTCCTTGAACGAACCGCCGGCGGCCTCGGCCACCGCCTTGAGGTTCTCGAACACCTGCACGGTCTGCGCCTCGAAGCCGTCGACCAGTTCCATGGTCTTGGGGTCCAGCGGAATCTGCCCGGAGATGTAGACGGTGTTGCCGGCCTTGATCGCCTGGGAGTAGGTGCCGATGGCGGCCGGGGCCTTGTCGCTGTTGATGACGCTCTTGCTCATGGGAACTCCTGAGAGGTTGCTCGGGTTAAGGCGCTGCGTCGCGCAGGTGTGTGTCGCGCAGCTGCGGCCGCCTAGGTTCGGCCAAAGGCGGGGCGCTGTCAAAGCACAGCTGCGGGAAAAATGACCGCTCAGTCGGGCGGGGATCAGGCGCGTACGCGGGTGATGCGGATCACCCCGGCGAGGGCGCGGAGCTTCTTGATCACCCGCGCCAGGTGCACGCGGTCGTGCACGCTGACCACCAGCTGGACCACGCTGATGCGGCCGTCGCGCTCGTCCATGCTGATCTTCTCGATGTTGCCGTCGGCGGCGTTGACGCTGCCGGCCAGCAGGGCGATCAGGCCGCGCTGGTGCTCCAGCTCGACGCGCAGCTCGACGTTGAACTCGCCGGCGACGTCCTTGGCCCAGGACAGCTGGATGCACTTCTCCGGGTTGTGGCGGATCTCGCCGATGTTCCGGCAGCTCTCCAGGTGCACCACCATGCCCTTGCCGGCGGAGAGGTAGCCGACGATGGGGTCGCCGGGGATCGGCGTGCAGCATTTCGCATAGCTGAGCACCAGGCCCTCGGTGCCGCGGATCGCCAGCGGCCCCTCGGCGCTCGGCGGCTCCTCGCCGCCCTCGGTGAGCAGGCGGCGGGCCACCACGTAGGCCATGCGGTTGCCCAGGCCGATGTCCTCGAGCAGGTCCTCGATCAGCTCCAGGCGGTACTCGCCGAGTACCGCCTGCACCCGTTCGGCCGGCAGCTTGTCGAGGTGGCTGTCGAAGCCGGCCAGCACCTTGTTCAGCAGGCGCTCGCCGAGGCTGATCGACTCGGAGCGGCGCTGCAGCTTGAGGGCATGGCGGATATGGGTGCGCGCCTTGCCGGTGACCACGAAATTGAGCCAGGCCGGGTTCGGCCGGGCACCCGGCGCGCTGACGATCTCCACGGTGGAGCCGCTCTGCAGCGGCTCGGACAGCGGCGCCAGGCGGCGGTTGATGCGGCAGGCGATGCAGGTGTTGCCGACGTCGGTGTGCACCGCGTAGGCGAAGTCCACCGCGGTGGAGCCCTTGGGCAGCTCCATGATGCGGCCCTTGGGCGTGAACACGTAGACCTCGTCGGGGAACAGGTCGATCTTCACGCTCTCGATGAATTCCAGGGAGTTGCCGGCGCGTTGCTGCATCTCCAGCACGCCCTTGACCCACTGGCGGGCGCGGGCATGGGTGCCCTTGGGCTGGTCGTCGTCGCTGGACTTGTACAGCCAGTGGGCGGCGATGCCGTTGTTGGCCATCTCCTCCATCTCGCGGGTGCGGATCTGGATCTCGATGGGCACCCCGTGCATGCCGAACAGGGTGGTGTGCAGCGACTGGTAGCCGTTGGCCTTGGGGATCGCGATGTAGTCCTTGAAGCGCCCGGGCAGCGGCTTGTACAGGTTGTGCACGGCGCCGAGCACGCGGTAGCAGGTGTCGACCTTGTCGACCACGATGCGGAAGGCGTAGACGTCCATGATCTCGTTGAACGCCCGGCGCTTGCCGCGCATCTTCTGGTAGATGCCGTAGAGGTGCTTCTCGCGACCGACCACCTCGCCTTCCAGGCCCTCGCGGGCCAGGCAGTGGACCAGGGACTCCTCGATCTTGTTGACGATTTCCTTGCGGTTGCCGCGGGCGCGGCGCACCGCGGCGCGGATGCGCTCGGAACGCATCGGGTGCATGGCCTTGAAACCCAGGTCCTCGAATTCCACGCGCAGGCTGTGCATCCCCAGGCGGTTGGCGATGGGGGCGTAGATCTCCAGGGTTTCCTTGGCGATGCGCCGGCGCTTCTCACCGGACAGCACTTCCAGGGTGCGCATGTTGTGCAGGCGGTCGGCCAGCTTGACCAGGATCACGCGGATGTCGCGGGCCATGGCCATGGCCATCTTCTGGAAGTTCTCGGCCTGGGCCTCGGCCTTGGTCTCGAAGTTCATCTGGGTCAGCTTGCTGACCCCGTCGACCAGGTCGGCCACGGTTTCGCCGAACTGCGCGTTGAGCGCTTCCTTGGCGATGCCGGTGTCTTCGATCACGTCGTGCAGCATGGCGGCCATCAGGCTCTGATGGTCCATGTGCATGTCGGCGAGGATGCCGGCCACCGCCAGGGGGTGGGTGACGTAGGCTTCGCCGCTACGCCGGCGCTGGCCGTCGTGGGCCTGCTCGGCGTAGAAGTAGGCGCGGCGCACCAGGTTGACCTGATCGCCGTCGAGATAGGTCGAAAGTCGATCGGCGAGGGCGTCTATGCTCGGCATGGGCGTTCCCCCTGCCGACCCGGATGACGCCGCGCCGTGCCGCTTCGACCAGGCATGGGCTTACAGAGGCTCGTTGGCCTCTTCCTCGAAGGCGGCGAACAGCGGCTCTTCCTCGACGATCTCGTCCTGGGCGATGACGTCATAGTCGACCAGGCCGGCGGCGATTTCGCGCAGGGCGACCACGGTCGGCTTGTCGTTTTCCCAGGCCAGCTTCGGCTCTTTGCCGCCGGTGGCGAGCTGGCGCGAACGCT
Source organism: Pseudomonas lalucatii (assembly GCF_018398425.1). Lineage (NCBI taxonomy): Bacteria > Pseudomonadati > Pseudomonadota > Gammaproteobacteria > Pseudomonadales > Pseudomonadaceae > Pseudomonas > Pseudomonas lalucatii. The sequence continues at coordinate 2,513,434 of NZ_JADPMV010000001.1, read as the reverse complement.
TGGTGGCGAGCATGACCAGCTCGAAGCGGTTATCAACGTTGTCCAGGCAATCTTCGACGGTTACGCGGGCCATGGTGTTCCTCGTAGCAAATGCAGATATAGAGCTGGGCCCAGATGGGCGAGCGGACTGAATAGTCTAAAAAATCACCAGCGTTAAGGGAAGCACTGTTTTAGGCGCGGGCGCCGGGGCTCAGGCCAGCAGCTCGCCGAGCAGGCCGCTGTGGCGTTGCTGCTGAACGCCCTGGGCGAGCTGGTTGGCGCGGAAGATGGCCTTGAGGTCGCTGAGGGCATGGGCGAAGTCGTCGTTGATCACCAGGTAGTCGTACTCGACGTAGTGGCTCATCTCGCTGACCGCCTCGCGCATGCGCTGCTCGATGATCTCGCCACTGTCCTGGCCGCGGTTGGTCAGGCGGTGACGCAGCGCCTCCTGGGTCGGCGGCAGGATGAAGATCGACTTGGACTGGGGCATCAGCCGGCGTACCTGCTGCGCGCCCTGCCAGTCGATTTCCAGAATCAGGTCGTAGCCTTCGGCGAGGGTCTGCTCGACCCAGCGCTGGGAGGTGCCGTAGAGGTTGCCGAACACCTCGGCGTGCTCGAGAAAGGCATTCTGGTCGAGCATGGCGTGGAACTGCTGGTGGTCGACGAAATGGTAGTTCACCCCGTCGGCTTCCCCGGGACGCATGGCGCGGGTGGTGTGGGAGACCGAGACGCGGATCAGCGGCTCGCTGTCGATCAGCGCCTTGACCAGGCTGGTCTTGCCGGCGCCGGAGGGGGCGGAAACGATATAGAGGGTGCCGGTGGTAGTGGTCATGAGTGGTTCCCGAGGCTGTCGTGCGTTCAGTTCTTGAAGGTGATGAGTGGTTGGGCCGGTTGCCGCCAGGGCTATTCGATGTTCTGCACCTGTTCGCGCATCTGCTCGATCAGTACCTTGAGGTTGACCGCCGCCTGGGTGCTGCGCGGGTCGAAGGCCTTGGAGCCGAGGGTGTTGGCCTCGCGGTTGAGTTCCTGCATGAGGAAGTCCAGGCGCCGGCCGGCGGCGCCGCCGGCCTTGAGCACGCGGCGTACCTCGCCGACATGGGTGGCGAGGCGGTCGAGTTCTTCGGCCACGTCGCTCTTCTGCGCCAGCAGCACCAGCTCCTGCTCCAGGCGCTGGGGATCGAGTTCGACCTGCATCTCGGCACAGCGCTCGAGGACCTTCTGCCGCTGCGCCTCGAGCATCTGCGGCACCAGTTCGCGCAGGGCGGCGACTTCCGCGAGGATGCCGTCCAGGCGCTCGTTCAGCAGCTTGGCCAGCTCGGCGCCTTCGCGCCCGCGGCCGTTCTTCAGCTCGCCCAAGGCCTGGTTGAACAGGCTCAGGGCGGTCTTGTTGAGGGCCTGGGGATCGGCGGCGTCGGCCACCAGTACGCCGGGCCAGGCGAGCACCTCCAGGGGATTGAGCGGGGCCGGCTGCTGGATCAGGGCCGCCACGCTCTCCGCCGCGGCGACCAGCTGGGCGGCGCGCTCGCGGTCGAGCTGCAGCGGCTTGCCGGCATTGTCCTCGGCGAAGCGCAGGGTGCACTCGACCTTGCCCCGCGACAGCCCCTGGCGCAGGGCCTCGCGCACCGCGCCCTCGAGGTCGCGGAAGGCTTCCGGCAGGCGCAGGTGGGGTTCCAGGTAGCGATGGTTGACCGAACGCAGCTCCCAGCTCAGGGTGCCGTTTGGCCCGGCCTGTTCGGCGCGGGCGAAGGCCGTCATGCTGTGGATCATCGGGGGCGCACCTCGCGGAAAGTCGGGACGAAAGGCGCAGGATTGTAGCGCAGAGCGTCGCCGGCTCCCAATTGGTCGTGTCGCCGCCGGGCCATGGCCCCTATAATGCAGGGCAGATTTCACTCCAGAGCAGGTATTCCTCGATGAAACGTCCCAGTGGCCGCGCCGCCGATCAGTTGCGCCCGATCCGCCTCACCCGCAACTACACCAAGCATGCCGAGGGCTCGGTCCTGGTGGAGTTCGGTGATACCAAGGTGATCTGCACGGTCAGCGTCGAGTCGGGCGTGCCGCGCTTCCTCAAGGGCCAGGGTCAGGGCTGGCTGACCGCCGAGTACGGCATGCTGCCGCGCGCCACCGGCGAGCGGAACCAGCGCGAGGCCAGCCGCGGCAAGCAGGGCGGGCGTACCCTGGAGATCCAGCGGCTGATCGGCCGTTCGCTGCGCGCGGCCCTGGACATGTCCAAGCTCGGCGAGAACACCCTGTACGTCGACTGCGACGTGATCCAGGCGGACGGCGGTACTCGCACCGCCTCGATCACCGGCGCCATGGTGGCCCTGGTCGATGCCCTGAAGGTGATCAAGAAGCGCGGCGGCCTCAAGGGCGGCGATCCGCTCAAGCAGATGATCGCCGCCGTGTCGGTGGGCATGTACCAGGGCGAGCCGGTGCTGGACCTCGACTACCTGGAGGACTCGGCCGCCGAGACCGACCTGAACGTGGTGATGACCAGCGCCGGTGGCTTCATCGAGGTGCAGGGTACCGCCGAAGGCGCGCCGTTCCAGCCCGAGGAGCTGAACGCGATGCTGGCGCTGGCCCGGCAGGGCATGGGCGAGCTGTTCGAGTTGCAGCAGGCGGCGCTGGCCGACTGATACGGTTCGGCTGTGCAGGAGGTTGACCATGGAGCAGCAGGAACTCGTGCCGAGCCCCGGCCCGGAAGCGCGCAAGTGGGCGATGTTCTGTCATTACGCGGCGTTCTTCTGGTTTCTGGTGCCCATGGTCGGCAACGTGATCGGGCCGCTGATCATCTGGCAGATGAAGAAGGACAGCGCCGCCTTCGTCGATGACCAGGGCAAGGAGGCGCTGAATTTCCAGATCACCTTCAGCCTGGCCATGATGATCTGCGGCGTGCTGGCCTGGGTCATCATCGGCTTCCCGCTGATGTTGCTGGTCAGCGTGGTGGCGCTGGTGCTGACGATCATCGCCGGCATCAAGGCCAATGCCGGCGAGGTCTATCGCTACCCGCTGTGCTGGCGCCTGGTGAAGTAAGCCTGTTCGCTGAACGAAAAAGCCGGCTGATCGCCGGCTTTTTCGTTACTGCTGAGCTTACAGGCTGAGGATCCAGTCGTAGTCGACGATCAGCGGCGCGTGCTGCGAGAAGCGCGGCTGGCGCGGCAGGCGTGCGGTGCGCACGTTGCGGCGCATGCCGGGCGTGAGCAGCTGATAGTCGAAGCGATAACCCAGATTGAGCAGCTCGGCCTGCTCGCTGTCCGGCCACCAGCTGAACTGCTCGCCCTCGCGACTGACTTCGCGCAGGGCATCGACATAGCCCATGCTGCCGATCACCTCGTCGAGCCAGGCGCGTTCCGGCGCGAGGAAGCCCGGCGACTGCTGGCAGTCGCGCCAGTTCTTCACGTCCAGCTTCTGATGCGCCACGTACAGCGAGCCGCAATAGATGTACTCGCGGCGCTTGCGGCGCTGCTTGTCCAGATAATGGGTGAAGTCGTCCATGAACTTGAACTTCTGGTTCAAGCTCTCGTCGCCGCCCTGCCCGGATGGCAGCAGCAGGGTGGCGATACTCACCTTGTCGAAATCGGCCTGCAGGTAGCGCCCGTAGCGATCGGCCATCTCAAAGCCGAGTCCACTGATTACCGCCTTGGGTTGCAACCGCGAATAGAGTGCCACGCCACCTTGGCTCGGCACTTCAGCATCGCAGGCATAGAGGAAATAGCCGTCCAGTTGGAAGGCTTGGTCGTCCAGCTCAAAGGCGGAGGCGCGGGTGTCCTGCAGGCAGATGACGTCGGCATTCTGTGCTTGCAGCCAGCTGAGCAAACCGCGCTCGACTGCAGCATGAATACCATTCACGTTCACACTGATGATCCGCATAAATGGCCCCCAAAAACACGTGCGTGTATGATACCCGAGCTCGTCTCCAATTAGCTAAATTCCTAGCCAAATCCGTGCCGTCCGGGATTTTCCATGCAAGCGTACCAGCGCGACTTCATTCGTTTTGCCATCGAGCGCGGCGTGCTGCGCTTCGGTGAGTTCACCCTCAAGTCCGGGCGCACCAGCCCCTATTTCTTCAACGCCGGGCTGTTCGACAGCGGCCTGGCGCTGGCTCGGCTCGGGCGCTTCTACGCGGCGGCGGTGGTCGACAGCGGAATTCCCTTCGACGTGCTGTTCGGTCCGGCCTACAAGGGCATCCCCCTGGCGGCGACCACCGCGGTGGCCCTGGCCGAGCACCACCAGCGCGACCTGCCCTGGTGCTTCAACCGCAAGGAAGCCAAGGCTCATGGCGAAGGCGGCACCCTGGTTGGTGCGCCGCTGGCCGGCAAGGTGCTGATCATCGACGACGTGATCACCGCCGGCACGGCCATTCGCGAGGTGATGCAGATCATCCAGGCTCAGGGCGCCCAGGCCGCCGGCGTGCTGATCGCGCTGAACCGCGAGGAGCGTGGCCAGGGCCAGCTGTCGGCGATACAGGAGGTCGAGCGCGACTTCGGCATGCCGGTGGTGAGCATCGTGTCGCTCGAGCAGGTGCTCGAGTACCTGGCGGGCGACGCGCAACTGCGCCAGTATCTACCGGCGGTGGAGGCGTACCGCGCCGAGTATGGAATCTAACGCCCCCGCATAAGATGGTGCTCCGATGCACAGACCGGCCCTGATCCACTGTTCGCTGCTGTTCGGCATGCTGCTGCCGCTCGCGGCCGGCGCCGCCGAGCTGTACCGCTATGTCGACGATCAGGGCATCACCGTGCTCAGTCGCCAGGGCGTGCCGCCGGAGTTCATCGCCAAGGGCTACGAGGTGCTCAACGAGCAGGGGCGGGTGATCCAGGTGGTGCCGCCGGCGCCCAGTGCCGCGGAGCGTCGGCGGCTGCTGGCCGACAAGGCCCGGGCCGGCAGCGATGCGCAGTTGCTGCGGCTGTATAGCGGGCCGGAGGATGTCGACCGCGCCCTCGAGCGCAAGCTGGCCGAGCTGGACGCCCTGATCGGCGTGGCCCGCGGCAACCTGCAGTCGGCGCGCACCCAGCAGGGCAACCTGCAGAGCCAGGCCGCCGAGCACGAACGTGCCGGGCGTGCGGTGCCGGAGCACCTGCTGGCGCAGATCGGCAATCAACTGGCCGAGCAGCAGCGTCTGCAGCAGGACATCGCCCGCTACCAGGAGGCGCGCCAGCAGGCCAGGGCCAGTTTCGCCGCCGATCGGGCGCGGCTCAGCGAGTTGCTGGGCGCGCGCCCCTAGCGCCTTTCCCTGTCCCGGACACGTGACGCCTCGGTCGAGGCGCCGGTCTTACTGGCGCTTGCGGTTGCAGATCAGGGTGCCGACGCCGCTGTCGGTGAAGATCTCCAGCAGCACCGCGTTGGGCACCCGGCCGTCGATGATGTGGGCGCTGGTCACCCCGCCCTGCACCGCCTCCAGGGCGCAGCGGATCTTCGGCAGCATGCCGCCGTAGATGGTGCCGTCGGCGATCAGGCCGTCGACCTGTTCGGTGGTCAGGCCGGTCAGCACCTCACCCTGCTTGTCCATCAGGCCGGCGATGTTGGTCAGCAGCATCAGCTTCTCGGCCTTCAGCGCCTCGGCGACCTTGCCCGCCACCAGGTCGGCGTTGATGTTGTAGGACTCGCCGTCCGGACCGACGCCGATGGGCGCGATCACTGGGATGAAGTCGCCCTTGACCAGCATGTTCAGCAGCTCGGTGTTGATCCCGGTGACCTCGCCGACATGGCCGATGTCGATGATTTCCGGCTGGGTCATCTCCGGGGTCTGGCGCGAGACCTTGAGTTTCTTGGCGCGGATCAGCCCGGCATCCTTGCCGGTCAGGCCGATGGCGCTGCCGCCATGCTGGTTGATCAGGTTGACGATGCTCTTGTTGACCTGGCCGCCGAGCACCATCTCCACCACGTCCATGGTGGCGGTGTCGGTGACGCGCATGCCATCGATGAAGTGGCTTTCGATCGACAGGCGCTTGAGCAGGTCGCCGATCTGCGGACCGCCGCCGTGCACCACTACCGGGTTGATGCCGACCGCCTTCATCAGCACGATGTCGCGGGCAAAGCCTTGCTTGAGGTCTTCGCTCTCCATGGCGTTGCCGCCGTACTTGATCACCAGGGTCTTGCCGACGAAGCGGCGGATATAGGGCAGGGCTTCGGATAGAACCTTGGCCACCTGGGCGGCGGCATCACGCTCGAGGGTCATGCGGGACTCCAAATGCTGAATCGCTCTTTCAGAACGGTAGGTGAATATCGGCGGCGACACGCTGCAGCTGGCTGCGGAACACGCCCTTGATGCGTTCGAGCTCCTGCTCGCTGTCGGCCTCGAAGCGCAGTACCAGCACCGGCGTGGTGTTGGAGGCGCGCACCAGACCCCAGCCCTTGGGGTAGTCGACGCGCACGCCGTCGAGGCTGGTGATGTTGCCCTCGCCCCACGCGCCGTCGCGCTGCAGGCTGTCGATCAGGCCGAACTTGCTCTGCTCGGTGACGGGGATGTTGATCTCCGGGGTGGAGATGTCGCTGGGGAAGGCGGCGAACACCTGTTCGGCGTCGCGCTTGTCCTGACTGAGGATCTCCAGCAGGCGGGCGGCGGCATAGATGCCGTCGTCGAAGCCGAACCAGCGCTCCTTGAAGAAGATGTGGCCACTCATCTCGCCGGCCAGCAGCGCGCCGGTTTCCTTCATCTTCTTCTTGATCAGCGAGTGGCCGGTCTTCCACATCACCGGGCGGCCGCCGTAGCCGCTGATCAGCGGGGTCAGGCGGCGGGTGCACTTGACGTCGAAGATGATGTCGGCGCCGGGATTGCGCGACACCACGTCCTTGGCGAACAGCATCAGCAGGCGGTCCGGGTAGACGATGGTGCCCTTGTTGGTCACCACGCCGACGCGGTCGCCGTCGCCGTCGAAGGCCAGGCCGAGGTCGGCCTGCTCGGCCTCGACCCTGGCGATCAGGTCGGCCAGATTCTCCGGCTTGCCCGGGTCCGGGTGGTGGTTGGGGAAGGTGCCGTCCACCTCGCAATACAGCGGGATCACGTTGCAGCCCAGGGCCTCGATCAGTTGCGGGGCGATCACCCCGGCGGCGCCGTTGCCGCAGTCGACCACCACGCGCAGCGGTCTGGCCAGGGCGATGTCGTCGCGGATCTGCTTGAAGTAGCGCTGCAGCACGTCGACCTGCTCGACGCTGCCGACACCGCTGGCCAGGTCGTTGGCGTCGATGCGTGCCTTCAGCGCCTGAATCTGCTCGCCCGCCAGGGTGTCGCCGGCGATGACGATCTTGAAGCCGTTGTAGTCCGGCGGGTTGTGGCTGCCGGTGAGCATCACCGCGGACTTGCCGGCGAGGATATGGGCGGCGTAGTAGACCACCGGGGTCGGCACCATGCCGACGTCGCTGACCGTGCAGCCGCAGTCGAGCAGGCCCTGGATCAGCTGCTGCATCAGCTCGGGCCCGGACAGGCGCCCGTCGCGGCCGACGGCGACGTTCGCCTCGCCCAGTGCCAGGCTCTGCGAGCCGACCGCGCGGCCGACCCAGTAGGCGGTCTCGGCGGTCAGGCTGCTGCCCACCACGCCACGGATGTCGTAGGCGCGGAAGATGTCGGCGGGAAGGGTCGGGGCGGCTTGCTGAGTACTCATTGCGGGGGGTTGCTCCAGTCCCAGGAGATCCTGGTCTTCGTCGAGAATGTCGATATCGAGGATATCGGCGTCTTGGAATAGCGGATCGACCAGATCCGCCGGCTCGTGCGGCGCCGTTGCGGCCGCCGGGGGGAGGGCGCCCTTTTCGGGCGTTTGCGCCGCCGGCGCACTCTCAGGAGGGTGGCGCGGCAGGCGGGCCAGGGTCCGGGCCAGGCCGTCGAGGGCCGGCAGGCTCAGGCTGAAGGCTTTGACGCTTTTACCGGCCGAGAGTTCTCCGATCATCTGGCCGAGTTGCTGGACGTCGGCGTGCAGGCGCCGCTGCAGGCCGCCGTGCACCAGCAGCAGGCCCAGCACGGCCCCGACCAGGGTCAGCAAGGCGGCGAGGCCGAGCAGGGCCGGCGAGAGGGCCGAGGCGTCGAGGGCCGGCCCCGGGGTGAAGCCGAGGGCCCAGTTGGGGTTGCCGCTGTCGAAGCGCAGCCCGCTGCCCTCGGCCTGGCCGCGCTGGGCCAGCAGCTGCGGGGTGCCGCCGGCGAATTGCTGGAACAGCTGCAGCTGGCCGACCGCGGCCGGCAGCGGCGGCAGGCTGGCCAGCAGGTGCTTGAGGTCGAAGGCCAGCAGCAGGGTGCCCTGCAGCGGCTGGTCGTCGCTCAGGCGCACCGGCGCGGCGCTGTACACCAGCCAGCGCTCGCCGATCCGGTAGGCTTCGACCGCGGGGATCTGGCCGTTCTCCACGCGGCGCAACAGGTCCAGGGCGGCGAAGTTCATCGGCGCGTCGCGGTTCATGTCCTGGGTCGCCTGGCCGTGCGGGTTGAGGTGGGCATCGACCACGCCGGCCCAATAGCCGAGGTTGCGCTCGGCGGTGCGAATGCGTTCGCGGTCCTGGCTCTGCAGGGCCTCCAGCAGCTGCGGGTTGTGTGCCGCGCGCTGGGTGGCGCTGGCCAGTTGCTCGAGGGCCAGCTGCAGGGTCGCGGCCTGGCCGCCGCCCCAGGCCTGGGCCAGCTGCTGGCGGTGCTGTTGCTGGGCGCTGGCCAGCACACCGAACCACAGCAGGCCGGCGGCCAGCAGCAGGCCCGTGGCGACGGCCAGCAGGCCCGGCAGCAATGCCGACAGCCGCGGGCCGGTGCGTGGCGCTTTGCCCTGGGCGGCGGGGCGGGCATCCTTGGCGGTGCGCTTGAAGAGTTTCATCGAAGGGCTCCTCGGCGATTCATCCTGGAAAGAGTCGGGGCGATCAATGGCTGCCCGAGTGCCCGAAGCCGCCGGCGCCGCGCTGGCTTTCATCGAACTGCTCGACCAGCTCGAAGTGCGCCTGCACCACGGGCACCAGGACCAGCTGGGCGATGCGTTCGCCGACCGCGACGGTGAAGGCGCTCTGACCGCGGTTCCAGCAGGACACCATCAGCTCGCCCTGGTAGTCCGAGTCGATCAGGCCGACCAGGTTGCCGAGCACGATGCCGTGCTTATGGCCGAGGCCCGAGCGCGGCAGGATCATCGCCGCCAGCCCGGGGTCGCCGATATAGATCGACAGGCCGGTGGGGATGAGCAGGGTCTGGCCGGGCTCGAGGACGGTGTCGCGCTCGAGCATGGCGCGCAGGTCGAGGCCGGCGGAGCCTGGGGTGGCGTAGTGCGGCAGCGGGAAGTCGCGGCCGAGGCGCGGGTCGAGGATCTTGGCTTGCAATGCGTGCATGGTCAGTTCTTGTTCAGTCGGTCGGTGATGAAGGCCAGCAGCTGGCGGGCGATCTTGCTCTTGCTGGTCTGGGCGAAGGCGTTCTGCTGCAGGTCGCGGTCGATCACGGTGATGGCGTTCTCCTCGCTGTTGAAGCCGATGCTGGGGTTGGCCACGTCGTTGGCGACGATCAGGTCGAGGTTCTTGTCCATGAGCTTGCGCGAGGCGTACTCCAGCAGGTTCTCGGTCTCGGCGGCGAAGCCGACGCTGAACGGGCGGTCGCTGCGGTGGGCCAGGGTGGCGAGGATATCCGGGTTGCGCACCATCTGCAGGAGCAGGCCGTCGCCGTTGCGCGGGTCTTTCTTCAATTTGTGCGGGGCGACCACTTCCGGGCGGTAGTCGGCGACGGCCGCGGCGGCGATCAGCAGGTCGCAGGGCATGGCCGCCTCGCAGGCGGCGAGCATGTCGCGGGCGCTGACCACGTCGATGCGGTTGACCCGCTCCGGCGTCGGCAGGTGCACCGGGCCGCTGACCAGGGTGACCCGGGCGCCGGCTTCGGCGGCCGCCTCGGCCAGGGCGAAGCCCATCTTGCCGGAGCTGTGGTTGGTGATGTAGCGCACCGGATCGATGTTTTCCTGGGTCGGGCCGGCGGTGATCAGCACGTGCTGGCCGGTCAGCGCCTGGCGTTCGAAACAGTCGGCGGCGCACTGGGCCAGGGTCTCGGCCTCGAGCATGCGCCCGGGGCCGACGTCGCCGCAGGCCTGCTCGCCGGCGGCCGGGCCGAACAGGCGCAGGCCGCGCTCGGCCAGCAGGCGGGCATTGGCCTGGGTCGCCGGGTCGCGCCACATCGCCTGGTTCATCGCCGGCGCCAGGGCCACCGTGGCGTCGGTGGCCAGCACCAGGGTGGTCAGCAGGTCGTCGGCCACGCCCTGGGCCAGGCGGGCCATGAGGTCGGCGGTGGCCGGGGCGATCAGCACCAGGTCGGCCCAGCGGGCCAGTTCGATATGGCCCATGGCGGCTTCGGCGGCGGGGTCGAGCAGGTCCAGGTGCACCGGATGGCCGGACAGCGCCTGCAGGGTCAGCGGGGTGATGAACTCGCGACCGCCCTGGGTCATCACCACCCGCACCTCGGCGCCCTGATCCTTGAGCCGGCGAACCAGCTCGGCGCTCTTGTACGCGGCGATGCCGCCCCCCACGCCGACGATGATGCGTTTGCGATAAAGCCGCTGCATAGGCCTGCCTTTTATATTGGGTGGATGTGCGCCGCGGCGATGACACCTCCCCAGGCCGTTCGCCGCGCAAAAGATGGGCTACGATAGCACAGCGCCCGCAGCGGAGCAGCGGCGCCTGGCTCGACACGGAGGTGACATGAGCATTCGCGATTGGCCCGCGGCGGAGCGCCCGCGGGAGAAGCTGCTGGCCCTGGGCGCCGCGAGCCTGAGCGACGCCGAGCTGCTGGCGATCTTCCTGCGCACCGGCGTCGCCGGGCAGAGCGCGGTGGACTTGGCGCGCCACCTGCTTGGCGATTTCGGCGGCCTGCGCGCGCTGCTGCAGGCCGATCTGCCGGCCTTCAGCCGGCGCCTGGGCCTGGGCCCGGCGAAGTTCGCCCAGCTGCAGGCGGTGCTGGAGATGGCCCGGCGCCACCTGGCCGAGCAGCTGCGCCGCGACTCGGCGCTGGAGAGCCCGCAGGCGGTGCGCGACTACCTCAAGGCGCTGCTGCGCCATGAGCCCCACGAGGTGTTCGGCTGTCTGTTCCTCGACGCCAGGCACCGGGTGCTGGCCTTCGAGGCGCTGTTCCATGGTTCCATCGACGGCGCCAGCGTCTACCCGCGCCAGGTGGTCAAGCGGGCCCTGGCGCACAACGCCGCGGCGCTGATCCTCACCCACAACCACCCCTCCGGGGTGGCGGAGCCGAGCCAGGCGGACCGGCTGCTGACCAGGCGCCTGAAGGAGGCGCTGGAGCTGGTGGACGTGCGCGTGCTCGATCACTTCATCGTCGGCGACGGCGAGCCGCTGTCCCTGGCCGAGTACGGCTGGTTGTAGGCCCGGGCCGCGCGCCGGCGGTCGCCGCGTCGGGCTCAGGGGGCGAGGCGCACCCGGGCGAAGTCCTGGCGACCGAAGGGGCTGACCCGGTAGCCCTCGACCTCCTTGCGGGTCAGGGCGAAGGCGGTGGGGTGGGCCAGGGGCAGCCACAGCGCCTGCCGCTGGATGATCGCCTGGGCCTGCCGGTACAGCGCGCTGCGTATCGCCTGTTCGCTGGTGGTCTTGCCCCCGCTGATCAGGCGGTCCAGCTGCGGGTCGCAGTAGCGGGCGAAGTTCAGTCCGGACTCGAGCGCGGCGCAGGAGAACTGCGGGGTGAGGAAGTTGTCCGGGTCGCCGTTGTCGCCGGCCCAGCCCATGAACAGCAGGTCGTGCTCGCCGGCCTTGGCCCGGCGAATCAGCTCGCCCCACTCGATCACGCGGATCTGCGCCTGGATGCCGACCTTGGCCAGGTCGGCCTGCAGCAGCTGTGCGCCGAGGGCCGGGTTGGGGTTGAGCAGGCTGCCGGACGGCCGGGTCCAGATGGTCGTCTCGAAGCCCCCGGCCAGGCCGGCCTCGGCCAGCAGGGCGCGGGCCCTGTCCGGGTCGTGGGGGTAGCCCGGCAGTTCGCCGGCGAAGCTCCAGGTGTTGGGCGGGTAGGGTCCGCTGGCCGCCTCGGCGCTGTCCTCGAATACCGCCTTCAGGTAGCTGGCCTTGTCGAAGGCCAAGTTGATCGCCTGGCGCACGCGCGTCTGGTCCAGGGGCGGGTGCTGGCTGTTGATGCCGACGAAGGCGGTCATGAAGGCCGCGGTCTGTACGCTGGTGAGCGTCTCGTCGCCGGCGCTGCTGCGCACGTCCTGGGGCTTGGGCGACAGGGCGATGTGGCACTCGCCGCGGCGCAGCTTCTGCAGGCGCACGTTGGCATCGGGGGTGATGGCGAACACCAGGTCGTCCACCGCCGGTTTGCCGGCGAAGTACTGGGCGTTGGCGCTGTAGCGCACCAGGGCGTCCTTCTGGAAGCGCTTGAAGACGAAGGGGCCGGTGCCGACCGGTTGGCTGTTGAGCCGCTCCGGGGTGCCGGCGGCGAGCAGCTGCGCGGCGTACTCGGCCGAATAGATGGAGGCGAAGCCCATGCTCAGGGTGGCGAGGAAGGTGGCGTCGGGGCGCTTGAGGGTGACGCGCAGGCGGTGCTCGCCGAGCTTGTCGAGGCGTGCCACCAGGCCGGGCAGCTGCATCGACTGGGCATGGGGGTAACCGCTCGGCGCGACCTTGTGCCAGGGGTGCGAGGGTTCGAGCATGCGCTGGAAGCTGAACAGCACGTCGTCGGCGTTCAGCGCGCGGCTGGGGGTGAAGTAGGCGGTGCTGTGGAACTGCACCCCGCGGCGCAGCTCGAAGCTGTAGCTCAGGCCGTCCTCGCTGACTTCCCAGCCCTGGGCCAGGCTCGGCTGCAGGGTGCCGCTGGCCGCATCGAACTCCACCAGGCGGTTCATCAGGACGTCCGCCGAGGCGTTGGTGGTGGTCAGCGAGTTGTACTGGACCACGTCGAAGCCGTCGGGACTGGCTTCGGTGCAGACGCTCAGGGTGGCGGCCTGGGCGAGCAGGGGACTGAACAGTGGGACGAGCAGCAACGGGAGGGCGGCGAGGCGCATGGCGGGCTCCTGGGTGGTGTGGCGCGCTTGCAGTCGCGAGCCGGCAAGGTCCTACCCTAGACCATAAGGCGGTGGCGGAACAGCGCGCCAGGGCGACGAGCGGTCGAGACGCCCCGTGCCCGGCGCAGGCGGCGCCGTGGGCTGTCCGCGGCCATCGCCCAGGCGCGCTAAAGTGCATTCGACCTTGTTGCCTTGGAGCCTTTCTGGTATAAAGCAGCGCTCTTTTCTAGGGGCCCGGTTGTTGCGCTTTCAGGTGTGGCCGGTAAGACCCTCGAGAAACGCGGCGCAGAGCGCCAATGACATTGAGTTTAAGCGGCCAACCCATGCCGGGTTGGGCATGTGGTTTAGAGGGCTGAGGCATGTCGAGAGTCTGTCAAGTTACCGGTAAGGGTCCGGTAACCGGGAACAACATTTCCCACGCAAACAACAAAACCCGTCGTCGTTTCCTGCCGAACCTGCAGCACCATCGCTTCTGGGTCGAGTCCGAGAAGCGCTTCGTGCGTCTGCGCGTATCTGCCAAGGGCATGCGCTGCATCGACAAGCGTGGTATCGACGTAGTGCTGTCCGAGCTGCGCGCTCGCGGCGAAAAGGTTTAAGGAGCTAATCATGCGTGAACTGATCCGTTTGGTGTCCAGCGCCGGTACCGGCCACTTCTACACCACCGACAAGAACAAGCGCACCACCCCCGACAAGATCGAAATCAAGAAATTCGATCCGGTCGTACGCAAGCACGTGATGTACAAGGAAGCCAAGATCAAGTAATTGATCCGCGCCTTGTCGAAAAGCCCGCCTCCATGGCGGGCTTTTTCGTTTCTGTCGTCGGCGCAAAAAAATGCCCGCATGACGCGGGCTAAAGGGTGACGCAGGAAAGTCGCGGAGTCAGGCCGGCACCGGCTCGAAGATCACGTAGACCTTGCGGCAGGGCTCCAGCACCTCCCAGGTGCCCGCGAAGCCGGCGGGGATGACGAAACGGTCGCCGGCGCGCACGGTCCTGGCGTTGCCGGCGGCGTCGCGGAGTACCGAGACGCCCTGGAGGATCTCGCAGTATTCGTGTTCGCTGTAGCTGACCGTCCACAGGCCCACGGCGCCCTCCCAGACGCCGGCGTTGAACTGGCCGCAGGGGCTGGCGTAGTGATTGCGCACGCTCTGCGCGGGATCGCCCTTGAGCACCTTCTCCGGCGCCGGGCGGTAGTGCTCGGCGGCGCTGCCGGCCTGGGCGAAGTCGACTATCTGTTCGATGTTCATCGTGTGGCTCCGTGGTTGTCGGTCAGTGGGCCTGGCGAATCGCGTCGGCGAGCTTCTCGACCAGGCTGTCGATCTGCGCCTTCTCCACGATCAGCGGTGGCGACATGGCCAGGGTATCGCCGGTCACCCGTACCATCAGGTCGTTGTAGAAGCACTGCTCGAACACCTGATAGCCACGCATGCCGGCGCCCTGTGCGCGGGGCGCCAGCTGCACGCCGCCGACCAGGCCGACGGCGCGAACGTCGATCACGTTGGGCAGGCCCTGCAGGCTATGCAGGGCGTCCTGCCAGTAGCCTTCCAGCTCGATGGCCTGGTCGAACAGGCGCTCGCCCTGGTAGATGTCCAGGGTCGCCAGGGCGGCGGCGCAGGCCACCGGGTGACCGGAGTAGGTGTAGCCGTGGAACAGCTCGATGCCGTCGGGGCCCTGCATAAAGGCTTGGTAAATACTCTCGTCGACGAACACCGCGCCCATGGGGATGGCGCCGTTGGTCAGGCCCTTGGCGCAGGTGATGATGTCCGGGGTGACGCCCCAGCGCTGGGCGGCGAAGGCCTGACCGACGCGGCCGAAGCCGCTGATCACCTCGTCGAAGATCAGCAGGATGCCGTGCTTCTTGGTGATTTCGCGCAGGCGCTGCAGGTAGCCCAGCGGCGGCAGCACCACCCCGGCCGAGCCGGACATCGGCTCGACTATCACCGCGGCGATGTTTTCGGCGCCGTGCAGGGTGACCAGGCGCTCCAGTTCGTCGGCCTTCTCGACGCCGAACCGTGGCAGGCCGCGGCTGAAGGCGTTGCGCGCGATGTCCAGGGTGTGCGGCAGGTGATCGACCCCCGGCAGCTGCACCGGGAAGGCGCGGCGGTTGTTGACCATGCCGCCGACCGAGATGCCGCCGAAGCCGACCCCGTGGTAGCCCAGCTCGCGGCCGATCAGGCGGGTGCGCGTGCCCTGGCCGATGGCGCGCTGGTAGGCCAGGGCGATCTTCAGTGCGGTGTCGACCGACTCCGAGCCGGAGTTGGTGAAGAACAGCTTGTTCAGCCCGGCCGGGGCGATCTCGGCCAGGCGGCTGGCCAGTTCGAACGGCAGCGGATGGCCCATCTGGAAGGTCGGGGCGAAGTCCAGCTTGGCGATCTGCCGGCTCACCGCCTCGGTGATTTCCCGACGACCGTGGCCGGCGTTGCAGCACCAAAGTCCGGCGGTGCCGTCCAATACCTTGCGGCCGTCGCTGCTGGTGAAATACATGCCTGCGGCGCTTTCCAACAGGCGCGGGCGGGCCTTGAACTGACGGTTGGCGGTGAAGGGCATCCAGAAATCGTCGAGGCCGTTGTTTATTTCGTTCGCTTGAGGGGAGTTATCGAGTGTCATGCTGTCCGTCCAAACGCGCAAAAAGTGGGTGCAAGGGAGCGATTTCGCGCAGTCTATGTTTAATAAAATGAACATGACAAGGGGGTTTTATCGAGCTTTGTCAAAAATATTGAAAAGGTGCAGCCCTCTGGTTTAGTGTTGCCAGCAGGAAAACGGCCCGCAGGGGCCTTGCAGAATTATTGACAGTGCTCGCGGCCGCCGCCGCAGCACTTTTTACCGATAGAGGATGCCCGCATGACTAGCCTGACCCGCGCCGACTGGGAACAGCGCGCCAAGACCCTGAACATCGAAGGCCGTGCCTTTATTCACGGCGAATACTGCGCGGCGCAGTCCGGCGCCACCTTCGAGTGCATCAGCCCGGTGGACGGGCGCCTGCTGGCGCAGGTGGTCAGCTGCGATGCGGCCGACGCCGAGATCGCCGTGCGTGACGCCCGCGCCACCTTCGACGCCGGCGTCTGGTCGCGCCTGGCGCCGGCCAAGCGCAAGCGGGTGATGATCCGTTTCGCCGAACTGCTGGAGCAGCATGGCGAGGAGCTGGCGCTGCTGGAAACCCTGGACATGGGCAAGCCGATCGGTGATTCGCTGCACATCGACGTGGCCAGCGCCGCCAATGCCATCCGCTGGAGCGGCGAGGCGATCGACAAGATCTACGACGAGGTGGCCGCCACCGCGCACGACGAGTTGGGCCTGGTGACCCGCGAGCCGATCGGCGTGGTCGCCGCCATCGTGCCGTGGAACTTCCCGCTGCTGATGAGCTGCTGGAAGCTCGGCCCGGCCCTGGCCACCGGCAACTCGGTGATCCTCAAGCCGTCCGAGAAGTCGCCGCTGACGGCCATCCGTATCGCCCGGCTGGCCATCGAGGCCGGCATCCCGGCCGGGGTGTTCAACGTGTTGCCCGGCTTCGGCCACACCGTGGGCAAGGCCCTGGCCCTGCACATGGATGTCGACACCCTGGTGTTCACCGGCTCGACCAAGATCGCCAAGCAGCTGATGGTCTATGCCGGCGAGTCGAACATGAAGCGGGTCTGGCTGGAGGCCGGCGGCAAGAGCCCGAACATCGTCTTCGCCGACGCCCCGGACCTCGAGGCCGCCGCCGCGGCGGCCGCCGGTGCCATCGCCTTCAACCAGGGCGAGGTGTGCACCGCCGGTTCGCGCCTGCTGGTGGAGAATTCGATCAAGGAGCGCTTCGTGCCCCTGGTGGTCGAGGCCCTCAAGACCTGGCAGCCGGGCAATCCGCTGGACCCGGCGACCAATGTCGGCGCGCTGGTCGACACCACCCAGATGAACAACGTGCTGGGCTATATCCAGGCCGGTCACGATGACGGCGCCAAGCTGGTGGCCGGCGGCAAGCGGGTGCTGGAGGAGACCGGCGGCACCTATGTCGAGCCGACCATCTTCGACGGCGTGGACAACGCCATGCGCATCGCCAAGGAGGAGATCTTCGGCCCGGTGCTGTCGGTGATCGGCTTCGACACGGTGGAAGAGGCCGTGGCCATCGCCAACGACACCGTCTACGGCCTGGCCGCGGCGGTGTGGACCAGCAACCTGTCCAAGGCCCACCTGACCGCCAAGGCGCTGCGCGCCGGCAGCGTCTGGGTCAACCAGTACGATGGCGGCGACATGACCGCGCCGTTCGGCGGCTTCAAGCAGTCCGGCAACGGCCGCGACAAGTCGCTGCACGCCTTCGACAAGTACACCGAGCTGAAGGCGACCTGGATCAAGCTCTGAAGCTTGCGCGGGCCAGGTGCCCGCATTCGAGGTCGGCTCTGGCGAGCCACGCCTGCGGCCGGGCTTCCTGAAAAGGGGCCCGGCCGTTTACGTCGGGCCTCCACGGAGAGGAGAGGAAAGATGCGCTGGGGAACCTATTTCGCCGTCTGCGCGGCCGTCATCAGCATCGGCCTGGCGCTCGGGGTGACCATGCCCTTGGTGTCGCTGCGCCTGGAGGCCTGGGGGCATGGCAGCTTCGCCATCGGGGTGATGGCGGCGACGCCGGCGGTCGGCGTGTTGCTCGGCGCCTCCCTGGCCGGGCGCCTGGCCTCGCGCCTGGGCACGGCGCCGCTGATGCAGCTGTGCCTGCTGCTCGGCGCGCTGTCCGTGGCGCTGCTGGCGCTGGTGCAGGACTACGGGGTGTGGCTGCTGCTGCGCCTGCTGATCGGCGTGGCCCTGACCGTGGTGTTCATCCTCGGCGAGAGCTGGATCAACCAGCTGGCGGTGGAGCAATGGCGCGGACGCCTGGTGGCCCTGTATGGCACCGGCTATGCGCTGAGCCAGCTCTGCGGGCCCCTGCTGCTCACCGCCCTGGGCACCGCGACGGACCTGGGGTTCTGGACCGGCACCGGGCTGTTGATCGGCGGTGCGCTGTGGCTGCTGGGGCGCGACGGCGCTCCCCGGGTCGATGCGCACAGCGCCTCCGGGCGCGGCCTGCCGGCGTTCTGCCGCAGGCTGCCGGCGATCGCCTGGGCCGTGGCACTGTTCGCCGCCTTCGAGGCGATGATGCTCACCCTGCTGCCGATCTACGGCCTGCGTCAGGGCTTCAGCCAGGAGGTGGCCCTGTTCATGGTCAGCGTGGTGGTGGTCGGTGATGCCGTGTTGCAACTGCCGATCGGCTGGCTGGCCGATCATCTGTCGCGGCGCAGCCTGTTCCGCGGCTGCGGCCTGGTGCTGCTGCTGTCCAGCCTGGCGATTCCGCCGCTGCTGCACGGCCCGCTGATCTGGCCGGTGCTGGTGCTGTTCGGCGCCAGTGCCGGGGGGCTGTTCACCCTGTCGTTGATCCTGATCGGCGAGCGCTATCGCGACGACGAACTGGTGCGCGCCAATGCCCACGTGGCTCAGCTGTGGGGCATAGGATGCCTGCTCGGGCCGCTGCTCACCGGGGCCGCCAGCCAGTGGGTCAGCGGCCACGCGCTGCCGCTGCTGATGGCGGCCGGGGCGGCCGGCTTCGTCTGGTTGGTGTTTCGCCCCGGGGGCTTCGACGAGGCCCTCGCGCCGCTGCCGCTCGGCAAATAGACCGCGCGCGGGGCGTGGGCTAGATGTGTAAACCCAGTACGTTATTCAGTGAAAGCGGAACGCGACTGATTGGTGGCTGGTAGCCGAGGCTGGCGTGTGGCCGGTGCCAATTGTAGTGATGTAGCCAGGGCGTCAGGTGCTGTGCTCGCTGTGCCGAACTTTCATAGCTATGGGCATAGGCCCACTCGCGCAGACTGGTCTGGATGAAGCGCTCGGCCTTGCCGTTGGTGCGTGGCGTGTAAGGTTTGGTGCGCAGATGGCGCAGCCCCAATCGTCTGAGCAAACGCCGAAACGTGCGAGAGCGATAGCAGCTGCCGTTGTCGGTCATGATGCGGGTGAAACGAATGCCCAGGCTGCGGTAGTAGCGCAGCGCCTGGAGCAAGGCTTGGCAAGCACTGCGACCACGCTCGTCAGGATGCAGGCTGCTGAAGGCGATGCGGCTGGCATCGTCGATGGCCACGTGGACGAATTCCCAGCCCGCGCCGTCGGAGTTCTGCTGGCGGTCGCCGGTGACCCGATGGCCAGGTCGCCAGAAACGGCCCAGCTTTTTGATATCCAGATGCAGCAGATCTCCGGGTGTCGGGTACTCGTAGCGCACCACCGGTGGCGCCGGCTCCAGCTCAGCCAGTCGATGAAAGCCGGCCCGCCGCAGGCGGCGCGCAACAGTGCTGACGGCCAAGCCTAGCTCTCTGGCGATCTGCCGATAGGTCTTGCGGCATCGCCGATGTTCGATCAGACGCTCGACCACGGTATCGGGTGTCGCATGCGGGCAGTGTTGCGGACGTGATGAACGATCCATCAACCCGGCCTCGCCTTCCTCGCGAAAGCGCCGCAACCATTTGTAGGCGGTTCGCACGCTCACACCGGCCGCCTGGGCGGCTTCTTCGACCCGCAAGCCGTGCTGGATGCGCCGAACCAAAAGGGCTCGACCGCGAGGGGTAAGACGGGCATGTTTATGCAGGTTCATCCGGGGCTCCTGGAAGGCTAGGTTGGTCGCACTTCCAGAATTCCGGGAATGCCCCGGATGAACAACCTACTGAGAGATCACAGCTAGAGCACTTCCTTGAGGCGGTGCCAGAGCATGCCCAGGGCCAGCAGCGGCGAGCGCAGGTAGCGGCCGCCGGGGAAGGTCATGTGCGGCACCCGGGCGAACAGTTCGAAGCCGCCGCCGGCCTGCCCGGCGATGGCCTCGGCGAGCAGCTTGCCGGCCAGGTGGGTGGCGTTGACCCCGTGGCCGGAGTAGGCCTGGGCGTAGAACACGTTGGGCTGCTCCCTGAGCCGGCCGATCTGCGGCAGGCGGTTGGCGCCGATGCCGATCATGCCGCCCCACTGGTAGGCGATCGCGACATCTCTGAGCTGGGGGAACACCGCCAGCATCTTCGGCCGCATATAGCCGGCGATGTCCGCCGGGTCCCGCCCGGAGTAGTGGCAGGCGCCGCCGAACAGCAGGCGACGGTCGGCGGACAGGCGGTAGTAGTCGAGGGCCACGCGCTGGTCGCACAACGCCATGTTCCGCGGGATCAACGCCTTGGCCTGATCCGCGGAGAGCGGCTCGGTGGCGATGACGTAGCTGCCGGCCGGCAGCACCTTGCCGCCGAGGCTCGGCTGCAGCTGGCCGAGGTAGGCGTTGCAGCCCAGTACCAGGTGGGCGGCGCGCACCTGGCCGCGGGCGGTGTGCACGCGCACCTCGCGGCCGTAGTCGATACGGGTCACCGGCGAGTCCTCGAACAGCCGGACGCCGAGGGACTGGGCGGCGGCGGCCTCGCCCAGGGCCAGGTTGAGCGGATGCAGGTGGCCGGAGCCCATGTCGATCAGGCCGCCGACATAGCGCTGCGAGCCGACCACCTCGTGCATCTGTTCGGGCTGCAGCAGGCGCAGCTCGTGGCGGTAGCCGAGGCCGCGCAGTTCTTCGGCTTCCTCGGCGAAGCCGGCCAGGTGGCCGGGCTTGTTGGCCAGGTCGCAGTAGCCCCAGGTCAGGTCGCAATCGATGGCGAACTGCTCGACCCGGCGGCGGACGATCTCCACCGCCTCCAGGCCCATCAGCTTGAGCTGGCGTACGCCCTCGGCACCGATCACCGACTCGAACTGCTCGACGCCGTGGCCGACGCCGCGGATCAGCTGACCGCCGTTGCGCCCGCTGGCGCCCCAGCCGACCCTGCGCGCCTCCAGCAGCACCACCGACAGGCCCTTCTGCGCCAGTTCGATGGCGGTGTTCAGCCCGGAGAAGCCGCCGCCGACCACGCAGACGTCGGCGCGCAGCTCGCCGCCCAGGGGCGGGAAGTCGAGCTGGCGATTGACGCTGGCGGCATAGTAGGAGGCGGCGTGCTGGGGGCTGTGGACCGGTTGGTGAACGCGGGCGTTCATGTGTGAAATCCTGATTATTTTGTTTGGAAAATTTTACGAAGAATAAGCGCGGTTTCCGCCCGCCGCCAAGGGGGCAGGGCAAAAAACGGGAAATTCGTCGGAAGGGCGCCGCGTTTCCCACTGCCGGCGCTGGTCGCGGGTAAGATGCGCGAAATTTCCCAGGACCGCGCCGATGAGCTGTACCAATCGCAAGATCGATCACCTGCGCCGGCAGATTCCTGCGTTCGCCTGCGTGCCAGGCTGCCACGACTGCTGCGGCCCGGTCACCGCCTCGTCCGAGGAGATGGCGCGGCTGCCGGTGCGGAGCGCGGCCGAGCACGAGGCGGCGCTGGCCCGCTGGGACTGCGTGCACCTCGGCCCCCAGGGCTGCCGGGTGTACGACCAGCGCCCGCTGATCTGCCGGCTGTTCGGCACCACGGCGAGCCTGCCCTGCCCGCGGGGGCGCGGCCCCGAGCAGGCGACCGCGCCTGCGCTCGAGCGCCAGGTGCACCGGCTGATCGCCAGCACCCGCCAGCTGCTGGTCTGAGCGCCCGGCTACTCCGGCACCGGCAGGCTGAGGGACTCCTTGACCTCCTCCATGACGATATAGCTCTTCGATTCGCGCACATGGGGCAGCTTGAGCAGGATGTCGCCGAGCAGCTTGCGGTAGCTGGCCATCTCGTTGATCCGCGCCTTCACCAGGTAGTCGAAGTCACCGGAGACCAGGTGGCACTCCAGCACATGGGGCAGCTTGAGCACGGCGCGGCGGAACTCCTCGAAGGTGTCGCCGGACTTGTAGTCCAGGCTGATCTCGACGAACACCAGCAGGCTGGCCTTGAGGTGCTGCGGGTTGAGGCGGGCGTGGTAGCCCATGATGATGCCCTCGCGCTCCAGGCGCCGTACCCGCTCGGTACAGGGGGTGGTGGACAGGCCGACCCGCTCGCCCAGTTCGGTGAAGGAGATGCGTCCGTCCTCCTGCAGGGCGCGCAGGATGTTGCGGTCGATCTTGTCCAGTTCGCGACGGCTCTGGTGCTGGGTACGCATGGGAGATGTCCCTCCGAAAAACGCTTTCTTGCCGAGAATTCTCGCCAAATATAGCTATCAATATAGTGAGAAGCACTGGCTATTGCTCAATATACTGCGCCCATCAACTCTCTAGACAGCAAACGCCAGCGCATCGTCGCGGCGAGGAGTGAAGAATGCGGGTTATGGTGCTCGGCAGTGGTGTAATAGGTACGGTCAGTGCTTACTACCTGGCCCGTCAGGGCTTCGAAGTGGTGGTGGTCGACCGTCAGGCCGCGCCGGCCATGGAGACCAGCTTCGCCAACGCCGGCCAGGTGTCGCCCGGCTATGCCTCGCCCTGGGCCGCCCCCGGCGTGCCGCTGAAGGCCATCAAGTGGCTGCTGCAGAAGCACGCGCCGCTGGCGATCAAGGCCACCGCCGACGTCGACCAGTACCTGTGGATGGCGCAGATGCTGCGCAACTGCACCGCCAGCCGCTACGCGGTGAACAAGGAGCGCATGGTGCGCCTGTCCGAGTACAGCCGCGACTGCCTCGACGAGCTGCGCGCCGAGACCGGCATCGCCTACGAAGGCCGCCGCCTGGGCACCACCCAGCTGTTCCGCACCCAGGCCCAGGTGGACAACGCCGCCAAGGATATCGCCGTGCTGCAGCAGTCCGGCGTGCCCTTCGAGCTGCTCGACCGCGACGGCATCGCCCGCGCCGAGCCGGCCCTGGCCCAGGTCAAGGACAAGCTGGCCGGCGCCCTGCGCCTGCCCAACGACCAGACCGGCGACTGCCAGGTGTTTACCACCAAGCTGGCCGAGATGGCCAAGCAGATGGGCGTCGAGTTCCGCTTCGGCCAGAGCATCGAGCGCCTGGACTTCGCCGGCGACCGCATCAACGGCGTGTGGATCGACGGCAAGCTGGAAACCGCCGATCGCTACGTGCTGGCCCTCGGCAGCTACAGCCCGCAGCTGCTCAAGCCGCTGGGGGTCCGTGCGCCGGTGTATCCGCTCAAGGGCTATTCGCTGACCGTGCCGATCGTCAACCCGGACATGGCCCCGGCCTCGACCATCCTCGACGAGACCTACAAGGTCGCCATCACCCGTTTCGACGACCGCATCCGGGTCGGCGGCATGGCCGAAATCGCCGGTTTCGACCTGAGCCTCAACCCGCGGCGGCGCGAGACCCTGGAGATGATCGTCGGCGACCTCTACCCCCAGGGCGGCGACCTCAGCCAGGTGGATTTCTGGACCGGCCTGCGCCCGGCGACCCCGGACGGCACGCCGATCGTCGGCGCCACCAGCTTCCGCAATTTGTTCCTCAACACCGGTCACGGCACACTGGGCTGGACCATGGCCTGCGGCTCCGGCCGCTTCCTCGCCGACCTGATGGCCAACAAGCGCCCGCAGATCAGTGCCGAGGGCCTGGATATCTTCCGTTACAGCAAGTCCAAGGAGACCTCCGGGCATGTCAGTCCTGCGCCTGCGCACTGAGCCCCGTCAGCCCGTAGCCGTCGTCTCGTTCCGGCCACGCATGCGACCTTGAATCCTGCTTGGCCCGGTTCTGCCGGGCCTTTTTATTCACCGTTTCCGTCAAGAAGTGTGAGAGCCATGCGTCCAGCCCGTGCCCTGATCGATCTAGAGGCCCTGCGCCACAACTACCGGTTGGCCCGCGCGGTGGCCGGCGCCAGGGCCCTGGCGGTGATCAAGGCCGACGCCTACGGCCACGGCGCCGTGCGCTGCGCCCAGGCGCTGGAAGAGCAGGCCGACGGCTTCGCCGTGGCCTGCATCGAGGAGGCGCTGCAGTTGCGCGAGGCGGGCATCCGCGCGCCTATCCTGCTGCTCGAGGGCTTCTTCGAGGCCGAGGAACTGGCGCTGATCGAGCAACACGACCTCTGGTGCGTGGTGCATGCGCAGTGGCAGATCGAGGCGATCGAGCGCACCGCCCTGGGCAAGCCGCTGACCCTCTGGCTGAAGATGGACTCGGGGATGCACCGGGTCGGCCTGGCGCCGGCCGACTACCAGACGGCCTACCGGCGCCTGTTGGCCAGCGGCAAGGTCGGCAAGATCGTGCTGATGAGCCACTTCGCCCGCGCCGACGAGCTGGATTGCCCGCGCAGCGAGGAGCAGCTGGCGGTGTTCCAGCAGGCCCGCCAGGGCCTGGCGGCGGAGATCAGCCTGCGCAACTCGCCGGCCGTGCTCGGCTGGCCCAACATTCCCAGCGACTGGGTGCGCCCCGGCATCATGCTCTACGGCGCCACCCCCTTCGAGCAGGAGCAGGCCCAGGCGGCGCGCCTGCAGCCGGTGATGACCCTGGAGTCGAAGATCATCAGCGTGCGCGAGCTGCCGGCCGGCGAGCCGGTCGGCTACGGCGCGCGCTTCGTCACCGAGCGGCCGACCCGGGTCGGCGTGGTCGCCATGGGCTATGCCGACGGCTACCCGCGCCATGCCCCGAGCGGCACGCCGGTGAGCATCGACGGCCAGCCCGCCCGGCTGATCGGCCGGGTGTCGATGGACATGCTCACCGTCGACCTGACCGATCTGCCCCGGGCGGGCCTCGGCAGCCGGGTCGAGCTGTGGGGCCGGCAGGTGCTGGCCAGCGACGTGGCGATCCGCGCCGGCAGCATTCCCTACCAGCTGTTCTGCAACCTGCGTCGGGTGCCGCTGCTCTATTGCGGGGGGTGAGGCGACTCGCCGGGCAGGATTTGCAAGCAGGGTGTTGTAAATACTGAACGCTGTTGCCATGATACGGGCACATTTTCCGTATCTTCCCCAGGGGGACTCCAGCATTGGACGTCGGTGTACGACTGCAATCCATTCGCAAACTCAAAGGCCTTTCCCAGCGTGAGCTCGCCAAGCGCGCGGGCGTCACCAACAGCACCATTTCGATGATCGAGAAGAACAGCGTGAGCCCCTCGATCAGCTCGCTGAAGAAGGTCCTGGCCGGTATTCCCATGTCCCTGGTGGAGTTCTTCTCCCTGGAGGTGGAGCAGGACAATCACACCCAGGTGGTCTATCGGGCCGGGGAACTGATCGACATCTCCGACGGCGCGGTGACCATGAAGCTGGTCGGCAAGGCCCATCCGAGCCGGGCCATCTCCTTTCTCGACGAGACCTATCCGGTCGGTGCCGACACCGGCGACGAGATGTACGCCCACGAGGGCGAGGAAGCCGGGCTGCTGGTCGAGGGCCGTCTGGAACTGACCGTGGGCAGCGAGGTGTTCATCCTCGAGCCGGGCGACAGCTACTACTTCGAGAGCAGCAGGCCCCATCGCTTCCGCAACCCCTTCGACGCGCCGGCGCGGCTGATCAGCGCGACCACCCCCGCCAACTTCTGAGGCGCGGGCCAATAACCCTGCGACAATCTGGGTTGTTTCGGCCCGGCAGGCTTCCCGTTATACTGTCGCCCGCTCGCGAAACCGTGGCCGCGGGCGTGACTAGCCACGATGAGGGTGTATCCGTGAACCTAATTAGCAAGATGCTGGTGGCCCCGGCCGCCGTATTGGCCCTGTGGGCAGTGACTGCGCAGGCCGCGACCAACGACGAGATCGCCGCGCGCCTCAAGCCGGTCGGCGAAGTCTGCGTGATGGGCGAGGAGTGCAAGGGCGTCGAGGCGGTCGCGGCTAGCGCCGGCGGCGCGGCCCGCACGGCCGACGACATCGTCGCCAAGCACTGCGCCGCCTGCCACAGCGCCGGCGTGCTGGGCGCGCCGAAGATCGGCGACAGCGCCGCCTGGCAGGCCCGCGCCAGCAACGGGGTGGACGGCCTGCTGGCCAATGCCATCTCCGGTATCAACGCCATGCCGCCGAAAGGCACCTGTGGCGACTGTTCGGACGACGAACTGCGCGCGGCCATCGAGAAGATGGCCGGCCTGTAAGGCAGCCACTGCCGCACTGAAAAGCCGCCTTCGGGCGGCTTTTCGCATTCTCGTCCCGGCGATGCAGCAAAACCGCCCGGCGCGCAGTCAAACCTGACATCGCCAGGGAGGTCGTCGGGAGTCGCCAGATGCCGGAGCCGTGTTCCATCGAGCAGGCCGTCGATCGCGTGCTGGACGCTATCGAGGGCCCCATCCGCCTCGGTCTGCCACTGGGCCTGGGCAAGCCGAACCGCTGGGTCAACGCCCTGTATGCGCGCCTCAAGCAGCTGCCGGAGCGCCAGCTGACCATCTACACGGCGCTGTGCCTGGGCCGTCCGCGGGCCCGCCAGGAGCTGCAGCGGCGCTTCCTCGAGCCCTTCGTCGAGCGGGTCTACGGCGACTACCCCGAGCTGGATTTCCTCGCCGACCTGCATGCCGGCCAGTTGCCGGGCAACGTGCGCATCGAGCAGTTCTTCCTCGAGCCGGGCAGCCTGCTGGACAACCCGGCGGCGCAGCAGGATTACAACAGCTGCAACTACAGCCAGGTCGCCCGCGACCTCGATGCCAAGGGGGTCAACCTGATCGCCCAGCTGGTGGCCCGCGACCCGCGGCGCCCGCGGCACTTCAGCCTGAGCTGCAACCCGGACATCACCCTCGACCTGCTGCCCCTGCTGGAGCGGCGCCGTGCGGCCGGCGAACGCATCCTGTGCCTGGCCCAGGTACACGAGGACCTGCCCTATATGGCGGGTACCGCGGAAGTCCCCTGCGAGCGCTTCGACCTGCTGCTGCGCGAGCCGGAGCGCAGCACGCTGTTCTCCGTGCCGAACCAGCCGGTCAGCCTGCAGGACCAGTGCATCGGGCTGCATGCCAGCAGCCTGGTGCGCGATGGCGGCACGCTGCAGATCGGCATCGGCGCCCTGGGCGATGCACTGACCGCGGCGCTGCTGGCGCGGCAGCAGGACAACGACGCCTACCGCGCCGGACTCGAGGCGTTGCAGGGCGGGCGCTGGGCGGCGCAGATCGCCGCGAGCGGCGGCCTGGGGCCCTTCGACGAGGGGGTGTACGGCTGCAGCGAGATGTTCGTCAACGGCCTGCTGGCCCTGGCCGAGGCCGGGGTGCTGCGGCGCCGCGTCTATCCCGACCTGCGCCTGCAGCAGCTGGCCGCCGCCGGCGCGCTGGACGGCGAGGGGCGGCCGCACAGCGTGCAGGCGCTGCTCGACGCCGGCCTGCCGGCGCGCCTGGACGCCGCGACCCTGGCCTGGCTGCAGGCCAGCGGTCTGCTCGACGCCTCGCCGCAGCTGCGCGGCGAGCGCCTGCAGCTCAGCGATGGCCGCGAGCTGGCGGCCGCCCTGGACGACCCGCGCACCCAGGCCGCGCTACGCCCCCACCTGTGCCCGGCGCGCGGCGGGGTGCTGCTGCACGGCGGCTTCTTCCTCGGCCCGGCGGACTTCTACCGGCGCCTGCGCGACATGGATGCCACGCGGCGCGGGCGTTTCGCCATGACCGGCATCGGCTTCGTCAACCAGCTGTATGGCGAGGAGGCGCTCAAGCGCCTGCAGCGCCGCGATGCGCGCTTCATCAACAGCGCGTTCGCCATGACCCTGCTCGGCGCCGGGGTGGCCGACCAGCTGGAGGACGGTCGGGTGCTCAGCGGGGTCGGCGGCCAGCACGACTTCGTCACCCAGGCCCAGGCCCTGGACGGCGCGCGTTCCATCCTGCTGCTGCGCAGCTGGCGCGAGTCGGCCGGGCGGCTCAGCTCCAACATCCTCTGGAGCTATGGGCATGTCACCATCGCGCGCCACCTGCGCGACCTGGTGGTGACCGAGTACGGCATCGCCGACCTGCGCGGCAGGACCGATGCCGAGGTGATCGAGGCGCTGCTGAACATCAGCGACTCGCGCTTCCAGCCCGAGCTGATCGAGCAGGCGCAGCGGGCCGGCAAGCTGCCGCGGGACTTCCGCCTCGATCCGCGCTTTCTCGACAACCGCCCGGAACGCCTGCAGGCGGTGCAGGCGCGCCATCCGAGTCTGTTCGACGAGTATCCGCTGGGCAGCGACTTCGGCCGCGAGGAGCGCGACCTGCTGCGCGCGCTGAACTGGCTGAAGGGCAGGTTCAAGCTCAGCGAGGCGCTGGAGCTGGGCCGGGCCGCCCTGGAGGCGCCGCCGCCGGACGACTTCGCCCGCCACCTGGCACGCATGGGCCTGGCCGCGCCGGACGGCTGGCGCGAGGAGCTGTATCAGCGCCTAGTGCTGGCGGGGCTGCACGCGACTATTCCAGAAAGCTGACCGCGCCGCCTGCCAGCGAGGCGATGCGCGCCAGGGACTCGACCCGGTAGCCCCGGGCGTCGAGGTCGGCGCGACCGGCCTGGAAGGACTTCTCGATCACCACGCCGACCCCGGCGATGCTCGCCCCGGCCTGGCCGATCAGGTCGATCAGCGCCCGGGCGGCGTGGCCGTTGGCGAGGAAGTCGTCGATCAGCAGCACCTGGTCGTCGGCATTGAGGTGCTTGGCCGAGATGGCGATGGTGCTCTCGGTCTGCTTGGTGAAGGAGAACACCTTGGAGGTCAGCAGGTCGTCCTTGAGGGTCAGCGACTGGTACTTGCGGGCGAAGATCACCGGCACCCCCAGCTCCAGGCCGGCCATCACCGCCGGGGCGATGCCGGAGGCCTCGATGGTGACGATCTTGCTGACGCCCTGGCCGGCGAAGCGCCGGGCGAATTCGTGGCCGATCTGCTGCATCAGCACGGGATCGATCTGGTGGTTGAGGAAGGCATCGACCTTGAGCACCTGCTCGGAGAGCACGATGCCTTCTTCACGAATCTTCTGCTTCAGCGCGTCCACGCGGTGTCCCTCTTGGTTCTTGGTCGGATGCCCGGTCTGCGCCGGGCTGTTCGAGTGTGGCGCCGCCTCAGGCTTTTTTCAGCAGGGCGCGCATGTTGGCCAGCGCCGAGTTGCCGGTGGCGGCCTTGACCTCGGCGGGGGCGTCTTCCTGGCCTTCCCAGATCAGGTCCTCGGGCGGCAGCTCGTCGAGGAAACGGCTCGGCGAGCATTCGATGATCTCGCCGTACTGCTTGCGCTTGGCGGCGAAGGTCATGGTCAGGTTGCGCTTGGCCCGGGTGATGCCGACATAGGCCAGGCGCCGTTCTTCCTCGACGGTGTCGGCCTCGATGCTGGAGCGGTGCGGGAGGATGTCCTCCTCCACGCCGAGGATGTACACCGAGGGGTACTCCAGGCCCTTGGAGGCATGCAGGGTCATCATCTGCACGCCATCGGCGCCTTCCTCCTCTTCCTGCTGGCGCTCGAGCATGTCGCGCAGCACCAGTTTGCCGATGGCGTCCTCGACGGTCATGTCGCCGTCCTCGTCGCGTTCCAGGGTGTTCTTCAGGGCGTCGACGAGGAACCAGACGTTGCCCATGCGCGCATCGGCGACCTTGTCGCTGGAGGCGTTCTGGCGCAGCCAGTTCTCGTAGTCGATGTCCATCACCATGCTGCGGATCGCGGCGATCGGCTCGTTCTGCGCGCACTGCTGGCGCACCCCGTCCATCCAGCGGGTGAAGCGCGCCAGGCGCTCGGTAAAGCGGCTGTCGAGGTGCTCGCCGAGGCCGATCTCGCCGGCGGCGGCGTACATGCTGATCTTGCGCTCGGTGGCGTAGTTGCCGAGCTTCTCCAGGGTGGTGGAGCCGATCTCCCGGCGCGGCACGTTGATCACCCGCAGGAAGGCGTTGTCGTCGTCCGGGTTGACCAGCAGGCGGAAGTAGCTCATCAGATCCTTCACCTCCTGGCGGGCGAAGAAGCTGGTGCCGCCGGACAGGCGATAGGGGATCTGGTGGTGCTGCAGCTTCAGCTCCATCAGCTTGGCCTGGTAGTTGCCGCGGTAGAGGATGGCGAAGTCGCTGTAGGGCCGCTGGGTGCGCAGGTGCTCGGTGAGGATCTCCAGGGCCACCCGCTCGCACTCGGCGTCCTCGTTGCGGCAGCGGATCACGCGGATCTCGTCGCCCATGCCCATCTCGCTCCACAGCTGCTTCTCGAAGGCGTGGGGGTTGTTGGCGATCAGCACGTTGGCGCACTTGAGGATGCGGCTGGTGGAGCGGTAGTTCTGCTCCAGCATCACCACCTTCAGCGAGGGGTAGTCCTCCTTCAGCAGCATCAGGTTTTCCGGGCGGGCGCCGCGCCAGGCGTAGATCGACTGGTCGTCGTCGCCGACCACGGTGAACTGGTTGCGCGTGCCGACCAGTAGCTTGACCAGCAGGTACTGGCTGGCGTTGGTGTCCTGGTATTCGTCGACCAGCAGGTAGCGGATGCGGTTCTGCCACTTCTCGAGGATGTCGGCGTGTTCCTGGAACAGCTTCACCGGTAGCAGGATCAGGTCGTCGAAGTCCACCGCGTTGTAGGCCTTGAGCGTGCGCTGGTAGTGCAGGTAGACGATGGCCGCGGTCTGCTCCTTGGGCCCGCGCGCCTCGGCCAGGGCCTGGTCGGGGAGGATCAGGTCGTTCTTCCAGGCGCCGATGTAGTTCTTGATCTCGTCGGCGCCGTCGTCGCCGGCATATTCCTTCTGCATGATGTCCGACAGCAGGGCCTTGATATCGCCCTCGTCGAAGATCGAGAAACCCGGCTTGTAGCCCAGGCGGGCGTACTCCTTGCGGATGATGTTCATCCCCAGGTTGTGGAAGGTCGACACCGTCAGGCCGCGCGCCTCGGCGCCCTTGAGCAGGCTGCCGACCCGCTCCTTCATCTCGCGGGCGGCCTTGTTGGTGAAGGTCATGGCGACGATGTGACGGGCCTGGATGCCGCAGTTCTGCACCAGGTGGGCGATCTTGCGCGTGATCACGCTGGTCTTGCCGGAGCCGGCGCCGGCGAGCACCAGAAGCGGGCCGCCGACGTAGTTCACGGCTTCCTGTTGCCGGGGGTTCAGTCGGGACATGGGAGCGAGCCGGAGTCGGGAAAAAAGGCCGCAAATTCTATCAGCAATGCGCCGGTGGGCGCAGGCGGCGCGGCCGGCAACTGGTCGGCTGGTGAGATAATCGCGAAGATTTTGATGCTTTATTAGATTGGTACGACTATAAGTTAAAGTAGTTTGTTAGATGTGAGCTGCGGAGGTTCTGTGTCCTGCCAAAGCGATTTCTGTCGACTGCTGCTGTTGACGACGGAAAACCACTGGGTGAGCCTGCTCGACCGCCTGCTGGCCGAGCAGACCGAGCCGGCTTGGTTGCTGGTGGCCAGCAGCTGGCAGGATGCCACACAGCGCTACCCCGGCGGCCTGCCCGATCTGATCTTCAGTACCCCCTCGTGCCTGCCCGCCGCCGAGCAGTGCCCGCTCCAGCCGATCCTGCTGCTCGAATGCGCGCCGCTGGCGCCGCCGCCCGGGGGCCAGGACTGGCTGGCCCGCGACAGCCTCAGCGCCGAGGTGCTGCGGCGCTGTGTGGATTACAGTCGACAACGCCAGGCCTGGCAAACCCAGGCCGAGCGCGATCCGCTCACCGGAGTGATCAATCGCCAGGGCTTCCAGGCCCTGCTGCACAAGCGCCTGCAGCACAATCGCGGCCGCGGCCTGCTGCTCGGCTACCTGGACCTGGACAACTTCAAGCATGCCAACGACAGCCTCGGCCACCGGGCCGGCGACCAGCTGATCCAGCAGGTGGCGCAACGCCTCGCCGGCGTGCTCGGCCCCCAGGACTGCCTGGCGCGCCTGGGCAGTGACGAGTTCGCCCTGCTGCTGGATGTCAGCCAGTCCAGTGCCCGGGTCGAGTCCGTGGCCCAGACGCTGATGCAGACCCTGGCCGAACCCTACTGGCTGCAGGACGAGAGCCTGAGCCTGGGCTGCAGCCTGGGCCTGGCCTATGGCCGCGCCGGCGAGGATGCCGACCGGCTGCTGTGGCACGCCCAGGCGGCCATGCAGCAGGCCAAGCACGAGGGCGGCTGCAGCTATCGCCTGTATGACGAACGCAGCTCCAGCCAGGCCCGCCGCCTCGCCGATGTCGAGTGCGAGTTGCGCCGGGCGCTGCGTCGCGACGAACTGGAGCTGCACTACCAGCCGCGCCAGGACCTGGCCAGCGGCGCCATCGTCGGGGTGGAGGCGCTGGTCCGCTGGCGCCACCCCCAGCGCGGCCTGCTCTATCCCCAGGACTTCATCCCGCTGGCCGAGCAGAGCGGGCTGATCGTGCCGCTCGGCTACTGGGTGGTGGACCGTGCCCTGCGCGACCTGCGCTGGCTGGCCGAGCGCGACCTGCTGCTGAACCTGGCGATCAACCTGTCCTTCAGCCAGTTCCAGGACAGCCAACTGCTGCCCACCGTCAAGCGGCTGATCGAGAACTGCGGGGTGGCCGGGCGCTGGCTGGAGTTCGAGCTGACGGAAACCGCCATGATGCGTCGCAGCGACTACGTGCTCGACACCATGAGCTGCCTCGGCGAGCTCGGTGTGCGCTTCTCCCTGGACGACTTCGGCACCGGCTTCTCCTCCTTCGTCCATCTGGCCAGCCTGCCGATCTCCCTGCTGAAGCTGGACCGCAGCTTCGTCTCCGGCATGGCGGTGCGCCCGGAGCAGTCCCGCCTGGTCAGCGCGATGATCAGCCTGGCACGCAACCTGGGCCTGGAGGTGGTCGCCGAAGGCGTGGAGAGCGAGGCCGAGCTGGCGCTGCTGCAGCAGTTCGGCTGCGACCAGGGCCAGGGCTTCCTGATCAGCAAGGCGCTGCCGCTGGTCGAGCTGCAGCGTTTTCTGCAGGGTCAGGTCCAGGTCCAGGGCCAGCGCCAGGAGCCCCTGCTCAGCCTGTCCCTGGGCTGATCGCAGGCTGCGTCCGACCCCGGCCGAAGGTTGGGGGGCGCCCCGGACATGATCTCGCTCACAGCTTCCCCTCGTGCCGCTGGTCGGATATGCCGCCGTTGATTAGTGTGTCGCGCGTTCCATGAATCCCCCGCGCCGCGGCCGGGGGCGCGGATGGAGCGGCGTCGCCCGTCGGCGCGCCCGCGGGCGGCCGTGCCGCCGGTCGTCATGCCCAGTCAAGGAAGTCGAGTGGCCGCTCCAGTCCAACCCCCACGTTTGCTCCTGCTGACCGAGTCGGCCCGCTGGATCGCGCGCCTGCGTGAGCAGTTGCGCGGCCTGGGCGGCGACCAGGGGTTGATCACCGCGCCCTCCTGGACGGCGGCCAGCGGCCTGTTCGAGGATGCCGGGCTGGCCCTGCTGCTGTGCACTCCCGAGCAACTGCCGGCGGCGGGCTGCTGCAGCCTGCCGGTCGTGCTGCTGCTGGCGCGGGAGCCCGCCGCCGGGCAGCGGCCGGCCGGCGTCAGCGACTGGCTGGTCGCCGAGACCTTCGGTGCCGATGCCCTGCGCCGCTGCCTGCGTTACGCCGGCGAGCGCCAGGCGCTGCAGGCGACCCTGCGGCGCCTGGCCGAGCAGGATGCCTTGACCGGCGTGGCCAACCGCCAGGGTTTCCATACCCTGCTGGCGGCGCGCCTGGCGCAGACGGGCGGTGCCGGCCTGGCCCTGGGCCATCTGGACCTGGACAACTTTCGCAGCGTCAACCAGGTCCTCGGCCACCAGGCCGGCGACCGCCTGATCCTGCAGGCGGTGGCGCGGCTGAAGGCGCAGTTGCCGGCCGGCGACCAGCTGGCGCGGCTGGGCAGCGACGAGTTCGCCCTGCTGCTCGATGCGCGCCGCGGCCCGCGGCACGTCGAGCGTCTGGTCGAGCGGCTCTGCGAAGTGCTGGCCGAGCCCTACTGGGTCGAGGGCGAGAACCTGCTGCTCGGCTGCAGCCTGGGCCTGGCCCATGGCCGCGATGGCGGCAGCGCCGATGAGCTGATGTGGCACGCCCATATCGCCATGCAGCAGGCCAAGAGCCAGCAGGGCTGCACTTTCCATGTCTATGACGAGCGCAGCCAGCGCGGCGCGCGCGGCCAGGCCGAACGTGAGGGCGAACTGCGCCGGGCCCTGCGCCGCGACGAGCTGGAGCTGCATTACCAGCCGCGCCTGTGTCTGCGCAGCGGGCGCATCGTCGGCGTCGAGGCCCTGGTGCGCTGGCGCCACGGCGAGCGCGGCCTGCTGGCGCCGAGCGAGTTCGTGCCGCTGGCGGAGGAGAGCGGGCTGATCGTGCCGCTCGGCTACTGGGTGATCGCCCGCGCCCTGCGCGACATGCAGTGGTTGCGCGGGCGCGGCCTGCCGGCCCTGCACATGGCGGTCAACCTGTCGTTCCGCCAGTTCCAGGACGGCCAGCTGCTGGCCACCCTGCAGCGGCTGATCGAGGAGCGCGGCGTCGAGGCCCAGTGGCTGGAGTTCGAGCTGACCGAGACCGCGGTGATGCGCCGCAGCGATCGGGTGCAGCAGACCATGCAGGCCCTGGGCCGGCTCGGCGTGCGCTTCTCCCTGGACGATTTCGGCACCGGCTTCTCCTCCTTCGTCCACCTCAACAACCTGCCGATCACCCTGCTGAAGATCGACAAGAGCTTCGTCGCCGGCATGACCGGGCGGGCGGAGAATCGCCAGCTGGTGCGGGCGATGATCGACCTGGCGCACAACCTCGACCTGGAGGTGGTGGCCGAAGGGGTGGAAACCCCGGAGCAGCAGGCGCTGCTGTGCCAGTTCGGCTGCGACCAGGCGCAGGGGTACCTGATCAGCAAGGCGCTGTCGCTGAACGAGCTGGTGCGTTTCCTGGTGTTCGGCCAGCGTCAGGCGTTGCTCGGCAAGGCGCTCATCTAGCCGCTCCGCTCAGTTCGTCAGGGCCTGCTGCGGCACCGGCCGCAGCAGGCGCGCGGTCTTCCACTCGAAGCCCAGGCTCAGGCCGATGGCGGCGCAGGCCAGGCCGCCGGCCAGCCCCCACCACACCCCCGCCGCGCCCCAGCCGAGGACGAAGGCCAGGGTCCAGGCCAGGGGCGCGCCTATCGCCCAGTAGCAGCCGAGGCCGACCAGGAAGGTGGTCTTGGCGTCCTTGAGGCCACGGATGGCGCCCATGGCGATGGTCTGGATGCCGTCGAACAGCTCAAACCAGGCGGCGATGGCCAGCAGGGCGGTCGCCAGGGCGACCACCTCGTGGTAGCCCGGGTCCTGAATGTCGAGGAACAGCCCGACCACCCGGTGCGGCGCCAGCCAGAACAGTGCGGCGAAGGCGAACATGCAGGCCGCGCCCAGGGCGATGCCCAGGCGCCCGGCCCGGCGCGCCTCGAGCAGGCGGCCGCCGCCGTAGTGCTGGCCGATGCGGAAGGTGATGGCGTAGGAGATGCCCACCGGCACCATGAAGGCCACGTACACCGACTGGATGGCGATCTGATGCGCGGCCAGCTGGCCGCTGCCCAGCGCCCCCATGCACAGGGCGGCGAAGGCGAACAGCCCGGACTCCACCGCGTAGGTGCCGCCGATCGGCAGGCCCAGGCGCAGCAGCTCCTGCAGTTCGCGCCATTGCGGGCGCAGCAGGCCGCGCAGCACGGGATAGGCATGCGCCAGCGGGCCGCGCAGCAGTTGCCAGGCCAGCAGCAGCGCCATGGCGTTCATCACCAGGGCGGTGACCAGGCCGATGCCGGCCAGGCCCAGGGCCGGCAGGCCGAACCAGCCCTCGATCAGCGCGTAGTTGAGGACGAAATTGGCCAGGGCGCCGCCGATGCTGATGGCCATCACCGGGCCGGGGCGGCCGATGGCGCTGGTGAAGCCGCGCAGGGCCATGAAGCTCAGGTAGCCGGGCAGGGCGAACACCAGGGTGGACAGGAACTGCATGGCCGCGGCCACGCTCTGCGGCGCCTGGCCGACGTACAGCAGCGCCGGGCGCAGATTCCACAGCAGCAGGCCGGCGCCCAGGGCCAGGCCCCAGCCCAGCCACAGGCCGTTCTGGGTCAGGCGGGTGACCCCGGCGGCGTCGGCGGCGCCATGGCGGATGGCCACCAGATTGCCGACCGCGGCGATCACCCCGACGCAGAAGATCGACACGAAGGAATAGCTGGCCGCCCCCAGGCCGCCGCCGGCCAGGGCCGCGGGCCCGAGCAGGCCCATCATCACGGTGTCGGTGAAGACCATCAGCACATGGGCGAGCTGGGCGGCGATCAGCGGACCGGCCAGGCGCAGGATGGCGAGAAGCTCGTCGCGAAGAGGTGGCTGCATGATGAGTCAGGCTCAATGTTAAGCTGGCCGGTGAACGCCCGGCATTCGGTGGATGTCGCCATTCTGCTGGGCCTTTAGAGGGGCGCACAAAGGGATAAATACGATGCCTTGCATGATTAATACTCATGGTTTGGAGCGATGAGCCGCCGCCTGCCGCCGCTCTATGCCCTGCGCGCCTTCGAGGCCGCGGCCCGGCACAGCTCCTTCACCCGCGCCGCCGAGGAACTGGTCATCACCCAGAGCGCGGTCAGCCGGCATATCCGCACCCTGGAGGAGCACTTCGCCTGCCGCCTGTTCGAACGGCGCGGGCGCAGCCTGCAGCTGACCGAGTCGGCGCGCCTGCTGCTGCCGGGCCTGCGCGACGGTTTCGAGGCCCTGGAGCGGGCCTGCGCCACGCTGCGGGTGGACGACGCCATCCTGCGCCTGAAGGCGCCCTCGACCCTGACCATGCGCTGGCTGCTGGCGCGGCTGTCGCGTTTTCGCCTGCAGCACAGCGGCACCGAGGTGCAGCTGACCAGCGCCTGGATGGACGTGGACAAGGTCGACTTCCACCACGAACCCTTCGACTGCGCGGTGCTGCTCGGCAGCGGCGGTTTTCCCGACGACTGGGACAGCGCCCTGCTGTTCGCCGAGTGGCTGATCCCGGTGTGTGCGCCGGAAGCGGTCGCCGCCGGCGGCTGGGACCTGGCGCGGCTGCAGGGCGCCGAGCTGCTGCACCCGACTCCGGACCGCCGCGACTGGCGCCAGTGGCTGCAGGCCATGGACCTGAGCGAGCAGGTGCCGCTCAAGGGCGGCCAGGTGTTCGACACCCTGGAGCTGGGCATGGTCGCCGCGGCACGCGGCTACGGCGTGTCGATCGGCGACCTGGTGCTGGTCGCCGAGGATGTCGAGCAGGGGCGCCTCGGCCTGCCCTGGCCCTGCGCCGTGCCCAGCGGCTGCAGCTACTACCTGGTCTGGCCCAGGGCCCGGCGCGGCCAGGAGCGCTTCCGCCTGTTGCGCGATTTCCTCCTCGCCGAGGTGGCGGCGATGCGCCTGCCGGATGTGGAACGACGCGGTTGAACGCTGGCTGCGCCGGCCCGCGCCTCAGCGCTGAGGGTCGCCGCGATACTGCAGCGCCTCGGCCAGATGGCCGCGGGCGATGCCTTCGGCCTGTTCCAGGTCGGCCAGGGTGCGCGCCACCTTGAGTACCCGGTGGGCGGCGCGCAGGGACAGGCCGAGGCGTTCGCAGGCGTTCTCCAGCCAGCGCCGATCCTCGGCCTGCAGGGCGCAGTGCTGGCGCAGGCCGTTCAGGTCGAGCAGGGCATTGGCCACGCCCTGGCGCCGCAGCTGCAGCTGGCGTGCCTGGGCGACCCGGGCGGCGCCGCTCGCCGTGTCGCCGGCCGGCTCGCCCGTCGGCGGATGCAGCACGGTGCTCTCGCGGCTCACGCTCAGGTGCAGGTCGATGCGGTCGAGCAGCGGCCCGGAGAGCTTGCCGCGATAGCGGGCGATCTGCTCCGGGGTGCAGCGGCAGCGACCGCCGGGGTCGCCGAGGTAGCCGCAGGGGCAGGGGTTCATCGCCGCCACCAGCTGAAAGCGCGCCGGGAAGCGTACCTTGTCGCGGGCCCGGGCGATGACGATCTGCCCGCTTTCCAGGGGCTCGCGCAGCACCTCCAGGACCTTGCGGTCGAACTCGGGCAGCTCGTCCAGGAACAAGACGCCCTGATGGGCCAGGGTGATCTCGCCCGGTTGCGGGCGGCTGCCGCCGCCGACCAGGGCCGGCCCGGAGGCGCTGTGGTGGGGCGTGCGGAACGGCCGCTGCGGCCAGGCGTCCAGCGGCGCCTGGCCGGCCACCGAATGGATCGCCGCGACCTCCAGGGCCTCCCGTTCGTCCAGCGGCGGCAGCAGGCCGGGCAGGCGGCTGGCCAGCAGGGTCTTGCCGGTGCCCGGGGGGCCACTGAACAGCAGGTTATGGGCGCCGGCGGCGGCCACCAGCAGGGCGCGCTTGGCCGCGGCCTGGCCCTGCACCTCGGCCAGGTCCGGGTAGGGCTGCAGCTGACGCAGCAGGCCCTGGGCCTGGTAGGGCGCGATGGGCGTCTGGCCGTTGAGGTGGGCGGCCAGCTCCAGCAGGTGCTCGACGGCGATCACGGTCAGCCCCGAGGCCAGGCTGGCCTCCTCGGCATTGGCCTTGGCCACCACCAGGCTGCGGCCGGCGGCGCGGGCCGCCAGGGCGGCGGGCAGCACCCCCTGCACCGGGCGCACGGCGCCGGACAGGGCCAGTTCGCCGAGGCATTCGAGCGGTTCCAGGGCGCTGGCCGGGACCTGGCCGCTGGCGGCGAGGATGCCCAGGGCGATGGCCAGGTCGAAGCGCCCGCCGTCCTTCGGCAGGTCGGCGGGAGCCAGGTTGAGGGTGATGCGCCGTGACGGGAACTCGAAGGCCGAGTTGAGGATGGCGCTGCGCACCCGGTCCTTGCTTTCCTTCACTGCCGTCTCCGGCAGGCCGACCAGGGCCAGGGACGGCAGGCCGTTGGCCAGGTGCGCCTCGACGGTGACCGCGGGGGCCTCGACGCCCACCTGGGCGCGGCTGTGGACTATGGCCAGGGACATCGATCACTCCTTGATCGTGCCGTGCCGGCTCGCGCGGGTTACTCGGCGGGCGGCGCGGGCTCGGTGGCGAGGCGGGCTTCCAGCTCGGCGACCTTGGCCTCCAGGGCCTCCAGGCGCGCACGGGTACGGGCGAGCACGGTCATCTGGCTGTCGAACTCTTCCCGGCTGACCAGGTCGAGCTTGCTGAAGCCGCTCTGCAGCAGGGCCTTGAACTGGGCTTCGAACTCGCTGCGCGGCAGCGGGGTGTCGCCGTTGAACAGGCGCGAGGCATGGGCGCCGAGGGCGTCGAGAAAGGCTTTGGGAGGCAGCATGGTGTGGTTCCACTGACAGACGGCGGCAGTGTAGCACGCGCCTCGGGCCTGGGCGTCGGGCTGGCCAAGGGCCGGCATTGCGCACGATTTTCGCGCACGGCTCGGCGGGCGGGCGCACCGTTATCGTGCGTTTGTCTTCCGGAAAATTCGCGACGTCCTGGCTATTAGCCGTTAACTGCCTGAATAAAAGCGCTTTTTCATGAGCTGGCAAGAATTCTGCTTAGTCCCTGTCGACCCATGCACCAATGCGGTTTCGCTGCATCGGACGACGCGGGGAGTGCCTGGCCCGGCGCGGCAGGGGAGTCGGGACCGCCAATGCATTACAAAAGCCAGGCACTGCGCATAGACTTGAGCCGGGTTCGCAATTCCTGGGGCAAGTCCACCTTACACGGGAGAGAGTTACATGAAGCTAGTCACTGCCATCATCAAGCCGTTCAAGCTGGACGACGTCCGCGAGTCACTGTCGGAGATCGGCGTGCAGGGCATTACCGTCACCGAGGTCAAGGGCTTCGGTCGGCAGAAGGGGCATACCGAGCTGTATCGCGGTGCCGAATACGTGGTCGATTTCCTGCCGAAGGTGAAGATCGACGTGGCCATCGCCGACGATCAGCTGGACCGGGTGATCGAGGCCATCACCAAGGCGGCCAACACCGGCAAGATCGGTGACGGCAAGATCTTCGTGGTCAACCTGGAGCAGGCCATCCGCATCCGTACCGGCGAAACCGATACCGACGCGATCTAAGCGCCCTTCGAACCCCCACGCCCCAGGAGTTAAACCATGACTCTGCGAGTTTTCGCAGGGCTCGGAGCCCTTTTGTCTCTCGTTCCTGGCCTTGCCATGGCCGAAGAGGCGAGCCTCAACGGCGGCGACACAGCCTGGATGCTGGTCGCGACCGTCCTCGTGCTGTTCATGACCATCCCCGGTCTGGCGCTGTTCTATGCCGGCATGGTGCGTTCCAAGAACGTGCTGTCGGTGCTCATGCAGTGCTTCGCCATCTGCGCCCTGATCAGCGTGCTCTGGGTGGCGTACGGCTACAGCCTGGCCTTCGACAGCAGCGGCATGGTGCGGGGGGAGGTCAACTTCAACTCCTTCGTCGGCGGCCTGTCCAGGGCCTTTCTCGCCGGCCTGACCCTCGACAGCCTGGTCGCCAGCGTCCCGGAGAGCGTGTTCATCACCTTCCAGATGACCTTCGCCATCATCACCCCGGCGCTGATGGTCGGGGCCTTCGCCGAGCGCATGAAGTTCTCCGCCATGCTGATCTTCATGGCCGTGTGGTTCACCCTGGTCTACGTGCCGATCGCGCACATGGTCTGGGGCGGCGACGGTGCGCTGATGTGGGACTGGGGCGTGCTCGACTTCGCCGGCGGCACTGTGGTGCACATCAACGCCGGGATCGCCGGCCTGGTGGCCTGCCTGCTGCTGGGCAAGCGCAAGGGCTTCCCGACCACCGCCATGGCGCCGCACAACCTGGGCTACACCCTGATCGGCGCGAGCATGCTGTGGGTCGGCTG
Organism: Pseudomonas lalucatii; assembly: GCF_018398425.1. Classification (NCBI taxonomy): domain Bacteria; kingdom Pseudomonadati; phylum Pseudomonadota; class Gammaproteobacteria; order Pseudomonadales; family Pseudomonadaceae; genus Pseudomonas; species Pseudomonas lalucatii. The sequence goes on along the minus strand of NZ_JADPMV010000001.1, from coordinate 2,473,231 downwards.
GTTCGGCTTCAACGCCGGCTCGGCGGTGGCGGCCAACGGCACCGCGGGCATGGCCATGCTGGTCACCCAGGTGGCCACGGCCACCGCGGCCCTGGGCTGGATGTTCGCCGAGTGGATCACCCATCGCAAACCCAGCGTGCTGGGCATCGCCTCCGGCGCGGTGGCCGGCCTGGTGGCCATCACCCCGGCGTCCGGCACCGCCGGGCCCATGGGGGCGCTGGTGATCGGTCTGGCCGCCGGGGTGATCTGCTTCTTCTGTGCCACCAGCCTGAAACGCAAACTGGGTTATGACGACTCCCTGGACGTCTTCGGCGTGCATGCGGTCGGCGGCATCGTCGGCGCCATCCTCACCGGAGCCTTCGCCGCGCCGGCGCTGGGCGGCTTCGGCACGGTGGAGGACATCCCGGCGCAGCTGTGGGTGCAGGTCGAGGGGGTGCTGTTCACGGTGGCCTACACCGCCGTGCTGACCTACCTGATCCTGAAAGTGATCGATCTAGTAATGGGCCTGCGGGTCAGCGACGAGGAAGAGACGGTCGGTCTCGACCTCGCCCTGCACAACGAGCGCGGCTACAACCTGTAAGCACACGGAGTGCGCCCGCTGCCAAGCCGGGCGCCTTAACCGAACAGCGCAACGATAAGCGCCGGCAAGAGGTGAACCATGGACAACACAGCATTGACTGCATTGCAGTACGGTTTCGATACCTTCTACTTCCTCGTCTGCGGGGCCCTGGTGATGTGGATGGCGGCGGGTTTCGCCATGCTCGAGGCGGGCCTGGTGCGCGCCAAGAACACCACCGAGATCCTCACCAAGAACATCGCCCTGTATGCGGTGGCCAGCGTCATGTACCTGGTGATCGGCTACCACATCATGTACTCCAGCCCCGAGGGCGGCATCCTGCCGAGCCTGGGCTTCCTGCTCGGCGACGAGAACGGCGCGGACGCGGTGCTCGGCGGCGGTGACGATGCGCCCTACTACTCGGCGCGCTCCGACTTCTTCTTCCAGGTGGTGTTCGCCGCCACCTGCATGTCGATCGTCTCCGGCGCGGTGGCCGAGCGCATGAAACTGTGGGCCTTCCTCGCCTTCGCCGTGGTCATGACCGGCTTCATCTACCCGGTGCAGGGCTTCTGGAAGTGGGGCTCGGGCTTCCTCAACGAGGCCGGCTTCCTCGACTTCGCCGGCTCCGGCGTGGTGCACATGGCCGGTGCCAGCGCCGCCCTGGCCGGGGTGCTGCTGCTCGGTGCGCGCAAGGGCAAGTACGGCGCCGGCGGCCAGGTCAACGCGATCCCCGGCTGCAACCTGCCGATCGCGACCCTGGGGGCCTTCATCCTGTGGATGGGCTGGTTCGGCTTCAACGGCGGCTCGCAGCTGAAGATGAGCACCGTCGAGGACGCCAACGCGGTCGCCCAGGTATTCGTCAACACCAACATGGCCGCCGCCGGTGGCCTGATCGCGGCGATGATCGTGGCGCGCATCCTGTTCGGCAAGTCCGACCTGACCATGGCCCTCAACGGCGCCCTGGCCGGCCTGGTGGCGATCACCGCCGAGCCGCTGACCCCCGGCGCCCTGCAGGCCACCCTGATCGGCAGCGTCGGTGGCGTGCTGGTGGTGTTCTCCATCCTGGCGCTGGACAAGCTCAAGCTCGACGATCCGGTCGGGGCCATCTCGGTGCACGGCGTGGTCGGCATCTGGGGCCTGCTGGCGGTCTGCCTGACCAACCCGGACGCCAGCCTGGGCGCGCAGTTGCTGGGCATCGCCTGCATCTTCGCCTGGGTGTTCGTCGCCAGCCTGATCGTCTGGTCGATCCTCAAGGCGGTGATCGGTCTGCGGGTCAGCGAGGAAGAGGAATACGAGGGCGTGGACCTCGCCGAATGCGGCATGGAAGCCTATCCGGAGTTCACCAAGTCCTGATCGGACGGCTTTGGCATGAGGGCGCCTGCGGGCGCCCTTTGTTTTTTCTGGCAGCGCGCTAGAATGCCCGTCGCAAGGCCTCGGGTCTGCCCTTGCGGCGGCTCCTCCCGGCCCGCCGCGGCGCTCGCGATGGAGCGGGCGCCGGCATTTGAATTTTTGCCGGCGGTGTACGATAGAGTACGCAGCTGGGCTATAACTAATCTGCTTTTCGCAAGTCATGAGGTTGAACATGAGCGACGAAGATCTGGAACAAGACGAGCTGGACGGCGCCGATGAGGACGACGGCGAGGAGCTGGCCGCGGCCGACAATGGCGATAACGACAGCGACGATGATGGCGACGGCGAGGTCGTAGCCAAGGGCAAGAGCAAGGCCAAGGCCAAGGTGGCCGATGCCGAGGAGCTGCCCAGCGTCGAAGCCAAGCAGAAGGAGCGCGATGCCCTGGCGCGCGCCATGGAAGAATTTCTCGCGCGCGGCGGCAAGGTGCAGGAGGTCGAGCCCAACGTGGTCTCCGACCCGCCCAAGAAGCCGGACAGCAAATACGGCAGCCGCCCTATCTGAGGCGCGCCGGTTCCATGCAGAGCCCGCTCATCGGCGGGCTTTTTTGTGGGCGGCGTTGCGCCTGGCGCTAGGCCCAGCGCTCCAGCAGCGCCGGCAGCTCGGCCAGGCTGCGGATCTCGGCATCCGCCGGGGCCTGCGCCTCCCAGGCCTTGCCCTGGGGGTTGAACCAGATCGCCCGCAGGCCGGCCGCCTGGGCGCCGGCGATGTCGTCGCTGGGGTGGTCGCCGACATGCACGGCGTGCTCCGCCGCCACGCCGGCGCGGGCCAGGGCCTCGCGGAAGGGCTTGGGATCCGGCTTGCCGACCCCCAGCTCCTCGGCGCACAGGGCGAACTGGAAGTAGTCGGCCAGGCCCAGGCGGCGCACGTCGGCGTTGCCATTGGTGATCACCCCGAGCTGGAAGCGTTCGGCCAGGGTCTCCAGGGTCGGATGCACCTCGGCGAACAGCTCGACCTGGTGGCGCGCGGCGAGAAATACCTGGAAGCCGCACTCGGCCAGGGCCTGCGCCTCGTCATGGGGGTAGCCGGCGCCTTCCAGGGCATTGAGCAGGATGCGCCGGCGCAGCTCGCTGAGGCGGTGCTTGAGCATGGGCTCGGCCTGCAGCAGGCGGGCGCGAATGGCCCACAGGTGGTCCACCGGCAGGGCGCCCAGGCGCGGGGCGTGCAGGCACAGCCAGTTGCGCAGCGCGGCTTCGGCGTCCTGCATCACCGGGGTGACGTCCCACAGGGTGTCGTCGAGGTCGAAGGTGATCAGCTCGATGGTCATTCCGGAGTGCCTTTGCGTTTGGCCCGAGGGTGGGCACGGTCATACACCGTGGCCAGGTGTTGGAAGTCCAGGTGGGTGTAGACCTGGGTGGTGGCGATGTCGGCGTGGCCGAGCAGTTCCTGCACGGCCCGCAGGTCCTGGGACGACTCCAGCATATGGCTGGCGAAGGAGTGGCGCAGCATGTGCGGGTGCAGGTGCTGGCCCAGTTCGCGCACGCCGGCCTGGCGCACCCGCAACTGGACCGCCCGCGGGCCGAGACGCCGCCCCTGCTGGCCGATGAACACCGCGCCGTCCGCCGGTCTGGCCAGGGCGCGCAGGGGTAGCCAGGCTTCCAGTGCCTGGCGGGCCAGGCGTCCGACCGGCAGCTCGCGGGTCTTGTTGCCCTTGCCGCGCACCCGCACCAGGCCGGCGGGTAGGTCGAGGCCGTCGAGGTCGAGACCCACCAGTTCCGCCAGGCGCAGGCCGGAGGAGTAGAACAGCTCGAGCATGGCCTGGTCGCGGCGGGCGAGGAAGTCGTCCTCCACCGCGCCGTCGAGCAGTTGCGCGGCGCGATCGGCATCCAGGGCCCGGGGCAGGCGGCGCTCGCCCTTCGGCGGGCTCAGGCCGCTGGCCGGGTCGTGCTGGGCCAGCCCCTCGCGGATCAGGTAGCGATAGAGGCCGCGCACCGCCGAGAGCAGGCGCGCCAGGCTGCGCCCGGACTGGCCCTGCTGGTGCAGCCTGGCCACCAGGCGGCGCAGCTGGCCGGTGTCCAGCGCGGTCCAGGCGGACAGCCGCTGCGCCTCGCAGTAGGCCAGCAGCTTGCCCAGGTCGCGGCGATAGCCGTCCAGGGTGTGCGCGGACACCTGACGCTCGCTGCGCAGGTGTTCGAGGTAGGCGTCGAGGTGGCTCTGCATGGTGACTCCGGCGGGAAGTCGATGCCGGACCTGGCGATCCGGCGGACTCGGCAGGCTTCAGCGCACCGAGCGCAGCGGCGTGGCGAAGCGCGGCAGCACGCGGGCCAGGACCTCGGCGACATAGCCGAGGAACAGGGTGCCGAGTGAGCTCTTGTAGTGCTGCGGGTCGGCGCTGCCGATGGCCAGGACGCCGTGCAGGCCCTGGTGCGACAGGGCGACCACGGCGGCCGAGCCGACCTGCTCGGCCTCGCCGGCGCCGAACAGGAAGGCCAGCTCGTGCTTGCGCAGCACGCCGCTGATGGTCTTGCCGCCGGCCAGCAGGCCGCCGATGGCCTGGTGCGCCTCGGCGCTGCTGACCGAGCGGCCGACCGGCAGCGGCGTTTCGCTGAACAGGATCAGGCTGACGAAGGGCACCTGGAACTCGTGGCGCAGGCTGTCCTCCACGGCGCCGACCACCTCTTCCAGGCTGGCCGCGTCGAGCAGGTCGAGCACCAGGCGGCGGGTCTTGTCGAACAGCCGGTCGTTCTCCCGGGCCACGTCCATCAGCTGCGACAGGCGGTGGCGCATCTCGATGTTGCGCTCGCGCAGCAGCTTCACCTGGCGCTCGACCAGCGACACGGTGTCGCCGCGCTGGTGCGGGATGCGCAGCTCGGGGATCAGCTCGTCGTGGTCGATGAAGAACTCCGGATGCAGGCGCAGGTAGGCGGCGACCGTCTCCGAGTCGAGGGGCTTGGGCGAATCCTGCTGGTCGGTCATAGGCGAACCTGTCCTTCGAACACGCGCACGGCGGGTCCGGTCATCATAACGGGCTGGTCCGCGCCTGCCCACTCGATGGTCAGGCGGCCGCCCGGCAGCTCCAGCTGCACCGGCGAGTCCATCCAGCCCTGGCGAATCGCCGCCACCGCCGCGGCGCAGGCGCCGGTGCCGCAGGCCTGGGTCTCGCCGGCGCCGCGTTCCCACACGCGCAGACGTGCGCGCTGGCGGTCGATGACCTGGAGGAAGCCGACATTGACCCGTTGCGGGAAGCGCGGGTGGTGTTCCAGTTTCGGCCCCAGTTCGTGCACCGGCGCGTGGTCGACGCTGTCGACGCGCAGCACCGCGTGGGGGTTGCCCATGGAGACGGCGGCCAGCTCGACGCTCTGGCCGTCCACCTGCACCGGGTAGCTCAGCGCCTCGTAGTCCGCCTGGAAGGGGATCTGCGCCGGCGCCAGGCGCGGCGGGCCCATGTTGACCCGCACCTGGCCGTCGTTGCGCACGTCCAGCTCGATGATGCCGCCCTTGGTCTCGACGCGGATCTGCTTCTTCACCGTCAGGCGCTTGTCCAGCACGAAGCGGGCGAAGCAGCGGGCGCCGTTGCCGCACTGCTCCACCTCGGAGCCGTCGGCGTTGAAGATGCGGTAGCGGAAGTCGACGTCCGGGTTGCTCGGCGGCTCGACGATCAGCAGCTGGTCGAAGCCGACGCCGGTGTGGCGGTCGCCCCACTGCTTGGCGTTCTTCGGCTGGATGTGGGCGTGCTGGCTGACCAGGTCGAGGACCATGAAGTCGTTGCCCAGGCCGTGCATCTTGGTAAAGCGCAATAGCATCGAGGTCACTCCGGCAGGCGGCTTTCGCCCGCGAAGAGTTCGTCGAGGGTTTCCCGGCGGCGCACCTCGAAGGCCTGCTCGCCATCCACCATCACCTCGGCGGCGCGGCCGCGAGTGTTGTAGTTGGAGCTCATGACGAAGCCGTAGGCGCCGGCCGAACGCACCGCCAGCAGGTCGCCCTCGGCCAATGCCAATTCGCGCTCCTTGGCCAGGAAGTCGCCGGTCTCGCAGATCGGCCCGACTATGTCGTAGTGGCGGGTGGCGCCGTCGCGCGGTTGCACGGCCTGCACGTCCATCCAGGCCTGGTACAGGGCCGGGCGGATCAGGTCGTTCATCGCCGCATCGACGATGGCGAAGTCCTTGTGCTCGGTGTGCTTGAGGTATTCGACGCGGGTCAGCAGCACGCCGGCATTGGCGACGATGGAGCGGCCCGGCTCGAACACCAGGGCCAGGTCACGGCCGGCCAGGCGCTGGCGCACGGCCCGGATGTAGTCGCCGGCCAGCGGCGGCTGCTCGTCGCGGTACTGCACGCCGAGGCCGCCGCCCAGGTCCAGGTGCTTGAGCGCGATGCCGCGCTCGGCCAGGCGGTCGATCAGCGCCAGCAGGCGCTCGAGGGCGTCGAGGAAGGGCGGCAGCGTGGTCAGCTGGGAGCCGATATGGCAGTCGACGCCGATCACCGCCAGGTTGGGCAGCGCGGCGGCGCGGGCGTACACCGCCTCGGCATCGGCGATGGCGATGCCGAACTTGTTTTCCTTCAGGCCGGTGGAGATGTAGGGGTGGGTGCCGGCATCCACGTCCGGGTTGACCCGCAAGGATACCGGCGCCTTCACGCCCAGCTCGGCGGCCACCTGCTGCAGGCGCTCCAGCTCGTCGGTGGACTCGACGTTGAAGCAGTGCACGCCGACCTCGAGGGCGCGGCGCATGTCGTCGCGGCTCTTGCCGACCCCGGAAAAGACGATCTTGGCGGGTTCGCCGCCGGCGGCCAGGACCCGCTCCAGCTCGCCGCGGGAGACGATGTCGAAGCCCGCGCCGAGGCGCGCCAGGACATTGAGCACGCCGATATTGGAGTTGGCCTTGACGGCGAAGCAGACCAGGTGCGGCATGCCGGCCAGGGCGTCGGCGTAGGCGTGGTACTGCGCCTCGATGTGCGTGCGCGAGTAGACGTAGGTGGGCGTGCCGAAGCGTTGGGCGATGGCGGACAAGGCCACGCCCTCCGCGAACAGCGCGCCGTCGCGGTAGTTGAAGGCGTTCATGGACCGTCCTTATTCGCTGTGTTCGGCGGTGGACGGGCTGTCGTCCGGCAGGTACAGCGGGCCTTTCTGGCCGCAGCCGGAGAGCAGGGCGGAGACGGCGACGAGCGCGATGCAGGCAGTAAGCAGCCGCTTCATGGGGCAATCCTTGTAAAAAGCATGATTGCGCCGGAGTATACCGGCCCCCCGAGGCCTTGCCTATGCGCCGGGAGTCCCGTCGGGCGGGGCTTTGCCGCTATCCGCCGGGGGCGGCGGGGTGCTGGGCGGCGGCGTTTGGGAGGCGTTCGCGCGCCGACGGTTTATCCTTTAGCCACGTGCCGGGCGAGACACGCCGGCGGCAGTGCTGCATTATCTGCGCCCCCCGGCGAGCGCCGCCCGCGCCGCGGCCGGCGTTGCCGGCCCCTTTTCCGATGGGCCTGAATCTTTCGAGGACACCCGCAATGAGTTTGACCGAAGCCCGTTTTCACGACCTGGTCGATGCCGCACAACAGGCCGTGGAAGATATCTTCGACGACAGCGACCTGGACCTGGACCTGGAGAACTCCGGCGGGGTGCTGACCGTGCGTTTCGAGAACGGCAGCCAGCTGATCCTCAGCCGCCAGGAGCCGATTCGTCAGCTGTGGGTCGCGGCGCGCTCCGGCGGTTTCCACTTCGACTACGACGCGGCCAGCGAGCGCTGGATCTGCGACAGCAGCGACGAGCAGCTCGGCGAGATGCTCGCGCGTATCACCCTCGACCAGGCAGGCGCCGATCTTGAGTTCGACGAGCTCTGAGGGTCAGCCCCTCGTGCCGGTCGCCTCGCCGTGCCGGCGCCAATGCTGCCTGGACGAGCGCGACATGTGCCTGGGCTGCGGCCGGCTGCTGGCGGAGATCCGCGAGTGGGGCGCCGCCGACCAGGCGCGCCGCCGGCTGATCTGCCATGAGGCCCAGGCGCGCCTGCAAGGGCGGCGCTGACCGGGCGGTCTTGTTTATTTGAATGGCTGTGCTAGGGTCGGCCGGAATCGCTCGCAAAACCCCGCCGTCCCGGTGGGGTTTTGCTTTTCTAGCCTCCCGCTAAGGAGACCCGCAGCCCCATGAGCAACGCACCGCCGATCACCATCACCCGCCTCGATCTGCAACGCCTGGAGCGCCTGCTCGACAGCCTGGAGGACTTCGGCGCGGGCGCCGCGGCCCTGCAGGCCGAGCTGGATCGCGCCGAAGTGGTCGGCCACGACGAGGTGCCGGCCGGGGTGGTGACCATGAACTCGCGGGTGCACTGCCGCGAGGAGGGCAGCGGCAAGGACTACCACCTGACCCTGGTCTACCCGCAGGATGCCAAGGGCGAGGGGCGGGTATCGATCCTCGCCCCGGTCGGCAGCGCCCTGCTCGGCCTCTCGGTCGGCCAGCACATCGACTGGGTGGGGCCCGGCGGCAAGCCGCTGAAGCTGGCCCTGCTGGCGGTGGAGTATCAGCCCGAGGCGGCCGGCGAGTACAACCGCGCCTAGCTAGCGGCCGGAGCCCGGCCGCGCACCCCAGGCGCCGTAGGCCGCTGCGCACAACCGGAGGGCTAGGCTCAGGCCCGTTCCAGGGCGCTGTTCAGCGCCGCTTCCAGCTCGGTCTTGTAGCGCAGGTAGTGAATCGTCTGGGCCTGGCTGTCGCCGAGCACGGCGGACAGGTCCAGGTCGCTGATGTAGCAGGGGTAGCGTGCGCCGGCACGGCGTTGGGCGAGGATGTGGCGGGCCACGGCGCGGAACAGCTCGCCGCGGTATTCCAGTTCGGAAAATTCGCGGTGGTTGCAGTACAGGGTGACGCTGGTGCCCTTGTCCGCGCCCGGCTCGACGATCGCCTGGACGTCGTAGAAGGGATGGCTGACCGGCGAATTCGGCGCTGGCCGCCGCTCCAGGCGCCGGGCGCGGTGCGGTGCGGGCGGCAGCACCTGGTAGTAGAGGATTTCCGGCGGCGCCTGGGGCAGCGGGCTGTCCAGCGGCAGCAGGGCGTCGCGCCGGTAGAGGAAGGCGTGCAGGAAGCGTTGCAGCGGGGTCAGCAGGCTCTGCTCGTCGTAGAAGGGCAGGGCCTGGCGCCAGAGCGCGTTGTGCTCGTCGAGCACGGTCAGTTCGGCTGTGCCGTCGTGCTCGTGCAGACGGTAGAACACCTGAATGCAGGCGGGGCGCGCCTGGGGCAGGATCAGCGCCAGGTCCTCGCCCTCCAGGGCATTGCGGTCCAGGTGCAGCGGGCTGTAGTCCGCTTGCGCCGTTCCCAGGTGGGCCAGCAGCGCGGGCAGGTCGCGCAGGGCCGTGTGGCGGGCCTGGCCGGGGACCAGTTCGAGCATGTGGTAGTGCTGCTGGATCTGCAGCAGGTAGCGACTGCGCCGGCTGCCGTCGAGGTGCTCGAGGATGTCGTGCAGCAGGCCGTCGACCCGCTCGGCAATGGCCGCGGCGCGGTTGCGGCAGAAGCAGCGGACCTGCAGCCTGGGCTTGGCGGCGCCGGGCGGCAGGCTGTTGAGCAGGCCGCGCAGGCAGTCGAGCAGGGCGTGGGGGCCGGCGTAGCGGTGGACGCTCAGCTCGTTCCAGCTGTTCAGGCTGACCTGGTCGAGGGTCAGGATGAGGTTCTCGCGGACCCCGGAATAGCCCAGCGCATCGGTGCGCTCGCTGGTCATGTGCAGGTTCATCTGGCTGTGCTGGCGCAGCGGGTCGAGGCCGACGTTGACCAGCAGCAGCACCGTGCTCGGGGCGCTGGCGCGCAGCAGCGCGGCCTCGTCGACCGCCGGCAGGGGCAGGGGCAGGGTCTGCTGCAGGCTGACCAGCAGGTTGGCCAGTTCGGGCTCGCTGAGGTCGCTGCTGCCGGGGTGCAGCGACAGCCGGGTACCGCTGTCGATCACCCCGTTGCGGTGGCACCAGGCGAGCAGCTCGATCAGCTCCCGGGCCCGCTTGAGCGGGGCGAAGTCCGCCCATTCCTGGGCGCCGAGGCTGCCGCGAAACAGGGCCCACTGGTGCTGCTCGGCGGCGTCGGGCGTCGGGCAGTGCACCAGGGTCAGGATGTCCTCGCCCAGGTCCGGGGCGATGCCCGGGTTGATGAACTCGACCTTGCCGGCCTTGCGTTCGAAGGCGGCGTACAGGCGCCGGCCGAGCACGCCGAGGTCGCGGCGGTTGAGCGAGCTGCCGGCCTGCTCGCGGCGGGCAAACTGCGAGAGGAAGCGGTAGCTGTAGGTCAGCTCGTTGACCAGCATGCGCCGCTCGGCGCTGACCTGGCGGACCTTCCACTGGCTGCGGCTGTCGAGCACCGCCAGCTGGCGCTGGTCCCACTGCCAGGCGTCGGTCAGGCGCTCCAGCAGCTGGCGCTGCCAGCTCTTGGCCGCGGCGCGCGGCGCGCGGCTGAGCTTCTTGCCGACCTTCAGGTACAGGCAGCGCCGCACCAGGGCCAGGCGCTCGCCTTCGCCGCGCGCGGTCAGGTACTCCTCCAGGCGCCGGTAGACCAGCACATAGGGGTCCAGCTCGTCGAGGTCCAGGCGGTTGGCGTAGACCGCCTGCTTGAAGCGCAGCGACAGGCACTCCACCCCGGGGTGCTCGCTGGCGTAGACCTCGGTGAGCAGCAGCTTGAGCACCGACTTGTAGGGTGACTCGATGCCCTTGTACAGCTGCCACATGCCGGCGCCGATGAATTCCTCCGGCGGGATGCGTGCCAGGTGGCCGAGGTCGAGCACCTCCTCGGCGCGGATGAAGCGCTTGCTCAGCAGGGTGCGGGTGTAGTCGTGGTAGCGCGCCTCCTCGTACACCGGCACCAGCCACCAGAGCGGCGTGCGCCCGGCCAGCCAGATCGCCGAGCGGTAGAACTCGTCGAGCAGCAGGTAGTGCTGGGTGGTGCCGCAGTCGTCGGAGGTCAGCTTGGCCTCGCGTTCGCCGCTGCTGAAGCGGCTCGGGTCGACCAGAAAGAAATGCGTCTCGGCGCCCTGGGTCGCGGCCCAGGCTTCCAGCAGCTCGCACTTCCTGGCCAGCTCGGCGAGCGCCTCGGCGCCGAGTTCCGGCGCGTGACACACCCACAGGTCCATGTCGCTCTGCTCGGCCTGGGCCACGGTGCCCAGGCTGCCCATCAGGAACAGGCCGTGAAGCGGCAGGCTCGCCGGGCCGCGGCGCGCCTTGTAGGCGAAGGAGCGGGTCAGGCGCTGGGCCTCGGCGAGCAGTGCGTCGTCCGGCTCGAAACCGGACAGCCCGGCCGGGGTCAGGCCCGAGACATAGCCGGGCAGCAGCGGGTGGTTGACGTGGAACAGCAGCGGCAACAGCTTGAGCACCAGCTGCTGGCGTGTCGACAGCGCCTGCATGGCGCGCTGCAGGCGGCCCTCGTTGACCTTGAGGAAGCGCGCCCGCAACTGTCCCAGCACCTTGCGGTCGATGCCGTCGTCGATGTCCGGGCGGATTTCCTGGGTACGGCTCATGTCGGGGCTCGGGGCAGGGCGTGGCGGTGGCGCTGCGGTGCGCCGTCGCTCGCTGAGGAGCGACGGCTTGCTCGCGGGGTGACTCAGGCGGTTTCGCTGACCTTGAGGATGGTCAGCAGCGATTGCGCATGCTCGGCGGCCTCCAGGCCGAGGCTGGTCAGGTAGCCGCCGTCGGTCTGAGTGACCAGGCCCTTGTCGTGCAGCCGCTTGGCCGCGGCGATGGCCTCGGGGGCGGCGACATGGTGAACCTTGAGGCCTTCCTGGGTGTTGCCCAGGTTGAACAGTGCAAGCAGTTCCAGTTCGGCGACCAGATCAGGGGTGAAGGTCATAGGTGCTCCCGCTTCTTGTTGTCTTGCGCGGCGCCGGGCTGATGCCCGGCGGTTGGGTGGCCCCCGCGGCCGATGGCGCGTCGGGTGCCTGCAGTGTAGCGAGCCGCGTGGCGGCGCGCTGGCTTCAACGACTAGCGTAGCGCGTCGGCGTTACGCCGGCGCTTGCGGATCTTCCGGCAGCTCGGGCAGCGCGCGCAAGGCTTGCTCATAGGCGGCGCTGTCGAACGGCCGGTCCGCGGCGAGCATGCGCTTGACCTCGTGGGCCAATACCAGCGCCATCATCTGCACGATGTCTTCGCGCTCGTAGCCGACCAGGGTCAGCTTGTTCAGCGTGGCCAGGGCCGCGGACGGTTCGCCGGCCTCGATCTGGTTCTCGATGGCCTGCAGCAGTGCGGTTTCGGCGAAGGCTTCGTCATCGTTGTCGTCGTGTTCGTGCATGGCCGGTTCAGTCCGAGGCAGGCGGAGGTGGCGACGGCGCCGTCAGGCGCCGCCGATGAGGCAGGCCTAGCGGGCGGCCAACAGTTCCTGGCCGCGCTTGACCGCGGCGCGGACCTGGTTCGGCGCGGTGCCGCCGATATGGTCGCGGGCGCCCACCGAACCCTCTAGGGTCAGCACGGCGAACACGTCCTGCTCGATCTGGTCGCTGAACTGGCGCAGCTCGTCCAGGCTCATCTCGGCCAGGTCCTTGCCGTTGTCGACGCCGTACTTCACCGCATGGCCGACGATCTCGTGGCAGTCGCGGAAGGGCAGGCCCTTGCGCACCAGGTAGTCGGCCAGGTCGGTGGCGGTGGAGAAGCCGCGCAGCGCCGCCTCGCGCATGATCGCGTGCTTGGGCTTGAGCGCCGGGATCATGTCGGCGAAGGCGCGCAGGCTGTCGCGCAGGGTGTCGGCGGCGTCGAACAGCGGCTCCTTGTCCTCCTGGTTGTCCTTGTTGTAGGCCAGCGGCTGGCCCTTCATCAGGGTCAGCAGGCCGGTGAGGGCACCGAACACCCGGCCGGTCTTGCCGCGCACCAGTTCCGGCACGTCCGGGTTCTTCTTCTGCGGCATGATCGAGCTGCCGGTGCAGAAGCGGTCGGGCAGGTCGATGAACTGGAACTGCGCGGACGTCCACAGCACCAGCTCCTCGGAGAAGCGCGACAGGTGCATCATCGCCAGGCTGGCGGCGGCGCAGAATTCGATGGCGAAGTCGCGGTCGGAGACGCCGTCCAGGGAGTTGCCGCCGACGCTGTCGAAGCCCAGCAGGCGGGCGCTGACCTGCCGGTCGATCGGGTAGGTGGTGCCGGCCAGCGCGGCCGAGCCCAGGGGCATGCGGTTGGTGCGCTTGCGGCAGTCGAGCAGGCGCTCGTAGTCGCGGCTGAGCATCTCGAACCAGGCCAGCAGGTGATGGCCGAAGGTCACCGGCTGGGCGGTCTGCAGGTGGGTGAAACCGGGCATGATGGTCTCGGCCTCGCGCTCGGCCTGCTCCAGCAGGCCCTGCTGCAGGCGGGTGAGCTCGGCGAGGATCAGGTCGATCTCGTCGCGCAGCCACAGGCGGATGTCGGTGGCCACCTGGTCGTTGCGCGAACGGCCGGTGTGCAGCTTCTTGCCGGTGACGCCGATGCGCTCGGTGAGCTTGGCCTCGATGTTCATGTGCACGTCTTCCAGGTCGACGCGCCAGTCGAACTGGCCGGCCTCGATCTCGCCCTGGATCTGGGTCAGGCCATCGACGATGGCCTCACGCTCGGCGTCGCTGAGCACGCCGACCTCGGCCAGCATGGTCGCGTGGGCGATGGAGCCCATGATGTCGTGGCGATACAGGCGCTTGTCGAACTCGACGGAGGCGGTGAAGCGGGCGACGAAGGCGTCGACGGGCTCGCTGAAGCGGCCGCCCCAGGATTGATTGGTCTTCTCTGTGCTCATGGGATTCGCTCGGCTGGTGCGCAGATTCGCGCGGGCCGCGGATAACGGCCGGCGCGGCGGAAAAAGTCCGTCGATAATAACAGGGTCGCGGGCAATGTCGCCGCGGCGCATGCGCCGATCGCTCCCGGGCGCGCGGGGCGTGGCCAGTGTTGGCCAGGTCACAGTTCGCACCGCCGGGCGGGACATTCGGCGCTTTATTTGGCCCGCTGGGAGCCGGCTGTCTTGCCGCCGGGGGGGCGCTACACGGAAACTGCGCCGATGCCTATTCAATGGATCCCCCACAAGCACCTCGCGGCCCCGGCCGACGACTTCTTCGTCCCTGAACTCTGCGAGCCGGAAGCGCTGCTGAGCATGGTGCTGCTCGCCGAGTTGCTGGTGCTGGTGCTGGTGCTCGCCGAGCCGATGCTGCCGGGCTTCAACTGGGTGCGCCTGGCGCTGACCTCGCTGTTCGTGCAGTGGATCGTGCTGCTGTCGGCGGCGCTGCTGTGTCGCCTGCGGCCCTTGCTGGCGCGCCTGCGCGCGGCGCTGGCCGGCGTCCTGTGCTGCGCGCTGGTGGTCGGCCTGACCCTGGGCTGCACCGCGGTGGCCGACTACTACGAGCTCGGCGGACCGCTGCCGCACAACGGCGAGGTCAACCTGTACCTGCGCCATGCGCTGATCAGCCTGATCATGTCGGCACTGCTGCTACGCTATTTCTATCTGCAGAGCCAATGGCGGCGGCAGGAGCAGGCCGAGCTGCGCGCGCGCATCGAGTCCTTGCAGGCGCGGATCCGCCCGCACTTCCTGTTCAACAGCCTGAACAGCATCGCCAGCCTGGTGGCCGTCGATCCGTACAAGGCCGAGCAGGCGGTGCTGGATCTGTCCGATCTGTTCCGCGCCAGCCTGGCCAAGCCGGGTAGCCTGGTGCCCTGGAGCGAGGAGGTGGAGCTGGCCAAACGCTACCTGTCGATCGAGCGCTACCGGCTCGGCGAACGCTTACAGTTGCAGTGGGAGGTGGCCGAGGTGCCGAACGATTTGCCGATACCGCAGCTGACCTTGCAGCCGCTGCTGGAGAACGCCCTGATCTACGGCATCCAGCCGCGCATCGAGGGCGGCCTGGTGCGTGTCGAGGCGAACTACGCGGACGGCGTGTTCCAGCTGTGCGTCAGCAACCCCTACCAGGCACAGGGCGAGCAGCAGCCGTCGCACGGCACCCATCAGGCGCTGAACAACATCGATGCCCGCCTCGCGGCGCTTTTCGGGGCGCGGGCCAGCCTCAGCGTGGAGCGCCGTGACGGCCGCCACTACACCTGTCTACGCTATCCTTGTGCGAGACTCACGCAGGAAGCCGGTGCATTATGAATGTCCTGATTGTCGATGATGAACCCTTGGCCCGCGAGCGTCTCAGCCGTATGGTCGGCGACCTCGATGGCTATCGCGTCCTCGAGCCTGCCGCGAGCAACGGCGAGGAGGCACTGACCCTGATCGACAGCCTGAGGCCGGATATCGTGCTGCTGGATATTCGCATGCCCGGCCTGGATGGCCTGCAGGTTGCCGCCAAGCTGTGCGAGCGCGAGGCGCCGCCGGCGGTGATCTTCTGTACCGCCCATGACGAGTTCGCCCTGGAGGCGTTCAAGGTCAGCGCGGTGGGCTACCTGGTCAAGCCGGTGCGCCCGGAGAACCTCAGCGAGGCGCTGAAGAAGGCCGAGCGGCCGAACCGCGTGCAACTCGCCGCCCTGACCCGCCCGGCGGCCGAGACC
This sequence comes from Pseudomonas lalucatii, assembly GCF_018398425.1. Lineage (NCBI taxonomy): Bacteria > Pseudomonadati > Pseudomonadota > Gammaproteobacteria > Pseudomonadales > Pseudomonadaceae > Pseudomonas > Pseudomonas lalucatii. The sequence goes on along the minus strand of NZ_JADPMV010000001.1, from coordinate 2,457,899 downwards.
GGGGGCGGTCCGCGCAGTCACATCAGCGCCCGCACCCGCAAGGGCATCGAGCTGATCCCGCTCGACCAGGTCATCTATTTCATCGCCGACCACAAGTACGTGACGCTGCGCCATGACGGCGGCGAGGTGCTGCTGGACGAGCCGCTGAAGGCGCTGGAGGACGAGTTCGGCGAGCGGTTCGTGCGCATCCACCGCAACGCCCTGGTGGCCCGCGAGCGCATCGAACGCCTGCAACGTACCCCCCTCGGGCACTTCCAGCTGTACCTCAAGGGGCTGGACGGCGACGCGCTGATCGTCAGCCGCCGGCACGTGGCCGGGGTGCGCAAGCTGATGCATAGCCTCTAGCCGCGCCATCACGCCGCGCAGTCGTCTGCAGGCCGCAGGCGGGCCAGCCTGTTATCATCTTCGGCGGTTCGAATTCTGGAATTGCCCATGTCCCGCGAAATCCGCATTGCCACCCGAAAAAGCGCCCTGGCCCTGTGGCAGGCCGAACACGTCAAGGCCCGCCTGGAACAGGCGCATCCGGGCCTGCAGGTCAGCCTGGTGCCCATGGTCAGTCGCGGCGACAAGCTGCTCGATGCGCCGCTGGCGAAGATCGGCGGCAAGGGGCTGTTCGTCAAGGAACTGGAAACCGCACTGCTGCAAGACCAGGCCGACATCGCCGTGCATTCGATGAAGGATGTGCCGATGGACTTCCCCCAGGGGCTGGGCCTGTACTGCATCTGCGAGCGCGAGGACCCGCGCGACGCCTTCGTCTCCAATCGCTTCGACAGCCTCGAGGCGCTGCCGGCCGGCAGCGTGGTCGGCACCTCCAGCCTGCGCCGCCAGGCGCAACTGCTGGCGCGCCGCCCCGACCTGCAGATCCGGTTCCTGCGCGGCAACGTCAACACCCGCCTGGCCAAGCTCGATGCCGGCGAGTACGACGCCATCATCCTCGCCGCCGCCGGCCTGATCCGCCTCGGATTCGCCGAGCGCATCCGTTCCTCGATCGGCGTCGAGGACAGCCTGCCGGCGGGCGGGCAGGGCGCGGTGGGCATCGAGTGCCGCAGTGCCGACAGCGAGATCCACGCCCTGCTGGCGCCGCTGCACCACGCCGACACCGCGGTGCGGGTAACGGCCGAGCGCGCGCTGAACAAGCGCCTGAACGGTGGCTGCCAGGTGCCGATCGCCTGCTACGCGGTACTCGAAGGCGAGCAGCTGTGGCTGCGCGGCCTGGTCGGTCAGCCGGACGGCGGCCTGCTGCTGCGCGCGGAGGGCCGGGCGCCGGCGGCCGCGGCCGAGCAGCTCGGCGTACAGGTCGCCGAAGCCCTGCTGGCCCAGGGCGCGGCGGCGATCCTGCAGGCGATCTACGGCGAGGCCGATCCCGAGTGACTGCCTGGCGCCTGCTGCTGACCCGGCCGGCCGAGGAGTGTCCGGCGCTGGCCGCGACGCTCGCCGCCGAGGGCATCCACAGCAGCAGCCTGCCGCTGCTGGCGATCGAGACGCTGGCCGAGACCGCCGAACAGCGCGCGACCATCCTTGACCTGGACCGCTATTGCGCGGTGATCGTGGTGAGCAAGCCGGCCGCTCGTTGCGGCGTGGAATTGCTCGATCGCTACTGGCCGCAACCGCTGGCCGAGCAGCCCTGGTTCGGCGTCGGCGCGGCCACCGCGGAGATTCTCGCCGACTACGGCCTGCCGGTTTATTACCCGGACGGGGGCGACGACAGCGAGAGCCTGTTGGCGCTGCCCCAGCTGCAGCAGGCACTGGCCCGGGCCTTCACCCCGCGGGTGCTGATCCTGCGGGGCGAGGACGGTCGCGAATGGCTCGCCGAGCGATTGCGCGAGCAGGGCGTGCAGGTCGACTACCTGCCGCTGTACCGCCGCCGGCTGCCGGACTATCCGGCCGGACTCCTCTACCGACGGGTGCGTGGCGAGGACCTGAACGGCCTGGTGGTCAGCAGCGGGCAGGGCTTCGAGCACCTGCAGCAGCTGGCCGGCGAACACTGGCCCGAGTTGGCTCGGCTACCCTTGTTCGTACCCAGCCCGCGGGTCGCCGAGCTGGCGCGCGCCGCGGGCGCCGAGATTGTTGTGGACTGTCGTGGCGCCAGCGCCGCGGCGTTGCTGGCGGCGTTGCAGGTGCAACCCGCCCCGGACCTCTGATGCGAAGGATGGATACGTGAGCGAAGCGACTTCCCCGAGTGAGCAAGAGCAACCCGTGCCGGAGGCGCCCGAGGTGGCGCCGCAGGGCGCTGCGGACAAGCCGAACGGCCCCGCCAGGGGCGCGGCGCTGCCGGTGGCCGCCCTGGCCCTGCTGCTGGGCGTCGCCGAGCTGGAGGAGCGCCGGCGCCTGCTGGTCCGGCTGCAGGGCGACCAGCAGCTGCTCAACCAGCGTCTGGAGACCGTGCTCGGCGCCAGCCGCCAGGACTGGCGCCTGGCCGAGGCCGAGCACCTGCTGCGCCTGGCCAGCCTGCGCCTGTCCGCCCTGCAGGACATCGACAGCGCCAAGGCCCTGGTGCAGGGCGCCGACGAGATTCTCCGCGAGCAGGACGACCCGGCGGCCTTCGCCGCCCGCGAGCAGCTGGCCAAGAGCCTGGAGGCCTTGCGTGCCACGTCGAACCCGGACCGCACCGGGCTGTTCCTCCAGCTCGGCGCCCTGCGCGACCAGGCGGGGCAGCTCAGCGCGCTCAACCCGGTGTTCGACAGCCAGGGCGGGGTGCTCGGCGAGCTCGCCGTCCAGGGCGATGGCACCAGCTGGTGGTCCCAGGGGCTGCAGACCCTGTCGCAGTATTTCCGCATCGACTTCAGCGCCGACCAGAACATCCGCCCGCTGCTCGCCGGGCAGAGCCTGACCCAGGTGCGCCTGGCCCTCAGCCTGGCCCTGGAGCAGGCGCAGTGGGCCGCGTTGCACGGGCAGACCCCGGTGTACCGCCAGGCACTCCTGCAGGCGGCCGAGGTGCTCGACGCGCACTTCAACCGCGACAACCCCGCCAGCCGCGCCCTGCGGGCGCGCGTCGACGAGCTGATCGGCCAGTCGGTCGAGGTGGTCGCGCCGGACCTGGCTGACTCGCTCAGCGCCGTGCAGGCCTACCTGCAGCGCAAGGAGTCGGCGCGTAACGGCCTGGTCCCCGAGGCCCAGGCCGCCGACGCCGTCGATGGCGAGGAGGCGCGGCCATGAAGCGGGTCTTCCTGTTGCTCGCCGTGCTGCTGGTGGTGGCGGGGCTGGCGCTGCTCGGCATGGCCGTCGCCGAGCACAAGGGCTACGTGCTGTTCGCCTACCAAGGCTTCCGCTACGAATCCAGCCTGTGGGCGTTCCTCGGGCTGCTGCTGGCGGCCTGGCTGCTGTGGCGCCTGTTGCGCCTGTCGCTGGGCCTGCTGCTGACCTCGGGGCGGCTGCTCAATCCCTGGTCGCGCCTGCACCGCAGCCGCCGCGTGCGCCTGGCCTCCGAGCAGGGCTTCGTCGACCTGGCCGAGGGCCGCTGGGTGCCGGCGTTGCGCTATCTGCGGCGGGCCGCGGAAAGCGACCCGCAACCCCTGATGTATTACCTCAGCGCGGCGCGCGCCGCCCACAAGCTGGGCCAGCACGAGGACAGCGACGCCCTGCTGGAGCGGGCGCTCAAGCGCCAGCCCGATGCCGAGCTGGCGATCGCCCTGACCCATGCCAAGCTGCAGCAGGCGCGTGGCCAGAGTGACTCGGCGCGCGAGACCCTGGAGATCATGCGCGAGCGCTACCCCCAGCACCGCCAGGTGCTGCGCCAGTTGCAGCAACTGTACCTGCAGGCTGGCGACTGGTCGGCCCTGCTCGGCCTGTTGCCGGAGCTGCGCAAGCACAAGGTCCTCGGCGGTGCCGAGCTGGCCGAACTCGAGCGCCAGGCCTGGCACGGTCGGCTGGCCGTGGCCGGGCGGGGCGGCGAGGGCGCCGCCCCGGCGGCCCTGGCGGCCCTGACCCAGGCCTGGGAGCAGCTGTCCTCGGCCCAGCGCCAGGAGCCCGAGCTGCTCGCCGTATATGCCGAACAGCTGCGGGGGCTGGGGGCCGAGAGCGAGGCGGAGGAATTGTTGTACCAGGCCCTCAAGCGTCAGTACGACAGCCGCCTGGTGCGCCTGTACGGGCTGTTGCGCGGGCAGAACCCGGGGCGCCAGCTACAGGCGGCCGAGGGCTGGCTCAAGCAGCATCCGCAGGACGCCGGCCTGCTGCTGACCGTCGGCCGGCTGTGTCTGCAGAATCAGCTGTGGGGCAAGGCCAAGGAATATTTCGAGAGCAGCCTGGTGTTCCAGCGCGACCCGGAGGCCTGTGCCGAGCTGGCCCGGCTGCTGGCGCGCCTGGGTGAGGTCGAGCGCAGCAATCAGCTGTTCCAGGAGGGCCTGGGTCTGCTCGACAGACGCCTGGCTGGCCTGCCCCTGCCACAGCCGGTCGTGCACTAGCGGGGACGTCCGGCGGCAGGAGGCCCGGCCGGCGGACGCATGGCGCTTTTGGGCGGACGGCTAGCCGCTCTGGCCGGTGGCTTTGCCTTGATCGGCGCGGGCGCTTTCCTCTACCGTAGGCGGCTTCGTATCCCCTCCTTCGGAGCCGCCATGCCCCTGGCCAGTCCTCGTTCCCTGTACTCACTCGCCTTCCTCGGCTGTCTGCTGCTGATGGGCGCGGCGCTCTATCTGGAGCACGTGGTCGGCCTGGAGCCGTGCCCCCTGTGCATCGTCCAGCGGGTCTGCGTGATCGGCTTCGGCCTGGTCTGCCTGGCTGCCGCACTGCATGCGCCGGGGCGTGGCGGTCGTCGCGGCTATGCCGGCCTGGCGCTGCTGTTCGCCGTTGCCGGCGGCGGCACCGCGGGGCGGCAGATCTGGCTGCAAGGGGTGCCGGCCGATCAGCTGCCGGCCTGTCTGCCGAGCCTCGACTACATGATGGAAGCCCTGCCGTTCCAGGAAATCGTGCGCCTGGTGCTGCACGGCTCGGCCGATTGCGCGGAGGTCAACTGGACCCTGTTCGGCATGAGCATTCCGGAGTGGAGCCTGCTCGGATTCGTCGTCATGCTGGGGTTCGCCCTGGTGCAGTTGCTGCGCCGCGATTGATGCGCAGGCCGTCTTCGCCGGGAGCTCGAGGTGCCGCCCGCCGCGCGGCGAGCCCAGGCGTGGCGTGGGGCACCGATTAAACGGTTGTATGAAATTTTCTCAATCCGGTGCCTTGTCGGCATCGGCCCAGGGGCATAATCTGGCTCGCACGCACCGCCGGAAAGTTGCCGTTAGGCGGTTGCCTTCCCAAGACCATGCACCGATTGACAAAAAACCGTCTCGGATCGGACGTATAACAGGAATACCGATAAGGGAAGTGAGGTCGTCATGCTCGAGAGTTGTCAGAACGCCCAGGAACGTTGGGGTGGGGTTCACCTGCTGATAGACCGCTGGTTGCAGGAGCGCCAAGAATTGGTCGCCGCCTTCGCGACCCTCAGCGACTCCCCGCGAGCGTCCAGCGCCAATGCGCAAACCCTGCAGAAATTCTGTGAAGTGTTGGTCGACTACGTGTCGGCCGGGCATTTCGAGGTCTACGAACAGCTGACCAGCGAGGCCAAGGCCTTCGGTGACCAACGCGGTCTCGAGCTGGCCAAGCAGATCTACCCACGCATCGAGGCGATCACCGAAGTGGCGCTGTCGTTCAACGACCGTTGCGACAACGGCGATTGCCGTGACGGCGTGTCGCTGAGCGAGGAGCTCAATCGCCTCGGCCAGCTGCTGCACGAACGCTTCGAGCTGGAGGACTGCCTGATCGAGGTGCTGCACAACGCCCACCAGCAGCAGGCGACCCCGGCCCTCTGAGCGACTAGCGCAGCCATCGCGCTGCGGGCTCCCGGCGGATTGCCGATGTCACCGACGTCTCGATGTCGCGCGCCAGCCTTCAGCAGGCGCGTGCCCTTCCTGGTCGTGCCCGGCGCGCCGGCAGGCGCCCTGTCCGGGGCCGATCCACGGCTGCGCCGCACACCGGACCTGGATCGCTCGGAACCCGGCGGACAGGGGCCGGGCTCCGGCGGCGATAGCCAGGGCGAACTAGCGAGCGCCGTTCCCGAGGGCTAGTATGGCTGCACCTACCCCCACCCGGAGGCGCGCCATGTCGGCCAAGAAGAACGCTAAGAAAAATACGGTTGGTACCCCCCTGCACCTGCTTCATCAGCTATCCGGCAGTCTGCTCGAGCACTTGGAAAAGGCCTGTGCGCAGGCGCTGGCCGATGCCGAAAAGCTCCTGGCCAAGTTGGAGAAGCAGCGGGGCAGCGCCCAGGAAAAGCTGCACAAGGCTCGCGGCAAGCTGCAGGACGCGGCCGCAGCCGGCAAGGCCAAGGCGCAGGCCAAGGCCAAGACCCTGGTGGCCGAGCTGGAGGAGTTGCTCGATACCCTCAAGGCACGGCAAACCGAGACGCGCGGCTACATTCTGCAGCTCAAGCGCGATGCCCAGGAGAGCCTGAAGCTCGCCCAGGGTGTCGGCAAGGTCAGGGAAGCCACGAGCAAGGCGCTGAGCAGCCGCGAATCCAAATCGGCCGGCGCGGGCGCGGCCAGCAAGGCCGCGGCGGCCAAGCGCCCTGCGGCTAAGGCCCCGGCCAAGCCCGCGGCCAAGAAGCCCGCCGCCGCGGTCGCGAAGTCAGCTGCTACCCCCGCCGCCGCGACGGCGCCGAAGCCCGCCGCCAAGCCCGCCGCGCGCTCGGCCGCCAAGGCTCCTGCCAAGCCGGCCGCGCCTAGGGCCGCGACCAAGGCCCCGGCGCGGGCCGCCGCCAAGCCCGCGGTCAAACCCGCTGCCAAGACGACCGATGCGTCCGGGGCGGCCGCGGCCAAACCGGCCGTGAGCAAGGCGCCGAGAAAACCGGCGGCCAAAGCTGCGGCCAAGCCGGCCGCGAACAGGCCGGTGGCCCGCAAGCCCGCTGCCGCCAAGGCCGGCAGCGCTGCATCGACGGCGGCCGCCGCCGAGCCGAGCGCCGCGACGCCGAGCGGCGCCCCGAGCGGCGCCCCGAGCGGCAACGGCAGCACGCCGCCGGCCTCGTCCTAGGGCAACCGGGCGGCGGCGCGCAATAGCGCCAGTGCCTCGTCGTCCGCTGCCGCGCCAGCCGGCGCCAGGGCCTGCAACCAGGCCGCAGACACCCGCGGGGCCGTGCCCGGCCAGGCGCCGCAGGCCGCGGCCAGGCGCTGCAACTGCAGCCGTTCCGCTTCCAGCTCCAGGCGCTTGATGTGCTCGCGCAGCGCGGCCAGGGCGTCGTCGCCGCGGGCGGCGGCGCGCCAGTCCTGGCGGAGCTGGCGCAGAGGCTCGACCACCTGGCGCCGCCAGGGTTGGGCGAGGCCCTGCAGTTGCTCGGCGCGCTGGGGGCTGCAGGCGACGCCGCGGCGCTCGAGCCAGACCGCGCAGATCAGCAGGCAGACATCGGCGCCCTGCTCCTGCAAGCGCAGGCAGGCCGCCTCGACGCCGGGGCGCTGGTAGTAGTCTTTGGCGAAACGCCACAGATCAGTGGACATGGTGCTTTCCGGGTATGTGGCAGGCGACTCTGGTAGACTCCGCCGCCATTATGATCCGACTCCAGAACCTCACTCTACAGCGTGGTCCGCAACGCCTGCTAGAAGGCGCCGAGCTGACCCTGCACGCCGGCCAGAAAGCCGGCCTGATCGGCGCCAATGGCGCCGGCAAATCCAGCCTGTTCGCCCTGCTGCGCGGCGAGCTGGGCCCCGACGCCGGCGACTGTCTGCTGCCGGCGGACTGGCGCATCGCCCATATGCGCCAGGAGGTCGATACCCTGGAGCGCCTGGCGGTCGACTACGTGCTCGACGGCGACGTCCACCTGCGCCGCCTGCAGGCTCAGCTGGCGGTGGCCGAGACGGCCCAGGATGGCGCCGCCATCGCCCGCCTGCACACCGAGCTGGACAGCGCCGACGGCTATACGGCCGCCGCCCGCGCGCGCAAGCTGCTGGCCGGCCTGGGCTTCGAGCATGGGCAGATGGACCGCCGCGTCGGCGACTTCTCCGGCGGCTGGCGCATGCGCCTGAACCTGGCCCAGGCGCTGATGTGCCCGTCGGACCTGTTGCTGCTGGACGAACCGACCAACCACCTGGACCTGGATGCCATTCTCTGGCTGGAAGGCTGGCTGAAGAGCTATCCGGGAACCCTGCTGCTGATTTCCCACGACCGCGACTTCCTCGACGCGGTGGTCGATCATGTGGCCCACCTGGACCAGCAGAAGCTGACCCTCTATCGCGGCGGCTACTCGGCCTTCGAGCGCACCCGCGCCGAGCGTCTGGCCCAGCAGCAGCAGGCCTACGAGAAGCAGCAGGCGCAGCGCGCGCACATGGAAAAGTACATCGCCCGCTTCAAGGCCCAGGCCACCAAGGCGCGCCAGGCGCAGAGCCGGATCAAGGCCCTGGAGCGCCTGGAGGAGCTGGCCCCGGCCCATGTCGATTCGCCCTTCGACTTCAGCTTCCGCGAGGCCGGCAAGATCTCCAGCCCGCTGCTGGACCTGGCCGAGGGACGCCTCGGCTACGGCGACAAGGCGGTGCTGGAACAGGTCAAGCTGAGCCTGGCGCCGGGCGCCCGCCTGGGCCTGCTGGGGCCGAACGGCGCCGGCAAGTCGACCCTGATCAAGAACCTGGCCGGCGAGCTGCAGCCCCTCGGCGGCCGCCTGCAGCGCGGCGAGAACCTGGTGGTCGGCTATTTCGCCCAGCACCAGCTCGACGCCCTCGACGACCAGGCCAGCCCGCTGCTGCACCTGCAGCGCCTGGCGCCGAGCGAGCGCGAGCAGAGCCTGCGCGACTTCCTCGGCGGCTTCGATTTCCGCGGTGCGCGCTGCGACGAGCCGGTGCTGAACTTCTCCGGCGGCGAGAAGGCGCGCCTGGCCCTGGCCCTGATCGCCTGGGGGCGGCCCAACCTGCTGCTGCTCGATGAGCCGACCAACCACCTCGACCTGGAGATGCGCCTGGCCCTGACCCTGGCCCTGCAGGAGTTCGCCGGGGCGGTGGTGGTGGTGTCCCACGACCGCCATCTGCTCAAGAGCACCACCGACGAGTTCCTCCTGGTCGCCGACGGCCGGGTGCAGGCGTTCGACGGCGATCTCGACGACTACGCGCGCTGGCTGCTGGACTACCGGGCCCGCCAGGCGCCGGCCCCGGCGAACGGCGGCGAGGCCGGCCTCGAGCGGACCGACAAGCGCGCCCAGCGCCAGGCCGCCGCGGCGCTGCGCCAGCAGCTGGCGCCGCACAAGCGCGAGGCCGACCGCCTGGAGAAGGAGCTGGGGCAACTGCACCAGCGCCTCGCCGGGATCGAGGCCCGCTTGGGCGACAGCGCCCTGTACGAGGCGAGCCGCAAGGACGAACTGCGTGACCTGCTGGCCGAGCAGGCCGGGCTCAAGGGCCGCGAAGCGGAGCTGGAGGAGCGCTGGCTGCTCGCCCTGGAAACGCTCGAAGCCCTGCAGCGTGAGCTGGAGGCGGCCAGTTGAGCCGGTGCATGGCGTTCAAGCGGCCCGGCGAGCGGCTTGGCGAGGCTGCCGGGCAAGGCCTCGCAGCGAGGCGAAGTAGAGGTGGCCCGCGACCCAGTCGATAGCGACTGGTTGATTCAGCTGTTCAGCGCACCCTGCGCCCGTGGCGCGGCGGTGCACACTAAAACCCTGGCAAACATGAGACCGAACGCACTATGGAATGGCTCGCCAACCCGGAAATCTGGGTCGCATTTCTCACCCTGACCGCCCTGGAAATCGTCCTCGGCATCGACAACATCATCTTCATCTCGATCCTCGTCAGCCGCCTGCCCAAGGCCCAGCAGCCGAAGGCGCGCTTCTTCGGCCTGGCCCTGGCCATGGGCACGCGCATCCTGCTGTTGCTGTCGATCACCTGGGTCATGCGCCTGACCGCCGACCTGTTCCAGGTCTTCGGCCAGGGCATCTCCGGGCGCGACCTGATCCTGTTCTTCGGCGGCCTGTTCCTGTTGTTCAAGAGCACCATGGAGATCTACCACAGCCTGGAGGGGGCGGAAGAGGCGCAGCAGGCTGCCGGCAAGGCCTATGGCTTCATGGGCATCATCGTGCAGATCGCCATCATCGACATCGTCTTCTCCCTGGACTCGGTGATCACCGCGGTCGGCCTGGTCGACAACGTGCCGGTGATGGTCGCGGCCATCGTCATCTCGGTGATCGTGATGATGCTCTCGGCCAGCACCATCAGCGACTTCATCGACAAGCACCCGAGCCTGAAGATGCTCGCCCTGTCGTTCCTCATCGTGGTCGGCACCGTGCTGGTGGCCGAGTCCTTCGAGGTGCATGTGCCCAAGGGCTACGTCTACTTCGCCATGGCCTTCTCCCTGGCGGTCGAGGCGATCAACATCCGCCTGCGCGGCGCCATGGCGCGCAAGAAAGGCGTCGAGCCGGTGCACCTGCGCAAGGGCGCGCCGGACTGATCGGGCGTCTGGCCGCGGCGCAGCGCAAAGGGTAGGCTGAGAGGCCTGCCCTTTTTTCTGGGGCATCCTTCAATCATCGTCTCGAGGTATTCGCCATGGCCCTGCAGACCTGGCTCGCGTTTTTCGTCGCCTGTTGGGTGATCAGTCTGTCGCCCGGCGCCGGGGCCATCGCCTCGATGTCCGCGGGCCTGCAATACGGCTTCTGGCGCGGTTACTGGAATGCCCTGGGCCTGCAGATCGGCCTGGCGCTGCAGATCGCCATCGTCGCCGCCGGGGTGGGGGCGATCCTCGCCGCCTCGGCGCTGGCCTTCAGCCTGATCAAGTGGTTCGGCGTGCTCTACCTGGTGTACCTGGGCTATCGCCAGTGGCGTGCGCTGCCGGCCGACATGGCGGCCGGCCCCGCGCAACGGCCGCTTGGCCGGCCGCTGACCCTGGTGGCGCGCGGCTTCCTGGTCAACGTCAGCAACCCCAAGGCGATCGTCTTCATGCTCGCCGTGCTGCCGCAGTTCCTCGACCCCCATGCGCCGTTGCTGGCGCAGTACCTGCTGATGGGGGTGACCATGATCTGCGTCGATCTGCTGGTCATGGCGGGCTACACCGGCCTGGCCGCGCGGGTCCTGCGCCTGCTGCGTACGCCGCGCCAGCAGCGCCTGATGAACCGCTGTTTCGGCGCCATGTTCATCGGCGCCGCGGCGCTGCTCGCCACGGTACGTCGGGCGCCGGCCTGAGGAGATTATTGTTCGATGCGTGTCTGGATCGATGCCGACGCCTGCCCGCGGGCGGCCCGGGATCAGCTGGTGAAGTTCGCCCTCAAGCGTGGCTTCGAGGTGGTGCTGGTGGCGGGCCAGGCGGTGGCCCGGCCGGGCTTCGCCTGCGTGAAGCTGATCGTGGTGCCCAGTGGCCCGGATGCGGCGGACGACTACCTGGTCGAGCACGCCGTGCCGGGCGAGCTGGTGATCTGCAGCGACGTGCCCCTGGCCGACCGTCTGCTGAAGAAGGGCGTGGCCGCCCTCGATCCGCGCGGGCGCGAGTTCGACGAGCGCAACATGGGCGACAAGCTGGCCACCCGTAACCTCTTTACCGAGCTACGCGAGCAGGGCCAGGTCGGCGGTGGCCAGGCGGCCTATGGGGACAAGGACCGCCAGGCCTTCGCCAACGCCCTGGATCGCATCCTGACTCGTTTGAGCAGGATGGGTTGAGGCGCGGCGCCGACACCCATCGCCCCCGGTATCGCTGCGTTCACCCCCGTCCTAACCGCACAGGTAGGTGCCGGTACCGACCGCCACCAGCGTGCCTTCGTCGTTGTGCAACTCGCTGCGCACCACCGCCACCTTGTTGCCCGAGCGCAGCAGCACCGCGCTGGCGGTGAAGCCGCGGCCGCGGCCGGGGCGCAGGTAGTCGATGCGCAGGTCGATGGTGCCGAGCTTGGACAGCCGCGCCAGGCGTTCGCCGGCGGGCAGTTGCTGGTGGCGCTCGAAGGCGCCGATCAGCGCCATGGCGCCGCCGGCCACGTCGAGCAACGAGGCGATCACCCCGCCGTGGAGGATGCCGTGCATGAAGTTGCCGATCAGCTCGTCCTTCATCGGCAGGCTCATGGTCACCCGTTCCGGCGACAGTTGCTCGAGCTGGATGCCGAGCAGCTGGTTGAACGGGATGCGCTGGAAGAAGCCGCTCACCGCCTGTTGCAGCTCGGGGGTGAGTTCGAAAGGTTGGGTCATGGAGCGTGCGCCTGGGAATGATGGCGCCACGCTGCCGCAGTGCGCCGGGCTTGACCAGTGGCGCGGCGGGTGTGCCGCGCGCATTGGCGGGATTGGCGTAGCGCTACCGCGTCGGCTCAGCCGGCATGGACCAGTTCGAGGACCCGATCGACCAGCTTGTTGATCCCCGAGGCGGCCTGGCTGATCGACTGGGCGAGCATGTAGGCCGGGGTGCTGACCAGCTTGCGCGCAGGATCTTCGACTATCTCGCTGACCTCGCATTCGCAGTGCACGGCGCCCATTTGGGTCAGGGCCGCGGCGGTGTCGTGGTCGTTGCCTATGGTGCATTCCACGCCGTTGCCGAAGATCCGCGCCGCCAGCACCGGCGAGATGCAGATCAGGCCGATCGGCTTGGCGGCGTCGGCGAAGGCCTTGGCCGCCGCCAGCACGTCGGGCTGCACGGTGCAGTTGGCGCCGCTCAGGGCGAAGTCGGAGAGGTTCTTCGCCGCGCCGAAGCCGCCGGGCAGGATCAGCGCGTCGAAGTCGTCGATATGCAGCTCGCGCACGTCCTTGATCTTGCCGCGGGCGATGCGCGCGGACTCGACCAGCACGTTGCGGCTCTCGTCCATCTCGTCGCCGCTGTAGTGGTCGACCACGTGCAGCTGCTCGACGTTGGGCGCGAAGCACTGCACCTGGGCGCCGCGCTGGTCGAGGCGCAGCAGGGTGATCACGCTCTCGTGGATTTCCGCGCCGTCGTAGACGCCGCAACCGGACAGAATCACCGCGACTTTCTCTTTCATCTAATACTCCTGGTCATTGGGCTGGGCCGAGGTGGCTGCGCAGGAAGCGTCTGGCTAGCTGCTGGGCATCCCTGGCGAGTTGCGGTTGGTAGGTGGCCAGATCGCTGAGATGGTCGAACACATGATCGGCCTGAGCATAGCGCTTCACCTGGATCGCGCCGGAGGGCAGCTGGCGCAGGGCGTCCAGACACTGGCGGTGATCGGTGATGTGGTCTTCGCCGGCCAGCAGCATCAGTTGCGGCGGCTGCGGCGTCATCTGCCGGCGCAGTTCGGCGGGAAAGCCGCAGTAGGGGTAGTAGAGGATCGCCGCCCTGACCCGCGCCAGGCCCTGGCGGCCGGGGGCGGCGAAACCGTGACCGGCCTCGCCGGCATAGGCCAGGGCGTCGAGAATGCTCCAGCCGCCGTGGGAGAAGCCCAGCAGGGCCAGGCGCTGGCCATCGACCCGGGGCAGTTGCGCGGCCAACTCGATGGCGGCGTAGACGTCCAGGGCGCGCTGGTTGCCCCACAGTCGTTTGCCGGCGCACACCGCGCGCCAGTCGTCGATGCCGCGGGCGCCATAGCTGTCGACGAACAGCGTGGCGTAGCCGGCCGGCAGCAGCCAGGCATTGACGCTGTCGAGCAGCGCCTGGCGTTGCCCGCTGCAGCCGTGGAACACCAGCACGGTGGCGAAGGGGCCGTCGCCCGCCGGGGTGAACAGGCGCAGGTGCGGGGCCAGGCGGGCCTTGGCGCTGGCCAGGTCGTCGGCCTGCGGCAGCAGTGCGGCGCGATAGGGGTAGAGGCCGAGCAGGGCGGCGGTGCTCAGCAGGGCGAGGCCGATCAGGAACCAGCGAAGAGGTCTGCGCATACTGTCGTCACATGGCGTTCGGGCTGTCTGGGCGCCTCGCGAGAGGCGCCGGCGGACGGGGCGGCATCCCTACAATGCTAGCCGCAGACCTCGCCCGGCGATACGCCGCCGAGAGAATTACGGCGTCTGCGCGTTGCCCTCGGCGCCGCCCGGGCGCGATCGCTGGTGGCGCCAGCAGAGCGTTCCCAGCAACAGCAGCAGGGCGCCGAGGAGATAGAGCTGATAGCGGCGAAAGTCGCCGAACAGCACCTCCAGGCTCGCGCCCAGGTGGTAGGCGGCCAGGCCCAGGCCGCCGGCCCAGAGTGCCGCGCCGATGCCGTCCAGCAGCAGGTAGCGGCGCCAGGAGTAGCCGGACAGGCCGATGGCCAGGGGCATCACCGTGCGCATGCCGTAGATGAAGCGAAAGCTCAGCACCCACAGGTCCGGGTGGCGCCGCAGGTGGCCGAGCGCCTTCTCGCTCAGGGCCTGCCAGCGCGGGCGGCGCTCGATGACCTGGCGGCCATGGCGGCGGCCCAGGCAGTACCACAGCTGGTCGCTGGCATAGGTGCCGCAGAAGGCGCACAGCACCACGCCCTCGATGCTCAGGTAGCCGCGCAGGGCCAGGTAGGCCGCCAGCAGCAGCGACATCTCGCCTTCGAGGAAGGTGCCCAGGATCAGGGCGGGATAGCCGAATTGCTGCAGCAGGTCGTCGAGCATGGAGCGCATCGTCAGGCGGGGGTGTCCAGCCTACTCCCTCGGGGCGGCGGGGAAAACCGCCGGCGACTCGACGGCGGCGCGCCAGCACGGTCACAATGCCCCTCCGACCACTGCGACCCGCCGTCGCAGACTCGATCCGGCTGTCATCTATTGGTCATAATGACCGCTTATAACTGTCACACTCGCCCGTCCGCGCGGGCTCTGGAGTCTGCCGTGAGCTTTACCCCCGCCAACCGCCTGTTCCCCGCTACCCGCCTGCGCCGCAATCGCCGCGACGAGTTCGCCCGGCGCCTGGTGCGCGAGCACCGCCTGAGTGTCGACGACCTGATCCTGCCGGTGTTCGTGCTCGACGGCGACGGCCGCCGCGAGGCGGTGCCCTCGATGCCCGGCGTCGAGCGGCTGTCCATCGACCTGCTGCTGCAGGAAGCGGAGCGCTGGGTGGCCCTGGGTATCCCGGCGCTGGCGCTGTTCCCGGTGACGCCGCTGGAGAAGAAGTCCCTGGACGGCGCCGAGGCCTGGAACCCGGACGGCATCGCCCAGCGCGCGATCCGCGCCCTGCGCGCCAGGTTCCCCGAGCTAGGGGTGATCAGCGACGTGGCCCTGGACCCCTTCACCACCCATGGCCAGGACGGCATCCTCGACGACAGCGGCTACGTGCAGAACGACGTCACCGTCGACGCCCTGGTCAAGCAGGCGCTGTCCCATGCCGCGGCCGGCGCCCAGGTGCTGGCGCCCTCGGACATGATGGACGGCCGGGTGCAGGCGATCCGCGAGGCGCTGGAGCTGGCCGAGCACAGCAACGTGCGCATCATGGCCTACTCGGCCAAGTACGCCAGCGCCTACTACGGGCCGTTCCGCGATGCGGTCGGCTCGGCGGCCAACCTCGGCAAGGGCAACAAGCTCGGCTACCAGATGGACCCGGCCAACAGCGACGAGGCCCTGCACGAGGTGGCCGCCGACCTGGCCGAAGGCGCCGACATGGTCATGGTCAAGCCGGGCATGCCCTACCTGGACATCCTCGCCCGGGTGAAGAACGAATTCCGCGTGCCGACCTTTGTCTATCAGGTCAGCGGCGAGTACGCCATGCACATGGCGGCGATCCAGAACGGCTGGCTCTCCGAGGCGGTGATCCTCGAGTCCTTGACGGCTTTCAAGCGCGCCGGCGCCGATGGCATCCTCACCTATTTCGCCGTTCGCGCGGCAGAACTCTTGCAGCAGGGGCGCTAGTCCCCCAGGACGACACGATGAACACCGAAGGACTCACCCAGAGCGAAGTGCTCGATCCCCAGCAGCCGCCCGTCGAGTTGCCGGAGCCGGCGCCCGTCGAGGCGCCCACCCCGGCGCCGCCGCTGGTGGTGCCGAGCCTGGACGACAGCAGCCTGTACATCCACCGCGAGCTGTCGCAGCTGCAGTTCAACATCCGCGTGCTGGAACAGGCGCTGGACGAGTCCTATCCGCTGCTCGAGCGGCTGAAGTTCCTGCTGATCTTCTCCAGCAACCTCGACGAGTTCTTCGAGATCCGTGTCGCCGGCCTGAAGAAGCAGATCAACTTCGCCCGCGAGCAGGCCGGCGCCGACGGCCTGCAGCCGCACCAGGCGCTGGCGCGGATTTCCGAGTTGGTGCACGAGCAGGTCGGCCGCCAGTACGCCATCCTCAACGACGTGCTGTTCCCGGCCCTGGCCAAGCACAACATCAATTTCATCCGCCGCCGCCACTGGAACACCAAGGTCAAGGCCTGGGTGCGCCGCTACTTCCGCGACGAGATCGCACCGATCATCACCCCCATCGGCCTCGACCCGACCCATCCCTTCCCGCTGCTGGTGAACAAGAGCCTGAACTTCATCGTCGAACTGGAGGGCGTCGACGCCTTCGGCCGCGACTCGGGCCTGGCGATCATCCCGGCGCCGCGGCTGCTGCCGCGGGTGATCCGGGTGCCGGAGGAGGTGGGCGGTCCGGGCGCCAACTACGTGTTCCTCTCCTCGATGATCCACGCCCATGCCGACGACCTGTTCCAGGGCATGAAGGTCAAGGGCTGCTACCAGTTCCGCCTGACCCGCAACGCCGACCTGTCGGTGGACACCGAGGACGTCGAGGACCTGGCCCGCGCCCTGCGCGGCGAGCTGTTCTCGCGGCGCTACGGCGACGCGGTGCGCCTGGAGGTGGTCGATACCTGTCCGAAGCACCTGACCGACTACCTGCTCAAGCAGTTCGGCCTGACCGAGGGCGAGCTGTACCAGGTCGGCGGCCCGGTCAACCTGACCCGGCTGTTCAGCATCACCGGCCTGGATAGCCACCCGGAACTGCAGTACACGCCCTTCACCCCGGTGATTCCCAAGCTGCTGCAGAACAGCGAGAACATCTTCAGCGTGGTCAGCAAGCAGGACATCCTCCTGCTGCACCCCTTCGAGTCCTTCACCCCGGTGGTCGACCTGCTGCGCCAGGCGGCCAAGGACCCCCACGTGCTGGCGATCAAGCAGACCCTGTACCGCAGCGGGGCCAACTCGGAGATAGTCGATGCGCTGGTCGAGGCGGCGCGCAACGGCAAGGAGGTCACCGCGGTGATCGAGCTGCGCGCGCGCTTCGACGAGGAGTCCAACCTGGCCCTGGCCAGCCGCCTGCAGGCGGCCGGCGCGGTGGTGATCTACGGCGTGGTCGGCTTCAAGACCCACGCCAAGATGATGCTGATCCTGCGCCGCGAGAACGGCGACATCGTCCGCTACGCTCACGTCGGTACCGGCAACTACCATGCCGGCAACGCCCGCCTGTACACCGACTACAGCCTGCTCACCGCCGATGTGGCCCTGGGCGAGGACGTCGCCAAGCTGTTCAGCCAGCTGATCGGCATGGGCAAGACCCTGCGCATGAAGAAGCTGCTGCATGCGCCCTTCACCCTGAAGAAGACCCTGCTCGATCTGATCGGCCGCGAGACGGTGCTGGCCGGCGAGGGCAAGCCGGCGCACATCATCGCCAAGTTCAATTCGCTGACCGACGCCAAGATCATCCGCGCGCTGTACAAGGCCAGCCAGGCCGGGGTGAAGATCGACCTGGTGGTGCGCGGCATGTGCTGCCTGCGCCCGGGCATTCCCGGGGTCTCGCACAACATCCAGGTGCGCTCGATCATCGGCCGCTTCCTCGAGCACACCCGGGTGTTCTACTTCCTCAACGAGGGCGAGGAGAAGATCTACCTGTCCAGTGCCGACTGGATGGAGCGCAACCTGGACAAGCGCGTGGAGACCTGTTTCCCGGTGGAGGGCAAGAAGCTGATCACCCGGGTGAAGAAGGAACTGGAGAGCTACCTGACCGACAACACCCAGGCCTGGGTGCTGCAGCCGGACGGTCGCTACCTGCGCTGCAGTCCGACCGGCAACCAGAACTCGCGCAGCGCCCAGGCCGCGCTGCTGGAGAAGCTGACGGCGCCGGTGGTCAGCGCACGCTGAGGTCGATGCCGACGCGCTTGAGCCACTCCGCTTCCTGGGTGAAGTCGGCCAGGGTCAGCGGGTTGGCCGCCAGCCAGTCCTCGGGGAAGTGAATCTCCAGGCGGCTCTCGGCCGCCCGCAACCGCACCCGGGGCATTTCCTGGGTGCCGCGGATGTGGTGGAAGAGGATGGCGAAGCGCAGCAGGGCGCACAGGCGCACCAGCTTGATGCCTTCGGCGCCGAAGTCGGCGAGCCTGTCCTTGGGGATGTTGCGTCGGTGGCCGCGTACCAGCAGCGCCAGCATCTGCTGGTCGAGGCGCGAGAAGCCGGCCAGGTCGGAGTGTTCGACCAGGTAGGCGCCGTGCTTGTGATACTGGTAGTGGGCGATGTCCAGGCCGATCTCGTGGACCCGTGCGGCCCAGACCAGCAGTTCGCGGTGCCAGTCGTCGCCCAGGCCCCAGCTGTCCTGCACCTGCTCCAGTGCCTCCAGGGCCTTGCTCTCGACCCGCGCGGCCTGTTCCAGGTCGACGTGGTAGCGCTCCATCAGCGCGCTCAGGGTGCGCTCGCGCACGTCCTCGTGGTGGTGGCGGCCGAGCAGGTCGTAGAGCACGCCTTCGCGCAGCGCCCCTTCGGAATGTTTCATGCGCTGGATGTCGCAGGCGTCGAACACGGCCTCGAGAATCGCCAGGCCGGCGGGAAAGATCGCCCGGCGGTCGGGCTTGATGCCGTCCAGGGCGAGCTTGTCCACCTCGCCGAGCTTGAACAGCTTGCGCTTGAGCCAGGCCAGCCCCTCGGGGTTGACCTCGCCCGTGCCCAGGCCGGCGGCCTGGATGGCCAGGCATACCGCCTTGATGGTGCCGGAGGCGCCGACCGCGTCCTCCCAGTTGTGGCGGCGCAGGGCCTGCTCGATGCCCATCAGCTCCAGGCGTGCGGCGGTGTAGGCCTGGGCATAGCGGGCCGGGGTGATCTTGCCGTCGCGGAAGAAGCGCTGGGTGTAGCTCACGCAGCCCATCTGCAGGCTCTCGCGCAGCAGCGGTTCGAAGCGCTGGCCGACGATGAATTCGGTGCTGCCGCCGCCGATGTCGGCGACCAGGCGCTTGCCCGGGGTGTCGGCGATGCTGTGGGACACGCCGAGGTAGATCAGGCGGGCCTCCTCGCGGCCGGAGATGACCTCCACCGGGTGGCCGAGGACTTCCTCGGCGCGGCGGATGAACTCGCCGCGGTTGCGCGCCTCGCGCAGGGCATTGGTGCCGACGATGCGCACCGCGCCTTCCGGCAGGCTGGCGGTCAGCTGGGCGAAGCGGCGCAGGCAGTCGAGGCCGCGGACCATGGCCTCCTCGCTGAGCAGGCGCTGCTCGTCGATGCCGGCAGCCAGCTGGACCTTGTCGCCGAGGCGCTCGAGGATGCGGATCTCGCCGTGGTCGGCCTTGGCCAGAACCATGTGGAAACTGTTGGAGCCCAGGTCGATAGCTGCAATCAAGGGGAAAGACTCGGCAGGGGTATGCGGCATGGAGCATAGGTCTCTGTGTGGAACGCTGCCATCCTGCCACGATAGGCCGGGTGAGCCAACGCATAGTGACCCTGCCGCCACCGCCAGGAGGCCGCGTCGCACCAGTCGAGCCTGTGCGGCGCCGGGGTTGCAGTCTGCCGCGAGCGGCGCAATATTCTTCGGTGGCGAGGGGCATGGCCCTGGTTCGCGGCGGGGTGTTGGTGGTGCGCCGGAAGGGGCGCAGGCCCATAGATTGGTTCAATAGTGCCTATCGATGGCCCTCGCCTTCCTGCGCCGCCAAAGCCGGGCTATGATGCCAGCCACTTTTTGCTTCCGAACACGGAGACTTTCCATGAGCGAATTCATCACCAACGTCAGCGACGCTAGCTTCGATCAAGAAGTTATCCAGGCTGAAGGTCCGGTACTGGTCGACTACTGGGCGGAGTGGTGCGGCCCATGCAAGATGATTGCCCCGGTGCTCGACGAGATCGCCCAGACCTACCAGGGCAAGCTGAAGGTCTGCAAACTGAACATCGACGAAAACCAGGACACCCCGCCGAAGTACGGCGTGCGCGGTATCCCGACCCTGATGCTGTTCAAGAACGGCAACGTCGAGGCGACCAAGGTCGGCGCCCTGTCCAAGTCGCAGCTGGCCGCCTTCCTCGACAGCAACATCTAGAGTCGCCGTACACGAAAAAGCCCCGTCACTCGCGGGGCTTTTTTCTGGCCGAAGGCTAGACGCCTTCGTCGGGCCGGTGTTACATTCGGCCTCGCTGCATTTCCTATGCAGCCCCCTGCATAGCCGTCGCCGACGCATTCCTACTCGAATCTTTCGCTACACCAGCAGGCGATCCAGTCGCCTTCTCAGCGGCGCGGCCTTCCAAGCTATCTAGCTTATCTTCCCTCCTTCAATGATTACGTCATTCCTATGAATCTGACCGAACTCAAGCAAAAGCCGATCACCGAACTGCTGGAAATGGCCGAACAGATGGGCATCGAGAACATGGCCCGTTCGCGCAAGCAGGATGTGATCTTCTCGCTGCTGAAAAAACACTCGAAGAGCGGCGAGGAGATCTCCGGTGATGGCGTGCTGGAGATCCTCCAGGACGGTTTCGGCTTCCTCCGCTCCGCGGACGCCTCCTATCTGGCCGGCCCGGACGACATCTACGTCTCGCCGAGCCAGATCCGCCGCTTCAACCTGCGCACCGGCGACACCATAGTCGGCAAGATCCGCCCGCCGAAAGAAGGCGAGCGGTACTTCGCGTTGCTCAAGGTCGATACGATCAACTACGATCGCCCGGAAAACGCCAAGAACAAGATCCTGTTCGAGAACCTGACGCCGCTGTTCCCCACCAAGCGCCTGGTCATGGAAGCCGGCAACGGCTCCACCGAAGACATCACCGGTCGGGTGATCGACCTCTGCGCGCCGATCGGCAAGGGCCAGCGCGGCCTGATCGTGGCGCCGCCGAAGGCCGGCAAGACCATCATGCTGCAGAACATCGCGGCCAACATCACCCGCAACAACCCCGAGTGCCACCTGATCGTCCTGCTGATCGACGAGCGCCCGGAAGAAGTGACCGAGATGCAGCGCACCGTGCGCGGCGAAGTGGTCGCCTCGACCTTCGACGAGCCGCCGACCCGCCACGTGCAGGTCGCCGAGATGGTGATCGAGAAGGCCAAGCGCCTGGTCGAGCACAAGAAGGACGTGGTCATCCTGCTCGACTCCATCACCCGCCTGGCGCGGGCCTACAACACCGTGATCCCCAGCTCCGGCAAGGTGCTCACCGGTGGTGTCGACGCCCATGCCCTGGAGAAGCCCAAGCGCTTCTTCGGTGCCGCGCGCAACATCGAGGAGGGCGGCTCGCTGACCATCCTCGCCACCGCGCTGGTGGAAACCGGCTCGAAGATGGACGAGGTGATCTACGAGGAGTTCAAGGGCACCGGCAACATGGAGCTGCCGCTGGACCGGCGCATCGCCGAGAAGCGCGTGTTCCCGGCGATCAACATCAACCGCTCCGGCACTCGCCGCGAGGAGTTGCTGACCGCCGAGGACGAGCTGCAGCGCATGTGGATCCTGCGCAAGCTGCTGCACCCGATGGACGAGATCGCCGCCATCGAGTTCCTCATCGACAAGCTCAAGGCGACCAAGACCAACGACGAGTTCTTCCTGTCGATGCGTCGCAAGTAAGCCGCTGGGCTGTGACGAAGGCCGGGGAAACCCGGCTTTCGTGCATCTGCACGCCCGCTATCCTTCTGAATAACCCAGTTCGGCGCTAAACTTTGCGCCCCCACTGGCTGGCCCGAGACGAGGCTCCTGCATGCAGTATCGCGACCTGCGCGACTTTATCCGCGGTCTGGAACAGCGCGGCGAACTCAAGCGCATCCAGACGCCGATTTCCCCCGTGCTGGAAATGACCGAAATCTGCGACCGCACCCTGCGCCGCGGCGGCCCGGCGCTGTTGTTCGAGAACCCCACCGGTTTTACTACGCCGGTGCTCGGCAATCTGTTCGGCACGCCCAAGCGGGTGGCCCTGGGCATGGGCGCGGAGGAGGTCGGCGAGCTGCGCGAAATCGGCAAGCTGCTGGCTTTTCTCAAGGAGCCGGAGCCGCCGAAGGGCCTGAAGGATGCCTGGTCCAAGCTGCCGATCTTCAAGAAGGTCCTGGCCATGGCGCCCAAGGTGCTCAAGGACGCGCCGTGCCAGGAGGTGATCGAGGAAGGCGAGGACGTCGACCTGGGCAGGCTGCCGGTGCAGACCTGCTGGCCGGGGGATGTCGGGCCGCTGATCACCTGGGGCCTGACCGTCACCAGGGGGCCGAACAAGGAGCGACAGAACCTCGGCATCTACCGCCAGCAGGTGATCGGTCGCAACAAGCTGATCATGCGCTGGCTCAGCCACCGCGGCGGTGCCCTGGATTTTCGCGACTGGTGCGAGAAGTACCCGGGCCGCCCCTATCCTGTGGCGGTGGCCCTCGGCGCCGATCCGGCGACCATCCTCGGCGCCGTCACCCCGGTGCCCGACAGCCTCTCCGAATACGCCTTCGCCGGCCTGCTGCGCGGCCACAAGACCGAGCTGGTCAAGTGCCGCGGCAGCGACCTGCAGGTGCCGGCCAGTGCCGAGATCGTCCTCGAAGGGGTGATCCATCCCGGCGAGATGGCCGATGAAGGGCCTTACGGCGACCACACCGGCTACTACAACGAGGTGGACCGCTTCCCGGTGTTCACCGTCGAGCGCATCACCCGCCGCCAGCAGCCCATCTACCACAGCACCTACACCGGGCGGCCGCCGGACGAGCCGGCGATCCTCGGCGTGGCGCTCAACGAAGTCTTCGTGCCTATCCTGCAGAAGCAGTTCCCCGAGATCACCGACTTCTACCTGCCGCCGGAGGGCTGTTCCTACCGCATGGCGGTGGTGACCATGAAGAAGCAGTACCCGGGGCATGCCAAGCGGGTGATGCTCGGCGTCTGGTCGTTTTTGCGACAGTTCATGTACACCAAGTTCGTTATCGTCACCGACGACGACGTCAATGCGCGGGACTGGAACGACGTGATCTGGGCCATCACCACGCGCATGGACCCCAAGCGCGACACCGTGCTGATCGACAACACGCCGATCGACTACCTGGACTTCGCCTCGCCGGTGTCCGGGCTGGGCTCGAAGATGGGCCTGGACGCCACGCACAAGTGGCCGGGGGAAACCACCCGCGAGTGGGGCCGGGTCATCGTCCAGGACGAGGCGGTCAAGCGGCGGGTCGACGAACTATGGACCGAGTTGGGAATCGATTGATGCGTGTCACTCTGCAACCTTCAGGCGCGGTACTCGAGGCTCGGCCCGGCGAGCGCATCCTCGACGCCGCCCGGCGCCTGGGCTACGACTGCCCGCAGAGCTGCCGCAACGGCAACTGCCATGTCTGCGCGGCGCTGCTGGTCGAGGGGCGGGTGCGCCAGGGCGATGCCGAGCTGGACCATGGCGAGCTGCTCACCTGCCTGGCCGAGCCGCTGGGCGACTGCGTGCTGCACTGGGACGGGGTGATGGCCCCCGGCGAACTGGCGGTGCGCGAACTGAGCTGCCAGCTGGTCGATTGTGTCGAGGTCGGCGGCGACGTGTTCCGCGTGCAGCTGCGCACGCCGGCCGGCAAGAGCCCGCGCTACCATGCCGGCCAGTACCTGCTGCTGCAGCGCGAGGACGGCGAGTACGCCGCCTTCTCCCTGGCCTCGGCGCCGCACTGCGGCCGCGAGCTGGAGCTGCACATCCTCGCCCGCGACGAGGCGACCCGCGGCCTGCTGGCCTTCCTGCGTCGCCAGGGTTTCGCCCGGGTGCAGCTGCCGTTCGGCGACACCCATCTGGCCGAGCTGCCGGCTGGGCCGTTGGTGCTGATCGCCGCCGGCACCGGCATGGCGCAGATGCACAGCCTGATCGAGCACTGCCGCGCCGCCGGCTTCAAGCATCCGGTGCACCTGTACTGGGGCGCGCGACGGCCCGAGGACTTCTATCAGCTACCGTGCTGGGGCGACTGGCAGCAGCTGGACAACCTGTTCCTGCATCAGGTGGTCAGCGACCAGTGCGCCTGGTCCGGGCGCTGCGGCCTGCTGCACGAGGCGGTGCGCGAGGACTTCGCCGACCTCAAGCCGCTGCATGTCTATGCCAGCGGCTCGCCGGCGATGGTCTACGCGACCCTGGATGCGCTGGTCGAGGCGGGCATGGATGCGCACCAGATGCGCGCCGACGTGTTCGCCTACGCGCCCAGAGGCTGAACGCCGTCGACGAACAAGGCCGCCGGTTGGCGGCCTTGTTCGTTGGCCCGGTCTATCTGACCCGGACCACCAGCTTGCCGACGGCCTTGCGCTGGCCGAGGCAGTCGATCGCCTGACCGGCCAGCTCCAGTGGAAAGGTCTGCGACACCAGCGGCTTGAGCTTGCCGGCGGCATGCCAGGCGAACAGCTGCTGGAAGTTGGCGGCGTTGTCCTGGGGCTGGCGCTGGGCGAAGGCGCCCCAGAACACCCCGACCACCGCGGCGCCCTTGAGCAGGGCGAGGTTGACCGGCAGTTCGGGGATGCGCCCGCTGGCGAAACCCACCACCAGCAGGCGGCCGTTCCAGGCGATGCTGCGGATGGCGGCGTCGAACTGGTCGCCGCCCACCGGGTCGTAGATGACATCGGCGCCCTGGCCGCCGGTCAGGCGCTTGACCTCGTCCTTCAGGCTCTGCTGGCTGTAGTCGATCAGCTCGTCGGCGCCGGCGGCGCGGGCCACCTCAAGCTTCTCCGCGCTGCTGGCCGCGGCGATCACCCTGGCGCCCATGGCCTTGCCGATCTCCACCGCGGCCAGGCCGACGCCGCCCGAGGCGCCGAGCACCAGCAGGGTCTCGCCGGGCTGCAGGTCGGCCCGCTGCCTGAGCGCGTGCATCGAGGTGCCGTAGGTCATGCCGAACGCCGCGGCGCTGGTGAAGTCCATGCTCGGCGGGATGGCCATGACGTTGTAGCCCGGCACCGCGACCTCTTCGGCGAAGCTGCCCCAGCCGGTCAGGGCCATGACCCGGTCGCCGACCTTGAGGTGGCCGACCTTCTCGCCGACCGCGCGGACCACGCCGGCCGCCTCGCCGCCCGGGGCGAAGGGGAAGGGCGGCTTGAACTGGTACTTGCCCTCGATGATCAGGGTGTCGGGGAAGTTGACCCCGGCGGCATGCACTTCGAGGAGCACCTCGTTCTTCTTCGCCTCGGGGCTGGCGACTTCTTCCAGGACCAGGGTTTCGGCAGGGCCGAAGGCTTTGCACAGCACGGCTTTCATCGGGGCTCGTCCTCTGGGGGTATGGCCCGCAGTGTAGGAAGTCGACGGCGGCGGTCAACGAGCATGGCCGGCCCTGATGGCGGGGCATAAGCGCCGGGCTTGGGTGTCGAGCCGGCAATGGCTATGCTAGGCGGCAACCTCGTGGAGATCTCGTTCGTGAAAGTCCTAATCGCTGCACTGCTCGCCCTGTCGCTACCGCTGTCGGCCCTGGCCGAAGAAGAGGAGGAGAAAGCCGCCGCGCCGCAGGTGATCTACCACAGCCTGTTCCCGGCCCTGGTCGGCAACTTCGGCAGCGGGCCGAAGCTGAAGTTCTACAAGGCCGATGTGGCCCTGCGGGTCAGCGGGCCGGAGGCCCAGGCCAAGGTCAAGCATCACGAGCCGCTGATCCGCAATCAGCTGGTGATGCTGTTCGCCCAGCAGACCGAGGAGGGCCTGAGCGCGCCGGATGCCAAGGAGGCCCTGCGCCAGGAGGCATTGCAGCAGGTGCAGCAGGCACTGACCCAGGAGGAGGGCCAGCCGGTGGTCGAGGACCTGCTGTTCAACAACCTGATCCTGCAGCGCTGAGCGGCACGGCCCTAGCGCAGGGCGAGGATGGCCGTCCATTGCGCGCTGTTCACCGGCATTACCGACAGGCGGTTGCCGCGCTGGACCAGGGGCAGCTCGAGCAGGGCGCTCTGTAGCTTCAGTTCGGCCAGCGGGATGACCCGGGCGAAGGCCTCGACGAAGCGTACGTCGACCGCGCTCCAGGGGTTCTTGTCGACGCTGGCCTTGGCGTCGAAGTAGTGGCTGAGCGGGTCGAGCGCGCTCGGGTCGGCATAGGCCGGACGGCTGATGCGGGCGATGCCGGCGATGCCGGGCTCCGGGCAGCTGGAGTGATAGAAGAAGAACGCGTCACCGGCCTGCATGCTGCGCAGGAAGTTGCGCGCCTGGTAGTTGCGCACCCCGTCCCAGCGGGTTTCGCCGAGGCGCTGCAGGTCGTGGATGGAGAGTTCGTCCGGTTCCGATTTCATCAGCCAGTAAGGCATGAACTTTGCTCCGTTTGTTCGGTCCATTTAGCGAGCCTATGGTCGTATGTGCAGCCGACAACCGTTTGGCGCCTGATCTTGCGAGGCGCCCGAGGTTGGCCGACAATGCCGGCCCTCGCGCCAGGCAGCATATTCGGCCGATAAGAAAAACGCCGCCGGTCCACCGTGCGCAGTGTGCCTTGAAGGGGGAGGCATTCGATGAAACGCAAACCAGATCTATTGTGGGTATTGGTCATACTGTTCAGCCTGGGCATGGTTACCACGGGTTACACCCAGAGCCTGTGGGACCGCCAGAACCAGGCGCCCGCCGTCCTTAGCCAGCAGCCCTGAGGCCTCGGGGCCAGGTGCTCCGCCACCGCCGCTAGGGCGGTGGCGGCCTCAGTACCAGCCCTTGTCCGTCACCGTCGCCTCGAGCGGCACGTCCCAGCTGGCCATGCTCAGCCGATCCACCTGCTGGCACTCGTGGGCCAGGCCCAGGAGGGTCGGCTTGTGCCAATTTTTGCGCATGTCGCGATAGCCCAGGCTGCGATCGTAGAAGCCGCCGCCCATGCCCAGGCGGCCGCCGAAGCGGTCGAAGCCGACCAGCGGCAGCAGGATCAGGTCCAGCGCCCAGATCTTGCGCTGTTGCGCGCGGCTGCGCGTGGGCTCGGGGATGCGGAAGCGATTCGGCGTCATCTTCTCGTGGGCGCGCACCCGCTGGAACACCATCTTGCTGCGCGGCCAGTGGTTGAGCACCGGCAGGTAGGTGGCCTTGCCGCGGCGCTGGGCGGCGCGCAGCAGCGGCCGGGGGTCGATCTCGCCGTCGTTGGGCAGGTACAGGGCGATGTGGCGGGCGCGCCGAAAGCGCGGATGGTGACTCAGCTGGCGATAGAGGTCGCGGGCGGCGCGGCGCTGGGCCGGTGCGTCGAGGGCGCCGCGGGTCTTGCGCAGCAGGCGGCGCAGCTGCGCGCGGGTCAGGTCGTTGGCTTCGAGCATATCAGGCGAGGTACCGGTTGCCGGGAGCGGGCAGCAGGTAGGAAGGGGTGACTCCCCGACGTGCCGCTGTCGGTTTAGCCCTTGAACCCGAGAGTTCAAGGTGGAGGTTGCAGGAGGCGTTAAGGCTTTCCGTCAGGCGGACATGCACACCTGCCTCAACATGCAACCCCCGGGTTTGTGCGTATCGGCTCAGGGACATCACCAACTGGCGCACACCCCAGGGAGTGGCGGCCAGTATACCCGAATCGACGCTGGCGTCAGCCATTGTGGCCATCGACTTCGTTGTTCAGGGCGCCATCGACCCGCTCGAGCAGGCTACGCACCTGGTCGCGGGTACTGCTGGTGTGCCGTTCCAGGTGCTGCTCCTTGTGCAGCAACTCGTGGGAAATGTTCAGGGCGGCCATCACCGCCACGCGGTCGGCGCCGATGACCTTGCCGCTCGAGCGGATCTCGCGCATCTTGCCGTCCAGGTAGCGGGCGGCGCTCTCCAGGTTGGCGCGTTCGTCCGGCGGACAGGCGATGCAATATTCTTTGTCCAGGATATGGACGGTGACGGTATTCGACTGGGTCATGAGTCCTGCTCCAGGGCTTTGAGGCGCGAAATCATCGATTCGACCTTGTGCCGGGCCATTTCGTTCTTTTCGATCAGATGGGCGCGTTCCTCGCGCCAGGCCTTTTCATTCGCCAGGAGAAGTCGGTTGTGGGCCTTGAGCTGCTCGACGCGCTGGATCAGCAGGTCCAGCTTGGTCGTAAGGGCGTGCAGATCGGCGTCTTCCATGGGCTCTCGCTAAGGCAAGGGTTGACCGGAGTGTATAGGCGCGGGCGGCCGCGGGGTCAAACCCGCCGATGGTCTTGCCGCGCCTGCCGGTGCTAGGATACGAGGCCCCCATTCTAGTGATTGCGCCGTCTGGCGCCTAGTTATCTATGCCGACTTCCAGCTCCGCCTACGCCGCCTTCGCCGCGCTGCTCGCCAGCAGCGCCAATCCCGTGTCTCCCGCCGAACTGCACGGCCTGTTGCTGGGGCGCAGCTGCGCCGGCGCCGGCTTCGAGGTCGACGGCTGGCTGGTGGACGCCGCCGAGTTGCTCGGCGAGGCGCCGCAGGACAGCGTGCGCCAGGCGCTGATCGGCCTGCAGGAGATGGTCAAGGGCGAGCTGGCCGGCGACGAGGTCGCCGTGGTGCTGCTGCTGCCGCCGGACGAGGCGCCGCTGCGGGAGCGGGCCAAGGCCCTGGGCCAGTGGTGCCAGGGCTTCCTCGGTGGCTTCGGCCTGACCGCCGGCGACCAGGCGCTGAGCGCTGAGGCCATGGAGGTGCTGCAGGACCTGTCGGCCATCGCCCAGGTGCAGAATGCCCTGGAGGAGTCGGAAGACGGCGAGAACGACTATATGGAAGTGATGGAGTACCTGCGCGTCGCCCCGCTGTTGCTGTTCAGCGAATGCGCCAAGCCGGTGGCGGCCGCCAAGCCGTCGCTGCACTGATTCCTCATCCCACACGCACTGGACCAGGCCGCCCATGACCAGCATCCCCAAGTCGGAATACGCCCGTCGGCGCAAGGCGCTGATGGCGCAGATGGAGCCCGACAGCATCGCCATCCTGCCGGCGGCGCCGGTGTACATCCGCAACCGTGACGTCGAGCACGTGTATCGCCAGGACAGCGACTTCCAGTACCTCTCCGGCTTCCCCGAGCCGGAGGCGGTGATCGCCCTGATCCCCGGCCGCGAGCACGGCGAGTACGTGCTGTTCTGCCGCGAGCGCGATCCCGAGCGCGAGCTGTGGGACGGCCTGCGCGCCGGCCAGGACGGCGCCATCGCTCAGTACGGCGCCGACGACGCCTTCCCCATCGGCGACATCGACGACATCCTCCCCGGCCTGATCGAGGGCCGCGAGCGGGTGTACTACGCCATGGGCACCAACCAGGAGTTCGACCGCCACCTGATGGAGTGGATCAACGTGATCCGCTCCAAGGCCCGCCAGGGGGCCCAGCCACCGAACGAGTTCGTCGCCCTCGACCACCTGCTGCACGACATGCGCCTGTACAAGAGCGCCGCCGAGGTCAAGGTGATGCGCGAGGCCGCGCAGATCTCCGCCCGCGCCCACATCCGCGCCATGCAGGCCAGCCGCCCCGGTCTGCACGAGTTCCACCTGGAAGCGGAGCTGGACTACGAGTTCCGCAAGGGCGGGGCGAAGATGCCGGCCTACGGCTCCATCGTCGCCGCCGGCAAGAACGCCTGCATCCTGCACTACCGCGAGAACGACGCGCCGCTCAGGGACGGCGACCTGGTGCTGATCGACGCCGGCTGCGAGATCGACTGCTACGCCAGCGACATCACCCGCTGTTTCCCGGTGGGCGGGCGCTTCTCCCCGGAGCAGAAGGCCATCTACGAACTGGTGCTGGCGGCCAACGAGGAGGCGTTCAAGTACATCGCCCCCGGCAGGCACTGGAACGAGGCCCACGAGGCCACCGTGCGGGTGATCACCGCCGGCCTGGTGGAACTGGGCCTGCTGCAGGGCGAGGTCGATGAGCTGATCGCCAGCGAGGCCTACAAGCCGTTCTACATGCACCGCGCCGGCCACTGGCTGGGCATGGACGTGCACGATGTCGGCGACTACAAGGTTGGCGGCGTCTGGCGCGAGCTGGAGGTCGGCATGGCCATGACGGTCGAGCCGGGCATCTACATCGCCGCCGATAACCAGAACGTGGCGAAGAAGTGGCGCGGCATCGGCGTGCGCATCGAGGACGACGTGGTGGTGACCAAGGACGGTTGCGAGATCCTCACCACCGATGTGCCGAAGACCGTCGCCGAGATCGAGGCGCTGATGGCCGCGACCCGCAACGAGGTGGCCTGAGGTCATGCAGCGCGCCAACCTGGCGATCATCGGCGGCGGCCTGGTCGGTGCGAGCCTGGCCCTGGCCCTGCAGGGCGCGGCCAAGGCGCGCGGCTGGACGATCTGCCTGATCGAGGCCTTCACCCCGGGCGACGGCTACCAGCCCAGCTACGATGCGCGCGCCACCGCGCTGTCCTACGGCTCGCAGCAGATCTACCAGCGCCTGGGCCTCTGGCAGCAGATCGCCCGGCGCGCCGAGCCGATCCAGCAGATCCACGTCTCCGACCGCGGCCGCTTCGCCGCGGCGCGCCTCAGCGCCCTGGAGGAAGGGGTGCCGGCGCTCGGCTACGTGGTGGAGAACGCCTGGCTCGGCCAGTGCCTGTGGCAGGCGCTCGACGCCGAGGTGGTCAGCTGGCGCAGCCCGGCCCAGGTGACGCGCCTGGAAGCCCTGGCGGGCGGCTACCGGCTGACCCTGGACGACGAATCCTGTTTGGCGTGCGAGCTGGCGGTGCTGGCCGACGGCGGCCGCTCCGGCCTGCGCGAACAGCTGGGCATCGGCGTCAGCCAGCGGCCCTACGGGCAAAGCGCGCTGATCGCCAATGTCAGCCCGCAGGAAGCCCACCGCGGCCAGGCCTTCGAACGCTTCACCGAGGACGGGCCCATGGCCCTGCTGCCGCTGCCGGACAACCGTTGTGCGCTGGTCTGGACCCGGGCCGCGGCCGACGCCGAGCGCCTGCTGCGGCTGGACGAGGCGGGCTTTCGCGACGAGTTGCAGCAGGCCTTCGGCTATCGCCTCGGCGCCATCCGCCAGGTCGGTGCCCGCCACCTCTACCCGCTGGCGCTGGTCGAGGCCCAGGAGCAGGTGCGTCCGCACCTGGTGGTGCTGGGCAATGCCGCCCACAGCCTGCACCCGATCGCCGGCCAGGGTTACAACCTGTCCCTGCGCGATACCCAGGCCCTGGCCGAGGCGCTGCTGGCCAGCCGCGCGCCGCTGGGCGACTTCGCCGTGCTGCAGGGCTATCTGCGACGGCAGCGGGGCGATCAGCAGCTGACGGCGGGCTTCTCCGACCGGGTCACCCGCCTGTTCAGCAACGGCGAGCCGCTGCTGGCCGCCGGGCGCAACCTCGGCCTGCTCGGGCTGGACCTGTTGCCGCCGGCCAAGCGCTGGTTCGCCCGCCAGGCCATGGGCCTGGGCACCCGCGGGCAGCCTTGAGCCGGCTCGTGGACATGGGGCATTCGGCGTGCGGGTTGCACGGGCTGCGCCGGCCCCCGAATCTCTATCTCCCCTGCCTGGGCGCCGCTATGCGGAGGCGTCAGGCTGTTTAAGGAAAGGACATGGATGCGGATCTGATCATCGTCGGCGCCGGTATGGTCGGCAGCGCCCTGGCGCTGGCGCTGCGGGACACGGGCCTGGAGATTCTGCTGGTCGATGGCGGCGCGCTGAGCGTCGCGCCCTTCGACCGCACTGCGCCGTTCGAGCCGCGGGTCAGCGCGCTCTCGGCGGCCAGCCAGCGGGTGCTCGAGCGCCTCGGCGTGTGGCCGGGCATCGCCGCCCGGCGCGCCAGCGCCTATGCCGAGATGCGGGTGTGGGATGGCACCGGCACCGGGCAGATCCACTTCAGCGCCGCCAGCGTGCACGCCGAAGCGCTCGGCCACATCGTCGAGAACAGTGTGGTGCAGGATGCCCTGCTCGAGCGCCTGCACGACAGCAGTATCGGCCTGCTGGCGGGGGCGCGACTGGAGCGCCTGCGCCGTTCCGGCGACGGCTGGCTGCTGAACCTGGCCGATGGCCGGGAGCTGCGGGCGCCCTTGCTGGTGGCGGCCGACGGCGCCAACTCGGCGGTGCGCCGCCTGGCCGGCTGCGCCACCCGCGAATGGGACTACCTGCATCACGCCATCGTCACCAGCGTGCGCTGCGCCGAGCCGCACCAGGCCACGGCCTGGCAGCGCTTCACCGACGACGGCCCGCTGGCCTTCCTGCCGCTGGACGCCGGCCCCGACGAACACTGGTGCTCGATCGTCTGGTCGGTGGTGCCGGACGAGGCCGGGCGCCTGATGGCGCTGGACGATGGCGCCTTCTGTCACGAGCTGGGCCGGGCCTTCGAGCAGCGCCTCGGCGCGGTGCTGCACGCCGACCGGCGCCTGTGCATCCCGCTGCGCCAGCGCCACGCCAAACGCTATGTCGAGGAGGGCCTGGCGCTGATCGGCGATGCCGCCCACAGCATTCATCCGCTGGCCGGGCAGGGGGTGAACCTTGGCTTCCTCGATGCCGCGGTGCTCGCCGAAGTGCTGCAGCATGCCCAGGGGCGCGGCGAACGGCTGGCCGAAGAGCGGGTGCTGAGCCGCTTCGAGCGTCGGCGCATGCCCCACAACCTGGCGATGATGGCGGCGATGGAGGGCTTCGAGCGGCTGTTCCAGGCCGACCCGCTGCCGCTGCGCTGGCTGCGCAACGCCGGCCTGGACTGGGTCGACGGCCTGCCCGAGGCCAAGGCCCTGTTCGTCCGCCAGGCCCTGGGACTGTCCGGCGACCTGCCGCAGCTGGCGCGCCCCTGAGCCGCGTCGGTCCCGGCCTGCGCGCAGCATGCAGCGGGGCGGGCGAGGGGGCGGGGTTCCGGGCGGCAACGGTGGCTACGGCGGTCAGCGGTCGATCCTGGCGAAGACAGGTTGAGAAACTAAATAGGATTCACTAGTATTCGTCGCCTCAGTTTCCTTTCGAACAAGAGGCAGGATCCATGCAAGTAAGCAAGCGTTTGTTCGCCGCCCTCACCCTTACCGCGCTGGCCGGCGCCGTGCAGGCCGCCGACGAGGTGGTGGTTTACTCCGCGCGTATCGACGAGCTGATCAAGCCTGTGTTCGATGCCTATACCGCCAAGACGGGCGTGCAGGTGAAGTTCATCACCGACAAGGAAGCGCCGCTGCTGGCTCGCCTCAAGGCCGAGGGCGAGAACACCCCCGCCGACATGCTGATCACCGTGGATGCCGGCAACCTCTGGCAGGCCGAGCAGGAAGGCGTGCTCAAGCCGCTGCAGTCCGCGACCATCGAGCAGAACATCCCGGCCCAGTACCGTTCCAGCACCGGTAGCTGGACCGGCCTGTCGCTGCGCGCGCGGACCGTCGTCTATTCCACCGAGCGGGTCGAGCCGAGCGAGCTGACCAGCTACGAGGCCCTGGCCGACAAGAACTGGGAAGGCCGTCTGTGCCTGCGCACCAGCAAGAAGGTGTACAACCAGTCGCTGACCGCCACCCTGATCGAGACCCATGGCGCGGCCAAGACCGAGGAGATCGTCAAGGGCTGGGTGAGCAACCTGGCCACCGACGTGTTCCCGGACGACACCGCGCTGATCCAGGCGATCGATGCCGGCCAGTGCGACGTGGGTATCGTCAACAGCTACTACTTCGCCCGCCTGCACAAGCAGAAGCCGGACCTCAAGGCCAAGCTGTTCTGGCCGAATCAGGACGGTCGCGGCGTGCACGTCAACCTGTCCGGCGCCGGCGTGACCAAGCATGCCCCGCACGCCGAGGCCGCGCAGCAGCTGCTGGAGTGGATGACCGGCGACGAGGCCCAGGGCCTGTTCGGTGCGCTCAACCAGGAGTTCCCGGCCAACCCGAAGATCGCCCCGTCCGAGGAGGTCGCCGCCTGGGGTAGCTTCAAGGCCGACAGCATCCCGGTGGAAGTGGCCGGCAAGCGCCAGGCCGAAGCCACCATGCTGATGGATCGCGCCGGCTGGAACTGATCTGCCGGCAACAGGGTTATAATCCGCAGCCGCGACTCAGGTCGCGGCTTTTTATTACCCGTGGCTGGCCCACCGATGACAAGGAAGTACCCATGATTTCATTGAGTTTCTCCAGGCGTCCCGCCGCCGTGATTGTCGTGCTGCTGGCATTGCTCGCGCTGACGGGCTGTCAGTCGAGGCTGATGGTCGCGCCCCCGACCTCGGATCTGCCGGTGGTGGTCCAGGACAAGGCCCTGGTGGTGTTCATGCGGCCATCCTCGTTCGGCGGGGCCATACAGTCCTCGGTCTACGACACCCAGGGCGAGGGCCAGGACCTGTTTGCCGGCGTCGTTTCGGCCGGCAGCAAGGTGGCCTACCAGGCCGAGCCAGGCCGCCATCTGTTCATGGTGGTTGGGGAGAACGCCGATTTTCTGGAGGCCCAACTGGAGGCCGGCAAGCGCTACCACGTGCTGGTAAGCCCGCGCATGGGCATCTGGAAAGCCCGTTTTTCCCTGCTGCCGATCCGTAACGATGGGGCCAGCAAGCACAATCTCCGCTCCGCCGAGTTCCGCCGCTGGGACGAGGCGACCGAGTGGATGGCGATTGGCCCCGAGGCCGAGGCCTGGTTTCGTCGCAATGCCGACAGCATTCGCGCGCGCAAGCTCGAGTATCTGCCGAAATGGCAGGGCAAAAGCGCAGACGATATCGCCGTGCGCACGCTGCGGGTCGAAGATGGAATCTGATTCCGCGCGATAGGTTTCCCGGTTTTGCAGCATTGGCGCGCAGACAGGGAAGGTCGGGCGCATAGAGATCTCAAGCAGTGAATGAGGAGAGTCTGTGGCCCACCCTGCCCAGCATCGCTGGTACCCCATCGCCTTCGCCGTCGCCCTGTTGGTGCTGCTGCCGCTGAGCGTGCTGCTGCTGAGCTGGCATGAGGTGGACCGGCAGATCTGGGCGCACCTGTGGCAGACCCAGATGCTGCGCCTGCTCGGCAACACCCTGGTGCTGGTGCTGGGGGTGGGCGTCGGGGTGACCCTGCTCGGGGTCAGCCTGGCCTGGCTCACCAGCCTCTGCGAGTTTCCCGGGCGGCGCTGGCTGGACTGGGCGCTGATGCTGCCGTTCGCCATCCCTGCCTATGTGCTGGCCTTCGTCTTCGTCGGCCTGCTGGATTTCGCCGGGCCGCTGCAGGGCCTGTTGCGCGACTGGTTCGGCGGCGACCTGCGGCTGCCGCGGGTGCGCTCCACCGGCGGGGTGATCGTCGTCCTGGTGCTGGTGTTCTACCCCTATGTCTATCTGCTGGCGCGCAACGCCTTCCTGGCCCAGGGCAAGGGCCTGATGGAGGCCGCGCGGGTCCTCGGCCTGAGCCCGTGGCGGGCATTCTGGCGGGTGGCCCTGCCGGTGGCGCGGCCGGCCATAGGCGCCGGCCTGGCCCTGGCGATCATGGAGACCCTGGCCGATTTCGGCGCGGTCTCGGTGTTCAATTTCGACACCTTCACCACCGCGATCTACAAGACCTGGTACAGCTTCTACAGCCTGACCAGCGCCACCCAGCTGGCCAGCCTGCTGCTGTTCGGCGTGATGCTCGCGCTGTACGGCGAACGTCGCGCCCGCGGTGCGGTGCGGCCGAGCAACGAACGGCCGCGGGGCAAGGCGTTGTACCACCTCAAGGGCGGCCAGGCGCTGGCCGCCAGTGCCTGGTGCGGGCTGGTGTTCGCCTGTGCCTTCGTCATCCCGGTGCTGCAGCTGCTGGTGTGGTTCTGGCAGCGCGGCCGTTTCGACCTGGACGAGCGCTACAGCGCGCTGATCCTGCACACCCTCTACCTCGGCGGTCTGGCCGCGCTGATCACCGTCGGCGTGGCCCTGCTGCTGGCGTTCTCGCGGCGCCTGGCGCCGACCCGGCCGATGCGCTCGCTGGTCGGCCTGGCCAATCTCGGCTATGCGCTGCCGGGTTCGGTGCTGGCGGTGGCGATCATGCTGGCGTTCAGCTACCTGGACCGTCACCTGGTGATCCCGCTGTCGGCCTGGCTGGGCGGACCCGCCCAGCCGTTGCTGCTGGGCAGCCTGTCGGCGCTGCTGCTGGCCTATATGATCCGCTTCATGGCGGTGGCCTACGGGCCGGTGGAGAACAGCCTGGCGCGGATCCGCCCGTCGTTGCCGGAGGCCTCGCGCAGCCTCGGGGTCGGCGGCATCGGGCTGTTCCTGCGGGTCTACCTGCCGTTGCTGGTGCCGGGGGTGCTGTCCGCGGCGCTGCTGGTGTTCGTCGACGTGCTCAAGGAGATGCCGGCGACCCTGCTGATGCGCCCCTTCGGCTGGGACACCCTGTCGGTGCGGGTGTTCGAGATGACCAGCGAGGGCGAGTGGGCGCGCGCCGCCTTGCCGGCCCTGACCCTGGTGCTGGTCGGCCTGTTGCCGGTGATCCTGCTGATCCGCCGCTCCGCGCGGCGCATCGGCTAGGCGGAGGGCGCCGCGCGCCGCTGCCAGCCGTTGCCCCATGGCGGCGCCGGCTCGACCCTGGCAATGAGTCCATCGGCCAAGATGACCCGTCCGGGCCTTGCGGCTACAATGCGCGCCATTCGCCGCGGGCCGTCATCCGGACCGGGTGCGCGAACCCCATGCCTGCGACCCCGGTCGGCAGGCTCAAGCGGGCTTCGGCATCTGCCCGCGGCTCTGCCAAGCCCGCAAGGAGACATCCATGGGACAGCGCACAGCTCTTTACGACCTGCACCTCGCCCTGGGGGCGAAGATGGTCGATTTCGGCGGCTGGGACATGCCGCTGCATTACGGCTCGCAGGTCGAGGAGCACCATCAGGTACGCCGCGACTGCGGGATCTTCGACGTCTCCCACATGTGCGTGGTGGATGTCTGCGGCGAGCAGGCCCAGGCCTTCCTGCAGCAGCTGCTGGCCAACGACGTGGCGCGCCTGCAGGTACCCGGCAAGGCGCTGTACAGCGCCATGCTCAACGAGCAGGGCGGAGTGGTCGACGACCTGATCGTCTACCTGACCGGCACCCTCGAGGCCCGACCGAGCTATCGCCTGGTGGTCAATGCCGCCACCCGCGCCAAGGACCTGGCCTGGATGCGCCAGCGCAGCGCCGGCTTCGCCGTCGAACTGCAGGAGCGTGGCGAACTGGCCGTGCTCGCCATCCAGGGTCCCCAGGCCCGGGCCAAGACCGCCGAGCTGGTGACCCAGGCCCGCGCGGCGCTGATCCATGAGCTCAAGCCCTTCCAGGGCCTGGCCGAGGGCGACTGGTTTATCGCCCGCACCGGCTACACCGGCGAAGACGGCCTGGAGATCATGCTGCCGGCCGAGCAGGCGGTGGCCTTCTTCAACGACCTGGTCGGCGCCGGCATCTCGCCGGTCGGCCTGGGCGCGCGCGATACCCTGCGCCTGGAGGCGGGCATGAACCTGTACGGTCAGGACATGGACGAGGACGTCTCGCCACTGGCCGCCAACATGGCCTGGAGCATCGCCTGGGAGCCGACCGAGCGCCAGTTCGTCGGCCGCAGCGCGCTGCAGGCGCAGCGGGCGGCCGGCAACCAGGCCAAGCTGGTCGGCCTGGTGCTGGAGGAGCGCGGCGTGCTGCGCGCCCACCAGACGGTGCGGGTCGAGGGCCTGGGCGAGGGCGAGATCACCAGCGGCAGCTTCTCGCCGACCCTGAACAAGTCCATCGCCCTGGCGCGGGTGCCGGCGGCCACCGCCGAGCGCGCCGAGGTGGAGATCCGCGGCAAGTGGTTCCCGGTGCGGGTGGTCCAGCCGAACTTCGTGCGCCATGGCAAGGCACTGATCTAGGCGCCCGGTTTTTCCGACGCAAGGCCGACGCCCTGGCGCGCGCCTGCTAAATTTTCCAGACGGCGCGGTCGCCGTCATGTCTGATGAGGAACGATACATGAGTACTATCCCCGCCGATCTGCGTTACGCCGCCAGCCACGAATGGGCCCGCCTGGAGGCGGACGGCAGCGTCACCGTGGGTATTTCCGACCACGCCCAGGAGGCCCTGGGCGACGTGGTGTTCATCGAGCTGCCGGAGGTCGGCAAGACCCTGGCCGCCGGTCAGGAAGCCGGGGTGGTGGAGTCGGTCAAGGCCGCCTCCGACATCTACTCGCCGATCGGTGGCGAGGTGATCGCCATCAACGAGGCCCTGGCCGACAGTCCCGAGAGCGTCAACGGCGACCCCTACGGCAGCTGGTTCTACAAGCTCAAGCCGAGCGATGTCAGCGAGCTGGACAAGCTGCTGGACGCCGCCAGCTACCAGGCCAAGGCCGACGCGGACGCCTGATCGATCGGGCAGAACTCTGAGTTTTTCCTAAGCTGATAGAGCCTCGCATCGTCGAGGCTTTGTCTTTTTAGCAGAGTGATGGCCATGTCCCAGACCCCCCGTCTTTCCCAGCTGCAGCAGCCCGACGCCTTCCTGCGTCGCCACCTAGGACCGGACGAGGCCGAGCAGCAGGCCATGCTGGCCGTTCTCGGTCTGCCCAGCCGCGCCGCCTTGATCGAGCAGACGGTGCCGCCGGCGATCCGTCTGAAACGGGCCCTGGAGCTGCCGGCGGCCCTGGACGAGCGGGCCGCCCTGGCCAAGCTGCGCGGTTACGCCGAGCAGAACCAGGTGTGGACCAGCCTGATCGGCATGGGCTACTACGGCACCCTGACCCCCACGGTGATCCTGCGCAACCTGCTGGAAAACCCCGGCTGGTACACCGCCTACACGCCCTACCAGCCGGAGATCGCCCAGGGGCGCCTGGAGGCGCTGCTGAACTTCCAGCAGCTGACCATCGACCTGACCGGCCTGGAGCTGGCCAGCGCCTCGCTGCTCGACGAGGCCACCGCCGCCGCCGAGGCCATGGCCCTGGCCAAGCGCGTGGCCAAGAGCAAGAGCAACCTGTTCTTCGTCGACGAGAACTGCCACCCGCAGACCATCTCCGTGGTGCGCACCCGCGCCGAGGCCTTCGGCTTCGATCTGGTGATCGCCGCCGTGGACGAGCTGGCCGCCCATCAGGTGTTCGGCGCACTGCTGCAGTACCCCGACACCCACGGCGAGATCCGCGACCTGCGGCCGCTGATCGAGCAGCTGCATGCCCAGCAGGCCCTGGCCTGCGTCGCCAGCGACCTGCTCAGCCTGCTACTGCTGACCCCGCCGGGCGAGCAGGGGGCCGACGTGGTGTTCGGCTCGGCGCAACGCTTCGGCGTGCCCATGGGCTACGGTGGCCCCCATGCGGCCTTCTTCGCCACCCGCGATGCGTTCAAGCGGGCCATGCCTGGGCGGATCATCGGCGTGTCCAAGGACAGCCGCGGCAACCTGGCGCTGCGCATGGCCCTGCAGACCCGCGAGCAGCACATCCGCCGCGAGAAGGCCAACTCCAACATCTGCACCGCCCAGGTGCTGCTGGCCAACATCGCCAGCTGCTATGCGGTGTACCACGGCCCCGAGGGCCTCAGGCGCATCGCCCAGCGGGTGCACCGGCTGACCGCGCTGCTCGCCGCCGGCCTGGCGCAGCACGGCATCGCCCGCGTCAACCGATATTTCTTCGACACCCTGACCCTGGACGTCGGCGGCAGCCAGACGGCGATCATCGACTCGGCCAAGGCGGCGCGGATCAACCTGCGCATCCTCGGTCGCGGCAAGCTCGGCGTCAGCCTCGACGAGACCTGCGACGAGCAGACGGTGATGCAGCTGTTCGCCATCTTCCTCGGCGCCGACCACGGGCTGGAGGTGGCCGCGCTGGATGCCGGCGCGGTCGACGCCGGCATTCCCGCCACGCTGGCGCGCAGCAGCGGCTACCTGAGCCATCCGGTGTTCAACGCCCACCACAGCGAGACCGAGATGCTGCGCTACCTCAAGCAGCTGGAGAACAAGGACCTGGCGCTGAACCAGGCGATGATCCCGCTGGGCTCCTGCACCATGAAGCTCAATGCCACCAGCGAGATGATCCCCATCACCTGGCCGCAGTTCGCCGACCTGCATCCCTTCGTGCCGCTGGAGCAGGCCCAGGGCTACAAGGCGATGCTCGACGAGCTGGAGGCCTGGTTGTGCGCCATCACCGGCTTCGACGCCATCAGCATGCAGCCCAACTCCGGCGCCCAGGGCGAGTACGCCGGGCTGCTGGCGATCCGCCGCTACCACGAGAGCCGCGGCGACAGCCAGCGCACCATCTGCCTGATCCCGGCCTCGGCCCACGGCACCAACCCCGCCTCGGCGCAGATGGCCAGCATGCGCGTGGTCATAGTCGAGTGCGACGCGGCGGGCAACGTCGACCTCGACGACCTCAAGCGCAAGGCGGCCGAGGCCGGCGAGCAGCTGGCCTGCCTGATGGCCACCTACCCCTCGACCCACGGCGTCTACGAGGAGGGCATCCGCGAGATCTGCCAGGTGATCCACGCCCAGGGCGGCCAGGTGTACATGGACGGCGCCAACATGAACGCCCAGGTCGGCCTGACCCGCCCGGCGGATATCGGCGCCGACGTCTCCCACCTGAACCTGCACAAGACCTTCTGCATCCCCCATGGCGGCGGCGGTCCGGGCATGGGCCCGATCGGCGTGCGCGCCCATCTGGCGCCCTTCGTCGCCAACCACCCGGTGGTCGAGCTGCAGGGGCCCAATCCGCAGAACGATGCGGTCAGTGCCGCGCCCTGGGGCAGCGCCAGCATCCTGCCGATCAGCTGGATGTACATCGCCATGATGGGGCCGCAGCTGGCCGATGCCACCGAGCTGGCGATCCTCTCCGCCAACTACCTGGCCAACCAGCTGGGCGGCGCCTTCCCGGTGCTGTACAGCGGGCGCAATGGCCGGGTGGCCCACGAGTGCATCCTGGATCTGCGCCCGCTCAAGGCGCAGACCGGGATCAGCGAGGAGGACGTGGCCAAGCGCCTGATGGACTACGGTTTCCACGCGCCGACCATGTCCTTCCCGGTACCCGGCACGCTGATGGTCGAGCCGACCGAGAGCGAGAACAAGCACGAGCTGGACCGCTTCGTCGAGGCGATGCTGAGCATCCGCGCGGAGATCGCCAAGGTGCAGAGCGGCGAGTGGCCGGCCGAGGACAACCCGCTCAAGCATGCGCCGCATACCCTGGCCGACCTGCTCGACCCCTGGCAGCGGCCCTACAGCATCGAGGTGGCGGTGACGCCGACCGCGCACTGCCGGGCCCACAAGTACTGGCCGACGGTCAATCGGGTCGACAACGTCTACGGCGACCGCAACCTGTTCTGCGCCTGCGTGCCGCTGGATGCTTATCGGGAGTGAGGAGGCTCCTACGCATGCGGCCGCCCGTGGGCGGCCGCATGGGCCGTGGCGCGCCTAGGGCGATTCGGCGGCGAGGATGGCGCCGGCCAGTTCCAGGTCACTGGCCTGCTGCAGGTCGGGATGCTCGCGGCGCAGCCGTTGCAGCGCGGCCTCCAGGTAGGGGCCGCGGATCTGTCCGCCGCTGGCAATGAAGCTGCTGGCGTCGTCCTGGGCCGGGACTATGAGTTTCTTGTCCTTGAAGGTCAGGTAGGTCGAGGCGGTCGTCGCCCCGGACGACAGCACGTCGCGCCAGAAGCTGTCGGCGAAGGCCGGCGCGGCGACGAGGGACAGGGCGGCGAGCAGGGGCAGATAGATACGGCGCATGGAGAGGGCTCCCGAGCGGTGGTGATATTGCTCAGAGTCCACGGCGGCCTGCGGGTTCCGGCGAGTCGACCGAATGCAGGGCGCCAGGGCGAGGTTGCTGCCGCCAGCGGCGGCGCAGGGCGAGGGCAGCGCCGCCGTGTTGGCCGTGCCGGTGCGCCTATGCCGCCGCTTCGACCCTGAGCAGCACGCCGTCCTGGCCGACCACCCGGACCCGGCTGCCGGCCGGCAGGTCCGGACCGCTGACCAGCCACAGCGAGTCGCCGGCCTTGATCTTGCCGCGTCCGCCGCTGATGCCCTCGTGCAGCGGGAACTCGCGGCCGAGCAGCTCGCTGCCGCGGTCGTTGAGGCCGGGCTGGTCGGAAGGCTTGGCCGCGGTGCGCTGGCGCCGCCACCAGAGCACCGCGCTGAGCACCGAGAACAGGCCGAACAGGAGAAACTGCAGGGCCCAGGGCAGGGCCGGGAACAGGTAGGTCAGCACGCCGACGCCGGCGGCGGCCATGCCGATCCACAGCAGGTAGCCGCCGGCGCCGAACACCTCGAGGATCAGCAGCAGGGTGCCGACGGCCAGCCAGTCCCAGAACGACAGGTGTTGCAGGTAGTCCCACATGGCT
Organism: Pseudomonas lalucatii; assembly: GCF_018398425.1. Lineage (NCBI taxonomy): Bacteria > Pseudomonadati > Pseudomonadota > Gammaproteobacteria > Pseudomonadales > Pseudomonadaceae > Pseudomonas > Pseudomonas lalucatii. Next base: position 2,416,045 of record NZ_JADPMV010000001.1, on the reverse strand, counting down.
TAGCCCTTCTGCTCCGTGAAGGTGGCCCGGACTATCTCGCCGATGCCGCCCACCGCGCCGATCACCTGGCTGGCCTCCAGCGGCATGAGGATCACCTTGCTGTTGCTGGCACTGGCCAGCTGGCCGAGGGCGTCGACGTACTTCTGTGCGACGAAGTAGTTGACCGCCTGCACGTTGCCGCTGGCGATGGCGTCGGATACCACGCGGGTGGCCTCGGCCTCGGCGCCGGCGGCGCGCTCGCGGGCTTCGGCCTCGAGGAAGGCGGCCTGGCGCTGGCCTTCGGCCTCGAGGATCTGTGCCTGCTTCTTGCCTTCGGCGGTGAGGATCGCCGCCTGGCGCAGGCCTTCGGCCTCGAGGATCTGTGCGCGCTTGATGCGCTCGGCCTTCATCTGCCCGGACATGGCCGCCATCAGGTCCTCCGGCGGGCTGATGTCCTTGATCTCGATGCGGGTGATCTTGATGCCCCAGGGCGCGGTGGCCTCGTCGACGGTCTTGAGCAGGCGCTCGTTGATCGCGTCGCGCTGGCTGAGCATGGCGTCCAGTTCCAGGGAGCCGAGCACGGTGCGGATGTTGGTCATCACCAGGTTGCGGATGGCGTGCTCGAGGTTGTTCACCTCGTAGGCGGCCTGGGCGGCGTTGATCACCTGGAAGAAGCACACGGCGTCGATCTGCACCGTGGCGTTGTCCGAGGTGATCACCTCCTGCGGCTCGATGTCCAGCACGCTCTCCATCACGCTGAGCTTGCGGCCGATGCGGTCCATCACCGGGACGATGATGTTCAGTCCCGGCTTGAGGGTGTTGGTGTAGCGACCGAAGCGCTCCACGGTCCACTGCGACCCCTGGGGCACCACCTTGAAGCCCATGAAGACGACGGCCACGGCGAGGCCGACGAAGAGAAAGATGACGCTGCCGATTTCCATGGAACCGAGCTCCTTGTGTGTGCGGTACGGACCGGGCGCGATTGTAAGCCTATAGTCGCTCCTGTGCCGGGGCGCCACCTCGACCTGTGAATCAGTGCCCAGCCTTTTCCTGCGCGACGAGCGGGGCGGCGTCCCGGGCGTAGATGCCGTTGCGCAGAATCAGCGCGCCATCCGCGCCCATATGAGCGGCCCAGTAGGCCATCAGGACCGGCAGGCGGCGGCCATCCTCGACCGTTGAGGGCGTGCCCGCGAGCGTCGGGCGTCAGTTCTGTTCGCTCTGCGGGGTGACCCGCAGTACTTCCTCGATGGTGGTCTGGCCGGCGGCAACCTTCTGCGCGCCGGACAGTCGCAGGCTGCGCATGCCTTCCTTGAAGGCCTGGCGGCGCAGGGCGATGAGGTCGGTGTCGGCGCTGATCAGCGGCTTGATCGTGTCGCCCAGGAGCATGATCTCGTAGACCCCGGCGCGGCCACGGTAGCCGGTGTCGCGGCACTCCAGGCAGCCCACGGCCTTGTGCGCGCCGCTCGGCAGGGGCGCGTTCCATGGCTTGGTCAGGCTGTGCCAGTCGCTCTCGTCCAGGCTGTGCGGCGCCTTGCAGTGCGGGCACAGGGTGCGCACCAGGCGCTGGGCCATGACCCCGAGCAGGGTGGCCTTGAGCAGGTAGTGCGGCACGCCCAGCTCCAGCAGACGGGTGATGGCGCTGGGGGCGTCGTTGGTGTGCAGGGTGGAGAGCACCAGGTGGCCGGTGAGCGCCGCCTGGATCGCCATCTCGGCGGTTTCCAGGTCGCGGATCTCGCCGACCATGATGATGTCCGGGTCCTGGCGCATCAGCGCGCGCACGCCGCTGGCGAAGGTCAGGTCGATGTTGTGCTGCACCTGCATCTGGTTGAAGGCGCCCTCGATCATCTCGATCGGGTCTTCGATGGTGCAGACGTTGACCTCGTCGGTGGCCAGCTGCTTGAGCGTGGTGTACAGGGTGGTGGTCTTGCCCGAGCCGGTCGGCCCGGTGACCAGGATGATGCCGTTGGGCTGGCTGGTCATGCTCTGCCAGCGTTTCAGGTCGTCGGCGGAGAAGCCCAGCTGGTCGAAGCCCTTGAGCAGCACCTCGGGGTCGAAGATGCGCATCACCATCTTCTCGCCGAAGGCGGTGGGCAGGGTGGACAGGCGCAGCTCCACCTCGCCGCCGTCCGGGGTCTTGGTCTTGACCCGGCCGTCCTGGGGCTTGCGCTTCTCGGCCACGTTCATCCGCCCGAGGCTCTTCAGGCGGCTGACCACCGCCATGGTCACCTGGGGCGGGAACTGGTAGACGTTGTGCAGCACGCCGTCGATGCGAAAGCGCACCGTGCCCTGTTCGCGCCGTGGCTCGATGTGGATATCGCTGGCGCGCTGCTGGAAGGCGTACTGGAACAGCCAGTCGACGATGTTGACGATGTGCGCGTCGTTGGCGTCGGGCTCCTGGTCCTGGGCGCCGAGGTTGAGCAGTTGCTCGAAGTTGCCGACGCCGCTGACCTTCTGGTCCACCGCGGTGGCGCCGCTGACCGACTTGGCCAGGCGGTAGAACTCCATGGTGAAGCGCTGGATGTCCGCCGGGTTGGCCACCACCCGCTTGATCGGACGCTTGAGCACGTGGGTCAGGTTGGCTTCCCAGCCGTGCACCAGGGGTTGGGCGCTGGCGATGGTGACCTGCTCGCGGTCCACCGCCACGGCGAGGATCTTGTGCCGTTGGGCGAAGGCGTAGGACATCAGCGGGGTGACGGCGGCGACGTCGATCTTCAACGGGTCGATGCGCAGGTAAGGCTGGCCGGCGAACTCCGCCAGCCATTGGGTGAGGTACTCCAGGTCGAGCTTCTTGCCCGGCCGGCCGAGGTCGTCGAGTTGCTGGGTGGCGAGGAATTCCAGCGGGTGTTGCTGGTTGTTCACCGCGCTGCGGCGGACCGCCAGGCACTGCTCGGCGCTGTCCTGGTCGAGCCGGCCCTGGGCGACCAGTTCGCGCAGCAGGTCATTGAGGTCCAGTGGGCGATCCTGGGTGGGCGAGGCGAGCGAGGACATAGAACTCCCTGGGCGTGGCGAGTGGCGCAAAGGCCTAAGTGTGCAGCCAGGTGCTGCGCCTGTCTGCCGACTCCATTGCGCTGCGCCGCCGGGGGTGTGCCCCGCCGGCGCGACCGGGTTCACTTCACCAGCAGCTTCCAGGCCTTCAGCGTAGCCACAGTATGGGCCTGGCTGCGGCGCGCTTCCAAGGTCTCCTCGCTGCGGGCGCGTTGCGCCAGTTCGCCCAACTTGAGCAGTTCGCCGTACAGGCGGTCGACTTCCGCCACATCCAGCACGGTCCGGGCCAGGCGCAGCCAGGCCAGCAGGCGCTCGAGGCGCGGCAGTTGCTCGCCGAGGTCCTCCGGTTGCTGCTGGTAGCGCTTGAGCTGCAGGGCGGCGCCTTCCTCGGCGATCAGTGTGGTCAGCCAGTTGCCCAGGGCCGCGGCGCCCTGGCGATTGCCGCGGTTGTTGCGTTCGCAGGTCCAGCTGCGCGCCAGCAGCCAGCGCGAGGCGTGCAGGGAGAACTGCCCCCAGCGGGTGAGCTGCAGCTCGGCGGCGAACTGCGCCGGCGCATCGTGGCGCACGGCCTCGTCCTGCTGGCCGGCCAGCAGGCGTGGCCGCCAGTCCTGCAGCAGGGCGTCGAGACGCTGGCGCAGTTCGCTGCTGCTGGCCCGCGGCGCGGCCTGGCCGAGGCTGCCGAGCAGGGCACGCAGGTCGATCAGCTGCTGCAGCCAGTCGCCCAGCAGGCGCCAGTGGCCGTTGAAACGGTACTGTTCGGCCAGGCGCTGGCTGCTGCCCAGCAGGTGCCAGGCGAGGGCGGCGAAGGCGTCGTCCAGGCCGCTTTCCGGCGTCAGCTCTGGTGCCGGCAGGCCGAGGGCGTAGCTGCCGGCATCGAACAGCCGATAGCCGCGTTCGGCCTTGCTGATGTCGCACGGCATCAAGGGCAGGTCGGCGGCCAGTTCGGCAGCCAGCTCCAGCAGGGCGGCGGGCTCGCCCTGGCGCAGCTCCAGTTCCAGCTCGCAGATTTCTTCCTGCTGGCCACCGGCGACGACCTGGCCGAGGTCCAGCGCGGCCTCGATCACCACCTTGGCCTTGCCGCGGCCCCAGGCGATCTCGGCGCGCTGGCGGACGAAGTCGGTGGTGAACAGCGGCTTGAGCTGTTTCTTGTCCAGCGCGGCCAGGCTAGCCGGCCAGCAGCTGTCGTCGAGTCTCTTCAGCTCCAGCTTGGCCTTGCTCAGGTACCAGTCCCATTCGTTGCGCTCGGACAGTCCGGCGACGCTCTGGCCGCGGGTCTTCAGGGTCTGGATGAACTGCTCGCCGTCGCGGCGCAGGCGCAGGGCGACCTTGGCCTGGGCCAGGTCACGCTCGGCGGTGTCGAAGTACTGGTTGAACAGCTCGCGCTGCTCCCAGCCGCTCTTGTTGCGCTTCTTCAACAGGGGGTGCTCACGCAGGGCGGCGAGGGTGTCGCGGCTGGCCCGCAACTTGATTTCGGTTTCTTTGACCATGGTGGGGAACTTAAGTGCCTACTATAAAATTGTGACGGTTCGATGGCCTGCGATGGCGGGCACCGGGAGCGATCCGTATACTTGCCGCCTTTCAAAAGACCAGGGTTCACCCTATGCCAGTCAATCCCTTTGTCAGCCTGTTCGGGCGTTCGCCCATCGGGCCGATGCAGCAGCACATCGCCAAGGCTCACGAGTGTGCGGCGAATCTGGTGCCCTTCTTCGAGGCCGTGATGGCCGAGGACTGGGCCAAGGTGGAGCAGGTGCAGCAGGAAATGGCGCGTCTGGAACACGAAGCCGACAAGCTCAAGAAAAGCGTGCGCCTGCACCTGCCCAAGAGCCTGTTTCTGCCGGTGCCGCGCTCGGATCTGCTCGAGCTGCTGAGTGTACAGGACAAAGTCGCCAACCGCGCCAAGGACATCGCCGGGCTGATGCTGGGCCGCGAGATGGCGATTCCTCAGGCTCTGCAGCCGATCATGCGCAGCTTCGTGCAGCGCAGCGTGGATGCCAGCGCCCAGGCGCTGAAGGCCATGAACGAGCTGGACGAGCTGCTGGAGACCGGCTTCGCCGGCCGCGAGGCGGTGCTGGTGGAGACCCTGATCGAGGAGCTGGGGGTCATCGAGCAGGACACCGACAGCCTGCAGATCGACGTGCGCCGCCAGCTGTTCAAACTGGAGAAGGAACTTCCTCCGGTCGATGTGATGTTTCTCTATCAGATCATCGACTGGATCGGCGATGTAGCCGACCGCGCCCAACGAGTGGGCAACCGACTGGAACAACTGCTGGCGCGCTAAGCGCCAGTGTCCTTTCTGGGATCAACGGAACTTAACTTATGTCTCTGATTGCGGACTACGGTCTCGTACTCCTGTTGCTGGCCTGCCTGTTCGGCTTCTTCATGGCCTGGGGCGTGGGCGCCAACGACGTGGCCAACGCCATGGGCACCTCGGTGGGCTCCCGTGCGCTGACCATCAAGCAGGCGATCCTCATCGCCATGGTCTTCGAGTTCTGCGGCGCCTACCTGGCCGGTGGCCAGGTAACCGAAACCATCAAGAGCGGCATCGTCGACGCATCGATAATCAGCCCCGAGCTGATGGTGCTGGGCATGATGTCGGCGCTGCTGGCGGCCGGTACCTGGCTGCTGGTGGCCTCGACCCGCGGCTGGCCGGTCTCGACCACCCACTCGATCGTCGGTGCGGTGATCGGCTTCGCCGCCTTCGGCGTGTCCATGGATGCGGTGCACTGGAGCAAGGTCGGGCCGATCGTCGCCAGCTGGGTGGTCTCCCCGGTACTGTCCGGCGTGGTGGCCTTCGGCGTGTTCGTCAGCGTGCAGAAGCTGATCATCGACACCGACCAGCCCTTCCTCAACGCCAAGCGCTATGTGCCGGTGTACATGTTCCTCACCGGTTTCATGGTCACCATCATGACCGTGACCAAGGGTCTCAAGCATATCGGCCTGCACCTGTCGGGCAGCGAAGGCTTCTTCCTTGCCGCCGGCATCGGTGTGCTGGTGATGCTGCTCGGCATCGCCCTGCTCAGCCGCATCAAGATCGACGTCGAGGCCGACAAGGCCTTCCACTTCGCCAGCGTGGAGAAGGTCTTCGCCGTGCTGATGATCTTCACCGCTTGCGCCATGGCCTTCGCCCACGGCTCCAACGACGTGGCCAACGCCGTCGGCCCGCTGGCGGCCATCGTCGGGGTTATCCAGTCCGGCGGCGAAGCGGTCGGTGCCAAGGCGGCGCTGCCGAGCTGGGTGCTGCTGCTCGGCGCCATCGGTATCGTCATCGGCCTGGCCACCTACGGCTACAAGGTGATCGCCACCATCGGCAAGGAAATTACCGAGCTGACCCCGAGCCGCGGCTTCGCCGCCGAGCTGGCCACCGCCACCACGGTGGTTGGCGCCTCGGCCATCGGCTTGCCGGTGTCCACTACCCACACCCTGGTCGGTGCGGTGTTGGGCGTCGGCATCGCCCGCGGTATCGGCGCGCTGAACCTGGGCGTGATCGGCAAGATCTTCATGTCCTGGATCATCACCCTGCCGGTCGGCGCGGTGCTGTCGATCCTGTTCTTCCTGATCCTGCGCGCCGTCTTCGGCGGCGTCTGATCCGACTCGGCGGTTTCATCTGCGCTGGCGATGGTCCTATGATGGGAACATCGCCAGTGGAGACCGCCGATGAGCCTGCCTTCGTTCAAAGAGCAATTCGCCGCGCTGATCGCCGCGCCTTCGGTGAGTTGCACCCAGGCGCAGTGGGATCAATCCAATCGCCCGGTGATCGAACTGCTGTCGAGCTGGCTCGGCGACCTCGGCTTCGCCTGCGAGGTGCAGGAGATCGAGCCCGGCAAGTTCAACCTGCTGGCCAGCTACGGCAGCGGTCCGGGCGGTCTGGTGCTGGCCGGGCACAGCGACACCGTGCCCTTCGACGCCGAGCTGTGGCAGACCGATCCGCTCAAGCTGAGCGAGGTCGACGGCCGCTGGGTCGGCCTCGGCAGTTGCGACATGAAGGGCTTCTTCGCCCTGGTCATCGAGGCCGTGCAGCCGCTGCTGGAGCAGCGCTTCCAGCAGCCGTTGCTGATCCTCGCCACCTGCGACGAGGAAAGTTCGATGTCCGGCGCCCGCGCCCTGGCCGAGGCGGGGCGCCCCCTGGGCCGCGCCGCGGTGATCGGCGAGCCGACCGGCCTCAAGCCGATCCGCCTGCACAAGGGCATCATGATGGAGCGCATCGACATCCTCGGGCAGAGCGGCCACTCCTCCGACCCGAGCCTGGGTCACAGCGCGCTGGAAGCCATGCACGCGGTGATGGGCGAACTCATGCAGCTGCGCCGGGACTGGCAGCAGCAGTACTGCAACCCGCAGTTCAGCGTGCCGCAGCCGACCCTCAACCTCGGCTGCATCCATGGCGGTGACAACCCCAACCGCATCTGCGGCCAATGTTCCCTGGAATTCGACCTGCGTCCGCTGCCCGGCATGCAGCCCGAGGCCCTGCGCGCGGCGATCCGCCAGAAGCTGCAGCCGCTGGCCGAGCTGCACCAGGTGAAGATCGACTTCGCCCCACTGTTTCCCAGCGTGCCGCCCTTCGAGCAGGGTGCCGACGCCGAACTGGTACGCCTGGCCGAGCGCCTGACCGGCCATCCGGCGGCGGCGGTGGCGTTCGCCACCGAAGCGCCTTATCTTCAGCAACTCGGCTGCCAGACCCTGGTGCTCGGTCCCGGGGATATCGCCTGCGCGCACCAGCCCAACGAATACCTGGAGATGTCACGTATCCAGCCGAGCGTGCGTCTGTTGCGTGAACTGATCCAACACTACTGCCTGAGCCCGGCCGCTTGAGCCCGGCGGCGGCCTTTGCCAGCGCAAGGAGAGAACGCGTGATGCTGCCCCAACTGCGACGATAGAGCGGGTGCCGCTGGCTGCTTCACCGGGTGCGTGTTGCACCTTTTCATGCGTTCCCTACTCGGTTACAGGTTCCCTCTGCAATGCACGACTACGTCAACTGGCTGCGCCACGCTTCGCCCTATATCAACGCCCACCGCGACTGTACCTTCGTGGTGATGCTGCCGGGCGACGGCGTCGCCCACCCGAACTTCGGCAATATCGTCCACGACCTGGTGCTGCTGCACAGCCTCGGCGTGCGCCTGGTGCTGGTGCACGGCTCGCGCCCGCAGATCGAGGCGCGCCTGGCCGCGAGCGGCCTGACCCCGCACTTTCACCGCGACCTGCGGGTGACCGACGGACCGACCCTGGAGTGCGTGATCGACGCGGTCGGCCAGCTGCGCATCGCCATCGAGGCGCGCCTGTCGATGGACATGGCCGCCTCGCCCATGCATGGCGCCCGGTTGCGGGTGGCCAGTGGCAATTTCGTCACCGCCCGGCCCATCGGCGTGGTCGACGGCATCGACTATCACCACACCGGCGAGGTGCGGCGCATCGACCGCAAGGGCATCGGCCGCCTGCTCGACGAGCGCAGCATCGTGCTGCTGTCGTCGCTGGGCTATTCGCCCACCGGGGAGATCTTCAACGTCGCCTGCGAGGACGTGGCCACCCGCGCCGCCATCGACCTGGGCGCCGACAAGCTGCTGCTGTTCAGCCCCGAACGCGGCCTGCTCGACGAGCAGGGCAAGCTGGTGCGCGAGTTGCGTCCGCAGCAGGTGCCCGCCTACCTGGCGCGCCTGGGCAACAGCTACCAGGCCGAACTGCTCGACGCCGCCGCCCAGGCCTGCCGCGGCGGGGTCAAGCGCGCCCATATCGTCGGCTATGCCGACGACGGTTCGCTGCTCACCGAGCTGTTCACCCGCGACGGCGGCGGCACCCTGGTCGACCAGGAGCAGTTCGAATCCCTGCGCGAGGCGACCATCGAGGACGTCGGCGGGCTGATCGAGCTGATCAGCCCGCTGGAGGAGCAGGGCATCCTGGTGCGCCGCTCCCGCGAGGTGCTGGAGCGGGAGATCGAGCAGTTCAGCATCGTCGAGCGCGACGGCCTGATCATCGCCTGCGCCGCCCTGTACCAGATCGCCGACTCCGACTTCGGCGAACTGGCCTGCCTGGCCGTCAACCCGGCCTACCGCCACGGCGGTCGCGGCGACGAATTGCTCGAACGCATCGAGGAACGCGCCCGCGCCCAGGGCATCAAGACCCTGTTCGTCCTCACCACCCGCACCGCCCACTGGTTCCGCGAGCGCGGCTTCGTCCCCAGCAGCGTCGACCGCCTGCCGGCGGCGCGGGCCTCGCTGTACAACTTCCAGCGTAATTCGCAGGTGTTCGAGAAGGGCTTGTAGGTCCGCGGCCCGCTCTGGGCGCAAGCCGCGCTACGCCCAGGATTGGTTCGAGGCCTGACCTTGAAGCTGTCCGTCCCCAGGCCAGTTGGCGGCGTGTAGTGGGATAAATCGGTCGCATCCGTGCGCTACGATCACCGTCGTTGAGGAGTAAAGCGCAGGCCTATCTCGTCTCTGCAAGTTGTAGTGGTGATCATCAGCGGCTTGTGCGCGCGCAGATCGGTCGGCTGGCCGGACTGCGGGTCGCGCGGGATGATTACCTGATGGTTGAAGGCTTGAACCAGAGTCTGATCATCATGACCTTCCTGGAAAATGTTGCCGACCGAGTCCTCGGTGAAGGGGCCCAGCGGTGATCAGAGTTTGTTTGGTGCCTTCGAGGGACAGATATGCGGGTGTTTTTGGGTGCAGAAAAGCTTTTCTCACCTCCGATAAATATTGTCGTAGTCATCGCCCTTGGGCGTGGCCTGGATGCCTTTGGCTTCCTGGCTGCGGTAGTACGCCTCGATGCTCAGGCTGGGGTCGATTTTGGATTGGAGGATGCAGGGCTGCTGTTGCCAGGGGTATTTCTGATTGCGTTTCATCGTTTCTGATTGCCCACGGCCTTGCCAGGCGCGGTAGGGCATATCGCGCCAGTGGCGCGGATCGCGCTTGTTCTGGCGATCGTACTCGGCGGTGGTTGGGTCGAGGTGGCGGAACTGTTCGAGCACCGGCAGCTCGGGTAGTGGCTGGCTGATATCCATATAGCGTTGCAGGCAGTCCCAGAAGGCCAGTGCCTCTTCCGAGGTGAGGCCGAGTGGATGCATCTTGCCACCGAGGAATATTTCACAATCGGCATAACGGTGATGCAACCACAGGGCCATGCCGCCACTGCCATGCGCCCCAGGGCGAAACTCCATGGTGGTGTCGAACTCATAGAAAGGCGCCACGAACGGCTTACGAAAGCGCCGGGTGATGGTCACCATACCGGTTTTCCTATTGAATTCACTGCCGTCGTATTTGAATAGGCGCAGATACAGGTCCAGCAGGAAGTCGAAACCGACCAGGCCCATAAAGATGGAGAAGGCCATGATCCCGCAAAACCAAAACAGATCGGTGCCGTAGCTAGACGTATTGTAAGTAAATAAAGCACTGAGCAGAGCCGTAGCCAAGCCAGTGCCTACTTGAATCAAATAGGCCTTTAAATTTTTCTCCCAATAGAGCCAGCCACTAACACCAAACATCAACACAGTAAAAACTGACAATAAAGAAAGGGGCAGCACTAGCTTTGGTAGCAAGTCCATGGTCGCAAATGCCCAGAAAAACCACGGCACCACAAATAGAGCAGTAATTTTTAAAAACGGTATTAACATTAACAGTTTATTAAAGTTCTCAAACCGCCAGCGCTGCTGATCGCAATACAGCTCAGCCTCTCCCGTGCGCTCAACAAAGCAATGTTCGTTGGCCTGCAGTTGCATATCGACCACCTGCCAGGGCTGCAAGTTGGCATAGTGGCCCCAGCGCAACTGGGTGCGGCGCAGGTTGCTGCGGTTGGCATCCTGCCGCCATTTATGCGGCGGCTGGGTCGGAATATCGGTGGAGTTGTAGGCGCTAGCCGTATAAGGGCTTTGCTCAATCACGGGGGCATTCATAATTTGCGGTAGTCGCTCTGGTCGATCAGCCAATAGGGTACGTCATCCATCACGTCGTCTTCCTCGGGTAGCAGCGCTGGATTGAAGGCCGCCCATTGGCGCGGACTCGGCTGCGGCAAAATCAAGTCGTCATAGGCCGGGAAAGGATCGCCGGCTCGACACGCTTGATGTTCAAGGCGGAACTGCGCGCGCACCTTGAGGGCATATTGGCTGGCAGCCAAAGGGCTGAAGCCGGGTTGATGCTGATAAGGGAGTACATAGAGTACGCGGCTGCCATCCAGCACTACGGCGCCGAGTTTTTCCCGCGATATAACCTTGGCCGGCCGGCGCTGCCAACCACTGTGATAGCTGCGCGTTAGTTCGAGTTCGGACGCTAGCAGGGTAAAGCCCTGATTACTGGGGTATTGGCTCAGCAGGCCGGATTGCAACTCGACTACCCAGTCCAGCGGGTCGAGATCGCTATTGCCCTGGGCTTCCGCGGCCTGCAGCTTCGCCTGATCCTCCGCGGAGGCGCTTTTCTGCCAATTTTCCAGGCGCTCGATGCGTACTCGAGGTTGGCCGATAGCGCCGAGCAGTTGCTGATAGGCGACCCTAGGGTCGCTCATGTGCGCCAGGCGCTGTTCCTTGCCGAAGGGACCGTGCTTGATCGCCTGCTCGATAGCGCCATCGGCCAATAGCACGGCGGCAACCGCGCCACCCAGCAGCAATACGATACCCGCGCCCAGTACCCAGGGGCTGGCCAATAGGCCCACCGTATAGAGCGCCCACATGGCACCGCCGGAGGCGGCAATGGCATTGGCAACGGAGACGTCCTTATCGCCTTGGTCGAAAGCGCGCTTGGCGTCCCACGCAAATAGTACTGAAGTAACGCCCATTGCTACGAATGAGCCGGCCCTTGAGGCGTTAAGCCAAGTACTACCGGTGCGCTTGCTGAGGTTGCTGGCCCAACGCTGCGATATCCGCGAGACGTCGAAACGGCCCTTTTCCCACAGCGCATACCAGGGTGAGCGGACGCTTGAGCCTTCTATAATTTTTAGCGCAACGTTGTTTGAGGCAAGGAAAAGGTCTGTAAAAGCCGATATGAAGCCAGCTACCCATCTTCCTGTTTCATGTTCAATCAGCGCCTTAGCCCCCACTGTATTTACATGCAGGTTATAAGCCGCCATTAGTGTGGCAAAGAGCGGCAATGCCGGCGACTTGGCGATTTGCCCGGCGCGGCCCAGATTGGCGGCGCCGAGCCGCCAGCTGTTCAACTCTTGCACCAGTGGGTCGTTGGCAGGCGCGGCCACGACCATAAAACGCCCCAGGTCCTTGCTGGCGAAGCGGTTGGCCTCCGCCAGCTTGCCACTGGTGGTGGCCAGTACATTGCCGCCGCGGCCCTGCAAGTTGCCATACAGGTAATTCTGTCGGGTCAAGGTGGTGCGTTCGCTGGGCGCCAGGCCAAAACTGAGACCGCCCCCATGCACGCCCAGCACCACCATATTTTGTGCGAGGGCTTCGCCCTGGGGCATGAACTTGATCGTCTTGGCTTGGCTATGCAGCTTGCTCAGCAGGCCCGCTGTCGGTGTAAAGAGGCGCTGCATATCCAACTGGACGGTGGCAGCGTTGGTGCGCAACTGCCTGAGCGTCAGTAGCACGGCTTTACTCAGGTGGTTCAGCCATTCGTCTACCGCCAGAGCCAGGTTCTGTGCCGCGTATTGATAGTTGGCCGACTGCTGGCTCTCCAGCCCGGCGAACATTGCCAAGGAGCTTATACCCAAGTTCTCCGGCTTGATGGCCCGGTTTGTCGCCGCCAGCTTTGCCAGCCGCTTGGCCAGTTCTGGCAGTGTTCCATTTTGGTCGGCCAGGGCTGCACGGGTAAGCGGATGATTGGCATCCGCCAGCTGCCTGATCAGGCGCTCCACCGCTTGCGCGAGTGCGCGATCCTCGGCGTCGGTACTGCGTGCATCGCTGCCTTGAGGCAGGCGACTGAGCATTTCCAGCATATCGATCAGCAGGCTGTAAGGTTCCAGCAAGCGCTCATCGTTGCTGTAGACCCAGTCGTTCCATACGGCGGTCAATTTGCGCTGCGATAGCGCCAAGGTCCGCTCGAGCTGGCGATGAATGCACTCGCGCGCACCTTGGCGTTCGGTATGCAGCATGGTTTTCTCAAGCGCGGCCATATCGATATGCTTGCGCAGGTCAGCCAATGGCGCGTTGTTTGGCATCGACCATTGATGCAGCACTTCGGCGTAACGACCGAACGGTTGGAGCGGCACCAGGGCGTTATAGGTTTGCAAGGCCTCGGTTGCCAGGCGGGACTGCTCCACCGCATGGCGCAACTCGAACAAGGGGTCGTCCAACATGAAGCCGACCAGTTTTGGATAACCGCGCAAGCTTTTCTCTGCGAGAACATCCTTGCCCGCAGGCAGCCCTGGCGGCGCAGCTGGGGCGGCAGCCCCCATATGCCGTGCGAGCGCTTGCTGTTGCTTATGCAGTACGACGAATAGTTCTTGGGGATCGAGCGCGGTCATTGCCGGGGTAAAAGTCGCGGGGTCGCGCAACGCACACTCAATATGCAAGTCGCGTGGCCTAAGCCCCTCGACTTGCTTGTCGATCACGACAATCGGCATCGCCTGTGTTGGCCTCCACTGTTCGCCGCCGACAACCGCCGCCGACCACGCCGGCGCTACATTTTGGCAGCGGTTCTGGACCCGGCCACTGCTGGCTTCCAACCAGGCGATGTATTCCCAGGTCCAGGCCATTTCGCTGTAGGCCATGCTGTACTGGTCGCCGACAAAGCGGCCTTGCAGCAGCATGGGCACCAGCGTCAGCGCCAATGGTCTACCGACTGCTGCTCGATCATCTGCCGGTCTGCCCTGGGTCGCCAGCTTGCGCCAATGGGCGACATCCACGTCCGATAGGTTGCCTTGGCCGTCGCAGGCCAACTCACGCCACAGCTTGCCGCTCTGAAAAACATAAATGCGCCCAGGTCGAGGCAGTGCGCCTTTCGGCGCTATATCGTACTGGTCATAGCCGGGCAGCCGTGCCATGGGTACGACGGCGAGAAAGGTATTCTGCTGGATCTCCGGCTCTTCTTCGTGGCTGCGCATGTCCGACTCGACGGGAATCTGCAGCATCCGACCATCGCTGCGCTCGATATTCAGCGCCAACCGCGCGCGGCGGGCGTTGTCGTATTCCGCGCGTTTGCGGGTGCCCTGATCGATGGGCCGATCCTTTAGCTCGCTCATGCGTCACCTTCCGGGTCGAGCAGTTGTACTTGGCCACCCAAGGCGGGGTCGCCCCATACGTCGACGATCAGTTGTTGCGGCCCTTGCTCGCCCAGGCTTGCCAGCGGCAACAGCGGATTGATATTGGCCTTGCCGGTCTTCTCGCCGACCGGTGCGGTATCGGCGGGTTTGGGAATGATCGGCAAGATGGGCGCTGCCCCCGACCCACTGCCCGGCCCGCCGCCGGAGTTGATCTTGATCACCGGCCCAACCAGGGTGATGCCGCCGGCATCGAGCTTGATAAAGCTGCCGGCGGCCTTGAAGGTCAGTTCGCTGCCGGCTTCGAGCACCACTTTCTGGCCGCTGGACAGGTGGATTTCGCTGCCGGCGTCGATGAACTGGCCGGTGCCGATCTTGATGTGCTGGTTGTTGCCGACGCTGAGGTGGTCGTTGGCCTTGATCTCGCTCTTGCGGTCGGCGTGGGTGGTGCGGTGTTCCTCGGCCTTGAATTCGCTATGGCTGTTGGCCTCGACGGTGTCGTGGCGCTGGTTGCCGACGCGAATCTTCTGGTCGTGCTCGATGTTCTCGTCCCAGTCGCGTTGGGCGTGCAGGTAGATCTGTTCGGCGCCCTTGCGGTCCTCGATACGCAGCTCGTTGTAGCCGCCACCGCCCGGTGAGCTGAGGGTCTTGAACAGGCTGCGGGTCTTGTTCGCCGGCAGGTCGTAGGGCACCTGGTGTTCCTTGTGGTACAGGCAGCCGGTCACCAGCGGCTGGTCGGGGTCGCCTTCGAGGAAGGTCACCAGCACCTCCATGCCGATACGCGGGATGGCGATGCCGCCGTAGCGGTCGCCGGCCCAGCTGCTGGACACGCGCAGCCAGCAGCTGGTCTTGTCGTCGGCCTGGCCCTGTCTGTCCCAATGGAACTGCACCTTGACCCGGCCGTATTGGTCGCAGTGGATCTCTTCGCCGGCGGGGCCGGTGACCACGGCGCTCTGGCTGCCGAGGATGCGCGGCTTGGGGTGGCGCACGCTCGGCCGGTAGGGCACCGTCCAGGGCGTGGCGCTGAAGCGGTTGCGGTAGCCCTGCTGGAAGCCATCGGCTCTATCGGTGTGGCTGGTCACGGCCTCTTCCAGTACCTGGGGCTGCTTGCCCTGGTGCTGCACTTCGGTGAGCAGCCAGAGGTCGTTCCAACTGGGCCGCAGGTGGTCGGTGAAGGCCAGGAAGTGGCCGCTGACCAGCAGGCTCTGGTCGCTCTCGCCCTCGGCCAGTTCGAAGTCGTGGCGGTGGCGTTCCAGGGCGCGCTGGCTCAGGTGCTTGCCGCGCTCACGCTCGACGAAACGGCCGGGGTAGTCGTAGTCCTCCAGGTCCGGGCTGAAGGGGCTCTTGGCGTCGGCCTCCAGCAGCAACTTGGGCTTCTCGAAGTCGTAATCGCGGCGGGTCACCCGGCTGGTGCGGGTTTCCACGCGCACGCCGAAACGCTTGATCGCAGGCGTGTCGGCGACCAGGCCGCTGTCCTGCTGGTAGGCGGTGGGGGCCAGCTTGGGGAAGGGCGTCTGGTCGTCGCCGAACACCAGAACATGCCCGTCAGTGCTGTGCTGGAAGTGGTAATGGATGCCTTCCTCCTCGCACAGGCGCTGGACGAAGTGCAGGTCGGATTCGTCGTACTGCACGCAATACTCGCGCTCGGGATAGACCGAGCCGAGCTGGAAGCGGTAGGCGTTGGCCTGGATGCCGTGCTCCTCGAGCACTTGGCCGATGATCTGCGCCACCGACAGGTGCTGGAAGATGCGTTGGTTGACGCGGTGCGCCAGGTAGGCCAGCTGCGGCCTCAGGCTCAGGTGGTAGCGGGTCAGGCGTTTGCCGGACTCGCCCTGGGCGAAGCGGTAGATGTGCCCGTGAATGCCGTTGCCGGCTGGCGCCAGGGCGAGGAAGGCCGGCCGATGCAGCAGGGCTTCCAGGTCGAGGTCGGGGCGTTCGCTGACCAGCTCCAGCTCGAAGGCGAAGGGCTGGCTGAGCGCCTCGCGGCCGCTGAATTCGAGGATCTGGAGATCGTGGCTGACGCCCTCGATGTCCAGGCTGAAATGGGTCTGGTTGGCCTGGGCGAACATCCGTTGTTCCTCTTCCATCGTTCCTTGAGTCGCGCCGGTACGCGCGGCGGCGCCGTTGTAACCCAGGCGCGGCGTGGAGAACGTGCGTACTCGACTTTTTCGGGTATTTCCCGGCTGAAACACGACGGCCAGGACTCTGCCTGGCCGTCGTGAGCGTTACCGCACGATCACCTTAGGCGGAGATCGGCGTACGCCAGTCGTCGGAGCCGGAAGTGCCGGAGACTTCGTGGGTCCAGACGATCTTGCGGTAGGTGAAGTAGACGTCTTCCAGGTGGGTGAAGTGGGACATGCCCGGGTCCTGGCAGTTCGGCATGCGCGACTGTACGTCGACGATCACCGCGTCTTCCAGTTCGATGGTGAAGTAGTGCTCCTGGGTACCGGTGGAGGAGGTGCGGTACCACTCCAGGCGGCACTTGCTCAGGCGTTCGCCGGAGGTCAGGGAGTTGAAGATCAGCGGCGAGGACTTGTCGAACACCTTGGTGATCATCAGCGGCTTGTGCACGCGCTGGCCGGTCGGCTGGCCGGACTGCGGGTCACGCGGGATGATGACCTGGTGGTTGAAGGCTTGCACCAGAATCTGGTCTTCGTGACCTTCCTGGAAGATGTTGCCGACCGAGTCCTCGGTGAAGGTGCCAGCGGTGATCAGACCTTGCTTGGTGCCTTCGAGGGACAGATACGCGGGTGTTGGCATGAATGCTCTCCTTGCCTGGTTCGTGGATCGGGTGATCCGGGAGCCGGGTCTATAGCGAGCACCGTGCCATCAATATAAATATCTATAAAAACAATGACTTAAAGTGTTTTGTGGCATTTCGAGACGCGACCCATGACAGGGTTCACGAAAAGCTGCGCAGAGAGTGGCGCAGGCCTGCGCAGAAAGTTGCGCAATGCGGTTTGGCGTCAGGATTGGCGGGGCCTGGGTGGCGCTATGCACAGCCTTGTCCACAGGCTGGCGAGCA
Organism: Pseudomonas lalucatii; assembly: GCF_018398425.1. Taxonomy (NCBI): domain Bacteria; kingdom Pseudomonadati; phylum Pseudomonadota; class Gammaproteobacteria; order Pseudomonadales; family Pseudomonadaceae; genus Pseudomonas; species Pseudomonas lalucatii. The sequence continues at coordinate 2,398,932 of NZ_JADPMV010000001.1, read as the reverse complement.
ATAAGCTGCACACTCGCGGGGCGAGGCAAGGGGAGCGGAGCAGTCGCTGCGGGGTGTCCGGCTGCCGGGCGGGCGGCTCAGGCGCTCTTCTGCTGGCGCAGCAGCTGCTCGTGACCGTCTTCCCAGCCGGCCTCCCAGGCCGCGGCGGGCACTTCGGCGGCATAGGGCTGCTGGCTGTTCGGCTGGCCGGTCAGGCCCGCCATGTAGCCTTGTTGGTAGGCCTTGTTCAGGCTCTCCAGGCTCCACTGGCGGGTATCGTCGGGTCGGGCGTCGGACGCCATGGGCAGGGCTCGCGTGGCTTCTTCCGGGTCTATGCTAGCCATGCCGAGCGGGGTGCAGCGGGCCGTCGGTCCCGGCCTTTGCCCCGCTGGTTGTATTTGTGATGGAGTTCGCTAGATCGCCTGGGCCAGGATGCTGGCCTGGTACGCCGCGGCGAAGCTGTCGAAGTCACCTTCTTCCTGGGCCTCCAGTTCCGCCTGGTCGCGCAGCGACTTCGCCGCGGCCGCCTCGAAGGCGGCCTGCCGTTCGGCGCTCAGCGGTAGGCTGCGGAAGTGCTCGGCGTGCAGCTTGCTGTGGCGCAGGGCGAACTGGGTGAAGCTCTCCCCCTGCTGCAACTGGGCGAGGACCTGGGCCGAGGGCGTCAGCGCGGCATCGGCCACCTTGGCCCGCTGCGCCTGCAGCGCCTGCAGGTGGGCGTCGCCGCCCAGGCTGCGGTCGAGCAGTTCGGCCAGCGGCCGGATGCTGTCGAGCAGCTCCTCGGCCCAGGCCTGCAGGCCGACGGCCTGGCCCTGGCGCTGCAGCTGCAGGCCGGGGCGGCGGCCCTCCTTGACCACCGCGAGGAAGTTGTCGGTGCAGGCGTGGCACTCGTCGCTGTCCAGCAGCGGGCTGCTGTGCAGCGCGCAGAACAGCAGGAAGGCGTCGAGGAAGCGCGCCTCGGCGAGGTCGATGCCCAGCGGCAGGAAGGGGTTGATGTCCAGGCAGCGCACCTCGACGTACTGCACGCCGCGGGCCACCAGGGCCTGGATCGGCCGCTCGCCGCTGTGGGTCACCCGCTTGGGGCGGATGTTCGAGTAGTACTCGTTCTCGATCTGCAGGATGTTGGTGTTGAGCTGCAGCCACTCGCCGTCCTTCTGCGTGCCGGCCTCGACATAGGCCGGGTAGGGCGTGCCGACCGCCTGGCGCAGGCTGTCGGTGTAGCTGGCCAGGTCGTTGTAGCAGGGGGTCAGGCCGGCCTGGGCGTTGCTCTGGTAGCCCAGGTCGCTCATGCGCAGGCTGGTGGCGTAGGGCAGGTAGAGGGTGTCGGCGTCGAGCTGCTGCAGTTGGTGCGGGCGGCCGCGCATGAAGCCGGCGTCCAGGGCCGGCGAGGCGCCGAACAGGTACATCAGCAGCCAGCTGTAGCGGCGGAAGTTGCGGATCAGGCCGATGTAGCGCGCCGACTGGTAGTCGCGGGCGCTGCGGCTGTCGCCTTCGGCATGCTGCAGCAGGGCCCAGAGGCTGTCCGGCAGGGAGAAGTTGTAGTGGATGCCGGCGATGCACTGCATGGTCTTGCCGTAGCGCAGCGCCAGGCCCTTGCGGTACACGTACTTGAGCCGGCCGATATGCGAGTCGCCGTAGCGGGCGATGGGGATGGTCTCCTCGTCCGGCAGGGCGCAGGGCATCGACGGGCTCCACAGGTATTCGCCGTCGAGCTTGCTGTAGGCGTACCTGTGGATCAGCTCGAGGTCGGCCAGGGTGGTGGCCGGGTCGGCCTCGGCCGGGGTGATGAACTCCAGCAGCGCCTCCGAGTAGTCGGTGGTGATCTGCGGGTGGGTCAGCGCCGAGCCGAGGGCCGCCGGGTGCGGGGTCAGGGCCAGCTGGCCGTCGCTGTCGACGCGCAGGCATTCGCGCTCGATGCCGTGCAGGCACTGGGAAAGCAGGGAGAGGTTGGCGCGCTCGCCGAGCAGGGCCAGGCGGCGGGATAACAGGTCGCTCAAGATTGCATTCCTTCACGCGTCGGTCGGCCCAATATGGGGGTGGATCGACAGCTCTACAAGGGGGAATCGGTAACGGCGCTTTGCTCCCGGGCCTGGGCTAGGGACGGACGCTTTACCCTAGACCAGCCCGGGCGTTGGCAGTTACCCGCAGGCGAAGGTGGCGTGCGCCAGAGCGACCCGCCTGCCGTGCCGATGCGCCTCGGCCTCGAAGGGCCGGCGGCCACGGACGGCGCACCGGCTCCGGTGGCTCACTTGCAGATGAAGGTGGCCTGGGCCGTGGCGACCAGCCTGTCGCCCTGCTGCACCCGCGCTTCCAGCACATGCACCTTGCGCCCGGCATTCAGCACCCGGGCGTTGCAGACGATCTCGCCGTCTTCGACCGCGCGGATGTAGTTGATCTTGCACTCCAGGGTCATGCTGCCGGCCTGGCCATCGAACAGGCTGTGGCTGGCCTGGCCCATGGCCGTGTCGATCAGCGAGAACAGCGCGCCGCCGTGCATGCGCCCGTGCAGGTTGAGCAGGTGGTCCTGCATGCTCATGCGTACCTGAGCCTCGCCGCTCTCGGCTTTCTCGATGGTCATGCCGAGCAGCGTGCTGAATGCGCTGTTCTGGCCGACCGGGGCGCTGTGGCTCATGGCTTACTTCCTCAGTTGCTTGGCGTTGGCGAACAGCGCGGCCATGGCGTTGTTGCCTGCGGCCGGCTTGTCCTGGCTGGAGTGACGCTCGCTGCGCGGGGTGTTGCCGCGCTTGCCGCCGCCGCGCGGGCCCTCGACCTTCTCGCCGGGGGTGTCGCCCATGCGCATCGAGAGGGCGATGCGGCCCCGCGCGATGTCCACCTCCAGCACCTTGACCTTGACCACGTCGCCGGCCTTGACCGCCTCGTGCGGGTCCTTGATGAACTTCTCCGACAGCGCCGAGATGTGCACCAGGCCGTCCTGGTGCACGCCGATGTCGACGAAGGCGCCGAAGTTGGTGACGTTGGTCACCACGCCCTCGAGGATCATCCCCAGTTCGAGGTCCTTGAGGGTCTCGACGCCGTCCTGGAACTCGGCGGTCTTGAACTCCGGGCGCGGGTCGCGGCCGGGCTTCTCCAGCTCGGCGAGGATGTCGCCGATGGTCACCAGGCCGAAGCGCTCGTCGGTGAACTTCTTCGGGTCCAGGCGCTTGAGGAAGGTCGCATCGCCGATCAGCGAGCGGATGTCGCGGCCGGTGTCTTCGGCGATGCGCTGCACCAGCGGGTAGGTCTCCGGGTGCACCGCCGAGGCGTCCAGCGGGTTGTCGCCGTTCATCACACGGAGGAAGCCGGCGGCCTGCTCGAAGGTCTTCTCGCCCAGGCGCGAGACCTTCTTCAGGGCATCGCGGGTCTTGAACGCGCCGTTGGCATCGCGGTGCGCGACGATGTTCTGCGCCAGGGTCGCGTTGAGCCCGGAGATGCGCGCCAGCAGGGCGGCGGAGGCGGTGTTGACGTCGACGCCGACGGCGTTCACGCAGTCCTCCACCACGGCATCCAGGCTGCGCGCCAGCTTGAGCTGGGACACGTCGTGCTGGTACTGGCCGACGCCGATGGACTTCGGCTCGATCTTCACCAGTTCGGCCAGCGGGTCCTGCAGGCGGCGGGCAATCGACACCGCGCCGCGCAGCGACACGTCCAGCTCGGGGAACTCCTTGGCGGCCAGCTCGGAGGCCGAGTAGACCGAGGCGCCGGCCTCGCTGACCATGATCTTGGTCATCTTCAGGCCCGGGTACTTCTTGATCAGCTCGGCGGCCAGCTTGTCGGTCTCGCGGCTGGCGGTGCCGTTGCCGATGGCGATCAGGTCGACGGCGTGCTTGGCGCACAGTGCGGCGAGCACGGCGAGGGTCTGGTCCCACTGGTTCTTCGGCGCGTGGGGGTAGACGGTGGCGGTATCCAGCAGCTTGCCGGTGGCATCGACCACCGCCACCTTGCAGCCGGTGCGCAGGCCCGGGTCCAGGCCCAGGGTGGCTCGCGGGCCGGCCGGGGCGGCCAGCAGCAGGTCGTGCAGGTTGCGGGCGAACACACCGATGGCCTCGTTCTCGGCACCCTCGCGCAGCTCGCCGAGCAGGTCGGTCTCCAGGTGGGTGTAGAGCTTGACCTTCCAGGTCCAGCGCACCACCTCGCCCAGCCACTTGTCGGCGGCGCGGCCGCGCTGCTCGATGGCGAAGCGCTCGGCAATCATCAGCTCGCAGGGGTGCAGGGTGCCCGGCAGCTCCTCGCCGACCTTCAGGCTGGCGCTGAGGATGCCCTCGTTGCGTCCGCGGAAGATCGCCAGGGCGCGGTGCGACGGCGCGCTTTTCAGCGGCTCGTCGTGTGCGAAGTAGTCGCGGAACTTGGCGCCTTCCTCCTCCTTGCCGGCGACCACCCGGGCGCTGAGGGTGGCGTGGTCCTTGAGGAAGCCGCGCAGGCTGGCCAGCAGGGTGGCGTCCTCGGCGAAGCGCTCCATGAGGATGTACTTGGCGCCTTCGAGCACCGCCTTGACGTCGGCGAAGCCCTTTTCCGCGTCGATGAAGCGCTGGGCTTCCTGCTCCGGGGCCAGGGTCGGGTCGGCGAACAGCGCGTCGGCCAGCTCGCCGAGGCCGGCTTCCAGGGCGATCTGGCCCTTGGTGCGGCGCTTCTGCTTGTACGGCAGGTAGAGGTCTTCCAGGCGGGTCTTGGTGTCGGCCAGCTTGATCTCGCGGGCCAGCTCGGGGGTCAGCTTGCCCTGCTCCTCGATGCTGGCGAGGATGCTGGCGCGGCGCTCGTCCAGCTCGCGCAGGTAGCGCAGGCGCTCTTCCAGGTGGCGCAGCTGGGTGTCGTCCAGGCTGCCGGTGACTTCCTTGCGGTAGCGGGCGATGAAGGGCACGGTGGAGCCTTCGTCGAGCAGGGCCACGGCGGCGGCGACCTGTTGCGGGCGCACGCCCAGTTCTTCGGCGATGCGGTTGTTGATGCTGTCCATATAGAGCTACCCACACTGAAACGAAAAACCGGCCACGCAGAGCACTGGCCAGACACGAAAGCGGCGCATTATAAACACCGCCCGGCGGCGTGCTGGGAACCGTTCGGGGAAAAATCTGCTAACAATGGCCGGCCCGCCGGGGGCCGTGGCTGGGCCATAATGCCGACGTTGCCCGCTGTTCGAGCGCCCTTCGGGCGCGACAGCCCCTCGATCTAGGAGCCTCTATGAGCGGTACCGCCTCTTCTGTCGAAGGCGAGAAAATCCTTATCGTCGATGACGATGCCCGCCTGCGTCGCCTGCTCGAGCGCTTCTTCGAGGAGCAGGGCTACCGCGTGCGCACCGTGGAGAACGTCGAGCAGATGGACCGCCTGCTGGCGCGCGAGCTGTTCAACCTGGTGGTGCTCGACCTGATGCTGCCGGGCGAGGACGGCCTGTCCGCCTGCCGCCGCCTGCGCGAGGCGAACAACCAGGTGCCGATCATCATGCTCACCGCCAAGGGCGACGAGGCCAGCCGCATCCAGGGCCTGGAACTGGGCGCCGACGACTACCTGGCCAAGCCCTTCAACCCGCGCGAGCTGCTGGCGCGGATCAAGGCCGTGCTGCGCCGCCAGGCGCCGGTGGTACCGGGGGCGCCGGGCAGCGAGGAGCAGACGGTGAGCTTCGGCGACTACCAGCTGTCGCTGGCCACCCGCGAGTTGAAGAAGGGCGAGCAGGTGCACATGCTCACCACCGGCGAGTTCGCCGTGCTCAAGGCTCTGGTGCAGCACGCCCGCGAGCCGCTGACCCGGGACAAGCTGATGAACCTGGCCCGCGGCCGCGAGTGGGACGCCCTGGAGCGCTCCATCGACGTGCAGATCTCGCGCCTGCGCCGCCTGATCGAGCCGGACCCCTCCAAGCCGCGCTATATCCAGACGGTCTGGGGCGTCGGTTATGTGTTCGTCCCGGACGGTGCCAAGTCCTAGGGTGGATAACGCCGCATGGGGCTTACCCACCGATGAGATCGCCTGGTGGAAAAGGCCCGTGACCGTTTTCCACCCTACGCCGAGCCGCTTATGAAAACCCCGCTGTGGTTCCCGCAAAGCTTCTTCGCCCGTACCCTCTGGCTGGTGCTGGTGGTCGTGCTGTTCTCCAAGGCGCTGACCCTGGTCTATCTGATGATGAACGAGGACGTGCTGGTCGACCGCCAGTACAGCCACGGCGCGGCCCTGACCCTGCGCGCCTACTGGGCGGCCGATCCGGAGGACCGCGCGACCATCGCCGCGGCCGCCGGCCTCAAGCGGGTGCCCTACAAGGCCGTGCCGGCCAGCGAGCAGCACTGGCCCTACAGCGAGATCTTCCAGCGCCAGATGCAGGCCGAGCTGGGCCCGGACACCGAGGTGCGGGTGCGGGTGCACAGCCCGCCGGCGCTCTGGGTGCACGCCCCGGCCTTCGACGACGGCTGGCTGCGGGTGCCCATGTACCCCCACCCGCTGCGCGGCCAGCGGATCTGGAGCGTGCTCGGCTGGTTCCTCGGCATCGGCCTGCTGTCCACCGCGGCGGCCTGGATCTTCGTGCGCCAGCTCAGCGCGCCGCTCAAGCGCCTGGTGTTCGCCGCCCGGCAGATCGGCCAGGGGCGCAGCGTGCGCCTGCCGGTCGGCGACACGCCGAGCGAGATGGCCGAGGTCTACCGCGCCTTCAACCAGATGGCCGAGGACGTCGAGCAGGCCGCCCGCGAGCGCGAGCTGATGCTGGCCGGGGTGTCCCACGACCTGCGCACGCCGCTGACCCGCCTGCGCCTGTCCATGGAGTTTCTCGACAGCGACTCGGAGCTGACCGAGGACATGGTGCGCGACATCGAGGACATGGACGCGATCCTCGACCAGTTCCTCGCCTTCATCCGCGACGGTCGCGACGAGCCGCTGGAGGCGTTCGATCTGGGCGAGCTGATCCGCGAGGTGGTGGCGCCCTACAACCAGCAGGGGGAACGGGTGCGCCTGTGCCTGGAGCCGCTGCCGGCCTTCCCGCTGCGCCGGGTGTCGATCAAGCGCCTGCTGGTCAACCTGATCGAGAATGCCCTGCGCTACGGCGGCGACGCGGTGGAGGTGGCCGCCTACCTGTCCGGCCACCACAGCGCGCCCTACGTGGTGCTCAGCGTGCTCGACCGTGGCGCCGGCATCGCTCCGGACGAGCTGAGCAGCATCTTCAACCCCTTCATCCGCGGCGACCGCGCCCGCGGCGGCCAGGGCGCGGGCCTGGGGCTGGCCATCGTCAAGCGCATCGCCGCGCTGCACGGCGGCAGCGTCGAGCTGCGCAACCGCTCCGGCGGCGGCCTGGAGGCGCGGGTCTGCCTGCCCCTGGGCCTGCTGCTGCCGCGCGACGCGGCCTGAGGCCCGTCTTAGCCGCGGCCCTTGGTGCGGGTCAGGTGCGGCACGGCGTTCTTCTCTAGGTACTCGATGATCATCCCGGCGACGTCCTTGCCGGTGGTGGTCTCGATGCCGCCCAGGCCGGGGGAGGAGTTCACCTCCATCACCAGCGGGCCGTGGTGCGAGCGTAGGATGTCCACCCCGGCCACCGACAGGCCCATGACCTTGGCGGCGCGGATGGCGGTCATGCGCTCCTCCGGGGTGATCTTGATCAGGCTGGCCTCGCCGCCGCGGTGCAGGTTGGAGCGGAACTCGCCGGGTTTGGCCTGGCGCTTGATCGCCGCGATGACCTTGTCGCCGACCACGAAGCAGCGGATGTCGGCGCCGCCGGCCTCCTTGATGTATTCCTGGACCATGATGTTCTGCTTCAGGCCCATGAAGGCCTCGATCACCGACTCGGCGGCCTTCTGCGTCTCGCACATGACCACGCCGATGCCCTGGGTGCCTTCCAGCACCTTGATGATCAGCGGCGCGCCGTTGACCATCTGGATCAGGTCGGGGATGTCGTCCGGCGAGTGGGCGAAACCCGTCACCGGCAGGCCGATGCCCTTGCGCGACAGCAGCTGCAGCGAGCGCAGCTTGTCCCGCGAGCGGGTGATGGCCACCGACTCGTTGAGGGGGAACACCCCCATCATCTCGAACTGGCGCAGCACCGCGCAGCCGTAGAAGGTCACCGAGGCGCCGATCCGCGGGATCACCGCGTCGAAGCCCTCCAGCGGCTCGCCGCGATAGTGGATCTGCGGCTTGTGGCTGGCGATGTTCATATAGGCGCGCAGGGTGTCGATCACCACCATTTCGTGCCCCCGTTGCTCGCCCGCTTCGAGCAGGCGGCGAGTGGAATAGAGACGCGGGTTGCGCGACAGGATGGCGATTTTCATGGGGCACCAGGTAGGTCGAGGAGCGAGGGTTTGTCTTGCACGTAGGTCAGCGCCGGGTTGACCACCAGCTGGCCGTCGACCAGCGCCTTGGAGCCGAGCAGCACCCGGTAGCGCATGGTCTTGCGGCAGGTCAGGGTGAATTCCACCGACCAGCTGCGGTCGCCGAGGATCAGGCTGGTGCGGATCGTGTAGCGGCTCTGCACATGGCCGGTGGAACTCTTGATCCGCTTCACCGCCACCAGCGGCGCCTCGCAGCGATGGCGCCGCTGCACCAGGGTGCCGATGTGCGCGGTGAAGCGCACCCAGTCGGCGCCGTCGCGCTCGAACGGCTGGATATCGCTGGCATGCAGGCAGGAGGTGCTGGCGCCGGTGTCGATCTTCGCGCGCAGGCCGACCATGCCCAGGTCCGGCAGGTTGATCCATTCGCGCAGGCCGATCACGCTGAGTTGGTCGAAGGTCTTCACGCGGGGCGGTATCCATTGGGCCTTGCTGACCGATAGTCCGGGAATTCTAGTTGTGCATCGGGGCAACTGCATCAGGCAGAATCGTCGGGCAGCGGCATTCTTTTGATCGAGAGAGCGATGAGCGAGAAAGACGACGACAAGGTGCGCCTGGACAAGTGGCTGTGGGCGGCGCGCTTCTACAAGACCCGCGCCCTGGCCAAGGCGGCGATCGAGGGCGGCAAGGTGCATTGCCGGGGCGAACGCTGCAAGCCGAGCAAGGAGCCGAAGCTCGGCGACGAGCTGGTGATCCGCGCCGGCTTCGACGAGCGCACCGTGGTGATCCAGGCGCTGTCGGCGGTGCGCCGGGGCGCGCCGCAGGCCCAGGAACTGTACCGCGAGACCGCCGACAGCATCGCCCGTCGCGAACTCGCCGCGGCGCAGCGCAAGGCCGGCGCCCTGGGCGTGCAGACCGACGGCCGGCCGAGCAAGAAGCAGCGCCGCCAGCTGCAGCAGTTCCGCGGCGGCCAGGACGACTGACGCGCGGCGTTCAGAGCGGGGAAATCACCCGCAGTCGCTTGAGCAGCGGCAGTCGCTGCAGCAGCCCCCACAGCAGCTGGCTGAACCGGGCCAGGCCGTTGCCGATATGCCCGGCCAACGGCGTGCAGTAGCCCCAGGCGAAGCTGGTCAGGGCGATGAACACCCCGCCGACCGCGACGTCCGCCAGCCAATGGGCGCCGGCCACCAGCCGCGGCAGCACGAACAACAGGGCCAGGCCGAAGTTCACCGCCCGTTTCCAGCCGCGGCTGAACAATCCCATGAACAGCGCCCAGAGCAGCAGCACCGAGGCGTGGTCGCCGGGGAAGCTGCGGCTGGAGCGGTCCTTGAGTTCGAACAGGCGCTCCAGTTCGGGGAAGGCGGCACTCAGGTGATAGGTGCCCGGCACCAGGGTCGAGGGGCTGGCGTGCTGCCAGTCGAGCAGGCCGACCAGCTTGTTGAACAGCACGCGCACCACCAGCAGCACCAGCAGCAGGCCGAGGAAGGTGAACAGCGCCGGGCGCAGCTCGCCCACGCGGAACACCCAGCGCGAGTTCAGCATCAGGCCGAGCATCAGCGCGCCGACCAGGGCATCGCTCAGGCGCGTGCTGGTCACGGCCCAGAAACCGTCCCACAGCGGCACCTGGCCGAGCGAGCCGTTGAGGCACTGGAACAGCCACAGGCCGGCGCCGTCCCACAGCGCGCGGCTGGCCGGCAGCAGCCAGCTGGCGAGCACGGCGGCGGCCAGCAGGTGCAGGCCGAGCAGGGCCGGCCATCGCCAAGTGGCTTGGATGCGGTTGTCTTTATCCATAGAATGTCGCTCCTCTAACCTTCCCTGATGAAATTTGCGACGCGCTTTATAGATAGGTCGCGGCGCTTTGTCATCTGTTGTTCACATCCGGTTGCCCAATGCACGATTTCGATCACACCCAGCGCTTCCTGTTCGACGACTCCGATGTTCGCGGCGAGCTGGTCGGCCTGGGCCAGAGCTACCAGCACGTGCTGGCCAAGCACGACTATCCGCAGCCGGTCGCGCAGCTGCTCGGCGAGCTGCTGGCCGCGGCCTCGCTGCTGATCGGCACCCTCAAGTTCGACGGCCTGCTGGTGCTGCAGGCGCGCTCCTCCGGCGCGGTGCCGCTGCTGATGGTCGAGTGCTCCAGCGACGGCGAGTTGCGCGGCATCGCCCGCTACCACGCCGAGCAGATCGGCGCCGCGGCCGGGCTGCTCGAGCTGATGCCCGAAGGCGTGCTGGCCATGACCATCGAGCCGAAGCAGGGCCAGCGCTACCAGGGCATCGTCGACCTGGACGGCGCCACCCTGGCCGCTTGCCTGACCAACTACTTCGCCACCTCGGAACAGCTGCCCACGCGGTTCTGGTTGTGCGCCGACGGCCAGCGCGCCCGCGGCCTGCTGCTGCAGCAACTGCCGGCCGACCGCCTGCCGGACGCCGAGGCCCGCGCGGCCAGCTGGCAACACCTGCTGACCCTGGCCGACACCCTGAGCGCCGAGGAGCTGCTCGGCCTGGACAACGAGACGTTGCTGCACCGCCTCTACCACCAGGAGGCGCTGCGCCTGTTCGAGCCGCGCCCGCTGTGCTTCCGCTGCAGCTGCTCGCGCGAGCGCTCGGCCAGGGCGCTGGTCAGCCTGGGCCAGGCCGATGCCGAGCTGTTGCTCGCCGAGCACGCCGGAGAGGTGGTGATCGACTGCCAGTTCTGCAACCAGCGCTACGCCTTCGATGCCGCCGACGTCGCCCAGCTGTTCGCCGGCGGTGGCAGCGAGGGGCCCTTGGACACGCGCCACTGAGGCGATAGCGGGCGTCTATCGGCCCGCTGGGCGGATCGGGTGCTGCCAAGGGAGGTGCTTTCTGGCATACTCCCGCGACTTTTTTATCGCTGTAGTAGTGCTCAGGCCTTAACTACAAAACGTTTGGAAGACTCGGCCGCCGGGCCGACGGGGACTCACATGACGCAAGCCAACAACGCCGTGTACACCGACATCAGCGCCGCCCAACTGGTCGAAGAAGCCCTCCGTCGTGGCGAAGGCGAACTGGCCGCCAACGGCTCGCTGGTGGTGCGCACCGGCCAGCGTACCGGCCGCTCGCCCGCCGACCGCTTCATCGTGCAGGAGCCGGGCAGCGAGGCGAAGATCGCCTGGGGCCCGATCAACCGGCCGTTCCCGGCGGACAAGTTCGACGCCCTGTGGGACCGCGTGCAGGCCTTCTCCGACGCCCAGGACAGCTTCGTCTCCCACGTCCATGTAGGTTCGGCCGAGGCCCACTACCTGCCGGTCAAGATGACCACCGCCACCGCCTGGCAGAACCTGTTCGGCCGTTGCCTGTTCATCAACCCTGAGTCCTACAACCCGGCCGCCAAGGCCGAGTGGCAGATCCTCAACGTCGCCAACTTCGAGTGCGTGCCGGAGCGCGACGGCACCAACTCCGACGGCTGCGTGATCATCAACTTCGCCGCCAAGAAGGTGCTGATCGCCGGCATGCGCTACGCCGGCGAGATGAAGAAGGCCATGTTCAGCGTGCAGAACTTCCTGCTGCCGGAGGCCGACGTGCTGCCGATGCACTGCGCCGCCAACATCGGCGAGGAAGGCGACGTCACCCTGTTCTTCGGCCTGTCCGGCACCGGCAAGACCACCCTGTCGGCCGACGAGAGCCGCTACCTGATCGGCGACGACGAGCACGGCTGGGGCGAGGGCGTGGTGTTCAACATCGAGGGCGGCTGCTACGCCAAGTGCATCGACCTGTCGGAGAAGAACGAGCCGGTGATCTGGAAGGCCATCCAGTTCGGCGCCGTGCTGGAGAACGTGGTGCTCGACGAGCAGCGCGTACCGGACTACAGCGACGACAGCCTGACCCAGAACAGCCGCGCCGCCTACCCGCTGAGCCATGTCGAGAAGCGCAGCGAGCGCAACCTCGGCGGCGAGCCGAATGCGGTGATCTTCCTCACCTGCGACCTCACCGGGGTGCTGCCGCCGGTGTCGATCCTCAACGAGGAGCAGGCGGCCTACCACTTCCTCTCCGGCTACACCGCGCTGGTCGGTTCCACCGAGATGGGCAGCGGCAGCGGCATCAAGTCGACCTTCTCCACCTGCTTCGGCGCGCCGTTCTTCCCGCGTCCGGCCGGCGAGTACGCCGAGCTGCTGATCAAGCGTATCCGCGGCTTCGGCTCCAAGGTCTACCTGGTCAACACCGGCTGGACCGGCGGCGGCTACGGCGTCGGCAAGCGCTTCAACATCCCCACCACCCGTGGGGTGATCGCCGCCATCCAGAGCGGCGCGCTGATCGGTACCGAGACCGAGCAGCTGCCGATCATCAACCTCAGCGTGCCGAAGTCGGTGCCGGGCGTGGAAACCAACCTGCTCAACCCGCGCAACACCTGGGCTGACCCGAACGCCTACGACGAGGCCGCCAAGGGCCTGGCCAAGCTGTTCATCGACAACTTCGCCAAGTTCGACGTCTCCGACGCCATCAAGAACGCCGGCCCGCAGCTCTAAGCCGCGCCCGGGTTCGCAGAAGAGGCCGCCTACGGGCGGCTTTTTCGTGTCCGCCGCCGGCCTATTCGCGCGGCGGAATGTTCAGTCCGCGGCTCACCGCCGGCCGCGCGAGGAAGGCCTGCAGCGCCCGGGTGACGTGGGCGAAGCGCTCGATCTGCACCAGCTCGCCGGCCTCGTAGAAGCCGATCAGGTTGCGCACCCAGGGAAAGGTGGCGATGTCGGCGATGCCGTAGTCCTCGCCCATGATCCAGGGCCCCTCGGCCAGGCGCCGGTCGAGCACGCCGAGCAGGCGACTGGCCTCGGCGACATAGCGGTCGCGGGGGCGCTTGTCTTCGTAGTCCTTGCCGGCGAAGCGGTTGAAGAAGCCGACCTGGCCGAACATCGGGCCGATGCCGCCCATCTGCAACATCAGCCATTGCAGCGTCTCGTAGCGCCCCCTGGCATCGCCGGGCAGCAGCTGGCCGGTCTTCTCCGCCAGGTAGAGGAGGATCGCCCCGGACTCGAACAGCGCCAGGGGCCGGCCGTCCGGGCCGTCGGGGTCGAGTATGGCGGGAATCTTGTTGTTGGGGTTGAGCGAGAGGAAGGCCGGCGACAGCTGCTCGTTGCGCTCGAAGCTGACCAGGTGCGCCTCGTAGGGCAGGCCGGTCTCCTCGAGCATGATCGACACCTTGACCCCGTTGGGCGTCGGCAGGGAGTAGAGCTGCAGCCGCTCGGGGTGAGCGGCGGGCCATTTCGCGGTGATGGGGTAGGCGCAGAGGTCGTGCATCGGGAGTCCTTGGCGGCAGTGATTGCTGGGCAAGGGGCACGATAGCGAACCCGAGCGCCTGCGGCCATGCGTTGTCCTGGGGCGGGTCAGTTTGCCGCGCCGTCGCCAGCGCTCGAGCCGGGCCCTGTCGCCGCCCGGCCCTGCGCCAGGGTCCACTGCACCAGCTCCAGGCTCAGGCGGTCCGCCGCCCGGCCGAAGGCGCTGACCAGGGCCGCCACCGAACTGTCGCTCGCCCCCTGGCGTACCTGGAAGCGGCGGCTGGCGAGGATGCGCCTGCTGCGACTGTCTACCAGGCGCGCCTCCAGGAGGATGTGGGCCTCGCCACGGCCCTCCTGGTATTCGCCGTGGAAGGCGCGCAGGTCGCCGTCCAGTTGCAGTTCGGCGCGCAGGCGATTGGTGTCGCTGCTGAGGAGGGCGATGCGGCCGTCGTCGCGGAAGCCGTCGAGCAGGCGGTCGCGCAGCAGCAGGGTGGCGCGGTCGACCCAGCGTGCGCCGTGGTAGGCACTGACCCGGTCGCCGTCCGCCAGCACGGCGATGCGCGGGCTGTCCAGCAGGGCGCCGCCGTGGGGCGTGTTCACCCGCAGGCCCCAGGCGACGCCCGCCGAGCCCTGGGCCTGGCTGGGCAGGGCGCTGGCGGGCAGGCGGTAGAGCGTCAGCGGCTCGCTCTCGGGCAGCAGCGAACAGGCACCGAGCAGGCCGGCCAGGAGCAGGGCGCAGGCTAGGCGGCTCATGGCTGGAACTCCTCGATGCGCTCGCTGCGCAGCAGGTAGCCCGCCGGGTCCTGTTCCAGGCGCCGGGAGAAGGCGCGCAGCACGGCGAGGGTGTCGCGCAGCTCCTCGACCGCCGGACCCAGCTCGCCCAGGCCCTGCAGGCCGCTGTCGAGGGCTTCGCGGTTGTCGCCGAGCAGGCGCTCGAGGTTCTCGCTGCTGCGCGCCAGCGAGGCCGTCAGGCGCGCCGTGTTGGCCAGGCTCTGGCGGCCCTCGGCGGCCAGCAGCAGGTTGAGGCCGCGCATCAGCTGCGCCGTTTCCTGGCTGGCGGCGCCGATCTGCTGCAGGGCCTGGCCCAGGCTGTCGCGCTGGGCGGCGACGCTGGCGCTGGTCTGCTCCAGGTGCTCGAGGGTGCGTGATACGCGCTGGATGTTGGCCTCGGAGAACATGCGGTCGGCGCGCTCGAGCAGGCGGGTCAGGGTCAGCAGCAGGTCGTCGCCGTTGGCCATCATCCGCGCCAGGGGCGAGGGCTCGGCGACGATCTGCGGCGGCTGCGTGCCGTCGCCGCGCAGCAAGGGGCTCTGCGGGGTGCCGCCGTGCAGTTGGATCACCGCGATGCCGGTGATGCCGGTGACCGACAGGCGTGCGCGGGTGTCCCGCTTGATCGGCGTGTGGCTGAGCACGCGGATGTGCGCGCGCACCCTGCGCGGGTCCTCGGGGTCGAGGTCGAGGCGGGCCACCTCGCCGACCGTGATGCCGCTGTACTGCACGGCGCTGCCCTTGCTCAGGCCGCTGACGGTCTCGCTGAAGATCACCTCGTAGTCGCTGAGCGCCTGGTCGGCGGTGGACTTGTTCAGCCACAGGGCGAACAGCAGCGCGGCGCCGAGGCTCAGCACGGTGAACAGACCGATCAACACATGGTGGGCACGCGGTTCCATTCAGGGCCTCCCCGGCGCGCCGTGGGCGGCCCGCTCGGCGGCGCGTCCACGGGGGCCGTGAAAGTAGTCGCGAATCCACGGGTCGTCGTAGGCCGCGACCCGCTCCAGGCGGTCGGCCACCAGCACCCGCTGGCGCACCAGCACCGCCACCCGGTCGCACAGGCTGTAGAGCACGTCGAGATCGTGGGTGACCAGCAGCACGCTCAGCCCCAGGGCATCGCGCAGGGTGCGCAGCAGGCCGTCGAAGGCCGCCGCGCCGATCGGGTCGAGCCCGGAGGTGGGCTCGTCGAGAAACAGGATCTCCGGGTCCAGGGCCAGGGCGCGGGCCAGGGCGGCGCGCTTGACCATGCCGCCGGACAGCTCGCCGGGGTACTTGGCGCCGGCCTCCAGGGCCAGGCCGACCAGGGCCAGCTTGACCCCGGCCAGGCGCTCGGCGGCGGCCCGGGGCAGGCCGGCGTGCTCGATCAGCGGCAGGGCGATGTTCTCGCTGACGGTCAGCGAGGAGAACAGCGCGCCGCGCTGGAACAGCACGCCGAAGCGCCGCTCCAGCTGTGCGCGGCGCGCCGGCGACAGGCCCAGCACCTCCTCGCCGAACACCCGCACACTGCCGCCGCTCGGGCGGCGCAGGCCGAGGATGCTGCGCAGCAGCAGCGACTTGCCGGTGCCCGAGCCGCCGACCACCCCGAGCACCTCGCCGCGCCGCAGTTGCAGCTGCAGGTCCTGGTGCACCACCTGGGCGCCGAAGCGGTTGCACAGGCCGTGCACCTCGATGATCGGCTCGGCGTTCACCAGCCCATCTCCATCAGGAACAGCGCGGCCAGGGCGTCCAGCAGGATCACCACGAAGATCGACTGGACCACGCTGGAGGTGGTGCGCTCGCCCACCGACTGGGTGCTGCCGGTGACCTTGAAGCCCTCCAGGCAGCCGATCACCGCGATCAGGAAGGCGAACAGCGGCGCCTTGCCCATGCCCACCAGGAAGTGCCGCAGGACGATGTTCTCCTGCAGGATCGCCAGGTACATGGTCGGGCCGATGTCCAGGGCCAGGGCGCAGACCACGGCGCCGCCGAGGATGCCGCTGAGCATGGCGACGAAGGTCAGGATCGGCAGGGCGATCAGCAGGGCGAACACCCGCGGCAGCACCAGCAACTCCAGCGGGCTGAGGCCCAGGGTGCGGATCGCGTCGATCTCCTCGTTGGCCTGCATCGCGCCGATCTGCGCGGTGAAGGCGCTGGCCGTGCGCCCGGCCATGAGGATGGCGGTGAGCAGCACGCCGAACTCGCGCAGGAAGGAGAAGGCCACCAGGTTGACCGTGTACAGGCTGGCGCCGTAGCCGGCCAGTACCGTGGCGCCGAGGAAGGCCACCACCGCGCCGACCAGGAAGGTCAGCAGGGCGACGATGGGCAGGGCGTTGAGCCCGCTCTGTTCCAGGTGCGCGACCAGGGCGGTGAGGCGCCAGCGGCGTGGGCGCGGCAGCACGGCGAGGATGGTGGCCAGGGTCAGGCCGATGAAGCCGAGCAGGGCCACGACCAGCTGCCACAGCGCCTCGACCGCTTCGCCGATATGCCCGAGCAGCTCGCGCAGGGTCGAGGGCCGGCGCGTCGGCGGCGGCGGGGCGGCGCCGGCCATGGCGCTGCCCACCGCCTGCAGCAGGGGGCGCGCCGCTCGGCCGCCAGGCCCGGCGCCGTGCTCGCCAGTTCGCCCAGGCGCCGGCTGCCGAGCAGCTCCACCAGCAGCGCCGCGCCCGCGGTGTCCAGGGCGCCGAGGTCCTGCAGTTCGACCGCCGCGGTCGCCGTCAGGCGGCCGCGCAGCGCCCGCACCCGGGGCTCCAGGGTGGCGTAGTGGGTCAGGGTCCAGTCGCCGCCGATCCGCAGGCCCGGAGCGGCATCCGTATCCTGGGACTGGAGCGGGGTGATGTACGGGGCGGTGCTCATAGCTCCAAGCTTAGTTCGCGCAGGTCCGCCGCGACGGATCGACGCCGAGCCGGGCGCGGGCGTCCGATCGGGACGCCATGTGATAAGACCAGGCGGTGACTCGGAAAAGTGCCGCGCTCACCCGCTTGTGGGGTTTTGCGGGCCCGCGGGCCGGGGTATTCTGCGTGACGTGCTTCACAAGTGGAGGCAGGCACGCCTCTACTCGCCTACCCGATCGTCAATGGAAGAAAGGACTCGACCATGAAAGAGCAACGCAAACTGCCGGCGCTGCGCGCCTATATCGATCAACTGCTCGGCAACGGCTGGATCATCGCCGGGCGCAGCCCTCTGGCGCTGCGCAAGGGGCGCAAGAGCTGGGTGGTGATGCACGGCATGCTGATCAGCGAAGACCTCGCCGCCTAGGCGTCTAGCGGAGACCTGAACCCATCCAGACTGCCGCGCCGCGCTCGCACCAGGGCGCCAGCGCGGCCTGGAGCAGAGGCCAATCGCCGCCTATCAGCGAGCCCGGCCCGGCTAGGGCGGCATCGATGCGCTCGATAACCTTCATCGGCCAAGGCGCATGGCGTTGTCCCGAGCCGGTGCCTAGCATGGGCGGCCTCTCACTAGGCAACCCGCAACTGGAGTGACCATGCATATCGAAGACGCCATCCGTAGCCGCCGCGCCGTCAAGGTCTATGACCCGGACTTCCGCCTCAGCCGCGAGGAGAAGGACGAACTGCTGCAGCTGGCCCTGCTGGCGCCGACGGCCTTCAACCTGCAGCACGTGCGCTTCGTCGAAGTCAGCGACCCGGCGCTGCGCGAGCAGATCCGCGAGCAGGCCTGGGGCCAGGCCCAGGTCACCGACGCGGCGATGCTGGTGGTGGTGTGCGCCCAGCTCGACAGCTGGGAGAAGAACGCCGGCCGCGTCTGGCAGGGCGCGCCGCAGGAGGTGCAGGACTACATGGCCGGCGCCATCGACGCCTACTACCGCGACAAGCCCCAGGTGCAGCGCGACGAGACCATGCGCAGCTGCGGCCTCAAGGCCCAGACCCTGATGCTCGCCGCCCGCGGCAAGGGCCTGGACTCCTGCCCGATGGACGGCTTCGACTTCGACGCCGTGGCCAGGCTGATCAACCTGCCGGACAACCACCTCATCGGCCTGATGGTCGCGGTGGGCAAGCGTGCCGTCGAGCCCAAGCCGCGTGTCGGCAAGCTGCCGTTCGACGAGCTGGTGATCCGCGACCGCTTCTGAGCCAGGGGCTGAAAGCGCCAAGGGCGTGCCGCGGGCGCGCCCTTTTGCGTTGTGCGGCCCGGTGCGGGCATCGCCCAGCGCGCTTCCAGGCAGTTGGGCGTCGAGAACAGACATTCGCGACCGGCGCCGCGGCGCTAGCTTAGCCGGGTGCTATTTCAGCCCGACCACCTTGGAGCAGACATGCAACCTATCACCGTTCTTCGCGATACCACCCCGGTTCCGGTCCTCGACGCCTGCAAGTGGGAGCGCATCGCCGGCGACCCGCACACCGTCAACCTCAACGCCTACACCTCGGAAGACGGCAAGAAGATCATGGGCACCTGGATCTGCACCCCCGGCAAGTGGCGGGTCGCCTACGACAAGTGGGAGTACTGCCACTTCCAGGAAGGCTATTGCATCATCACCCCCGACGGCCAGGAGCCGATCCACCTCAAGGCCGGCGACATCTTCGTCGTCGAGCCCGGCATGACCGGCACCTGGGAAGTGGTCGAGACCGTGCGCAAGTACTTCGTCTTCGCCTGATCTGCGTGCCAGTGGCCAGGGCGGCCGGCGCGCGGAATACCGCGCGACCGCCCTCGGCGCTGGCATGTCCGCCGCGCTTCTGGTAATCATGGAGGCGTCGGAACCGTTCACCGATTGCATCTGGCGAGAGCCGTGCGCTGCATTCCCCGTGCAGCCGGCGCCGTGACAGGAGGGCATGCAGTCGACTGGAACCCCGAGAACCGCCACACCTCGCAAGAACAGCAACGTCAGAACGAGGAAGCCCTATGCACATACAAGTGAACATCCATCAGATCGACGGCAACGCCCGGCTGCAGAACTGGGTCAGTGCGACCCTGACCGAAAGGCTGCAGCGCTACGCCGATCTGCTCACCCGCATAGAAGTGCATGTCAGCGACGAGAACGCCCACAAATCCGGCCCCGACGACAAGCGCTGCCAGATCGAGGCCCGGCCCAAGGGGCTGCAGGCCATCTCCGTGAGCCACAAGGCCCAGGACCTGGAACAGGCGGTGGACGGCGCCACGGAAAAAATGCGCCACGCCCTCGAGCACCTGATGGGCAAGCTCGAAGCCAAGGCCACGGCCAACGGACGCCTGGAAAGCCCCCGCGAAGCGCCCAGCGACGCGCTGCTGGAGGAAGAATTCCTGGCCAAGCAGGAAGAACTGGAACGGGCATAAGGCCGTACCACCCAACCGACTGACCCGAGGGGCACCCACGCAGGCGTGGGTGCCCCTTTTTAGTGGCGAAGCCTCAGCGAGCCATGGGCCGTGCAGATGGCTGCCTGTGGCGAGGTCGACTGCCGGCCTACAGCTGCAGGCAGGTCTTCCTCGCCTGGTGATTGCCGCCGAACGGCGAACACAGGCGCTGGTGCACCCGGCTGAGGAAGCCGATCTCGAACGCCCGGCGCTGCGCCCCAGGGGGCAGCGCGTCGCGCTCGATGATCAGGTTGGCCCACAGCCAGCCGCTGTCGTCGTTGCTCAACCAGGCCTGGGCGCTGGCCACGCCCCGCTCGAAGGCCGCGTGGCAGTTCACCGGCCACTTGATGATCGCGCCGCGATGGCCGTCGTGGGTCGGCAGGTGGCTGGTGCAGGGTCTATTCATCGCCAGCCCTCCCGTGGGCCTGGGCCAACGCACGGCGGTACAGCACCCGCACCTCGTTCAGCAGCGCGCGGGCGCTGCCGCAGGCCTCATGCAGCGGCCTCGCGCCGGGGCTGGGCGCCTCCATGCGCGCCAGGATGGCGAACAGCCTATGCAGCATCGCCACCCGCAACTCGGCCGCCGCCTGGAAGTGGCAGCCCTGGCCATCGAAGTGATCGAGTGGTGCGCAGCGTTTGGGGAAGGGAACGACAACGGCGTTGAATCTAGCCATGACGCACCTCCAGGCCGGAGGCGAACGACAAGACGAACAGCCCAAGGTGGAGCCCTTGGGTAAAAGGTGGATAGCGCATTCCTTATGCTCCTCGAACTGATTAAGGAGCCGCAACCATCCGTTACCACACGAATGGAGGCGGACCGTACAAGGGTGGTAAACCGGCGTCCGAGGGAACCGGCCAGGCCGAAGCCTGCCTTGCACGGCCCGCCATAACTACGCGAGAAAACAGCAGGCACAAAAAAGCGCCTGCTCTCGGCTATGGCGCTGTCGCGCCTCAGACATATACGGGTTACCACACCCGGCCACGGGGTTGACCGTGACCGGCGCACTCTAGCCCGGCGCCATGGGCAGGGCAAGCCCGAAGCAAGGAGAGAGTTTCTCCACAACAACTTGTGGCGACTTTCCCTATTCGGGTAGCTTCAACCCACGCAATGACGCACCCCGCGGGCAGGACGCCGGTTATCTTTCCCCTGTTTGCATAGACCGTTTTCAACGGAGCCATCCGCCGATGCAAAAATGGCATGCCAACGCTTGCCCAGGGTTACCGATGCGCCCCCTTGGGGCATAACCCCCCATCGGCCCCTGCCACAAGCCGAAAGCCTCAAGATAGAGAGGTTGTTCTGGCGACGGCGGGGAATGTTATCCACCAAATGGTGCGTTTAAACGCACCATTTGGTGTCTAATTTTAGTTAGAGCTAGAGCCCATGAAATCAAAAATACTGAAATTATTACAATTACTTATAGGGATTACTGTAATTGGTGCAATTGGATATGGCTCATGGGTTCTTATTAAAGAATTTTTAAGCGCACTTACAGCCGCCAGTCCAGAGATAACAGCTGCCATCATTGGTGCCATGGCCACAATACTGGTCGGTATATCAGCCGTTTTAATAAGCCAATCTCATGAGCGCAAGCGCTCTGCCGATGAAGCTCATAGGCTTAGAAAAATCGAAATATATCAAGGATTCATCGATATCATCAGCCGAATGATGGGGGCATCGAATAAAAACCTCTCACTAAAAGAGGTTGATCCGCAAGAATTGGTACATTTTGCATTCAAATTCAAATCAGACCTCTTGCTTTGGGGTTCACCAAAGGTCATAAAAGCACAAATATATTTTGAAAGTGTTTCCGGTAGTGGCGACACAAAGAAATTATTTCGCGCAGTTAACTCCCTGTACTCAGCTATACGAGAAGACATTGGTCTCAGCAACTCAGGGCTTAGCAGCCTAGAGCTTGTCAAGCTGTCCTTAAACCCTGAGGCACGAAAAGAAATAGAACAATAGCTTCAAAACTTCAACCCAACAAAACTCAAACAATAATTATGCCTGTCAACCGCTCTAACAACTGGTTCAAATCACTCGTTTCGCTCGCTGGGACGGGCTAAAGCCCGCCCCTTAACCAAACGTTAGGTGCTGGAGCGAGAAAGCACTGCCTTCAACAGAAAATGGAGATTTCTAAATTGCAGTTTGCAAAGGCATTTCAGTATAAAAAATGGGCAAACTCTGAACTGCTGGATCTCGGAGAACGCCAGCTACACTTGCTCCCGGAGAGCGATGCTGTCTTCTTTATTAGAGTCCTCAACCACACCACAGTGGTTGACAGTTTATTTATCAGCCGAATGTCAGGGACTCCTGAGATTTACTCTGCTGACAACACTCTAGAAACACCAACGTACTCAGAATTAAAAGAAAGAATTGAAAAAATGATTCGTGGCTTGTTCATTTCTCCGCCACAGCCGCCCCTGAAATATTGACCAAAATCATCTCTTTCAAATTTACTGACGGCGACTATGGAAAACTATCAGTAGAGGAGGCAATGATTCACCTATTAACTCACGGCAGTAATCACAGAGGTATGGCTTCGCGTACATTGGCATCAAATGGCCTTGAGCGTCCAAAAGACACATTCACTCGATATCTGCATGAGATAGAGCCTTTTAGAAGAGAGGAGGCTCGGTGAGCCAGCACCTAACAAGTGGTATATGGACGCTCCCCACAAGCAGTGAGGAATCGCTTTTCAAGCCTGTCGTCAGTGTGGTTGCATTCGTATATCCGGCCCGTTGTGGGCAGTAGGCCCTGGCCACTCTGTAGTTCGCGTAGCGGGGGGCAAGCGTTCAAAGGATCACCGGGATCACCGGGATCAGTAGATCACTACAATGGCGATGCCTTGCGTTGATCGAGGGCGGCAGTCAGGGAATAGGTGATAGTAATATGGAGGTTGCTAATTGAAGGGGGCGAAAGAGTTTTGGGATAAGCGTGCGCCTCGTTATGCCAGGAGTCCGGTTAGAGACGAGGCGAACTACCAAAAGAAGCTGGCGATTACGCAGGGCTATTTCCGGCCGGACTGGTCCGTGTTGGAGTTCGGTTGCGGTACTGGCAGTACGGCAATTGTCCATGCGCCCTACGTCGAGCGTATTGTCGCTACCGATATATCCAGCAAGATGCTGGATATCGCGGCACGAAAGGCAATGGCTGCAGGTGTTGAGAATGTCAGCTTCCAGCAGGGTACCCTGGACAGCCTCGAACTTGCAGCGCAAAGCTTCGATGCCGTTCTGGGGCTCAATGTGTTGCACCTTCTTGATGATGTCGATGCGGCACTCTCAAGAGTGCATGGCTTGTTGAAGCCTGGGGGCCTCTTCGTGTCCAGCACTGCGTTGGTGGGTGAGATCAATGTCTTCTGGCGCCTGTTGATTTCCACCATGCAGCTCGTCGGGTTCGCGCCTTACGTCAATCGTCTTGGCAAGCAGGCGCTTGTGTCTAAGCTGGTCGCTGCCGGTTTTAGCATTGAGTACGAATGGCTGCCTGGTAAGGGGTCGGTTTTTATCGTTGCCAGGAAGTGCACATGATCGAGGGGCTCGTGACGAGGTACTGATCGTCGGGCCGGTCAAGCCGCCCTCTCACTGGGTGTGTAAAGGGTCCACGCCCGGCAACCCGTCTGGGGGGCGTTTGGGCCCTCGCCGGGATCATCTGCACGGGCTCAGCCTGCAAGTCGAGGGTCAAGCTGACATTTGCCAAGGGGCCTCGCTGCCTGAACCGGCTAAATCGTTAGACATAAGGAGCAATTCACATGGACAAGAAGGTGAAGTTCACGGCTGGCCGCAATATCGCGATGAAGATCCCGCCGCACCAGTACGACGCGACGGTGCAGTTCTATCGCGAGGTCCTCGGGCTCAGGGAGATTTCGGAGCACGCACCCGCCGTAGGTTTTCACTTCGGCGCCAACAATCTCTGGCTCGATCGCGTTGCTGGGCTGAGCCAGGCCGAGACCTGGCTCGAGGTGATCACGGATGACATCGAAGCGGCTTCGGCGCATCTCGAAGCCGCGGGCGTAGTACGCTGCGATGAGATCGAGCCGCTGCCCCAGGGCATGCAGGCCTTCTGGATATCGAGCCCGGCAGCCATCATCCACCTGGTCTGCAAGGACTCCGCGTCCTGGTCGTGAGCCCGTCCGGTATCCCGTCCCGGCGTACCCGGCGCCGCTCAGTTGCCGGTCGGCAGCTAGGCCAGGGCGGCGCGGCGGCCGCGCTTGAGGTCGACGCTGGCGAGGATCAGCAGGCCGATGACGAAGTAGCCGCCGGTGATCAGGATCGCCAGGCGGTGGTCGCCGCCGGACAGCCAGTTGGTCAGGCCGTAGGTCATGGGGCCGAGGATCGACGACAGCTTCACCGCCTGGCCCCACAGGCCGAAGAACTCCGCCAGGCGCGTCGGCGGCGCCAGCAGGCCGACGATGGCGCGTCCGGCCGACTGGCTGGCGCCCATGCACAGGCCGGCGATATTGGCCGCCAGCCAGAACAGCGGCGGGCCCTCGGCGGCCCAGGCCAGGCCGACCATCAGCAGCCAGCCGAGCAGGGTCAGGCCGAGGGTGGCGCGGTGGCCGAGGCGGTCCTGCAGGTAGCCGAACAGCACGGCGCCGAGGGAGGCGGTGATGTTGACCAGCAGGATCAGCAGCAGGGTGTCCTGGGTGGAGAAGCCCATCGCCTGGTCGGCATAGATCGCCGCCAGGGTGATCACCGCGGCGATGCCGGCCTGGTAGCTCAGGGTGCAGGCGAGAAAGCGCAGCAGGTCGCGGTAGCGCCCGGCCTCGCCCAGGGTGCGGGCGAGGCGCCGCCAGGCCACCGCCGCGTTGTGTCGGGCGCCGGGCTGGGCAACTGCGGCCGGGCGCGCTCGCCCAGGAACAGGAAGGTCGGCAGGCTGGCCAGGGCGAACAGCGCCGCGGTGATCAGCATGCACAGCGGCACGAACTGCGCCGCCACCTGGCCCTGGGCCTGGGCCCAGGCGACATAGCCGAGACTGGCGCCGAGACTGACCAGGCCGCCGAGATAGCCCAGCCCCCAGCCCCAGCCGGAGACCCGGCCGATGGCGTCCTCGCGGGCGATCTCCGGGAGGAAGGCGGCGATCAGGTTCTCGCCGCAGCCGAAGCAGAAGTTCGACAGCACGATGAACAGCACGGCCAGGGCCAGGGCGCCCGGGCCGGCCAGGGCCAGGCCGGCGGTGGCGGCGACGCAGCCCAGGGTGCTCAGCAGCAGCAGGCGTTTCTTGCAGGCGAAGGCGTCGGCATAGGCCCCCAGCAGCGGGGCGGCGACTATCACCAGGAGGTAGGACAGCGACAGGGCGCTGGTCCAGGCCAGGGTGGCCCAGGCGGCCCCGCCGGCCACTTCGGCGACGAAGTAGGCGCTGAACACCGCGGTGATCACCACCGTGGTGTAGCCGGAGTTGGCGAAGTCGTACATCGCCCAGGCCCAGGCTTCGCGGCGGGTCACGCCGCGGGCGAGGCTGGCAGGCATGGCAGGTTCTCCATGGGTGGCGCTGGCACGGGCAGCGGTCGTTCCGGCAAGCCTAGTCCCGGCTGGCGGGCTCGGCGAGAGCACCCCCGGCTATAACCGCGGGCCTGTTATGGGGGAGGGTTATTATCGCCGCCGCCGGCAAAGGGTTATGGTGCTTAGGCGTGGGCCGTCGCCAACGACGGCCCAGTGAATGAGGGGTCGCCGATGAGTCGCCTGCCTCATGCAACATCCGTCGACACCGACGCCCCGGGGGCTGCGGAGAAGCTCCTGGGGATCGTCCGGCAAACCGTGCTGGAGCTGCGCCCGCATGCCGCAGAGGGCGCCCCCATCGGCCTGCACAGCGTCCTCGACCGCGACCTGGGCCTGGACAGCCTGGCCCGCGTCGAACTCTGGTCGCGCATCGAGCGCGAGTTCGGCGTGCGCCTGCCCGAGGCGCTGTTCGCCACCGCCGACACCCCCCATGACCTGCTCGAGTTCTGCGCGCCCAGGCCGACGGGGCGGCGGCCGAACGCGGCTCGCCGAGCCCACGCGGGTCACCCTCGACGAGGACCTGCACACCCGAGCGGCGCAGAGACCCTGATGGAGGTGCTCGACTGGCACGTGCGCCAGCACCCGCAGCGCTGCCACGTGCGCCTGCTGGGCGACGGCGATGCGGTCGAGGCGATCAGCCACCTGGCGCCGCAGCAGGGCGCCACGGCCGTCGCCGCCGGCCTGGTGCAGCGCAGCGCGGCCTGGAGGCCGGGCAGCGGGTGGCGCTGATGCTGCCGACCGGCCGCGACTTCCTCTTCGGCTTTCGGCATCCTCCTGGCCGGCGGCGTGCCGGTGCCGATCCGGCCCGCCCATGCGCCTGTCGCAGATCGAGGACCACCTGCGTCGCCAGGCCGCCATCCTCGGCGCAATGCCGGGGGCGAGCATGCTGATCACCGTCAGCGAGGCTGCTTGCTCGCCCGCCTGCTCGGGCCGCAGGTGCTCGAGCCTGAGGGAGATCCTCGGCGTCGCCGAGCTGGCAGGCTGGCGCCGGCCTGCAGCCGTTGCGGCCGGCGACCTGGCCTTCCTGCAGGCACCTCCGGCAGCACCGGGCAGCCCAAGGGGGTGATGGTCAGCCATGCCAACCTGCTGGCCAACCTGCGGGCCATGGGCACGGCGCTGCGGGTGGACGCCGAGGACGTGTTCGTCAGCTGGCTGCCGATGTACCACGACATGGGCCTGATCGGCGCCTGGTTCGGCAGCCTGTACTACGGCTTCGAGCTGGTGCTGATGTCGCCGCTGGCCTTCCTCGCCCGCCCGGCCCGCTGGCTGCGGGCGATCCACCAGTACCGCGGCACCCTGTCGGCGGCGCCGAACTTCGCCTACGAGCTGTGCTTGAGCAAGCTCGATGCGGCGGACCTGGAAGGGCTCGACCTGAGCCGCTGGCGCCTGATCCTCAATGGCGCCGAGCCGGTCAACCCGGACACCCTGGAGCGCTTCGCCGAGCGCTTCGCCGCCTATGGCCTGGCGCCGACGGCGCTGACCCCGGTGTACGGCCTGGCCGAGGGCACCCTGGGCGTGGCCTTCCCGCCGCTGGGCCGTGGCCCGCAGGTCGACTGGGTGCGGCGCGAGCCCTTCCAGGCCAGCGGCCGCGCCGAGCCGGTCGCGCCGGGCGGTGGACGCCTTTGCGCTTCGTCTGTTGCGCCGGCCATGCCGCATCAGCTGCGGGTGGTCGATGCCCAGGGGGTGGAGCTGCCCGAGCGCACCGAGGGCCGCGTGCAGTCTGGCGCCGTCGACCACCGCCGGCTACTTCGGCAACCCGCAGGAGAGGCGGGTGCGCCATGGCGCCTGGCTCGACTCCCTCGACCTGGGCTACATGGCCGCCGGCGAGCTGTACCTCAGCGGCCGCGCCAAGGACCTGATCATCCGCGGCGGGCGCAACATCTATCCCTACGACGTGGAAACCGCCGTGGGCAACCTGCAGGGCCTGCGCAAGGGCTGTGTGGCGGTGTTCGGCAGCGGCGACGCGGCCGGTGGCAGCGAGCGCCTGGTGGTGCTGGCCGAGACCTGCGAGCAGGATGCCGACGCGCGGCGCGGCCTGCGCCAGGCGATCAACCGGGTGGCCCTGGACCTCACCGGGGTGCCGCCGGACGACATCGTCCTGGCGCCGCCGCACAGCGTGCTGAAGACCTCTCCAGCGGCAAGATCCGCCGCGCCGCCAGCCGCGAGCTGTACGAGCGCGGCGAGGTGGGTGCCGCGCCGCGCGGTGGCGCCAGCTGCTGCGCCCGTTGGCGTCGTGCGCCCAGGCCGGGCGCCTGGCGCGGCGTTCTGCCGTCCTGTGCTACGCCGGCTACTCTGGGCGCTGCTGCTGGGCTTCGCCAGCCTGACCTGGCTGGCGGTGGCGCTGTTGCCGAAGCGCAGCTGGTGTCGGCGGCTGGTGCGCCGCTCGGCCCGGCTCTTCCTGCACCTGGTCGGGGTGCCGCTGCAGGTCAGCGGCCTGGGCCAGTTGCGCCTGCCGGAGGTGCGGGTGCTGGTCGCCAACCACGCCAGCTACCTGGACGGCCTGGTGCTGTGTGCCGTGCTGCCACCGGGTTTCGCCTTCGTCGCCAAGCGCGAACTGGCCGGGCAGTTCATCGCCGGACGCTTCCTGCGCCGGCTCGGCACCTGCTTCGTCGAGCGCTTCGACCCGCAGCGCAGCGCCGCCGATGCCGAGGCCCTGGGCGCGGCGCTGGAGAGCGGGCAGTCGCTGGTGTTCTTCCCCGAGGGCACCCTGAGCCGCGAGCCGGGCCTGCAGGCGTTCCGCATGGGCGCCTTCGTCCTGGCCGCGCGCGCCGACGTGCCGTTGCTGCCGGTGGCCCTCGGCGCACGCGCGCATGGTGCTGCGCGACGGTCAGTGGTTCCCCCATCGCGGCGCCGTACGGGTGGAACTCTGTGGCCAGTTGCTGGCCGACGGGCCCGGGAGTGGCTGGATGCGACTGCTGCGCACAAGGCGCGGGCGCCGCTGTTGCGGCGCCTGGATGAGCCTGATCGGCTGCGCCTGGCCGGCTGAGGCGGGCGCGCAGAAGCGCGAAAGCCCGCGCTGGGCGGGCTTTCGGCAGGGGCGGGCACTCAGTGGTGCTTGTGTTTGTGCTTGTGTTTCTTGTGGCCGTAGTGATGGCCGTTGTCGCCGTGGTAATGACCGCCGTCGTCGCGACGGCTGCCGTTACTATCCGCTGCCCAGGCGCCGGCGGCGCCACCCAGGCCGGCACCGATGGTCGAGCCGGGTGCTGCCGCCGAGCTTGCCGCCGATCACTGAGCCGCCGGCGGCACCCAGGCCGCCGCCCAGGGCCGCCTCGGTCTTGTTGCCGTCGCGGGATCACGCCGCCGGCCGCGCCAGCCGAGGCGGCGCCGACGGCGGCGCTGGTGCTGCCGCCGACCTGCTGGGCTGATGACGCTGCCGGGAGGGCGCCGCCGCCGATGCCGCTGCCGATGGCGACCTGTTGCTGTCGCCGGCGAAGGCGTTGCCGCCAGGGCGCTGAAGGCCAGCGCGGAAAGGAGTGTGCGCATTAGATCGTTCTCAAGAGGGTAATGGGGAGCGGGACCGGGCGCGGCCTCGCCGGATCAATCGTCGTGGTCATGGCCGTGGCCGCGGTGCCAGCCATGGCGCTTGCCATGTTTGCGGTAGTGGCGGTGGCCATGGCGGTCGTCGCGATAGTAGCGGCGGTCGTCGTGGTAATGACGACGATCGTCGTCGTAGCGGCTGGGTTGCCGTAGTAGTTGCCCAGGGCACCGCCGCCGCCGCTGCCGATCGCGGCGCCGATCAGGCCGCCGGTGGTGCCGCCGACCTGCTGGCCGATGATGCTGCCGGCGCCGCCCAGGGGCGCCGCCGGATACCGCCCGGTGTGCTGCGGCGGTTCGGCGCCGACCGCGCTGCCGGCCGCACCGCCGACCCCGGCACCGATGGCCGCGCCGGTATTGCCGCCGACCTGCTGGCCAACCACGGCACCCAATACCCCGCCCAGGGCGCCGCCGATGCCGGCTTCGCTACTGCCGGCGAGCACGGTGCCGCTGGCCAGGCTCAGGGACAACAGGAGGATCGAGGAGTAGTTCATGAGGATGAGGGCCTCTGTGTGGACATGGCGGCGATCCTCGGGCCGCTGCGAGGTGCGCGCAAGCACCTGCCGACGAGCTGCATGACTTTGTTCTCAGTTGCTAAATATTTGTTTTTTGAGGAGAACTTCGGCGAACGGTGGCGGTCTGAGGCTTCTTGGTCGCGCCCCGGCAGGGCTGAGTGACTGTGCTCGAGCGATGGCGTTATGCCGGTATCGGCGCGCGGTTATAGCGGGCTCTCCTTGCGCCACTGCTCCAGCGCCTGGGGCAACGGCAGCACCGCACCCGGGCGGCTCAGGGTGTAGCCGGGCAGCTGGGCGATGCGGCCCTGGAACTCGGGGTTCTGCAGCACCCTGAGCAGGGCGCCCATGGCCGGCAGCTCGAGGCTGTCCTCGTGGCACAGCAGGCAGTAGTTTTCCCGGGCCATGGGGATGAAGGTCAGGCCGAACTGGCGCGCCGCCGCCTCGACGCCGAAGCCGGCGTCGGCCATGCCGCTGGCGACGTAGGCGGCCACGGCGGCATGGGTGAACTCTTCGTTATGGAAACCGTTGATCAATGCGCTGTCCAGGTTGTCGCGGCGCAACAGGCTCTCCAGCAGCATGCGCGTGCCCGAGCCCTGCTCGCGGTTGACGAAGCGCAGGTCGCCGCGTAGCAGGTCGGCCAGGTCCCGCACGCCGCCTGGGTTGCCGGGGGCGAGGATCAACCCCTGGGTGCGTTCGACGAAGGTGATCACCCGCAGGTCCGGGCGCAGCCAGGGCTGGATGCGCTTCAGGCTCAGGGCGCCGAGGGGGCCGACCGGCACGTGCAGGCCGGCCACCTCGCAGTCGCGGCGGTGCAGGGCGATCATCGCCTCGCTGCCGCTGCGAAACTGCAGTTCCCACTGCCAGCTGGGGTCCTGTTCCAGCCACTCGCGCAGCGCCGCCACGGCGAAGCCATGGCTGGCGAAGATGCGCAGCCCGGGGTTGCTGGCCTGCAGCACCCGGTTGAGTTCCAGTTCCAGTTCGCCGGCCAGGTTGTCCAGCTGCGGCGACAGGCGGGCGCGGATGCGCTGGTCGGCCCACAGCAGTTTCTCGCCGAGCGGCGCCAGGCGCGCGCCCTTGCCCCGCTCCAGCTCGATCAGCGGGCTGCCGAAGAAGGCCTGCCACTTGCCCAGCAGGTTCCAGGCGTGGCGGTAGGAGTAGCCGACCCGGGCGGCGGCCTCGGTCAGCTTGCCGGTGTCGTGCACCGCCTGCAGCAGGGCCAGGCCCTGGGGGTCGAGGCTGCTGCCGTCGCTCTGGTGGAAGCGCCAGCGCGGTTGGATTTCGATGCGGATCATATGATCAGGGCTTCATATTTGTTCGAGGGGGAGCCCATGGTACTTTGCGTTATCGGGCCTGTTCTGCGTCCGAGTATAAGAACTTTATTTCATATGTGGCGAGCCGTAAGGCGACCGCCAGAGATAACCGGCCCATAAACCGTGAATGGACCGCGTCATCTCCCCGACAGCACCGGCTAAGCCTGCCGGCTGGAGCATCGCACATGGCCACTCTTCCCCAGCGCTTCGACCCCGAACAGTGCCAGGCCGTTACCCGTGAGGTACTGGCCGCGCACCGCGGGCAACCCGGCGCCCTGCTGCCCATTCTCCACGACATCCAGGACCGTCTCGGCGCCGTGCCGCCCGAGCTGCTGCCGCTGATCGCCGAGGAGCTCTGCCTGTCGCGCGCCGAGGTGCACGGGGTAGTCAGCTTCTACCACGACTTCCGCGCCAGCCCGCCCGGCCGCCAGCACCTCAAACTGTGCCAGGCCGAGGCCTGCCAGTCGATGGGGGTCAAGGCGCTGACCGTCGAGCTGCAGGACAAGCTCGGCCTGCAACTGGGTGAGACCCGCGAAGACGGCAGCCTGACCTTCGAGCCGGTGTACTGCCTGGGCAACTGCGCCTGCGCGCCGAACGCCATGCTCAACGGCGAGCTGCACGGTCGCGTCGACGCCGAGGGCCTGCTGGCTCTGCTGGCAGAACAGGAGGCACAGGCATGAGCGAGAACAGCATGAGCGCAGGCACCCTGACCGTTTACGTCCCCCGCGACGCCACCGCCCTGAGCCTGGGCGCCGACCGGGTGGCCCAGGCCATCGCCGCCGAGGCCAAGGCGCGCAACCTGGAGATCAAGCTGGTGCGCAACGGCTCGCGCGGGCTGTTCTGGCTCGAGCCGATGGTCGAGGTCGCCACCCCGGCCGGTCGCGTGGCCTATGGCCCGGTCAAGGCCAAGGACGTGGCGGGGCTGTTCGACGCCGGCTTCCTCGAAGGCAAGGCGCATGCCCTGGGCCACGGCCTGACCGAGGAGATCGACTACCTCAAGCGCCAGGAGCGCCTGACCTTCGCCCGCGCCGGCATCACCGACCCGCTGTCGCTGGACGACTACATCGCCCACGACGGCTACCGCGGCCTCAAGCGCGCCCTGGGCATGAGCCCCGAGGCGATCGTCGCCGAGGTCACCGAATCCGGCCTGCGCGGCCGTGGCGGCGCGGCCTTCCCCACCGGCATCAAGTGGCGCACCGTGGCCGGCTGCGAGGCCGCACAGAAGTACATCGTCTGCAACGCCGACGAGGGCGACTCCGGCACCTTCTCCGACCGCATGGTGATGGAAGACGACCCCTATGTGTTGATCGAGGGCATGACCATCGCCGGTCTCGCCGTTGGTGCCACCATGGGCTACATCTACCTGCGCTCCGAATACCCGCATGCCGAGGCGACGCTGCAGGCGACCATCGCCAGCGCCTACGCCGCCGGCTACCTGGGCGACGACGTGCTCGGCAGCGGCAAGGCCTTCCACCTGGAGCTGCGCCGCGGCGCCGGCGCCTACATCTGTGGCGAGGAAACCGCGCTGCTGGAGAGCCTCGAGGGCAAGCGCGGCACCGTGCGGCCGAAGCCGCCGTTGCCGGCCATCGAGGGCCTGTTTGGCCAGCCGACGGTGATCAACAACGTGATCTCCCTGGCCTCGGTGCCGATCATCCTCGACAAGGGCGGCGCCTACTACAAGGACTACGGCATGGGCCGCTCGCTCGGCACCCTGCCGATCCAGCTGACCGGCAACATCGCCCGCGGCGGCCTGATCGAGAAGGCCTTCGGCGTCACCCTGCGCGAGCTGCTGTATGAATACGGCGGCGGCTCGGCCAGCGGCCGGCCGATCCGCGCGGTGCAGGTCGGCGGCCCGCTGGGCGCCTACCTGCCGGAGTCGCAGTTCGACACCCCGCTGGACTACGAGGCCTTCGCCGCCCTCGGCGCGGTGCTCGGCCACGGCGGCATAGTGGTGTTCGACGACAGCGTCGACATGGCCGACATGGCCCGCTACGCCATGGAGTTCTGCGCGGTGGAATCCTGCGGCAAGTGCACGCCGTGCCGGATCGGCTCGACCCGCGGCGAGGAGCTGCTCGAGCAGATCATCGTGGCCCGCTCCGAAGGGCCGCAGCCGGGTCGCATCGAGCTGCTCAAGAGCCTCTGCGACACCATGCTCGGGGCCTCGCTGTGCGCCCTCGGCGGCATGACACCCTACCCGGTGCTCAGTGCCATCAACCACTTTCCCGAGGACTTCGGGGCGTCGTCAGACGCCACCGAAGCCCGCTGATCCGGAGGCGTCCTCATGGCCCTGTATCGTGAACTCGACTATGGCACCCCCGCCCGTACCGGTGCCCCGGTAACGGTGGAAATCGACGGCACCGCCATCACCGTGCCGGCCGGCACCTCGGTGATGCGCGCGGCCCAGGAGGCCGGCATCGCCGTGCCCAAGCTGTGCGCCAGCGACAGCCTCGAGCCGTTCGGCTCCTGCCGCCTGTGCACCGTGGAGATCGAAGGCCGCCGCGGCTACCCGGCCTCCTGCACCACCCCGGTGGAGCCGGGCATGAAGGTCCGCACGCAGAGCCCGAAGCTGGCCGAGCTGCGCCGCGGCACCATGGAGCTGTACATCTCCGACCACCCGCTGGACTGCCTGACCTGTTCGGCCAACGGCAACTGCGAGCTGCAGGACATGGCCGGCGTGGTCGGCCTGCGCGAAGTGCGCTACGACCCGGTGAAGACCCACCTGGCCGAGGCCAAGGACGAGTCCAACCCCTATTTCAGCTACGACCCCGCCAAGTGCATCGTCTGCAACCGCTGCGTGCGCGCCTGTGAGGAGGTGCAAGGCACCTTCGCCCTGACCATCGACGGCCGCGGCTTCGACTCGCGCGTGGCCGCCGGCCAGGACGAGGACTTCCTCGACTCCGAGTGCGTGTCCTGCGGCGCCTGCGTGCAGGCCTGCCCGACCGCCACGCTGATGGAGAAGTCGGTGATCGAGATGGGCCAGGCCGAGCGCAGCGTCACCACCACCTGCGCCTATTGCGGCGTCGGCTGCTCGTTCAAGGCCGAGGTCAAGGGCAACGAAGTGGTGCGCATGGTGCCGAACAAGGATGGCCACGCCAACCACGGCCACTCCTGCGTCAAGGGCCGCTTCGCCTGGGGCTACGCCACCCACCCGGACCGCATCAAGGCGCCGATGATCCGCGACAGCATCGACCAGCCCTGGCGCACCGTCAGCTGGGACGAGGCGATCGGCTACGCCGCCAAGCGTTTCAAGGAGATCCAGGCGCAGTACGGGCAGAACGCGGTCGGCGGCCTGACCTCCTCGCGCTGCACCAACGAAGAAGCCTACCTGGTGCAGAAGCTGGTGCGCGCCGCCTTCGGCAACAACAACGTCGACACCTGCGCGCGGGTCTGCCATTCGCCGACCGGCTACGGCCTCAAGGTCACCCTCGGCGAGTCGGCCGGGACCCAGGACTTCGACTCGGTGCTGGCCGCCGACGTGGTGCTGGTGATCGGTGCCAACCCCACCGACGGCCACCCGGTGTTCGCCTCCCAGCTCAAGCGCCGCCTGCGCGAGGGCGCCAAGCTGATCGTCGCCGACCCGCGCGGCATCGACCTGGTGCGTTCGCCGCACATCAAGGCCCAGCACCACCTGCAGCTGCGCCCCGGCAGCAACGTCGCCCTGCTCAACAGCCTGGGCCACGTCATCGTCACCGAGGGCCTGGTCGACGAGGCCTTCGTCGCCGAGCGTTGCGAAGCCGAAGACTTCCAGCAGTGGCGCGCCTTCGTCGCCGACCAGCGGCACAGCCCCGAAGCCATGGAGGCCAACACCGGCGTGCCGGCGGCCGAAGTGCGCGCCGCGGCGCGCCTGTACGCCACCGGCGGCAACGCGGCCATCTACTACGGGCTGGGCGTGACCGAGCACAGCCAGGGTTCCTCCACCGTGATGGCCATCGCCAACCTGGCCATGGCCACCGGCAACATCGGCCGCGCCGGTGTCGGCGTCAACCCGCTGCGCGGGCAGAACAACGTGCAGGGTTCCTGCGACATGGGCTCCTTCCCCCATGAGCTGCCGGGCTACCGCCACGTCTCCGACCCGGTGATCCGCCCGCTGTTCGAAGAGGCCTGGGGCGTGTCCCTGCTCGACGAGCCGGGCCTGCGTATCCCCAACATGCTGGCTGCCGCCCATGCCGGCACCTTCAAGGGCATCTACATCCAGGGCGAAGACCCGGCGCAGTCCGACCCGGACACCCAGCACGTCACCGACGCGCTGAAGGAAATGGAGTGCGTGGTGGTGCAGGACCTGTTCCTCAACGAAACCGCCAAGTTCGCCCACGTGTTCCTGCCGGGCGCTTCCTTCCTGGAGAAGAACGGCACCTTCACCAACGCCGAGCGGCGTATCTCGCCGGTGCGCAAGGTGATGCCGCCGCTGGCCGGCAAGGAAGACTGGGAGGTCACTGTGGCGCTGTCCAACGCCCTGGGCTACCCGATGAACTACAGCCACCCGTCGCAGATCATGGACGAGATCGCCCGCCTGACCCCGACCTTCACCGGGGTCAGCTACGCCAAGCTCGACCGCCTGGGCAGCATCCAGTGGCCGTGCAACGACGAGGCGCCGGAGGGCACGCCGATCATGCACGAGGACCATTTCGTGCGCGGCAAGGGCCGCTTCATGGTCACCGAGTACATCCCCACCGAGGAGCGCACCTCGCGCAAGCGCCCGCTGATCCTCACCACCGGGCGCATCCTCTCGCAGTACAACGTCGGCGCGCAGACCCGCCGCACCGACAACGGCGCCTGGCACGCCGAGGACGTGCTGGAGCTGCACCCGGTGGACGCCGAGGACCGCGGCATCAAGAACGGCGACTGGGTCGGCATCAACAGCCGCGCCGGCGAGACGGTGATGCGCGCGGTGGTTACCGAGCGCATGCAGCCGGGGGTGGTCTACACCACCTTCCACCATCCGGAGTCCGGCGCCAACGTGATCACCACCGACAACTCGGACTGGGCGACCAACTGTCCCGAGTACAAGGTCACCGCGGTGCAGGTCAGCAAGGTCGAGGCGCCGTCGCAGTGGCAGGAGGAGTTCCAGGCCTTCACCAAGGAGCAGCTCGACTTCCTGCCGCGGATCAAGGTGACCCAGCTCTGACCGCCGGCGGCGGGCCATCCTGGCGATGGCCTGCCGCTGTACTTCTTCCACCTCTTCGACCACACAGGGGTTCGCAGATGGGCATGAACGCCACGCAACTGATCAAGATGGCCAACCAGATCGGCGCCTTCTTCGCTTCCCAGCCGAATCCCGCCCAGGCACGGGCGGATTTCGCCGTGCACCTGAAGAAACAGTGGGACCCGCAGATGCGCGTCGCGCTCTACGCCCACATCGACGCCACCGCCGGCGAAGGCCTCAGCGCCTTTGCCCTGGAGGCGATGCGCGACCAGCGCGCAGAGATCGAGCCGGTGGCCAAGAGCGCCTGATCGACGCTCAAGCGACCTGGCCCAGTCAGGCGCATCAGCCAACAAGAAGCCCGCGCGATGCGGGCTTTTTGTTGGCTGCCATGGGCTGTAGAAAGGCTGTTTTACCTGCCCGGTGGACAAGCGGAGCCTTGTCCACCGGGGATATCCAGGCTACTGGCTTATTCCTCCGCTGTGATCGGCGCGGGCACCCGATTGTTCACCGACGGAATGCTCTGCAGGTAGGCATAGATCGCCCCCAGATCCGCGTCCGTCATGTTTCGGTACACCTGAACCGGCATGGGCGGCAAGACCGGTCGTCCGCGCCCCAGGTGACGGCCCGTGCGGATGGTCTCGATGAAGTTGCGTTCGGTCCACTTGCCCAGGCCCGTTTCCCTGTCCGGCGTCAGGTTGGCCGTGAAGCTGACGCCCCAGGGGCCGGCATAGGCGGTGTTGGTGGCCGCGATGCTGACCAGCCAGGGGCCCTCGGGAAGCTTGGGCGCGGGCGGCAGCTGCAGCGACTGGGGATGGCCGGACAGCGCACGGCTCATGTCCGGCGCCGGCCCGTCCGGCCCCATGACCCAGGGCGTATGGCAGTCATGGCAGCCCGAGGTATCGACCAGGTATTTGCCGCGGGTCACGCTGGTCGTCGGGTTCTCGGGCTGGGCCTGCCCCGTGTCGCCCGCCGCCAGCGCGGCGCTGGTCATGACAGCCAGATACAGCGCCGAGGCGCGGCGAAGAACAGCGCTTGCGATTCTCATGGTGTTTTCTCCTGTAGGAATGGAAGTTCGTGGACGATCCACCGCTCGATCAGGGCGTTGGCTTGGGCATCGGTCCGCACCGTGCCGAGCGGAGGCATTTGCAGCACCGGATTGCGCGAGCGCATCCGGGCCAGGAGCAGGCTGCGTGCGGCATCACCGGGAACGATGCGGGTGTCCAGGTTGTTCAGGCGCGACTCGCTCAATTGGCCCACGGTGGTGCGCAGGCTGCGTTCGGCGTCGGCGGCGGCGCCGGCGCCCTGGGTCAGGCTCAGCTCCAGCAGGGCCAGCGGTCCGGACGCGTTATGGCAATGGCCGCAATTGCCGTGCAGATAGCCCAGGGCCGCCCGTTCGGTCGGCGACCGTGCGGCGATGCGCGGCGGCTGGTCGAGCAGCCCCCGAGGCAGGTCGCGCAGCAGCCCGCGGGTCAACAGCCCCTCGAGGTTGACAGGGTCGGCTTCGACGGCTTGGCCATGAGGTGCCAGCCCATCCCGATCCGGCGACAGCTGCAGGGCGCTGAAACCCAGCACCGGCACCGGACCGGCCTCATGGCAGCCGCGGCAATCATCGCGCGACGGCACGGCGTAGCGGCCGCCCGGCGCCGCGGCGACGGCCAGCGTCGCGCCTTCGCCCGGGGCCAGCGCCGCGTCCCGGCCATCGGCCGCCCAGATATAGGTCAGGTAGCGCCAGGAGCCGTCCGCCAGCCGCTCGATAAAGCGCGTCTCGACGGGCTGGCCGGCGTAGGCGAACTCCTTCCACAGCCGGGTGCCCTTGGGGAATACCCAGGCATCCGGGGTCGAGGCATCGATGGCCGAGCCCGGCGGCAATGACAGCCAGCGGCGTTTTTCGGCGCCGTCGGACCACAAGGGGTATTGCGGCGCGAAGGCCTGCAGGCCGCTGGCGATCGCGCGGGAGCCCGGTGCGAACAGCCCGGTTTCGCTGAGCAGCGCCGGCGGATCGCTCGACGGGTCTGTCGCCGGTCGCGCGAGGCTCGCGGTCGACGCAAGGCCGAGCGCCGCGCCGAGCGCGGCCAGCCGCCAGGGCACTCCGATCCGCCGCTTCATGGCCGTGGGGCCGCCCGCCGCGCGCCGAGCAGGCCGCCTTGCTGGGCGGCGTTGGTTGCCACAACGGCAGTGCACGGGCTTGGGCTCATCGCAGCGTTCTCCACATTGATCGGGGTCTGCTTGCCAGCGCCTTTCCGCTGGCCAGGTGGGCGCACTTTATGGGCGCGTAGCCGAGGGAAAAACAGCATTACACTGAACGGATGATTTGGTGATTCGGAACAATCAGATGGACCAGCTGGCCTGCATGCGGATATTCGTGAGGGTGGTCGAACACGGCGCCTTCGTGCGTGCCGCCGATAATCTGAATACCTCCCGGGCGTCGGTCACCACCGCCGTCGCGCAACTGGAGCAGCGTCTGGGCGTACGCCTGTTGAACCGCACCACGCGGCGACTCGGTCTGACCGAAGAGGGGCAAGCCTATTACCAGGATTGCGTGCGCATTCTGGGTGAGATCGCGGAAGCCGAAGACAACCTCTCCAGCGGGCGCTCACTGCCCCGTGGTCGCCTGCGGGTGTCGGTCGCCCAGTCCATCGTGCCCCTGGCGTTCTTTGCGAATCTTGCGCAGTTCATGGCGAGCTACCCCGATCTCTCAGTGGATGTGATCATCACCGATCGCATGGTCAATCTGGTCGAGGAGGGCATCGACTGCGCGCTGCGCAGCGGCAGAGTTCCAGCGGACGCCGATCTGGTCGCGCGAAAGCTGACCAGCGTGCGCTGGCTGACCTGCGCGGCACCCAGCTATCTCGCAGGGCGCGGCATACCGGCGCGCATCGCGGATCTGGGCCGCCACGATTGCATCCAGTTCGTCTCGCCCTCGACCCGGCGTGGCTGTGACTGGCCGTTCGAGGAGGGCGGCAAACGGGTCGCCTTTACGCCTCGGGGAAGGCTGCGGCTCACCTCCCTGGACGCCACGATCGCCGCGGCGGCCGCCGGGCTCGGGGTGGCCCATGTCCCGGAGCCGCTGGTGCAGGGCGCCATTTCAAGTGGCCAGTTGCAGCCATTCCTGACCGAGCATTCGGTTGAGGCCTTGCCGCTGATGCTGGTCTATCCGGGTAATCGCTACCTGCCGGCGAAGGTGCGCGCATTTGTGGAGTTCTTCGAGAAGGCCTATCCGAGGGAGGGATCGTGGCCGAGCCTTGCAGCCGGAATGGACAAGGGGGCGACTGGAAAAGGGGCTAAATAAATCCGCCCCCTTTTTCATGAGAACCGTAGGGCGGGTTAGCCGAAGGCGTAACCCGCCGAGCGATGGTGTGGCCAACGCCAAAATTGCGCGGCCGCCGTGTCAGGCGACAATCCAAAACTATCGGTTTAACCCGCCCCCCACGCAGATCAAATTCGGACATACGCAATAACGCATTAACCCGAAGATCGATCAGCGCGGGGCATGACCCGCCCTACAAGGCTGCATAAAAAGACACCGGCACGAGGCCGGCGTCAGGTGAGAGCTGTATCTATAAATCTAAAGAAACTGGAAAGATAAAGACGCTCCCAAAAGGCTAAGCTCGGTAATGGTTGAAGGGGGTATGAAACCACCTTCTTGCTCATCAGAGTTCTTAACGGGAAGCACTAAGTCTACTTCTAGATACTCGGGCTTAATGATATCTCTGGCTTCTCGAATTCGCTCAATGCCGCCAAGGTGAGTCCAAAGTGCTGGAATCAGCTCATCAATTCGGCAGCCATTAGGGATCTGCACTGAAAATCTGACAAATGAGCGCTTCAATAGACTTTTTACCCCTGGCTTAACTGGTTCACCACGAGTACCAGTTTCAGAGGCTTTCCTCCCTGTTGCAGACTCCACTTGTTCAGGCGTCAGCTCAAATCCACGCAAGCATAAAGCTACTGTTTTAACCTTATTAGGTGTTGTGCTCATAGTGGCTCCTTGTCAGCCCCTGGAACAGTATCAACCTTAACCAGCAGGCCGTATTAAATCATCCGGCCCCTACACCTGTAGGTGCTGCACCAACTTGAACGCCGTACCAGTACAACCTGAAACCTTGAACCGAAAAGGTCTGAACGGGCTGCTGGGGGAATTGATACGGACGTAGGGCGGGGTTAGCCAAAGGCGTAACCCGCCGAGCGTTGTGCCGGCCAGCAGCAAACCCATTGCCGCCATGCCAGCCGGCAGTACGGCGTGGAGGTAAACACCGGTCAGTGCGGGTCAATGACCCGCCCTACAAGGCTGAATATAGAAAAAAGGCTGTAACCCGCTTGCAGGTTGCAGCCTTTTTAAGCTAGTGCTCGCTAATTTCGGGGCTCAATGTAAAGCTCTAAATGGATTTCAGCTACTTCTGCTGAAGTGCCGTCCTCGAACTCAATTACATATACAACTCCTTCCGGAAAAGACTTTAAAAACTCACCTCTTCGAGTTTCAAAGACCCCAACAACCCAAGCCTTTTTCCCTGGACGTGCATTTGAGGGGGCTGCACTGGAAGCTGTAACGATGTCATCGTAGTTAAATTTAGGCATAGTTAATATATCGGTAGGTGAGGATTGCCATCAGGAGTTGTCACTCCTGGCCTGTGTCCATGGGGCCCCTGAGCGCGAGGGTCGGACTGATTCCGGTGCCCTCCTCGGTCTAGTCGGTCTCCTGTTGGTCTGCCATCTGCACCCACGACTTGTTGGTAGTCGCCATTCGGGGAGCTGTTGACGCTCTGTCCAGGCTCAACGGGAATTGCATTTCCGTTCTCATCAACAACAATCACCGGCTCATCTACGGGGCCAGCATACGGGTTGGTGTTGCCTTCGCCATCACCATCCTGCG
Organism: Pseudomonas lalucatii; assembly: GCF_018398425.1. Lineage (NCBI taxonomy): Bacteria > Pseudomonadati > Pseudomonadota > Gammaproteobacteria > Pseudomonadales > Pseudomonadaceae > Pseudomonas > Pseudomonas lalucatii. Next base: position 2,358,614 of record NZ_JADPMV010000001.1, on the reverse strand, counting down.
CGGCCTCATTCGCTAGATAGCCGCCAAGTAGAGCTCCTCCAACTGCTGTGCCTACATAAGCACATGCCGAGATTGCTGCTTCGGCTATTACGGCGCATGTGGTCCAACCTATGCCAGGGACAAAGCAAAGCGCTGCTACTGCAAGGCCTTTAGGATCAGAATACTTCAGCGGGTTTCCATAGACATAGCCGTATGTATTCAACCCACCCCTGAGCCCAATCGGATCGCTTTCGACGTAGCGCCCGGTCTGCGGGTCGTAATCGCGGAAGTAGTTGTAGTGCAGCCCGCTCTCCTGATCGAAGTACTGCCCTGGGAAGCGTAGGTTCATCGTCAGGCTGCCGCTGGCCTGGCCCACGCCGAAGGCATCCGATTGCCACTGCCACACGCCCTGCTGGCTCTGGCTGGTGGCCAGGCGCGGGGTGTTGAGGTGGTCGCTGTGCAGGTAGAACGGCGTGCTGCTGGCGACGCCACCCTGGCCGTCGTAGCTCACCGTGATGCCGCCCAGGGGCAGGCTGTCGAGCCAGATGTAGAACTGGCCGCTGAGCTTGGCGCCTTGGGCGTCGTAGCGCTCTTCGCCGAGCAGTTGGCCGTCCGGGCCGTAGAGGAACACCGTGGTGCCGTCGGCGCCGAGCTTGTGGGTGCGCTGACCGAGGGCGTTGTAGCGGAACTCGGCCACGATGTTGCCGGCGAGCTTCACCCGGGTCAGGCGGTTCTGCGCGTCGTAGTCCAGTTCGCGCTCGGCGCGGTCCTGGGTCAGGTTGCCGGCGGCGTCGCTGAGTACCGCCAGGCCGTCGATCTCGCTCAGGCGGTTGCTGTTGGCCGCGTACTGGTACGTGTGGGTGCTGCCGGCCTGCGCCTGGCCATTGATTATGGGGGTGACGGTTTTGCCGTTGCGGTTGCCCACGGCGTCGTAGCTGTAGCCTTGCTCTAGGTCGGCCTTGTGCTCCGCGGTGAGGCGGTCGAGGGCGTCGTAGCGGTAGTTGAGGTCGCCGAGCAGGCTGCTGCCCAGCGTTTCGATATTGCCGTTGGCGTCGTAGCCGTAGCTGCTGTTCCAGCCGGCCACGGTCTGCTGGCTGAGGCGGTAGTCCTGGTCGAAGGTGCGGCTGAGGCTGACGCCGTTGCCCCAGGTCAGGCTGCTGAGCGGGCCGAAGGGCAGGTAGGCGATGGCGCCGGCGAAGGCGCTGGGCGGGTTGCTGCCCACCTGCAGCTGCACCTCGCGCACCTGGCCGGCAGCGTTGCGCGGGTAGAGCACGCTCAGGCCCAGGGGGTAGTCGATGCGGGTCAGCTGGTTGGCGCCGTCATAGGCGTAGCCGAGGCGGTCGTACTGGTCGACGCCGCCCACCGCCACCGAGCGGATCTGCTCGACCAGGTTGCCGCGGGCGTCGTAGCGGTAGCCGAGCACGCCGCTGGCGTCCTGCACGGCGGTGAGGCGGCCGATGCCGTGGTTGCCTTCGGCGGTCATGTCGTAGTGGTACTGCACGTTGAGCGCCGGGCTGGCCGGGTACTGGCGGCCGGTGAGGCGGTTCAGCGCGTCGTAGCTGTAGGTGGTGACCACGCCGTTGGCGTCGGTCTTGCTGATCACGTTGCCGGCGGCGTCGTGGCTGTAGGTGGTGGTGCCGCTGTCCGGGCTGATCAGCTGGGTGAGGTTGCCGAGGCCGTCATACACATAGCGGGTGGTGACGCCGCGCGGGTCCTTGACCTCGGTGAGGTTGTCCTGGCCGTCGTAGGCCAGGGTGGTGACGCCACCCAGCGGGTCGGTGTTGCTCACCAGGCGATCGAGGGCGTCATAGGCCTGGCTGTGGCTGAACTGGCGCGGGTTGGTGCTGGCGCTCGGGTTGTCGTTGAGGTCGTACTGGTAGCGGCTGGTCTGCCCGGCGGCGCCGACGGCGCGCAGCAGGCGGCCCAGTTCGTCGTAGACCCAGGTCTGCTGCTGGGTCAGGTTGTTCGAGGCATCCTTGAGGCGCTGGGCGGTGCGGTTGCCCATGGGGTCGAGGTCGTACTCGACGGTCTTGCCGAGGTTGTTGCTGATCTTGGTCAGGCGCCGCGCGCCGTCCCAGGTGTAGCTCAGCCAGCTGCCGTCGCCGCGGGTGACCTTGGTGATCAGGCCCACGGCGTCGTGCTCGAAGGCAGTGGTGCTGCCGGCGGTGCTGACCGAGGCCAGCCAGCCCTGCGGGCTGTAACTCAGGTCGGTGGTGACGCCGTTGGCGTCGGTCAGGGTCTGCGGGTTGCCGTAGTTGTCGAAGTTGGACAGCTGGGTGATATGGCCGAGGGCGTTGGTCACCTGGGTCAGGCGGCCCTGGGCGTCGTAGGCGTAGGTGGTGACGTCCTGCACATCGGTGTGCGGGCCGTCGGCGGTCTCGATCAAGCCTTGGCTGTTGTAGCTGTAGCTCCAGCTGCGTTCGCTGGCCTGGGCGCTGGACGCCCCCAGTGCCGCTGTCAGCGCCAGCGCGAGCAGGCTTGCGCGATGCAAAGTGTTCATCGGTCAGTTCCTTCTGATCAACGTTCGGAAATGGTTTGGCTTAGCTGGTTGCCTTGAGCGTCGTATTCGAAGCGCAGCACGCGCCCGGGCTCGGTGATGGTTACCGGCAGATAGAGCGTCGGGTGCCATTCGGTGGTGACGGTACGCCCCTGTGGTGTGCCGGAGGCCTCCGTGCGGGAGATTTCCAAGCCGCGGGCGTTGTAGTCGTAGGTGGTGACATTGCCCTTGTTGTCGGTCCGCGTCTTGATCAGGCCGCGGTTGTCATAGGTGAAGGTCGAATTGCTGCCTGGGCAGTTGGCCGATGCCACACCGGCCAGGGAGGTGACGCGCTTGGCACCGGCGACGGTCTGGAAGCTGTAGGTGGACTTCTTCCCAAGCGGGTTGGTCAGGGTGGTGGTGCCATTGCTGTTGTAGGTGAACAGCCACCTGTCGACGCCGCCGTTCAGTTCGCTCTTGGTGGCTCGCCCTTGGGCATCGAAGGTCCAGGTGACATAGCGGATGCCACGCTCGTCGGTGATGCCGGTGAGCCAGCCGCCTTCACGGGTGTCCTCGTAGTGATAGCTGCGCGAGCGGCTTTTCCCCCCCTGAGTGCGCGTCGCTTTGGTGAGTCGCCCGGCGCTGTTGTAGGTGTAGGCCACCTGCAGCGTGCCGGCCGTCAACCCGCTCAGGCGCTTGGCGCTGTTGAAGGTGAGCGTCATCGACCTGCCGAGCGAGTCGCTGAGCACGATCTGATTGGTGCCATAGGCCAGGGTTTCAAACGTGCCGTTGGCCCGCTCGATCCGCGTCAGCTGCCCCTGCGGGTTGAAGTACAGGTGCTCGTTCTGCGGCGAGTCATAACGCCAGCCATCGACGGTCTTTTCCAGCCGTCCCAGTTCCTTCGGCGAGGCGGTAACGGTGCTGCCGGAAATCGTGAACAGACTCTCTCGGCCATCGGCATTGACCAGCAGTGCTTTGCTTGGAGATGTCTTCAACCTGGCCGAATAGCTATGGGTCCAGTTCGTGGTCTTGCTGTTGTAGTAGCGCGCGAAGTGCAGCTGGGTACCGGGCAGCCCCTGGTAGTCGACTTCGACCTGGTAGCTGTTGCCGTTGGAGACGTTGATCGGGTCGCCCTGGGCCTGGCTGGGGGCACCTGAGCTGGCAAGCACCGGCTCGGCGCTTTGCACGGGGCAAGTGCCCGGCAGGTCGGGGTTACCGATGCCGTCGACCTCCGGGCAGAGCAGCTCGGCTGGGCGGTCATAGAAAACCGGGCCGGCGAAAACATCGAAGTGGGTCTGATTGGCGCCCGCATAGCTGGTCGCCGTCACACCGTCGACCGAACCGGTGAAGTTGTCGTGCAGCAGCACTGCATGCGTCTTGCAGGTGTTGGGGAAGGCTCGACGCATGTTGCCGTTCGACTGTTTGAGTGTGGCCAGCATCTGATCGGGGGTGTACCAGGCACTGCTTTCGTTCCATTTGATGACCTTGCCACCGGAGCATTGCAGGCCTGCGATCTTGTAGAGGTATTGGCCTTGCCCGTTCGGGGTTTGCGGCGCGGCATAGACTTCAGTACCGAAGTAGCTGACGCCGCCTGTCGTGCAGCTTGCTGCGGCGAGGGCGGACTGCGGGACGAAGGCACAGGTGGAGAAAACGAGGGCGAGACTGAGCCCGCAAGAGGAACGATCCATGTTCTGGAATCCTGCCGTGGATAAGTGACGCGGCGAAGCCTAAGGCTCGGCCGAGAAACTTGCCAGCGGGCAAATGAGCAGCGCTGCGCAAGATTGCATCATCGCCGCGCAACCGCCATTTCGCGCAGGGGGGCGAGAGGACGCCATATCAGGCGGTGGGCGCGGCTTCATCCGGCGCCGGGCTGTAGACCCTTGGCGCGCTGTGGTGGGGCAGGTGGATCAGGTTGAGGTGGTGGCGGCGGGCCCACTGCACGGTCAGGCTGGTCGGTGCCGAGAGGCTGACCAGGGTGCCGATCTTCGCCCGCACCGCCTTGTGGATCAGCTCCAGGCTGCAGCGGCTGGTGACCAGGGCGAAACCCTGGCGCGGGTCGAGGCGTTCGCGCAGCAGGGCGCCGATCAGCTTGTCCAGGGCGTTGTGGCGGCCGATGTCCTCGCGGCACAGGCGGATCTCGCCGCTGCCATCGATGAAGGCCGCGGCATGCAGGGCGCCGCTCTGCCGGGCCAGGCGCTGGTAGGTGCCGATGCGCTCGCGCAGGCCCTGCAGGTGGTCGGCCGGCGGCAGTGGGCTGGCGTTTAGGGTGTCGAGTTGCGGCAGTGCCTGTTCCAGTGCCTCGACGCCGCACAGGCCGCAGCCGCTGGTGCCGGCCAGATTGCGCCGCTGCTGCTTGAGGGCCCAGAAGGCGCGGCTGCTGATCTGCACCTCGGCGCTGAGGGCGGCGCCGGCGCGCTTGACCTGGATGTCGTAGATGTCGTCGAGGCCGTCGACCAGCGCGCCGCTCAGGCTGAAGCCGGCGACGAAGTCCTCCACCGCCGAGGGCGAGACCATCATCACCGCATGGCTGATGCCGTTGTAGCTGATCGCCAGGGCGCATTCCTCGGCCAGCACGGCCTCGCCCGCCTGGGCGGCGGCATCCAGTTCGACATAGGCGTAGGCGTCCTGGGCGGGGCCGTCGCCGGAGGTTGAGGTGGTTGCGGCGCGCGCCATGTTCGAGCCTTCCGAAAGGGTAATGGGCCTAGCCTAAGCCCCCGGGGCGCAGGCGTCTAATGCTGCGCACGCCTGTGCCGAGGCTGGGCAGTCGCGGGTCGTTTTTGGCCGGGATGGGCTCAGGGCAACAGCGCGCGGTAGTCCTCGACCGCGGCGAATTCCTCGGTGTTCTTCGGCCCCTGGCGGCTGTCCGGCTGGCGCACCGCCAGCAGGTGGCCGACGCCGAATGCGCGGGCGCTGCGCAGCACCGGCAGGCTGTCGTCGATGAACAGGCTGCGTGCCGGCTCGAAGCTCAGGTCCTGCTGCAGGGCATGCCAGAACTGCTGGTTCTCCTTGGGGAAGCCATAGTCGTGGGAGCTGATCAGGCGGTCGAAGTAGGGCGCCAGTTCGATGCGTTCGAGCTTGAGCGACAGCGAGTCGCGGTGGGCGTTGGTGATCATCACCACCTGCTTGCCGGCGGCGCGCAGGGCGGCAAGGAAGGTGTCGGCGTCCGGGCGCAGGGCGATCAGGTCGGCCACCTCGCGCTTGAGCTCGCGGATCGACAGCTTGAGCTCGCGGGTCCAGAAGTCGGTGCAGTACCAGGTCAGCTGGCCGGCATGCTCGCGGAACAGCGGCAGCAGCTCGGCGTCGGCCAGGGCGCGGCTGATGCCGTGGTGCTCGGCGTAGCGCCGGGGCAGGTGCTCGAGCCAGAAGTGGTTGTCGAAGTGCAGGTCGAGCAGGGTGCCGTCCATATCCAGCAGGACGGTGTCGATCTCGCTCCAGGGTAGCGGCGGCATGGCAGGGTCTTCGGCGGCTGGTGCGGAGTCTGTCGCGATTCGGTCGGCAGCCGTCGTCTATCGCGCAATCTCCGCCGGGGCTAATCGGAAAAGCCGGGGTATGATAACCCGCCCGGTCATGCCAAGGAGCCGCATCATGCGCCAGAAGCCCACCGTACTCGCCCGCGAGATAGTCGCCAGCAGTCGCCTGTTCCGTGTCGAGGAACTGCAGCTGCGTTTCGCCAACGGCGTGGAGCGCACCTACGAGCGCCTGGTCGGCAAGGGCGTCGGCTACGGCGCGGTGATGGTGGTGGCGATGGTCGATGGCGAGCACGCGCTGCTGGTGGAGGAGTACTGCGGCGGCACCGACGAGTACGAGCTGTCGTTGCCCAAGGGGCTGATCGAGCCGGGCGAGGACGTGCTGGTGGCGGCCAACCGCGAGCTCAAGGAGGAGGCCGGTTTCGGCGCCCGCCAACTGGAGCACCTCACCGAGCTGAGCCTGTCGCCCGGCTACATGAGCCAGAAGATCCAGGTGGTGCTGGCCCGCGACCTCTACGAGGAGCGCCTGCCGGGCGACGAGCCGGAGCCGATGCGGGTGGACCGGGTCAACCTGCGCGAGCTGTCGAGCCTGATGCAACACCCCCAGTTCAGCGAGGGCCGTGCCCTGGCCGCCCTCTACCTGGCGCGCGACCTGCTCAGCCAGCGCGGAGATTTCGTCCTGTGAACCATCCCCTGATTCCCGCGGTGATCCAGCTGGTGCGCCAGGCGGGCAGCGCCATCCTGCCCCATTGGCGCGCCGGCGTGGCGGTGACCGAGAAGGCCGACGCCTCGCCGGTGACCGCCGCCGACCTGGCCGCCCACCACCTGCTGGTCGACGGCCTGCGCGCCCTGGACGCGAGCATTCCGGTGCTGTCCGAGGAGGCGGCGGACATCCCCTTGAGCGAGCGCGCCGGCTGGAGCCGCTGGTGGCTGGTCGATCCGCTGGACGGCACCAAGGAGTTCATCGCCGGGTCGGAAGAGTTCACCGTCAACGTCGCCCTGATCGAGCGCGGGCGGGTGGTGTTCGGCGTGGTCGGCATCCCGGCCAACGGCCGCTGCTATTTCGGCGGAGCCGGGCTGGGTGCCCGGCGCGCCGAGGCCGACGGCACCGAGCAGGTCATCGGCGTGCGCCTGGCGCCGGCCGAGGCCTTCACCCTGGTGGCCAGCCGCCGCCATTCCAGTCCGGCCCAGGAGCGCCTGCTGGCGGGGCTCGGCGAACGTTTCGGCGACCTGCAGCTGCTCAGCGTCGGCAGCTCGCTGAAATTCTGCCAACTCGCCGAGGGCCTGGCCGACTGCTACCCGCGCCTGGCGCCGACCTCGCAGTGGGACACCGCCGCCGCCCAGGGCGTGTTGGAAGGCGCCGGCGGCGAGGTGCTGACCCTCGAGGGCGAGGCCTTGACCTACGAGGCCCGCGAGTCCCTGCTCAACCCCTCCTTCCTCGCCCTGCCGGCTGCGGCCGAATGGCGCGCCGAGCTGATCCAGCTGGCCCGCGCCCTGGATTGAGGCGGGTAGCGGCATGGCCGTCTACTGGCGGGTGGGTGATGGGGCGCGCTGCTCAACCCAACCTGCGCGGCGCTCAGTCGAGCATGTCGCGGTAGCGGTCGTCCTGCTTGAACACCAGCGGCTGGGGGAAGCCGGGTACCCTGAGCTGTTCGCTGCCCAGCTCGATGGCCTGGTCGTCGATCAGGTCGTTGCCGAAGTTGTAGATGATGTCCAGCTGGCCCTTTAGCGCCTGCTGGTCGTACTGCCGGGCGGCGGCGCGGGTCTGTTCGCGGCGTGCGCAGTAGGCGGCGAAGACGGCCTCGCCATGGCGCTTGCGCAGCATGCGCTCGGCCACGTGGGGGGCCAGCACCAGGGCACTGGCGTTGTTGCCGCCGAAGCCCTTGGAGTTGATGAAGCAGACGTCCAGCGCCTGCTCGCCGGTCTGGCGGTCCCTGGTGGCGATGCTCAGGTGCTGCTGGTGCACGTCGTCGGCCACCGCGTCGATGGTCTTGATCCCGGGGATGATGCCGTACTTGAAGGTACCCAGGGCGGCGATCAGCTGGTCGCCGCTGGCGCTGGCCAGGGAATGGCCGACGAAGGCCTTGGCCGCGGTGATCGGCCACTGTTCGATGGCGAAGGTGGCGGCGATGCGGTCGAGCAGCTCGGACTCGGTGACCCGGTTGGCCGGCGTGCTGGAACCGTGGGCATGGACGAAGCTGCGCTGGCGCACGGCGTCGATGCCGAGCAGCTGCACGGCGCTGGCCACCGCCTTGGCCATGGTCAGGTAGTTGCCCGGGCCGGGGGCGGAGATGGACTTCTTGAAGCCGTCGGCGTTGATGAACACGTCCGGCACCGCGCCGTGGATGTCGGCGCCCAGCTCCAGGGCCAGCTCGTCGTCCATCAGCACCACGAACTGGCAGGCCTCGGCCAGGGTGAAGCCGCAGTTGTCGCCGAACGGGCGGCTGGCGCGGCGGAAGTCCACCTGGTCCTGGCCCTCGACCTGGCGCAGGCCGTCCTCGGTGGCCAGGGCGCCCATGGCGCCGTAGCCCTCGATGCATTCCTGGTTGATCGGCGCCTCGCTGCTGCCGACTATGACCACCCGCGCCTTGCCCAGGACGATCTGCTCGACGCCCTTCTGCAGGTTGTAGAGGAAGGTGGCGCAGGCGCCGGTGACGGCGCCGGTGGTGCCGACGCTGCCCAGCACGTAGGCGTTGATGAAGTCCGCCGACATGGTGTTGAGGCCCAGGGCCAGTTGCTTGGCGGTGACCCGGCCGCCCTTGAGGCGCGACTGCATCAGGCCGCCGAAGCCGTTCTCGTCCAGCTGGCTCATGATGCAGCTGGAGAACACGGCGATCTCGTCCGGCGCCACCCGCTCGACGATCGACTGCCAGGGCAGGCCGGTGGAGCGCAGGGCATCGGTCACCCCGACCACCGCCATGCTCAGGCCGCGCGGGTGGAAGCGCGAGTTGTACAGCTCGGCCGGCTCGAAGCCGCTGGGCAGCTGGCCGGCGGACTTGACCGGCAGCGGCCGGTAGCTGTCGACCTTGAATTCGCAGTTGTCGTGCAGGGTGACGCGCACCTCGGCGGCGTTCAGTTCCTCCACCGACCAGTTGGCCGGCAGCGGCTCGGGCAGCTGCTTGCGGCTGGTGATGAAGCTCAGCGGCGCGTCCGCCGCGCCGGCGACGCCGATGCTCTTCTGCCAGTGGGCGGCGTCGACGTCCAGGTAGGTCTTCTCGATGCGCCGCACCAGGGTCGAGGCGAGGATCTGCTCGGCGAAACGGCTGTCGATCTCGGCCAGGCTCAGGGGCGTGCCGTCGGGCGCCTGGTGGACGCCGTCGACCACCCGCACCAGCTTCATCATCACCGCCAGGCCGGCGAGGGTTTCCTGGCGCGCGGCGACGTCCATGGACTCGAGTACGGTGCGGCGGAAACCGTGGTGAAAGGAGCTGCGGCCGGCTGCGTTATAACCACCAAAACCAACGATCACGGGGAAACGAGACTTCACGCGGGGAACTCCTTCAAATAAGTACGCCAGGACAAGCCGCGGCTGAGGCCAGGGACGCTTGTCGCCCGCCCGCCCCCCTGCTTCGGGGTATGGCACGGAACGGGCCTTGGCTCGACTGTTCGGATGCCTATGCTGACGCGGTTCATGACCTGTGAGTCACGGCCGGGTCCGGGCGCTGCTTGCTCGGAAGCGTGCGCCTGCCGGGTTTCGAAGCGCCGCCGCGCCGGCCGGTGGCCTGGCCGTCGAGGGCATGGCGCCCCTGCCGGCGGGCGCCGGGGCGAGGTTCTTCCGAGCTTCGGCCAGTGTGCCGCCGGTGTCTAGCCGTGGCCCCTGGGGCCGATCAACGGCGCCCGGGCGCCGCCCACGCGGGCGCAAAAAAAAAGCCCGGCACGAGGCCGGGCGAGGAGTGCAGGAGTCGCGGCTGCCGCTGCTCAGCTCATGCCCAGCCAGTTCGGCAGGGCCATGGACACCGCCGGGATGTAGGTGATCACCAGCAGGAAGCTCAGCAGCAGCATCAGCCAGGGCCAGGCGGCGCGGATCACCGAGGTCAGCGGCATGCCGGTGACCGCCGAGGTGACGAACAGGTTGAGGCCCACCGGCGGGGTGATCAGGCCGATCTCCATGTTCACCACCATGATGATGCCCAGGTGGATCGGGTCGATGCCCAGCTGGATGGCGATGGGGAAGAGGATCGGCGCGAGGATCAGGATGATCGCCGAAGGCTCCATGAAGGCGCCGGCCACCAGCAGCACGATGTTCACCACCAGCAGGAACTGCCAGGGCTGCAGGCCCATCTCGATCACCCAGGCGGTGATGGTCTGGGGGATCTGCTCGGTGGTCAGCACGTGGGCGAAGAGCATGGCGTTGGCGATGATGAACATCAGCATGATGCTCAGCTTGCCCGACTCCAGCAGCACCTTGGGGCACTCGCGGATGGTCATGTCCTTGTACACGAACAGCGCCACGAAGCCGGCGTAGACCGCCGCCACCGCGGCCGCCTCGGTCGGGGTGAACATGCCGGAGTAGATGCCGCCGAGGATGATCACCATCAGCAGCAGGCCCCAGATCGCCTTGCGCCCGGTGGCGATCAGTTCACGCAGGCTGGCCCGCGGCATGGCTGGCAGGTTCATTTTGCGCGCAACCACGTAGATCGCCACCATCAGCGCCAGGCCCAGCAGCAGGCCGGGCACCACCCCGGCCATGAACAGCTTGCCCACCGACTGCTCGGTGGCCGCGGCATAGACCACCATGACGATCGACGGCGGGATGAGGATGCCCAGGGTGCCGGCGTTGCACACGATGCCGGCGCCGAAGGCCTGGGGGTAGCCGGAACGGACCATGCCGGCGATGGCGATGGAACCGACCGCGGCCACGGTGGCCGGGCTGGAACCGGACAGGGCGGCGAACAGCATGCAGGCCAGCACCGCGGAAATCGCCAGACCGCCGCGGATATGGCCGACGCAGGCGTTGGCGAAGTCGATCAGGCGCTTGGCCACGCCGCCGGTGGTCATGAAGGCGCCGGACAGCAGGAAGAACGGGATGGCCAGCAGGGTGTAGTGCTCGGAGGTCTCGAACAGCTTGATCGCCAGCGAGCGCACCGAATCCGGGCTGAACAGCATGATGGTCATGGAGCCGGCCAGGCCCAGGGACACGGCGATCGGCACGCCGATGAACATCAGCAGGAACAGCAGGACGAAGAGGAACAGAATGGTCATGGCTTGGGGTCCTTCTTCGATGCGTCGTCGTGCTCGGTCAGTTTCATCGCCTCGGCGGCCTCGTCGGCCAGGCCCAGGCCGGTCTGCTGGTTACGCAGGATGCGTACGAAGATTTCCAGGAAACGGATGAACACCATGGCGTAGCCGAAGGGCACGATCAGGGTGATATGCCATTGCTTGATGCCGTAGTGGCCGAGGTCCTCGGCGCCGATACCGGCGGTCAGCAGGGTGCGCACCCAGTCGAAGCTGGCCACGCTGATCAGCCCGGCATAGCCCAGGCAGCACAGGCAGGCGATCAGGCCGATGATGCGCTGGGTGGGCTTCTTGGCCAGCTTGACCAGGGCGTCGACGCCGATGTGCCCGGCGGTGCGCACGCCATAGGCCAGGCCGAAGAAGATCAGCCAGGCGAACAGGGCCTTGGTCAGGGCGATGCTCCAGGTCATGGCCTGGGCCATCTCGATCACGCTGTCACCGATGGCGAAGAACAAGTCGCTGGCCGCCGGCCAGTTGTCGCCAAGGCTGTAGAACACCGTGTAGAGGTTATTGAGGATCACATAGACGAATGTCACTAGCGTCATGGTCCCCAGCAGGAAGGCGATAAACGCCTCCTCGAAGTGGTCCCAGACGCGCCGTATGGCGTTCATCGTTCGAGTCTCCCGGTGAACAGGTGGATAACACATGGGGTGGGCCAGGCGTAGGCGCTGACCCACCGGGTGATGCCGGGCGCTACCAGAGGCAGCGCCCGTGGGGCGCCCGGGACGAAACCGCCCGGGCGCCAGACGGCCTTACTGCTGGTTGGCGGCGTCGGCGGCCTTGATCAGGTCGGCGCCGATCTCGGCTTCGAACTTGCTCCACACCGGCTTCATGGCGTCGCGCCACTGGCCACGCTGCTCGGGGGTCAGCTGGATGATCTCGCTGGTGCCGGCGGCGATGATGGCCTCTTTGGCCTCCTGGTTCAGCGCGTCGGCCTGCTTGTTCACCTCGGCGGTCACCTCGACGTTGATCTTCTCCAGCTCGCCGCGCACGTCGGCCGGCAGGCCTTCCCAGAACTTGGTGTTGGTGATCAGCATGTAGTCCAGTACGCCGTGGTCGGACTCGGTGATGAACTTCTGCACCTCGTGCATCTTCTGGCTGTAGATGTTCGAGTAGGGGTTCTCGGCACCGTTGACCACGCCGGTCTGCAGGCCCTGGTAGACCTCGGCGAAGCTCATCTTGCGCGGGTTGGCGCGCACGGCCTTGAACTGCTCATCGAGCACGGCGCTGGCCTGCACGCGGAACTTCAGGCCGCGGGCGTCCTTCGGCTCGCGCAGGGCCTTGTTGGCCGACAGCTGCTTCATGCCGTTGTGCCAGTAGCCCAGGCCGGTGATGTTCTTGCTCTCCATGGACTTGAGCAGCGCCTGACCTTCGGGGCTCTGCTGGAAGCGGTCGACCGCGGCGATGTCGTTGAACAGGAAGGGCAGGTCGAACACCTGCAGCTGCTTGGTGTACTGCTCGAACTTGGCCAGGGACGGGGCGATCATCTGCACGTCGCCGAGCAGCAGCGCCTCCATTTCCTTGCCGTCGCCGAACAGCGAGGAGTTCGGATAGACCTCGACCCGCACCTTGTCACCCAGGCGCTCCTCGGCCAGGCGCTTGAACATCAGCGCGCCCTGGCCTTTGGGGGTGTTCTCGGCCACCACGTGGGAGAACTTGATGACGATCGGCTCGGCCGCCTGGGCCAGGCCGGCGATGGTCAGGGACAGGGCGCACGCCAGCGCCTTGGCAGTGAACTTGAACATACGAGTGCTTCCTCTTGTTGTGCTTATCGCGATGAGCGCCGCAGCGCCGGAAACGGGCGAACAAGAGCAAGTCTAGGCGGCCAGTCGGAAAACGACGGACCTTGGGCTGCGAGGGCCTGGACTTGTACTTGTGGGATCGCCTGCAGGGACTAGAGCAACCGCCATGCCAGGCTGGCATGCGGCGCCCCACTAATCGATGGCGAAGTCTGCTGGCGGCAGTCTGGCAGGGGCCGCGACGGGGCGAGGAGCGGGGCCGTGTGAGGCGGCCCGGGTGCGGCAGGGGGCGGATTTGGCGGAAATCCGCCAGTCACTCGAGGTCTTCTGGCGAGCCTCCGCCAGCGTCGGTGAAGTTCAAGCCGTGCTTGCGCAGCTTGTCGTGCAGGGTCTTGCGTGGCATGCCGAGGGCCTCGGCCACGCTGCGCAGCGAGCCGTGCGGGCGGCCCAGCTCGGCGGCGATCAGGGCGCGCTCGAAGGCCTCCACCTGCTCGCTCAGGCTGCCCGTGGAGGGGGGCGTCGGTCTGGCCGGCCAGCTGGAGCTCCGGCTCCAGGCCCAGGTCCAGGCCCAGGGCGAAGCGCTCGGCGGCGTTCTGCAGCTCGCGCACGTTGCCCGGCCAGGGGTGGCGCAGCAGCAGGGCGCGCTGGCCGGCCTGCAGCTCGCGGGGCGGCAGACCGTGGCGCTTGCCGGCGGCCTCGGTGAAGTGCTGGAACAGCAGCAGGATGTCGTCGCCGCGCTCGCGCAGCGGCGGGATGCGCAGCGGCGCGACGTTCAGCCGGTAGTACAGGTCGGCGCGGAAGCGGCCCTGGTCGGCGGCCTGGCGCAGGTCTTCCTTGGTCGCGGCGATCACCCGGATGTCCAGGGGGATCAGCTGGTTGCCGCCCAGGCGCTCCACCGCCCGCTCCTGCAGCAGGCGCAGCAGCTTGACCTGCACCTCCAGGCTCATGCTTTCGATCTCGTCGAGGAACAGGGTGCCGCCGTTGGCGAACTCGAACTTGCCGATGCGGCGCTTTTGCGCGCCGGTGAAGGCCCCGGGCTCGTGGCCGAACAGCTCGCTTTCCACCACCGATTCGGCCAGGGCGCCGGCGTTGATTGCCACGAAGGGGCCGCCGCGGCGGCTCGACAGGTCGTGCAGGGCGCGCGCCACCACCTCCTTGCCGGCGCCGGTCTCGCCGAGGATCAGCACGTCCGCGGCTATCCCGGCCAGGGCGCCGACCTGTTCGCGCAGGCGCTGCATGCCCGGCGACTGCCCGACCAGGCGGGCCGACAGCTCGTGGCGGTCGCTCAGGGCCAGGCGCAGGCTGCGGTTGTCCAGCACCAGGCGGCGCAGGGCCAGGGCGCGGCGCACGCTGTCGAGCAGCTCGTCGCTGGCGAAGGGTTTCTCCAGGAAGTCGTAGGCGCCGGCGCGCATCGCCTGCACCGCCAGGGGCACGTCGCCGTGGCCGGTGATCAGCAGCACCGGCAGTTCCGGATCCTGCTGGTGCAGCTGTTCGAGCAGCTGCAGGCCGTCGATTCCCGGCATGCGGATGTCGCTGACCACCACGCCCGGCCAGTCGCGCTCGATGCGGGCGGCGACGCCGCGGGCGTCGGCCAGGTTGGCGACCTTGAGACCGGCCAGATCCAGGGTCTGGCTCAGGGCCTGGCGCAGGTGCGGGTCGTCGTCGATCAGCAGGACCTGGGTGCGGGCGTCGAGGGGCAGGGTCATAGGGCAATGTCCTCAGGCGGCTGAATGTTCACGCCGCGCTCGGCGACGCGCAGGCGCAGGGTCAACAGGGCGCCGCCGGCCGGGTGGTTGGCCAGCAGCAGCTCGCCGCCGAGGGCGCGCATCAGGGTCTCGCAGATGGCCAGACCCAGGCCCAGGCCCTGGGCGCTGGTCTTGGTGGTGAAGAACGGTTCGCGGGCCCGTTGCAGGGCCTCGGCGGAGAAGCCGGGGCCATTGTCGCGCAGCTGCAGCTCGACGTGTTCGCCGGCGCGCTGGGCGCTGAGCCAGATGCGCCGCGGTGGCGCCTTCTCGCCCAGGGCGTCGAGGGCATTGGCCAGCAGGTTGCCGAGTACCTGGCGCAGGCGGGTCTCGCCGGCCTGCACCCACAGGGTGGCGTCCGGCAGGTCGCGGACCAGCTCGACCTGCATGGCCTGACGGCGCTTGGCCAGCAGCGCCAGGGCATCGTCGATAGCCGGCTGCAGGGCGACGCTCTCCGGGGCGTGGCGGTCGCGGCGGGCGAAGGCGCGCAGATGGGCGATGATCGAGGCCATGCGCTCGGTCAGCTCGCTGATCAGCCGCAGGTTGCCGCGGGCGTCCTCGCTGCGCTGGTGATCGAGCAGCACGCCGGCGTTGTCGGCGTAGCTGCGGATCGCCGCCAGGGGCTGGTTGAGTTCGTGGCTGATGCTCGCGCTCATGGTGCCGAGGGCCGACAGCTTGCCGGCCTGGACCAGCTCGTCCTGGGCCCGTACCAGCTCCTGCTGGGCCTGCTCGCGCTCCAGCACCTCCTGTTTCAGGCGGCTGTTGAGCAGTTCCAGGTCCTGGGTGCGTTCCTGTACCCGCTGCTCCAGCTGCTGGCGGGCCCGCGCGTCCAGGGCGATGCGTTCGAGGTAGTGGCGACGCCGTTGCATCAGCAGGCCGAGCAGCAGGATCAGCACCAGCAGCGCCGCGCCGCCGATGACCACGGCGGCGCGCACGGGGCGGTCGAGCAGGCTGCGCGGGGCGAGGATGTTGACCGTCCAGCCGATGTCTTCCAGGCGCCGGGCCTGGCGCAGCCAGGCGTCGTCCTCGAGCTGCAGGGGCGGGGGCGACTGGATGCGGTAGGGCTGGGTGTCGGCGATGACCGCCCGCTCGGCGTTGTCCAGCGCGCGGGTGGCGTGGAAGCGCCAGTCGGCACGGGAGGTGAGGATCACCACGCCATAGTTGTCGGTCACCAGCAGCTGTTCGGGGCGTTGGCCCCAGAGGGTCTCGGTGTGATCCAGGTCGACCTTGACCACCAGCACGCCGAGGGTGCTGTCGCCCTGGCGTACCGGCGCGGCGAAGAAGTAGCCGCGCTTGCGCGAGGTGGTGCCGAGGCCGAAGAAGCGGCCCTGGCGGCCCTGCATGGCCTCGCGGAAATAGGGGCGGTAGGAGAAATTGCGCTCGACGAAGCTGTCCTCCCGGGCCCAGTTGGAGGCGGCCAGGGTCTGGCCGTCGGGGGCCATCAGGTAGATCACGTCGGCGCCGGTCTGCTGCTGCAGGTCGTCGAGCAGGCGGTTGGCCTGGTCGCGCAGGCCCTCGTCGGCGCGTTGCTGCAGCAGCTGGCGCAGGGTGGGCAGCTGGCTGAGGATCGGCGGCAGCACCTCGTAGCGGCGCAGGGTGCCGAGCAGGTTGGCGACGTAGAGGTCGAGGGTCTGGGCGCTCTGGGCGTTCAGCACGTCGCGGTAGTAGCGCTCGGCCAGCTGCTGCAGGGGCCAGAGCAGGGGGGCCAGCACGAGTGCTAGCAGGGCCAGGCTGCGCCAGCGCGGGCGGCTGGGTAATGCGGTGGATGGCATGGGCGGTGACTCGGCCGTTGTATCGTTGAGCGTAGTGAGTGGTGTCCAGGGCCTGAGCATAAAGCAATTGTCGGACCAGGCAGCGGTGTGAACGGCTGCCGGTCGGGGCATGGCCCATTCCGGCAGGTTCAATGCGGCAGGTCTTGCTACGAGCGAGGGCGCTCGGCGCCGTGCGGTCCGGCGGGCTCAACGGACAGACGGAGGCTGCTCATTGCCCTCTGGATAGCCGACCGTGCTATTGCAGCCCTCGGCGCGGGCTGGCCAGGCACTCGAGCAGGGCGTCGTGCCAGTCCGGCAGCTGGATCTGCCAGTCCCGTTGCAGGCGCGTACAGTCCAGGCGCGAGTTGAGCGGACGTTGCGCCGGGGTCGGGTAGGCGCCGCTGGGAATGGCCTCGAGCCGGGCGACCGGCTTGCCTTGCGCGCGCAGCTGCTCGGCGATGGCACTGGCGAAGCCGAACCAGGAGGTCTGGCCGCGGGCGGTCAGGTGGCAGGTGCCCCAGGGGCCGGCCTGGCCGGCGCGCCAGTGGCCGATCAGCTCTGCGGTGACGGCGGCGATGCTGCCGGCCCAGGTCGGTGCGCCGATCTGGTCGGAAACCACCTTGAGTTCGTCGCGCTCCTGCAGCAGGCGTTGCATGGTCAGCAGGAAGTTGCGCCCGTGCAGCGAATAGACCCAGCTGGTGCGCAGGATCAGGTGCGCACCGCCAACAGCCTGGATCGCCTGCTCGCCGGCCAGCTTGCTGCGGCCGTACACGCCCAGCGGGTTGGGCATGTCGTCCTCGGTGTAGGGCGCCGCCTTGCGGCCGTCGAACACGTAGTCGGTGGAGTAGTGGAGCAGCGGCACGCCCAGGTCGGCGGCTTCCTCGGCCAGGATCCCGGGCGCCGTGGCGTTGATCGCGAAGGCCCGCTCGGGCTCGCTCTCGGCCAGGTCGACCGCGGTGTGCGCCGCGGCATTGATGATCAGCTCGGGACGCAGGGCGCGGACCTGCTGGCGGATCTGTTGCGGGTCGGCCAGGTCGAGCTGTTCGCGTCCACGGACGATCAGCTCGGCCTGCCCGGCCAGGCACAGCTGCAGTTCCCGGCTGACCTGGCCGTGCTCGCCGAGCAGCAGGATCTTCATGGGAACAGCTCCGCGTCGCCCAGGCTGAGGCCGGCCTGATCCTTGGCCGACAGCTGTGGCGCTGCGGCGAGCGGCCAGGCGATGGCCAGGGTCGGATCGTCCCAGCGGATGCAGCGTTCATGGGTCGGGGCGTAGTAGTCGGTGGTCTTGTAGAGGAACTCGGCGAACTCGCTGAGCACCAGGAAGCCGTGGGCGAAGCCCTCCGGCAGCCAGAGCTGGCGCTTGTTCTCGGCGGACAGTTGCACGCCGACCCAGCGGCCGAAGGTCGGTGAGGCGCGGCGCACGTCCACCGCCACGTCGTAGACCTCGCCGGCGGTCACCCGTACCAGTTTGCCCTGGGCCTGCTGTACCTGGTAGTGCAGGCCGCGCAGCACGCCGCGTTGCGAGCGCGAGTGGTTATCCTGGACGAAGTCGGGGTCCAGGCCGGTGGCCTCGGCGAAGGCGCGGGCGTTGAAGCTTTCGTAGAAGAAGCCGCGCTCGTCGCCGAACACCTTGGGTTCGAGGATCAGCACGCCCGGCAGATCGGTTTGAATCACTTTCACGCGTGCTCCTCCGCCAGCTTGAACAGGTACTGGCCGTAGCCGGTCTTGCCGAAGGCCTGGGCCTGGCTGAGCAGCTGCTCGCGATCGATCCAGCCGTTCTGAAAGCCTACTTCCTCCAGGCAGGCGACTTTCAGGCCCTGGCGGTGCTCGATGGTCTGCACGTATTGCGAGGCCTCCAGCAGGCTGTCGTGGGTGCCGGTGTCGAGCCAGGCGAAGCCGCGGCCGAAGCGCTCGACGCGCAGGTCGCCGCGCTTGAGGTAGGCGTTGTTGATGTCGGTGATCTCCAGCTCGCCGCGGGCAGAGGGTTTCACCGCCTTGGCGATCTCGATCACGTCGTTGTCGTAGAAGTACAGGCCGGTGACTGCATAGCTGGATTTCGGTTTGGCCGGTTTTTCCTCGATGGACAGGGCCTGGCCGTGCGGGTCGAATTCGACCACGCCGAAGCGCTCGGGGTCGCTGACCCAGTAGCCGAACACCGTGGCGCCATCGGCTTGGCTGGCCGCGCGCTGCAGCTGCTCGCCGAAGTGTTGGCCGTGGAAGATGTTGTCACCGAGGATCAGGCACACCGAGTCGTCGCCGATAAACGACTCGCCGATCAGGAAGGCCTGGGCCAGGCCGTCCGGCGAGGGCTGCTCGGCGTAGGCGAAGCGCACGCCGAACTGGCTGCCGTCGCCGAGCATCTTCTCGAACTGCGGCAGGTCGTGGGGGGTGGAGATGATCAGGATGTCGCGGATGCCGGCGAGCATCAGCACCGAGATCGGGTAGTAGATCATCGGCTTGTCGTAGATCGGCAGCAGCTGCTTGGACACGCCCAGGGTGATCGGGTGCAGGCGGGTGCCGGAGCCGCCGGCCAGGATAATGCCTTTCATGGGTGCTGCTCCTTACAGGGCGCCGAGGCGCTCGCGTTGATAGCTGCCGTCCTGCACGTGGCGGCACCAGTCGAGGTTGTCCAGGTACCAGCGCACGGTCTTGCGCAGGCCGCTGGCGAAGGTTTCCTCGGGCTTCCAGCCCAGTTCGCGCTCGATCTTGCCGGCGTCGATGGCATAGCGCTGGTCGTGGCCGGGGCGGTCGGTGACGAAGCTGATCTGCTCGCGGTAGGAGCCGCCTGGTTGGCGCGGCGCCAACTCGTCCAGCAGCGCGCAGATGCTTTCCACCACGTGCAGGTTCTTCTGCTCGTTGTGCCCGCCGATATTGTAGGTCTCGCCGACCCGGCCCGCGGTCACCACCCTGAGCAGGGCGCGGGCGTGGTCCTCGACGTACAGCCAGTCGCGCACCTGCTGACCGTCGCCATAGACCGGCAGCGGCTTGCCATCCAGGGCATTGAGGATCACCAGGGGGATGAGCTTCTCCGGGAAGTGGTAGGGGCCGTAGTTGTTCGAGCAGTTGGTCAGCAGCACCGGCAGCCCGTAGGTCCGCTGCCAGGCGCGCACCAGGTGGTCGGAGGCCGCCTTGCTGGCCGAATAGGGGGAGCTGGGGGCGTAGGGCGTGGTTTCGCTGAACAGGTCGTCGATGCCGTGGAGGTCGCCGTAGACCTCGTCGGTGGAGATGTGGTGAAAGCGGAACGCCTGCTTGCGCCCGTCCGGCAGCGCCGACCAATAGCTGCGGGTCGCTTCCAGCAGGCTGTAGGTGCCGACTATGTTGGTCTGGATGAATGCCGCCGGGCCGTCGATGGAGCGGTCGACATGGGACTCGGCGGCCAGGTGCATCAGCGCGTCCGGCTGGAACGCGGCGAGTACCTCGGTCACCTTGGCCTGATCGCCGATGTCGGCCTGGACGAACTGATAGCGGGGACTATTGGCGACTGTTGCCAGGGATTCGAGGTTGCCGGCGTAGGTCAACTTGTCCAGGTTGAGCACCTGGTGCTCGGTTTCGTTCAACAGGTGGCGGATCAGTGCCGAGCCGATAAAGCCGGCGCCGCCGGTGACCAGAATTCGCATGGAGAGAGTGGCCTCATGGTTCAGGCTGCGAGTGTGCCGCCTAGCTTGTCGGCTGAGTGCGGTGGCTGCAAGCATTGCATGGCGCGGAGTAGCGATGGTCGAGCAAAGGTTTCGGCCAATTTTTCAGCGGCAGAAACAACAAAGGCCCGCATCGCTGCGAGCCTTTGAATTTGATGGTGCCGGCACCAGGAGTCGAACCCGGGACCTACTGATTACAAGTCAGTTGCTCTACCAGCTGAGCTATACCGGCACGGAAGGGCCGCCATTATATCCATTAGTTTGCGCGAGTAAAGCCATAGCGGAACACGCCTGGCTATCAGCGGAAAAATCCTTATGCACAACTGGCAGGCTGCCCATCGGGGTCTTGGCTGGAACCGTGACGCGCATCACGGATGTCTGTAAGGACATGTTTTTATTGGCATTTTATAGATGATCAAAAAGTCGGCAGGCGCTGGGAAGGGCGCTGGGCTGCATCTTTCAGCCGGTTGCCCAGATTCTATCAACAAAGTTATCCACAGATTGTGTGGGCAACTCAGGGGCGTTCGGCCAGCAGCAGGAGATTGCGCGGGCTGAGGTGGTGTGCGCAGAAGCTGCCGAGGCGCACGGCGAAGCCCTGTTCCTGCAGGTAGAGGGCGCGGTCGAGCAACAGCCAGAGCTCCAGTGGGCGGCGGAACAGGGCGCGCAGCAGTTCCAGGTTGCGCACCTCGGCCAGGCGCCGCCAGCCCTGCTGCTCCAGGCGGGACCAGTCGGTTGCCGGATCTGGGGCTGGCAGGCCCTTGAGGCTGGCCAGGTCCTGACAGTAGCTGGCCAGGCTCTTGTCCAGCCAGGCCGGCGGCAGGGAGGGGGTCGGCAGGTAGTCATCGCTGCCGCGCAGCTGCCGCTGCAGCAGGTCGAAGGCCAGGCGCCGCGCCATGGACAGGTCGCGTTGGCGGCGGACCCGGGCGCCGGCGGTGACGGTTTCCCTGAGGGGCAGGGCCAGGTCTTCCAGCGACAGCTGCAGCGCCGAGGCTCGGGCCGGGGCGGAGAGTGGCTGGTAGCTGGGCGTGGCGATGCGGTTGTAGCAGCAGGGGGCGATGGCCAGCTGGCGGCAGCCGGCGCGGCTGGCCAGTTGTAGCAGGCGCACATGCAGGTCGCCACAGGCGTGCAGGGCGACCGGGGTGTGGTGCGCGGCGAGCCGCTCCAGGGCGTCGGCTGCCAGCACGTCCTGCTGCAGGTGATGGGCGGTCAGGCCGAGGCGCTGGCTGAGTCTATGGCCGTCCTCTATCAGCTGTCGGTCGTGCTCCAGGCAGGTGAGTGGCGTGCCGTCATGGGCCAGCAGGCGGCCCAGATGGCCCTTGCCGGCGCACCAGTCGAGCCAGTGCAGCGGCGCGGACTGGAAGCTCAGGCTGCTGGCGAACGCCTGGATCTGCTGCCACTTGCGCCCGGGCACATCCAGGGCCAGGCGTGCCGGTGGCGTGGGCCGCACGCGTTGCGGCAGCTCGCCGACGCGGCTCAGGGCGTCGCTCTGGCGGGCCAGGTCGGGCCAGGGGGACGGTGCTTGCAGCCGCTGGGGGTGGTGATGATCGGCCTCGGCCTGCTCCAGGCTGCGGCTGCGCAGCCAGCGGCCCAGTTCGGGATGGACATCCTCCCAGGGCAGGCGGTGCTGAGTGAAGGGTTGCGGGCGCCAGAGCGCCTGCCGTTCCGTCAGCAGTCGGTCCAGCGCCTGGAAGCGCTGAAACAGGGCGTCGCCGCCGAGGGGCTGGTCGTCCATCTTCTGGTGCCGGCGGGTGCGGTTCAGCGGCCCTGGCAGGCATCGACCCGCAGCCACTGCTCCAGCAGCTTGAAGGCGCGCACCAGGACGAAGGCGATGCCCAGGTAGAACAGGCCGGCGGCGAAGAAGATCTCCACCGGCAGATAGGTGCGGGCGATGATGGTGCGGGCCATGCCGGTCAGCTCCAGCAGGGTCACGGTGCTGGCCAGGGCGCTGGCCTTGAGCATCAGGATCACCTCGTTGCTGTAGGCCGGCAGGCCGATGCGCGCCGCCCGTGGCAGGACGATGTAGAGCATGGTCTGCCAGCGCGCCATGCCCAGGGCGCGCGCCGCCTCGACTTCGCCGGAGGGCACGGCCTGGATCGCGCCACGGAGGATCTCGGCGATGTAGGCGGCGGTGTGCAGGGTCATGGTGATGATGGCGCACCAGTAGGCATCGCGCAGGTAGGGCCACAGCGGCCCTTCGCGCACCGCATCGAACTGGGCCAGGCCGTAGTAGACGAGGAACAGCTGCACCAGCAGCGGGGTGCCGCGGAAGAAGAATATGTAGCCGTAGGGCAGGGCGCGCACGTACCAGTGCTTGGAGGCGCGGGCGATGCCCATGGGGATGGCCAGGATCAGCCCGGCGATCACCGCGACGGCGACCAGCTCCAGGGTCAACAGGGCGCCTTCGGCCAGGCGTGGCAGCCACTTGATGATGACTTCCCAGTTCATGCGGCGCTCCGGACGAAGCCACGGCTGGCACGCTTCTCGAGGAAGTGCAGGCCGATCATGGCGAGGATGGTCAGGCCGAGGTAGATCAGTGCCGCGACCAGAAAGAAGGTGAAGGGCTCCTTGCTGGAGGTCACGGCGATCTGCGAGCGGCGCATGATCTCCTCCAGGCCGATCACCGAGACCAGCGCGGTGTCCTTCATCAGGATCATGAACAGGTTGCCCAGGCCCGGCAGGGCGATGCGCCACATCTGCGGCAGGATCAGCCGCCAGAGAATCCGCGCCTTGGACAGGCCGAGGGCCTGGCCGGCCTCGCGGTGGCCCTTGGGAATGGCCAGGATGGCGCCACGGAACACTTCGGTGGCGTAGGCGCCGAAGCACAGGCCGAGGGCAATGGTGCCGGCGGCGAAAGGCGACAGCTCCAGGCTCTCCACACCGAGCAGGTCGGCCAGCTCGCGCATCAGGTTGACCGTGCCGAAGTAGATCAGCAGCACCCAGAGCAGCTCGGGCACGCCACGGACTATGGTCGAGTAGCTGCCGCCGAGCCATTGCAGCGGCTTGTAGGGTGAGGTCTTGGCCAGTGCGCCGAGCAGGCCGAGCACCAGACCCAGGCTCAGCGCGGACAGCGCCAGCTGGATGGTCATCAGGGTGCCGGCGGCCAGGGCGGGGCCGAATCCGTAGAGGTCTAGGGTCATGGAGGCTCAGGTGCCTGCGCCGCCCGGCAGGGCGACGCAGGACAGGCTGCTTAGTAAATGCTGAAGGGGAAGTACTTGTCGTTGATCTGCTTGTAGGTGCCGTCGGCGACGATTTCCTTCAGCGCGGCGTTGAGCTTCTCGCGCAGCGGATCGCCCTTGCGCACGGCGATGCCGATCTTGTCGTTGTCGAACACCGGCTCGCCCTTGAACTCGAAGCCCTTGCCGGCGTCGCTCTTGAGCCACTCCCAGTTGACGAAGGTGTCGGCCAGCACGCCGTCGAGGCGGCCCGAGGACAGGTCCAGGTAGGCGTTCTCCTGGGTGTCGTACAGCTTGATGTCGACCACGCCGTCGAGGTTGTCCTCCAGCCAGGTGCCGGCGATGGTGGCGCGCTGGGCACCGATCACCTTGTCCTTGAGGCTGGCCTTGTCGGTCTTGAAGTCGCTGCCTTTGGGGGCGATGAACTGCAGCTTGTTGGTGTAGTAGGGCTCGGTGAAGTCCACTGCCTGCTGGCGTTCCTCGGTGATCGACATCGAGGCCACCAGGAAGTCGAACTTCTTGGCGTTCAGCGCCGGGATGATGCCGTCCCAGTCGGAGGTGACCACTTCGCATTCGGCCTGCATCTTGGCGCACAGGGCCTGGGCGATCTCGATATCGAAACCGACCACCTGGCCGCTGGCGTCGATCAGGTTGAACGGCGGGTAGGCGCCCTCGGTGCCGATCTTCAGCTTGTCGGCGGCCACCGCGCTGGTGCCGAAGGCCAGGGTGGCGGCCGCGGCCAGCAGGATCTTCTTATATTTCTGCATGCGATGTAGCTCCATTTTAGTGATTGCTGGACATGAACTGTTTGCAGCGCGCCGAACTCGGGTTGTCGAATACCTGTTCGGGCGGGCCCTGTTCCTCCACCAGGCCCTGATGGAGGAACACCACCTCGCTGGACACCTGGCGGGCGAAGCCCATTTCATGGGTTACCAGCAGCATAGTCCGGCCTTCCTCGGCCAGGGCGCGGATCACATTAAGTACTTCCTGGACCATCTCCGGGTCGAGGGCCGAGGTCGGCTCGTCGAACAGGATCACCTTGGGCTCCATGCACAGGGTGCGGGCGATGGCCGCACGCTGCTGCTGGCCGCCGGACAGCTGGTTGGGGTAGACGTGGCGCTTGTCGGCGATGCCGACCTTGGCCAGCAACGCCTCGGCGCGCTCCACGGCCTCGGCCTTGCTCAGGCCCAGCACCCGGCGCGGCGCCTCGATGATGTTGTCGAGCACGCTCATGTGCGGCCACAGGTTGAAGTTCTGGAAGACGAAGCCCAGCTCGCTGCGCAGGCGATTGATCTGCTGGTTGTCGGCGGCGACCAGTTCGCCCTGCTTGCCGGGCTTGAGCTTGAGTTCCTCGCCGGCCACCAGGATCTGTCCCTGATTGGGGTTCTCCAGCAGGTTGATGCAGCGCAGGAAGGTGGACTTGCCGGAGCCGGAGGAGCCGAGGATGGAAATCACGTCGCCGTCTTGGGCCGTGAGGGAGATGCCCTTGAGCACCTCGAGGTCGCCGTAGCGTTTGTGCAGATTGCGAATTTCCAGCGCGGGCGTGGCCTCGGCCATGGGGGGTCCTCTTCTTGTACGGATGCGCTCCGGGCTATGGTCCGGCCTTCCTGGCGTGGCGCCAAGCTAGCATAGCGTTTCGCTGACCGCCAAGCCGTTTACTGGGCGGCTTCGGCCTGTCCGGTCACGGGTGTCGCCTGATCGCAGCTGTCTGTCGCGCGAGCGCAAGAACAGTGGCGGGATGCCCGGGTGGGCAGGCTGAAGGGGGGCGGGTGTTGGCTGTCCCGGGCGCGTGCGAGCATGCCGTGGCGAGCTGCCTCGTGGGGGCGCTCGCCGCGACCGAACCGGCGATGCCCCCAAAGATGGCCCTAAAGCATCGGGCTACAAGGGAGGGCATAGAAAGGGTAGAAAACAAAAAACCCGCACTAGGCGGGTTTCTTGTGGGCTTTCGGGTGATTTTGACACCACCTGAAAACGAAAGGTGGTGCCCAGGGACGGAATCGAACCGCCGACACGGGGATTTTCAATCCCCTGCTCTACCGACTGAGCTACCTGGGCAACGGGGCGCTATTAGACGGATTTGGCTTTGGCCTGTCAAGCGCGAGCTCAAAAAATATTTAACTATTACGGGCGTTTACGTTCAGGCGCCTATTCGCTGGGGGGGACATAGCCTTCGGCCTGGGCGTATTCCTCGCCGGAGAGGAACTTGTCCATCTCGGTCTGGAGGAACTTGCGGTCCTCGGCGTTCATCATGTTCAGGCGGCGTTCGTTGATCAGCAGGGTCTGATGCTTCTGCCATTCGTCCCAGGCCTGCCTGGAGACGTTGTTGTAGATGTCTTCGCCCTTCGCGCCCGGGTAGGGCGGGCGGTCCAGGCCGGGCAGTTCTTTCTTGTGCTTGCGGCACATCACGGTGCGGGTCATGGCTGCTCTCCAGTGAGGGGGTCGGCGTTCAGGGTGTCGGCCGCGCGCTTCAGCAGTTTCTTCACCGGGGCGGCGAGGCCCAGGCGCGGCGGGGTGGCGAGGTTATACCAGAGCCAGTCGGCCTCGGCCACGGCGTGGGCGGCGCGCTCGGCGTGGATCAGCCAGGGCTCTATGGCCAGCTGGAAGTGGCTGAAGGTGTGGGTCAGGCCTGGCAGCTCCCGGCGAGTTCCGAGGCGCAGGGCGTGGCGTTCGGCCAGGGCTTCCAGCCCTCGCAGGTCGTCCAGCTCCGGCAGGCTCCAGAGGCCGCCCCACAGGCCGCTGGAGGGGCGGCGGTAGAGCAGGATCTCGCCGGCGCCGTTGGCCAGCAGCGGCATCAGCGTGCGCTTCTGCGGCAGTGCCTTGCGCGGCTTGGGCAGCGGGTAGCGAATCTCCAGGCCGAGCAGGTGGGCCTGGCAGCCGCTGCGCAGCGGGCAGAGCAGGCAGCTCGGCTTGCTGCGGGTGCAGAGGGTGGCGCCCAGGTCCATCATCGCCTGGGTGTAGTGATTGACCCGGGTTCGCGGGGTCAGGCGCTCGGCCACCGCCCACAGCTGTTGGGCCACCTTGGGCTCGCCGGGGTAGCCCTCCTGGGCGACGTAGCGGGCCAGCACGCGCTTGACGTTGCCGTCGAGAATCGGCGCGCGCAGGCCCATGCTCAGGCTGGCGATGGCGCCGGCGGTGGAGCGGCCGATGCCGGGCAGGGCGGTCAGGGCCTGGACGTCGCGGGGGAACTCGCCGCCGTGCTCGGCCATGACGATGCGCGCCGCCTTCTGCAGGTTGCGCGCGCGGGTGTAGTAGCCCAGGCCCGTCCACAGGTGCAGCACCTCGTCCTCGGCGGCTTCGGCCAGGGCCTGCACGCTGGGCAGGGCGGCCATAAAGCGGTCGAAGTAGCCGAGCACGGTGCCGACCTGGGTCTGCTGCAGCATGATCTCCGAGACCCACACCCGGTAGGGCGTGATGCCCTGTTGCCAGGGCAGGTCCTTGCGTCCGTGGCGGTCATACCAGTCGAGTACCGCGGTGGAGAATTGCGTGGGGCTCATCGGTTGAACAGGCCCTTGAGGGCGTCCTTGAGTTCCGGGCTGACCTTGTCGCCGAGCTTCTCTTCCAGCTTCTCGTTGAGCTTGTTGCCCGCCAGCTTGGCGGCGACCTTGCCCAGGCCGTCCTGATCCAGGCGGCAGGCCTTGGCGCCGAGCTCCAGGGGGCCACGGCAGCGCAGCGGCCAGGCGATGCCGGCATAGCGCTCGTTGACCTGGCAGGCCGGGTCGGGCATGGCGCGCTGGTCGCCCTCGATGGTGACGCCGACGCGGTAGTCGAGGCCGAGCACGCGCAGGTCGAGGTCGCCGTCGCCCTTGGCGCTGAGGCCGGGGATGCGCGCCTTGAGGTCGTCATTGCTGGCCACGCCGTTGCGCAGGGTCAGGCTGCCCTGCAGGGCCTCGAAGGGGGTGTCTTGGCCGCTCGGCGGATTGCTCGGCACCTTGCGGTTGAGAGTGGCGATGCCGCGGCACAGCTGATGCTCGAGGTTGGCGTCGACCAGTACGCCGTCCTCCAGGGCGAAGCTGGCGGTGCCGTTCAGGCCGTCGATCCAGGCCTTCTCGCTGTTGCCGCTGGTGCTGAGGTCGGCCTGCAGGTCCAGCAGGCCCTTGAGCGGGGCGGGCTGCTCGGCGCTCTTGAGGAAGGGCTCGACGGGGATGCGCTTGAGGCGCTGCTGCAGGCTGAGCAGCGGCACGGCCGGGCGCACGTCGATGCGTCCCTTGGTGGCGAAGCTGCCGTCGCCGAGCTTGCCGCGCAGCTCCTCCAGGGTCAGCACGCCGGCCTTGCTCTTGGCCTTGAGGTCCAGCTCGTCGATGACCTGCTCCTTGACCGTCAGCTGATCGAGTTTCAGGGCCAGTTGCAGGTCGAGCGTGCGCAGGCGGTCGATGGGCAGCAGCGGGCTGGCGCTCCAGGCCTGCTGGGTCGGGGCGTCGGGCAGGGGGCTGTTGCCGTTGCTGCCGGCACGGGCGACGGCTTCCTTGACCTCGACCTGGCGCGCGGCGTCGGCGCCCTTGCTGTCCTTGTTGTCCTTGCTCGGCGGCGGCAGGTAGCGGTCGAGGTCCAGGCGGTCGCCCACCAGCTGCACGCGCAGGGCCTGCTTGGCGAGGTCGCTGACGGCCAGCTGGCCGCTGAAGCTGCTGCCGTCGAGCTTCAGCTGCAGGTCTTCCAGGCTCAGGCTGCTGGGCGTGCCGCTGAGGCGGCTGACCAGCTCGAACTCGCCGAGGGCCTTGGCATCGTTCATCGCCGGCAGCGGCTGGCCGATTCCGGTGAGGAAGTCGCGCAGGTTGACGGGGGCGATGGACAGGCCGCCGGACAGCTGCGCGGTCTTGTCCAGGTCGCGCAGCTTGAGCTCGCCGAGGGCGCGCAACTGGTTGGCCGAGAGCTTCAGGCCGTTCCATTCGGCGACCTGGGCGGCCAGGTCGAGCAGCAGTTCGCCCTGGATCGCGTAGGTCAGGGTCTGGCCGTCGAGGGGCTCGCCGGAGGCCTCGCCGGACAGGCGTGCGCCCTCCAGCTGGTAGCGCTTGAGGGCGCGGTCGAAGCGCAGGCGGCCCTGCAGCTCGCTGCGGGCGCGCAGCAACGGCTGGCTGGTGCCGAAGAAGGCGCTGAGCTTGACCGGGATGCTGGCGCCTTCGCGGATGGCGCCGGTGGTCAGCTGGATGCTTTCGGCGCTGAACTGCTGGCCCAGGCGGGCGTCGTGGTAGTCGATGCGTGCGTTGTTGACGATCAGGCTGTCGATATCCAGCTTGATCGGCTGGCCGCCGCTGGCCGGTCTGCTCTGGGTGTCGCCGGCGGCGCCGCCACTGGCGGTCTGGGCCGGTGCCGGTGCCGGTGCGTCCGCGGAGGCGGGGGCCGGGCGGCCGACGTCTTCCCAGTTGCCGCGGCCCTTCTGGTCACGCTGCAGGTCGAGATTGAGGCCGTCGACGCGGATGTCGCTCATCTGCACTTCCTTGCGCAGCAGCGGCAGCACGCGCACCGACAGACCGAGCAGGCGTAGGTCGGCGAAGGGCTTGTCCGGGGTGGTGGCGCTGGCCAGGGTGGCGTCGGTCAGCTCCAGGCCGAGCCAGGGGAACAGGCTCCAGCCGATGTCGCCCTTGAGGGTCAGCTCCAGGTTGGCCTTGTCGCGGGCCAGTTGGCGTATCTCGTCCTTGTAGTCGTTGGGGTCGAACAGGTGGGTCAGGGCGAAGCCCAGGGCCACGATGATCAGCAGCAGTCCGAGGAAAAACAGACCCAGGATCTTGCCGAGCGCTTTCATGGACGAATCCTTGTTGTGAATGGCTGGGAGGAAGAACGCAAAAGTATAACGCCGCGCGGCTCAAAGCATCTGCGCCACGCGCTCGGCGATGGCCAGGCTGGCGGTGAGCCCCGGTGACTCGATGCCGAACAGGTTGACCAGCCCGGCCAGGCCGTGTGCGCCCGGGCCTTGGATAAGGAAGTCGGCGGGCGGTTCCCCGGGGCCGGCGAGTTTCGGGCGGATGCCGCTGTAGCCGGGTGTCAGGCGGCTGCTGTCGAGGCCCGGAAAGTAGCGGCGGATCGCCGCGGCGAAGGGCTCGCGCAGCTGTTCGTCGACCCGGTAGTCGAGTCGTTCGAGGTAGTGGGTGTCCGGGCCGAAGCGCAGCTGGCCGGCCAGGTCGAGGGTGGCGTGGATGCCCAGGCCGGCGGTATCGGCTGGCGGCAGCGGGTAGATCAGGTGGTGGAAGGGCGAGCGGCCGCGGTAGCCGAAGTAGCGGCCCTGGCACAGGTGCAGCGGCGGGACCTGCGCCGCGTTCAGGCCGGCGGTGTGCCGCGCCAGCCGTTGGGCGAACAGGCCGCCGGCGTTGACCACCCGCTGCGTCTTGAGCTGGAAGGGCTCGCCGGCGCTGCGGCCGCTGGCGAGCCAGCCGTCGGCGCCGGGCTCGAGGCGTTCGACCCGGGTGTCGAGCACCAGCTGCGCGCCGCCCTGCTCGGCGGCGGCGAGCAGGGACTGCAGGTAGGCGTGGCTGTCGATGATCCCGGTACTCGGCGACAGCAGCGCCGCGACCCCGCGCACGGCCGGCTCCAGTTCCAGCAGCTGGCTGCGGCTCAGTGCCTGCAGGTCGTGCACGCCGCAGGCCGCGGCGTTGGCAGCGAGGGCGTCGAGTTTGCCGCGCTCGGCCCCGCTCACGGCCACCAGCAGCTTGCCGAGGCGGCGGTGGCCGACCCGATGCGCGGCGCACCAGGCGTACAGGCGCTCGCGCCCCTCCAGGCACAGTTCGGCCTTGAGCGAGCCGGGCGGGTAGTAGAGGCCGGCGTGGATCACCTCGGAGTTGCGGCTGGAGGTGTGGCTGCCGATGAGCCTTTCCGCCTCGACCACCAGGGTGCTCCGGCCCGGCCGGGCCAGGCGCGCGGCGCAGGCCAGGCCGAGAGCGCCGGCGCCGATGATCAGGGTGTCGATACTGTCCATGGCGTGCTCGGTGCTGGACGTTGGCCGATGACTGCGAACATGGCGGGAAGTCCCGGGCTGGCGCTACAGCTGGACCAGGGGCAGCTGCTGGGTGGCGGCCAGGGCCTGGATGTCCAGGTGTCCGGCCGGGGCCGCCAGGTACAGCGGCTGGCCGGTGGCCTTGGCCCGGTCCCTGGCCGCGGCGAGCAGGCGCCGGGCGACCCCGCGGCGCCGGGTGATGGTGCGCACGCACAGGTGTGACAGGCGCCAGTGGTCGGCATGCCGCTCCAGCAGCGCGGCGCCGAGCAGGCGGTCGTTGAAGCGCCCGGCCAGCAGGGTGCCGGCCGCCAGGCCCGCCTGGATCAGCGCCTGCGCGTCGCCGTAGGGCGCGAGCAGCCAGGGCGGGGCGTCGGCGTAGATCTTCGCCAGGTCGAGGCGGTCCTGGGCGGATGGGGTGCTGAGGCTGTCGACTGTCACGGGCATGGGTTGGGCTCCTCCGGTGACGCAGTGTAAGACGATTCGCGCCCAGGCTCGACTGCCCGGCCTTCCGATTAGCGCCGGTAGCCGCCCGGGGCCTGGGGCGCCTATAATGGCGGCCTTTTTCCGCGAGCAATTTTTGGAGCTGGTGATGGCCGAACGTACGGCATTCGTCGAGCGCAACACCCTGGAGACCCAGATCAAGGTCTCGATCAACCTGGACGGCACCGGCAAGGCGCGTTTCGACATCGGCGTACCCTTCCTCGAGCACATGCTCGACCAGATCGCCCGCCACGGCCTGATCGACCTGGATATCGAGTGCAAGGGCGATCTGCATATCGACGACCACCACACCGTCGAGGACGTCGGCATCACCCTCGGCCAGGCCTTCACCAAGGCCATCGGCGACAAGAAGGGCATGACCCGCTACGGCCATTCCTACGTGCCGCTGGACGAGGCGCTGTCGCGGGTGGTGATCGACTTCTCCGGTCGCCCCGGCCTGCAGATGCATGTGCCCTTCACCCGCGCGGTGGTCGGCGGTTTCGATGTCGACCTGTTCCAGGAGTTCTTCCAGGGCTTCGTCAACCATGCCCTGGTGTCCCTGCACATCGACAACCTGCGGGGCAGCAACACCCACCACCAGATCGAGACGGTGTTCAAGGCTTTCGGCCGCGCCCTGCGCATGGCCGTGGAACTGGACCCGCGCATGGCCGGGCAGATGCCGTCGACCAAGGGCGTGCTGTAGAACCTGCCCCGCCCAAAAGTTATGCCCGCGGCGGAGGCCGTTTTTCCGCAGCGCAAGGCAAGAGGAGAGAAGTTTGGTTATTCCAAATGAACGACGATTAACGCAGGGCTGCGGAAAAACGGCCCCGTCCCGCAGGGTTGCGCTCAAAAGCGCGCCATGCGGTGTTGTAGAACTTGCCAATGGAACGACCATTGACTGCGTTCCACGCCTTGCCTGGCACGCTTTTGGGCAGCAACGCGGGCATGATTTTTGGGCGGGCAGGTTCTTATGCAGACGGTAGCTGTTATCGATTACGGCATGGGCAACCTGCACTCGGTGGCCAAGGCGCTGGAGCACGTCGGCGCCGGCCGGGTGCTGGTGACCAGCGACGCCCAGGTGATTCGCGAGGCCGACCGGGTGGTGTTCCCCGGGGTCGGCGCGATCCGCGACTGCATGGCCGAGATCCGTCGCCTGGGCTTCGATGAGCTGGTGCGCGAGGTCAGCCAGGACCGTCCCTTCCTCGGCATCTGCGTGGGCATGCAGGCGCTGCTCGAGCGCAGCGAGGAGAACGACGGGGTCGACTGCATCGGCCTGTTCCCCGGCCAGGTGCGCTTCTTCGGCAAGGGCCTGGTGGAGGACGGCGAACCGCTCAAGGTGCCGCACATGGGCTGGAACGAGGTGACGCAGACGCTCAAGCATCCGCTGTGGCACGAGATTCCCGATCGCGCGCGCTTCTACTTCGTGCACAGTTACTACGTCGCGGCGGGCAAGGCCCAGCAGGTCGCCGGCCGCGGCCACTACGGCGAGGACTTCGCCGCGGCACTGGCCGACGGCTCGCGCTTCGCCGTGCAGTTCCACCCGGAGAAGAGCCACAGCCACGGCCTGCAGCTGCTGCAGAACTTCATCGCTTGGGACGGCCGCTGGTAAATGAGCCGGGGCAAGGACAGGGCGCCGTTGCTGCGCCTGGAGGCCGAGCAGGAGCAGGCCGCCGTGCAGCTGCTCAAGCGTTTCCTGGACGAGCGCTTCGAGCTCGAGCTGGGCAGCTTCGAGGTGCAGGAACTGCTGGATCTGTTCGCTCGTGAGATTGCCCCGCACTTCTACAACAAGGCGATTTTCGATGTGCAGACGCACCTGAAGGACAGGTTCGAGAGCATCGAAAGCGACCTCTGGGCGCTCGAGAAGAGCTGACCCCGCACCGACTTCCACCGACTCGCACAGGTTCCCCAATGCTCATTATCCCCGCTATCGATCTCAAGGACGGCGCCTGCGTGCGTCTGCGCCAGGGCCGCATGGAAGACTCCACGGTATTCTCCGACGACCCGGTGAGCATGGCCGCCAAGTGGGTGGACGGCGGCTGCCGTCGCCTGCACCTGGTCGACCTCAACGGCGCCTTCGAGGGCCAGCCGGTCAACGGCGAGGTGGTCACCGCCATAGCCCGGCGTTACCCGAAGCTGCCGATCCAGATCGGCGGCGGCATCCGCTCCCTGGAAACCATCGAGCATTACGTCAAGGCCGGGGTCAGCTACGTGATCATCGGCACCAAGGCGGTGAAACAGCCGGAGTTCGTCGCCGAGGCGTGCAAGGCCTTCCCGGGCAAGGTCATAGTCGGCCTGGACGCCAAGGATGGCTTCGTCGCCACCGACGGCTGGGCTGAGGTCAGCAGCGTGCAGGCCGTGGACCTGGCCAGGCGCTTCGAGGCCGATGGCGTCTCGGCGATCGTCTACACCGACATCGCCAAGGACGGCATGATGCAGGGCTGCAACGTCGAGGCCACCGCCGCCCTGGCCGCCGCCAGCCGCATCCCGGTGATCGCCTCCGGCGGCATCCACAATCTTGGCGACATCGGTAAGCTGCTGGCCGCCAAGGCCCCGGGCATCATCGGCGCCATCACCGGTCGGGCGATCTACGAAGGCACCCTGGACGTGGCCGAGGCCCAGGCCTTCTGCGACACCTATAAGGGTTAACCTGGGCCGTAGGGTGGGTTGGCCGCGCAGCGGCGTAACCCACCGATGGGCGCTGAATTTATACCCGCTTTGGTGGGTTACGGCCTGCGGCCTAACCCACCCTACGAGAGAGATTGCCATGGCACTGGCTAAACGCATCATCCCCTGCCTCGACGTGGACAATGGCCGCGTGGTCAAGGGCGTCCAGTTCGAGAACATCCGCGACGCCGGCGACCCGGTGGAGATCGCCCGCCG
This sequence comes from Pseudomonas lalucatii, assembly GCF_018398425.1. NCBI lineage: Bacteria > Pseudomonadati > Pseudomonadota > Gammaproteobacteria > Pseudomonadales > Pseudomonadaceae > Pseudomonas > Pseudomonas lalucatii. The sequence continues at coordinate 2,325,135 of NZ_JADPMV010000001.1, read as the reverse complement.
CTACGACGAGCAGGGGGCCGACGAGATCACCTTCCTCGACATCACCGCCAGCGTCGACGGCCGCGACACCACCCTGCACACGGTCGAGCGCATGGCCAGCCAGGTGTTCATTCCGCTGACCGTGGGCGGCGGGGTGAGGACGGTGCAGGACATCCGCAACCTGCTCAACGCCGGTGCCGACAAGGTCTCGATCAATACCGCCGCGGTGTTCACCCCCGAGTTCGTCGGCGAGGCGGCCTCGCGCTTCGGCTCGCAGTGCATCGTGGTGGCCATCGATGCCAAGCGCGTGTCGGCGCCGGGCGAGACGCCGCGCTGGGAAATCTTCACCCACGGCGGGCGCAAGCCCACCGGCCTGGATGCGGTGCTCTGGGCGAAGAAGATGGAAGACCTCGGCGCCGGCGAGATCCTCCTCACCAGCATGGACCAGGACGGCGTCAAGAGCGGCTACGATCTGGGCGTCACCCGCGCCATCAGCGAGTCCGTCGGCATCCCGGTGATCGCCTCCGGCGGCGTCGGCAATCTCGAGCACTTGGCCGCCGGCATCCTCGAGGGCAAGGCCGATGCGGTGCTGGCCGCGAGCATCTTCCACTTCGGCGAATACACCGTGCCCGAGGCCAAGGCCTACCTGGCCAGCCGCGGTATCGTGGTGCGCTGAGCGCGAGCGTTTGGGCGCCAGTGCGGCGGAGTCGACAGACCCGCCCGGCCCGCTTCGTTAGAATTCCAGCGTCCGCGCACCGGCCGTTCTGGCCGCCGGTTGGTCAGGCCAGCCCCCGCGCCCCCGTCTGCAAATTCGACACGGAGTCCCCATGCCCGCCGTACGGCTATTCGCTGTTGTCCTGCTGCTGTGTGAGGTCGGCCTAGCCCACGCACAGAACCTGGTCCTGCTCACCGAGAACCTCGCGCCCTTCAACCAGGCGGTGAGTGGGCGCAACTTCGCCAAGAACGAGGGCGTCACCGGCATCAGCTCCGACACCCTGCGGGCGGTCTGCGCGCGCGCCGGGGTCGAGTGCCAGCAGATCCTGCGCTTCCCCTGGGCGCGGGTCTATCAGCAGGCGCTCAACGAGCCCGGCTACGGCCTGTTCTCCACCGCCCGCACGCCGGCGCGGGAGAAGCAGTTCAAGTGGGTGGGGCCGATCGCCAGCAACGACTGGGTGCTGATGGCCAGGGCCGACAGCCCGATCCGGCTGGGCAGCCTGCAGGAGGCCGCGCAGTACCGCATCGGCGGCTACCAGGGCGACGCCATCAGCCAGTACCTGATCGATCGGGGGCTGCCGGTGCAGCTGGCGCTGCGCGACAACAAGAGCCTGGAGAAGCTGGTCAAGGGGCAGGTCGACCTGTGGGTCACCGCCGACCCCGGCGGTCGTTACCTGGCCAGGCAGGAGGGCGTCGATGCCTTGCGCGTGGTGCAGCGCTTCCATACCGCCGAGCTCTACCTGGCGCTCAACCTGGCCACTCCCGACGCGCTGGTACAGCGCCTGCAGGGGGCCCTGGACGCCCTGCGGGCCGAGGGCGAGCTGAGCCGGATAGTGGCGCGCTACTGAGCCGGCGCCAGGATTTTGCCGCAGCTACTGGGCGAAGGCCGGTGTGCTGGGTATGCTGGGCCGCCTGCGTACCTACAACAATGAGGGAACATCCATGTTCAAGCGTTTACGGCTGGCCTGCCTCGGTACCCTGATGCTGCTGGCGGGCGCGGCCCATGCCGAGATCGACCCGGACTACCGCATGGTGCTGCTGACGGAGAACTTTCCGCCGTACAACATGGCCATCAACGGCAAGAACTTCGCCCAGGAAGACAACCTCGACGGCATCGCCGTGGATATCGTGCGCGAGATGTTCAAGCGCGCCGGCATCCAGTACAACCTGACCCTGCGCTTCCCCTGGGACCGCATCTACAAGCTGGCGCTGGAGAAGCCGGGCTATGGCGTATTCGTCACCGCCCGCCTGCCGGAGCGCGAGGCGCTGTTCAAGTGGGTCGGGCCGATCGGCCCGGACGACTGGGTGCTGCTGGCCAGGGGCGACAGTCCGATCAGCCTGAGCAGCCTGGAGCAGGCCAAGCAGTACAAGGTCGGCGCCTACAAGGGCGACGCCATCGCCCAGCACCTGGAGGAGCGGGGCTTGCAGCCGATCACCGCGCTGCGCGACCAGCTCAATGCCAAGAAGCTCATGGAGGGGCAGATCGACCTGTGGGCCACCGGCGATCCGGCCGGCCGCTACCTGGCCAAGCAGGAGGGCGTTAGCGGCCTGAAGACGGTGCTGCGATTCGACAGCGCCCAGCTGTACCTGGCCCTCAACCGGGAGGTGCCGGATGAGGTGGTGCAGAAACTGCAAAGCGAACTGGAGCGGATGCGCGACGAAGGATTCGTCGACGATATTCTCAACAGCTATCTGTAAGACCCGCGTGCCGGCCAGCGGCCGGCACGCGGCCAGGGAAGGTCGACGCCAAGCGTCATATGTCGCCGGGGCTTCGCCCAAGCAGGGCAGCCGCTAGCCATAACCATAAATCAAGCAAGCGGGGAAACTTATGTTGAAAACTCTGAAAATCGGCCTGGTGTTCGGCCTCATCCTCAGTGCCTGCACGGCCCAGGCCGAGCTGCCCTATGGCTACAAGGTGGTGCTGCTGACCGAGAACTTCCCGCCGTTCAACATGGCGGTCGACGACAAGAACTTTGCCCGCGACGACGCCATCGACGGCATCAGCGCGGAGATCGTCCGCGCCATGTTCAAGCGCGCCGGCATCGACTACAGCCTGTCCCTGCGCTTTCCCTGGGATCGCCTGTACCGCCTGACCCTGGACAAACCCAACTACGGGCTGTTCTCCACCACCTTCACCCCCGAGCGCCAGCCGTTGTTCAAGTGGGTCGGGCCCATCGCCAAGAGCGGCTGGGTCCTGCTCGCCGCCCCGGGCAACAACCTCAGCGTCGGCAGCCTGAAAGAGGCGGCGCAGTACAAGATCGGCGCCTACAAGAACGATGCGGTCAGCCAGCACCTGGAAAGCCAGGGGCTGCAGCCGGTCAACGCGCTGCGCGACCAGCTCAACGTGCAGAAGCTGCTCAAGGGGCAGATCGACCTGTGGGCCACCACCGACCCGGTGGGCCGCTACCTGGCCAAGCAGGAAGGCGTCAGCGGGCTGACCACGGTGCTGCGCTTCAACGAGGCCGAGCTGTATCTGGCGTTGAACAAGGAAACCCCGGACGAGGTGGTGCAGCGCCTGCAGAAGGCCCTGGACGAGCTGCGCAGCGAAGGCTTCGTCGACGACATGACCAGCAGCTACCTGTAACCCTGGCGGCAACGAAAAAGCCCGGACACAGTGCCGGGCTTTTTGTTGGCTGGGCGACTATTCGCCGCGGGTGACGTTCAGCCCCTTGAGCAGGTTGAGGGCCTGGCTCAGCTGGTAGTCGTCGTCCTGCGGTCGGCTCGGGCGGGCGGTCTGGCCCGTGCTGGGCCTGTCGGCGCCGCCGTTGCCGTTGCTCAGGTGACCCTGCAGGTCGGCTTCCTTGAAGTCGCCCGAGTCCCGCTCGCGGGTCAGCTTGGCGCGCGCCACCTCGATGTCCGGTACGATGCCCTGGGCCTGGATGGAGCGGCCGTTGGGCGTGTAGTACAGCGCGGTGGTGAGCTTCAGGGCGCGGTCGTTGTTCAGCGGCAGCACGGTCTGCACCGAGCCCTTGCCGAAGCTGCTGGTGCCCATCAGCACGCCGCGCTTGTGGTCCTGCAGGGCGCCGGCGACGATCTCCGAGGCCGAGGCGCTGCCGCCGTTGATCAGCACCACCAGCGGCGCGCCCTCGCTGGGGTCGGCCGGGTCGGCGGAGAAGCGCAGCTCGGAGTTGGCGATGCGCCCCTCGGTGTAGACGATCAGGCCCCGCTTGAGGAAGTGGTCGGAGACCTCCACCGCCGCCTGCAGCACGCCGCCGGGGTTGTTGCGCAGGTCCAGCACCAGGCCGCGCAGCTTCTTGCCGTTGTCCTTGCGCAGCTTGTTCAGCGCCTTGAGCACCTCGTCGCCGCTGTTGACCTGGAACTGGGTGATGCGCAGGTAGCCGTAGCCGTCGTCGAGCAGCTGGCTCTTCACGCTCCTGACCTTGATCACCGCGCGGGTCAGTTCGACGTCGAACGGCTGGCCGCCCTCGCGCACCAGGGTCAGCTGGATCTTGCTGCCGGCCTCGCCGCGCATCTTGTCCACCGCCTCGAGCATCGACAGGCCCTTGGTCGGCTGGCCGTCGATCTTGATGATCAGGTCGCCCGGCTGGATGCCGGCCTTGGAGGCCGGGGTGTCGTCGATCGGCGACACCACCTTGACGAAACCGTCCTCCATGCCGACCTCGATGCCGAGGCCGCCGAACTCGCCGCTGGTGCTCTCCTGCAGTTCGCGGAAGGCGTCGATGTCGAGGTAGGCCGAGTGCGGGTCGAGGTTGCTGAGCATGCCCTTGATCGCGTTCTCCAGCAGGGTCTTGTCGCTGATCGGCTCGACGTAGGCGGCCTTGATGCGGTCGAGTACCTCGGCGAAGGTGCGCAGGTCGTCCAGCGGCAGCGGTGCCTTGTCGCTCACCTTGGGCGCGGTCGCATCCGGGGTTTCCGCCGCCTGCAGCAGGGGCGCGCCGCCGAGCAGGGCGATGCTCAGGGCCAGAGTGGTGAGGCGAGGCAGATGCGGCATGTCGAGCTAACTCCTACGGAATGAGGTGGCGCCTATCCTTGCGCGCGGCACCATTGGGCCGGGTCGCTGGGGCGGCCCTGCTGGCGAATGGCGAAGTACAGGGCCGGGGTATCCTGGCCGCCACTGGTGCCGACTGTGGCGATGGCTTCGCCGGCCTCGACCAGGTCGCCCGGGTCTTTCAGCAGGCTCTGGTTGTGCCCGTACAGGCTGAGAAAGCCATTGCCATGGTCGAGAATGACCAGAAGCCCGGCGCCGCGCAACCAGTCGGCGAACACCACCCGCCCGCCATGCACCGCGCGCACCTGGCTGCCGGCGGCGGCGCCGATCAGCACGCCGTCCCATTTGGCCCGGGCGTCGTCGCCGCGCGGCGCGCCGTAGCGCGCCACCAGGCGGCCGTCCACCGGCCAGGGCAGCTTGCCGCGGGCCTGGGCGAAGGGGCCGCCAAAGGCCGCGCCGGCACTGACCAGCGGACCGTTGCCGGCGGCCGGGGCGCTCTGCTGTCGGCGGGCCGCGAGCAGGGCGCGCTGGCGGGCCTGTTCGGCTTCGCGGGCCTGGCGGGCGAGGGTCTCTTCGATGGTCTTCAGTACCCGCGTCAGCTGGGCCTGCTCCTGCTGGCGCGCCTTGAGCTTGCGGTCGCGGGCGGAGAATTCCTGGTTCAGCCTGGCCAGCACCTGGCGCCGCTCCTGGCGTGCCTGGGCGAGCTGCTCGCGGCGGCTGTCGAGGGCGCTCTTCTGCTCCTGCAGCAGGGCCTGCTGGCTGACGATGTCCTGCTCGACGTTGTGCAGCTGGCGCAGGGTCTCGTTGAACAGCGCCAGCTGCTCCATGCGCGCTTCGCTGAGGTAGTCGTAGTAGGTGAGGGTGCGCGAGAACTGTTCCGGGTTCTGCTGGTTGAGCAGCAGCTTGAGGTATTCCTGGCGCCCGCTCTGGTAGGCGGCGCGGGCCTGGATGCCGATCAGCCGTTGCTGCTCAAGGCGCGCGCCCTGGAGTTTTTTTTTCTCAGTGTCGAGGCGCCGGATTTCCTCTTCGCTCTGCCGCAGCTCCTGCTGCAGGCCCTTGACCTGCTGCTCCAGCTGGCCCATCTCGGTCTCGGTCTTGCGCAGGTCCTGCTGCACCCCGGACTTTTCCTCTTGCAGCTGCTGCAGCAGCTTCTTCAGCTCGGCCACGTCGCTGCGGGCGGCTTCCAGCTGCTTCTGGGCGTCGGCCTTGTCGTCGGCATGGGCCGGGGCGAGCAGGCAGGACAGGAGAATCAGGACGAGGGCGCGAAACATGGGGATGGCGACACCGGGGGCGGGGAACGACCTTAGTATGCCCGTGGTGACGGGCAAAAAAAACGCCCCAGTCCGCAGGGAGTGGGGCGTTGCGGTCTTTTCCGCGCTTACTGCAGGGCGATGATGCTGGTGCCGCTCATCTCCGCCGGCTTCTCCAGGCCCATCAGCGCCAGCAGGGTCGGCGCCACGTCGGCCAGCACGCCGCCCTGGCGCAGGCTGACCGGGCGCTTGCCGACATAGATGAAGGGCACCGGTTCGCAGGTGTGGGCGGTATGCGCCTGGCCGGTGCAGGCGTCCTCCATCTGCTCGACGTTGCCGTGGTCGGCGGTGATCAGCGCCTCGCCGCCGACCTTGTCCAGGGCCGCGACGATGCGCCCGACGCAGGCGTCCAGGCATTCCACCGCCTTGACCGCCGCACCGAACACGCCGGTGTGGCCGACCATGTCGCCGTTGGCGTAGTTGACCACGATCAGGTCGTAGCGCTGCTGCTCGATGGCCTCGACGATACGGTCGGTGACCTCGGGGGCGCTCATCTCCGGCTTGAGGTCGTAGGTGGCGACGTCCGGCGAGGGGATGAGGATGCGCTCCTCGCCTTCGAACGGCTCCTCGCGGCCGCCGGAGAAGAAGAAGGTGACGTGGGCGTATTTCTCGGTCTCGGCGATGCGCAGCTGGGTCTTGCCCAGCTTGGCCAGGTATTCGCCGAGCACGTTGGTCAGCGCCTCCGGCTTGAAGGCGCTGGGCGCCGGGATGCTCGCGGCGTACTGGGTGAGCATGACGAAGCCGGCGGTCTGCGGCACGCGCGGGCGCTGGAACTCGGCGAAGCCCGGTTCGACGAAGGCGCGGGTCAGCTCGCGGGCGCGGTCGGCGCGGAAGTTCATGAACACCACGGCGTCGCCGTCCTCGACCCGCACCGGCGCGCCGACCACCGTGGCCTTGACGAACTCGTCGCTCTCGCCGCGCTCGTAGGCGGCCTGCAGGCCGGCACTGGCATCGGCGGCCTGGTACTGGCCCTGGCCGTCGACGATCAGCTGGTAGGCCTGCTCGACCCGGTCCCAGCGGTTGTCGCGGTCCATGGCGAAGTAGCGGCCGATCAGGCTGGCGATACGGCCCTTGCCGAGCTTGGCGAAGGTGGCATCGAGCAGTTCGATGGACGCCTGGGCGCTCCTGGGCGGGGTGTCGCGGCCGTCGAGGAAGGCGTGCAGGTAGATCCGCTCGGCGCCGCGCCTGGCCGCCAGTTCGGCCATGGCGGCGATGTGCTCCTGGTGGCTGTGCACGCCGCCGTCGGACAGCAGGCCGAGGATGTGCACCGCCTTGCCGGCAGCGACCGCCTGGTCCACCGCGGAACAGATCGCCGCGTTGTCGAAGAACTCGCCGTCGCGAATGGCCTTGGTCACCCGGGTGAAGTCCTGATACACCACGCGACCGGCGCCGAGGTTCATGTGGCCCACCTCGGAGTTGCCCATCTGCCCGTCCGGCAGGCCGACGTCCATGCCGCTGCCGGAGATCAGGCCGTGGGGCTGGGTGGCGCGCAGGCGGTCGTAGACCGGCGTGGCGGCGGCATGGATGGCGTTGTACTCGGGGTTGTCGCTGTGACCGAAGCCGTCGAGGATGATCAGGACCAGGGGTTTGGGCGTCGCGCTCATAAAGCTGGCTCGCTCTGCGTGAGGGGGCAAAAAAGGCCCGCCATTTTACGGCCAAGAGCCGTGGGCGTCACCGCCGGGCGGGTTTTGGTCGGCCTGTGGGGCTGTGTATACTGGCCGGCATTTTACCGTCCCGGAACCGCACGATGCTTGCCAATCTGATTGAATTTGTCACGACCCACTATGTACTGAGCGGATCGTTCGTCGTCCTCCTGGCGCTGCTGGTGTTCACCGAGCTGCTCAAGGGCGGCAAGAGCCTGAGCAGCCGCGAGCTCACCTCGTTGCTCAACAGCGAGCAGGGCCTGGTGCTGGATGTGCGGGCGCAGAAGGACTTTTCCGCCGGGCATATCGTCGGCGCGCTGCACATCCCCTACGAGAAGCTGGCCGGGCGCATCGCCGAGCTGGAGAAGCACAAGGCCAAGATCCTGATCGTGGTCGACGCCATGGGCCAGCAGGCCGGCAGCGCCAGCCGCGAGCTGAAGAAGGCCGGCTTCAACGCCGCCAAGCTGTCCGGCGGGATCGCCAGCTGGCGCGGTGACAACCTGCCGCTGGTGAAGTGACATGCTGGACATCGTCATCTATTCCAGCGACTGGTGCCCCTACTGCATTCGCGCCAAGCAGCTGCTGGCCAGCAAGGGCGTCGCCTTCAAGGAGATCAAGGTCGATGGCCAGCCCGAGCTGCGTGCCGAGATGACGCGCAAGGCGCGGCAGACCTCGGTGCCGCAGATCTGGATCGGCGCCACCCACGTCGGCGGCTGCGACGATCTCTATGCCCTGGAGCGCGCCGGCAAGCTGGACGCTCTGCTCAAGGCGTGACACCAATAGCCTCATCCCCGTACCCCAATAGCCCAATAGAAAGGATTTGCCATGACTGAACAAGCTAACAGCGGCGCCGCTCAGGGCGAACAGAGCCCGCAGTTCTCCCTGCAGCGCATCTACATCCGTGACCTGTCCTTCGAGGCGCCGAAGAGCCCGGAGATCTTCCGCCAGGAGTGGAAGCCGAGCGTGGCCCTGGACCTCAACACCCGGCAGAAGACCCTGGATGGCGACTTCCACGAGGTGGTGCTGACCCTCTCGGTGACCGTGAAGAACGGCGAGGAGACCGCCTTCATCGCCGAGGTGCAGCAGGCCGGCATCTTCCTGATCAAGGGCCTGGAGGCGGCGGCCATGAGCCACACCCTGGGCGCCTTCTGCCCGAACATCCTCTTCCCCTATGCCCGCGAGACCCTGGACAGCCTGGTGGTACGCGGTTCCTTCCCGGCCCTGATGCTGGCGCCGGTGAACTTCGATGCGCTCTATGCCCAGGAGCTCAAGCGCATGCAGCAGAGCACCGAGCAGGCTCCGGCCAGCTGAGTCGGCCTGCCCGCTAGAAAACGCCCTGCGGGGCGTTTTTTATTGCCTCGGACTGCCTCAGGCGAAGCCCTGCTGGCGCCAGGCCTCGTAGACCGCCACGGCCACGCTGTTGGACAGGTTGAGACTGCGGCAGCCCTCGCGCATCGGCAGGCGCACGCGGCGCTCGGCGGGCAGGGCGTCGCGGATCTCCGCCGGCAGGCCGCGGCTTTCCGGGCCGAACAGGAAGGCGTCGCCGGGCTGGTACTGCACTTCGTGAAAGGGCTGCGAGCCCTTGGTGGTGAAGGCGAACAGGCGCGGCTGGCCGAGGCTCTGCAGGCAGCTGTCGAGGTCGGCGTGGCGCCTGAGCGTGGCGTACTCGTGGTAGTCCAGGCCGGCGCGGCGCAGGCGCTTGTCGTCCAGCTCGAAGCCCAGGGGTTCGATCAGGTGCAGGTGGCAGCCGCTGTTGGCGCACAGCCTGATAATGTTGCCGGTGTTCGGTGGGATTTCCGGTTGAAAGAGGATCACGTGAAACATGCGCGGCTCCGGGCCTGAAGACGGTCAGCATTCTACCTCCGATAGCGGCGAGCGGCCGCGTCCCTGGCTGCGGGTGTTCGCCTCGCTGGCGCTGTTCGGCTTCCTCATCGGCCTGATGATCGGCCGCCTGCTGCAGCCGGCCGAGCTGCGTCTGGGGCAGGTGGAGGTGGTCGAGGGGGGGCTGCAGCTGTGGTTCAACGAAGAGCCCGCGCCCCGTGCCGGGCATTTCGCCGGCGCCTACGTGCTGCGGGTGGAGACCCTGGGGCGTGAGCAGCAGGGCCAGCTGCGCCTGCATGGGCGGGCGGTGAACTGGCGTCTGCAGCGGGAGCGCCGCGAGCTGGTGTTGCGTCTGGTGGCGGCCCGTCCCCTGCGCGGCGAGTGGCACGCCGAGGAGGTGGACGGGCGCTGGCGGCTGAGGGTCAGCCTGGCGGAGCAATAAAAGCGGGGAATCCCCGGCCTGCCTGTACCAAGGTCCCCGAAACTGGGAATGCTTTAGTCTATGCACTCGCTGTGCCAGTTTTCTTGCAGTGCCGTCCAGGCCCCGTAAACACTGGCGTGCGAGGCGAAACTGGGTCTCTGGCAGCCGCTGCCGGAGGGCCTGGCGTGCCGCGGCGGTGCATGGCGGTGCGGCGCCGTGCCGAGACAGGGCGTTTGCTTCGGGCACAAAAAAGCGGGCGCAAGGCCCGCTTTTTTGTGCCGGAGGCGCTCAGTTGTCGTCGTCGCCGTCGTCCTCGGCGCCGTCGACCTTCATGCCCAGTTCCTTGATCTTGCGCGTCAGGGTGTTGCGCCCCCAGCCGAGCAGCACGGCGGCGTCGCGGCGGCGGCCGGCGGTGTGCTTGAGGGCGGTCTCGATCATGATCCGCTCGAAGGCCGGCACCGCGCTGTCGAGCAGGCTGGACTGGCCGCGGCTCAGGGCCTGGTCGGCCCACTGGCGCAGGCCCTGCTCCCAGCTGCTCACCGGCATGCTGTCCTGGGGCTGGGCCAGCAGCTCCGGCGGCAGGTCGTCGATATGCACCTCGCGCCCCGAGGCCATCACCGTGATCCAGCGGCAGGTGTTCTCCAGCTGGCGCACGTTGCCCGGCCAGGGCAGGTGCTGCAGGTAGTCCTCGGTCTCGCTCTTCAGCAGCTTGGGCTCCACCGCCAGCTCCAGGGCGGCGCGGCCGAGGAAATGGCGGGCCAGGGTGGGGATGTCCTCGCGGCGGTCGGCCAGGCGCGGAATATGGATGCGGATGACGTTGAGGCGATGGAACAGGTCCTCGCGGAACTTGCCGTCCTGCACCAGGTTTTCCAGGTTCTGGTGGGTGGCGGCGATGATCCGCACGTCGACCTTGACCGGGGTGTGGCCGCCGACCCGGTAGAACTCGCCGTCGGCCAGCACCCGCAGCAGGCGGGTCTGGGTGTCGGCCGGCATGTCGCCGATCTCGTCGAGGAACAGGGTGCCGCCGTCGGCCTGCTCGAAGCGGCCGCGGCGCAGGTTGGCCGCGCCGGTGAAGGCGCCCTTCTCGTGGCCGAACAGCTCGGACTCCATCAGGTCTTTCGGTATGGCCGCCATGTTCAGGGCGATGAAGGGTGAGGCGGCGCGCGGGCTGTGGCGGTGCAGGGCGTGGGCGACCAGTTCCTTGCCGGTGCCCGACTCGCCGTTGATCAGCACGGTGATGTTGGAGTGGGAGAGGCGGCCGATGGCGCGGAACACCTCCTGCATGGCCGGCGCCTCGCCGATGATCTCCGGGGTGCGCGGCTGTTCCACCGGCGCCGCCAGGCCCTGCTGCTCCTGGGCGTGCTGGTTGGCGCGCTTGACCAGGGAAACCGCCTCGTCGACGTCGAACGGCTTGGGCAGGTACTCGAAGGCACCGCCCTGGTAGCTGGCCACCGCGCTGTCCAGGTCGGAATGGGCGGTCATGATGATCACCGGCAGGCGCGGGTACAGCTCGCGAATCCGCGCCAGCAGGTCCAGGCCGCTGGACCCGGGCATGCGGATGTCGGAGATGATCACGTCCGGCTGCTCGCGGCTGAGGCGGCCGAGCACGCCGTCGGCGCTGTCGAAGCTCTGGGTGGTCATGCCCTCCTGCTGCAGGGCCTTTTCCAGGACCCAGCGGATGGAGCGGTCGTCGTCGACGATCCAGACGGTTTCACTGCGGCTCATGCAGGCGTTGCTCCTTGTTCCAGCGGCAGGAAGATCGAGAACAGGGTGTGCCCGGGGTGGCTCTCGCACTCGATCAGGCCCTGGTGCTGACTGATGATGTTCTGGGTGATGGCCAGGCCCAGGCCGGTGCCGTCGGCACGCCCGCTGACCATGGGGTAGAAGATGGTTTCCTGCAGCTCCGCGGGAATGCCCGGGCCGTTGTCGATGATCTCGACGCGCGCCACCAGGCGGTGGCGGGTGTGGCCGATGGTGAACTGGCGCAGGGTGCGGGTGCGCAGGGTGATGCGGCCCAGGCCCAGGCCGTGCTTCTGTCCGGCGAGGGCCTGCATGGCGTTGCGCACTATGTTGAGCACCGCCTGGATCATCTGCTCGCGGTCGATCAGCAGGTCGGGGATGCTCGGATCGTAGTCGCGCACCAGAATGATGCCGCCCTGGCTTTCCGCCTCGACCAGGCTGGCGACCCGCTCCAGCACCTCGTGCACGTTGGTCAGGGCCAGGGAGGGCAGCTTGTTGGAGCCGAGCATGCGGTCGACCAGGTTCCGCAGGCGGTCGGCCTCCTCGATGATGACGTTGGTGTAGTCCTTGAGCTCGACGTCCGGCAGCTCGCGGGCCAGCAGCTGGGCGGCGCCGCGGATGCCGCCGAGGGGGTTCTTGATCTCGTGGGCCAGGCCGCGCACCAGCAGCTTGGTGGTTTCCTGCTTGGACAGCTGCGCCTCTTCCTTGGTGATCTTCAGCATGCGGTCGCGCGGGTGCACCTCCAGCAGCAGCAGGGTCGCGCCGCGGCTGAGGATGGGCGTCACCGCGTAGTCGACGGTCAGGGTCTGGCCGGTCACCGAGGTCAGCACCGCTTCGCGCTTGTTGAACGGGTGCGCCTGCTCGACCGCCTGGCGCAGCGCGCTGAGGGCCTCGGCCGACTCGGTGAACAGTTCGCTGATGAACTGGCCGTGGCTGCGCTGGCCGCTGACGGCCAGGAGCATCTCCGCGGCCGGGTTCATGTACTCGAGCCGCAGTTCGCCATTGAGCAGCAGGGTGGCGGTGGTCAGGTTGTCGAGCAGCAGGCGGTGCAGTGCGTCGTTGATAGTCATAGGCGAGGGCTTTCCGGCGATGAACAGGAAAATGCAAGAAGCAAACCAAAGCCCCGAAAAGACCCGCGGAGCGGGCAGGGGCGGCGCCGGCGGCCGTATTCCGGCCCATGGGCGGGCGCTGCGGCGAACCAAAACAGGGAGAGTATAGAAAGGCGGGCGTGTTGCTGCACCGATATGGTGCGTCACGGCATGGGCTCGGCTCAGATGAAGGGTACCAGGGGGATGTCCTTCTTCTCCGGCGGCTTGTCCTTGAGCGGGCATTCCGGGCGCACGCCGTAGTCGTCCTTCTGGCAGGGCTTGACCCGGCGCTTCTGGGCCAGGGAGATGCGCTGCATGTGGAAGGGCTGGGCGGGGGTGCGCTCGAGGGTGCGACCCTGCTCGTCGATGATCTCGATGGCCAGCTGGTGGCTGCCGCGGTCGACGTTCTCCAGGGGGAAGACCGGGCTGCGGCTGGGCTCGCCCAGGGCCTGGCCATCCAGCAGCAGGCGGTAGCTGTGGCCCGGGAGCAGGGCCGGGTCGCTGCTGGCGGTGACGATGAGGTTGCCGGCGCCGTCGCGGATGGTCGCATCGGGTTGCGGTATCAGGATGCGCAACAGCTGGTAGGCCGGTGCCGGTGGTTCGCTCGGCACGACGGCCGGCGGCGCCGCAGGGGGCGGCGCGGGCATGCTGTTGGCAGGCGCCAGCTGGAGGCGCTGGGCGTTGCCGGTGCCGGGGCGGTCGGTGAAGACCCGGTTACCCTCGGCATCTATATAGGTGTAGACGTCCGCCTGCAGCGGCAGGCAGAGCAGGGCCAGGCAGAGCAGGGCGACTCTCATGCTCAGGGCGCAGGCTTGGGCGGCGGCGGTGGCGGGCGCAGTGCCGGGCTGCTGGTGTTGACCCGCTGCACGGTGAAGGTCACGGTCGGGCTCTGCTGGATCGTCCTGTCGCCGCGCAACACCTCGACGGCCAGGCTGTGCTCGCCGCGGTCGAGATTGCTCAGCTGCAGGCGCAGCGCGCGGCTCGGCTGGCCGTAGGGCTGGCCGTCCAGCAGCAGGCGCAGGCGGTGGCTCGCGGCCAGGCGCGGCTCGAGGGCGACACCGACGCTGAAGGTGCCGTTGTTGGCGCGCAGGGCCTCGTCGCTGGGCAGGTCGGTCAGCTGCAGGGTGCGATAGGGCGCTTGCGCCGCCGTCTCGGTGCTGGCGCCGCCCGCCGGCGCGGGACTCGGGGCCGGCATCTCCACGCTGTTGGTCGGGGGCAGTTCGACGGGCTGGGCCGCGCTGCCGTCCGGCGGCTGGTTGGTGAATACCGTATTGCCTTTCTCGTCGGTGTACTTGTAGATCTGTGCACTGGCCGGCAGGGCCAGGGCCAGCAGCAGGCAGGTGAGCATGAGGCGCATGGCCAATCTCCCGGGGTTCGTGCTGCCTAGCGTTGCACCGGTGCGCCGTGCTGGCAAGCGCGGCGCCTCCCGGCTGTGATTGTCGCCCACAAAAAAAAGCCTCCCCCGGCGGTGGCGGGGGAGGCCTTGGGCGTCACGCCGTCAGGCGGCGTGGGGCTGGCTTAGACGCTGTAGTACAGGTCGTATTCCAGCGGGTGCACGAAGGTGCGCACCTTGATTTCTTCTTCGCTCTTCAGCTCGATGTAGGCATCGATGAAGTCGTCGGAGAACACGCCGCCCTTGGTCAGGAAGGCGCGGCCCTTGTCCAGCTCTTCCAGGGCTTCCTTCAGGCTGCCGCACACCTGCGGGATCAGCTTGCCTTCTTCCGGCGGCAGGTCGTACAGGTTCTTGTCCGCCGCGTCGCCGGGGTGGATCTTGTTCTGGATACCGTCCAGGCCGGCCATCAGCAGCGCGGCGAAGCACAGGTAGGGGTTGGCGGCCGGGTCCGGGAAGCGTGCCTCGATGCGGCGGGCCTTCGGGCTCGACACATAGGGGATGCGGATCGAGGCGGAGCGGTTGCGCGCCGAGTAGGCCAGCATGACCGGTGCTTCGAAGCCCGGGACCAGACGCTTGTAGGAGTTGGTCGACGGGTTGGTGAAGCCGTTCAGCGCCTTGCCGTGCTTGATGATGCCGCCGATGAAGTACAGGGCGGTGTCGGACAGGCCGGCATAGCCTTCGCCGGAGAAGGTGTTCTTGCCGTCCTTGGAGATCGACATGTGCACGTGCATGCCCGAGCCGTTGTCGCCGTACAGGGGCTTGGGCATGAAGGTGGCGGTCTTGCCGTAGGCGTCGGCGACGTTGTGCACGCAGTACTTCAGGGTCTGCACTTCGTCAGCCTTGGCCACCAGGGTGTTGAACTTCACGCCGATCTCGTTCTGGCCGGCAGTGGCCACCTCGTGGTGGTGCACTTCGACGACCAGGCCCATTTCTTCCATGGCGTTGCACATGGCGGTACGGATTTCGTGGTCGTGGTCGCACGGCGGAACCGGGAAGTAGCCGCCCTTGACGGCCGGGCGGTGGCCCTTGTTGCCGCCTTCGACGTCCTGGTCGGTCATCCAGGAGCCCTGCTCGGAGTAGATCTTGAACATCGAGCCGGAGATATCGGACTTGAACTTCACTTCGTCGAAGATGAAGAACTCGGGCTCCGGGCCGACGAACACGGTGTCGCCGATGCCGGTGGTCTTGAGGAATTCCTCTGCACGCTTGGCGATCGAGCGCGGGTCGCGGTCGTAGCCCTGCATGGTGCTCGGCTCGACGATGTCGCAGACGATGATCAGGGTCGGCTCTTCGGTGAAGGGGTCCAGCACGGCGGTCTCGTCGACCGGCATCAGGATCATGTCGGAGGCTTCGATGCCTTTCCAGCCGTGGATGGAGGAGCCGTCGAACATCTTGCCGTGTTCGAAGAAGTCTTCGTCCAGGGCATCGCGAGCCGGCATGGTGACGTGGTGCTGCTTGCCCTTGGTGTCGGTGAAGCGCAGGTCCACCCACTTCACGTCGTGTTCTTTGATCAGTTGAATCGACTTCGACATGCTGTCCTCCAGATGAATAAGGCTCGAATGGGAGCCTTCAATAGTTCGTGAAGCCCGGCGCGATAGTCGGCCAGGACAACCTGCCTCACAAGAGAGCAAATTGCATGCCAGTGCCCCGGAATGGGCTTGATGGCTGAAACTCAGGGGTGGCGGGGGCTGTGCGGCAGTTTGCTGAGGGTTTTTGCACCAAATTGAGGCTGTATGTTTCTGAAAGGCACTAAAATGGTGCGAGCCAGGAGGGGGCTGGGATTTTTGATCAAAGTCTGAGCAATTTCCGCTATAATCCGCGCCCCTGTTTTTTCGGCCGTTTCGGCACGCGCAGCTTTCATGAAATTGATCGTTAAAGTCTTCCCGGAAATCACCATCAAGAGCCGGCCGGTGCGCAAGCATTTCATCCGTCAGCTGGCCAAGAACATTCGCCTGGTGCTGCGCGACCTCGATCCGCAGCTGCAGGTCAGCGGTGTGTGGGACAACCTCGAGGTGGAGACTGCGGTCGACGAGCCGAAGCTGCTGCAGGAAATGATCGAGCGCCTGCGCTGCACCCCGGGCCTGATCCATTTCCTCGAGGTCCACGAGTATCCGCTGGGCGACCTCGACGACGTGCTGGACAAGTGCAAGCTGCATTTCGCCGAGCAGCTGCCGGGCAAGGTCTTCGCCGTGCGCTGCAAGCGCGGCGGCAAGCACAGCTTCACCTCGATGGACGTCGAGCGCCATGTCGGCAGCCAGCTGCGCCAGCAGTGCGGCGCCGCCGGCATCGACCTGAAGCAGCCCGAGGTCGAGGTGCGCATGGAAATCCGCGACCAGCGCCTGTTCATCGTCCATCGCCAGCACAACGGCCTGGGCGGCTACCCTCTGGGCTCGCTGGAGCAGACCCTGGTGCTGATGTCCGGCGGCTTCGACTCCACCGTCGCCGCCTACCAGATCATGCGTCGCGGCCTGCTCAGCCACTTCTGCTTCTTCAACCTCGGCGGCCGCGCCCACGAGCTGGGGGTGATGGAAGTGGCCCACTACCTGTGGCAGAAGTTCGGCCGCTCGCACCGCGTGCTGTTCATCAGCGTGCCGTTCGAGGAAGTGCTCGGCGAGATCCTCGGCAAGGTCGACAACAGCCAGATGGGCGTGGTCCTCAAGCGCATGATGCTGCGCGCCGCCACGCGCATGGCCGAGCGCCTGCAGATCGACGCCCTGGTCACCGGCGAGGCGATCAGCCAGGTGTCCAGCCAGACCCTGCCGAACCTCTCGGTGATCGACTCGGCCACCGACAAGCTGGTGCTGCGGCCGCTGATCGCCAGCCACAAGCAGGACATCATCGACACCGCCTACGCCATCGGCACCGCCGAGTTCGCCAAGCACATGCCGGAATACTGCGGGGTCATCTCGGTCAACCCGACCACCAAGGCCAAGCCCGAGCGCATCGCCTACGAGGAGGCGCAGTTCGACATGGCCATCCTCGAGCGCGCCCTGGAGCGCGCCACCCTGCTGCCGATCGACAAGGTGATCGACGAGCTGGGCAAGGACGTGCAGGTCGAGGAGGTCGGCGAGGCCCTGGCCGGCCAGGTGGTGATCGACATCCGCCACCCCGACGCGGTCGAGGACGAGCCGCTGGAGTTGCCCGGCATCGAGGTGCAGGCGCTGCCCTTCTACGCCCTGAACAGCAAGTTCAAGGAACTGGATGAGGCGCGCCAGTACCTGCTGTATTGCGACAAGGGGGTGATGAGCCGCCTGCATGCCCACCACCTGTTGAGCGAGGGGCATGCCAATGTGCGCGTTTATCGTCCGACATAAGACCCCGGGGCTGAATGGCGGCAGCATCCGCCATCGCCCCCCCGACCGCGGGGCAGCCCGACGCTGCCGCCAGGCCTTTGCACCGCCTGGCCGAATTCGCAATTAGTTAATCTCCGCCGCCTAGACTTCGCGGCACACCGAATCCTCTGATCGAGATACAAAAGTGATCGAAAATCTACGTAACATCGCCATCATCGCCCACGTTGACCATGGTAAGACCACCCTGGTAGACAAACTCCTGCGTCAGTCCGGCACCCTGGAGCGCGGCGAGCTCAACGACGAGCGCGTGATGGACTCGAACGACCAGGAAAAAGAGCGCGGCATTACCATCCTGGCGAAGAACACCGCCATCCGTTGGAACGAGTACCGCATCAACATCGTCGACACCCCCGGCCACGCCGACTTCGGCGGTGAGGTAGAGCGCGTGATGTCGATGGTGGACTCCGTACTGCTGCTGGTCGACGCCCAGGACGGCCCGATGCCGCAAACCCGCTTCGTGACCAAGAAGGCCTTCGAAGCCGGCCTGAAGCCGATCGTGGTGATCAACAAGGTCGACCGTCCGGGCGCCCGTCCTGACTGGGTGCTGGATCAGATCTTCGACCTGTTCGACAACCTCGGCGCCACCGAAGAGCAGCTCGACTTCCAGGTCGTCTATGCCTCGGCCCTGAACGGCATCGCCGGCCTGGATCACACCGCCATGGCCGAAGACATGAGCCCGCTGTACCAGGCCATCGTCGACCACGTACCGGCCCCTAAAGTCGACGTTGACGGCCCGTTCCAGATGCAGATCTCGGCACTGGACTACAACAGCTTCCTCGGCATCATCGGCGTTGGCCGTATCGCCCGCGGTCGCGTCAAGCCGAACACCCCGGTCGTCGCCATCGACACCGAAGGCAAGAAGCGCAACGGCCGTATCCTCAAGCTGATGGGCCACCACGGTCTGCACCGCGTGGACGTCGAAGAAGCCACCGCTGGCGACATCGTCTGCATCAGCGGCTTCGATGAACTGTTCATCTCCGACACCCTGTGCGACATCAACAACGTCGAAGCGATGAAGCCGCTGACCGTCGACGAGCCGACCGTCTCCATGACGTTCCAGGTCAACGATTCGCCGTTCTGCGGCAAGGAAGGCAAGTTCGTCACCAGCCGCAACATCAAGGAGCGTCTGGACAAGGAGCTGCTGTACAACGTGGCCCTGCGCGTCGAAGAGGGCGACTCGGCCGACAAGTTCAAGGTCTCCGGCCGTGGTGAGCTGCACCTCTCGGTACTGATCGAGAACATGCGTCGCGAAGGCTTCGAGATGGGCGTAGGCCGTCCGGAAGTGATCATCCGTGAAGTCGACGGCGTCAAGCAGGAGCCGTTCGAGAACGTCACCATCGACATCCCGGAAGATGCTCAGGGCAAGGTCATGGAAGAGATGGGCCTGCGCAAGGGCGACCTGAGCAACATGGTGCCGGATGGCAAGGGCCGTGTGCGCCTGGAGTACAACATCCCGGCTCGCGGTCTGATCGGTTTCCGTAACCAGTTCCTGACCCTGACCAACGGTGCCGGCATCCTGACCTCGATCTTCGACCGTTACGACACCATGAAGTCCGGCCACATGTCCGGCCGCCAGAACGGCGTACTGGTTTCGATCGATACCGGCAAGGCCCTGACCTACTCCCTGGAAACCCTGCAGGCGCGTGGCAAGCTGTTCGTCGAGCACGGCCAGGAAATCTACAACGGTCAGATCGTCGGCCTGAACAGCCGCGACAACGACCTGGGCGTGAACCCCACCAAGGGCAAGAAGCTCGACAACATGCGTGCTTCCGGTAAAGACGAGACCATCGCCCTGGTGCCGCCGGTTCGTTTCACCCTGGAGCAGGCCCTGGAATTCATCCAGGACGACGAGCTGTGCGAAGTCACGCCGAAGTCGATCCGTCTGCGCAAGAAGATCCTGGACGAAGGCGAGCGCACCCGCGCAGCCAAGAAAGCCAAGAACTGATTCGTCAGGCTGAATGAAAAACCCCCGTCGGCGCAGGCCGGCGGGGGTTTTTCTATTCTGGCCTGAGCGGCTAACTCAGCGGCTTGGGCTTGTAGGCGCAGTAGCCCGGACGCGGGCCGACCTTGGGGTGGTTGCGGCAGGTGTCGGGGCGCTTGTCGTAGATGGTACACAGGCGCGACTTGCGGTCGAGGTAGAGGCAGTCGTTGTTGCTCATGCGTGCCAGGGTGAAGACCCCGGACTTCTGGTTGAAGCGCTCGACTATGCCGTCCTTCTGCAGGCGCTTGGCGATGTTCTTGGCCGGCTCGCCGCGCTCGAACTCGTCGACCACGCCGATGCGGATCAGGTCGCCGATGCGCGCCTCCACCGGCAGGGTGCAGCAGCTGGACATGCAGCTGTGGCACATGTCGGCGCTGTATTTGGCCCAGGTGTCCAGGCGGTCGAGTTCGGCGGCGGCGATCAGGTTGTTCTTCATGGCGGCGATGTGCGTGCGGTGGCTGTGCGGCGGGCGATGATAGCGGTGCTGGTGAAAATGTGAACACACTTCTGCCGGCTGGTCGGTTTTTCCTACCGTCGGCCCCCCGCTTGTGTCCGCCAGGTCCGGGGCGGGCGTCTCCTGAGTGTCGAGGAGGCCGGCACCTATACTGAGCAACGCTGCGGACGGCGGCGCGGGCGCAGGGTGCGGCCGAACTGTTCTAGCGGATCGGGAAATGCTGCATGCAATGGATCTTCATGCTGGTGGGCTTGGCGCTGGGCACCCTGGTCGGGGAGTCCCTCGGCGCCGCGCTGCTGGGCGGCGTGCTGGGCCTGAGCCTGGGCCAGGCCCTCAGGCTGCAGGCGCTGGCCCGGCACAACGCGGAGCTGGCGGCGCAGCTGGCGAGCTTCGCCGAGCGCTTCGAGCGCGGCACCACGGCGATCCACGAGCGCCTGCTGCGGGTCGAGCAGGCCCGGGCCCCGCAGGCGGCCGCGGCGCCTGAGCCTACGGCCGAGCCGGAGCCGGAGCCGGACTGGAGCCTGGAGATCCCGCCGCAGGCCGCCGAGGCGGCGAGCGGTGCCGCGGCGGTCACGGACCCAGCCGAGCACGCCGGGCCGGCGCGCCCGGCGCCGCGCGAGCCGTCGTTGCTCCAGCGTGGCCTGGCCAAGGCGCGGGCCTGGCTGCTGGGCGGCAACACGGTGCTGCGGGTCGGGGTGCTGCTGCTGTTCCTCGGCCTGGCCTTCCTCCTGCGCTACGCCACCGAGGGCCTGGTGCTGCCGGTGGAGCTGCGCTACGCCGGCGTCGCCGCCAGCGCCATCGCCCTGCTCGGCCTGGGCTGGTGGCTGCGCCGGCGCAATCCCGGCTATGCCCTGGTGCTCCAGGGCGCCGGGGTCGGCGTGCTCTACCTCACGGTGTTCGCCGCGTTGCGCCTGCATCCGCTGCTGCCGGGGGGCATGGCCCTGGCGTTGCTGGTGCTGGTGACCTGCGCCTCGGCGGTCCTCGCGGTGGCGCAGAACGCCCTGGGCCTGGCCGCCGCGGCGGCCCTCGGCGGCTTCGCCGCGCCCATCCTGAGCTCCACCGGCAGCGGCGATCATGTCGCGCTGTTCGGCTACTTCGCCCTGCTCAACGCCGGCATCCTGGCCATCGCCTGGTTCAAGGCCTGGCGCCTGCTCAACCTGATCGGTTTCGTCGGCACCTTCAGCATCGGCCTGGCCTGGGGCCTGCGCGCCTATACCCCGGAGCTGCTGTGGAGCACCGCGCCCTTCCTGTGGCTGTTCTTCCTGATGTACCTGGCCATCGGCCTGCTGTTCGCCCGGCGCAAGCTGCGCGAGGCGGCCGATGCCCCCGTCGCGCGCGGCGAGCTGCTGCGTTGGTCGGCCGGGCAGGGCGACTACCTCGACGCCACCGTGCTGCTCGGCCCGCCGCTGGTCGGCTTCGGCCTGCAGTTCGCCCTGGTGCAGCACCTCGAATTCGCCGCGGCCTTCAGCGCCCTCGGCCTGGGGCTGCTGTACCTGGCGTTGGCCCGCCTGCTGGCAGGGCGCACCGCCGGCCGCGCGCTGCTGCTGGTGGAGACCTGCCTGGCCCTGGGCGTGGTGTTCGCCAGCCTGGCGATTCCCCTGGGCCTGGATGCCCGCTGGACCTCGGCGGCCTGGGCGGTGGAGGGCGCCGGCGTCTACTGGCTGGCGCTGCACCAGCGCCGGGGTCTGGCACGGGCCTTCGCCCTGCTGCTGCAATTCGGCGCGGCGCTGGCCTACCTGGGCGAGCTGCGCATCGGCCAGGACCCGTTGCTGAGCGGCGCCGTGCTGGGTGCACTGCTGCTCGGCGTGGCGCTGTCGTTCAGCTACTGGCAGCTGCGCCGGGCGCCTGCCGAGGCCAGCAGCAGCTGGGAGCGGCGCGGCCTGCCGTGGCTGGCCGGCGCCGGCCTGGCCTTCTTCTACCTGATGGCGCCGCTGAGCTTCGCCGTCGCCGGCAGCGTCATCGCCTGGGCGGCAGCGGGGTTGCTGACCCTGCTGCTCGGCCTGCGCCTGCAGGCGCGGAACCTGCTGCTGGCCGCCTGCGCGGTTCAGCTGCTCGGCGGCCTGTTGCTTGCGCTGCAGATGGGCAGCGCGCCGCTGTTCGATGACGGGCGTGACGGATCTGCTTTGCTGGCCGCCGCACTGGTCGCCGGGCTGCTGATCGTTGGCGTGTTCGCCGCGATGCGCGTGCTGCGCCTGGGTGGAGAGCGCCGGCTGCTTTTTGGGCTGGCGGCGCTGTCGCTGCTGGGCCTGGTCTGGCTGTATCTGGCTCGGGTGCTCGGACTGCCCGGCAGTGGCGCCGTATACGGCGCCGGTGCGTTGCTGGTGCTCGGGCTCGGCCTGCACCTGCAGCAGCGTGCCGGCTTCCTCTTCGCCCTGGGACTGCAGTTCGCCTGCGCCCTGGCCGTGCTTGTCGGCCTTGAGCTGCTGCTCGTCCCGGGCGACGGCGACGGGTTGCGGCCATTGCTCCATACCGAGTTCTGGGCGCCCGCGTCCCTGGCGCTCGCCGCGCTGTTCGCCGCGTGGCGGCTGCACATGCTGGAGCGGGGCGAGGGCTTGCCGCTGCTTGAGCGCACGGGTGCGCCGCTGGCCCTGTGGCTGCTGGTGTGGGGCGTGGCCTGGCTGGGGCTGGCGCTGGCCGCCGAGGTGCTGCGTTTCGTCGAGGGCACGGGCCTGCAAGGGGCAGCCCTGCTGCTGGCGCTAGCGGCGAGCGCGGCGCTGGGCGGGGTGCTGGCGCAGCGCCGGGCCTGGCCGCAGCTGGCGCTGCTCGCGTGCCTGCTGGTGCCGGTTGCGGCGGCGGTGTTGCTGCAGAGCTGGCACTTTCGCTACCAGCCGTTGGCCCATCTCGGTTGGCTGGCCTGGCCGGCGCTGTTCGCCGCGCACTTCTGGCTGCTGCGACGCCTGGGCCCGAAGCTGCCGGGCGGTGCCCGCAGCGCGGCCCACGTATTCGGCTGCTGGTTGTTGCTGGCGGTGCTGGCCCTGGAGCTGCGCTACCGCTTCCTCGCCCTGTCCGCGCACTACAACGCCTGGCGCTGGCTCGGTTGGGCGCTGCTGCCCAGTGCCTACCTGTGGTGGATGGCGAAGCCGCAGAAGTGGCCCTGGCCGCTGGTTGAGCACCCGCGCGAGTACCGGGTGCTGGCGGCGTTGCCGCTGGCCCTGCTGATGCTCGCCTGGTTCTGGCTGGCCAATATCGCCAGTGACGGTGGCGCCGCGCCGCTGCCCTACCTGCCGTTGCTCAACCCCCTGGAGCTGGGCCTGCTGTTCGCCCTGGCGGCGCTCTATGCCTGGTCTTCGGTGAGCCTGCCGCAGCTGGGTATGTCGGCCGCACGCGGCCGCCTGTTGCTCCAGGGACTGCTCGGCGCCTCGCTGTTCGCCCTGTTCACCGCCCTGGTGATGCGCACGGCGCACCATTGGGGCGGGGTGCCCTACCGCCTGCCGATCCTGCTCGACTCGATGCTGGTGCAGGCCGGGCTGTCCATCGTCTGGACCCTGATCGCCCTGCCACTGATGGTCTTCGGTCACCTGCGCCAGCGCCGCGAGCTGTGGTTGCTCGGCGCGCTGCTGATCGCCGTGGTGGTGGCCAAGCTGTTCTTCGTCGAGCTGGGCAACCGCGGCGGGCTGGAGCGCATCGTCTCCTTTATCGGGGTCGGCGTGTTGCTCCTGGTGGTCGGTTATTTCGCCCCCTTGCCACCCGCCAGAAAAGACGAGGCGGGCCAGATGGAACAGGAGCAGGCATGAGCATTAACAAGCACCCTGGACGCGCCTGGCTGCTGCTTGTGGGCCTGCTGTGCAGCCTTGTCGGCCAGGCTGCGGAGCGGCCCGGCGACTACGCCTGGCAACTGCCCCTGGCGCTGACCGGGGTGGGCCCCTGGTATCGCCTGGAACTGCCCATGGCCGTGCACCTGGCGGCTGATTTCGCCGACCTGCGCGACCTGCGGGTGTTCAACGGCGAGGGGGAGACCCTGGCCTATGCCCTGGTGCGCAGCCCGGCCGAGGAGACCTTGCACGAGCACGAGGTGCGCTGGTTCGCGCTGCATGCCGAAGCGGACGACCTGACGGACTCGCCGGGCCTGCGCGTGCAGCGCAGCGCCAGGGGCACGCTGATCGAACTGGTCGAGACGGCTCCATCGGCGCAGGCCTCTGCCCGGCGCGGCTGGCTGCTCGATGTCAGCGCCGTCGAGGATCCCCTGGTGCGCCTGGAGCTGGACTGGAGCAGCGACCACGAGGGCTTTCAGCGCTTGCGCATCGAGGCCAGTGACGACCTGCGCACCTGGCGCTCCTGGGGTCAGGCGCAGCTGGCACGCCTGTCGTTTGCCGACGAGCGCATCGAACGGCGTCAGATCGACTTGCCGGGCCGGCAGGCGCGCTACCTGCGGCTGATGTGGGAGAGCCCGCGAGAGGCGCCGCCACTGACCGTCGCGCGCCTGTTCAGTCGGCCAGCGGGCAGCCTGTCGTTGCCGCTGGTGTGGTCCGAGCCGCTGCCGGCCGACCGCGCCGCCGACGACTCTTTCCGCTGGCAGTTGCCACGCACGTTGCCGGTGCAGCGGATCCGCCTCGAACTGGGCCAGGACAACCGCCTGGTGCCGGTGCGGGTCAGTGGCCGCGGTGGCGGTCAGGGCCGCTGGCGGACACTGGGCAGCGGCCTGCTCTATCGCCTGCCGGAGCCGGAGGGTGAGCAGCGACAGGATGAACTGGCCCTGCCCGGTGTCGCCGTGCAGCAGCTGCGCCTGCAGGTGGACGAGCGCGGCGGCGGCCTGGGCCTCGCCCCGCGCCTGCAGGTCGGCGTGCGCGCCACCTGGTTGGTGTTCCTGCAGCGTGGCGGCCCGCCCTACCGCCTGGCCCTGGGCAACCCGGATGCACCCTCGGTTGCGCTGCCGTTGACCAGCCTGATCCCGGGCTTTCGCCCGGAGCGCCTGCAGCAGCTCGACTCGGCGCAGGTGGCGCCGGGCGCGGCGCTGCAGGCCACGGCGCCGGCGGCTGGCCAGCCACAGTGGCGGCGCTGGGGGCTGTGGGGCGTGCTGCTGCTGGGCGTCGCCCTGCTGGTGCTGATGGCCGCCAGCTTGCTGCGCCGGGCACCCAGCCATTGAGCTCAAGCCCGCGATGGAGGCCTGCTCCGGGGCCTTCCATCCAGCTGCTGAGGCGCCGAAGCCGATAAAGGGTTAAACTGCGCGCGATTTTTCTTCCTTCCCGGAGCCGTCCATGTCCCGCGTTACCCTGAGCCGCTATCTGATCGAGCAGACCCGCAGCCACAACACCCCCGCCGATCTGCGTTTCCTTATCGAAGTGGTGGCACGGGCCTGCAAGGCGATCAGCCATCAGGTCTCCAAGGGCGCCCTGGGCGGCGTGCTCGGCAGCATGGAAACCGAGAACGTGCAGGGCGAGGTGCAGAAGAAGCTTGACGTGCTGTCCAACGAAATCCTCCTGGAAGCCAACGAGTGGGGCGGCCACCTGGCCGGCATGGCCTCGGAGGAGATGGACAACGCCTACCAGATTCCCGGCCGCTACCCCAAGGGCGCCTACCTGCTGGTGTTCGACCCGCTGGACGGCTCGTCGAACATCGATGTAAACGTCTCGGTCGGCACCATCTTCTCGGTGCTGCGCTGCCCCGAGCGCAATGGTGATGTGGGCGACCTGGGCGAGGACGCCTTCCTCCAGCCGGGCACCCAGCAGGTCGCCGCCGGCTACGCCATCTACGGCCCGCAGACCATGCTGCTGCTGACCCTGGGCAACGGCGTCAAGGGCTTTACCCTGGACCGCGAGCTGGGCAGCTTCGTGCTGACCCACGACAACATCAAGGTGCCGGAGACCACCAAGGAATTCGCCATCAACATGTCCAACCAGCGCCACTGGGAGGCGCCGGTGCAGCGTTACGTCGGCGAGCTGCTGGCCGGCGAGACCGGGCCGCTGGAGAAGAACTACAACATGCGCTGGATCGCCTCGATGGTGGCCGACGTGCACCGCATCCTCACCCGCGGCGGCATCTTCATGTACCCGCGCGACGCCCGCGAGCCGGAGAAGCCCGGCAAGCTGCGCCTGATGTACGAGGCCAACCCGATGTCCTTTATCATCGAGCAGGCCGGCGGTGCCGCCACCAACGGCACCCAGCGCATTCTCGACATCCAGCCGAGCTCGCTGCACCAGCGGGTGGCGGTGTTCCTCGGCTCCAAGCAGGAAGTCGAGCGCGTTACCGCCTACCACCAGGAATGAACCATGAGCGCGCCCTGGCAGCCTCTGCTCGACTGGTGGTTCGGCCCCCTGACGACGGCGGGCGAGGTGGCCGCGGCGCGCTCCGGGCTGTGGTTCGGCAAGCGTGACGGCCAGGACGCCGAGGCGCGCGAGCGCTTCGGCGGGCTGGTCGAGCAGGCCCTGGCCGGCGGCCTCGGCGACTGGGCGGAGCAGGCCGAAGGCTGGCTGGCGCTGACCCTGCTGCTCGACCAGCTGCCGCGCATGATCCATCGCGACGACCCGCGCGCCTTCGCCGGTGACGCCCGTGCCCGCCAGCTGGTGCTGGACGGCCTGGATGGCGAGCGCGAAGCGGCGCTGGCGCCGATCCAGCGGGTGTTCATCTACCTGGTGCTGGAGCACGCCGAGGACCTGCTGCTGCAGGACGAGGCGGTGCGACGCTTCAGTCGCCTGCTCGATGCCGCGCCTGCCGCCGAGCACAAGCTGTTCGCCGATTACCTCGATTACGCCGAACGCCACCAGCGAATAATCGCCCGCTTTGCCCGCTTTCCCCATCGCAATGCGATTCTCGGTCGCGACTCGAGCGAGGAGGAACTGCGCTTCCTCGAGGAACCCGGCTCGCGCTTCTGACGTCCAACCGAGCGTATCGCGGGCCTGCATCAGGCGGGCTCGAACCTTTATCCAGCGGAGTCCCTGCATGTCGTTTCGCGCCCTCGCCCTGATCGCAGCTTCTGTGCTGCTGGTCGCCTGCAACAAGGTCAACCAGGCCAACTACTCGAAACTGCAGGCCGGCATGAGCAAGCCCGAGGTCGAGCAGCTGCTCGGTGCGCCCAGCGAATGCGCCGGCGCCCTGGGCATCACCAGCTGCACCTGGGGCGACGAGCAGAGCTTCATCAGCGTGCAGTTCGCCGGTGACCAGGTGCTGATGTTCTCCGGCAAGGGGCTCAAGTAAGGAGGTCGCGATGCGCGGGTTGTCGAGCTTGATGATGGTGGCGCTGCTGGCCGGCTGCGCCAATTCCGGAACCGGGCCGGTGCCGCCGCGAACGGTCGACGCAGTCGATCTGCAGCGCTACCAGGGCACCTGGTACGAGTGGGCACGCCTGCCCATGTTCTTCCAGCGCAACTGCGCCCAGTCCGAGGCCCACTACGCCCTGCAGGACGACGGCAGCCTGGCGGTGGTCAACCGCTGCCTTACCCGCGAAGGCGAGTGGCAACAGGCCGAAGGCGTGGCCGTTCCGCAGGTGACGGGCGAGACCGACAAGCTGTGGGTGCGCTTCGACAACTGGTTTAGCCGCCTGCTGCCCGGCGTGGCCAAGGGCGAGTACTGGGTGCTCTACCTGGACGACGACTACCAGAGCGCCCTGGTCGGCCATCCGGATCGCGACTTCCTGTGGCTGCTGGCGCGCAGCCCGCGGGTCGAACCGGCGCAGCGCGACCGGCTGCTGCAGGTGGCGCGCGACCGGGGCTACGACACCGGGGCGCTGATCTGGCGGGCGGCCGACGGCGAGCTCGACTAGCTGTGATCTCTCAGTAGGTTGTTCATCCGGGGCATTCCCGGAATTCTGGAAGTGCGACCAACCTAGCCTTCCAGGAGCCCCGGATGAACCTGCATAAACATGCCCGTCTTACCCCTCGCGGTCGAGCCCTTTTGGTTCAGCGCATCCAGCACGGCTTGCGGGTCGAAGAAGCCGCCCAGGCGGCCGGTGTGAGCGTGCGAACCGCCTACAAATGGTTGCGGCGCTTTCGCGAGGAAGGCGAGGCCGGGTTGATGGATCGTTCATCACGTCCGCAACACTGCCCGCATGCGACACCCGATACCGTGGTCGAGCGTCTGATCGAACATCGGCGATGCCGCAAGACCTATCGGCAGATCGCCAGAGAGCTAGGCTTGGCCGTCAGCACTGTTGCGCGCCGCCTGCGGCGGGCCGGCTTTCATCGACTGGCTGAGCTGGAGCCGGCGCCACCGGTGGTGCGCTACGAGTACCCGACACCCGGAGATCTGCTGCATCTGGATATCAAAAAGCTGGGCCGTTTCTGGCGACCTGGCCATCGGGTCACCGGCGACCGACAGCAGAACTCCGACGGCGCGGGCTGGGAATTCGTCCACGTGGCCATCGACGATGCCAGCCGCATCGCCTTCAGCAGCCTGCATCCTGACGAGCGTGGTCGCAGTGCTTGCCAAGCCTTGCTCCAGGCGCTGCGCTACTACCGCAGCCTGGGCATTCGTTTCACCCGCATCATGACCGACAACGGCAGCTGCTATCGCTCTCGCACGTTTCGGCGTTTGCTCAGACGATTGGGGCTGCGCCATCTGCGCACCAAACCTTACACGCCACGCACCAACGGCAAGGCCGAGCGCTTCATCCAGACCAGTCTGCGCGAGTGGGCCTATGCCCATAGCTATGAAAGTTCGGCACAGCGAGCACAGCACCTGACGCCCTGGCTACATCACTACAATTGGCACCGGCCACACGCCAGCCTCGGCTACCAGCCACCAATCAGTCGCGTTCCGCTTTCACTGAATAACGTACTGGGTTTACACAACTAGCCGCTGAATCGTGCGGCCCGGCACCGGGCCGGCGACAGCCCGTGCCCTCCGCCCGCGGAGCAATGCCGGCAGGCCGCCGGGGGAAAAACTGGGCAAACGGCGCGCCGGGGTCTAAACCCTTGGTAGTCGTCTGTCGCCGCTCTCGGGGCGGCAAACGGCACTCGCCTCCGCCGTCGACCTGGAGACTGCCATGCCGTTGTTCCGTCCCGTGTTCGCCGCCCTGACCCTGGTCGGGGCGCTGTCCGGCGCCGCCGCCCAGGCCGCGCCGGCCGCCTGCCCCTATCCGAGCACCGTGGTGTTCGCCGGACTCAACTGGGAGAGCGGCATGTTCGCCACCCAGGTGCTGCGCGATCTGCTGGAGCAGGGCTATGGCTGTCAGACCGATGCGCTGCCGGGCAATACCCTGACCATGGAGAACGCGCTGAAGCAGAACGACGTGCAGGTGATCGCCGAGCAATGGGCCGGACGCAGCGAGATCTGGCGCAAGGCCGAAGCGGCCGGCGAGGTGTTCGCCGTCGGCGAGCCGGTACGGGGGGCGACCGAGGGCTGGTGGGTGCCCGCCTACCTGGTCAGGGGCGCCGATGCGCCGGCGGCCGGGCTCGAGTCGGTGAGCGACCTGCCACGCTTCAAGGCGCTGTTCCGCGACCCCGAGGAGCCGGACAAGGGGCGCTTCTACAACTGCCCGAGCGGCTGGACCTGTGCCGTGGTCAACTCGCAGAAGCTCAAGGCCTACGGGTTGACGGACAGCTACGTGAACTTCCGCACCGGCGCCGGCCCGGCCCTGGATGCGGCGATCAGTTCGGCGATTCGCCGGCAGCAGCCCATCCTCTTCTACTACTGGTCGCCGACCCCGCTGATGGGGCGCTACGAACTGGTGCAACTGGCGGAGCCGCCGTTCGACGCCGCGGCCTGGGCGACCCTGATCGACGGCGACCACCCCAACCCCGTCGGCAGCCGCTCGTTGCCGGCCAAGATCGCCATCGGCGTGTCCCGCGACTTCCATGCGCGCGCCCCCGAGCTGGTCAAGGTATTCGACAAGGTGCAGATTCCCCTGCCGCTGTTCAACAGCATCCTGGCGCGGATGTCCGAGCAGCACAGCGAGGCCGCTGAGGTCAGCCGGCAGTTCTACCGCGAGCACCGGGACATCTGGTCGACCTGGGTCCCGGCCGAGGTCGCGGCGCGGATCGACGCGGCCCTGAACTGATTAGCGGGCCAGGCGCCGGCCCTCGCTGCCGGTCGTCTGGACTGCGTCCTCAACGCGTCGAGCCTCCAGTCCCTGATGACAGCGCACTACTTTGTCGAATGACGCGGATTCTGAGACCTGCGCCTGATCAATTCAGGACGACGTTGGCGCGGATTCATCCAGCAGACCCGCTTGACCGTCCTCCAAGGGGGCAGTCGACAACTCACGGCCGAGACTGACCTATGTTTCCCGAGCGTTTCACCTTCTCCATCGCCGACTGGGTCAACGCCTGGGTCGATAAGCTGGTGATCCAGTACGGCGATCTGTTCCGCCAGATATCTGAGACCCTGTTGTGGGCCATCGTCAGCCTCGAGGGCCTGCTTCGGGCCGCGCCCTGGTGGCTGATGCTGGCACTGGTCGGCGCTATCGCCTGGCATGCCACCCGGCGCTGGCGTGCGACCCTGGTGATGGTCGGCCTGCTGTTTCTGGTCGGTGCGGTCGGCCTGTGGGACAAGCTGATGCAGACCCTGGCGCTGATGCTGGTGGCCACCGTCATCGCGGTGCTGATCGGCATCCCGCTGGGCATCCTGGCCGCCCGCAGCGCGCGTCTGCGGCTGCTGCTGATGCCGCTGCTGGACGTCATGCAGACCCTGCCCAGCTTCGTCTACCTGATCCCGGTGCTGATGCTGTTCGGCCTGGGCAAGGTGCCGGCGATCTTCGCCACGGTGATCTACGCCGCGCCGCCGCTGATCCGCCTCACCGATCTGGGCATCCGCCAGGTCGACCGCGAGGTGATGGAGGCGGTCAACGCCTTCGGCGCCAACCGCTGGCAGCAGCTGTTCGGCGTGCAGCTGCCGCTGGCCCTGCCGAGCATCATGGCGGGGATCAACCAGACCACCATGATGGCCCTGTCGATGGTGGTGATCGCCTCGATGATCGGCGCCCGCGGGCTGGGCGAGGAGGTGCTGATCGGCATCCAGACGCTGAATGTCGGCAAGGGCCTGGAGGCCGGCCTGGCCATCGTCATTCTCGCCGTGGTCATCGATCGCATCACCCAGGCCTATGGCCGTGCGCCGCACGAGGACGGGCGGTGAGCAAGATCCAGGTCGACCACGTCTACAAGGTCTTCGGCCGCCACAGCGAGGCCGCGCTGGCCCAGATACGCCAGGGCCGGAGCAAGGAGCAGGTGCTCGCCGCCACCGGCTGCGTGGTGGGGGTCAACGACCTGTCGCTGCGCATCGAGGCGGGCGAGGTCTTCGTCGTCATGGGCCTGTCCGGCTCCGGCAAGTCGACCCTGGTGCGCCACTTCAACCGGCTGATCGAGCCCAGCAGCGGGCAGATCCTGATCGATGGCGAGGACATCCTCGGCTACGACCGCCAGGCCCTGCGGCAACTGCGGCGCAAGAAGATCAGCATGGTGTTCCAGAGCTTCGCCCTGCTGCCGCACAGGAGCGTGCTGGACAACGTCGCCTACGGCCTGACGGTGCGCGGCGAGGCCCGGGCGCACTGCCTGGAGCGGGCCGCGCACTGGGTCGCCCGGGTCGGTCTGGCCGGCTACGAGACGCACTACCCGCACCAGCTGTCCGGCGGCATGCGCCAGCGGGTCGGCCTGGCCCGGGCGCTGGCCGCCGACACCGAGATCATCCTCATGGACGAGGCCTTCAGCGCCCTCGACCCGCTGATCCGCGCCGACATGCAGGAGCAGCTGCTGGAGCTGCAGCAGGGCCTGCACAAGACCATCGTCTTCATCACCCACGACCTCGACGAGGCGCTGCGCATCGGCAACCGCATCGCCATCCTCAGGGATGGCCGCCTGGTCCAGGTCGGCGCGCCCCGCGAGATTCTCGAGCAGCCGGCCGACGACTACGTCGACCGCTTCGTCCAGCGCCGGGTGGCCAGCCTCCGGGGACGCTAGCGCCGGATCGGCTCCCCGCCTGGGCCAGAAGCTCCGGCTGGCGACTCGCCCATTTGGGGGACAGTCGGCTGCGGCCGGACTGGCTACTCTGTCGTGCTTGCCTGTCGGCAATACAACAAGACGGAGTAGCCATGACTTTCCCCATCAAAGCATTGACCGCTGCAGTACTCCTGGCCGGGCTGCCGGTCGCGACCCAGGCCAACCCCTACTCGCAACTGGTGATCTTCGGCGATTCGCTGAGCGACAGCGGCCAGTTCCCGGATACCGGCAGCCCCCTGCTGGGTGGCAACCCGACCGGCGGCCTGCGCTTCACCAACCGTACCGGGCCGACTTTCCTGGCGAACAACAGCGAATATTTCGACGCGGTCGCCCCGCAGCGTCTGGCCGCTCATCTCGGCCTGCAGGCGCTGCCGTCCACGCCCATCCTGCCGCAGGCCCTGACCGGCAATGCGGACGGCAGCAATTATGCGGTCGGCGGCTACCGCACCGATCAGGTCCTCGCCTCGATCACCGCGGCCAACGGCTCGGTGGTGAACGCCGGGGGCGGCCTGGTCAGGACCCGCAACGGCTATCTGATTGACGTGCCGCGGGTAGACCCCGATGCGCTGTTCTACGTCAACGGCGGCGGTAACGACGTGTTGCAGGGGGTGGTGGTCGATCCGGCCAGCGCCGCCACGTCGGCGGCCAACCTGGTGGCCGGTGTCGCCGCCCTGCAGCAGGCGGGGGCGCGCACCATCATCGTCGCCGACCTGCCGGACGTCGGCCTGACCCCGGCCGGCTTCGCCACTGGCATGCGCGCGGCCTGGTCGGGCGCCGCGGCGCTGTACAACGATGCGCTGGCCAGCCAGCTGACGGCCCTGGGCGGCAACGTCATCCGCCTGAATTTCCGCGGCCTGCTGCACGAGGTGCAGGGCGACCTGGCGAGCTACGGGTTCGACCCGCTGGTGAGTCAGACCGACGTCTGCTTCAGCGGCAGCAGCTGCCTGGCCGATCCGACCTGGGGCCTGGGCGGCACCTCGGCCAACCCGGGCAGGCTGCTGTTCAACGATGGCGTGCACCCGACCGCGGCGGTGCAGCAGATCACCGCCGACTACACCTACGCGATCCTCGCCGCACCTTGGCAGCTGTCGCTGTTGCCGGAAATGGCCATGGCCAGCCTCAACGGCCACCAGCAGCAGCTGCGCAGCGAATGGCAGGCCGATCGCGGCGCCTGGCAGGCGCCGGGCCAGTGGCGCAGCTTCGTCGCCGCCAGCGGTCAGCGCCAGCGTTTCCAGCGCAGCGAGGCGGTGGCCGCGGGGGACAGCGACGCCTATGGCCTGCACCTGGGCGGCAGCTACCGTCTGGATGACAACTGGCGCCTGGGTCTGGCCCTGGGCCTGCAGGAGCAGAATTTGGAGGCCGGCGAGGCCGACTCCGAGTACGACCTGCGCAGCTACCTGCTCAGCGCCTTCGGCCAGTACCAGAATGGTCGCGTGTGGGCCGACGGCAGCCTGAGCCTGGGCCATCTGGACTACCACGACCTCAATCGCCAGTTCGCCCTGGGCATCGTCGAGCGCCGCGAGACGGGCGACACCGATGGCCAGCTCTGGGCCCTGTCCGGGCGCCTGGGTTATGACCTGGCCAATGCCGGCACTGGCTGGCGGGTCAGCCCCTTCGTCAGTGCCGACTACGCCCGGGTCGATGTGGATGGCTACCGCGAGCGCGGGCAGAGTTCGACGGCGCTGGACGTCGCCGACCAGCAGCGCGACAGCAGGCGTCTGGGGCTGGGTGTGCAGGTGAACTACCAGCTGAGCCCGGCGACCCAGGTGTTCGCCGAGGTGGCCCGCGAACGGGAGTTCGAGGATGACCCCCGTCAGCTGCGCATGGGCCTCGGCTCGGTGACCGGCAACCGCTTCGAGCTGCAGGGCCATGCCCCGGCCGGCGGCCAGACCCTGGCGTCCCTGGGCGTCAGCCACGCCCTGGCCGAGGCGCTGCAGCTGCGCGCGGCCTACCAGTTCCGCGGCACCGACGACCGCCAGCACGGCATCGGCCTGTCCCTCAACTGGGACCTGTAACGCCCGCACCACCTGCGCCGTCTGGCGCGGGTGGTCTCAGTCCCAGCCCAGGCGCGCCAGGCGCCACTCGCCGTCCTCCCGCCACCATTCCAGCTTGACCGCGAAATGCCCTGCGCTGTCCGGGATCAGGCCGGCGGCACCGGTCAGGGCGACCTGGGCCTCGGTGTGGCCTTTCTCGCCATAGGTCGGGTCCAGGTAGCTATTCTTGCTCAGGGCCAGCACGCGCACCTGTTGATGGCGCAGGAACAGCAGGGCCATGGTGCGCCGGGCCCAGTCGCGGTCGAGCTGCTGCTGGGCGGAGAACTGCGGGTGCAAGAGCGCCAGTACCGCGCCGTTGTCCTTCGCCTCCAGGTTGTCCTGCAACTGCTGCACGGCGGCTTCCAGGGCCGCCTGGGGATCGTCGCGGCCGCCACAGCCGGCCAGCAGGGTGAAAAGCATCAGGAAAGCCAGGGCAAATCGCCGTGCCGGCATGCCGAACTCCTTTTTCATGGTTATGATGCGGGGCAGAGCGGAACCCGGCGGCTTGGCAACCCCGAGGGGGGCGAAGTGCTCCCGCCGAAGCCTGGAACGCACCGTACGCCTACATTCAGGAGCTTGCCATGCAGACTTTGTATCCGGAGATCAAACCCCACGCCCGCCACGAGTTGGCGGTCGAAGAGCCGCATGTGCTCTATGTGGACGAGAGCGGGTCGCCGGACGGTCTGCCGGTGGTGTTCATCCACGGCGGCCCCGGCGCCGGTTGCGACGCCCTGAGCCGGCGCTTCTTCGACCCCAACCTGTACCGCATCGTCACCTTCGACCAGCGCGGCTGCGGGCGCTCCACGCCCCATGCCAGCCTGGAGAACAACACCACCTGGCACCTGGTCGCCGACCTGGAGCGCATCCGCGAGCACCTGGGCATCGACAAATGGGTGCTGTTCGGCGGCTCCTGGGGCTCGACCCTGGCCCTGGCCTACGCCCAGAGCCATCCCGAGCGGGTGCACGGGCTGATCCTGCGCGGCATCTTTCTCTGCCGCCCCCAGGAGTTCCACTGGTTCTACCAGGAAGGCGCCAGCCGTATGTTCCCCGACTACTGGCAGGACTACCTGGCGCCGATCCCGGTCGAGGAACGCGGCAACCTGATGCAGGCCTTCTACAAGCGCCTGACCGGTCCCGACCAGATCGCCCAGATGCACGCGGCCAAGGCCTGGTCGAGCTGGGAGGGGCGCACCGCCACCCTGCGCCCCAATCCGCAGGTGGTCGAGCGCTTCAGCGAGGCGCACCGCGCCCTGTCGATCGCCCGCATCGAGTGCCACTACTTCGTCAACAACGCCTTCCTCGAGGCCGACCAGCTGATCCGCGACATGCCCAAGATCGCCCATCTGCCGGGGGTCATAGTGCATGGCCGCTACGACGTGATCTGCCCCCTGGACAACGCCTGGGAGCTGCACCAGGCCTGGCCCAACAGCGAGCTGCAGATCATCCGCGATGCCGGCCACTCGGCGGCCGAAGTGGGCATCACCGATGCCCTGGTGCGTGCCGCCAACCAGATCGCCCGGCGCCTGCTCAACCTGTCGCCGGACGAAGCATGAAGGCGCTGATCCAGCGGGTGCGCGGGGCCCGGGTGGAGGTCGCCGGCGAGGTGGTCGGCGCCATCGACCAGGGCCTGCTGGCGCTGGTCGGCGTCGAGCCCCAGGACAGCCCCGAGAGCGTCGCCAGGCTGCTGCACAAGCTGCTCAACTACCGGGTGTTCGGCGATGCCGAGGGCAAGATGAACCTGTCCCTCGCCGATGTCGACGGCGGCCTGCTGCTGGTCTCGCAATTCACCCTGGCCGCCGATACCAACAGCGGCCTGCGACCGAGCTTCTCCAGTGCCGCGAAGCCGGCCCTGGGCGCCGAGCTGTTCGAGCTGCTGGTCGAGCAGGCCCGCGCCCACCATCCGCAGGTCGCCACCGGGCGCTTCGGCGCCGAGATGCAGGTGCACCTGGTCAATGACGGGCCGGTGACCTTTCTCCTCGAGGTCTGAGCGCCTCGTCACGCGGCTGTCGCACCTGTTCCAGGCCATTGTCCTGCAGCCACTCCAGGGCCAGTTCGCGCACCTGCTGGGCCTGGAAGGCGAGCCAGGCCTGGCGCACCCGCGGCAGCGCTTCCAGCTGGTAGTCGAAGCTGCGCAGCGGCTTGCGTCCGGCCAGGGCGTGGCTCAGCAGGGTGTGGGCGTGGGGATCGTGCAGGCCGAACAGGAAGGCCTCGCGCAGCGCCAGCGCCTGGCCATGGGGCAGGGGTTCGATGGCCAGGTAGCG
Source organism: Pseudomonas lalucatii (assembly GCF_018398425.1). Taxonomy (NCBI): domain Bacteria; kingdom Pseudomonadati; phylum Pseudomonadota; class Gammaproteobacteria; order Pseudomonadales; family Pseudomonadaceae; genus Pseudomonas; species Pseudomonas lalucatii. The sequence continues at coordinate 2,289,131 of NZ_JADPMV010000001.1, read as the reverse complement.
ATCGGGCTGCACGTCGTATTTCTCGTCGGCGCCGGGCGCCGGGTCGCCGGGGGCGACGCTCAGCACCGCGCCGGTGGCGAGGTCCAGGTAGTGCTCGAGTTCGGCCTGACTGAGCAGGGCCTGTTCGATGCGCGGCAGGTCGAGGGTCAGGGGATGCATGGCGGCGTGCTCCAGCTGCTGTCCTGCACCGACCATAGCTGCGCCGGCGCGGCTTGGCCATGCCGTCTGGCGGCGCGAGACGCCGCCGGGCGCTCAGAACAGGCGGGCGAGCAGGGCGCTGACCGCCGTCTCCACGCGCAGGATGCGCGCGCCGAGCTGCACCGGCTGCAGGCCGGCCTGTTGCAGCTTGTCCACCTCGTAGGGAATCCAGCCGCCCTCCGGGCCGATGGCCAGGGTGACCGGGCCTGCGACGGCGCGCGGGCAGTCCGGGTAGGGACCGGGGTGGCCGACCAGGCCGAGGCTGCCGGCGGCCAGCGGCGGCAGGCGGTCCTCGACGAAGGGCTTGAAGCGCTGCTCGATGAGCACCTCGGGCAGCACGCTGTCGCGGGCCTGCTCCAGGCCGAGGATCAGCTGCTCGCGGATCGCTTCGGGCGCGAGGAAGGGGGTCTGCCAGAAGCTCTTCTCGACCCGGTAGCTGTTGAGCAGGATCAGCCGCGGCACGCCCATGGCGCTCACCGTCTGCAGCACGCGGCGCAGCATCTTCGGCCGTGGCAGGGCCAGCAGCAGGGTCAGCGGCAGCTTGGCCGGCGGCGCCTGGTCCAGCTCCACCTGCAGCTCGGCGGCCTCGCGCGTCAGGCTGAGCAGCCGGCCCTGGCCCATCGGGCCGTTCAGGCGGCCGACCCGCAGGCTGTCGCCCGCCTCGGCGCGGTGCACCTCGTGCAGGTGCTTGAGGCGTCGGCCGTCGAGCCGCACCCGGTCGGCGGCGACGAAGTCGCCGTCCTCCAGCAGCAGCAGGTTCACGGTTGTGGCGCGGGGGGCTGGTCTTCGGATTCCGCCTCGTCCGCGGCGGCGTCCTCGTGCTCGGCGCGGCGCTTGACCAGGCTGCCGAAGAGCACCCCGGACTCGAACAGCAGCCACATCGGCAGCGCCAGCAGGGTCTGGGAGAAGATGTCCGGCGGGGTCAGCAGCATGCCCACGGCGAAGCAGCCGACTATCACATAGGGCCGGCTCTTGCGCAGGGTGGCGACGTCGACGATGCCCACCCAGATCAGCAGGAAGGTCGCCACCGGGATCTCGAAGGCCACACCGAAGGCGAAGAACAGGGTCAGGACGAAGTCCAGGTACTGGCCGATGTCGGTCATCATCGCCACCCCTTCCGGGGTCACGCTGGCGAAGAAGCCGAACATGATCGGGAACACCACGAAGTAGGCGAAGGCCATGCCGCCGTAGAACAGCAGGATGCTGGAGATCAGCAAGGGCACGGCGATGCGCTTCTCGTGCTTGTACAGCCCCGGGGCGATGAACCCCCAGATCTGCTGCAGGATGATCGGCATCGACAGGAACAGGGCGACCATCATGGTCAGCTTGAACGGCGTCAGGAAGGGCGAGGCGACGCCGGTGGCGATCATCGTCGCGCCTTCCGGCAGGTAGGCGCGCAGCGGCGCGGCGACCAGGGCGTAGATGTCCTGGGCGAAGTAGAACAGCCCGGCGAACAGCGCCAGCACCGCCACGACGCTGCGCAGCAGGCGCGTGCGCAGCTCGGTCAGGTGCGACACCAGGGGCATTTCCTGGTCGCCTTCGGTTGGTCGGCTCATGGTTGGGCGGGCTTGTCCTGGCTGGCGTCTGGTTTGGCGGGGGGGGCGGGCTCGGCGGCCTGTTCGGGCTTGGCGGTGGTGGCCGACGACAGCAGGTCCTGCTTCATCGCCTGCATCTCCCGTTCCAGCTCGAGGATCTGTTCGTTGTGCAGCTGGCGGCGGATCTCGTCGGCGCCGATCTCGCGCTCGACCTCGGCCTTGATCGCGCTGAAGCTGCGCTTGAGCCGGCCGATCCACAGCCCGGCCGTGCGCACGGCACCCGGCAGGCGCTCGGGGCCGAGCACCAGCAGGGCGACCAGGCCGACCAGCAGCAGTTCGGTGAAGCCTATGTCGAACATGGCGGTCGGCTCTTAGTCTTTCTTCGCCGGCTCTTCGACCTTGCGCGCCTGGGCGTCGATGGTCTGCCCCTTGTGCTCGTCCACGGCCGGCTTGTCTTCCTCGCCGTTGCCCATCGACTTGCGGAAGCCCTTGATCGCGTCGCCCAGGTCGCCGCCCAGGTTCTTCAGGCGCTTGGTGCCGAACAGCATGACCACGATCAGCAGGATGATCAGGAGTTGCCAGATGCTAATGCCACCGAATCCCATGACGTGTACTCCGTAGTAAGTGGATGATCAGTTTTGCGGGCGCGCGGCCTTTTCCGCGTGCCCGGACAGGCCGAAGCGCCGGTCCAGTTCGTCGAGCACCGCCTGGGGGTGCTGGCCGAGGGCGGCGAGCATGACCAGGCTGTGGAACCACAGGTCGGCGGTCTCGTAGATCAGCTCGCTGCAGTCGCCGCTGGCGGCGGCGTCCTTGGCGGCGAGGATGGTTTCCACCGACTCTTCGCCGACCTTCTCGAGGATCTTGTTCAGGCCCTTGTGGTACAGGCTGGCGACGTAGGAACTGTCGGCGGCGGCGCCCTTGCGCGCCTCCAGAACTTCGGCCAGGCGGCTCAGGGTGTCAGTCATGGGTATGTCCTGCGCGGTAGATGGCGTGCGGGTCTTTCAGCACCGCATCGACGGTTTTCCAGGTGCCGTTGTCGAACACCCGGTAGAAGCAGCTCTCGCGGCCGGTGTGGCAGGCGATGCCGCCGAGCTGTTCGACCCTGAGGATGATCACGTCGGCGTCGCAGTCCAGGCGCAGCTCGTGCAGCTTCTGCACATGGCCGGACTCTTCGCCCTTGCGCCACAGCTTGCCGCGCGAGCGCGACCAGTAGATGGCGCGCTGCTCGCTGGCGGTCAGGGCCAGGGCCTCGCGGTTCATCCAGGCCATCATCAGCACGCGGCCGGTCCGGTGGTCCTGGGCGATTGCCGGCACCAGGCCGTCGCTGTTCCAGTTGATCTCGTCGAGCCAATCGTTCATCGCTACTTCCGCCCGTCGCGGGCCTGTCGGATAGAGGTCTAGTGTGCCAGCGTGGTACGGGCCTGGCTATCGGCGCAGCACCAGGTAGAGACCGCCGGCCAGCATGGCCCAGCTGGGCCAGGCCGGCAGGCTGAGGGCCAGGCCCTGGGCCGCGGCGCCGGCAATCAGCAGGGCACCGAGCAGGCGGATCGGCCATTGCCGGTTGTCCGCCGACTCGACCCGGACCACCGGCTGCTGGTTATTGAGTCGCTCCAGGGTGTCGCGGGCCATCTGCGACAGGTGCGGCACCTGCTCGACCTGCTGCTGCAGGTTGCGCAGCAGGTGGCGCGGGCTGATGCGCTCGCGCATCCAGCGCTCGAGGAAGGGCTGGGCGGTGCTCCACAGGTCGAGGTCCGGGTACAGCTGGCGGCCCAGGCCCTCGATGTTCAGCAGGGTCTTCTGCAGCAGCACCAGCTGCGGCTGCACCTCCATGTTGAAGCGCCGCGCGGTCTGGAACAGGCGCAGCAGCAGCTGGCCGAAGGAGATGTCCTTGAGCGGGCGCTCGAAGATCGGCTCGCACACGGTGCGGATCGCCGCCTCGAAGTCGTTGACCCGGGTCTGCGCCGGCACCCAGCCGGAGTCGATGTGCAACTGGGCGACGCGGCGGTAGTCGCGCTTGAAGAAGGCCAGCAGGTTGCGCGCCAGGTAGTCCTGGTCCTCGGCGGTGAGGCTGCCGATGATGCCGCAGTCGATGGCGATGTACTGCGGGTTCCACGGCTGGCGGGTGCTGACGAAGATGTTGCCGGGGTGCATGTCGGCGTGGAAGAAGCTGTCGCGGAACACCTGGGTGAAGAAGATCTCCACGCCGCGCTCGGCCAACAGCTTCATGTCGGTGCGCTGGTCGGCCAGGCTGGCCAGGTCGGTCACCGGCACGCCGTAGATGCGCTCCATCACCAGCACCTTGGGCCGGCACAGGTCCCAGTACACCTGGGGCACGTAGAGCAGCGCCGAGCCCTCGAAGTTGCGCCGCAGCTGGCTGGCGTTGGCCGCCTCGCGCAGCAGGTCGAGCTCGTCGTAGATGGTCTTCTCGTAGTCGCCGACCACCTCCACCGGGCGCAGCCGGCGGGCGTCGGGGGAGGCCTTCTCGGCCAGCCGGGCGAGCAGGAACAACCAGGCCAAATCCTGGCGGATCACCGGCTTGAGCCCCGGGCGGATGACCTTGACCACCACTTCCTCGCCGCTCTTGAGCTGCGCGCCATGCACCTGGGCGACCGAGGCCGAGGCCAGCGGCTTGGCGTCGAAGCGGGCGAACACCTCGCCGACCTTGGCGCCGAGCTGGGCCTCGATCAGGGCCAGGGAATGGGCCGGGTCGAAGGGCGGGACCTGGTCCTGCAGCTTGGCCAGCTCGTCGGCCACATCCGGCGGCAGCAGGTCGCGGCGGGTCGACAGCAGCTGGCCGAACTTGATGAAGATCGGCCCCAGCTCCTCCAGGGCCAGGCGCAGGCGCGCGCCGCGCGACAGGTTCAGGGTGCGGCGCGGCAGCCAGTGCCAGGGCAGGGCGTAGCGCAGGGCGCGCAGCCACAGCGGCAGCGGCAGGTCGAACAGCAGGTCGTCCAGCTGGTAGCGGATGACCACGCGCTGGATGCGCAACAGGCGGCGGGCGGCGAGCAGCTTCATGCGTTGGGCTTATGGCGTTGGGCGATGCGTTCGATACGCGCATCGAGGCGGTCGAGGGCGAGCTTGAGGCGGTCCAGTTCGGCGAAGCGGGCGTCGGCCTCGCGGCGGCCGACCAGGCTGCGCGACTCCTCGCTGAGGTAGTCGGCGAGGTTCAGGCGCAGGCTGTCGAGGCTCTGCGCGGTCCAGCCGGCGCGGCTGCGCAGGTGGCCGGCGAGCAGTCGGGCGCCGACCGGGCCGAGCCAGCGCGCCAGTTCGTATTCCCAGTCCAGTTCGAGGTCCTGGAGGATCGCGGCGAGGTCCAGCAGGGCGGCGCTGTCGCCGTCCAGTTCGACCTCGGGGCTGTGCAGCACGGCGCTCTTGTCGGCGCTGGCGGCCAGGCGCAGAAGGCTGTTGGCCGGCGCCCGCAGGCGGCAGGCGACCTCGCCGGCCCAGTGCGGCGCCAGGCGCAGGCCCTGCTCGTCGGCGAGGATGAACAGCTGCAGCGCAGGCGCCCGGCAATCGATCTCGATCACCCGGCCGCGCAGGCGCGCCAGGCGCGGCAGGGCCGTGCCGTCCAGGGCCAGCACCCGGTTGAGGCCCTGCTCGACCCCGGCCAGCAGCCCGCTGAGCAGCATCAGGGCTTGATGCCGCGGTGCAGGGCGACGATGCCGCCGGTCATGTTGTGGTAGGTGACCCGCTCGAAGCCGGCCTCGACCATCATCGCCTTGAGCGTGTCCTGGTCCGGGTGCATGCGGATCGACTCGGCCAGGTAGCGGTAGCTCTCGGAATCGTTGGTGATCAGCTTGCCCATCAGCGGCATGAAGCTGAACGAGTAGCGGTCGTAGACCTTCGACAGCAGCTCGCTGGAGGGCTTGGAGAACTCCAGCACCAGCAGCCGGCCGCCGGGCTTGAGCACCCGCAGCATGGAACGCAGGGCGTCTTCCTTGTGGGTGACGTTGCGCAGGCCGAAGGCGATGGTCACGCAGTCGAAGTGGTTGTCCGGGAACGGCAGCTTCTCGGCATCGGCCTGGACGAACTTGACGTTGCCGGCCACGCCGCGGTCGAGCAGGCGGTCGCGGCCGACCTTGAGCATCGACTCGTTGATGTCGGCCAGCACCACCTCGCCCTCGGGGCCGACCAGGCGGGCGAACTGCCTGGTCAGGTCGCCGGTGCCGCCGGCGATGTCCAGCACCCGGTTGCCGTTGCGCACGCCGGACAGCTCGATGGTGAAACGCTTCCACAGGCGGTGCATGCCGCCGGAGAGCAGGTCGTTCATCAGGTCGTACTTGGCGGCCACCGAGTGGAAGACCTCGGCGACCTTCTGCGCCTTCTGGCTTTCCGGAACGTCCTGGAAGCCGAAGTGCGTGGTGGGTTCGCTGTCGCTGCGCTTGCGCGTGTCGGTCATGTCGCCCTTACCTAAACGAGAGAGGCTGATTCTAAAGTGGCGGCCATTCTAAACCTGCGGCCTACCTTTGTCTTGGCGCGCGCGGGCCGGCGCCGGGCGAGGGGGCGGCGCGGGCTGTTATAGTCGCGCGATCTGAGGTCGCAGTGAGGAGAGAGGCCATGACCCGAATCGATGTGGAACGTTCCCATAACCTCGGCCGCGAGGCGGCCCGGGAGAAAGCCGAGCAGCTGGCCGAGCGCCTGGCCCGCGACTTCGACGTGCGCTACCGCTGGAGCGGCGACACCCTGGAATTCAAGCGCAGCGGCGCCGACGGGCGCATCGAGGTCGGTGCGGACCGGGTGCGCGTGGAGCTCAAGCTGGGCCTGTTGCTGTCGGCCATGGGCGGCAGCATCAAACGGCAGATCGAGGAGGTGCTGGACAAGAACCTCAAGGCTTGAGGCGAGCTTCGGGCGCGGACGCCGGCGGCTAGTATGCGGTTTCTAATTTTCCTCGATACCTTGCACCCAAGCCTGCATTCCGTGGGCGTTTCCGCAAACCACCGCGCGTGAGGTGCACCATGTCGAAAGTCGCAATCAAGAAGAAAGCCGAAGCCGAAGCCGAAGCCAAAGCCGGCGTGCTGAGCGATGTCAAAGTCTATGCCCGCAAGGTCTGGCTGGCCGGCCTGGGTGCCTACGCCAAGGCCGGGCAGGAAGGCGCCGAGTATTTCAAGGAGCTGGTCAAGGCCGGCGAGGGTGTCGAGGAGCAGGGCAAGCGCCTGGTCGGCGAGCAGGTCGAGGCGGCCAACAGCCAGCTCGACGGCGTGAGGAACCGCGTCACCAGCGTCAAGGGCAAGGTCGACGTGCAGTTCGACAAGATCGAGAAGGCCTTCGACAATCGCGTGGCTGGCGCCCTCAAGCGCATCGGCATTCCGACCAAGCAAGATATCGAAGAGCTCTCTGCTAAGCTGGATGAACTGGGCGCATTGCTCGAGCATGTCGCGCGTAGCAAATAAGGAGAGCGGGATGGCTGTTAAGAAGAAAACCGAAAAACAGACCAGCTCCTGGATCGGCGAGGTCGAGAAGTATTCGCGGCAGATCTGGTTGGCCGGCCTGGGCGCTTACTCCAAGGTCAGCAAGGACGGCACCAAGCTGTTCGACACCCTGGTCAAGGACGGCGAGAAGGCCGAGAAGCAGGCCAAGAGCGAGGTCGACAAGCAGGTCGAGTCGGTGAAGTCCACCGTCGAGTCCAAGGTCGGGACCGCCAAGTCCAAGGTCGATGTGGTCAAGGACAAGGCCATGGGCAAGTGGGGCGAACTGGAGGAGGCGTTCGACAAGCGCCTGCACAACGCCATTTCGCGCCTGGGCGTGCCCAGCCGCAGCGAGGTGAAGGCACTCAATGACAAGGTCGAGAGCCTGACCAAGCAGCTCGAGGCGCTCACCGGGGTTGCCGCCAAGTCGGTCAAGCCGGCGGCCAAGCCGGTGCGCAAGGCCGCTCCGAAAGCGGCGGCCAAGCCGGCGAGCAAGGCCGCGGTCAAGCCGGCGACGGCTAAACCCGCTGCCAAGCCAGCAGCCAAGGCCGCTGCGAAGCCGGCGACCAAGGTGGCGGCGGCACCGCTAGCCGAAGCGGCGGCCAAGCCGGCCGCGGCGAAGAAGCCGGCGGTGAAGAAGACTCCGCTGGCCAAGGTGGTGGCGCCGGCCGCCTCGGAGCCGGTGGCGCCTGCGGCTGCCGCGGCACCGACGGAAGCGCCGGCGCCGAGCACGCCCGCCAGCCAGTCCTGACGCGGTCCTCGCCGCTTTCCTGACGCCCGGCCCAGTGCCGGGCGTTTGCGTTATGCTCCTCAGGCCTCCAGGTAGCGCTGGGCCAGCTGCTCGGCGGCCTGGCGCGAGGCGCTCGTCAGGTGCGGCGCCACCAGCATCATCACCTGATACACCACCAGACGGCTTTCGCCCTGGGCGCCGAGGATGCGCTGGTAGTCGAGGGAGAACAGCAGGGTCAGGGTGATCTGCTCGACCAGCTGGCCCAGGGCCTGGGTCTCGCTGACCAACTGGTTCTCCGCCTTCAGCCGCGCCAGCAGGGTGGCCAGGGTGCGCTTGAGCAGGTTGAGCCACTGGCGGATGCCGCGGGCCAGCTTGGGCAGGCGCCCGGCCAGGTTGGACAGGTCCTGGAACAGGAAGCGGTAGTGGGCCAGGCGCTCGACGATCAGGTGCAGGAACAGCCAGTAGTCCTCGGCCTCCAGCCGCGCGTCGGCCGGCGGGTCGAGCAGCGGCGCCAGCTCGGCCTGGAAGCGTTCGAACAGGCCGAGGATCAGCGGCTCCTTGCCGTGGAAGTGGTAATAGAGGTTGCCCGGGCTGATGCCCAGTTCGTTGGCAATCTCCAGGGTGGAGACGTTGGGTTCGCCCTGCTGGTTGAACAGCAGCAGGGCGCACTCGAGGATGCGGTCGCGGGTTTTCATTTGCTCTTCTTGGTGGGGCCGCTTGAAGGGACGGCAAGCCCGGCCGGGGTTCGGGCCGGGCCTTGCCCGCTCGGCTCAGCGCACATGCACATAGGTCCCAGGCGCCGCCTCCATGGCCGGGTAGCGGGTGCTGCCCAGGGTCGCGAGGGTCTGGCGCTGCTCGCCGGAGCGCTGCTGGATCCACTCCAGCCACCGCGGCCACCAGCTGCCCTCGTGCTTCTGCGCGTCGTGGTACCAGGCGCGGGGGTCGCCGCTGAGCCTGGGGCCCTCCAGGTAGGTGGCCTTGGGATTGCCCGGCGGGTTGAGGATGCTCTGGATATGTCCGCTGTTGGACAGGATGAAGCGCCGGTCGCCGCCGAGCAGCAGGGCCGAGCGGTAGACCGAGTCCCAGGGGGTGATGTGGTCGTTGATGCCGGCGACGCTGAAACTGTCGAGGGCGACCTTCTGCAGGTCGATGGGGGTGCCGCAGACCTCCAGGCCGCCGGCGTGGCTCAGCGGGTTGTACTTGAAGAAGTCCAGCAGGTCGCCGTGCAGCGCCGCCGGCAGGCGGGTGCAGTCGTTGTTCCAGTAGAGGATGTCGAAGGCCGGGGGTTGCTTGCCGAGCAGGTAGTTGTTGACCCAGTAGTTCCAGATCAGGTCGTTGGGGCGCATCCAGGCGAACACCCGGGCCATGTCGCGACCGTCCAGCACGCCGGCCTGGTAAGAGCGGCGCTTGGCCGCCTCGAGGGTCTGCTCGTCGGCGAAGAGCATGGCCGGGCTGTCGACCTGGCTGTCGAGCAGGCTGACCAGGTAGGTGGCGCTGGCCACCTTGCGCAGTTGCCGCTTGGCCTGCAGATGACCCTGCAGGGCGGCGATGGTCAGGCCGCCGGCGCAGGCACCGAGCAGGTTGACCTCCTTGCTGGCGGTGATCGCCCGGCAGGCGTCCACCGCCTCCTCCAGAGCCTGCACATAGCTCGACAGGCCCCACTCGCGGTGCCGGGCGCTGGGGTTGCGCCAGCTGAGGATGAAGCACTGCAGGCCGTTCTTCAGGGCGTACTGGACGAAGCTCTTGTCGCTGGACAGGTCGAAGATGTAGTACTTGTTGATCTGCGGCGGCACGATCAGCAGCGGGCGCAGGTACTGCCTCTCGCTCATCGGCCGGTACTGGATCAGCTCCAGCAGCTCGTTGCGAAACACCACCGCGCCGGGCGTGGCGGCCAGGTTGCGACCGACCTCGAAGGCCTGCTTGCTGACCTGGCGGGGCAGGCCGTCGTTGTGCAGCAGGTCGTCGAGCAGCTGGCCGAGCCCCTTGATCAGGCTGGTGCCGCCGCTGTTGAGCAGCTCCTTGAGCGCCAGCGGGTTGAGCGGCGAGTTGGACGGTGCCAGGGCGTCGCCGAGCAGCGTCGTGACGAAGCGCGCGCGGGCGCGGTCATCGGCGGACAGGTTGCTCCCGTCGATCCAGCGGTTCAGCTGATCCTGCCACGACAGGTAGGCCTGCAGGCCACGCCGGTAGAAGGGGTTGAGCTGCCAGGTGGGGTCGGCGAAGCGGGCATCCTGCGGGTTGACCCTGTGCGGGGTGTCGCCGAGCAGCACGCGGCCCAGCTGGCCGCCGAGGGCCAGGGCGTGCCGCGCGCTGTGCAGCGGTTGCCGGATGCCCTGCAGGGCCAGGGTGCGCAGGGTGGACAGCAGGTCGCGGCCGCGCAGGCCGACCACCGCGTTCTGTGCGGTCATGAAGGTGGCCGGGGCCGGTAAGGCGCCGCTACGTGGCTTGTCTCGCATGGGGCAACACTCCGTCGTCTATCCGCTGAGATCCGGGTTCCGCGGGTCGCAGCAAGGCTTGTACCAGGCCGCGTCAAGGCAGCGCACAGCGCCGCTGCCGGGTTAGTGTTCTTAGCCTGCGCCTGCGGGTGGGTCAAGTCCGCCGGCCTCGCACCGCGGCGGTGCGGCCGCCGGGTCGCTTCACTGCTCGCGGGCGGCGCTCGGTTGCGGGTGCATGATGGCGGGTTGGCGCTCCTCGGCGAGGAATTTCATGATGATCGGCGCCACCGCCTCGGCGCGGGTCACCAGGAACAGGTGGCCGTCGTCGATCACGTGCAGGTCGGCATTGGGAATGCGCCAGGCCAGCAGGCGCATGTTGACCAAGGGAATCAGCGGGTCGTCGTCGCCGGCCAGCACCAGGGTCGGCTGGCGGATCTTGTGCAGCCAGTGGATGCTGGTCCAGCCGAGGCCGGCGAACAGCTGCCAGTAGTAGCCCATCTTGCCCCCCGAGCGCACCTTGCTGGCATGCGCCAGGGCCAGCTTGGGGTCGCGGCGGAAGGCGCCGCCGTAGATGTCCGGGGCGATCTGCACGCCATAGGAGGGCTGGATATAGCGTCGCGGGCTGGCCATGCGCCACAGCACCCTGGGCTTGCCCGGGACCATCACCGCACCGGCGGAGGTGGCGGCCAGCACCAGCTTCTTGCAACGCTCCGGGTAGTCGTGGGCGAACTGCTGGGCCAGGGCGCCGCCCCAGGACACACCGATGGCGTTGACCTGACCGTAGTCCAGGTAGTCGAGCATGCGCGCCGCCAGCTTGGCCAGGCCGGGGAAGCGGTAGGGGGTGCCGGGTGTCGAGGAGCCGCCGACCCCGGGCACGTCGAAGGCGATCACCTCCAGGTCCGGGTCCAGCGCCCGGACGAAGGGCATCACCAGCTCGAGGTTGGCGCCGATGCCGTTGAAGATCAGCAGCGGCGCCATCTGCCCGTTGCCGGGGCGCACCGCGGTGCGGATGCTCTGGCCGTCGAGCTCGATGGTGCGAAAGATAAAGGATAACGGCATGCGCAGAGGCCCTATCGGTTGAACCGCTGGTTCGGGCCGTCCGGGCCCCTCCAGATCCGCCAGGGCAGCGCCTGGTTCGTTGCCCCGGCCGTCACGGCCGGGTGGTCGAGCGGCACCTCCTGGTGCCGCGGGCAGTGCTGCGCAGGGCGCAGTCGATCAACGTTCGTGGACATAGGTGCCGGGCGCGGCCTCGGCCGCCGGGTGGGCCTTGTTGCCCAGCTTGGCCGGCGCCTTCCTGGTCTCGCCGGAGCGCTCGGCCAGCCACTTCTGCCAGTGCAGCCACCAGGAGTCGGTGTGCTTGGTCGAGCTGTCCTGCCAGTCCTTCGGGTCGAGCGGCATCTCGCTGTTGGTCATGTAGCGCGCCTTGGGGTTGCCCGGCGGATTGAGAATGCTCTGGATGTGGCCGCTGTTGGACAGCACGAACTCGCACTTGCCGCCGAACAGGTGCGCCGACTTGTAGCAGCTGTCCCAGGGCGTGATGTGGTCGGTGGTGCCGGCCACGCAGAAGAAGTCGCAGGTCACCTGCTTGAGGTCGATCGGCGTGCCGCAGACTTCCAGGGCACCGCTGCGGGTCAGCGGATTGGTCTTGAACATCTCGATGAACTCGCCGTGCAGGGCGGCGGGCAGGCGCGTGGTGTCGTTGTTCCAGTAGAGGATGTCGAACACCGGCGGCTCGTTGCCGAGCAGGTAGTTGTTGACCCAGTAGTTCCAGATCAGGTCGTTGGGACGCATCCAGGCGAACACCTTGGCCATGTCGCTGCCTTCCAGCACGCCGGCCTGGTAGGAGCGGCGCTTGGCCGCCTCCAGGGTGGTCTCGTCGGCGAACAGCGCCACCTGGGTATCCAGCTGGGTGTCGAGCACGCTGACCAGCAGGGTCAGGGCATGCACCTTCTGCTCGCCCAGCGCGGCGTAGTGGCCGAGCAGCGAGGCGGTGGTGAGGCCGCCGGAGCAGGCGCCGAGCATGTTGATGTCCGGGCTGCCGGTGATCGCGGTGATCACCTCGATGGCCTCCTTCAGCGCCTCGATATAGCTCGACAGGCCCCACTCGCGCTGGGCCTTGGTCGGGTTGCGCCAGCTGACCACGAAGGTCTGCACGCCATTGCGCAGGAGGAAGCGCGCCAGGCTCTTTTCCGGCGACAGGTCGAACACGTAGAACTTGTTGATCTGCGGCGGCACCACCAGCAGCGGGCGGCTGTGCACCTGCTCGGTGATCGGCCGGTACTGGATAAGCTCCAGCACCTCGTTGCGGAACACCACCGAGCCTTCGGTGGTGGCCAGGTTCTTGCCGACCTCGAAGGCGTTCATGTTGACCTGGCTGGGCATGCCGCCGTTGTTGACCAGGTCCTTGGCCAGGTGGCTGAGGCCGTCCAGCAGGCTCTTGCCGCCGGTCTCGAAGAAGCGTTTGATCGCGGCCGGGTTGGCCATGCTGTTGCTCGGCGCCATGGCCTCGGTCATCAGGTTGATGACGAAGTGGCTGCGGCTGACGTCCTGCTCCGACAGGTCGCTGTACTCGACCCAGTCGTGCAGCTCCTTGCGCCAGGCCAGGTAGGTCTGCAGGTAGCGCTTGTACAGCGGGTTCTGGCTCCAGGCCGGGTCGGCGAAGCGACGGTCGCCGGCTTCGGGGCTGAGTTCGGACTGGCCGAACAACACGTTCTTCAGCTCCAGGCCGAAGTGGGCCACGTGCTTGGCGCTGTGCACCGGTTGCTTGATGGCCTGGGTGAGCACGGTCCGCGCCGAGCTCAGCAGGTCCCTGCCGCGAATGCCGATGACCGGATTGAGGCCGAGGGTGTTCTCGGAGGCTTGTTTCTTCAGGTCATCACTGGGTCTATCTGTCATCAACGACGCTCCATTGTCCTGGGCGAATGCCGGCGTACTGCTGTGCACGGAGACACGGGGCCGAGGGGCCGGTTATCGCTCGGGTTACCGAAGGCGGATTATTCCGCGACTTTCTTGCAGTTGTCCGTTCGACAAATGCAGGGAACCTGCCAGGTCCCTGGTTACCCGAGTTTGGCAGTTTGCGCAAGCTGGCGGCGAAACGAGCCGAATGCGCAGGGAGTATGCCGCGAAGGATTAGAAAATGCGCTCTAACCCGGCAGGCAGGAAGGGCGCGCCGCCCGGCGGGGCCGGTGGCGGGGGAAGGGTGTCGGTGACGCTGCGGTGCGACCCCGGGCGGGGGCGCACCAGGCTAGAGCATCAGCTTGACCACCGACTCGTTCGGGTCGCGGGACTGGCCGGCGGCGGCGAGTGCGGCGAGGTACTCGGCCCAGAGCTCGTCCTGGCGGGTGGCCAGGTCGTACAGGTAGGCCCAGGTGAACAGGCCGCTGTCATGGCCGTCGTCGAAGCACAGCTTCAGGGCGTAGTTGCCCGCCGGCTCGATGGCACTCAGGCCGACATGCAGCTTGCCGGTCTGCAGGATGGGCTTGCCGTGGCCCTGGACCTCGGCCGAGGGTGAATGCACGCGGAGGAACTCGGCGGACAGGCTGTAACTGCGCTCGCCGTACTGCAGGGTCAGGGTCTTGGAGGCTTTGTGCAGCTCTATGGCGCTGGGGATCTGGCTCATGGTCTTCGACTGCTGCGCCGCCCGGGGGAGCCGGGCGGCCTGGGTGGCTGATCTAGAGAATATAGCGCGACAGGTCTTCGTCCTCGGCCAGTTCGCCGAGGTGGCCGTTGACGTAGGCCGCGTCGATGCGGATCGGCGCCTCCTCGTGCTTGGACGCCAGGTCGCCGGCGCTGAAGGACAGCTCCTCGAGCAGGCGCTCGAGCAGGGTGTGCAGGCGCCGGGCGCCGATGTTCTCGGTCTTCTCGTTGACCTGCCAGGCGATCTCGGCGAGGCGCTTGATGGCGTCGGCGGCGAACTCGATGTTCAGGCCCTCGGTACTGAGCAGCGCGGCGTACTGTTCGGTCAGCGAGGCATGGGGCTCGGTGAGGATGCGCTCGAAGTCCTCCGGGGTCAGGGCCTTGAGTTCGACGCGGATCGGCAGGCGGCCCTGCAGCTCGGGCACCAGGTCGCTGGGCTTGCTCAGGTGGAAGGCGCCGGAGGCGATGAACAGGATGTGGTCGGTCTTGACCATGCCCAGCTTGGTGTTGACCGTGCAGCCCTCGATCAGCGGCAGCAGGTCGCGCTGCACGCCCTCGCGGGAGACGTCGGCGCCGCCGGTGTTGCCGCGCTTGGCGACCTTGTCGATCTCGTCGATGAAGACGATGCCGTTCTGCTCCACCGCCTCCAGGGCACGGGCCTTGAGCTCCTCCTCATTGACCAGGCGCGCGGCTTCCTCGTCGCGCACCAGCTTGAGGGCCTCCTTGACCTTGAGCTTGCGGCTCTTGCGCTTGCCCTTGCCGAGGTTGGAGAACAGGTTCTGCAGCTGGCTGGTCATCTCCTCCATGCCCGGCGGGGTCATGATCTCGATGCCGGCGGCCGCCTCGGCCACCTCGATCTCGATCTCCTTGTCGTCCAGCTGGCCCTCGCGCAGGCGCTTGCGGAACAGCTGGCGGGTGTTGGAGTCGCCACTGGGCACCGCGTCCTCGTTGAAGCCGGTGCGCGCCGGCGGCAGCAGGGCGTCGAGGATGCGCTCCTCGGCGGCGTCCTCGGCGCGGTGGCGGACCTTGGTCATCTCCTGCTCGCGCAGCATCTTCACCGCGGCGTCGGCCAGGTCGCGGATGATCGACTCGACATCGCGGCCGACGTAGCCGACCTCGGTGAACTTGGTCGCCTCGACCTTGATGAACGGCGCGTTGGCCAGCCTGGCCAGGCGCCGGGCGATCTCGGTCTTGCCGACGCCGGTCGGGCCGATCATCAGGATGTTCTTCGGCGTCACTTCGGCGCGCAGCTCGGCCGGCAGCTGCATGCGCCGCCAGCGGTTGCGCAGGGCGATGGCCACGGCGCGTTTGGCATCGTCCTGGCCGACGATGTGGCGGCTGAGCTCGTGGACGATCTCGCGAGGGGTCATGGACATGATGGGCTCCTGAACGGACGGCGGCTCAGACGGCCGAGTCCAGTTCCTCGATGGTCAGATTCTGGTTGGTGAACACGCAGATGGAGCCGGCGATGTTCAGCGCGGTTTCCGCGACTTCGCGGGCGGACATCTGCTCGGTGTGCTGCAGCAGCGCCAGGGCGGCGGCCTGGGCGTAACCGCCGCCGGAGCCCATGGCGATCAGGCCGTGCTCGGGTTCGACCACGTCGCCGTTGCCGGTGATGATCAGCGAGGCGTCCTTGTTGGCCACCGCCAGCATGGCTTCCAGGCGGCTCAGGGAACGGTCGGTGCGCCAGTCCTTGGCCAGCTCGACGGCGGCCCGGACCAGGTGGCCCTGGTGCTTTTCCAGCTTGCCCTCGAAGCGCTCGAACAGGGTGAAGGCGTCCGCGGTGGCGCCGGCGAAACCGGCCAGCACCTGGCCGTGGTACAGGCGCCGGACCTTCTTGGCGTTGCCTTTCATCACGGTGTTGCCGAGGGACACCTGGCCGTCGCCGCCCATGACGACTTTGCCGTGGCGGCGCACTGAAACGATGGTGGTCAAGGGGAGAGTCTCCACGCAGCGGGGCGAAAATGCCCAATGCAGACTCAGATGGGGGGGCGTGCGCGGCTTTTCAACCGACGCCGGGCGATTCTCGGCCGAACGGCGCTGGCCCATCGGTAACAGTGGATTGCCGCGCGCCGCGGGTGCGGCGTACGGCTCAGCGGCCCTGTCGTTGCTGCAGCAGCAGGTTGCTGAAGCCGTTGGCGGCCAGGGTCTTCTGCGACTGGGCCAGCTGCTGGCGATCGGCGAAGGGACCGATCAGCACCCGGTGCCAGACTTCCTCGCGCACCTTGCCGGACTCCACGCGCACGTCCTGGCCGAGCAGGATGATCTGCGCGCGCAGGCTTTCCGCGTCGTCCTTGCGGCGGAACGAGCCGGCCTGGAGGAAGAACTGGGTGCTGGCCGGCGCCTTGGCGAGCACCGGCGGCGGGGGCGGCACCTCGCCCTTGAGCGCCGCCTCGGCGCGGGCCGCGTCGATCTTCGCCGCCTCCTCGGCGCTCACCGGCTTCTGCTCGGCGGGCGGCGGCTCTTC
Organism: Pseudomonas lalucatii; assembly: GCF_018398425.1. Taxonomy (NCBI): domain Bacteria; kingdom Pseudomonadati; phylum Pseudomonadota; class Gammaproteobacteria; order Pseudomonadales; family Pseudomonadaceae; genus Pseudomonas; species Pseudomonas lalucatii. The sequence continues at coordinate 2,272,728 of NZ_JADPMV010000001.1, read as the reverse complement.
CAGGGCCTGGGGCGGGACCACGACCTGCGACTCCGGCAGCAGGGTGTAGAAGTCGTACTTGGGCTTGGCCGGCTCGCTGGGGCTCGGCTTGGCGGCCGGCTTGGCGCTGCGCGCCTGTTCGGCCTTGTCGCGCTTGATCTCGTCGCGGCCGGGCTCGAGACTGAACAGGAAGGTCATGAAGCCGCCGATGGCCAGGCCGCAGGCCAGCCAGATCCAGGCCGGCACCGGCTTCTTCGCCGGCGCCTTGTAGCGGCTGGCGCCGCGCTTGGCGGCCGGCTTCTTGCGGGCGGCCACCTTACATGCGCTCCAGGGTTTCCAGGCCGAGCAGTTGCAGGCCCTGCTGCAGGGTGCGGCCGGTCAGCGCGGCCAGGCGCAGGCGGCTGTGCTGGGTGGCCTCATCCGCGGCGGCGAGGATCGGGCAGTTCTCGTAGAAGCTGGAGAACAGCCCGGCCAGGTCGTACAGGTAGGTGCACAGCAGGTGCGGCGTGCCCTTGTCGGCGACATTGTTCAGTACCTCGGCGAACTGCGCCAGCTTGGCGGCCAGGGCCTGCTCCTGCTCGGCGACCAGGCTGATCCGTCCGTCGATCTCCGTCACGCCCCGGCCCAGCTTGCGGAACACGCTGGCCACGCGGGTGTAGGCGTACAGCAGGTAGGGCGCGGTGTTGCCCTCGAAGCTGAGCATCTGCTCGAAGTTGAAGCTGTAGTCGCTGGTGCGGTGCTTGGAGAGGTCGGCGTACTTCACCGCGCCGATGCCCACCGCGCGGGCGATCTGCCGCAGTTCGGTTTCGGCAAGCGTGGGGTTCTTGCCCTTGACCAGGGTGTAGGCGCGCTCCTCGGCCTCGTCGAGCAGGTCGATCAGCTTCACCGTGCCGCCGTCGCGGGTCTTGAACGGGCGGCCGTCGGCGCCGTTCATGGTGCCGAAGCCCATGTGCTCCAGCTGCATGGCCGCGGGCACGAAGCCGGCGCGGCGCGCCACCTCGAAGACCATCTGGAAGTGCAGGGCCTGGCGCTGGTCGACGAAGTACAGGGCGCGGTCGGCCTGCAGCACCTGGCTGCGGAAGCGCATGGCGGCCAGGTCGGTGGTCGAGTAGAGGTAGCCGCCGCCGGCCTTCTGCACGATCACCGGCAGCGGGTTGCCCTCGGCGTTCTTGAATTCCTCGAGGAACACGCACTGGGCGCCGTTGTCCTCGGTCAGCAGGCCCTGGTCGCGCAGCGCCGCGACTATCCCCGGCAGCTCGGCGTTGTAGGCGCTCTCGCCCTTGACGTCGGCCGGGCTGAGCTTGACGCCGAGGCGGTCGTAGACCTTCTGGCAGTGCGACAGGGAGATGTCGTTGAAGCGCTGCCACAGGTCCAGGCAGCGGGCGTCGCCGGCCTGCAGCTGGACCACCAGCTGGCGGGCGCGGTCGGCGAACTCGGGCGACTCGTCGAAGCGTTTCTTCGCCGCGCGGTAGAACACCTCCAGGTCGGCCAGCTCGCTCTCGGCGGCGGCCGGTTGTTCTTCCAGGTAGGCCAGCAGCATGCCGAACTGGGTGCCCCAGTCGCCGACGTGGTTCTGCCGGATCACCTCGTCGCCGAGGAACTCCAGGACCCGCGCCACGCCGTCGCCGATGATGGTCGAGCGCAGGTGGCCGACGTGCATCTCCTTGGCCAGGTTCGGCGAGGACAGGTCGATCACCACCCGCTGTGGCGCGCCGGCCTTGCGCACGCCGAGGCGCTCGTCGGCCAGCGCCGCGTCCAGGCGCTCGGCCAGGGCGTCGCTGTTCTGGAAGAAGTTGAGGAAGCCCGGGCCGGCGATGTCCACCTTGCGGATCTGCGGGTCGGCCGGCAGCGCGGCGATCAGCTTCTCGGCCAGCTCGCGGGGCTTCATGGCGGCCGGCTTGGCCAGCATCAGGGCGATGTTGCTGGCGAAGTCGCCGTGACTCTTGTCCTTGGTGTTCTCCACCTGGATCGCCGGGCTCAGGCCCTCGGGCAGCACGCCTTCGGCGGTCAGGCGGGTCAGGGCTTGCTGGATCAGGTGGCGAATGCTGTCTTTCATGGTCTGCTCGTCCGGCCGCGTGGCGCGGCGGCGCCCTGGGGCGCTGGTTGAAAACTGCACATTATCCGTGGCCGTCCCAGGCTTGCCAACCGCTGTCGTCTTTGATCAGAACAGATCGATCGGGTCGACATCCAGCGACCAGCGCACCGTGCGGCCGCCGGGCAGCCGCTCCAGGGCCGCCAGCCATACGTGCAGCAGGCGGTGCAGCGGCGCGCGGGCGCCGCTCTGCAGCAGCAGCTGGGCGCGGTAGCGGCCGGCGCGGCGCTCCATCGGCGCCGGTACCGGGCCGAGCAGTTCGATGCCGTCGAGGCCCAGTTCGTTCAGCAGCAGTTCGGCCTCGGCGCAGGCGGCGTCGAGGAATTCCTCGGCCTGGCCGGGCCTGTGCGCCTCGGCGCGCAGCAGGGCCAGGTGGCAGAAGGGCGGCAGGCCGGCGTTGCGGCGCTCGCCCAGGGCCTGCTCGGCGAAGGCGAAGTAGCCCTGCTCGGTCAGCTGCACCAGCAGGGGGTGGTCGGCCAGGTGGCTCTGGACGATCACCCGGCCCGGCTCTTCGGCGCGGCCGGCGCGGCCGGCGACCTGGACGATCAGCTGGGCCATGCGCTCGCTGGCGCGGAAGTCCGCGGAGAACAGGCCGCCGTCGGCATCGAGGATCGCCACCAGGGTGACGCGGGGGAAGTGATGGCCCTTGGCGAGCATCTGGGTGCCGACCAGGATGCACGGCTCGCCGCGCTGGACGGTGTCGAACAGGTTGTTCATGGCCTCCTTGCGCGCGGTGCTGTCGCGGTCGACACGCAACACCGGGATTTGCGGAAAGAGGATGGCCAGGCGCTCCTCGGCGCGCTCGGTACCGGCACCGACCGGGCGCAGGTCGAGCTTCTGGCACTTCGGGCAGTGGCTGGGACGGCGCTGGACGTGGCCGCAGTGGTGGCAGCGCAACTCGTTGGAGCGCTGGTGCACGGTCATCCGCGCGTCGCAGCGCGGGCACTCCGACAGCCAGCCGCAGTCGTGGCACAGCAGGGTCGGGGCGAAGCCGCGGCGGTTGAGGAACACCAGCACCTGCTGGCCGGCTTCCAGGGTCTGGCGGATGGCCTGCTGCAGCGGCCCGGAAATGCCGGAGTCGAGCGGCAGGCTCTTCACGTCCAGGCGCAGGAAGCGCGGCGGCTGGGCGCCGCCGGCGCGCCGTTCCAGGCGCAGCAGCTGGTAGCGTCCGCTCTGGGCATTGTGCAGGCTTTCCAGTGCGGGGGTGGCCGAGCCGAGCAGGATCGGCACGTTCTCCTGGCGGGCGCGCACCAGGGCCAGGTCGCGGGCGTGGTAGCGCAGGCCCTCCTGCTGTTTATAGGAAGCGTCGTGCTCCTCGTCGATGATGATCAGTCCCGGGCGCTGCATCGGCGTGAACAGCGCCGAGCGGGTGCCGATGATGATGTCGGCCTCGCCGTCGCGCGCCGCCAGCCAGGCGTCCAGGCGCTCGCGGTCGTTGACCGCCGAGTGCAGCAGGGCGATGCGCGCGTTGAAGCGCCGCTCGAAGCGCGCCAGGGTCTGCGGGCCCAGGTTGATCTCGGGGATCAGCACCAGGGCCTGCTTGCCGGCTTCCAGGGTGGCGCGGATCAGCTGCAGGTAGACCTCGGTCTTGCCGCTGCCGGTCACCCCGGCCAGGAGGAAGGCGCCGAAACGACCGAAGCCCTCGCGTACCGCCCGTTCGGCGACCCGCTGCTCGGCATTCAGCGCCAGCTCGGGCTGGGCCAGCCAGCTGGCGTGGCGCTCACGGGGGGCGTGGCGGCGCACCTCGACGCGCACCAGGCCCTTGTCCCGCAGCAGCTCCAGGCTGTCCTTGTTCAGCTGCAGCTGGCCGAGCAGCTGGTGGGGCACGCCATGGGGGTGCTGGGCGAGCACCTGCAGCGCCTCGCGCTGGCGCGGGGCCCGGGCCAGGCGCGGGTCATCCGTGCGGGCACCTTCGTTGCGCAGCCAGAAGCGTTCCTGGCGCGCCTCGGCGGGTTCGCCCTGGCGCAGCAGCACCGGCAGGGCCCAGCTGAGGGTGTCGCCGAGGCTGTGCTGATAGTACTGGGCGGTCCACAGGCACAGCCTGAACAGCGCCGGGGGCAGCGGCGCCTCGGCGTCGAGCAGTTCCAGGGCGGGTTTGAGCTTGTCCGTCGGCACTTCGCTGCTGTCGCCGACCTCGATGAGGATGCCGACCAGCTCGCGGCGGCCGAAGGGCACGCGCAGGCGCATGCCCGGCTGCAGGGCGCTGCGCGGCACGCCGGGCGGGGCGCGGTAGTCGAACAGGCGGCGTAGCGGTGAGGGCAGGGCGAGGCGCAGGATGGCGGCGGACACGCGGAGGCTCCAGGCAAGGTCGCGGCGATCTTAGCATGGCCTCCCGCGACAGCCGGCAGGGCGGCGGCTTGCAACGGGTTGTCGGTCTGGTATCATCCGCGGCCTATTTCCGTGCGGTATCCGACAATAGTGTCGGGTGGCGGCACGACAGCCCCGAGGAATCCATCATGAAAGCCGATATCCACCCGAACTACGAAGCGATCACCGCCACCTGCAGCTGCGGTAACGTGATCGAAACGCGCTCCACCCTGGGCAAGCCGCTGAGCCTGGACGTGTGCAACGAGTGCCACCCGTTCTACACCGGCAAGCAGAAGATGCTGGATACCGGCGGCCGCGTCGATCGCTTCAAGCAGCGCTTCGGCATGTTCGGTGCTGCCAAGTAAGCAGCCGATCTGCCGGAAAGAGCCCGATGGCTTGTTCCGCGCTACTGAAAAAGGCGTCCCTGGTGGGCGCCTTTTTCGTTTCCGTGTTCTTCCTTGTCCCCGCTCTGGCGCTGTGCCCGGCGCCGGGGGCGCTGCAGAGCGTGGAGGTGCTTCGGGTGGTGGACGGCGACACCCTGCGCCTGGTGGACGGCCGTAGCGTCCGCCTGATCGGCCTGAACAGTCCGGAGCTGGGGCGCGACGGGCGTTCTGCCGAGCCCTATGCCGAGGCGGCGAGGCGCCGTCTCGACGAGCTGGTGAGCGCCAGCGACCGGCGCATCGGCCTGCGGCTCGGGCGCGAGGCCAGGGACCGCTACGGCCGCATCCTGGCCCATGGTTTCGATGCGCGGGGGCGCAATCTCGAGGCGCAACTGCTGGCCGAGGGTCTCGGCTACCTGGTGGCGATTCCGCCCAACGTGCAATTGCTCGAGTGCCAGCGGGCGGCCGAGCGTGGCGCGCGGCGGGCCGCTGTCGGCCTGTGGCGCCGGCCGCCGCAGCTCGCGCCACGGCAGCTGACGCGGGGCGGCTTCGCCCTGGTGCGGGGGCGGGTCGAGCGGGTCGAGCGCAATGGCGGCGGGGTATGGCTGGAGCTGGACGGCCCGCTGGTGCTGCGGGTCGCGCCCCAGGCCCTGGCGCAGTTCGACGGGCGCCGCCTGCAGGGCCTGGCCGGCAAGCGGGTCGAGGCCCGCGGCTGGGTGGTTGACCGCGCCCGGCGCGGCGGCGTAAAACCGGGACAGGCCCGTTGGCTGTTGCCGCTGAGCCATGAGGCGATGCTGGAGGTACTGCGATGATGCTGCGTTGCATGCTGGTGCTGGTGGGGCTGCTGCAGCTCGCCGGCTGCGCACTCAACCCGGCGACCGGGCGCAGCGACTTCGTGATGATGAGCGAGCGCCAGGAGCTGGAGCTGGGGCAGCGCTACAACCAGCAGATCCTCAAGCAGTACCCGCGCTATGCCGACGAGGCGCTGCAGGCCTATGTGCAGCAGGTCGGCGAGCGGGTGGCCAGGCACAGCCATCGCAGCCAGCTGAACTACCAGTTCACCGTGGTGGACAGTCCCGACATCAATGCCTTCGCCCTGCCCGGCGGCTACATCTATATACACCGCGGGCTGCTGGCCTACCTCAATTCGGAAGCCGAGCTGGCGGCCGTGCTGGGGCACGAGGTGGGGCACGTCACCGCGCGCCATAGCGTGCAGCAGCAGAGCCAGTCGAGCGCCTGGAATGTCCTCGGCCAGGCGGTGGCGATCGGTACGGGCATCGGCGCCGCCGCCGACCTGACCAATGTGCTGGGTGGCGCCTTCGTCCGCGGCTACGGCCGCGACATGGAGCTGGAGGCCGACGGCCTGGGCGCGCAATACCTGGCGCGCAGCGGCTACGACCCGCAGGCGATGATCGAGGTGGTCAAGGTGCTCAAGGCCCAGGAGGACTTCGCCAGCGACCAGGCGGCCCGGCGCGGGCAGGTGAGGCAGGGCAGCGGCTATCACGGGCTGTTCGACACCCATCCGGACAACGATCGGCGCCTGCAGCAGGTGCTGGGGCCGGCGCGGGCGCTGGCGACCGGGCGCCAGGAGGTCGGGCGCGAGGCCTTTCTCAAGCATCTGGAGGGTTTGCCGTTCGGCGACTCGGCGGCCACCGGCGTGCGCCGGGGCCAGCGCTTCTACCATGGCGAGCTGGATTTCACCCTGGGCTTCCCCGAGGGCTGGACCATCAACAACCGCCCGGACGCGCTGATCGGTCTCGCCGGCGACGGGCAGGCGGTCATCGCCATGACCCTGGCAGACAACCCGCAGGGCCTGAGTGCCGCGCAGTTGCTGCGCGAGCGGGTCGGCGGGCAGCGCCTGGTGGCCTGGCAGGATCTGCACCAGGCCGGCTTGCGCGGGCACAGCGCGATCGTTCCCGGCACCGCGGCGCGGCGCGTTGCGGTGCTATTGCACGGGGGGCGGGCCTATCTGTTCGTTGCGGCGGTGCGCGGGGAGGCTTCGCTGGAAAGCCGCGACGCCCATTTTCTCGAGGTGATCGGCAGCTTCCGGCCGCTGGCCACTGCCGAGCGCAAGTTGGCCGAGCCGCTGCGCCTGCGGGTGGTGCGCGCCCGGGCGGGGCAGAGCCTGGTGGCCCTGGCCAAGCAGAGCAGGCTGCCGGGCGATGCCGAGGCCAGCCTGCGCCTGCTCAACAATCTCTATCCGACGGGCGAGCCGCGCCCCGGCGATCACCTCAAGATCGTGCGCTAGGCACCCGTCGTCGGGCTGACCTGCCGGTCTTGTGCCGTTGTATACAAGTTGCGTATCCTCGCACGCCTGCCTGTTCAACAGCCAAAAAGCGGAAATGCCACTATGTCTGATCTGAAAACCGCCGCTCTCGAGTATCACGCACAACCCCGTCCCGGGAAGCTGAGCGTCGAGCTGACCAAGCCCACTGCCACCGCCCGCGACCTGTCGCTGGCCTACAGCCCGGGCGTCGCCGAACCGGTGCGCGAGATCGCCCGCGATCCCGAGCTGGCCTACCGCTACACCGGCAAGGGTAACCTGGTGGCTGTCATTTCCGACGGTACCGCGATCCTCGGCCTGGGCGACCTCGGCCCGCTGGCCTCCAAGCCGGTCATGGAAGGCAAGGGTGTGCTATTCAAGCGTTTCGCCGGGATCGACGTGTTCGACATCGAGGTCGATTCGGAAAGCCCGCAGGCGTTCATCGACACGGTCAAGCGCATTTCCATCACCTTCGGCGGCATCAATCTGGAAGACATCAAGGCGCCCGAGTGCTTCGAGATCGAGCGCGCGCTGATCGAGCAGTGCGACATCCCGGTGTTCCACGATGACCAGCACGGCACCGCGATCGTCACCGCGGCCGGCATGCTCAATGCCCTGGAAATCGCCGGCAAGAGCCTGGAGGCGGCGAAGATCGTCTGCCTCGGCGCCGGTGCCGCCGCGGTGTCCTGCATGAAGCTGCTGGTGAGCATGGGCGCCAAGGTCGAGAACATCTACATGATCGATCGCAAGGGCGTGATCCACGCCGGTCGCGACGACCTGAACCAGTACAAGGCCGTGTTCGCCACCGAGACGGACAAGCGCACCCTGGCCGATGCCCTCGACGGCGCGGACGTGTTCGTCGGCCTGTCCGGGGCCAACCTGCTGAGCCAGGAAGACCTCAAGCGCATGGCGGCCAACCCCATCGTGTTCGCCTGCTCCAACCCCGACCCGGAAATCAAGCCGGAGCTGGCCCATGAGGTGCGCAACGACGTGATCATGGCCACCGGCCGCTCGGATTACCCGAACCAGGTCAACAACGTCCTGGGCTTTCCCTTCATCTTCCGCGGTGCCCTCGACGTTCGCGCCACCCGCATCAACGAGGAAATGAAGATCGCCGCCGCCCTGGCCCTGCGTGACCTGGCCAAGCTGCCGGTGCCGCAGGAAGTCTGCGACGCCTACGGCGGTATCAGTCTGGAGTTCGGCCGCGAGTACATCATTCCGAAGCCGATGGACCCGCGCCTGATCACCCTGGTGTGCGACGCCGTGGCCAAGGCCGCCATCGAGAGTGGTGTGGCGACCCTGCCCTATCCGAAGCACTATCCGCTGAAGTCGGTGGATGAAGTGTTCAACGGCTAAGGCCGGCTCATAAAGAAACCCGCCTCGGCGGGTTTTTTTATGGGCGCCAATGGCGCCGCGGGTGGCGGGTGGACCTGGGCCTGGCTAGAACAGGTCGAGCGGGGCCGCCTCGTCGGCGGGCAGCGGGCTGCCGGGAATGCCCAGGCTCGGATCGAGCTCGCTCATCGGTGGTGGCGAATCCTCGCTCTTGAATACCTCGAAGTAGGCGTCCGGCGTGCTCGGCAGCGCCGTGCGCCCGCTGTGCGGATCGATGCGCAGGGTCAGCAGGCCGCTCGGCTCGGCGGGCGGGTGGCTGGGTTTGTCCTTGAGCGCGGCGCCCATGTAGTTCATCCAGATGGGCAGGGCGACCGTGCCGCCATACTCATGGCGGCCGAGGCTCTCCGGCTGGTCGAAACCGGTCCAGACGGTGGTCACGTAGTCGGCGTTGTAGCCGGAGAACCAGCTGTCCTTGGACTCGTTGGTGGTGCCGGTCTTGCCGGCTAGGTCGTCGCGCCCGAGGGCCATGGCGCGGCGTCCCGTCCCGCGCTTGATCACGTCCTGCAGCATGCTGGTCATGATGTAGGCGGTGCGCTCGTCGATGATGCGTTCGGCGACGATGGGTTCCGGCTGGGGGGCGCCGGACGTCTGGGCGGCGGCGAGCAGGCCTTCCGCGGCGGGTTTCGACTCCTCAGGCTCGCCGCCCGGCACGCTGGCCGGGTTGGCGGCGAAGAGCAGTTGGCCCTGGCGGTCTTCGATGCGCTCGATCAGGTAGGGCTGGATCCGATAGCCGCCGTTGGCGAAGGCGGTCCAGCCGCTGGCCACCTCGAGCGGGGTCAGGTTCGCCGTGCCCAGCGCCAGGGAGAGGTTGCGCGGCAGGTCCTGCCGGTCGAAGCCGAAGCGGCTGACGTAGTCCAGGGCGTGTTCGATGCCGATGGCTTGCAGCAGGCGGATCGACACCAGGTTGCGTGACTTGTACAGGGCCTCGCGCAGGCGGATCGGGCCGAGGAAGGTGTTGTTGTCGTTCTTCGGTCGCCAGACCTGGTCGAGGTAGTCGTCGACGAACACTATGGGCGCGTCGTTGACCAGGCTGGCGGCGGTGTAGCCACTGTCCAGCGCGGCGCTGTAGATGAACGGCTTGAAGCTCGAGCCCGGCTGGCGCTTGGCCTGGGCGGCGCGATTGTAGTTGCTCTGCTCGAAGGAGAAGCCGCCGACCAGGGCGCGGATCGCGCCGTTGCGTGGGTCGAGGGAGACCAGGGCGCCCTGCGCGGCAGGCAACTGGACGAAATTCAGGCTGCCGTCGGCCTGGCGCTGCACGCGGATCAGGTCGCCGACCTGGACCACGTCGGCCGGCTGCTTGGGCCGCGGCCCGAGGCTGTTGGTACTGAGGAAGGGGCGCGCCCACTTCATGCTGTCCCAGGCCACCGCCTCTTCCGTGCGGCTGCGGGTGAGCACGAGGATGCCGCTGCTTTCCACCTGGGTGACGATGGCCGGCTCCAGCCCGCCCAGCGAGGTCTGCTTGGCCAGTTCGCGCAGCCAGGTGTCCATGCTCATGCCGGGCAGGCGATTTTCCGGACCGCGGTAGCCGTGGCGCTGGTCATAGGCGATCAGGCCCTCGCGCACCGCGCGGTTGGCGGCGTCCTGCAGCTCGCTGGGGACCGTGGTGGTGACATTGAAACCCTCGGTATAGGCGTCGCTGCCGAAACGGCCGACCATCTCCGCGCGGGCCATCTCGGCCACGTAGGGGGCGACGATTTCCGGCGTTGGGACGTGATAGCTGGCGTTGATCGGTTCGGCCAGCGCCGCCGCGTAGCTCTGCTGGTCGATTCGGCCGAGCAGGTGCATGCGCCCGAGAATCCAGTCGCGGCGCTCCTGGGCGCGGCTCGGGTTCACCAGGGGGTTGAAGCGCGAAGGGGCCTTGGGCAGGCCGGCGATCATGGCCATCTGCGACAGGCTCAGGTCGCGGATCGACTTGCCGTAGTAGACCTGGGCGGCAGCCTCGATGCCGTAAGCACGGTTGCCGAGATAGATCTTGTTGACGTAGAGCTCGAGGATCTCGTCCTTGCTCAGCTCCCGCTCGATCTGCAAGGCGAGGAGGATCTCGTTGATCTTGCGCGAGAAGCTTCTCTCACTGCTGAGGAAGAAGTTCTTCGCCACCTGCATGGTGATGGTGCTGCCGCCGGACTGGATCTGGCCGCTTTTCAATATTTGCGTGGCAGCCCGCAGCAGGCCGGTAACGTCGACGCCATAATGATTGGCGAAATTATCGTCCTCGGCGGCCAGCAGGGCGTTGGTGAAGTCCGCGGGGATATCGGCGAAGGCGATGGGCGAGCGGCGCATCTCGCCGAACTCGGCGATCAGCTTGGCATCGCTGCTGTAGACCCGCAGGGGGATCTGCAGCTGGATGCTGCGCAGTGAGTCGACGGAGGGGAGGTTGGGGCTAAGATAGAGGAACGCGCCGCTCAAACTGAGTAACAGCCCGCAAAAAACGGCGACACAGGACCAGCAGAAAAACTTCAGCAGACGCATCAAGATTTTTGGATTTCCAGATAAAAGAACGAGTTAAACGGAAAGCGAAGGCAAAAGGGGAAAACTGTTCACATTATAAGCGTTTTTTTTCCTGGGGAGCCATTTGCGCTTCTGTCAAGACTGTTATTTAATGTGAAAAAACATAAATAGTCCGTAAGTCGCGGATGCCAATAGGAAATCGGTCGTGCTAGGGCTCTTCAATAAGAATGCGAATACGCTGCTGGGGATCGATATCAGTTCGACCTCGGTCAAGCTCCTCGAGTTGAGTCGCTCCGGAAGCCGCTACAAGGTAGAGGCTTACGCTGTCGAGCCGCTCCCCCCAAATGCCGTGGTCGAGAAGAACATCGCCGAACTGGAAGGCGTTGGACAGGCGCTTTCGCGCGTGCTGAGCAAGGCCAAGACCAGCGTGAAGTCGGTCGCCGTGGCGGTGGCCGGTTCGGCGGTGATCACCAAGACCATCGAGATGGAAGCCGGGCTTTCTGACGATGATCTCGAGAACCAGTTGAAGATCGAGGCCGATCAGTACATTCCCTATCCCCTCGAGGAAGTGGCGATCGATTTCGAGGTGCAGGGCGTTTCGCCCCGCAACCCCGATCGGGTCGAGGTGCTGCTCGCCGCCTGCCGCAAGGAGAACGTCGAGGTCCGCGAGGCCGCGCTGGCCTTGTCCGGCCTGAGCGCCAGGGTGGTCGACGTCGAGGCCTATGCGCTGGAGCGGGCTTACGGCTTGCTTGCGGAGCAGCTGGGCGGTGGCCAAGAGGCCCTGACGGTGGCGGTGGTCGATATCGGTGCGACCATGACCACCCTGAGCGTTCTGCATGATGGCCGGACGATCTATACGCGCGAGCAGTTGTTCGGTGGCAAGCAGCTGACCGAGGAAATTCAGCGTCGCTACGGCCTGTCGGTGGAGGAAGCCGGGCTCGCCAAGAAGCAGGGCGGTCTGCCGGACGACTACGACAGCGAAGTATTGCAACCTTTCAAGGAGGCCGTGGTACAGCAGGTCTCGCGCTCCTTGCAGTTCTTCTTCGCGGCGGGCCAGTTCAATGATGTCGACTACATCCTCCTGGCCGGCGGCACGGCTTCCATTCCGGATCTGGATCGCCTGATACAGCAGAAGATTGGTACTCAGACGTTGGTGGCCAACCCGTTTGCGGAGATGGCCCTGGGCAATCGAGTCAATGCCGGAGCATTGGCCAGTGATGCACCGTCGCTGATGATTGCCTGTGGGTTGGCGATGAGGAGTTTTGACTAATGGCGCGGATTAACCTGCTTCCATGGCGCGAACAGTTGCGCGAGGAGCGCAAGCAGCGGTTCTTGGTCGCGCTCGGTGGGGTCTTGGTGGTCGCGGCCGGTGCCGTGTTCCTTGGCGACCAATATCTGAACGGTGCAATCGAGCAGCAAAATGCACGTAATGAGTTCGTGCGCAAGGAAATTGCGGTGCTGGATGCGCGCATCAAGGAAATTAGCGAGCTGAAAACCCGCCGGCAGCAACTGCTTGAACGGATGAAAATTATTCAGGATTTGCAGGGTAACCGTCCGATCATTGGGCGAGTGTTCGATCAGCTGGTCAGAACCTTGCCGGATGGCGTCCACTTCACCGGGCTCAAAATGACCGGGAAGAACATTGCCATCGTCGGTGCGGCCGAGTCGAACAATCGCGTCTCCAATCTGATGCGCAACCTGGATTCGTCCGAGTGGCTGGAGTCCCCCAATTTGACGGAGGTCAAGGCGGTCACGGCGGGGACGGTCGATCAAGCCAATGTATTCCAGTTGACCGTGCAGCAGACGCAGCCTGGTCTAGAAGCTGAGGAGGCACAGCAATGAGCCTGAGTGACTCGTTAGACAGCCTGCGGAAAATTGATATCAGTGACTTGGACTTCAACAATGTCGGCTCCTGGCCTGCTGCGGTCAAGTTTATTGCTGGGGTCCTACTGCTGGTGTTGGTTCTGGCGCTGGGTTACAACTTCCACTTGAAGGACTTGCAGGTGCAGTTGGAATCGCGTCAAAGTGAAGAGGGGGCGCTGAAGCAGCAGTTCGCGACAAAGGCATTTCAGGCTGCCAATCTGGAGGCCTATAAGGCGCAGATGGAAGAAATGGAGATTTCGTTTGGCGCTTTGTTGAAGCAGTTGCCAAGCGATACCGAAGTGCCGGGTTTGTTGGAGGATATAACGCGCACTGGTCTGGGTAGTGGTCTGGAATTTGAGGAAATAAAACTGCTACCTGAAGTTACTCAGCAGTTTTATATCGAGCTGCCTATTCAGATTAAGGTGGTTGGTGCCTATCACGACTTGGCGACTTTTGTTAGCGGTGTTGCCAGCTTGCCTCGCATCGTGACTCTGCATAATTTCGAGCTTGTGCCTGCCCGTACGGATAGCGCGTCCAAGTTACGCATGAATATTCTGGCCAAGACTTATCGTTATAACGATAAGGGGGTGCAACAATGAAGTGCTCCCATTTCGTGTTGTGTATCGCTATGGCCGGGCTAAGTGGCTGCGGGGGTGGTGGGGATTTTTCGGACCTGCAGGCATATATGGATGAGGTCCGCTCACGGCCGAAAGGCGCGATTGAACCGCTGCCGAAATTTCAGCCCTATGAAAGTTTCACCTACAGCGCCGCTGCGCTGCGAAGCCCATTTCAACCACCGATCAAAATTGACATGGTGCAACGCCAGAAAGGCTCTCTGGAAGTCAAGCCAGACGAGGCCCGGGTAAAGCAGTTTCTGGAAGGCTTCAATATCGAGGTCTTCGAGATGGTCGGTACGCTCGGGAATGAAGACGCTACTTACGCCTTGGTGAGTGGTGCCGGGGGCGTGCACCGAATAAAGGTGGGGGACTACCTTGGGCGCAATCACGGTCGCGTACTGGCGATTGATGAGTCCAAAGTCGACGTAGTTGAAATCGTTCCGGATGGCGAAGGTGGATGGCTCGAGCGGCCGCGTAGCCTATCCCTTAAGGAGCGCTCTTAAGGGAGTGAAGTGAACATGAAGAAAAATAACTGGTCTGCCCAACGGAATCCGCTAATGAATAGCTCCCTTTCGCGTATAGGTATTTCTCTGTCGGCGATGCTGTTGTCGCCGGCACTGTTGGCAGCGGACCTGCAAGCGCTGGATGTCGCTGCTTTGCCTGGCGATAGGGTCGAATTGAAGCTGTCGTTTGACGAACCGGTTCCCGCGCCACGGGGTTACACGATCGAACAGCCCGCCCGTATTGCCCTGGATCTACCAGGGGTCTCCAGCAAGCTGGGGGCGAAGAATCGTGAACTGGGCGTAGGTAATGCGCGTAGCGTTACCGTAGTCGAGGCGGGGGATCGTACCCGACTTATCATAAATTTGACTAACCTGGCGCCATATAGCACTCGTGTCGAGGGTAATAATCTCTACGTATTGGTCGGTGAGGGCGGTGCGCGCACTACGGCAGCGGTGCAGCCTGTTGCGGCGGCGGTCCCAGCCAGTTCGTCTGGGACAAAGACCTATGCGGCCCAGGGAAAGAGCATCAGCAATATCGATTTTCAGCGCGGTGAGCAGGGGGAGGGGAATGTCGTAATTACCCTGTCGGACCCTTCGGTGAGCCCTGACATACAGGAACAGGCTGGGAAAATCCGCCTTGATTTCGCAAAAACCCAGCTCCCCGAGTCGCTGCGTGTTCGCCTGGATGTCAAGGACTTCGCGACTCCGGTCCAGTTTGTAAGCGCGAGCGGCTCGGCGGATAAGGCGAGTGTGATTATCGAGCCGTCGGGGCTGTATGACTACTTGGCCTATCAGACTGACAATAAGCTCACGCTCAGTATCAAGCCGTTGACGGAAAGCGATGCGGAGAAACGCAAGAATGAGCGCTTCGCGTATACGGGCGAAAAACTATCCCTCAATTTCCAAGATATTGATGTGCGTTCGGTTCTGCAGCTGATCGCCGACTTTACCGACCTGAACCTGGTTGCTAGCGATACGGTGCAGGGCAATATCACCTTGCGCTTGCAGAATGTGCCCTGGGATCAGGCGTTGGATCTAGTTCTCAAAACCAAGGGATTGGACAAGCGCCAGGTCGGCAATGTGTTGCTGGTGGCGCCGGCTGATGAAATCGCGGCACGCGAACGTCAGGAGCTTGAGGCGCAGAAGCAAATTGCAGAGTTGGCGCCACTGCGGCGTGAACTCATTCAGGTCAACTATGCGAAAGCAGCTGACATGGCCAAATTGTTCCAGTCTGTGACCAGTGCCGAGGGAGGTGCTGACGAGCGCGGTTCTATTACGGTCGACGATAGGACGAATAGCATTATTGCCTATCAAACTCAGGCGCGGCTGGATGAGTTGCGTCGAATCGTCTCCCAGCTCGATATACCGGTACGGCAGGTGATGATCGAAGCAAGGATTGTTGAGGCGAATGTGGACTTTTCCAAGTCCCTGGGGGTTCGCTGGGGGGGGAATCTTCGTAAGGGTAATGTGGATATTTTCGGGCGAGGCCAGCGTTTGAGTCTTGAGGAGGGGGAGGACGGCGACACGATTGAAGTTCCGTTCAATACACCCTTTGTCGATATGGGGGCAGCTGGCGCGAGCTCAGGAATCGGTATCGGGCTTATTACGGACAACTTGATCTTGGATCTTGAGTTGTCCGCAATGGAAAGCACCGGCAATGGTGAGGTTGTCTCTCAGCCAAAAGTGGTGACATCGGACAAGGAGACCGCCAAGATCCTCAAGGGTACCGAGGTGCCTTATCAGGAGGCGAGTTCCAGTGGCGCGACTACAACGTCCTTCAAGGAGGCAGCCTTGTCACTGGAAGTGACGCCACAGATCACGCCCGACAACCGCATCATCATGGAGGTCAAGGTCAACAAGGATTCGGTGGGGCAAATATTTCAGGGGGTGCCTTCGATTGATACGAACGAGGTGAATGCCAAGGTGCTGGTGGCCGATGGGGAGACCATCGTGATCGGTGGGGTATTCTCCAACACCCAGAGTAAGTCGGTCGACAAGGTGCCCTTTTTGGGCGATCTGCCATTCATCGGGCGCGTGTTCAGGCGTGACGTGGTGCAGGACGAAAAATCCGAGCTGCTGGTCTTCCTTACGCCGCGTATCATGAACAACCAGGCCATCGCAGTGAGCCGTTAACGCAGTGCGCAATTTGATCCTCGTTGGCCCGATGGGTGCAGGCAAGAGCACCATCGGGCGTTTGCTTGCCAAAGAGCTACGGCTGCCGTTCAAGGACTCGGATAAGGAAATCGAGCAGCGGACGGGGGCCGATATTCCGTGGATATTCGATGTCGAGGGGGAGCAGGGGTTTCGCGAGCGCGAGCAGGCGGTGATCGCCGAGTTGTGTGAGTGCGATGGCATGGTGTTGGCGACCGGGGGCGGGGCCGTGATGCGCCCGGAAAATCGTGCGGCGCTGCGGCGCGGTGGGCGAGTCGTCTACCTGCATGCGTCGGTTGATCAGCAACTCGATCGGACTTCCCGCGACCGCAATCGCCCGCTGTTGCGTACGGCCGATCCGGCCAAGGTGCTCGGTGATCTGCTGGCGATACGCGACCCACTGTATCGGGAGATCGCGGATGTTGTGGTGGAAACGGACGAGCGTCCGCCACGACTGGTCGTGCAGGAGATACTGGAGCGCCTGGAAGCGTTGCCGCCCCGTTAAAGCGCGGGCTGAACTGCGCTATCCTAGGGCCCTTTTCAGTCCGGGGGCTCCATGCAAACACTTCAGGTCGATCTCGGTGAGCGCAGTTATCCCATTTATATCGGCGCCGACATACTGGCTCGGCCCGATCTCTTGACTTCACATATCGCCGGGCGCCAGGTCGCGATAGTCACCAACGAAACGGTGGCGCCGCTGTATCTGCGTGCCCTCGAATCGGTGCTGGACGGTTACGTGCTGACCTCCGTGGTTCTGCCCGATGGCGAGGCGTTCAAGACCTGGGAAACCCTGCAGAAGATCTTCGATGCGATGCTGGCGGCGCGACATGATCGGCGTACCACCGTCATTGCCTTGGGGGGCGGGGTGATCGGCGACATGGCGGGGTTCGCCGCGGCCTGCTACCAGCGCGGAGTCAATTTCATTCAGGTACCGACTACCCTGCTGTCGCAGGTGGACTCTTCGGTCGGGGGGAAGACCGGAATCAACCACCCTCTCGGCAAGAACATGATCGGTGCCTTCTATCAGCCCCAGGCGGTGTTGATCGATACGGCAAGTCTGAGCACCCTGCCGGCGCGCGAGTTGTCCGCGGGCCTTGCGGAGGTGATCAAGTACGGGCTGATTTGCGACGCGGACTTCCTCGCCTGGCTCGAGGAAAACATGGCAGCGTTGCGGTCTCTGGACCGGGCGGCACTGACCGTGGCCATCGAGCGATCCTGTGCGGCCAAGGCCCGGGTGGTGGGGGCGGACGAGCGTGAGTCGGGGGTGCGGGCCACGCTCAATCTGGGCCATACCTTCGGTCATGCCATCGAAACCCATCAGGGCTATGGCGTCTGGCTGCACGGCGAGGCGGTGGCCGCGGGTACCGTGATGGCCCTGGAGATGTCCAGGCGCCTCGGCTGGATCGGGCAGGCCGAACGTGACCGGGCGATTCGCTTGTTCCAGGCGGCCGGTCTGCCGGTGGTGCCGCCGAGCGACATGACACCAGACGATTTTCTGCAGCACATGGCCGTCGACAAGAAGGTTCTCGACGGTCGTTTGCGTCTGGTCCTGCTGCGTCACCTGGGTGAGGCGGTGGTTACCGGCGATTATCCTCGCGAGATATTGCACGCCACCCTCGCCGCCGATTATGCGGCGCTGGTGGATCAGCTAAAAAACTAATGAGTGCCCCATGACCAGTCTGCACGCTGACGAGGCTTTTCTCGAACACTACCATTTCAGCCATGATCCTTTCGCTGCGCGGGTGCCTGGTTTCAAGTTCTTTCCGGCTCAGCGCAAGCCGGTGCTGGGGCAATTGCACCATCTCGCCCGTTACAGTCAGCTGTTGTTGGTGGTGTCCGGCCCCCTGGGCAGCGGCAAGACGCTCTTGCGGCAGGCGCTGGTAGCCAGCACCAATAAGCAGGCCGTGCACTGCGTGGTGGTTTCTGCCCGTGGCGCGGTCGAGCCCGACGCCGTGCTGAGGCAGATCGCTCAGGGTTTGCAGGTTCAGCAGGTCGAGTTGACGGCCATCCTGAGGCAGGTCGGGCAGATGGCGCTGACCGGGCAGGAGGTCTACGTGCTGGTCGACGATGCGGAGCATCTCGGCGATGCCGCGCTGGCCGCCCTGCTGGCCCTGGCCGGAGGCGACGGGGAGGGGCGTGCCCATGTGTTCCTGTTTGCCGAGCCGCAGCTGGTCGGGCGCCTGGAGTCTTTGGCGGACGGGGAGGAGTGTTTCCATGCTCTCGCGTTGCAGCCCTATGCCGAGGACGAAACCCGCGAATACCTGGCGCAGCGCCTGGAGGGCGCGGGGCAAGGGCTGGAATTGCTCTCGGACGAGCAGGTGCAGGATGTACATCGCCGTTCGGCGGGCTGGCCGGGCGCGATCAACGAGGTGGCCCGTGAGGTCCTGATCGAGGCCATGCTGGCTCAGCGGGGGAGTGGGCGTCGCGGAGGGCTGTCGCTGCGGCTGCCGAGGAAGCACTTGGCGGCGTTGCTGGTGGTGGGCGCTGGCGTGCTGGCGGCCTGGTTGATGCAGGGGCGTTCGGCGAACGATGGGGGCATGTCGGCTACGGCGCAGTTGCCGCTCGGGCAGGTCGCGCCGTCGGCGGGCGAGGCGTCGCCGCAGCCTGTGGTCGAGCCAGCCTCGGGAGGGGCGCCGGCAATTGAGTTCGCCGGCGCCAGTCAGCCGCTGCCACTGCCGTTGGTGGGCGAGGCGCAGCCGGTCATTCGCCAGCCGCTGGCGGAGGCCGCAGGCGGCGGTTCGATCGAAGAGGGCGAGGAGTCGCTGGGCAATAGCGGTGCGGTTGCCGAGGTCGCGTCGGCCGTCGCCCCCGCGATTCCGCCGGTCGAGGTCGCCGCGGTGGTGTCCGAGGCGCCGGTGGCGCCGCAGGCTCAGGTCGCTGCTCCTGCTCCTGCTCCTGCTCCTGCTCCTGCTCCTGCTCCGCAGGCGGCATCGGCGGCGCCGGGCAAGGTGGCGGGGCAGGCCGAGTGGTACGCAGCCCAGGGCGCATCGCACTATACCCTGCAGATACTGGGGGCTCGGGCGGAAAGCAGTGCGCAGGCCTTCGTGCGTCAGCACGGCGGGGCGTATCGCTACTTCAAGAAGTTGCATCAGGGGCAGCCGCTGTACGTGGTCACTTATGGCAGCTTCGCCTCCCGGGAGGCGGCCCAGGCGGCGCTCAGGACGCTGCCGGCCAAGGTGCAGGCGGGCAAGCCTTGGCCCCGGACCTTTGCCAGCATCAAGCAGGACATCGCTCAGGCGCGCTAGAGGAGCGGCGCGTTGTCGAGGTGACCGGGCGGTCAATAGCATGATCGCCCGGTCGCATCCTTCGCTTTTGCGACATAAGTTTTCATCGGTTCGCCGCTAGGATTTGTGACGAGCCGGGTGGATATGTACAATGACCTCCCTTTTGCCTGCGCAAAGCCGGGGCTTCGCCCTGCGCGCTTGGTAAGTGGTTGAATTAGAAAGCAATTGCCTTGAAAAAGGCAGTCTGGTGAGAGTCCCTATGAAAGCAGGTTTGTACCGTCCTGATGAGTTCAAGGATAACTGCGGCTTCGGCCTGATCGCCCATATGCAGGGCGAGGCGAGCCATCACCTGCTGCAGACCGCCATTGAAGCCCTGACTTGCATGACCCACCGCGGTGGGATCAACGCCGATGGCAAGACCGGTGATGGCTGCGGCTTGCTGATCCAGAAGCCGGATGCCTTCCTGCGCGCCGTGGCCCAGGAGCACTTCTCCGTCGACTTGCCGGCGCAATACGCCGTGGGCATGGTCTTCTTCAACCAGGACCCGGCCAAGGCCGAGGCCGCCCGCGAGAACATGAACCGCGAAATCCTCGCCGCCGGGCTGCAACTGATCGGCTGGCGCAAGGTGCCGGTCGACACCAGCGTGCTCGGTCGCCTGGCGCTGGAGCGCCTGCCGCAGATCGAGCAGGTGTTCGTCGGCGGTGACGGCCTCAGTGACCAGGAATTCGCGATCAAGCTGTTCAGCGCCCGGCGTCGTTCCTCGGTGGCCAATGCCGCCGACGCCGATCACTACATCTGCAGCTTCTCGCACAAGACCATCATCTACAAAGGCCTGATGATGCCGGCCGACCTGCAGCAGTTCTACCCGGACCTGGGTGACGAACGCCTGCAGACCGCCATCTGCGTGTTCCATCAGCGCTTCTCCACCAACACCCTGCCGAAGTGGCCGCTGGCGCAGCCCTTCCGCTTCCTCGCCCACAACGGCGAGATCAACACCATCACCGGCAACCGCAACTGGGCCCAGGCCCGTCGCACCAAGTTCGCCAACGAGCTGATCGGCGACCTGGACGAGCTGGGCCCGCTGGTCAACCGCGTCGGCTCCGACTCCTCGAGCATGGACAACATGCTCGAACTGATGGTCACCGGCGGCATCGACCTGTTCCGCGGCGTGCGCATGATCATCCCGCCGGCCTGGCAGAACGTCGAGACCATGGACGCCGACCTGCGCGCGTTCTACGAATACAACTCCATGCACATGGAGCCCTGGGACGGCCCGGCCGGCGTGGTGCTGACCGACGGCCGCCATGCCGTCTGCCTGCTCGACCGCAACGGCCTGCGTCCGGCGCGCTGGGTCACCACGAGCAACGGCTACATCACCCTGGCGTCGGAAATCGGCGTGTGGGACTACGCGCCTGCGGACGTGATCGCCAAGGGCCGCGTCGGCCCGGGGCAGATCCTCGCGGTCGACACCGAGACCGGCCAGGTGCTGACCACCGACGACATCGACAGCCGGCTGAAGTCGCGCCATCCCTACAAGCAGTGGCTGCGCAAGCATGCCCAGCGCATCCAGGCCACCCTGGAGGATCGCGACCACGGCTCGGCCTTCTACGATGCCGATCAACTCAAGCAGTACATGAAGATGTACCAGGTCACCTTCGAAGAGCGTGATCAGGTACTGCGCCCGCTCGGCGAGCAGGGCCAGGAGGCGGTCGGCTCCATGGGCGATGACACGCCGATGGCGGTGCTCAGCCAGCGCGTGCGCTCGCCTTACGACTATTTCCGCCAGCAGTTCGCCCAGGTCACCAACCCGCCGATCGACCCGCTGCGCGAAGCCATCGTCATGTCCCTGGAAGTCTGCCTGGGCGCCGAGCGCAACATCTTCAGCGAGTCGCCCGAGCATGCGGCGCGGGTGATCCTCAGCAGCCCGGTGATCTCGCCGGCCAAGTGGCGCGCCCTGATGACCCTGGAGCGTCCGGGCTTCGAGCGCCAGCTGATCGACATGAACTACGACGAGGCCCTGGGCCTGGAGGCCGCGGTACGCAACATGGCCGACCAGGCCGAGGAAGCGGTGCGCGGCGGCAAGGTGCTGCTGGTGCTGAGTGACCGCCACATCGCCCCGGGCAAGCTGCCGGCGCATGCCGCGCTGGTCACCGGTGCGGTACACCACCGCCTGACCGAGAAGGGCCTGCGCTGCGACTGCAACATCCTGGTGGAGACCGCCACCGCCCGCGACCCGCATCATTATGCGGTGCTGCTCGGCTTCGGCGCCTCGGCGGTCTATCCGTTCCTGGCCTACGAAGTGCTGGGCGACCTGATCCGCACCGGCGAGGTGCTGGGCGACCTGTACGAGGTGTTCAAGCACTACCGCAAGGGCATCTCCAAGGGCCTGCTGAAGATCCTCTCGAAGATGGGCATCTCCACCGTGGCCTCCTACCGCGGCGCCCAGCTGTTCGAGGCCGTCGGCCTGGCCGACGAGGTCACCGAGCTGTGCTTCCGTGGCGTCGCCAGCCGGATCAAGGGCGCGCGCTTCGCCGACCTCGAGGCCGAGCAGAAGCTGCTGGCGGGCGAGGCCTGGAACAACCGCAAGGCGATCCAGCAGGGCGGTCTGCTCAAGTTCGTCTACGGCGGCGAGTACCACGCCTACAACCCGGACGTGGTCAGCACCCTGCAGGCCGCCGTGCAGCAGGGCAACTACGAGAAGTACAAGGAATACAGCGCCCTGGTCGACAGCCGACCGGTGTCGATGATCCGCGACCTGCTCAAGCCCAAGCTGGCCGAGCAGCCGCTGGCACTGGACGAGGTCGAGCCGCTGGCGTCCATCTTCCAGCGCTTCGACTCCGCGGGCATCTCCCTCGGCGCCCTGTCGCCCGAGGCCCACGAGGCCATCGCCGAGGCGATGAATCGCCTCGGGGCGCGCTCGAACTCCGGCGAGGGCGGCGAAGATCCGGCCCGCTACGGCACCGCGCGCAGCTCGAAGATCAAGCAGGTGGCCACCGGCCGTTTCGGCGTGACCCCGGAGTACCTGGTCAACGCCGAGGTGCTGCAGATCAAGGTGGCCCAGGGCGCCAAGCCCGGCGAGGGTGGCCAGCTGCCGGGCGGCAAGGTCAACGGCCTGATCGCCCGCCTGCGCTACGCGGTGCCTGGGGTGACGCTGATCTCGCCGCCGCCGCACCACGACATCTACTCGATCGAGGACCTGGCGCAGCTGATCTTCGACCTCAAGCAGGTCAACCCGCAGGCCCTGGTGTCGGTCAAGCTGGTCGCCGAGGCCGGCGTCGGCACCATCGCCGCCGGCGTGGCCAAGGCCTATGCCGACCTGATCACCATTTCCGGCTACGACGGCGGTACCGGCGCTTCGCCGCTGACCTCCATCCGCTATGCCGGCGCGCCCTGGGAACTGGGCCTGGCCGAAACCCACCAGACCCTGCGCGGCAACGACCTGCGCGGCAAGGTGCGGGTGCAGACCGACGGCGGCCTGAAGACCGGCCTGGACGTGATCAAGGCGGCCATCCTCGGCGCCGAGAGCTTCGGCTTCGGTACCGCGCCGATGATCGCCCTGGGCTGCAAGTACCTGCGCATCTGCCACCTGAACAACTGCGCCACCGGCGTGGCCACGCAGAACGACAAGCTGCGCAAGGACCACTTCATCGGCACCGTCGAGATGGTGATGAACTTCTTCACCTACGTCGCCGAGGAAACCCGCGAGTGGCTGGCCAAGCTCGGCGTGCGCAGCCTGCAGGAGCTGATCGGCCGCACCGACCTGCTCGAAGTGCTGCCGGGCGAGACCGCCAAGCAGGGCAACCTGGACCTCAGCCCGCTGCTCGGCAGCGCGCACATCCCGGCCGACAAGCCGCAGTTCTGCCAGGTGGAGAAGAACCCGCCGTTCGACCAGGGTCTGCTGGCCGAGAAGATGGTCGAGCTGGCCAAGCCGGCGATCGACGCCGCCAGCGGCGGTGAGTTCGAGCTGGACATCTGCAACTGCGACCGTTCCATCGGTGCCCGCGTGTCCGGCGAGATCGCCCGGGTACACGGCAACCAGGGCATGGCCAAGGCGCCGATCACCTTCCGCTTCAAGGGCACCGCCGGGCAGAGCTTCGGCGTGTGGAACGCCGGCGGCCTCAACCTGTACCTGCAGGGCGACGCCAACGACTACGTGGGCAAGGGCATGACCGGCGGCAAGCTGGTGATCACCCCGCCGGCGGGCAGCCCGTTCGCCACCCAGGACAGCGCCATCATCGGCAACACCTGCCTGTACGGCGCCACCGGCGGCAAACTGTTCGCCGCCGGCACCGCGGGCGAGCGCTTCGCCGTACGCAACTCCGGTGCGCACACCGTAGTCGAGGGCACCGGTGACCACTGCTGCGAATACATGACCGGTGGCTTCGTCTGCGTGCTGGGCAAGACCGGCTACAACTTCGGCTCCGGCATGACCGGTGGCTTCGCCTACGTGCTCGACCTGGACAACAGCTTCTACGACAAGGTCAACCACGAACTGGTGGAGATCCAGCGGATCAACAATGAGGCGATGGAGGCCTACCGCAGCCACCTGCAGCGCGTGCTGGCCGAGTACGTCGAGGAGACTGCCAGCGAGTGGGGCTGCACCCTGCTGGAAAACCTGGACGACTACCTGCGCAAGTTCTGGCTGGTCAAGCCGAAGGCCGCGAGCCTGAAGACGCTGCTCTCCAGCACCCGTGCCAACCCGCAATGATTTGCGCCTGCAGTAGTTTGATGAGGTTTTGAAATGACTGAACGTCTGAATAACGACTTCCAGTTCATCGAAGTCGGGCGCAAAGACCCGAAGAAGAAGCTGTTGCGTCAGCGCAAGAAGGAGTTCGTCGAGATCTACGACAACTTCAAGCCGGCCCAGGCCGCCGACCAGGCGCACCGTTGCCTGGGCTGCGGCAACCCCTATTGCGAGTGGAAGTGCCCGGTGCACAACTTCATTCCCAACTGGCTGAAGCTGGTCTCCGAGGGCAACATCCTGGCGGCGGCGGAGCTGAGCCATCAGACCAACACCCTGCCGGAAGTCTGCGGCCGGGTCTGCCCCCAGGACCGCCTGTGCGAGGGTGCCTGCACCCTCAACGACGGCTTCGGCGCGGTGACCATCGGCTCGGTGGAGAAGTACATCACCGACACCGCCTTCGCCATGGGCTGGCGCCCGGACATGTCCAAGGTCAAGCCGACCGGCAAGCGCGTCGCGGTGATCGGTGCCGGTCCCGCGGGCCTCGGTTGCGCCGACGTGCTGGTGCGCAACGGCGTGACCCCGGTGGTGTTCGACAAGAACCCGGAAATCGGCGGCCTGCTGACCTTCGGCATCCCCGAGTTCAAGCTGGAGAAGACCGTGATGAGCAATCGTCGCGAGGTCTTCAGCGGCATGGGCATCGAGTTCCGCCTCAACACCGAGGTCGGCACGGACGTGACCATGGAGCAGCTGCTCGCCGAGTACGACGCCGTGTTCATGGGCATGGGTACCTACACCTACATGAAGGGCGGTTTCCCCGGCGAGGACCTGCCCGGCGTCTACGACGCGCTGGACTTCCTGATTGCCAACGTCAACCGCAACCTGGGCTTCGAGAAGGCCGCGGAAGACTTCATCGACATGAAGGGCAAGCGCATCGTCGTGCTCGGTGGCGGCGACACCGCCATGGACTGCAACCGCACCTCGATCCGCCAGGGCGCCAAGAGCGTGACCTGCGCCTATCGCCGCGACGAGGAGAACATGCCGGGCTCGCGCAAGGAAGTGAAGAACGCCAAGGAAGAGGGGGTTAAGTTCCTGTTCAATCGCCAGCCCATCGCCATCGTCGGCGAAGACCGGGTCGAGGGCGTCAAGGTGGTCGAGACCCGTCTCGGCGAGCCGGATGCCCGCGGCCGGCGCAGCCCCGAGCCGATCCCGGGTTCCGAGGAGATCATCCCGGCCGAAGCCGTGCTGATCGCCTTCGGTTTCCGCCCGAGCCCGGCGCCCTGGTTCGAGCAGTTCGAGATCCAGACCGACAGCCAGGGCCGTGTGGTTGCACCTGAGCAGAGTGCATTCAAACACCAGACCAGCAACCCGAAGATTTTCGCCGGTGGCGACATGGTGCGTGGTTCCGACCTGGTGGTGACGGCGATCTTCGAGGGCCGCAACGCCGCCGAAGGCATCCTGGATTATCTCGGTGTGTGATACGCAGGATGGGTAACGCCTTCGGCTGATCCATCCTGCGGCCGCGACAAATTGACCCGCTAGACAAAAGGCACGGCGCCCGCCGTGCCTTTTGTTTTGCGGTCTGCGAAAATGCCCGCACTTTTTTGCCGCCTACTTTGTCTCAGGAACTGCCATGACTGCCCTGAAGAACGATCGCTTCCTCCGCGCCCTGCTCAAGCAACCCGTCGACGTCACCCCGGTGTGGATGATGCGCCAGGCCGGTCGCTACCTGCCCGAGTACCGCGCCAGCCGGGCCAAGGCCGGGGACTTCATGAGCCTGATGATGAACCCCGAGTTCGCCTGCGAGGTGACCCTGCAGCCGCTGGACCGCTATCCGCAGCTGGATGCGGCGATCCTCTTCTCCGACATCCTGACCATCCCCCATGCCATGGGCCAGGGCCTGTACTTCGAGACCGGCGAGGGGCCGCGCTTCAAGAAGGTCATCGCCAGCGCCGCCGACATCGAGGCCCTGCCGATTCCCGATCCGCAGCAGGACCTGGGCTACGTGATGGATGCGGTGCGCACCATCCGCCGCGAGCTGAACGGCCGGGTGCCGTTGATCGGCTTCTCCGGCAGCCCCTGGACCCTGGCCACCTATATGGTCGAGGGCGGCTCGTCGAAGGACTTCCGCAAATCCAAGGCCATGCTCTACGACAACCCGCAGGCCATGCACGCCCTGCTCGACAAGCTGGCGCAATCGGTCACCCGCTACCTCAACGGGCAGATCCGGGCCGGCGCCCAGGCCGTGCAGATCTTCGACACCTGGGGCGGCAACCTGTCGGCGGCGGCCTACCAGGAGTTCTCCCTGGCCTACATGCAGAAGATTGTCGCCGGCCTGATCCGCGAACAGGATGGGCGCAAGGTGCCGGTGATCCTCTTCACCAAGAACGGCGGCCTGTGGCTGGAGTCCATGGCCGCCACCGGCGCCGACGCCCTGGGCCTGGACTGGAGCTGCGACATCGGCGAGGCGCGCTACCGGGTCGGCAACCAGGTGGCCCTGCAGGGCAACATGGACCCCACGGTGCTCTACGCCAAGCCGGCGGCGATCCGCGCCGAGGTGGCGCGCATCCTCGCCAGCTACGGCCCGGGCTCGGGCCACGTGTTCAACCTCGGCCACGGCATCACCCCGGAAGTCGACCCGGCCCACGCCGGCGCCTTCCTCGAAGCGGTGCATGAGTTGTCGGCGCAATACCACGGTTGAGCGACAGCCCGAGTATGAAAAAAGCCCGGCAATGTCGGGCTTTTTTCATGGGCGTCGATTCTTCAGTTCAGACTTAGGCTGCTGGCCTGCAGGTTGCGCAGAATGTCGTCGCGCAGGATGTTTACCCACTTGTTGTAGTTGCGGTGGATCTTGCCGCTCTTGTAATCCAGGCCCCGGCTGCTGCGGTAGTGGATTTCAAACTGGCTGGCGCTGTAGGGGATGGCGATCTCCGCGTGGTGGCGGCCGCGTACGTTGATCTCCGCCAGGATTTGTGCATCGCTGGTCTGCTGCACCAGCCAGCCGCGTTCATTCAGGGCGCTGAGGATGGCCTTCTGCATTTCCGAGGCGCCCCGCACGCTCGAGGCGGGAGCGGTCTGCTGAATGTTCTCGACGGGCTTTGTGGCACAGGCGGCGATGCCGAGCAGCGCGAGGCCCAGAAGCAGGCTACGGGCAATTCTGTTCATTCCTTGATCTCCTTTGGTCTTGCGGTTAATGCCAGCGACGGAAGATCAGCGAGGTGTTGACCCCGCCGAAGGCGAAGTTGTTGTTCATCACGTACTCGTTGCTCATCGGCCGCATCTCGCCGCGCAGGTAGTCCAGTTCGCCGCAGGCCGGGTCCACCTCGTCCAGGTTGAGGGTGTGCACGTAGCTGTCGCGGTTCATCATCTCGATGCTGAACCAGGACTCCAGGGCGCCGCAGGCGCCGAGGGTGTGGCCGAGGAAGCTCTTCTGCGAGCTGATCGGCATGCCTGGGCCGAACAGGCTGCTGGTGGCCAGGGATTCGGCGACATCGCCCTGTTCGGTGGCGGTGCCGTGGCCGTTGACGTAGCTGATGGCTGCGGGGGTCAGGCCGGCGTCTTCCAGGGCCAGCTGCATGGCGCGGCGCATGGTGGTCTGTTCCGGCTTGGTGGTGTGCTGGCCATCGGCGTTGCTGCCGAAGCCGACGATTTCGGCGTGGATCTGTGCACCGCGGGCCAGGGCATGTTCCAGCTCCTCGAGCACCAGGATGCCGGCGCCTTCGCCGATCACCAGGCCGTCGCGGCCGCTGTCGTAGGGGCGCGGCGAGCTGTGCGGCGTGGCGTTCTTCAGGCTGGTGGCGTAGAGCGCGTCGAACACCATGGCCTCGGTGGGGCACAGCTCCTCGGCACCGCCGGCGAGCATCAGCGGCAGGCGGCCGAACTTGATCGCCTCATAGGCGTAACCGATCCCCTGGCTGCCGCTGGTGCAGGCGCTGGAGGTGGGGATCAGGCGTCCCTTGAGGCCGAAGAAGATGCTGATATTGGCCGCGGTGGTGTGCGGCATCATGCGCACGTAGGAGTTGGCGTTGAGGCCGTCGGCCACCGAGTTGAGCAGCATGTTGCCGAAGGTCTTGATCTCGTCGGTGCTGCCGGTGGAGGAGCCGCAGGCCACCCCCATGCGGCCGTCCTGGATGCACGGATCGCCGAGCAGGCCGGCATCTTCCAGGGCCCGTTCGGCGGCGTAGACCGCCAGCTTGGACACCCGGCCCATGCTGCGGGTCTGCTTGCGGGTCCAGTGTCTGGGCACGGCGAAGTCGTCGATCGGGCCGCCGAGGCGGGTGTTCAGTTCAGTGAACCTGTCCCATTCGTGCATGTAGCGGATGCCGCTGCGGTTGCCACGAAAGGCCGCCTCGATGCTCGCCCAGTCCTCGCCCAGCGAGGTGATGCCGGCCATGCCGGTCACTACCACTCGTTTCATCAGCACAACCCACCGTTGACCGCGAGGACCTGGCGGGTGATGTAGGCCGCCTCCTCGGACATCAGAAAATTCACCGCGCCGGCCACTTCCTCCGGGGTGCCCAGGCGCTGCGCCGGGATCATCTTGAGCAGCTCCTCGACGGGCACCTGCTCGTCGAGCATGTCGGTGTCGATCAGCCCGGGCGCCACGCAGTTGACCGTGATCCTGCGC
This sequence comes from Pseudomonas lalucatii, assembly GCF_018398425.1. Lineage (NCBI taxonomy): Bacteria > Pseudomonadati > Pseudomonadota > Gammaproteobacteria > Pseudomonadales > Pseudomonadaceae > Pseudomonas > Pseudomonas lalucatii. The sequence goes on along the minus strand of NZ_JADPMV010000001.1, from coordinate 2,244,201 downwards.
TTGCCCAACTCGATCGCCAGGGCCTTGGCGGCGCCGATCACGCCGGCCTTGGCGGCGCTGTAGTTGACCTGGCCGCGGTTGCCGATCAGCCCCGACACCGAGGTGATGCAGACGATGCGCCCCGGCTGGCGGCGGCGGATCATCGGCATGGTGAGGGGCTGCAGGACGTTGTAGAAGCCGTCCAGGTTGGTGCGCAGCACCTGGTCCCAGTCGTCCTCGCTCAGCGCCGGGAAGGCGCCGTCGCGGGTCAGGCCGGCGTTGCAGACCACGCCGTAGTAGGCGCCGTGGGCCTCGACGTCGGCCTCCAGCTGGGCGCGGCAGGCGCCGCGGTCGGCTATGTCGAACTGCAGGATGCGCGCGCTGCGGCCCAGGGCCTGGATCTGCGCCTGCACCGCCTCGGCCTCGTCGCGCCGCGCGCGGCAGTGCAGCACCAGGTCGTGGCCGGCGCGGGCCAGGCGCAGGGCGATGGCGCGGCCGATGCCGCGGCTGGAGCCGGTCACCAGAATCGGGTCGGTCATGAGTCGGTTTCCTGAGGGGGTTCTTGGAGGTAGCTGTCGATCTGCGGCGGGCAGAACACGTTGAGGCGGGCTTCGGCATGGAGGCCCGGGCCGTGCAGGTGGCATTCGAACACGCCCATGCCGTTGTCGTCCTGCAGCGAACGCAGCGCGCGGATGCGCAGCTCGCTGCCGGCGGCAAAGCGTTCGACGTCGCAGCGGAAGTTGCGCGTGCCGAGGAGGAAGCCCAGCTGCACCGGCCGCCCGGCCTGGCGCGCCTGGCAGCCGGCGTAGGCGGCGACGCTCTGGGCCATCAGCTCGATGCCGACCCAGGCCGGCAGGCTGCCGTCGGCCTGGCTGAACAGCCCGCCCGGGCGCACGCACAGGCGGGTCACGATGCTGTCCGCGTCGAAGCTCAGGACCTCGTCGATGAGGATCATGTCGCCGGCATGGGGCAGCAGTTCGGCGATCGGCCACGGGATCATGACGGGGTACCCAGAATCAGCGACAGGTTGCTGCCGCCGAAGGCGAAGGAGTTGCTCATCAGGTAGCGCGGCGGCCGCTCGGCCCGGGCGCCCGGCGCCACCAGCGCCAGGGGCGGCAGCTGCGGATCGGCCTGGCCATCCCACAGGTGCGGGGGCAGGCGCCGGTCGTGGTTGTGCGCGCTCAGGGTCAGCCAGCAGAAGGCCGCCTCCAGGGCCCCGGCCGCGCCCAGGCAGTGGCCGCTCAGGGGCTTGGTCGAGGAGCAGGGCACCCCTGCGGGGAACAGCGCCTGCACCGCCAGGCTCTCCATGGCGTCGTTGTGCGTGGTGGCGGTGCCATGCAGGTTGAGGTAGTCGATCTGCTCGGCGGCCAGGCCGGCGGCGGCCAGGGCGCTGCGCATCGCCTGCTGGGCGCCCAGGCCCTCGGGCTGCGGCGCGGAGATGTGGTAGGCGTCGGAGCTGGCGCCGCCGCCGAGCAGGGCGATGGGGGACGATGCGTCCGCCGACGGCTCCCGGGTCATCAGGAAGAGCGCCGCGCCCTCGCCGATATTGATGCCCTGGCGGTTCACCGAGAAGGGGGTGCAGGGCTCGGCCGACACCGCCTCCAGGGCGGCGAAGCCGCTCAGGGTCAGCCGGCACAGGCTGTCGGCGCCGCCGCACAGCACCGCGTCGCACAGCCCCTGCTGCAGCAGCCGATGGGCGCTGAGCAGGGCGCGGGCGCTGGAGGTGCAGGCGGTGGACAGGCAGTAGGTCGGGCCGCTCAGGCCCAGCCAGTCGGCGAGGAAGGCTGCCGGTGCGACCATTTCCTGTTGCGCGTACCGGTAGTCGGCGGGCAGCGCGCCATCCTCCACGAAGCGGGCAATGTTCTGGCTGGCCTCGTGGATGCCTGAGGTGCTGGTGCCGATCACCACGCCGACGCGGCTCGCGCCGTAGCGGGCGATGGCGGCGCGGATCTGCGGTTCGATCTCCAGGGCGGCGGCCAGCAGCAGCTGATTGTTGCGGCTCTGGGCCGACTCGCAGCCCGTGGGCATCGCTGGCAATGCGCCGGGCACGCTGCCCACCGTCAGGCGGCGCCCGGCGACCCAGCCGTCCTCGGCGCGCATGCCGGCGGCCGCGCCGGCGAACAGGCCCTCGGCCACTGCCGGCTGGCCGCGGCCGAGGGCGCAGAGCAGGCCGAGGGCGTTGAGGTAACTGGGCATCATGAACCTTCTTCGGGGGCGAGTGGCCGGACCCGGTAGCGCGGGCCAGGCGGGTTGTGCAGGGTGAAATCCAGCGGTGCACGGTAGCGGATTCGCCACGCCGGGTTAAGTCGGCGCCGATCCTCGGCCGTCAGTGTCCAGCTGCCGCGGGTGTAGCGGCTCGGCAGCGCCGCGGCCGGGGTCAGGGCGAACAGCAGGGCGGCGAACAGTTCGCGGGCCTCGGCGTTGGGCGGCAGCAGGCCGTCGTCCCGCCACTGGCCCTGGCTCAGGCGCTGCCGTGCCAGCGGCACGCCGAGCGGGTCGAGCAGCGACCAGTGCAGCGCCTCGCCCTCGGCCTGCAGCACCAGCAGCCAGTCCTGGTGCCGGCCGGCCTGCTCGCGCTGGACATGCAGCGACAGCGGCAGGGGCGCCACCAGGCTCGGATTGGCCAGCGGCAGCGGCAGCGGCGTGCGCGCGGCGCAGGCGCCGAGCAGCAGGCAGAGGCCGAGCAGGGTGGCGCGGATCATCGAGCGACAGGCGCCAGCGGCTTGCGCGCCGCGACGTTGACCAGGGTCTCGTCGCGCTGGCCGAACGGCTTGGGCCGGCGAATGCCCAGGCGCTCCAGCAGGCCGAAGTCCCGGGCCCGGCTCCACCACAGGTAGGGATAGGAGACGTTGCGCGCGGCGAACTCGAAGCCCTGCTCGCGCAGCATCGCCAGGTACTGCTCGGCGCTCTTCTGCACCTGCATGGGGTGGCGGAACAGCCAGCGGATCACCCAGGTGTCGATGTAGAACTTGGTCGACTCGGCGAACAGCAGCAGGCCGCCGGGCTTGAGCACCCGCCAGAACTCGGCGAGGGCCTTCTCCTGCTCGACCAGGTGGTGGAAGGTCTGGTGGCAGAACAGCAGGTCGACGCTGGCGTCGGCCAGCTGGATGGCCGCGCAGTCGCTGGCGATCAGCTGCACCTCCAGGCCCTGGCGCTCGGCCTCGGTGCGCGAGCACGCGAGGCTGTGGGGATCGGCGTCCAGGCCGATCAGCCGGGCCGGGCGGAAGGCCGCCTGGAGCAGGGCGAAGGACTTGCCCTGGCCGCAGCCGGCGTCGAGCAGCACCGGGGCGCTCGGCAGCGGCCGGTCGATCAGGCCCTCGAGGTCGTCGATCGCCACGCGCAGCACATGGTGCTGCCAGACATGGCTCTGCAGGAACCAGAAACCGAAGCCGGTCTCCTCGACATAGGTGGTGGCGGCGCGCTTCATCGATCGTCCTTATGCGCTCGTCGCACAGAGTTCGGCCAGCACCCGCAGGCGCCGCTTGGGTTCGGCGACATAGGGGTTGCGCGGGTCCCAGGCGTAGCCGGCGAGAATCGAGCTGATCATCCGGCGGATCTCCGGCGAGGCGTGCTGGTAGTAGATGACGTCCTGGAAGGAACCGTCGTACCAGCCCTCGACGTAGGTGCGGAAGCAGTCCACGCCGCGCTTGAGCGGTTCGGCGAAGTCGCGCTGCCAGTCCACCGCCTCGCCGCCGAGCTGGCGATGCAGCAGGCCGGCGGCCATGCTCGCCGAGCGCATGGCGATGGTCACCCCGGAGGAGAACACCGGGTCGAGGAACTCCGCGGCGTTGCCCAGCAGGGCGAAGCCCGGGCCGTGCAGGCGCTTGACGTTGGCCGCATAGCCGCCGAGGGCGCGCACCGGGGTATCCCATACGGCATTGGCCAGCACCCGGGCCAGGGACGGGGTCTCGGCGACGAACTGGCGCAGGCAGGCCGCCAGGTCGCTGTCGCGGCCCTGGTAGCGGCCGGCGTCGGCCACCACGCCGAGGGAGCAGCGGCCGTTGCTGAAGGGGATGGTCCAGAACCACAGGTCGCGCAGCTCGGGGTGGGTGGTGATGAGGATCTTCTCGCGGTCGAAGGCCGGGTCGTCGATGCGGTCCTCCAGGTGGGTGAACAGCGCCTGGCGCACCGGGAAGTCCGACGGCAGGTCGAGGTCGAGCAGGCGCGGCAGCACCCGGCCGTAGCCGCTGGCATCGAGGACGAAGGCGGTTTCCACCTGGTACTGGCTGCCATCCTGGCGGCGCACCCCGAGGCGCGGGCAGTCGCCGGCGAAGTCGGCGGCGACTATCTCCTCCTCGAAACGGATCTCCACGCCCTGGCGGACCGCCTCGTCGGCCAGCAGCTGGTCGAACTGGGCGCGTTGCACCTGGAAGGTGGAGCCCTGGCCCGGGGTGAAGGTGTCGCGGAAGTCGAAGTCGGTATAGCGCTCGCCCCAGGCGAAGGCCGCGCCGTGCTTGGCCTGGAAACCGGCGGCGCGCACCGCCTCGAGCATCCCGGCCTCCTCGACGAAGTCCAGGCAATGGGACAGCAGGCTCTCGCCGATGGAGAAGCGCGGGAAGCGCTGGCGCTCCAGCACCAGCACGTCATGGCCGTGACGCTTGAGCAGGGCGCTGGCGATGGCCCCGGAGGGGCCGGCGCCGATCACCACGACCCGGCGCTGTTCGACTTCAGGAGACTTCATGGGGGCTTCGTGCCTCGTTATGGGTAGGGCTGATGCACAGCTCGTTGCTGGCCGCGGGCGGGCGGGCCCAGGGCGCCAGGAGGAAGGCGAAGAACAGGCCGAGGCTGACGGCCAGGCCGAAGTTGGCGATCACCGGGGTCTGGCTGAGCAGCAGCAGGCCGAACGACAGCCAGCTGGTCAGCGCCGCCAGCAGGGTGCCGAGCAGGCTCACCGCCGCGCCGCCGATGGCCTCGCGCTGGAGGATGCAGTAGTCGACGCCGATGGCGGTGATCAGCAGCAGGCCGAACAGGCTGAACAGGGTTAGCGGCTGGCCCAGCCAGCCGAGGCAGGCCGCCGCCGCCAGGGCCGCCAGCAGCGGCAGGCCGACCACCCGCAACGCGCCGGCCAGGCCGAAGGGCAGGCACAGCAGCAGGACGATCGCCAGGCAGGACAGCAGCTTGAGCTCGGCGGCGCCGAGCTGAGTGGCGGCGAACAGCCGGTTCAGCTCGCCGAGGCGGTCGACCAGCTGCACGCCGTCCAGCCCCGCGGCGGCGCGGCGCAGGAGCGCCACCTCGGCCTGGCCCTGCAGGCTGACCAGTCCGGCGACGCTGCCGTCGGCCTCGGCGCCGAGCCACAGCGGGCGCCAGGGCTCGCCCAGAGGCCCGGCCAGGGCCTGCTCCAGGCTCGGCTGCGGGCTGTCGAGCAGGGCGGCCAGCTCGGCCTGCAGCGCCGCTTCCGCCAGGCCCAGTTGCAGCAGCGGCTGCCAGTGTTGCGGCAGCCGCTGCAGGGCGCCGTGCAGGCTGTGCAGTTCGGCGGGCGGCGCGACCAGCTGGCTGAGGGCGCGATAGCCGCGCAGCTGGCCGCTGGCGACCGTCGCGTCCAGGCGTGCGCTCAGCGCGGCCTGGCGCTGCAGCAGTTGCGCCTCGTCGCGGGCGCGCACTAGGAAGAACTGGCTGGTCGGCTGCTGGCCGGTCAGCTCGGCGATGCGCCGCGCCTCGGCTTGCAGCTGCGGTTCGGCGCCCAGCCACTGGCGCAGGTCGTTCTGCGTCTGCAGCTGCCACAGGCCGCCGCCACAGAACAGCAGGAGCAGAGCCAGCGGCGCTCGGCTGCCGGTGCTGGCGAGCAGGCGCCTGCGCCAGTCCAGCAGGCGCGCGGCACTGCCGAGCAGGGCCGGCGCCGGACGCAGGTGCACGCCACTGAGCCAGGCGGGCAGCAGGCACACCGCGCACAGGTAGGCGCCGATCAGGCCGGCGGCGGAGAACAGGGCGATCTGGCTCAGCGCCGGAAACGGGGTGAAGGCCAGGGCCAGGTAGCCGATCAGGTTGGTCGCCAGGCTCAGGCTGAGGCCCGGCAGGGTGGCGCGCAGGGCGCTCCAGCTGTGCCAGGGTAGCGGGCCCCAGCTCTTGCTCAGGTAGTGCTGGGGGAAGTCCGCGGCCACGCCGATCAGGCTGGCGCCGAGCACCAGGGTCAGCGCATTGACCTGGCCGTACACCAGCACGCAGGCGGCACAGCCGGCGAGCAGGGCCACGGCCACCGGCAGCAGGCCGAGCAGTGCCGAGGCTCGACGATAGGCCAGCAGCAGGAGCAGCAGGGTGCCGAGCAGCGCGGCGCCGCCGAGCAGGCCGATCTCGCGGCTGGCCCGGGCCTGGCCGGCGGCGGCGTAGAGCACGCCGCTGCTGGCCAGCAGCTGGGCGCCCTGCTGCTGCAGCGCCGCGCGCACCCGTTGCAGCTCGGCGGCGATGGCCGGTGGCGCCTGCAGGTCGAAGGCATCGGCGTGGCTGCGGGCGCGCAGCAGCGCCCAGCTCATGCCGTCCGCCTCCAGCAGCAGGACGCCGCTGCCGAGGTCGGCCTGCACCGGCCCCTGGGCGGCGATGGCCTGCTGGGCGCGCAGGCCCAGGCCCAGCCAGTCCTGCGCGGCGGGCAGCAGGCCGTGGCCGGCGAAGCTGTCGAACAGCTCGGCGGCGCGTTGCTGGATAAAGGCGTCCGGTTGCTCGACCAGCAGTCGGCGGTCCGCGGACGGCAGCAGGGCCAGGCGGCTGGCGTGCAGCTGCTGGCGCACGGCCGCGAGGTCGGCCTCCAGGCGCCACTGCACCTGGGCGAAGCGCCCGCTGGCTTGCCAGTCCCGACCGAGCTGCCGGGCCAGGTCGATGGCCTGCTGGCGTTGCGGATGGCCGATCAGCAGCAGCAGCTCGCGATTGAGCGGCTCCTGCATGCGTCGCTCGGCCTGCTCCAGGCGTGCGTCGCCGCTGCCCCGGGGCAGCAGGTCGAGCAGGCCGGCCGACAGCGGCGGACCGTGGCGCCACTGCCAGGCGGTCAGGACCAGCAGGGCCAGCAGCAGGACCAGGAACAGTCGGGGCAGCTGGCGTTCGAGCGTCGGGCGGTCAGGGCGCAAAGGCGTCGCGCTCCTGCGCCTGGAGGGCAACGTCCGCCCGGCTCTGCGGCAGGCGCAGCAGGGTGCGGTCGCCCTGGGTCTCCAGCAGCTCGATGCGCTCGACCTGGGCGCCGCCCTGGATGTGGATGGCGCTGAAGACCTGTCTGAGCAGCAGGGCACGCGGGGTCAGCCGCAGCGTCCAGGCCTCGCCGCTGCCGCTCAGGCGCAGGTCGAAGTCGCGCTCCAGGCCCGAGCGGTCGCCGCGCAGCAGGGCGAGGAACAGCCGGCTCTGCTGGGCGGCCATGTCCTGGCCGGGCAGCGCTTGCCAGCCGCTGCCGGTATGGCGGGCGACGCCGGCCCGGTCGATGCGGTAGTCCAGTTGCAGGGGGCTGCGCAGCTGCCAGAGCAGGCCATGCTCGGCGGACAGCACGAACTGGCCGCGGCTGGTCAGCGGGCGCTCCAGGGCGCGCAGGTGCTTCTCCTGAACGAAGGGGCCGCGGACCACCGCCTGGGTCGCCAGCCGGGCACCGAGCTGGTCGAGGTCGAAGGCCCACGCCGGAGGCGTGGCCAGCAGACCGAGGGCGAGGGCGGCGAGCAGGCGGCGCAGCGGACTCATGCCAGTGCCCGCTCCACCGCCTCGACCAGCACCCGGGGCGAGGCCAGGAGCATCTCGCGGCTGGCGATCGCCACCGCCACCTGCACGCTGCTGCCGCGGGTCATGCGCTCGCCGCTGGCCGCGTCGCTGATCAGGTAGTGGATCTTCAGGCGGTTCTCCCACTCCACCAGGTCGGCGCGCACCTTAAGGCGCTGGCCGAACCGGGCGCCGCGGATATAGCGCAGCTGCAGGTCGATGACCGGCCAGGCGTAGCCGGCCTCGCGCATCTGCCGGTAGTTGTGGCCGAGCCTGTCCAGCAGGGCGCAGCGTGCCTCCTCGAAGTACTTGACATAGTGGCCGTGCCAGACCACTTCCATCGAGTCGACATCGAAGAACGGCACGACCAGCTCGATCTCTGCCTGCAGCACGCCGCGGCTACGCATAGAGCCTCCAGTGCTGGCTGCGGATGCGCGTCAGGCACAGGCGCAGTTCGGCTTCCAGGCCGCGGTCCTCGATCACCGGCGGGAAATCGGCCGCCAGCTGCGCGCGCATGGCCGCCAGCGGCGCCGGCAGGGCCTGGTGGCCGCCGCGCAGGCGCAGCCAGACGCCCTGGTTGGCGGCCAGCAGCGTGGCGGCGGCGACCTGCTCGGTCAGCTCCAGGCTGCGCAGGGCGTCGCGGGCGGCGATGGTGCCCATGCTCACCTTGTCCTGGTTGTGGCACTCGGTGGAGCGCGAGAACAGGCTCGCCGGCATGCCGTTCTTCAGCGCCTCGGCGGTCCAGGCGCTGGCGCCGATCTGCACCGCCTTGAAGCCGTGGTTGATCATCGCCGTCGCGGCCGGGGCGCCGGACAGGTTGCTCGGCAGGCCGTGGTTGTAGCGCACGTCCACCAGCAGGGCGAGCTGGCGGTCGAGCAGGTCGGCGACGTTGCCCACCAGGTTCTTCAGGCTGTCCATGGCGAAGGCGATATGGCCGCCGTAGAAGTGCCCGCCGTGCAGCACCCGCTCGGCCTCGGCGTCGATCAGCGGGTTGTCGTTGGCGCTGTTCAGCTCGGTCTCGATGAACTGCCGCAGCAGGCCCAGGCTGTCGGCCAGCACGCCCAGCACATGGGGCGCGCAGCGCAGCGAGTAGCGGTCCTGCAGGCGGTGCAGCGGCGCGGTAGGCGCGTCGATGGCCAGGTCCCGGCGCAGCCAGGCGGCCACCTGGGTCTGCCCCGGGTGTGGCTTGGCGGCGAACAGGCGTTCGTCGAAGTGTTCGGGATTACCCTGCAACGCCACCACGTTGAGGGCGGTGATGCGCGTGGCCAATTTCAGCAGGTAGTCGGCGCGGGCGTAGGCCAGGCAGGCCAGGGCAGTCATCACCGCGGTGCCGTTCATCAGCGCCAGGGCTTCCTTGGGGCGCAGCACCAGCGGCGTCCAGCCCAGCTCGGCGTGGACCTCGGCGGCGGCGCGGCGCTCGCCCTGGTACATGACTTCGCGTTCTCCGCTCAGGGTGGCGGCGACATAGGACAGCGGGGTCAGGTCGCCGCTGGCGCCGACCGAGCCCTCCTCGGGGATCAGCGGCAGCACATCCTGGTCGAGGAAGGCCTGCAGCCGCTCGAGCAGCTCCACGCGCACCCCGGAGACGCCGTGGCACAGCGACTGCAGGCGTGCGGCCAGCACCGCGCGGGTGGCTTCCTCGTCCAGCAGCCGGCCCAGGCCGCAGCCGTGGAAGGTGTAGAGGTGACGCGGCAGCGCCTCGACCTGGTGCAGCGGCACCGGCACCACGCAGGAGTCGCCGTAGCCGGTGGTGATGCCGTAGATCACCCCTTCCTTGTCCAGCAGGCGCTCGACGAAGCGCGCGCCCTTGGCGATCTTCTCGCGAAACGCCGGGTCGTCCTGCAGCAGCGCCTGGGCGCGGCGCTGGGCCAGGCCGACCAGCTGTTCGATGCTCAGGTGGGCTTCGCCGAAGATCACCGGCTCAGGCTGAAGTGTCGTCATGTGATTTCCAGAACGGATAGAAGTTGAACCATTGGTGGGGGGCTTCCAGGCAGCGCCGGCCGAGGCGCTCGGCATAGCGCTGCACCCAGCCGTGGATCACCGCCTCGCGCTCGCCGCGCCTCCACTGCACCTGTGCGGCGAAGGGCTCCAGGGCCACCTGGTAGCGGCCGTCGATCTTCAGGCAGCTCAGCAGGTTGACCGGGCAGCGCAGCAGGCCGGCCAGCAGCCAGGGGCCCTGGGGGAAGGCGGCCGGGTGGCCGAGGAAGTCCACGGTGACGTTGCGCCCGCCGTGCAGCGGCACGCGGTCGCCGGCGATCGCCAGCCACTCGCCGCGCTCCAGGCGCTCGGACAGTTGCAGCATGATCGCCGGGTCCAGCTCGCTGACCTGGATCAGGCGCAGGTGGCTGGCGCCGGCCTCGCCCAGCAGGCGGTTGAACTGCTCGGCGTGCTTGGTGTGCACCAGCACGTTCATCCGTACCTGCTCGCCGAGTTCGGCCAGGGCGCGGCACACCTCGAGGTTGCCCAGGTGGGCGCCGACCAGCAGCTGCCCGCGGGCGCCACGCAACTGGCTGCGCAGGTCGTGGGGGTCGTGCAGGCTGACTCGCTCCAGACCCAGGGCGCCGCGCCAGATGTCCAGCTTGTCGAGCAGGGCGTCGGCGAAGGCCATGAACTGGCGGAACACCGAGCGCCGGGTCGGCTGCAGCTCGGCGCGCCCGCTCCAGGCGGCCAGGTGGCGCTGGTAGTCGCGGATGCTGCGCCGCGCCTGGCCGCCGAACAGGAAGAAGTACAGCACTATGGCATGCAGCAATGGGCTCAGGGCGCGGCGGCCTAGATGGCGGGCGGCCAGGGCGGTGAGTCTCATCAGCAGGAGGCTGCCGCGCTCGCGCTGGCCGGCCCAGTGGCCGCTCTTCGCCTGCTCGTTCATCCGCGCCACCGCCGCCAGAGGATCAGCGGCGCGCGCAGCAGCATGCCGAAGAACAGCTTGGCGTGCATCTTGGAGATCAGCGCGTTGTCGTGCAGCAGGCGAAAGTGCGAGAGGCCGTCCAGCGGGTAATGCACCTTGGTGGGCAGCCAGTGCATCGGCTGGTTGCGCCAGGCCAGGCGCACCAGGATCTCCGGGTCGAAGTCCATGCGCCGGCCGAGCCGGGTCGAGTCGAGCAGCGCCACCGTGGCCGCCAGCGGGTAGACGCGGAAGCCGCACATGGCGTCGCGGATCGACAGCGACAGGCTGTTGATCCACACCCAGACATGGGTCAGGTAGCGGGCGTAGAGGCGGCCCTTGGGCACGCTGGCGTCGTACTGCGGGTAGCCGCAGATCAGCGCCTGGGGCTGTTCTTGCGAGCGGGCGAGGAAGCGCTCGACATCGCTCAGGTCGTGCTGGCCGTCGGCGTCCACCTGCAGCGCATGGCTGAAACCCAGGCGCGCCGCCTCGCGCAGCCCGGCCATGACCGCGCCGCCCTTGCCCTGGTTGGCCGCCAGGCGCAGCAAAAAGCAATCGGGCTGCCGCGCCAGTTCGTCGATCACCGCGGCGCAGGCCGGGCCGGAGGCATCGTCCACCAGCACGCAGGGCAGGCCGGCGTCGCGCAGCGCCGCGACCACCTGCGGCAGGGGGTGCTCGTGGTTGTACACCGGGATCACCGCGCAGGGCCTATGCATGGGCGGCCTGCAGCAGGATGCGGCCGGAGGCGCAGGCCGCCTCGCCGTTGCGGAAAGCGAAATACAGCTTGCCGCGCTCGGCGTCGAAACGCAGGGCCAGCTGCACCCGGTCGCCGGGACGCACCAGCTGCTGGAACTTCAGCACCTCCATGCCGACGAAGCGCGGCGGCAGCCCGGGGATGAGGCGGCGCGCCAGCTGCTGGGCCCAGTCGATCTGCACCACGCCGGGCAGCACCGGGGTCTGCGGGAAGTGGCCGGAGAAGTGCGCCAGGTCCAGCGGCACCTCCAGCTCCAGGCGCCACTCGCCGTCCTGCTCGAGCGCCGACTGGGGTTCGACCCGGGTCGGCCTGGGCGCGGCGATCAGGGCATCGACGCTTGTCTGGACCAGCTTGCCCTGGCTGTTGTAGGGCAGTTCGCGCAGCAGGCGCCAGCGCCGCGGCAGGGCGATGGTTTCGCAGTGTCCGGACAGGTGCCGGCGCAGCGCCTCGGTGAGGGCGCGCCGGCCCTGGTTGCGCAGCGCATGCACGCCGGCCGGGCTCAGGGCGACCAGGGCGCCGAGGTAGGCGCGGCCCTGCTGGACCACGCCGAGGCGGACGTCGGCGACCCAGGCGTGGTCCAGCAGGGCCTGCTCGAGGCTGGGCAGGGCGATGCGCTTTTCCTCCAGCTTGACGATGCGGTCGAGGCGCCCGCGCAGGATGAAACGGCCGTCGGCCAGCAGCTCGGCGGCGTCGGCCGTCTGTTCGCGGTGTCCGCCCGGTAAATAGGGCGAGGCGATACGCAGGGCGCCGTCGGCGTTCAGGCTCGGTTCGACCCCGGCGAAGGGGTGCCAGGGTTCGCTGCCCTGGCGCCAGGCGACGCCGCCGGTTTCCGAGCTGCCGTAGATTTCCGTGGGCCACTGCCCCAGGCGGGTCTGCAGCGTGGCGGCGGCCTCCGCCGGCAGCGCGCCGCCGGAGGAAAAGACCCGGCGCACCGGGGCCAGGGCGGGCCAGTCGAGGTTGTCGCCCATGCGCTTGAGCAGGGCCGGGCTGGCCACCCAGGCGAAGCCGGACGGCGCCTCCAGGCTGGCGCGCTGCAGGTCCTCGGGGAACGGCAGGGCGCGCCGCAGGAACGGGCGGCCGGCGCACAGCGGCCAGAGCACGCGGAACAGCAGGCCGTAGATATGCTGGGCGGCGACGCTGCCGATAATGGTCGCCGCGCCGAGGCTGGCGCCCCACAGCCGCTCCAGCGCCTCGACCTCGTTGGCCAGCTGGCCCAGGGACTTGTCGATCGGCTTGGCCTCGCCGCTGGAGCCGGAGGTGCACAGGGTCAGGCGGCAGCGCTCGGGGTCCAGGGCCGCGGCGGGCAGGGGTGCGGCGGTGGCGGCGGGGTCCAGCGCATCGAGCCACAGGTCAAGCTGCCCGGCCAGGCGCCGGCGGGTCTGCGCCTGGGCGTCGGCCGGCAGCAGCACCTGGGCGCCGGCGCGCCAGGCGGCGAGCAGGGCGATGGCCAGGTAGGCGGCGTCGTCCAGGTACAGGGCGACGCGGCGGACGTCGCGTTCGCGCAGCCAGGCCGCCAGGCCCAGGGCGCGCCGGCACAGCTCGGCGTGGTCGAGGTCGGGGCAGACCGGGCGTGGGGCATCGGCAGGCAGCAGCAGCCGGGAGGGGGCGATCCAGTTCATGCGCTCCTCCGCACGCGCTGGCGCAGCAGCCACTCGCCGGCGAACAGCAGGCCCATCAGGGCGTAGGCGATCAGGCCGTTGTACAGGGTCCACCAGGCCAGCGGCGCCCACAGGGTCAGGGCGGCGGCCACCAGGCCGTTAGCGAGGAAGAACAGGGCCCAGACCTGGGTCACCTTGCGCGTGTAGCCCACCGCCACCTCCGGCAGTTGCGGCTCGCGCAGGCGCGCCAGGCGCTCCACCAGTGGCGGGCCGAACCTCAGGCTGAGGCCGAACAGGCCCAGCAGCAGGGCGCTGAGCAGCACCGGGTACCAGCGCAGCAGCGCCGGCTCGCCGGCCAGGCCCAGCAACAGGCAGAAGGCCAGGGCGGCCAGGGCCATCCAGCGGCTGCCGGGGCGCTGCTCGCCGAGCAGCAGGCGCCCCAGCCAGAGGCCGCCGAGCAGGGCGGCGAAGGCCTGCGGTGGCAACCGCTCGATGCCGAAGTACACGGCAAAGGGGTAGGCCAGGCCGGCGATCACCAGCAGCAGGCCGATCAGGCGGCCTCTCATTCCGCTGCGGCGTTGACCAGGCGGTGTACGGCCTCGACCACGTCGCCGACGGTGCGCACCGACTTGAATTCCTCGGCGGCGATCTTCTTGCCGGTCTGGCGCTTGATGTGGTCGATCAGGTCGACGGCGTCGATGCTGTCGATCTCCAGGTCCTGATAGAGGTTGGCCTCGAGAGTGATGCGTTCGGCGTCCAGCTCGAACAGTTCGACCATGGCATCGCGCAGGGTGGTGAAAATCTCGTCGCGGTTCTGCATGGGGGCGTCCTCAGGCGGCCTGGTGGGCGGAAACGAAGGCCGCCAGGCTGGCCACGTTGGCGAAATGGGTGCGGGTGTCCTTGGCCTCGGCGTCGATCTTGATGCCGAAGCGCTTCTGGATCGCCAGGCCCAGCTCCAGGGCATCCACCGAGTCCAGGCCCAGGCCTTCGCCGAACAGGGTCAGGTCGGCGGCGATGTCCTCGGCGCTCATGTCCTCGAGGCCCAGGGAGTCGATGATCAGGTGCTTAATCTCTGTGTGCAGATCGCTCATCTTCGGCGAGCTCCTTGATGAAGTGCTGGTGCAGGTGTTCGTTGAGCTTGCGCGAGGCGACCGGGTGCGGACCCTGGAACTGCCGCGGGTCTATGTCCTGGCCGACGCGCAGGCGGAAGTGGAAGCGCCGCGGTGGAATGCTGTACCAGGGCTCGGCCTTGGTCAGGGTGGTGGGCGTCACGCTGATCACCACCGGGGTGACGATGCGCGCCCCACGCACGGCGATGGCGGCGGCACCGCGGTGGAACTGCGGCGGCTGGCCGGGGGTGGTGCGGGTGCCCTCGGGAAAGACGATCAGGGTCTGGCCGCCCAGCAGTGCGGCGGCGGCCTCGTCGAGCATGTCCAGGCTGCCGCTGTTGCTGATATAGCCGGCGGCGCGGATCGGCCCGCGCATGCAGGGGTTGTCCCACAGGCTCTGCTTGACCACGCAGTTGGCGTCGCGGATGAAGGCGATCAGTACCACCACGTCGATCAGCGAGGGGTGATTGGCGATGATCATCTGCCCGGGGCGGCCCAGGCGCTCGACGCCCTCGACCTCGTAGGTCAGCACCCCGGTCCTGAACATGAACTGCACGAACAGGCGGAAGGCCCGGCTCACGGTGGCCCGGGCGCGGCTGCGGCGTGCCAGCGCGTCGCCGGGCAGCAGGGCCAGCGCCGGGAAGACCAGCAGGCGCAGGAGCACGCCACCGAGGCCGAACAGGGCGAAGCTCAGGGCGGTGGCGAGCAGACGCCACCCGTAGGGGGCGCTGTGGCGGCTCAGGCCGTGGTGGGTGACCAGATCCATCGACGATTCTTCCAGTGGTGCTCGAGGCTGTGCCGTTCGCCGCACAGGGCGCGCAGCAGGTTGAGGGCGTGGGGCCAGTCGGCGCGCGGGCCGCTGCCGGCGTGCAGCTGCAGGCGCCAGTCCTGGCCCGGGGTCAGCAGCAGGGCGACGGCATAGGGAAAGGGCACGTCGTCGACCTGGGCCGCGTAGAGCGGCGGTGGCATCTCTTCGGCGAGGACCAGCAGCACGGCCGGGGCGCCGTCGCCGAGCAGGCTGCAGGCCTCCAGCAGGGCCTGCTCCAGGCCGTCGCCGGCGGCCGCCAGGGCGCTCATTTCGCTGGTGTCGCCGCGCAGGATCGACCACAGGCCGATGGTCGCGTTGTGCACCGAAAGGCTGAACTGGGTCGGCGACAGCGGCTCGCCACTGGCCAGCTGCTCGAGCAGCGCCAGGGTGCGCGGGGCGTCGCCGTGGCGCGAGGCGAACACCAGGGGCAGCGCCCTGTGGCCTTCGGCCAGGGGCCAGGCGACATGGAACATCATCCGCGCCAGGCGGCTGAGGCGGCGGCGTTGCAGGGCGGGGAGGAAGCCGACATCCGGCTGCTGCTGGGCGTCTTCCAGGGGCACAGGGGTCCTGCACCAGGCACGCCAGTCATCTGTGCTATCCAGGCCGGGGGCCCAGGCACGCCATTGTTCGATCCTGAAATGCATCACACGGAAAGTTTCCCGGCCCGTTCGGGCATCCTTGTCAACTGCGGCCGTCCCGTTCTGCCTCTGGGGCGTGGACGGTCCATGGCGAAGTGGCGGCATTATCTAGATGGCGCGCATTCTGCGCAATTGTTGCGAGGCCGCTCCGGATCGGCGGGCGGCCCTTCTTGCCTGGCAACCTCGCGCTTGTCACGTGCTTTGCATAGAATCCAGGTCCATTCCGGGCTCAGGGAGGTGTGCGATGCGGCGTGTGGTGTTCAATCAGAAGGGCGGCGTGGGCAAGTCCAGCATCGCCTGCAACCTGGCGGCGGTGAGTGCGGCGCAGGGCTATCGCACCCTGTTGGTGGACCTGGATGCCCAGGCCAATTCCACCCACTACCTGACCGGCCTGACCGGCGCCGAGATTCCCACCGGGATCGCCGAGTTCTTCAAGCAGACCCTGGCCAGCGGGCCCTTCGCCAAGAAGGGCCGGGTCGACATCTACGAGACGCCGTTCGCCAACCTGCACGTGATCACCGCCACCGCGGAGCTGGCCGATCTGCAGCCCAAGCTCGAGGCCAAGCACAAGATCAACAAGCTGCGCAAACTGCTGGACGAGCTGGGCGAGGACTACGACAGGATCTACCTGGATACTCCGCCGGCTCTGAACTTCTACACGGTTTCCGCGCTGATCGCCGCCGATCGCTGCCTGATACCCTTCGACTGCGACAGCTTCTCGCGCAATGCCCTGTACGGCCTGCTGCAGGAGATCGAGGAGCTGCGCGAGGACCACAACGAGGCCCTGGCGGTGGAGGGCATCGTGGTCAACCAGTTCCAGCCGCGGGCGTCCCTGCCGCAACTGCTGCTCGACGAGTTGCTCGGCGAGGGGTTGCCGGTGCTGCCGGTGAACCTGATGAGCTCGGTGAAGATGCGCGAATCGCACCAGGCCTGTACGCCGCTGATCCATCTGGATGCGCGGCACAAGCTGACCCAGCAGTTCGTCGAGCTGCACGACCTGCTCGATGCCGGCGTCTAGAGCGACAGGCTAGACGTACGCGGCGCCATGGGCGCCTCGTGCGTTTGCGGTTGTATGCTGAGTGGCCGCGTCTAGCGGACCACGAAGATGTCGCAGGGCGCGCGGTGCAGGAAGTGCTGGGCCAGGCTGCCGAGCAGGGCCTGGGACAGGGCGCTGCGGCCGTGGCTGCCAAGCACCAGGAGTTCGCTGCGACGGGCCTTCAGTTGCTCCTGCAGGCAGCGCAGGATGCCGCCCTGGATAACTTCGTGGCTCAGGCTCGGGCCGTCGCTGGGCAGGTTGCGGCTCTCGTCCTCGAGCAGCTGGTCGATCAGCGCCTGCTGGATCTGCAGCTGGGCCTCGACCTGGCGCGGCGTGCCCTTGTCCGCCTCGAATACATGCAGGGCGTGCAGCCCGGCGCTGCTCGGCAGCAGGCGGTAGGCCTGGCCCAGGGCACTGCAGGCGCACAGGGAGAAGTCGATGGCGGCCAGGGCGCGCTGGTAGGGCTGGAAGTCGTTGTGGGCGACCAGCAGCAGGGGCACCGGGCACTGGCGGGCGATACGGTCCAGGCTGGTGCCGGAGAAGAAGTCGTGACGCTGGTGGTGGGCGCCGAGCACCAGCAGGTCGCAGCCCAGGGCCTGCAGCTGCTGCAGCACCACTTCGGACGGCTTGCCGCTGCGCAGGCACAGCTCGCTGCCGGGCGGGGCGTGGCGGGTCAGGCTGCGATCCAGGGCCTGTTGCGCCTGCTCCTGTTGCGCCCCGTCGAGGCCGGGGTCGAGGACATGCAGGATGGTCAGCCGGGCATTGTGCTGCCGGGCCAGCTGGGCGGCCCGGCACAGGGCCAGGTCGGCGGTGTCGCGCAGGTCATGGGCGATGAGGATGTGGCTGAACATGGGACAGGCACTCCAGCCGTCGGGGGGCTCGGAAATTTATTATCCCCACAGGCTTAGCCGTTGTATTGATCTACCGCAAGGTCAGGCGTCAGGCCGTGCGCCCCCGTCGGTCGCGGCGCCGCTCAGATGCCCTGGCCGGCGAGCCAGGCGAGCAGCTGCGGCAGCGGTAGCGCGCCGCTCTGCCGGGCCACTTCGGCGCCGCCCCGGAACAGGATCAGGCTGGGAATCGAGCGGACGCCCAGTTGTCCGGCCAGCTGGCGGTTGGCCTCGCTGTCCAGTTTGCCCAGGCGCACGCGGCCCTGCAGCTGGTGCGCGGCCTGGGCGAAGGTCGGCGCGAAGGCCTTGCAGGGGCCGCACCAGTCGGCCCAGACGTCGACCAGCAAGGGCAGGTCGCCCTGCAGCTGGCTGGCGAAGCTGGCCTGGTTCAGCTCGAAGGGGGCGGCGGGCAACAGCGTGTGCTTGCAGCGCCCGCACACCGGGTTGTCGCCCAGGCGCTGGGCGGGGATGCGGTTGAGGCCGCCACAGTGGGGGCAGGGGATCAGCATGGGTGGCGACATGGGGTACTCCTGGGTTGCCTTCAAGGTGGTGGCGGGAGGGCGATAAAACAAGGTTAGAGTGAGCGGCACCGGAGGACCCATGGCATCGTTGAATCTACTGCGCACCTTCGCCGTGCTCGGCGACACCCTCAGCGTCAAGCGCGCCGCCGAACGGCTGCATGTCACACCGACGGCGGTCAGCCACCAGTTGCGCGAGCTGGAGGCGGCGCTGGACTGCAAGCTGTTCCAGCGCCTGCCCCGCGGCCTGGCGCTGACCGACGCCGGGCGCTCGTTCTGGGCCGAGGTGGCGCCGGCGATTCGCCAGCTGGAGAGCGCCACCCGGGCGCGCCAGGTGCGGCGGCCGTTCCGCCTATCCAGCTTTCCCTTCCTCGCCCAGGCCGTGGTGCTGCCTGCGCTGGGGGAACTGCAGGGGCTGCTCGGCGAGCGCCTGCTGAGCCTCGACACCCGCCGCGAAATCCTCGACCTGGAAGGCCATGGCATCGACCTCGGCCTGCGCTTCGCCGTCGATCCGGCGGACTGGGGCGCGCTGTGCGCCCGGCGCCTGAGCGGTTTTCAACTGGCGCCGCTGGTGGCCGCGGGCTTTCCGGAGGTGTCCTGGCCGCCGCCGGACGATCTGCTGCCGATCCGCCTGAGCCAGGAGCGGCACAGCTGGGAGCAGTGGGCCGCGGCGTACGGTTGGCAACCGGCGGCCGACGGCCTGGAGCTGGACAGCTACGCGGCGGTGCTGAGCGCCGCCGAGCAGGGGCTGGGGGTGGCCATCGGCTTTCTGCCGCTGTGCATCGACGCGTTGCAGGGCGGCGGCCTGCGGCCGCTGTGGCCGGGGCGGCGGGTCAGCGGCGGGGCGCTGTGGGCGGTCTGGCCGGCCACGGCGCAGAGCCCGGCGCTGCTGCGGGTGGTCGACTGGCTGGAGGCGCGCCTGGCCGGGATGGAGACTCGTAGCGCTGAGTTTTTCTCAGCCCTGGAGGGCTGAAATCTCGCTTTTCTCCTCGGCGACGGCCGGCAAGAGTGGCGGCCTGCACAGGAGGAGTCCGCCATGCGTTTCGACAGCTACACCTTGCCCGCCCGCGATGGTCACCCGCTCGCCGTCAGCGCCTTCCGCCCGGCACTGCCGCGCTACTGCCTGTTGCTGAACGGCGCCACCGGCGTCGCCCAGCGTTTCTACCGCAGCTTTGCCGAGCACGCGGCCGAGCGCGGCGCCTGGGTATTCACCTACGACTACCGCGGCATCGGCGCCAGCCGCTCGGCGACCTGGCAGGGGCCGGCCCCGTGCATGGCCGACTGGGGGCGCATCGATCTGGCGAGCCTGCTCGACCACCTGCCCGCCGACCTGCCGCTGGCGGTACTCGGCCACTCGGTGGGCGGGCAGTTGCCGGGCCTGGCCGACAACGCCGGGCGCATCCGGGCGCTGCTCGGCGTGGCCGCCCAGTCCGGCTACTGGCGCCTGTGGCCGGCGCGCCGGCAGTGGCGCCTGGCGCTCAACTGGTATGCGCTGATTCCGCTGCTCACTCGCGCCTGCGGCCGGCTGCCGGGCTGGGTCATGGGCGGCGAGGCGCTGCCGCGGGAGGTGGCGCTGGAGTGGGCGCGCTGGTGCCGCACGCCGGCCTTCATCGCCACGCCGGACGGCCGTGCCTGGCGCCCGCACTTCGCCGAGCTGCTAGGGCCGGCGCGGTTTCTGGTGATCGACGATGACCTGGCCTTCGCCCCGCGCCAGGCGGTGGAGGCGCTGGCCGCGTTCTACCCGGCGGCACGCCGCGAGGTGCGGGTGGTCGCGCCGGCGCACTGGGGGCTGAGCGGACTCGGGCACTTCGGCTTCTTCCGCCGCGATACCCCGCGCGGGCTGTGGGATGAGCAGCTGGCCTGGTTGGAGCACGCCCTCGGCCTGGCGCCTGCCCGCGCGGTGGCCTGAGCGCGGCGGTCCGGGCCTCAGCCTCGAGGGCTCGTTCGCAGCGGATCCGGCTCGCCGAGGCTGGCGTCGGTTAGCGCCATGCCGACCGACAGCCGCGGTCGCCGCTAGCTGGGCGTGGGTGATCAGATCGGCGTCAACGGCCAGAACAGCGGAATGACCAGGGTCGCCACCAGCCACAGCAGCAGGTTGAGCGGGATGCCCACCCTCATGAAGTCGGTGAAGCGGTAGCCGCCGGCGTTGTAGACGAAGGTGTTGGTCTGGTAGCCGATCGGCGTGGCGAAGCTGGCGCTGGCGGCGAACATCACCGCCACCACGAAGGCCCGCGGGTCGACGCCCAGGTGCTGGGCGAGGCCGATGGCGATGGGGGTGACCAGCACCGCCACGGCGTTGTTCGACAGCATCTCGGTGAGGATCGAGGTGAACAGGTAGATGAACGACAGCATCAGCAGCGGCCCGGCCCAGGGCAGCCAGCCCATGACGTTCTCCACCAGGAGCCTGACCAGGCCGACCTTGTCCATGGCGATGCTGATCGCCAGCATGCCGAAGATCAGGCTGAGGATCTTCCAGTCCACCGCCTTGTAGGCGTCTTCCACGTCCAGGCAGCGGGTCGCCAGCACGGTCACCGCGCCGATGATCGCCAGGCCCTCGATGGGCATCAGGCCGAGGGCGGCCAGGAGCATCACCGCCAGGGTGGCGACGATGGCGATCGGCGCCTTGTCGCGGCGGAAGGCACGCTCCTGCACGGCGTTGAGGCTGATCAGCTCGCCGTTGTCGGCGAAGCGCTTGATCTGCGCCGGGGTGCCCTCGACCAGCATGACGTCGCCGAACTGCAGCTCGAAGTCGTCGAGGTTGCCCTGGATGTTCTCGTCCTGGCGGTGCACGGCGAGCACGGCGATGCCGTAGCGCGCGGTCAGGTCGAGGTCGCGCATGGGCCGGTGGCTGTAGCGCGAATTGCGCCCGACTATGGCCTCGGCGAGGATCACGTCGTGGCTGCTGATGGTCTCGAAGGCGTCGCCGCGGTTGAACGACAGGTGGCCGCTCTCGCGCAGCTCCACCACGTTCTTCACCTGGCCGTGCAGCACCAGGCGGTCGCCGCTGGCCAGCAGGGTGTCGTGGCCGGGCTCGGTGAGTTCCTGGTCCTCGCGGAACAGCTTGAGCACCTGCAGGCCGCTGCCGCCATTGAGGTTGGCCTCGGCCAGGGTCTTGCCGATCACCGGCGATGCCTGGGGCACCAGCAGTTCGGTCATGAAGGTGCGGTCCAGGTCGGGGCGCAGCTGCCGGGACAGGGTCTCGCGCTCCGGCAGCAGGTGGCGGCCGATGGTCAGCAGGTAGAGCATGCCGACCGTGGCGAGGATCAGCCCGGCGCCGGTGATCTCGAAGATGCCGAAGGGCTCCAGGCCGGCCTTGCGCGCCACGCCGTCGACCAGGATGTTGGTCGAGGTGCCGATCAGGGTCAGGGTGCCGCCGAGGATGGTGGCGTAGGACAGCGGGATCAGCAGCTTGGACGGCTGGGTGCCGGCGCGGCGCGCCAGGGAGATGGCCACCGGGGTGAGGATGGCCACCACCGGGGTGTTGTTCAGGCAGGCGGAGATCACCAGGGCGGTGAGGGTCAGGCCGGTGAGCACGCGGATCGGGCTGGTGCCGACCAGGTTGCCCAGCCAGTTGCCCAGGGCGTCGATGCAGCCGGTGCGCTCCAGGGCGGCGGACAGCACGAACATGCAGGCGATGGTCACCGGCGCCGAGTTGCTCAGCACGCTGAGCACTTCCTTGGGTTCCAGCAGCTGGGCCACCAGCAGGGCGGCCACGGCGATCGCCGCGACCACGTCCGGGCTCCACTTTTCGCGGACGAAAGCCACCAGCAGCCAGATCAGCAGCGCGCCGACGAAGAGCAATGGCAGGGAGTCCCAGAACATAAGCGTCCTTAGCGTGCGAATCTCGTATGAGGTGACGGGCGCGCCCGGCGGCGGCCGCGCAAGGTCGCCAAGATAGTGGCCTTTGCTTAGATAGTCTAAGAATGTTTGAGAAGGTTTATATGCCTTTTCGGCTTATTCGATAAGGCTGTACCGGCGCCTGCGCGACGCACTGTGCCTGTGCCCGCAGGCCCCGTTGGGGCTAGGCTCGGGGTTTACTCGGGGAGGGCGGAGCATGCGTCAGCTAGGCATTCTTGGCGGCATGAGCTGGGAGTCCACGGCGAGCTACTACCGGCTGCTCAACCAGGGCGTGCGGGAGCGCCTGGGCGGCCTGCATTCGGCGTCCCTGTTGCTGCATTCGGTGGACTTCGCGGCGATCGCCGAACTGCAGAACCGCGGCGACTGGAGCGAGGCAGGCCGGCAGCTGGCGCACGCCGCCCAGGGGCTGGCGACGGCCGGGGCCGGGGCGTTGCTGCTGGCCAGCAACACCATGCACAAGGTGGCGCCGGCCATCGCGGCGGCGGTGGACATCCCCTTGCTGCATATCGGCGACGCCGTGGGCCAGGCGCTGGGGCGCCAGGGCGTGCGCCGCGCGGCGCTGCTCGGCACGCGCTTCACCCTGCAGGAAGCCTTCTACCGGCAGCGGCTAAGTGAGCGCTTCGGCATCGAGACGCTGCTGCCGGAGGCGGCGGCCATGGCCGAGATCGACCGGGTGATCTTCGCCGAGCTGTGCCGCGGCGAGTTCACGACGGCGTCGCGCGCCTTCTACCTGCAGTGCCTGGAGCGGTTGCGCGACGATGGCGCCGAGGTGGCGATCCTCGGCTGCACCGAGATCGGCCTGCTGCTGGAGGGTGTCGACGCGCCCTTGCCGCTGCTCGACAGCAGCGAAGTACATGTGGCCATGGGCCTGGAGTGGCTGCTGGAGGAGGCTCGAGGTTCACGGCCTGGGGTAGCGCGGCGTTCAACCCGGCCTACGACGAGCAGCTGATCGCCAGGTGCTTGCCCCATTCCGGCGGGCGCTCGGCATAACGCGCCATACCCGGTTGCTCGTCGAAGGGGCGGCTGAGCACCGCGTGCAGTTCGCGCACCGGCCCATAGTCGCCCTGCTCGGCGGCCTCGATGACCTGCTGGGCCAGGTAGTTGCGCAGGATGTACTTGGGGTTGACCCTGTGCATGCGCGTGCGCCGCGCCTCCTGGTCGTCGCCGTCCGCTTTGCAGCGGGCCCGGTAGTCGGCGGCCCAGGCGTCGAAGCCGGCCAGGTCGGCGAAGTCCTCGCGCAGCCGCGCCAGCGCCTGCTCGGGCGCACTGTCGCCGAGGCTGCGGAAGAAGTTCGTGTAGTCCACCGCGCTGCCCTGCATCAGCTGCAACAGGCGCTGCACCAGGGCCTCGTCGCCCTCGGCGGCATCGGTCAGGCCCAGGCGCCGGCGCATCAGGTCCAGGTAGTGGGCCTGGTACAGCGGCAGGAACAGGCCGAGGGTCTCGCGCAGCGCCTCGACCTCGACGAAGGCGGTCAGGGCCTGGCCCAGGGCCGCCAGGTTCCACTGGGCGATCGGCACCTGGTTGCTGAAGCTGTAGCGGCCGCTGTCGTCCGAGTGGTTGCAGATGTGGTTGGCGTCGAAGTCGTCGAGGAAGGCGTAGGGGCCGTAGTCGAAGGTGATGCCGAGGATCGACATGTTGTCGCTGTTCATCACCCCGTGGCAGAAGCCGTAGGCCTGCCAGTGGGCGATCAGCGCGGCGTTGCGCTCGACCACCTCGCGGAACAGCGCCAGGTAGGGCTCGTCCTGGCTCAGGCAGGCGGGGAAGTGGCAGCTGAGCACGTGCTCGCCGAGCTGCTTGAGCTGTTCCGGCTGGCGGGTGTAGTAGAAGTACTCGAAGTGGCCGAAGCGCACGTGGCTGCGCGCCAGGCGCAGCAGCATGGCGGCGCTTTCCTGGCGCTCGCGCCACACCGGGGTGCTCGAGGCGGTGACGCACAGCGCCCGCGAGGTGGGGATGCCGAGGGCATGCAGGTGCTCGCTGGCGAGGAACTCGCGGATCGAGCTGCGCAGCACCGCGCGGCCGTCGCCCATGCGCGAGTAGGGGGTCTGGCCGGCACCCTTGAGGTGCAGGTCCCAGTGCTCGCCGGCGTCGTTGACCACCTCGCCGAGCAGCAGGCCGCGGCCGTCGCCCAGGCGCGGGTTGTACACGCCGAACTGATGCCCGGAATAGACCATCGCCCGTGGTTCGGCGTCGTTCCACAGCTTGTGTCCGGCGAACAGCTCGGCGAACTCCGGGAGTTCGGCCTCCGCCGGGTCGAGGTCGAGCAGGGCCATGGCCGCCGGGCTGGCCACCACCAGGCGCGGCTCGGCGATCGGCTCGGGCAGTACCTCGGTGGAGAAGGCATCGCCGAGGCGGGCGAAGCGGTTATCGAAGGTCAGGTCGGTGAGCGACTTCAAGGCAACTCTCCAGCGGAGGCGGGCGGCGGGTCATGGTCGGGGGCTCAGGCCTCGACCATAACCCGTCGTTCAGTTCGGGTCGACCAGCGGCGCCGCCGGCTGCGGCCGCAGTTGCGGCTGCTGGCCGCCACTGGTCTGGCCGCTGCCGAGGTCGAGCTCCTGGCCCTGCTGGTTCTTCAGCGTCACCTCGACCTGGTTGAAGGCCATCTCCACCTTGTGTTCGCGGAAGCTCAGGGCGATGCGCGTGAGGATCTCGTCGGTCGAGGCGTTGCGGTCGGCCAGCTCGCGCACGTGGAAGCGCAGCTCGTAGTCGAAGGTGCTGGCGCTGATGGTCAGGAAGAACAGTTGCGGCTCGGGATCGCGCAGCACCCGCGGGTTCTCCAGCACCGCCTGCATCATCAGCTCGCGGGCCAGCGGCAGGTCGGTCTCGTAGGCCACGCCGATGCGGATGATCACCCGGGTGACGGTGTCGTGCAGCGACCAGTTGATCAGCTGGTCGGTGACGAAGGTCTTGTTCGGCACGATGATTTCTTTGCGGTCGAAATCGGTGATGGTGGTGGCGCGGATGCGGATGCGGCTGACCGTGCCGGACAGGTTGCCGATGGTCACCACGTCGCCGATGCGCACCGGGCGCTCGAACAGGATGATCAGGCCGGAGATGAAGTTGGCGAAGATCTCCTGCAGGCCGAAGCCCAGGCCCACCGAGAGCGCGGCGACCAGCCACTGCAGCTTGTCCCAGCTGACCCCCAGGGTCGACAGGGTGACCACGAAACCGACCCCGACTATGACGTAGGACAGCAGGGTGGTGGTGGCGTAGGCGCTGCCCTGGGCCAGGCGCATGCGCGACAGCACCAGCACCTCGAGCAGGCCGGGCAGGTTGCGCGCCAGGGCTACGGTGATGGCCACTATGATCAGGGCGCCGAGCAGGTCGCTGAGGCTGATCGGCACCAGGCTGGCGCTCTCGCCGCTGCCGCTGCTGTATTCGTAGAGGGTGACGTTGTCCAGGTAGGCGAACACCGAGATCAGGTCGGCCCAGACCCAGTACAGGCCGGCGATGAACAGACCGAGCAGGCTCAGGCGGATCAGGCGCAGCGACTGCTGGTTGACCTGCTCGATGTCCAGGGTCGGTTCCTCCACCGGCGTCTCGCCGCCCTCGGCGCCCTCCTTGGGCACGGCCTGGCGCTTGGCCATGGCGCGCTGGTAGGCCAGGCGCCGGGCCGCGACGCCCAGGCCGCGGACGAAGGCCGCCTCGACGATGGTCCAGATGATCAGCAGGTACAGCGTGCTGATCAGCCGGTCGCTGAGCTTCAGCGCGGTGTAGTAGTAGCCGAAGCCGACCGCGACGATCAGCGCCAGGGGCAGCAGGCTGAACAGCAGGCCGACCAGGGTGCGGAAGTTGGAGCTGTGTTCGCGCGCCGAGCCGCTGAGCAGCAGCTTGTGCAGCAGCCAGGCCATCAGGCCGAAGCAGGCCAGCACCACGGCGATGCCGATCACGTCCTCGGCCAGGCTGGCCGGCTGGTGCTCGGCCACCGTGACCACGGCCACCAGGGCCATCACCACCAGCCCGAGGTAGCGGATCTGCCGGTGCAGGAAGCCGACGTGGCGGCGCGGCCAGTGGAAGTGCAGTTCGGCCACCCCGCCCGGGGTGACGATGCGATAGACGGTGTAGAACACCAGCCAGGCCAGGGCCATGCCGAACAGCGCCGAGCCCAGGTTGGCGTTCTGCCCGCGGGCGTCGATCTGCAGGGCCAGGCCGCAGAGGGCGAAGAACAGGGCGCCGGGCAGGGCCAGCAGGACGTTGAGCAGGATCGCCATGGGCGTGTGCAGCTGGCTGTCGCGCTTGAAGTGGCCGACGTCCTGGTGCAGCTCGGTCAGCTTGCGGTAGAGGAAACCGCGCTTCCACAGCAGCAGGCCGATCAGCAGCAGCAGCGGCAGGAACAGCACCGGCCGCTCGATCAGGCCGGCGCCCAGGGCGCGCAGGTTGGCGCCCCAGGGCAGGTCGGCGATCTGCCGCTTGAGCAGCCCCGGCGCACTGGCGAACCAGTCCAGGTTCAGCGGCTTGTTGCTGGGGATCCAGAACATCTGCTCGTCGAGGGTGGCGCTCAGGGCGCCGGCGGTGCTCTGCAGCTGCTTCTGGTTGAGTTGCAGGGTTATCGACTCGTTGAGCAGCGCGTTGAGCTCGCGGTTGAGGCGATCGAGCAGCTCGCGGCGGGTGGCGATCAGCTCGAGCAGGGTGCTGCGCAGCTCCGGGGTGACGTCCTGGGGCGGCTGCTTGGCCAGCAGCCTGTCGACATAGGCGCCGGGGTTGCCGATGCGCTCGCGCTGCTGGTTCAGCTCGAACTGGTACAGGCGCAGGTCGGCGATCTCGTTGGCCAGGTTGTTGTCCAGCTCCAGGGCGGGCAGCGCCTGCTTCTGCTGGTAGAGGATCCTGGCCAGCAGCAGGCTGCCCTGCAGCACGTTGATCTGCTCGTCGAGGGCCTGGTCGGTCTGGCTGAGGCTGTCGAGCTTCTGCTTGATCTGCAGGTTCTGCTGGGTCAGCTGGTTGAGGCGGTCGGTGGCGCTGAGCAGGTAGTCGGAGAGCTTGAGGTTGAGCGCGCTCTGGCTGGCCAGCAGCTTGTCGGAACCGGCCTTCTCCGCCTCGCGCGACTGCTCGGCGACGGTCTCCTCCGATTGCGCGCGGCGCTTCTCGTTGATCAGCGTCTGCAGCTCCTGCAGCTCCTGCTCCAGGCGCTTCATGCGCTCCTCGAGCAGGTCGCGCTGGGCGTGGCCCAGGTCCTGCAGCAGGCTGTTGCCGGCCAGCTCCTGGCGGCGCAACTGGGTCTTGGCGTCGAGCAGGGCCAGTTCGGCGCTGAGCTGGTCGCGCAGCTCGGTGGTCAGCGGCTTGCCCGATTCCTTGCCGGTCTTCAGGCTGTTGTTGATTTCCTGGGTGCGGGTCTGGTTGCTGCTGATCTCGGCCTGGGCCCGCTCCGGGCGGGTCTGGGCGGTGATGATCAGGCTGTTGGCGTCGCCGAGCTGCTTCTGCCACTCGCTGAGCTGGGTGCTGCGCTCGCCGAGCAGCTGCTCCAGCTGCGGTACCGACGTGGCGGCGTGGCGCCGGGCGATGTCCGTCGGCTCGCTGGCCTTGAGCCGGGTCAGTTCACGCTGGGCCTCGCCGATCAGCCGCGGCGCCTGCTCGAGTTGCTGCTTCAGCTCGGCCAGGCGCTGTTCGCTCTCGGCGCGCTGGGTGAGCAGGCCGAGGGTCTTCTCCAGGGTCTGCTTGAGCGCCAGCAGCTCGGCCTCCGGCAGCTTGCGCTCGGCCAGGCTCTCCAGGCTGCGCTTGACTTCGGTGATTTTCGGCGAGTCGGCCGCCTGCAGCGGGGCCACGCCGAGGCAGAGGCCGAGCAGGGCGGCGGCGAATAGGAAGCGGAATAGGGGCATGGTCGCGATCGTGCGGCTCGAAAGGCAGTGAGTTTAGAGGAACAGGCCCGGACCTGGGCGAACACCTTCGGGGAATTTGACGCCGACCTTGCGGATCTTGTTCCCCGCCATCGCCGCCACCGTCCAGGTCAGGCCTTGCCATTCGACCTGGTCGCCGATCACCGGTTCACCGCCGATCTCATGGGCGATGAAGCGGCCCAGGGGCTGCTGGCCGTCGATGCCGTCCAGCTTGAGGCCGTAGAGCGCGGCGACGGCGCTGAGCTGGGCGTCGCCTTCGAGGACGAAGTCGCCGAAGAAACGCAGGTCCTGGCCCCGTTGCGGCGCCTGGCTGAACAGCTTGCCGAGGGCCGGCAGGTCATGCTCGTGGCCGATCACGCAGAGCAGGTCGCCGGCCTTCAGGGTGGTGCTGCCGGAGGGGTGCAGCAGCTGGTTGTTGCGGAACAGCGCGGCGATGCGCGTGCCCTCGGGCATCTTCAACTCGCGCAGGGCGGCGCCGATGCACCACTTCTCGGCGCCCAGGCGGTAGATGAACAGCTCCCACTCGCTGGTCGCATGCACCTCCAGGCCGGCGCGGGACACCGGCGCCGGTTCCGGCGGCACGGTGACGCGCAGCCACCTGGCCATCCAGGGCAGGCTGGTGCCCTGCAGCAGCAGCGAGACCAGGACGATGAAGAAGGCCAGGTTGAAGAACAGCTGGGCATTCTCCAGGCCGGCCATCAGCGGGAACACCGCGAGGATGATCGGCACCGCGCCGCGCAGGCCGACCCAGGCGATGAACAGCTTCTCGCGGTCATGGAAGGCGCGGAACGGCAGCAGGCCGAGGTAGATCGACAGCGGCCGGGCGATGAGGATCATCCACAGCGCCAGGCCCAGGGCCGGCAGGGCGATGGGCAGCAGCTCGCGGGGGGTGACCAGCAGGCCGAGGACCAGGAACATGCCGATCTGGCTGAGCCAGGCCAGGCCGTCGAGCATGTGCAGGATGCCGTGGCGCGAGCGGATCGGCCGGTTGCCCAGCAGCAGGCCGCACAGGTAGATGGCGAGGAAGCCGCTGCCGCCGGCGGCGTTGGTGATGGCGAAGATGATCAGCCCGCCGCTGACCACCAGCAGCGGGTAGAGGCCGTTGGCCAGGTGCATGCGGTTGACCAGGTTGAGCAGCAGCCAGCCGCCGCCCAGGCCCAGCACGCCGCCGAGGCCGAACTGCAGCAGCAGCTGCAGCGGCAGCTCCCAGCCGAAGCCGGTCTGGCCGCGCACCAGCATGGCGATCAGGGCGACGGTGAGGAACACCGCCATGGGGTCGTTGCTGCCGGACTCGATCTCCAGGGTGGCGCTGACCCGTTCGTTGAGGCCGCGGCCGCCGAGCAGGCCGAACACCGCGGCGGCATCGGTGGAGCCGACGATGGCGCCGATCAGCAGGCCCTCCATCAGGCTCAGGCCGAACAGCCAGGCGGCGGCGATGCCGGTCAGCCCGGCGGTGATCAGCACCCCGACGGTGGCCAGCGACAGCGACGGCCACAGCGCCACGCGGAAGCTCTTGACCCGGGTGCGCATGCCGCCGTCGAGGAGGATCACCGCCAGCGCCAGGTTGCCCACCAGGTAGGCCAGGGAGTAGTCGGCGAACTCGATGCCGCCGGGGCCGTCGACCCCGGCGAGCATGCCGACCGCGAGGAAGATCACCAGGATGGGAATGCCGAAACGCGAGCCGAAGGCGCTGACCAGGATGCTCATGGTCACCAGCAATGCACCGATCAGGAACAGGTTGTTGATGGCGCTGGCGTCCAAGGGCGTACTCCGGCCGAGGGGAGAGGGCGCCTTCATGCATGGCGCGTGCCAGCGATTCTAACCGCAGGCCCCGGCCGGCGGGCAAAAAAATGCCCCGCGCAAGCGGGGCATGGCGCCGAACCGGGGGGCCTCAGAACCAGGCGTCCCGCATGTCCAGGCAGGTCGCGTCGCGGGCCTCGAGCAGGGCCAGTTCGTGCTGGCAGGCCGGCACCTCCCAGGTCAGGAAGTAGCGCGCGGCCTGCAGCTTGCCCTGGTAGAAGTCGCGGTCGGCCGCCTGGCCGCCGGCCAGGCCCTGCTCGGCGCGAATCGCCTGTTCCAGCCAGCGCCAGCCGATCACCGTGTGGCCGAACACCTTGAGGTACAGCGCCGAGTTGGCCAGGCCCCGATTGACCTTGCCGCTCATCAGGTCGCCCAGCAGGGCCAGGGTCACCGCCTGCAGGCGCGCCAGCAGCTGTTCCAGCGGTTGACGCAGCGCGCTCAGCGACTCGAACGCGGCGGCCCGCTGGCAGCAGTCGAGGATCAGCCTGAGCAATCGCTTGAGCGCGGCGCCGCCGTTCATCGCCACCTTGCGCCCGAGCAGGTCCAGCGACTGGATACCGTGGGTGCCCTCGTGGATGGGGTTGAGGCGGTTGTCGCGGTAGTACTGCTCCACCGGGTAGTCGCGGGTGTAGCCGTGGCCGCCGAGGATCTGCACGGCCAGTTCGTTGGCCTTGAGGCAGAACTCCGAGGGCCAGGACTTGACGATCGGGGTGAGCAGGTCGAGCAGCTCCAGCGCCTGCGCCCGTTCAGCTGCGCTCGCCAGGGTCTGGGTGTCGTCGAACAGGCGCGCGGCGTACAGGCCGAGGTCGAAGGCGCCCTCGACGTAGGCCTTCTGCGCCAGCAGCATGCGCCGCACGTCGGCGTGCTCGACGATCGCCACCTGCGGGCTGCTCGGGTTCTTGCCGTCGGGCTGGCGGCCCTGGGGGCGGTTGCGGGCGTAGTCCAGGGAGTAGAGGTAGCCGGCGTAGCCGAGCATCACCGCGCCCATGCCGACGCCGATGCGCGCCTCGTTCATCATCTGGAACATGTAGGACAGGCCCTGGTGCGGCTGGCCCACCAGGTAGCCGACGCACTGGCCGTTGTCGCCGAAGTTCAGCGCGGTGGAGGTGGTGCCGCGCCAGCCCATCTTGTGGAACAGCCCGGCCAGGGTCACGTCGTTGCGCGGGCCCAGGTTGCCGTCCTCGTCCACCAGGAACTTGGGCACGATGAACAGGCTGATGCCCTTCACCCCGGGCGGCGCGTCCGGCAGCTTGGCCAGCACCATGTGCACGATGTTCTCGCTCAGGGGGTGGTCGCCGGCGGAGATGAAGATCTTGTTGCCGCGGAGGC
Source organism: Pseudomonas lalucatii (assembly GCF_018398425.1). Lineage (NCBI taxonomy): Bacteria > Pseudomonadati > Pseudomonadota > Gammaproteobacteria > Pseudomonadales > Pseudomonadaceae > Pseudomonas > Pseudomonas lalucatii. Next base: position 2,213,516 of record NZ_JADPMV010000001.1, on the reverse strand, counting down.
GATAGCTGCCGTCGGCCGCCGGCTCGGCGCGGGTGCGGATGTCCGCCAGGGAGGAGCCGGCGTGGGGCTCGGTCAGGGCCATGGTGCCGAAGCAGCGGCCCTCGATCATCGGCTGCAGGAAGCGGCGCTTCTGCTCCGCACTGCCGAAGCTCTCGATCAGGTTGGCCGCGCCCATGGTCAGGAAGGGGTAGGAGCTGGTCGCCGCGTTGGCCGCCTGGAAGTGGGCGAAGCAGGCCTGCGACAGCAGGTTGGGCAGCTGCATGCCGCCGGCCTCGAAGTCGCGGGTGGCATTGAGGAAGCCGGCCGCGAGGAAGGCGTCCACCGCCGGCTTCACCTCCGGGATCAGCTGCGCCGCGCCGTCGACGTACTGCGGCTCGTGCTCGTCGTTCTTGCGGTTGTGCGGGGCGAACAGCGTCTCGGCGATGCCGCGGGCGGTGGTCAGGGCGGCGTCGAAGGTCTCGCGGTTGTGTTCGGCGAAGCGTTCGCGGCGGGTCAGGGCTTCGGCGTCCAGCACCTCGTAGAGTTCGAACGCCAGGTTGCGGGAGCTGAGCAGGGTCTCGGACATGGGCGGGCCTCCAGATGATGGGGGCGAGTCTAGGCAGCCGGTTTGCGGCTGCCCAGCACTATCCATGGCCGTGATGGAGGTTCACATGGCCAGCCCGGCGGCCAGTTCGCGGGTCAGCTGGGCGGCGCCGACGGGCCGGCAGCCGGCCAGGTTCTGCCCGGCCCAGAGCGGCGAGCAGTCGCCCAGGCCCTGGCGTTCGGCGGCGGCGCGCAGGGGCGCGATGGCGGCCGCGGCCAGGGGGAAGGCCGGCACTTCGGCGGGCATGGCGCCGAGGCTGCGCATCAGGCGGTTGACGATGCCCCGTGCCGGCCGGCCGCTGAACAGGGTGGTCAGCGCCGTGTGCCGGGCCGCCTCGCTCTGCAGGGCGGCGCGATGCACCGCGCTGGTGCCGGCCTCGGGGCACAGCAGGTAGGCGCTGCCGACCTGCACCCCGGCCGCGCCCAGGGCCAGGGCGGCCGCCACGCCGCGGGCGTCGGCGATGCCGCCGGCGGCGATCACCGGCAGGCGCACCGCCGCCGCCACTCTGCAGGGCGGCGCGATGCACCGCGCTGGTGCCGGCCTCGGGGCACAGCAGGTAGGCGCTGCCGACCTGCACCCCGGCCGCCCTGGCCCTGGGCGATGATCGCGTCGACGCCGCGGGCCTCCAGCCACAGGGCCTCGGCCACCGTGGTGGCGCAGCCGAGGATCTTCGCCCCGCTGGCCCGTACCCGCTCCAGCAGCGCGGCCTGTGGCAGGCCGAAGTGGAAGCTGACCACCTCCGGGCGCAGTTCCTCCACCAACTCGGCCATGGCCGCGTCGAATGGCTGGCGCCCGGGGCCGGCGGGGATGCTGGCGGGGTCGACGCCGAACTCGGCGTAGAAGGGCGCCAGCCGCTCGCGCCAGGTCGCCTCGCGGGCCGCATCCGCCGGCGGCTGGGCATGGCAGAAGAAGTTCAGGTTGCACGGCTGGTCGGTCGCCTCGCGCAGGGCCAGCAGCTGCGTGCGCAGGCCGGCGGCGTCGAGCATGGCGGCCGGCAGCGAGCCGAGGCCGCCGGCCTGGCACACGGCGCTGGCCAGGCGCTGGTCCTGGGCGCCGGCCATGGGCGCCTGGATGATGGGCAGTTCGCAGCCGAGCAATTCTGGCAGGCTCATGGGGCCTCCTTGGCCGCAGTGTGGCGGGGCCACGAGCATGCCACAGTTGGTGTTTCGGGTCGTCGCCCGCGGCCGCGGGCGGTTACACTGCGCCCTCGTCCCGAGGGAGTCCCGATGAACTACCGCCATGCCTTCCACGCCGGCAACCATGCCGACGTGCTCAAACACCTGGTCCTGAGCCGCCTGCTCGCCCTGCTGGGGCGCAAGGAGGCGCCCTTCGCCTACCTCGACAGCCATGCCGGCGTCGGCCTCTACGACCTGGCGGGCGACCAGGCCAGCCGTACCGGCGAGTGGCAGCAGGGCATCGGCCGCCTGTGGCAGGCCGAGGCGGTGCCGGACCTGCTGCAGGACTACCTCGAGGTGATCCGCGCCATGAACCCGGACGGCCAGCTGCGCTACTACCCCGGCTCGCCGGAGCTGGCGCGGCTGCTCAGCCGCGAGCAGGACCGCCTGCAGCTCAACGAGAAGCACCCCGAGGACGGCGCGTTGCTCAAGGACAACATGCGCGGCGACCGCCGCGTGGCGGTGCACCGGGGCGAGGGCTGGCATGTGCCGCGGGCGCTGCTGCCGACCCGGGAGAAGCGCGTGCTGTTGCTGATCGATCCGCCGTTCGAACAGGCCGACGAGCTGGAGCGCTGCCTGCAGGCGCTCGGCGAGGCCCTGGGGCGGATGCGCCAGGCCATCGTGGCGATCTGGTACCCGATCAAGGACGAGCAGCAGCTCAAGCGCTTCTATGCCGGACTGCAGCGCAGCGGCGCGCCCAAGCTGCTGCGCGCCGAGCTGTTGGTGCACAGCCCGGACGACCCCGCGCGCCTGGCCGGCTCCGGCCTGGCCATCGCCAATCCGCCCTGGGGCCTGGAGGACGAACTCCGCCAGCTGCTGCCCTGGCTGGCCGAGCACCTGGCCCAGGGCGAGGGCGGCTGGCGGCTGGACTGGCCGGTGCCGGAGCGGGGCGCTGGCTAGCGCCCCGCCGTCTGCGGCTCCACGTAGTAGCTCAGCTGCCGGTGCGGGCTGAGGTAGGCGTACACCGCGCCGGGCAGCTCGCCGCGGCGCAGGCTGCGGGCGATCGCCAGGCCCGGCTCCTCCAGCAGGTCGAGGATCGGCGCCTCGGTCTTGGGCAACTGCTCGTCGTACAGGATCAGCGTGGGCCTGAGCGGCCGGCCGGGGTTCATGCCCAGCACCAGGCCGTAGCGTTGGTCGTCCAGCTGCACCAGGCTGCCGGGCGGGTAGACCCCCAGGCAGCGGATGAAGGCCTTGAGCGCCACCTCGTCGAAGCGCGCGCGCTCCTGGGCGAACATCCGCGACAGGGCCTCGTGGGGGCTGAGGGCGTCCTCGGCCCGTAGCGGGTTGCACAGATTGTCGAACCTATTGGCGATGCACACCAGGCGGCTGAGGCGGCCGATCGCCGCTTCGCGCAGCTGCCGCGGGTAGCCGCTGCCGTCGCAGTACTCGTGGTGTTCGTTGACGATGCGCAGCACCTCGTCGTCGAGCATCAGGCGCTGGCCCATGCGCAGGCCGAACTCGGTGTGCAGCTGCAGCAGCTGTTGCTCGGGGCGGGTCAGCGGCTCGCTCTTGAGCAGCACCTTGCTCGGCACCTCGAGCTTGCCGATGTCGTGCAGCAGCGCTCCGAGGCCGAGGATGTGGATGGCCTCGGCGTCCAGGCCGAGCTGGCGCCCCAGCAGCATGGCCAGCACCGTGACGTTGAGGGCGTGGGAGTGGGCATCCTCGGCGGCCTTGCCGGTGATGTTGTGCAGCACCACCTGGTGATCGCCGCACAGGGCCTCGACCAGGCCGCGCACCACCTCGCCGGCCTGCTGGACGGCATGCTCGGGCTGGCCGCGCAGGGTCTGGTTGAGGGTCTTGACCCGCTGGCCGGCCTTGAGGAAGCTGCGGTCCACCTCGGCCAGGCGTTTGCGCAGGGCCCTGAGGGTGTCGGCCCGGGCCTGGCGCGCCAGCGCCTCGGGGTCGAGCGGCAGCGGTGCGCTGGGCGGGGGCGGAGCGAGCGCTGGCCGCGGCAGCGGCGGGCAGTCGCTGCGCGCCGGGTCGTAGCGCAGCTGTTTCAGGCCCAGGGCCCGCAGGGCGTCGATCTGGCCCTGATCCTTGAGCTTGAAACTGTTGCGGGCGAAGCCGTGTTTCCACCAGCTCAGCTCGAGCTGGATGAACAGGCCGATGCACAGCTGGTCGGGGTGGATGAGATGGTCGTCGGGCATGGGCGCTCGCGGGACGCTATGGTGGCCAGGGGCCAGAGTATATCCCGTTGTCCCGCGCCGATTCCGTCGCCCTGTCGTCGTGCGCCCTCAGGCCGGCAGGCACACCCCGGTGCCGCCGAGGCCGCAATAGCCGCCGGGATTCTTCGCCAGGTACTGCTGGTGGTAGGCCTCGGCGTAGTAGAAGGGCGGCGCTTCGGCGATCTCGGTGGTGATGGCGCCGAGGCCGGCCTTGTCCAGCTCGCCCTGGAACGCCGCCTGGCTGGCCCGGGCCGCGGCCAGTTGCGCGGCTCCGTAGCAGTAGATCACCGAGCGGTACTGGCTGCCGACGTCGTTGCCCTGGCGCATGCCCTGGGTCGGGTTGTGCGCCTCCCAGAACACCTTCAGCAGCGCCGCGTAGCTGGTCAGTTGCGGGTCGAACACCACCAGCACCACCTCGCTATGGCCGGTCAGGCCCGAGCAGGTTTCCTCGTAGGTGGGGTTGGGGGTATGGCCGCCGGCATAGCCGACCGCGGTGGTCCAGACGCCGGGCTGCTGCCAGAAGCGCCGCTCGGCCCCCCAGAAGCAGCCGAGGCCGAATACCGCCTGTTGCAGGCCCGCCGGAAAAGGGCCTCGCAACGGATTGCCGTTGACATAGTGGGCGTCCGGCACCGGCAGCGGCGTGGTGCGCCCCGGCAGGGCCTGTGCGGCGCTGGGCAACTCCAGCTTGTGGGCGAGTATGTGCGAACGTAGAACCATGTGCCGTGTCCTCAAGGAAGAGTCTGTGTGCAGATAGACCGCCAGCCGGCCGCGCCGTTACAGGCCGCTCAGGCGGGCGGGCGGGTGGGGTAGCGCTTGAGGCGCTCGACCAGCTCGCGTCCGGCGATCGGCCGGTCGAACAGGTAGCCCTGGCCGATGTCGCACTGCTGGCGGCGCAGGAAGCCCAGCTGGGCGGCGGTCTCGATGCCCTCGGCGACCACCTTGAGTTTCAGGTTGTGGGCCATGGCGACCACCGCCGAGGTGATTTCCATGTCGTCCTGGTTCTCCGGGATGTCCTTGATGAAGCTGCGATCGATCTTGATCACGTCGATGGGGAACTTCTTCAGGTAGCTCAGCGAGGAGTAACCGGTGCCGAAGTCGTCCATCGCCAGGGTCAGGCCCAGGCTCTTGAGGCGGTTGAGCTGGTCGCGGGTGTCCTCGGAGGCCTCCAGCAGCAGGCCCTCGGTCAGCTCCAGCTCGAGCAGCGCCGGGGGCAGCTGCTCCTCCTCCAGGATCGCGGCGATCGAGCCGACCAGGTCCGGGTCGGAGAACTGCTTGGGCGACAGGTTGATCGCCACCTGCAGGGCGCCGATGCCCAGCGTGCTCAGCTGCTTGCTCATGCGGCAGGCCTGGCGTGCCACCCACTTGCCGATGGGGATGATCAGGCCGGTCTCCTCGGCCACGGCGATGAACTGGTCCGGGCGGATCATGCCCTTCTCCGGGTGCTGCCAGCGTAGCAGCGCCTCCAGGCCGAGCAGCTGGCCGCTCTTGAGGCACAGCTTGGGTTGGTAATAGACCTCCAGCTCGTTCTGGGTCAGGGCGCGGCGCAGGTTGCTCTCGACGAACAGCTTGTAGTCGGCCTCGGCATTCAGCGCCTCGGTGAACAGCTGCAGCTGGTGCTTGCCGTTGGCCTTGGCCTTGTGCAGGGCCAGGCCGGCATGCTTCATCAGGGTCTGCGGGTCACGGCCGTGCTGCGGCGCGCAGGCCAGGCCCACCGAGGCGGTGACGCTGATCAGCTGGTTGTCGACGAACAGGGGCTTGTCCAGGGTCTGCAGTACCTGCAGGGCGATGCGCTGGCCCTCCTCGACGCCCAGGCCCTCCAGCAGGATGGCGAACTCGTTGCTGGCGAAGCGCGCCAGCACGCTGGTCGGCGCGAGGCTGTTGCGCAGGCGGCGGGCGAGGCTGCTCAGCAACTTGTCGCCGGTCTGGTGGCCGAGGCTGTCGTTGATCCGCTTGAAGTTGTCGATGTCCACCAGCAGCAGGCTCAGGGGCTTGCCCTCGGCCAGGGCGAAACGCTCTTCCAGGGCGCGAATGAAGGCGTAGCGGTTGCCCAGGCCGGTGAGGTTGTCGCTGAAGGCCAGGCGCTCGATGCGCTGCTGCGCCTGCTTGTTGGCGGTGATGTCCTCGTAGATGCCGATGTAGTGGGTCAGGCGGCCGTCCTCGCCATGCACCTTGGAGAGCGACAGCTGGCTCCAGTAGGGCTCGAAGTTCTTGCGCCGGCTCTTGAACTCGCCCTGCCAGTTGTTCTGCTCGGCCAGCCCGGAGTGGGCGTCGAACAGCAGCTCGCCGAGGTTTTCCAGGGCCGGCAACTCGGACAGGCGGCGGCCCTGGACTTCCTCGGCGCTGTACTGGGTGATGGCGGTGAAGCTCGGGTTGACATACTCCACCAGGCCGTCGCGGTCGAGCAGGATAAAGGCGCTGGCGCTCTGCTCGACCGCGCGCTGGAACAAATGCAGGGCGCCGACGGCGTGGCGTGGCCGCGGTTCGGATAGCCGGCCGGCCGGCGGCTGCTCGAGCGGCGCCAGGCCGTCGAGCGTCGGCAGCAGGTGCGGCGCCGCCTCGTCTTCGGCGACCAGCAGGTAGCCGCGCAGCAGCTGGCGCTGGCGTTGCTTGAACGGCTCGCCCAACTCGGTCAGCCGCAGCGGGCCGCGGGGGGTGTGCAGGGTGTAGTGCACCAGGTAGCGTGAATGTCGCGCCAGTTGCTGCTGGATGGCGTCGTGCTGGCGATGGCGCGCCTCGGGTTCCATCAGGCTGGCATAGGGGGCGTCGATCAGGGCGCAGAGTTCGCTGGCGGCAATGCCCAGGCGCTGCTCGCAGTCCGGGTCGAGAAACAGCAGCGTCCAGCTCGCCTCGTTGAGTCGCTCGAAACGCAGCAGGCCCAGGCGCGCAGGCACTGGCAACTGCATCACAGCCTCGGCCGCTAGCAGGCTCGCGGCATCGGTATGGCTTTTCATTGGGCGGCTGGCTTCCAGTATGCTGACCGAGTCGGGGTTTCGGCCCACTTCACTATCGCGTCGGTAAGGGTGCATCATGCAATTACGACTGACAAGAAATCTAATCGCCGGGCTGCTCCTGGCCGGCGGTCTGCTGGCCGGGCCGCTGTCCGCCGCCGAGCCCGCTGCCGTGCTCAGTGGCGCCGAGCAGGAACGTTATCTGAGCGAGCTCAAGCGCCTTTACCTGACCCAGGATGAGCGTCAGGCCCTGCTCGCCCACAGCAACGGCCTGCTCGAGACCTATGCGCTGAGCGCCGCCTACCAGGTCGGCCAGGCACAGCGCCAGGATCTGCGCTACCAGCTGCGCCTGGGGGCACCCGGCGAGCTGTTGCTGCGCGAGGAGACCCGTGGCGCCCAGGGCAGCGATCTCGCCGTGCGCAACCAGCGCCTCGCGCTGTTCGGCGTCGATCCCTTCATCCGCTACGACTGCCCACCGGCGGGCATCAGCTGCGTGCTGTTCAGCCCGGCGGACGGCAGTCCGCTGCTGAGCATCGTGCGCGATCACCGGGGCGCTGCAGAGCTGGCCAAGGCCCTGAGCTTCCTGATCCGCAACCTGCAGAAGGGCTAGGGCGACGAGGCAAAAAAAACCCCGCCTGGAGGCGGGGTCGAGGGTACGAGCGTGGCGTGCTCGAAAGGTGTAGCCGGGGCTTACAGCAGCAGGGTGCGGATGTCTCCCAGCACTTCGCCCAGGCGCTTGGTGAAGCGTGCCGCGGCGGCGCCGTTGATCACCCGGTGGTCGTAGGACAGCGACAGCGGCAGCATCAGCTTGGGCTGGAAGGCCTTGCCGTCCCAGACCGGCTGGATGGTCGCCTTGCTGACGCCGAGGATCGCCACTTCCGGCGCATTGACGATCGGCGTGAAGCCGGTGCCGCCGATGTGGCCGAGGCTGGAGATGGTGAAGCAGGCCCCCTGCATGTCGTCCGCCGAAAGCTTCTTGGTGCGCGCCTTCTCCGCCAGCGCGGCGGCCTCGGCGGCCAGCTGCAGCAGGCTCTTCTGGTCGACGTTCTTGATCACCGGTACCAGCAGGCCGTCCGGGGTGTCCACGGCGAAGCCGATGTGCACGTATTTCTTGCGGATCACCGCCTTGCCGCTGGGGGCCAGCGAACTGTTGAAGTCCGGCAGTTCCTTGAGCAGGTGGGCGCAGGCCTTGAGCAGCAGGGGCAGCACGGTCAGCTTGACCCCGGCCTTCTCGGCCACCGCCTTCTGCGCCACGCGGAAGGCTTCCAGCTCGGTGATGTCGGCCGAATCGAACTGGGTCACGTGGGGCACGTTGAGCCAGCTGCGGTGCAGGTTGGCGGCGCCGACCTGCATCAGGCGGCTCATCGCCACCTCTTCCACTTCGCCGAACTTGCTGAAGTCCACGGCTGGGATCGGCGGGATGCCGGCGCCGCCGGTGGCGCCGGCCGGCGCTTCCTTGGCCTTCTGCAGCATCGCCTTGACGTAGGCCTGCACGTCCTCCTTGAGGATCCGGCCCTTGGGGCCGCTGCCGTTGAGGGCGCCGAGTTCGACACCCATCTCGCGGGCCAGCTGGCGCACGGCCGGGCCGGCATGCACCCTGGCACCGTCACGCTTGGGCACGGCGCCGGCATTGGCGGCGGCCGCCGCCAGCTTGGCGATGGCGCTGACCTCGGCGGCCACCTCCGGCGAGGCGCCGGGTGGCGTGCTGTGCACCGCCGGGGCAGCGGCCGGAGCCGGAGCGGCGGCAGGCGCAGCGGCGCCGGCGACCTTGAGCTTGAGGATCAGGTCGCCGGTGCCGACCTCGGCGTCCAACTGGACCACCACGCTTTCCACCACGCCGGCGGCCGGCGAGGGGATCTCCATGCTGGCCTTGTCGGACTCCAGGGTGATCAGCGACTGGTCGGCCTCGACGGTGTCACCGGCCTTGACCAGGACTTCGATGACCTTGACCTTGCCGTCCGTGCCGATATCCGGGACAAGCACGTCCTGCACGCTGCTGGCGGTTGCAGCGACCGGCGCCGCTTTGGCAGCGGGCGCGGCTTTGGCTTCCTCGGCGGCGGCCGGCTGTGCAGCAGGCGCTGCCGGGGCGGCGGCTGCGCCGCCTTCGACTTCCAGCTCGAGCAGTTCGTCGCCTTCTTTCAGGCGGTCGCCCAGCTTGACCTTGAGGCTCTTGATGACCCCGGCCTTGGGCGCCGGGATCTCCATGCTGGCCTTGTCCGACTCCAGGGTCAGCAGGCTCTGGTCGGCCTCGATACGGTCGCCGACCTTGACCATCAGCTCGATGACTTCGCCTTCGCCACTGCCGATATCGGGTACGCGGATTAGTTCGCTCACGGTGCGTCTCCTTAGCAGTCCAGCGGGTTGCGTTTTTCCGGGTCGATGCCGAACTTGGCGATGGCCTCGGCCACTACCTTGGGTTCGATATCGCCACGGTCGGCGAGGGCTTCCAGGGCGGCCAGGACCACCCAGTTGCGGTCCACTTCGAAGAAGTGACGCAGCTTCTGGCGGCTGTCGCTGCGGCCGAAGCCGTCGGTGCCCAGTACCTTGTATTCCTTGCACGGGACCCACTGGCGGATCTGGTCGGCGAACAGCTTCATGTAGTCGGTGCTGGCGATGACCGGGCCCTGGCGGCCCTTCAGGCACTGCTCGACATAGGTCAGCTGCGGCTTCTGCTCCGGGTGCAGGCGGTTGTGGCGCTCCACGGCCAGGCCTTCGCGACGCAGCTCGTTGAAGCTGGTGACGCTCCACACATCGGCGCCGATGTTGTACTCGTCGCGGAGGATCTTCGCCGCGGCGCGCACTTCGCGCAGGATGGTGCCGCTGCCCAGCAGCTGCACGTGGTGGGCGGCCTCCTTCTTGTCCTCTTCGAGCAGGTACATGCCCTTGATGATGCCGTCCTCGACGCCTTCGGGCATGGCCGGCTGCTGGTAGGCCTCGTTCATCACGGTGATGTAGTAGAAGACGTTTTCCTGCTCCTCCATCATCCGCCGGGTGCCTTCGCGAATGATCACCGCCAGCTCGTAGCCGTAGGTCGGATCGTAGGTGCGGCAGTTGGGGATGGTCGCGGCCATCAGGTGGCTGTGGCCGTCCTCGTGCTGCAGGCCTTCGCCGTTCAGCGTGGTGCGCCCGGCGGTGCCGCCGATCAGGAAGCCGCGGGTGCGGCTGTCGCCGGCGGCCCAGGCCAGGTCACCGATGCGCTGGAAGCCGAACATCGAGTAGAAGATGTAGAACGGCAGCATCGGCTGGTTGTGGCAGCTGTAGCTGGTGCCCGCGGCGATGAACGAGCTCATGGCGCCGGCTTCGTTGATGCCTTCCTCGAGGATTTGGCCCTTCTTGTCCTCGCGGTAGAACATCACCTGGTCCTTGTCGACCGGCTCGTACAGCTGGCCCACCGAGGAGTAGATGCCGAGCTGGCGGAACATGCCCTCCATGCCGAAGGTGCGCGCCTCGTCCGGGATGATCGGCACGATGCGCTGGCCCAGCTCCTTGTCCTTGACCAGCTGCGCGAGGATGCGCACGAAGGCCATGGTGGTGGAGATTTCGCGGTCGCCGGAGCCGTCGAGGATGGCCTTGAGGGTGTCCAGCGGCGGGGTCGGCACGGCGAAGCTGTTGGCGCGGCGCTGCGGCACGAAACCACCCAGGGCCTCGCGCTTCTTGCGCAGGTACTTGCCTTCGGCGCTGTCGGGCTCAGGCTTGAAGAACGGCAGGTTCTCCAGTTCGTCGTCCTTCACCGGGATGTCGAAGCGGTCGCGGAATTTCTTCAGGCTGTCGACGTCGACCTTCTTGGTGTTGTGGGCGATGTTCTTCGCCTCGCCGGCACCGGTGCCGTAACCCTTGATGGTCTTGGCCAGGACCACGGTCGGCTGACCCTGGTGGTTGACCGCGTCGTGATAGGCCGCATAGACCTTGTAGGGGTCGTGGCCGCCACGGTTGAGCTTCCAGATTTCCTCGTCGGAGAGGTCCTTGACCATCTCCTTGAGTTCCGGGCTGTTGAAGAAGTGCTCGCGGACGAAGGCGCCGTCTTTGGCCTTGTAGTTCTGGTAGTCGCCGTCGACCACCTCGTCCATCCGGCGCTGCAGGATGCCGTCGGTGTCCTTGGCCAGCAGCGGGTCCCAGAAACGGCCCCAGACCACCTTGTTGACGTTCCACTGAGCGCCGCGGAACACGCCCTCGAGTTCCTGGATGATCTTGCCGTTGCCGCGCACCGGGCCGTCCAGGCGCTGCAGGTTGCAGTTGATGACGAAGATCAGGTTGTCCAGCTTCTCGCGACCGGCCAGGGAAATGGCGCCGAGGGATTCCGGCTCGTCGCACTCGCCGTCGCCGAGGAAGCACCAGACCTTCTGCTTGCCCGCCGGGATGAAGCCGCGGTGCTCCAGGTACTTCATGAAGCGTGCCTGGTAGATCGCCTGGATCGGGCCCAGGCCCATGGACACGGTGGGGAACTGCCAGAAGTCCGGCATCAGCCAGGGGTGCGGATAGGACGACAGGCCCTGGCCGTCCACTTCCTGGCGGAAGTTGTTGAGCTGGTCTTCGCTGATGCGGCCTTCCATGAAGGCGCGGGCGTAGATGCCGGGCGAGGCGTGGCCCTGGTAGAAGATCAGGTCGCCGCCGTGTTCCTCGGTCGGGGCCTGGAAGAAGTAGTTGAAGCCGATGTCGTACAGCGTCGCCGAGGAGGCGAAGCTGGAGATGTGGCCGCCCAGGTCCGGGTCCTGCAGGTTGGTGCGCATCACCATGGCCAGGGCGTTCCAGCGCACCAGCGAGCGGATGCGGCGTTCCATGAACAGGTCGCCGGGCATGCGGGCTTCGTGGGTCACCGGGATGGTGTTGCGATAGGGCGTGGTGATGGCGTAGGGCAACTGGGAACCACTGCGGGTGGCCAGCTCGCCCATGCGGGTCATCAGGTAGTGCGCACGGTCTTCACCCTCACGGTCGAGGACGGACTCAAGGGCGTCCAGCCATTCCTGGGTTTCGATCGGATCGAGGTCTTGCATGGCTTGCTCCAGGGCGGAAAGGCTTCCAGAATCGGAAGCCAGGGTTCGTGCCCGGCTTCGTGAGCGGGCTACGTGAGTTCTTGGATTTACCGGGGGTAGGACCGGCCTCGTGTAGTTTTACTACATGCGGGCGGTAATTTCAGCCCTTTGGATACAATTTTTAGTAGCAAAACTACAATTAATTTTGCGGCTGGCCACCTGCCCTGCACCGATGCGCCTGGTTTGCGGGCGTTCCGTGCGCTGCCCGCAGTCCGCCGAAAAGGATAGACCATGAGCTTGCCGGTGCTGGTCTCTTTACCCGTCGCCCTAGACCCCCTTGCCAGCCGCGCGGAGCAGTCCTTGCGGACGCTCCTGGGCGATCTCGACGGCGCCGCCGTCGCCCGCTTCGCGGCCTGGCCGCCGGCGCGCCGCGACGCCTGGCGGCGAGTCGCCGCGGCCAGCGACTTCGTGCTGCAGCAGGCCCTGCGCGATCCGCTCGTGCTGCTGGAGCTGGCCGAGTCGGGCGAGCTGGAGCGCAGCCTCGGCGCCGACGAACTGCGCGCGCAGCTGGCGCTGCAGCTGGCCGAATGCGCCGACGAGGACGAGCTGGGGCGCCGCCTGCGCCGCTTCCGCAATCGCCAGCAGCTGCGCATCATCTGGCGCGACATCGGCCGCCAGGCCGACCTGACGGAAACCTGCCGCGACCTCTCGGCGCTGGCCGATGCCTGCATCGACCTGGCCTATCACTGGCTCTATCCCCGCCACTGCGCGCAGTTCGGCACGCCCATCGGCCGGCGCAGCGGCCAGCCCCAGCACATGGTGATCCTCGGCATGGGCAAGCTGGGGGCCTTCGAGCTGAACCTGTCCTCGGACATCGACCTGATCTTCGGTTATCCGGAGGGAGGCGAGACCGAGGGGGTGAAGCGACCGCTGGACAATCAGGAGTTCTTCATCCGCCTCGGTCAGCGGCTGATCAAGGCGCTGGATGCGATCACCGTCGAGGGCTTCGTCTTCCGCACCGACATGCGCCTGCGCCCCTACGGCTCCTCCGGCGCCCTGGTGTTCAGCTTCAATGCGCTGGAGCAGTACTACCAGGACCAGGGCCGCGACTGGGAACGCTACGCCATGATCAAGGCGCGGGTGGTCGGCGGCGATCCGCAGGCCGGCGAGCAGCTGCTGGAGATGCTGCGGCCCTTCGTCTATCGGCGCTACCTGGACTTCTCCGCCATCGAGGCGCTGCGCAGCATGAAACTGCTGATCCAGCAGGAGGTGCGGCGCAAGGGCATGGCCGACAACATCAAGCTCGGTGCCGGCGGCATCCGCGAGGTGGAGTTCATCGCCCAGGCCTTCCAGCTGATCCATGGCGGGCGCGACCTCAGCCTGCAGCAGCGGCCGCTGTTGAAGGTGCTGGCCACGCTGGCGGGGCAGGGCTACCTGCCGGAGGCGGTGGTCGAGGAACTGCGCGAGGGCTACGAGTTCCTGCGCTACACCGAGCACGCCCTGCAGGCGATCGACGACCGGCAGACGCAGATGCTGCCGGATGACGCGCAGGGCCGGGCGCGGGTGGCCTTTATCCTCGGCTTCGCCAGCTGGGACGCCTTCCATGAGCGCCTGATGCACTGGCGCGGACGGGTCGACTGGCACTTCCGCCAGGTGATCGCCGACCCCGACGAGGACCAGGAGGGTGAGGCCGACGAGGTGATCGGCGGCGAGTGGCTGCCGCTGTGGGAGGACGAGCAGGACGAGGCGGCCGCCTGTCGCCAGCTCGGCGATGCCGGCTTCGCCGATGCCCAGGCGGCGCGCCAGCGCCTGGCCGGCCTGCGCAACGGCAACCAGGTGCGGGCCATGCAGCGTCTCGGTCGCGAACGCCTGGATGCCTTCATTCCGCGATTGCTGGCTCAGGCCGTGGAGCATGATGACCCGGACCTGGTGCTGGAAAGGGTGCTGCCGCTGGTCGAGGCGGTGGCGCGGCGTTCGGCCTACCTGGTGCTGCTGACCGAGAACCCCGGCGCCCTGCAGCGCCTGCTGACCCTGTGCGCCGCCAGTCCCTGGATCGCCGAGCAGATCGCCCGCTTTCCGCTGCTGCTCGACGAGCTGCTCAACGAAGGGCGGCTGTTCAAGCCGCCGCAGGCGCCGGAGCTGGCCGCCGAGCTGCGCGAGCGGCTGCTGCGCATTCCCGAGGAGGACCTGGAGCAGCAGATGGAGGCGCTGCGCCACTTCAAGCTGGCCCATGGCCTGCGCGTGGCGGCCTCGGAGATCGCCGGCACCCTGCCGCTGATGAAGGTCAGCGACTACCTGACCTGGCTGGCCGAGGCCATTCTCGAGCAGGTGCTGGCCCTGGCCTGGCGTCATACCGTGGCCAGGCACGGCACGCCGCGCCGCGCCGACGGCAGCGCCTGCGACCCCGACTTCATCATCGTCGGCTATGGCAAGGTCGGCGGCATCGAACTGGGGCACGGCTCGGACCTGGACCTGGTGTTCATCCACGACGGCGATCCCCAGGCCGAGACCGATGGCGCCAAGCCCATCGACGGCGCGCAGTTCTTCACCCGCCTGGGGCAGCGCATCATCCACCTGCTGACCACCCAGACCAACTCCGGCCAGCTCTACGAGGTGGACATGCGTCTGCGCCCCTCCGGCGCGGCGGGCCTGCTAGTCAGCTCCCTCGGTGCCTTCGCGCGCTATCAGCAGAACGAGGCCTGGACCTGGGAGCATCAGGCGCTGGTGCGCGCCCGCGTGCTGGTCGGTTGTCCGCGTGTGGCCAAGGCCTTCGAGGCCGTGCGCGCCGGGGTGCTGGGGCGCGAGCGCGATCTCGACAAGCTGCGCGCGGAGGTCAGCGAGATGCGCGCGAAGATGCGCGACAACCTCGGCAGCAAGGCCACGGCGGCCGGCACTGCGGCCAATGCCTTCGAGGCCGCGGCGCCCTTCGACCTCAAGCAGGATGCCGGAGGTATCGTCGATATTGAATTTATGGTGCAATACGCGGCCCTGGCCTGGTCGCGGCAGTACCCGGAGTTGCTCGAGTTCACCGACAACATCCGCATTCTGGAAGGGTTGGAGCGGGTCGGCTTGCTGCCCGGCGAAGATGCCTTGCTGCTGCAGGAGGTCTACAAGGCCTATCGTTCGGCGGCCCACCGCCAGGCGCTGCAGAAGCAGCCCGGGGTGGTCAGTGGCGATCAGTTCCATGCCGAACGGCGCAGCGTGCTGCGCATCTGGCAGGCCCTGGGCTTGAGCTGAATTGAGTATCGAACGGCAGGCGTGTCGCCTGCCGTTCGCAGCGTACGAATCGAATTTGAGGAGCAGGCAACTATGTCGATGGCCGATCGTGATGGCGTGATTTGGTATGACGGCAAGCTGGTGCCGTGGCGCGACGCCACCACCCACGTGCTGACCCACACCCTGCACTACGGCATGGGCGTGTTCGAGGGCGTACGCGCCTACAACACCCCCGACGGCACGGCGATCTTCCGCCTGCAGGCGCACACCGACCGCCTGTTCGACTCGGCCCACATCATGGGCATGAAGATCCCCTTCGGCAAAGACGAGATCAACGAGGCGACCCGCGCCGCGGTGCGCGAGAACAACCTGGAAAGCGCCTACATCCGCCCGATGGTGTTCTACGGATCGGAAGCCATGGGCCTGCGCGCCAGCGGCCTGAAGGTCCAGGTGATAGTGGCGGCCTGGAGCTGGGGCGCCTACATGGGCGACGAGGCCCTGCAGGTCGGCATCAAGGTGCGCACCAGTTCCTTCACCCGCCATCACGTCAACATCTCGATGACCCGGGCCAAGGCCAACGGCAACTACATCAACTCCATGCTGGCCCTGCAGGAGGCCGTCTCCGGCGGCGCCGACGAGGCCATGCTGCTGGACCCGGAAGGCTACGTGGCCGAAGGCTCGGGGGAGAACATCTTCCTGGTCAAGGACGGCGTGGTGTACACCCCGGAAGTCACCTCCTGCCTCAACGGCATCACCCGTAGCACCATCCTCACCCTGGCCGCGGAGCGGGGCATCGAGGTGGTCGAGAAGCGCATCACCCGCGACGAGGTGTACATCGCCGACGAGGCCTTCTTCACCGGCACCGCCGCCGAAGTCACGCCGATCCGCGAAGTGGACGGCCGGCAGATCGGCGCCGGCCGCCGCGGCCCGGTGACCGAGAAGCTGCAGGCCGCCTACTTCGATCTGGTGACCGGCAAGACCAGCGCCCACGCCGAGTGGCGCACCCTGGTCAAGTAAGGTCGCGGGGCGGGCGCCGCCCGCCGATGCTGCAGGCGGCTCGAGCCGAGCGCTGGGGCAAGGTATAACCGGGAGGCGCAAGCCTCCCTGGTCGTTTCTGGAATAGGCATGAGAATACTGATCGTTGGGCCCAGTTGGGTCGGTGACATGGTGATGGCGCAGACGCTGTTCCAGTGTCTGCAACAGCGCCATCCCGGCTGCCAGATCGACGTGCTGGCGCCCGAGTGGAGCCGGCCGATCCTCGAGCGCATGCCCGAGGTGCGCCGCGCCCTGAGCTTCCCGCTCGGCCATGGCGTGCTGCAGCTGGCGACCCGCCGGCGCATCGGCAAGTCCCTGGCCGGCCAGTACGATCAGGCGATTCTGCTGCCCAACTCCCTCAAGTCCGCCCTGGTGCCCTTCTTCGCCGGCACGCCTAAGCGCACCGGCTGGAAGGGCGAGATGCGCTACGGCCTGCTCAACGACCTGCGTCGTCTGGACGAGCAGCGCTACCCGCTGATGATCGAGCGTTTCATGGCCCTGGCCTACGAGCCGGACGCCGAACTGCCCCGGCCCTATCCCCGTCCGGCCTTGCGCATCGAGGCGGCCAGCCGCGCCGCGGCCCTGGCCCGCTTCGGCCTGAGCCTGGACCGGCCGGTGCTGGCGCTCTGTCCCGGCGCCGAGTTCGGCGAGGCCAAGCGCTGGCCCAGCGAGCACTATGCGCGGGTCGCCGAGGCGAAGATCCGCGCCGGCTGGCAGGTCTGGCTGTTCGGCTCGAAGAACGATCACCCGGTCGGCGAGGACATCCGCGCCCGCCTGATCCCCGGGCTGCGCGAGGAGGCGGTCAACCTGGCCGGCGATACCAGCCTGGCCGAGGCCATCGATCTCTTGTCCTGCGCCGCCGCGGTGGTGTCCAACGACTCGGGGCTGATGCACGTGGCCGCGGCGCTGAACCGCCCGCTGGTGGCGGTCTATGGTTCGACCTCGCCGCAGTTCACCCCGCCGCTTGCCGAGCAGGTGGAGATCGTCCGCCTGGACCTGGAGTGCAGTCCCTGTTTCGAGCGCACCTGCCGCTACGGCCACTACAACTGCCTGCGCGAGCTGGCCCCGCAGCCGGTGCTCGAGGCCCTCGAGCGCCTGGTCGGCGATCCGGTCGAGGTCGATTGATGCGGGTGCTGCTGATCAAGACGTCCTCCCTGGGCGACGTGGTACACAGCCTGCCGGCGCTGACCGACGCGGCACGGGTGATCCCCGGCATCCAGTTCGACTGGGTGGTGGAGGAGGGCTTCGCCGAGATTCCCGCCTGGCATCCGGCGGTGGCCAAGGTCATCCCGGTGGCGATCCGCCGCTGGCGCAAGAACCCCTGGCAGACCCTGCAATCCGGTGAATGGCGGCGCTGCAAGGCGCGCCTGGGCGAGACCCGCTACGACCTGGTGATAGACGCCCAGGGCCTGCTCAAGAGCGCCTGGCTGACCCGCTACGTCAAGGCGCCGGTGGCCGGCCTGGACCGCTTTTCTGCGCGCGAGCCCATCGCCAGCCGCTTCTACGACCGCCGCTACCGCGTGCCGCGCGAGCAGCACGCGCTGGAGCGGGTACGCCAGCTGTTCGCCCAGGCCCTGGATTATCCGCTGCCGAGCGGCCTCGGCGACTACGGCCTGAACCGGGCCCAGCTGGCCGCGCCGGCGGCGCAGCCCTACCTGTTGTTCCTGCACGGCACCACCTGGCCGAGCAAGCATTGGCCGGAGGCCTACTGGCGCGAGCTGGCCGAGCAGATGAGCGAGCAGGGCTGGGCGATCCGCCTGCCCTGGGGCAACGAGCAGGAGCGGGCGCGGGCCGGGCGTATCGCCGCCGGCCTGGACAATGCCGCGGTGCTGCCGAAGCTGAACCTGGCCGGGGTGGCCAAGGTGATCGCCGGCGCCCAGGCCTGCGTGGCGGTGGACACCGGTCTCGGCCACCTGGCCGCGGCCCTGGACGTGCCGAGTATCTCCCTGTACGGCCCGACCCTGCCGGGGCGGGTCGGCGCCTATGGCCGGGCGCAGATCCACCTGTGCGCCAGCGGCCCCAACGCCGGCCTGGGCGATCGGCACAAGCCCTGCCTCGACACGCTGCACCCCGAGCGGGTGGCCACCGAGTTGCAGGCGCTGCTGCTGGCCGAGGAGATCGTCTGATGCGGCTGGCCTTCATCCTCTACAAGTATTTTCCGTACGGCGGCCTGCAGCGCGACTTCCTGCGCATCGCCCTGGAGTGCCAGCGGCGCGGCCATGCCATCCGCGTCTACACGCCGATCTGGGAGGGCGAGGTGCCCGCCGGCTTCGAGGTGGTGGTGGTGCCGGTCAAGGCGCTGTTCAACCACAGGCGCAACGAGAAACTGACCGCCTGGGTCGCGGCCGACCTGGCCAGGCGCCCGGTCGAGCGGGTGGTCGGCTTCAACAAGATGCCGGGGCTGGACGTCTACTACGCCGCCGACGGCTGCTACGAGGACAAGGCGCAGACCCTGCGCAATCCGCTGTACCGCCGCTGGGGCCGCTACAGGCATTTCGCCGACTACGAGCGGGCGGTATTCGCCCCGGAGTCGAAGACCGAAATCCTGATGATCTCCGAGGTGCAGCAGCCGCTGTTCGTCAAGCACTATGCCACCCCGGCCGCGCGCTTCCACCTGCTGCCGCCGGGCATCGCCCAGGACCGCCGGGCACCGGCCAACGCCGCCGCGATCCGCGCCGAGTTCCGCACCGAGTTCCAGCTGGCCGACGACCAGCTGCTGCTGGTGCAGATCGGTTCGGGGTTCAAGACCAAGGGCCTGGACCGCAGCCTCAAGGCCGTCGCCGCGCTGCCCCGTGAGCTGCGCCGGCGTACCCGCCTGATCGTCATCGGCCAGGACGATCCCAAGCCCTTCCTGTTGCAGGTCAAGGCCCTGGGCATCTCCGAGCAGGTGCAGATCCTCAAGGGGCGCAACGACATCCCGCGCTTCCTGCTCGGCGCCGACCTGCTGATCCACCCGGCCTACAACGAGAACACCGGCACCGTGCTGCTGGAGGCCCTGGTCGCCGGCCTGCCGGTGCTGGTCAGCGATGTCTGCGGCTACGCCCACTACATCGCCGAGGCCGACGCCGGCCGGGTGCTGCCCAGCCCCTTCGAGCAGCAGCGGCTCAATCGCCTGCTGGTCGAGATGCTCGGCGATGACGCGCAGCGCGCCCGCTGGCGGCGCAATGGCCTGGCCTTTGCCGACAGCGCCGACCTCTACTCCATGCCGCAGCGCGCGGCCGACGTGATTCTGGCGGAGCGTCCATGAAGTTGCTGCTCAATGAGCCGTTCAGGTCCCTGTGGGCCGGCAAGGACCCCTTCGCCGAGGTGGAGGCCCTGCAGGGCCAGGTCTACCGCGAGCTGGAAGGCCGGCGCACCCTGCGCACCGAGATCGAGGGGCGTGGCTATTTCGTCAAGATCCACCGTGGCATCGGCTGGGGCGAGATCCTCAAGAACCTGCTCAGCGCCAAGCTGCCGGTGCTCGGCGCCGGCCAGGAGTGGCGGGCGCTCGAGCGCCTGCACCAGGCCGGCGTGCCGACCATGACCGCGGTGGCCTACGGTGAGCGCGGCGGCAATCCGGCAACCCAGCACTCCTTTATCGTCACCGAGGAGCTGGCGCCGACCGTCAGCCTGGAAGACTTCAGCCTGGACTGGACGCGCAACCCGCCGGCCCCGGCGCTCAAGCGCGCACTGCTCGCCGAGGTGGCGAAGATGACCGGCACCATGCACCGCGCCGGGGTCAACCACCGCGACTGCTACATCTGCCACTTCCTGCTGCACACCGACCGGGCGGTGACCGCGGGTGATTTCCGCCTGTCGCTGATCGACCTGCACCGCGCCCAGACCCGTGACGCGGTGCCGCGGCGCTGGCGCAACAAGGACCTGGCCGGGCTGTACTTCTCCGCCCTGGACATCGGCCTGACCCGGCGCGACGAGCTGCGCTTCCTCAGGGGCTACTTCGGCCTGCCGCTGCGCCAGATCCTGCGCGAGGAACAGCGCCTGCTCGCCTGGCTGGCGCGCCGCGCCGACAAGCTATACGCCCGCAAGCAGCGCTACGGGGATGCCCTCTGATGGCCGGCTGGACGCTGTTGCCCGGGTTCGCCGGGCGGGTCGCCGAGTTCGGCAGCCTGGAGGCGGTGTTCGCCCTCGAGGGCGAGCGGATCACCAAGGACCCGCTGTCCGAGGTGATCCGCATCGAGCGCGACGGGGTGCGCTACTACGTCAAACGCTACTGGGGCGCCGGCAAGGGCCTGCGCCGTTATATCGGCCGGCCGCGGGTCAAGGCCGAGTGGCAGAACCTCAAGCACTTCGCCAAGTGGGGCATTCCCACCGCGCCGATCGTCGCCTACGGCCTGGAGCGCAAGCTCGGCGCCTTCGTCCGCGGCGCCCTGGTCACCCGCGAGCTGCCCGACACCCTGGACCTGAGTCATCTGGCCGACAACGACCACCCCTGGCTGCACGACCGCCACTGGGTCGAGCGGATCAGCCGCCAGCTGGCCACCGCCACGCGGCGCCTGCATGACCACCACTTCACCCACAACGACCTGAAGTGGCGCAACCTGCTGGTCAACGACCAGGCCGAGCTGTTCTTCATCGACTGCCCGACCGGGGCCTTCTGGTGGGGACCGCTGCTGCGTTACCGCATCGTCAAGGACCTGGCCTGCCTGGACAAGGTGGCCAAGTACCAGCTGACGCGCAGCCAGCGCCTGCGCTTCTACCTGCAGTACCGCGGGCGTCGCCATCTAGGTCCCGGGGACAAGCGCTGCATCCGCCGCATCGTGGGTTTCTTCGAGGGCCGGGAATGACGGACTTCATCGCCGCCGAGGACCGGGCACGACTCGAGCGCCACGGCCTGGCCGACTTCGACGCCCTGTGGGCCCTGCAGCTGGAGGCGGTGGACGAGCCCAACACCGAGCGCGGTGGTTGGAGCAGCGTCTATCGCCTGGAACTGGACGGCGCCGCCTTCTACCTCAAGCGCCAGAGCAACCACCTGAGCCGCAGCCTGCTGCATCCCCTGGGCGAGCCGACCTTCGCCCGCGAGTTTCGCAACATCCAGCGCTATCGGCGGCTGCAGATTCCCGCCCTGCAGGCCAGCTTCTTCGCCGCGCGGCGGCTGCCGGGCGAGCAGCGCGCCGTGTTGCTGACCCGCGCTCTGGACGGTTGGCAGGACCTGGACCACTGGCTGCAAGGCTGGCCCCGCCTGGCCGAGGCGCAGCGCATGGCCATCCTGCGGGCCTGCGGCGAGTTGGCCCGGCGCCTGCACCGGGCCGGGCAGATGCACGGCTGCTTCTACCCCAAGCATATCTTCCTGCGCGAGGTCCCCGGCGGCTTCGCGGCCCGGCTGATCGACCTGGAGAAGACCCGGCCGTTGCTGCTGGGCGAGCGCGACCGGGTCAAGGACCTGGAGCCGCTGCTGCGCCGTGCCGGGGTCTGGCGCGAGGCCGAGGTGCGCGTGCTGCTGGCCGCCTACCTGGCCTCGGCCGCCGACCTCGAGCGCTGGTGGCGGCGCCTGGGCGCGCGCCGGCGGCACAAGGAGGCGGGCCGATGACCCTGATCGAACTCGGCCGGGCCGGGCGTAGCCTGGAGCTGCCGCTGCACATCGAACTGGCGGATGCCGCCGGCCCGGCGCCGCTGATCCTGCTCAAGCTGCTGCGCGTGCTGCCGGGGCAGCGCTACGTCGGCCTGGCCCAGTGGCGTGGGCGCAAGGTGCTGGCCAAGCTGCTGGTCGGTGCCAAGGCGGCGCGGCATTTCCGTCGCGAGCTGGATGGTGCGCGGCTGCTCGCCGGGCAGGGGCTGACCACGCCGGCGTTGCTGGCCGACGGCCTGCGCGAAGGCGAGGGCGGCTGGCTGCTGTTCGACTACCTGGACGGCGCCGAGAGCCTGGGGGGCGCCTGGCGCGAGGTCGAGCGTGAGCCCCTGCTCAGCGCCGCGCAGCAGGCGGTGCTGGGCGAGGCCCTGGCCGCGGTCGCCCGGCTGCATGCCAAGGGCCTGTGGCAGGCCGACCTGCACCTGGACAACCTGCTGCGCCAGGGCGGCCGGCTGTGGCTGATCGACGGCGGCGGGGTGCAGGCGCAGACGCCGGGGCAGCCCCTGTCGCGGGAGCGGGTGCTGGAGAACCTCGGCGTGCTGTTCGCCCAGCTCCCGGTGGAGCTGGAGCCCTTTATCGAAGAATTGCTGGTGCACTACCTGTTGGTCAACGGCGAGCATGCCTTGCCGCTGGAGGCCCTGCTCGAGCAGGTCGCCAGGGTGCGGCGCTGGCGCCTGCGTGATTACCTGCGCAAGGTCGCCCGCGATTGCAGCCTGTTCAGCGCCGAGGTCGGCGCCTTCGGCCTGCGCGTGGTGCGGCGTGACCAGCAGGACGCGTTGCAGCCGCTGCTGAGCGACCTCGACCGGCGCACCGAGCTGGGCCACGTCTACAAGACCGGCGGCGCGGCCACCGTGGCGCGGGTCGAGTTGGCCGGCCGGCCGCTGGTGGTCAAGCGCTACAACGTCAAGGGCCCTCTGCACTGGCTCAAGCGCTTCTGGCGGCCCAGCCGGGCCTGGCACAGCTGGGTCGAGGGCCAGCGCCTGGAGCTGCTGGGCATCGCCACCCCGCGGCCGCTGGCGGTGCTGGAGCGGCGCTGGTGCTGGCTGCGCGGGCGCGCCTACCTGATTACCGAATACTGCGGCGGCCAGGATATAATCGCGCGTTTTCGGCCCTGCTCGGCCGAAGAAGGCCAGATTTCACCCCCGGAAGCCGAGTTGCTGGCGCTGGATCGCTTGTTCGCCGCCTTGCTGCGCGAGCGCATCAGCCATGGCGACTTCAAGGGCCACAACCTGTTCTGGGACGAGCCGCAGCAAAGCTGGTCGCTGATCGACCTCGATGCCATGCGCCAGCACCGCGGCCAGCGCAGCTTCGCCAAGGCCTATGCCCGCGACCGCGCGCGCTTCCTGCGCAACTGGCCGACCGACTCGGCGCTCCACCAACTGCTCGACAAACGTTTACCGCAGGTGCCCGGCACCTGCCCTGAATAGAGGCAAAACCAGTGGCATTGACCGTTCTCGGCCTTTCCGGCGCCCTCAGCCATGACCCTTCCGCCGCCCTGTATATCGACGGCAAGCTGATCGCGGCCGCCGAAGAAGAGCGCTTCGTGCGCGACAAGCACGCGAAGAACCGCATGCCCTACGAGTCGGCCAAGTTCTGCCTGGAGCAGGCCGGCATCACGCCCGCCGATGTCGACGTGGTGGCCATTCCCTTCGCCCCCATCAGCCTGTTCGGCGAGGCCCGCTGGCACTACGCCAAGCGCTACTGGTACGCCCCGGACCGCGCCCTGGATGCCATCCTGATGGGCAACCGGCGCTACAAGCGCTACCGCAACAAGATCCTCTGGTGCCTGGAGCAGCTGGGCTTCGACGCCAAGAAGGTCAAGCTCGAGCCGGTCGAGCACCACCTGGCCCACGCCTCCAGCGCCTACCATTGCTCGGGTTTCAGCGAGAAGACCGCGATCCTCGGCATCGACGGCAAGGGCGAGTACGCCACCACCTTCTTCGGCTACGGCGAGCACGGCAAGATCCACAAGATCAAGGAGTTCTACGACCCGGACTCGCTCGGCGGCCTGTACGGCGCGATCACCGAGTTCCTCGGCTTCGAGATGCTCGACGGCGAGTTCAAGGTCATGGGCATGGCGCCCTACGGCGACGCCGGCAAGTACGATTTCTCGCGTCTGGCGACCTTCGAGAACGGCCAGCTGGTGATCAACACCGAGTACGCCAACGTCATCGGCCTGCGCCGCTACAAGGAGAAGGGCAAGGGTTTCTACTTCTCCAAGAAGCTGATCGAGTGGCTGGGGCCCAAGCGCGAAGGCGATATCGCCGACGACCCCTATATCCACTATGCGGCCAGCATGCAGGCGCTGTTCGAGAAACTGGCGCTGCAGATGATGGACCACTACCTCGGCGACATCATCAAGCAGACCGGCAAGATCGCCTTCGCCGGCGGCTGTGCGCTGAACGTCAAGCTCAACCAGAAGATCATCGCCCGCCCCGAGGTCAAGGAACTGTTCGTCCAGCCGGCCTCCGGCGACGCCGGCACCGCGGTGGGCGCCGCCGCCTACGTGTCGCACCAGCGCGGCGTGCCGGTGGAGAAGATGGAGCACGTCTACCTCGGCCCGTCCTACTCCAACGAGGACGTCATCGCCGCCTGCGCCCGCCACCCGAGCAAGCCGGTGTTCAAGCAGATCGCCGACATGCCGCAGCGCATCGCCAGGATCATGGTCGACGGCAACCCGGTGGCCTGGTTCCAGGGGCGCATGGAGTTCGGCCCGCGCGCCCTCGGCGGCCGTTCGATCATCGGCTGCCCGAGCATTCCCGGGGTGGCCGACCGCATCAACGAGCAGATCAAGTTCCGCGAGCGCTGGCGCCCCTTCTGCCCGTCGATGCTCGACACAGTCGGCCCGCAGATGCTCAAGGTCGACCACCCGAGCCCATTCATGACCTTCACCTTCGAGGTCGTTGATGAGTGGAAGACCCGCGTCAGCGAAGTGGTGCACGAGGACGGCACCTCCCGCGCCCAGGTGCTCAAGCGCGAGTACAACCCGCGCTACTACGACATGATGCTGGAGCTGGAGAAGCTCACCGGCAACGGCGTGTCGCTGAACACCTCGCTGAACCGCCGCGGCGAGCCGATGATCTGCTCGCCGACCGATGCCTTGAACATGTTCTACGGCTCCGACCTGCAGTACCTGATCATGGAGGACATCCTCGTGGTCAAGGACGGCAAGGACTGGTATGAGCAGGCCTGAGCCGCGCATCCTGCAGTTCTGCCACGGCTACGACGGGCCCTTCCTCGACTGTGCCCGGCAGTATGCCGCGCTGTTCGCCGACACCCCGTACAAGGTCACCACGGTGTACCTGACCGGGGCGCCGAGTGCCGAGGTCGAGGCCGGCTCGGCCTCCGACGAGGTGATCTTCCTGAACTACTCGAGCCGCGAGGTGCGCGGCCTCAAGCTCAAGGCGATCCGCGACATCCGGCGGATCGCCGCCAGCGGCGACTTCAAGCTGTGCATCGCCCACCGCTTCAAGCCGGTCTATGTCGCCCTGCTCGGCACCGGCCTGCCGGTGATCGGCGTGCACCACGCCTTCGGCGACTACCGGCGGCTGTCGCGCAGGCTGTTCGCCGGCCTCTTCAAGCGGCGCCTGGCGCTGCTCGGGGTGTCCAATGCGGTGCGCGACGAGATGCGCGAAAGCCTGCCAAGCTGGCCGGCCGCGCGCATCGAGACCCTCTACAACCGCATCGACATCGGCGCGGTGCAGGCCGAACTGCTCGAGCGCGACGCCGCGCGCCAGGCCCTGGGGCTGCCGCGTGACGCCTGGGTGGTCGGCAACGTCGGCCGCCTGCACCCGGACAAGGATCAGGCCACCCTGATCCGCGGCTTCGCCCAGGCCCTGCCGCAACTGCCGGCCGGCAGCCTGCTGGCGATCATGGGCAGCGGACGCCTGGAAGCGTCCCTCAAGGAGCTGGCGCGGGAGCTGAATGTCGCCGGCTCGGTGCTGTTCCTCGGCCAGGTGCCGGGAGGCCGCCGCTTCTTTCGCGCCTTCGACGTCTTCGCCCTGACCTCCGACCATGAGCCCTTCGGCATGGTGCTGCTGGAGGCGATGGCGGCGGGCGTGCCGGTGATCGGCAGCGACTGCGGCGGCGGGCGGGAAGTGGTAGAAGGCGTCGGCGTGCTGTTTCCCCTGGCCGATACGGCTGCCCTGGCCGCCGCCCTGCGCCACATGGCCGGGCTCGACGACCAGCAGCGCGAGCTGTGCGCCAGGCTCATGCAGCAGCGGGTCGAGACGCGCTTCTCCGATCGGGCCGTGCGTGAAGCCTTCTGGCAGCTCGATGCCATGGCCGTCAGGTGAGCAGCAGATGACCAGCCGAACTCAGTGCAGGGGGAATGCGCCATGACGGCTCAGCCGAGTATTTGTTTCGTGATCCCGTATTTCGGCCGCTGGCCCTTCTGGATGCCGTTCTTTCTGGAGAGCTGCCGGCGCAATCCGGATGTCGACTGGTTGCTGTTCAGCGACTGCGGGGTGCCGGCCGATCTGCCGGAGAACGTGCGCGTCGAGAGCATCTCCTATGCCGATTATTGCGCCCTGGTCGCCCAGCGCCTGAACATTCCGTTCGCGCCGGAGAATGCCTACAAGCTGTGCGACATCAAGCCGGCCCTGGGCTTTATCCATGCGGACCGCCTGGCCGGCTACGACTTCTGGGCGTTCGGCGACATCGACCTGGTGTTCGGCAGGCTGCGTGACTACTTCACGGCCGAACGCCTGGCGCGTCGCGACCTGTTCTCCACCCATGAGCGACGGGTCTCCGGCCATCTGTGCCTGATGCGCAATACGCAGCGGATGCGTGAGGCCTTCATGCGCATGCCGCACTGGCAGGCGCGCTTCTGCGATCAGCAGCATCATGCCCTGGACGAGGGGGCCTTCAGCCGGATATTTCTCTGGCGCAAGAACTTCCCCCGTCCGTTGTTCAAGCTGGTCGGGCTGTTCAATCCCTGGCGCCGCCGCAGTGAGTTCCGCGAAGCGTTCAGTACCCCAAGCGGGTGCATTCCATGGACCGATGGCGGCTTCGTGTTTCCCACCCGCTGGTTCTGGCATGAAGGCCGCCTGAGCAACGATCTGGACTCGGGGCGGGAGTTTCCCTACTTCCACTTCGTGGTGTGGAAGCGCGACGCCTGGCCGGCGCTCGAGCTGCCGTCTGCCGAAGCGGTCGAGCGCCTGGCGCGCGAGCCGGTATGGCAGATCAGCGCCCAGGGATTCCAGCAGGGTGAGTCATGAGCAGGCGGATCAAGGTGCTGCAGCTGCAGCCGGACTACAACGTCAAGGCCCACGACTTCGCCGACCTGGCCGAGCAGATCGTCAAGGCATTACCCTACGCGCGTTATGAGGTGGTCGCCGCTTTTCTGCGGGGCGAGCCGGCGCCTGGGGAACCGGTGAGTCGAGCCGATCGTTCGGTGTACTTCAATTTTGCCGACAAACAGCTCAAGGGGCTGCGGCTGCGGGCCATGTGGCAGCTCTATCGCTTCTGCCGAGAAGAGCGCTTCGATGTGGTGATCTGCAACCGCTTCAAGCCGGTCAACATGCTGTTGCAGCTGAACCGCTGGCTGAAGGTGCCGCTGTGCATCGGCATTTCCCATGGCTTCGGTGAGTACGATCGCTTCTACCGGCGGCGCCAGGCGCGAGGGTTGATTGATTCCGCCTGGCGCTTCGTCGGGGTCTCCCCGGCGGTGAAGCAATACTTGCTGGATTGCGCCTGCGGCTTCACCGCCGAGAATACGGTGGCGATCACCAATGCCATCGATATCGAGCAGGCCGAGGCGCTGCAGCTGCAGCGCGATGAGGCACGGCGGCAGCTGGGGCTCGACCCCGAGGCCAGGCTGATCGGCGCCCTGGGTCGCCTGGTGCCCGTCAAGGGACACGTCTATCTGCTGCGCGCCTTCGCCCGCCTCAAGGACAAGTACCCCGGGGTGCAGCTCGCCATCATCGGCAAGGGCCGCGAGGAGGCGAGGCTCAGGGCCGAGGCCGGCAAGCTCGGGCTCGAAGGCCGCGTGCATCTGCTGGGCTTTCGTGAGAACGCCTTGCAGTACGTGCGCGCCTTCGACCTCTGGACCATGCCGTCGCTGGCCGAGGGGCTGGGCCTGGCGCTGCTCGAGGGCATGAGCGGGCACCTTCCGGTCATCGCCTCGAACGTGCCGGCCATGCTGCCCCTGATCGAGGGGGCCGGAGGCCTGGCCGTACCGCCCGCGGATGTCGACGGCCTGACTGCCGCGCTGGACAGCTACCTGGCGCTCAGTGACGAGCAGCTGCGGGCCAAGGGGGAGCAGGCGTACCGTTACCTGCAGTCCCATCACGATATCGAATCCTTCCGACAGCAGTACTTGCGTCTCATCGACGAGTCGCTGAATCAGGTGAGCCAAGCATCATGAGTGAACATCAGCCGTTGGTCACGGTGATCATCGCGTCATACAACCATGCTCCGTATATCGAGGCGTGCATCCAGAGCGTGCTGCGTCAGACCTACCCGAATGTCGAGCTGCTGGTCATCGACGATGGCTCCAAGGACGACAGCGTCGAGCGCATCCGCCGCCTCCAGGGTGAACATGGCTTCGATTTCCAGGTGCAGCAGAATCAGGGACTGACCCACACGCTCAATGCGGCGATCGAGCGTGCCAAGGGCAGCCTGGTCGTGCCCTTCGGCTCGGACGACATCATGCTCGAGGAGCGTCTGGCCAAGCAGGTCGCCTATATGGAGGGCAAGCCGGAGGTCGGGATCTGTGCGGGCAATATCGAACTGATCGACGCCGACGGCGAGCTCTTCCCGGAGAAGCGCCAGCGCCGTGATGTGCCGTTTCGCCGCCTGGATTTCGACGACGTGTTCATGGAGCGCAAGCCCTATCCTCCTGCGCCGACCCTGATGTTTCGCAAGGAGGCCCTGGAGAAGGTCGGCGGCTTCGACCCGCAGATCCGCCTGGAGGACCTGCTGATCGAACTGAAGATCACCCATGCCGGTTACTACATCGACTGCCTGGGCGAGGTCCTGGCGCGCTATCGCAAGCATGCCAGCAACTCCTACAAGAACCACCGTTTCATGATCGACAGCATCCTGCGCACCTACGCGCTGTTCAGCGATCACCCACAGTACGAGTTCGTGCGCACGCGCTTTCTCAGCTCGATGTTCCTCAAGTGCTCGAACCGCGATCGGGCCCTGGCCCGTGAGCTGCTGGCGCAGATTCCCTTCAAGAGCTGGTCGAAGAAGACCTGGCGGGGCCTGATGCGCCTGTACTTCTCGCCCCTGGAAAAGAGCTGATTCGCCGTGGGTTTCTGGGCTCGTTACCGGGAGAAGCGTGCCAAGAAGCGGATCCGCGCCTTGCCCAAGCTGCACCAGGGGCAGGCCAAGTTCTTGCGCCGCTATCCGCAGTACCAGATGGGGGTGGGCAGCTACGGCCTGCCCATCGTGCATGACTGGCAGGAGGGCGCGACCCTGAGGATTGGCAGCTACTGCTCCATAGCCGAGCAGGTGGAGATCTTCCTCGGCGGTCATCATCGGGCCGACTGGGTCAGCACCTATCCGTTTCCGGCGATGATCCCCGAGGTGGCGGACGTCCCCGGTTACGCGGTGAGTCGCGGAGATGTCGTGATCGGCAGCGACGTCTGGCTGTGTACCCACGCGATCATCCTGTCGGGGGTCACGGTGGGACACGGCGCCGTGGTGGCGGCGGGGGCTGTGGTCAGCCGGGATGTGGCGCCTTACTCGGTGGTCGCCGGCAATCCGGCCCGGCACGTGCGCTGGCGCTTCCCCGAGGAGTCGCGCGCCGCCTTGCTGGAAAGCGCCTGGTGGGAATGGCCGGAGGCGGAAGTGCGCAGCGTTGCCAGGTTGCTATGCAGCGATCGGCTCAGCGAGTTTCTCGAGTATGCCCGGCAACGCGAGTCGGGTGCGGCAGCGGCCAGGCGCTAGAGCGCTAGCCGTCAGCCGGGGAAGAGCTGTTGCGCCGTTCTGCCCGCGAGCCGGCCATACCCGCTGCGCAATGCATGGCGGTATTCCTCGAAAAGCCAGCGGCTGTCCTCGGCGTAGCGGCGCATGTGCTTCAGGTTGCGCCGACGCTTCCCCAGGCTGAGCGCGAAGCGACCGATGCGCATGTCCGCCAGGTCGATCAGGCCGAGCTGGTCATCGGGCAGCAGCAGTACATTGCCCAGGTGCACCGAGCGGAAGTACACGCCCGCTTCATGCAGCTTCGCCAGCAGCTCCCCGAAGCGCTCCACCAGTCTTTCGCGTTGCTCGGCCGAGCCCTGACTGAGCGCCTGGCGCAGGGTCTTGCCTGGCAGCGGCCAGTAGTGCACGGCGGTCGCGTTGACCGGTCCGGGAAGGGCATAGACCTGAATGATCTGCGGGCTGATAAACCCGAGGCGCTGCAGGTCCCTGGCGTTCTCGGCGAAGCGCCTGGCATAGGGGCGAAGCGTTTCGCTGGACCAGCGTGAGCGTTTGCGAAAGAGCTTGAGAAAGCTGCCGTCGTGCAGCTTCAGTACCTTGGCGCCCAGCCCGTCACTCTCCAGTACTTCGGCGTTGTCGGAGAGTCCTTCGAGTTCTTGCTGCGACAGTCGCTGCATCAGGTCCGCGCCCCGGATGTCCGTTGAGAAAGACTGAGTGCAGCAATCAGTGCCAGGGGGATCCAGGTCAGAAACCAGTGCTCCTTGGGCCGCGCGAGGATGCCACCGCCTTCGGCCAGGCCGCCACCGAGGCCATAGACCAGCAAGGCGCCGGCGATCACGAACAGGTAGTTGGCCCGGTTCACCCAGCACTGGCGCAGCGCCACCAGGTGCATGGCGAGCCAGAGGCACAGGCCGACTATGCCGGTGTAATAGAGCACGCCGATGGCGAAGCTGTGTGGTTCGCTGAAGGGTACTGGGAATCCCGGGAGCTGAATGGCCAGGTGGGCATCGAAGCCAAATCCCAGCCAGGGCCTCTGGCTGATCCTGCTCAGCGTGTCTTGCCAGAGTTCGAGTCGATAGGAGGTTCCGCGGGCTAGCAGCGCCTCGGGATAAAGCAGCAACAGGGCGCTCAGGCCGGAGAGGCCGATCAGGATCAGTACTAGCGAGCGCTTGTTCCAGCAGGCCAGGGCCAGCCAGGCGCCGGCCAGCGAGGCGGCCAGGAGGGGGGTGCGGGAGCCGGTGGCCAGCAGCGTGGCCGCCAATGCCAGCGCAGGGAGTGCAGCGAGCCAGCCCAACCGGCGCGGCAGCGTCATGCCAAGGCCGAGCCAGAGAATGCAGAAGAAGCCGAACAGGTGTGAGCTCAGCAGCGGGTTGTCCAGTGCGCCCGTGCCGATCAGTCTGTGGCCGGGCTTCCACGTTGTGGCGACCTCGGCGAGGGCGTAGAAGACGATTGGGAGCACCGCCAGGGCGGCGATAAGCATGCTGTGGGCAAAGCGCCGTCGATTCTGGTGGGCCAGCAGGCAGCAGCCGGCCATCAGCATGAAGATATACACCGGGCGCTTGAACAGGCTGCCGATGGAGGCGTCGGTATCGGACCAACTGATGCTCAGCAGCGCCCAGGCGGCATAGGCGAGAAACGCAAGGACGATGGGTTCCCGCAGCAACAGCCTGAGTTCCTGCGGGCGGAGCAGCAAGGCCACCAGGGCAGGCGCCGCGATCAGTGCGTAAAACAGCTTGTGATAGATACTGCGGTCGGGCAGCAGGGGCAGGCCGATCAGCAGACAAAGTAGCCCCAGTGGCAGCAGCCAGTTGCAGATGAACGTGAAGCTGCGCTGGCGCAGGTTGGCGGTGGTTGAGTGCATCTGCCTCTGCTTTCGAGCTGGCTAGGAGGCGGCGATTCTACTGGAACAGGCGGTGAATTTCTTGCGGATTGAGACACTTGTCCCCTCAATCCCAGGCTTCGGCGCTGTGATAGTATCCCGCTTTTATACGATCCAAGGCCCCACCCGATGAGCGAAAAAGCTGCAAGCCAGGACTCCGCATCGAGTCTGAAGATCTATCTGCGCTTGCTCTCGTATGTCCGTCCCTATTTGGGGCTTTTCATGCTGAGTATCCTGGGCTTCCTGATTTTCTCCTCTACCCAGCCGATGCTCGGCTACATCCTCAAGTATTTCGTCGACGGCCTGGCCAACCCGGATGCCCGCCTGTTTCCGGAGGTGCCCTACCTCCAGGATCTGCAGCTGGTCGAGGCCGTGCCGCTGCTGATCGTGCTGATCGCCCTGTGGCAAGGCATTGGCTCCTATCTGGGCAACTACTTCCTGGCCAAGGTCTCCCTGGGCCTGGTGCACGACCTGCGGGTTGCCCTGTTCAACAACCTGCTGGTGCTGCCCAACCGCTATTTCGACAACCACAACTCGGGGCACCTGATCTCGCGCATCACCTATAACGTGACCATGGTCACCGGGGCGGCCACCGACGCCATCAAGGTGGTGGTGCGCGAAGGCATGACGGTGATCTTCCTGTTCGCCACCCTGTTGTGGATGAACTGGAAGCTGACCCTGGTCATGGTCGCCATCCTGCCGGTGATCGGCGTGATGGTCAGCAGCGCCAGCCGCAAGTTCCGCAAGCAGAGCAAGAAGATCCAGGTGGCCATGGGCGATGTCACCCACGTCGCCTCGGAAACCATCCAGGGCTATCGAGTGGTGCGCAGCTTCGGTGGCGAGACCTACGAGCAGGAGCGCTTCTTCAGCTCCAGTCAGAGCAACACGCAGAAGCAGCTGCGCATGACCAAGACCGGCGCGGTGTACACGCCCATGCTGCAGCTGGTGATCTACAGCGCCATGGCGGTGTTGATGTTCCTGGTGCTGTTCATGCGCGGCGACGCCTCGGCCGGCGACCTGGTCGCCTATATCACCCTGGCGGGGCTGCTGCCCAAGCCGATCCGCCAGCTGTCGGAGGTGAGCTCCACCATCCAGCGCGGCGTGGCCGGTGCCGAGAGCATCTTCGAGCAGCTGGACCAGGCGCCTGAGGTGGATCACGGCACCCAGGAGCGCGAGCGGGTCAGCGGCCGTCTCGAGGTGCGCGACCTGAGCTTCGTCTACCCGGGGGCCGATAAAGCCGTATTGAGCGACATCTCCTTCAGCGTCGAGCCGGGGCAGATGGTCGCCCTGGTCGGCCGCTCCGGCAGCGGCAAGTCGACCCTGGCCAGCCTGATCCCGCGTTTCTACCACCACGACCAGGGGCAGATCCTCCTGGACGGCCTGGATGTCGAGGACTACCGGTTGCGCAACCTGCGCCGGCACATCGCCCTGGTCACCCAGCACGTCACCCTGTTCAACGATACGGTGAGCAACAACATCGCCTATGGCGACCTGGCCGAAGCGCCCCCGGCCGAGGTGCGCAAGGCGGCCGAGGCCGCCTATGCCGCCGAATTCATCGAGCAGATGCCGCAAGGCTACGACACCCTGGTCGGCGAGAATGGCGTGCTGCTGTCCGGCGGTCAGCGTCAGCGCCTGGCCATCGCCCGGGCCCTGCTCAAGGACGCCCCGCTGCTGATCCTCGACGAGGCCACCTCGGCGCTGGATACCGAGTCCGAGCGGCATATCCAGGCGGCCCTGGACGAGGTGATGAAGGGCCGCACCACCCTGGTCATCGCCCACCGCCTGAGCACCATCGAGAAGGCCGACCTGATCCTGGTGATGGACCAGGGGCGCATCGTCGAGCGCGGCGCGCACGCCGAGCTGCTGGCGCAGAACGGCTACTACGCCCGCCTGCATGCCAGGCAGTTCGAGGCCGACGCCGAGCCGCTGCTGGAGCAGGACGTTTGATGCTGAGTCATCTGCGCCTGTGGCGCGAGCAGGGCTGGACCCCGATCGATGCCGTCACCTATGCCGAACTCTGGCAGCGCTTCGGCGGCAGCGTGGCCACCCATCCGCAGGTGGTCGAGCGCCTGGCCGGCCTGGCGGGCATCCCGGTGCGCTACCTGGGGTGGCAGGCGCAGGGCGAGCTGAGGGCGGCGCTACCGACCTGGGGACGCCACCTGGCACTGTCCAAGGACGTGCTCAAGCGCCAGGGCAAGCGCGGCCTGTTCGACCTGGGCAATGCCGAGATCATCCTGCCGATGGCGCCGCAGGCGCGGCTGGCGCTGCGGCACAAGGCGCGCTACCTCTCCGATCTGCACGCCGAACACATCAGCTCCCTGCGCGAGCAGGCCGAGGGCCTGGCCCTGGCCCGCGAGCCCGAGCAGTACAGCAAGAAATTCCGCTACAACCAGCGCCGCGAGCAGCGCCTGCTGGAGGAGGCGGGCGGGGTGATCCGGCCCATGCTGGAGCTGAGCGCCGGCGAACAGGCGGCGATCTATGCCGAGCTGTTCCAGCGCCGCTGGGGCTTCGAGGCCACCGGCAAGGCCCACCTGGCCGAGGTCTTCGCCCTGCTGCGCGAGTTCATGACCGGCTCGCTGATCTACCTCAACGACGAGCCGGTGGCCATCCAGGTGCTCTACCGGGTCGAGGCGCCGCAGTGGGTCAGCCTGGAGTACATCAACGGCGGCGTCGACCCGCAGAACCGCGAGTTCAGTCCCGGCAGCGTGCTCAGCTTCGTCAACACCCAGGCCGCCTGGGCCGAGGCCCGGGCCCTGGGCAAGCCGCTGCGCTACTCCTTCGGCCGCGCCGACCGCGAATACAAGGACCGCTGGTGCAATCGCGTGCCGGTCTATCAGGTGTGAGCATGGCCGGTCGCAAGCAGCAGCTGCTCGAGCGTCACCGTCGGCACAAGCGCACCGCCCTGCTGGTCGGCTTGCTGGTCCTGGCCCTGCTCGGCGTGCTGCTGGCCTGGTGGCTGGTGCCGCTGTTACTGGTGCTGGGCTGGGTCGCCCACGAGGCCTGGTTCGCCGATCACCTGTTCTATTCCCCCGGTGATGACTACCGCTACGCGTTTCCGCCGGATACCCGGCAGTTGCCCGCGCAGGTGGTCGATGGCGTGTTGAGGGTGGACGGCGATTTCGCCGGCGCCGACACGCTGATCCTGCAGCTGGACATCCGCGCCGACTGGCTGGGGCGCTGGCTCGATCCCCGGGTGCTGGTCGGCGGCGATCGTCAGGACTTCGAGCGCGGCGTGCGCGGGCGGCGCTACCTCAACCTGTCCGGCCAGGGCGCGGCGCTGGCCGAGTCCGGCCTGCCAATCCGCGGACGCTTCTGTCGTCTCGGTGCCGGCGCCACGCTGTACGCGCTGAGCAACCCAGACTATGCCCGCCGGCGGCTGATGGTCATCGCCCCCCACGCCGACGACGCCGAACTGGCTGCCTTCGGCCTGTACAGCGCTGCAGCCGAGGCGAGCATCGTCACCCTGACCCAGGGCGAGATCGAGGCCGAGGTCTACCAACCCCTGGGCCTGGATCGCGCCGCGGCGGCGCGTCTCAAGGGCCGCCTGCGCAGCTGGGACAGCCTGGCGGTGCCGCTGTGGGGCGGTGTCCCCCAGGCGCGCTGCGTGCAGCTCGGCTACTACTGCCTGCAATTGCCGGCGATGGCCGAGCGGCCGCAGCAGGGCTTCGGCTCCCGCGAGTCCGGCGACGACGATATCCGCAGCGCGCGCCGGCACAATCCGCTGCCGCTGCCCGGCGACGCCGATGGCGTCGCCAGCTGGGACAACCTGGTGGCGGACCTGGCGGCGCTGCTCGAGCATTTCCGCCCCGAGGTGCTGGTCACCCCGCACCCGCAGCTGGACCCGCACAGCGACCATGTCGCGGCGACCCGCGCCCTGCACGAGGCGATCGCGGCCAGTGCCTGGAAGCCGCAGACCCTGCTGCTCTACGCCAACCACCTGCACGACAACGACCGCTGGCCCATGGGCCCGGCCGGCCAGGGCATCGCCCTGCCGCCGGCCATCGAGCCCCTGCCGGCCGACGGCCTGTGGAGCCCGGGCCTGAGCGCCGAGGCGCAGCTGGACAAGACCATGGCCCTGGCCATGCAGCACGACCTGCAGGGCCGCTTGCCGGCGAAGAAGCGCGCCCGCCGGCTGATCCAGCGCCTGCTCGCCGGGCGCCGCTGGCCGGCCAGTGGCGAGGACGAGTTCTTCCGCAAGGCGGTGCGCCGCCACGAACTGTTCTGGGTGCGTCCCCTGTAGCGGGGCCGCACACCCGACGCCAGCGCGCCGCGGCTGGCCTACATCGACATGCTATGATCTGCGGCGATTTTGCCGCCCCGGAGTCCCCATGAAGTTGTCCATGCCCCGTTTCGACCAAGCCCCCGTCCTGGTGGTGGGCGATGTCATGCTCGACCGCTACTGGCATGGCGGCACCTCGCGGATCTCCCCGGAGGCGCCGGTGCCGGTGGTCAAGGTCGAGCAGATCGAGGACCGCCCCGGCGGCGCGGCCAACGTCGCCCTGAACATCGCCGCCCTCGGCGCGCCGGCCGTGCTGGTCGGCGTGACCGGCGCCGACGAGGCCGCCGACAGCCTGAGCAACAGCCTGCAGGCGGTGGGCGTGAAGACCCGTTTCCAGCGCATCGAGCACCAGCCGACCATCGTCAAGTTGCGGGTCCTGAGCCGCCACCAGCAGCTGTTGCGCCTGGACTTCGAGGAGGCCTTCAGCACCGACGCCGGCGCCATCGCCCGCGAGGTCGAGGCGCTGCTCGAGGGCGTCAAGGTGCTGGTGCTGTCGGACTACGGCAAGGGCGCGCTGCAGAACCACCAGGTGCTGGTGCAGGCCGCCCGTGCCCGCGGCATCCCGGTGCTGGCCGATCCCAAGGGCAAGGATTTCTCCATCTACCGCGGCGCCAGCCTGATCACCCCCAACCTCAGCGAGTTCGAGACCATAGTCGGTCGCTGCGCCGACGAGGCCGAGCTGGTCGCCAAGGGCGCGGCGCTGATGCGTGAGCTGGACCTCGGCGCGCTGCTGGTGACCCGCGGCGAGCACGGCATGACCCTGCTGCGCCCGGACCACGCGCCGCTGCACCTGCCGGCCCGGGCCCGCGAGGTGTTCGATGTCACCGGTGCCGGCGACACGGTGATCTCCACCCTGGCCGCCAGCCTGGCCGCCGGCGAGGAGCTGCCGCAGGCGGTGGCTCTGGCCAACCTGGCCGCCGGCATCGTGGTCGGCAAGCTCGGTACCGCGGCGATCAGCGCTCCCGAGCTGCGCCGTGCGGTGCAGCGCGAGCAGGGCTCCGAGCGCGGCGTGCTGAGCCTGGACCAGCTGCTGCTGGCCATCGAGGACGCCCGCGCCCATGGCGAGAAGATCGTCTTCACCAACGGCTGCTTCGACATCCTCCACGCCGGCCACGTGACCTATCTGGAGCAGGCCCGGGCCCAGGGCGACCGCCTGGTGCTGGCGGTCAACGACGACGCCTCGGTCAGTCGCCTCAAGGGCCCCGGCCGGCCGATCAACTCGGTGGACCGGCGCATGGCCGTGCTCGCCGGCCTCGGCGCGGTGGACTGGGTGGTGAGCTTCGCCGAGGACACCCCGGAGCGCCTGCTCGAGCAGGTGCAGCCTGACGTGCTGGTCAAGGGCGGCGACTACGGCATCGACCAGGTGGTCGGCGCGGAGATCGTCACCGCCTATGGCGGCGAGGTGCGGGTGCTCGGCCTGGTGGAGAACAGCTCGACCACGGCCATAGTCGAGAAGATCCGCAGCAAGTAGTCGCCCGGCCGCTGGGCGCCGGGGCGGCGCGCCTGCTCAGCCGCGCCGGGCGGCGTCCAGCTCGGGCGGCGGCGCCGGGGCGACGACTTGCCGCCGCCGGTCGGCGCGGCCTTGAGCCCCTGCAATTCCAGCCAGTCCTTCCAGCGGATGCGCTCCTCGCGCACCAGCCAGCCGTCCTGGGGCGCGAAACTCTCCGCCAGCCACAGGCCGCGGGTGCTGCTGGCGGTCAGCAGGCCGTTCTTCAGGGTCAGCAACTCGGCGGTCGGCTTGCCGTTCTTCAGGGGAATCAGGTACAGGTCCGGGCGCGTGCGGTCGAGGCGGGCGACCAGCTGGCCGTCTTCCAGGTGCTCGTCGACGTGGAACAGGCTGGGTTGCCTGGCCTCTTTCGGCAGTTCCAGGCGCAGGTCGTAGACCAGTTGCAGCGAGGCCGTCGGCAGGTGCACATAGGCCCGCGGCCGCTCCAGCAGGGTCAGGTTGCCGCATTGCACGGGGCGCGCCGCCCCGGACAGCGGGCTGAGGCGAAAGTGCACGGCCTCGCGGTAGTGCAGCGCGCCCTGATAGGGCGCCGGCAGCCAGGTGTCGCCGAAGCGGCCGTACAGCCAGCCTTCCGGGGTCTCCACCAGGCACTCCTCGGCCACCTCCTGGATCGCCGTGTGCAGCGGCAGGTTCAGCTCATGGGCGGGGACATAGCCGGAGATCAGCTTGAGCACCACGTCGCCGCGGTCCAGGCGCCGCTGGCGCACCAGCAGCCAGTACTCGCGGCCGTGCCAGCCGAGGGTCAGGCGCACCGAGACCCCCAGGTTGGCCAGTTCCACGGCGAAGCGCTGGCTGTCGCCGACCTCGATCGCCCGGCGTCGTTCCAGGACCTGGGCGAAGTTCAGTGCCTGGCCGATGCCCTGGTAGCTGAGCCGTTCCGCGCCGGCCTCGACGAACAGCGGCAGGGTCTTGAATGCGCCGGGGTTCTTGCGGATCAGGGTACGCGCCATCTCGGCTCCTCTCGCGATTGGTCGTCGTAGCGGCTCAGGCGATGTCCTGGATCACCGCCGCGGCCGTCGCCACATTATGGGCCAGGTGGTCCGGATTGATGGTGCCGATGATCGCGCTGCTCACCGCCGGGTGGCCGAAGATCAGCTCGAAGCTGGCGCGCACCGGGTCCTCGCCCGGCTGCAGGCAGGCGTGGCCGCTGGCCAGGGCCTTCTTCACCAGGATGCCCTTGCCGTGCTGTTCGGCGTAGTCCAGCACCGGCAGTTCGCCCTGCTCGTCGAGGTTGTAGGTGACCATGGCGCAGTCGCCCTGCTGCAGGGCCAGCAGGCCGCCCTCGACGGTCTTGCCGGACAGGCCGAAGGCGCGGATCTTGCCCTCGCGCTTGAGTTCGGCGAGGACCTCGTAGACGCCGCTGTCGCGCAGGATGGCGACATCGTTGCCGTCCGAGTGGACCAGCAGCAGGTCGATGAAGTCGGTCTCCAGGCGCTTGAGGCTGCGCTCCACCGAGCGGCGGGTGTGGGCGGGGGAGAAGTCGAAGCGCGACTGGCCGTCTTCGAACTCCTCGCCGCTCTTGCTGACGATCACCCACTGCTCGCGCTGGCCGCGCAGCAGCGGGCCGAGGCGCGCCTCGCTGGTGCCGTAGGCCGGGGCCGTGTCGATCAGGTTGATGCCCAGCTCATGGGCCTGGGCCAGCAGCCGGCGGGCCTCGGCGTCGTCCGGGATGCGGAAGCCGCTGGGGTACTTGACGCCCTGGTCGCGGCCCAGCTTGACGGTGCCCAGGCCCAGCGGCGAGACCAGCAGTTCGGTCGCGCCCAGTGGGCGATGGAGGTTGTGCAGGGTGTGCATCAGAACAGGTCCTCCCAGGCGGGGTGGGCGATGGCCGGGCGCGGCAGCGCCGGCAGCGGCGGATGCTCGGCGGGGCGGATGCCGTCCCGCGCCAGGGTCGCCAGCACGCGGTCGGCGAAGTCCGGTGCCAAGGCCAGTTTAGTCGGCCAGCCGACCAGCAGGCGCTGCTGTTCGGCGAGGAAGGCGTTGTCCGGGCGCACCAGGCCGGATTGCGCGGGCTCGGCGCGTTCGACCCGCAGGGTGGCCCACTGCGCGCTGCCGAGGTCGAGCCAGGGCAGCAGGTTGCCGAGTTCCTGCTGCGCCGCCCGGATCTGCGCGGCCTCGTCGCGGGCCACGCCGTCGGCCTCGGCCAGGTCGCCGCCCAGGTACCAGACCCATTGGCCATCGGCCGCCGGGTGGCTGGTGACGGTGACCCGCGGCTTCGGCCCGCCGCCCAGGCAGTGGGCATACAGCGGTTTGAGGCTCGGCCCCTTGACCAGCACCATGTGCAGCGGGCGCAGCTGCTGGGCGGGCTGTTCGAGGCCCAGGGCGGCGAGCAGCTCGGCGTTGCCGCGGCCGGCGCTGAGCACGATGCGCTGGGCGCGAATATCCCGGCCGTCGACGCGCAGGCCGGCCAGCTCGCCCTGCTCGCGCAGCGGCTCGATGCGCTCGGCGGCCAGCAGGCCGTCGCCGGCCAGTTCGGCCAGGCGGGCGATCAGGCTGGGCACGTCGAGCACCAGCTCGGCCAGGCGATAGACCTTGCCCTTGAACCTGGGATGCTGCAGCGCCGGCGGCAGCTGCTCGCCCTTGACCTGGTCGACCCGGCCGCGCACCGCCTTGCTGGCGAAGAAGCTGGTCAGGTTGCCGGCCAGGCTGCCGGGGGACCACAGGTAGTGGGCCTCGGACAGCAGGCGCACGCCGGACAGGTCCAGCTCGCCGCTGCCGGCCAGCGCCTCGCGCCAGCGCCGCGGCATGTCGGCGATGGCCTCCGAGGCGCCGGTCAGGGCGCCGTGCAGGGCGTACTTGGCGCCGCCGTGGATGATCCCCTGGGACTTGACGCTCTGCCCGCCGCCGAGGCTGGCGTTTTCCACCAGCAGGGTGGCGAAACCCTGGCGACGCAGGCGCGCGTTCAGCCAGAGGCCGGCGATGCCGCCGCCGACGATCAGAATGTCCGTACTCAGAGCTTGGGGCATGGGCGCGCCTCGATGGAAAACCAGGCGCGCAGTATAACCCGCGGTGCCGCCCCGGCTGCCGCGATCAGTGGCCGACGCTTTGCGAGAACAGCTGGATCACCACCACGCCGGCGACGATCAGGGCCATGCCCAGCAGCGCCGGCAGGTCCAGGCGCTGCTGGTAGAGGAAGGTCGCGGCGACGCTCACCAGGACGATGCCCAGGCCGGCCCAGACCGCGTAGGCGACGCCCACCGGGATGGTCTTGACCACCAGGCTGAGCATCCAGAAGGACAGCGCATAACCGCACACCACCAGCAGCAGCGGCAGGGGGCGGTTGAAACCGTCCAGGGCCTTCATCGAGGCGGTGGCGACGACTTCGGCGGCGATGGCGATGCCGAGGTAGAGATAGCCGGTCATGGAAAGGTCCCTCCTGTGGGTATGGGAGGGATTCTAAGCGCTCGTGCGATGGGATAAAGTCATTACCTATCGTAGTTGAAGATAGGTTGCGGCGATGCAGTGGAGTCTGGAACAGATACGCCTGTTCGTCAGCGTGGCCGAGTGCCAGTCGTTTTCCGCGGCGGCGCGGCGCCTGGGGCGCGTGCAGTCGGCGGTCAGCAGCGCGATCGCCTTGCTGGAAACCGACCTCGGCGTGCTGCTGTTCGAGCGCAGCAGCGGCCGCCAGCCGCGCCTGACCGTCGCCGGCGAGGCCCTGTTGACCGAGGCGCGCGAGGTGCTGCGCCAGTGCCAGCGTCTGGAGGGCCGCGCCCTGGGCCTGGTGCACGGCGAGGAGGCGCGGTTGCGCCTGGCCCAGGACGAAGCCATGCCCTACCAGCCGGTACTCGACAGCCTGGAGGCGCTGGCGCAGCGCTTTCCCCGGCTGGAGGTGCAGGTCGCCAGCGGTGCCCAGGGCGATGTCGCGCGCAAGCTGCTGGAGCGCCGCGCCGATCTCGGCCTGCTGTTTCATCACGAAGGCATGCCCGAGGCCCTGGAGCGCCAGCGCCTGGGCACCATCGAGATGGTCACGGTGTGTGGTGCCGGGCATTCCCTGGCCGGCCAGGCGCATGCCGATCGGCGCGAGCTGGCGCGGCACCGGCAGCTGCTGATGGCGCCGCAGGACAGCACCTACCCCGGGGGCGAGCAGATCAGCCCCCAGGTGTGGCGGGCCGACAGCTTCTACGCCATGGCCGAGTTGCTGGCGCGCAACCTGGGCTGGGCCTGGCTGCCGCGTCATGTGGTGCAGTACCCCACCTACCAGGGGCAGCTGGTGGAGCTGCGCAGCGACTGGACGCCGCCGCCGCTGGTGGTGGAGCTGGTCTGCCGCCGCGACGAGGCCCTGGGGCCCGCGGCACGCTGGCTGGGCGAGCGATTCGCCGAACACCTGCGCGCCATCGGCTGATCGGCGGCGGTCGCTCTGCTAAGCTGCGCGCCCATGAATCGACCCCTGTATTCCCTGCTGCTGCACCTGGCCTTGCCCCTTATCGTCCTGCGCCTGGCCTACCGTGCCTGGCGCGCCCCGGCCTATGCCCGGCGTCTCGGCGAGCGCTTCGCCCTCGGGCTGCCGCCGCTGAAGCCCGGCGGCATCTGGCTGCATGCCGTTTCGCTCGGCGAGAGCATCGCCGCCGCGCCGTTGATCCGCGAGCTGCTGGAGCGTTACCCGCAGCTGCCGATCACCGTGACCTGCATGACCCCGACCGGCTCGGAGCGCATCCGCGCGTTGTTCGGTACGCCGGAGTACGCCGGACGGGTGCAGCATTGCTACCTGCCCTATGACCTGCCCTGGGCCGCCGCGCGCTTCCTCGAGCGGGTGCAGCCGCGCCTGGCGCTGATCATGGAAACCGAGCTGTGGCCCAACCATATCCATCAGTGCGCGCGCCGCGGCATTCCCGTGGTCCTGGCCAATGCGCGCCTGTCCGCACGCTCGGCCCGTGGCTATGCCCGCTTCGCCCGCTTGACCGCGCCGATGCTCGCCGAGTTGAGCCTGATCGCCGTGCAGACCGCCGCCGAGGCCGAGCGCTTCCGCGACCTGGGGGCGCGGCCCGAATGCGTCGAGGTGACCGGCTCGATCAAGTACGACCTGCACCTCGACCCGGCGCTGGCGCAGCGTGCCGCCGCGCTGCGGGCGCAGTGGGGCGCGCAGCGGCGGCCGCTGTGGATCGCCGCCAGCACCCACGCCGGCGAGGACGAGATCGTCCTCGCCGCCCACCGCCGGCTGCTGGCGGACCAGCCCGACGCGCTGCTGCTCCTGGTGCCGCGCCATCCCGAGCACTTCGCCGCGGTATTCGAACTGTGCCGCCGGCAGGGGTTCGCCACCCGTCGTCGCTCCAGCGGCGAGGCCCCGGACGCCGCCGACCAGGTGCTGCTCGGCGACACCATGGGCGAGCTGCTGTTCCTCTATGCCCTGGCCGACTGCGCCTTCGTCGGCGGCAGCCTGGTGGCCAACGGCGGGCATAACCTGCTGGAGCCGGCGGCCCTGGGCAAGCCGGTACTCAGCGGGCCGCACCTGTTCAATTTCCTCGAGATAGCCGCGCAGCTGCGCGAGGCCGGGGCGCTCGGCGAGGTCGCCGATGGCGAGCAGCTGGCCGCAGAGGTGGCCGGGCTGTGGCGCGAGCCGCAGCGGGCGCAGCGGATGAGCCAGGCCGGGGTGGCGGTGATGCGGGCCAACCAGGGGGCGCTGCAGCGCCTGCTCGCCGGGGTGGGGCGCCTGCTCGCCTAGGCTCGCTTGTCGCTGCGCGGCCCATGAAAAAGCCCGACTCGCGTCGGGCTTTTTCATGGCGGCGGCTCAGTAGTCCTGGGCGCCGCGCAGCTGCGCTTCGGCGGCCTTGGCCAGGTCCGGCGGGAGGAAGTCGCGATCCGGGTCGTAGTCGGGCTTGAGGAAGTCGCCCAGGGCCTCCAGGTCGGCCGGGCTGAGGGTGCCGGCGGCCTGCTTGAGGCGCAGGTTGTTGAGGATGTAGTCGTAGCGCGCATCGTTGTAGGTGCGCACCGAGTTGTACAGCTGGCGCTGGGCGTCGAGCACGTCGACGATGTTGCGGGTGCCGACCTGGTAGCCGATCTCGGTGGCCTCCAGGGCGCTCTGGTTGGAGATGATCGACTGCTTGCGCGCCTGCACGGTCTCCACGTCGGTGTTCACCGCGCGGTGCAGGTTGCGGGTGTCCTGCACCACCTGGCGGCGCCGGCTCTCGCGCAGCTGCTCGCTCTGGGTCAGGCGCTGGTAGGCCTCGCGCACCTGGGAGCTGGTCAGGCCGCCGCTGTACAGCGGGATGTTCAGCTGCAGGCCGATCGAGCGCTGCTCGACGTCGCCGCTGAAGGTGGCGGCGCTGGCGCTGCTGTTGCTGAAACCGAGGCTGTCGTTGTCGCCCTTCTGGTAGCTGGCCACCGCGTCCAGGGTCGGCGCATGGCCGGACTTGCGCTGGCGCAGGGTTTCCTCGGCGGCGCTGACCGCGTAGTTGCTGGCCTGCAGATTGAGGTTCTGCGCGCTGGCGGTATCGACCCAGGCCTTGGCGTCGTTGGGCGTCGGCGCGAGGATCGGCAGGCCGTGCTCGATGCCCTCGAGGGCACCGTGCTCGCGGTTGGTCAGGGTGATCAGGGCCTGGAAGGCGTCTTCCACCTGGCGTTCGGCGATGATCCGGTTGGCCCGCGCGGTGTCGAAGCCGGCCTGGGCCTCGAGCACGTCGGTCTTGTCCGACAGGCCGACGTCGAAGCGCTCGTTGGCCTGATCCAGCTGGCGCTTGAAGGCGGCTTCCTCGGCCTTGGTCGAGGCCAGGGTGTCCTGGGCGCGCAGCACGGCGAAGTAGGTCTCGGCGCTCTGCAGGATCAGCGCCTGCTCGGTGGCGGACAGTTCCAGGGCGGCCTGTTCGCTGATCGCCTCGGCCGCCTGCAGCTGGAACCAGCGGTCGGCGCGGAACAGCGGCTGGCTGAGGTTGGCCTGGTACACCGTGCCGCTGCGTGAGCTGGTGATGGACGGGGAGTCGACGGCGGTGCGGGTGTCGCTCAGGTTGGCGCCGGCCGAGAGGTTCGGCAGCAGCCCGGCGCGGGCCTGCG
Source organism: Pseudomonas lalucatii (assembly GCF_018398425.1). Taxonomy (NCBI): domain Bacteria; kingdom Pseudomonadati; phylum Pseudomonadota; class Gammaproteobacteria; order Pseudomonadales; family Pseudomonadaceae; genus Pseudomonas; species Pseudomonas lalucatii. The sequence continues at coordinate 2,169,340 of NZ_JADPMV010000001.1, read as the reverse complement.
GTACCACCTCGCGGCGCGCCTGGTAGTCGGCGCGTGCGGCCGCCAGGTCGGCGTTGTTGCTGGCGGCCTCCTGGTAGACGGTGACCAGGTCGGTCTTGGGGGACAGCGGGGCCTGTTCGGCCCAGGCCAATCCGTTGGCGGCGGAGGCCACGGCAAGAGCCAGAGAGAGTCTGCGCAGCATTCGGGGGATCCTAGATTTGGCGGTAATCGGCAAGGCTAAGGGGGCCTGTCTGGAGGGTCAAGGCGTGCCGGGGGCGCCTGGAGTGTAGTTTGCAACAAGCTATGTTGCCTGGACGCAACAATCCTGCGGCAGGTGACGGCGCCGTCACGACCCGACGCATGGGTCGTGTTTTTTGACTTGCGGGTTGGTTTTATCGTCGCGCCTTGATTAGACTGGCCAGGTTCTTGTCGGGGTGCCCCATGCGCGGGGCTGAGATTGGCAGTTGCCGGATCCCGTTGAACCTGATCAGGTTAAAGGCCTGCGTAGGGAACAAGATGTCCTCGCCCATCCCTCGGCGAGTCCTCTCGGCACCGGCCCCGGTGCGCCCCGCACCCCTAGTCCGTTCCAGGTTCGCTCCGACAATCAGCCCAGGAGAGAACCAGCCGATGAGTGCACAACAAAAGAACCTGAGCGAAAGCGCCCAGGTCGACCAGCAGTCGATCCAGCCCTTCCCCCGTTCGCGGAAGATCTACGTGCAGGGTTCGCGTCCGGACATCCGCGTGCCGATGCGCGAGATCAGCCTGGACGTCACCCCGACCGACTTCGGCGGCGAGGTCAACGCGCCGGTGCTGGTCTACGACACCTCCGGCCCCTACACCGACCCGAGCGTGACCATCGACGTGCGCCAGGGCCTGGCCGACGTGCGCAGCGCCTGGATCGAGGACCGCGGCGACACCGAGCTGCTCGCCGGCCTGAGCTCCAGCTTCGGCCAGGAGCGCCTGAGCAACCCCGAACTGACCGCCATGCGCTTCGCCCACGTGCGCAACCCGCGCCGCGCCAAGCCCGGCCAGAACGTCAGCCAGATGCACTACGCGCGCCAGGGCATCATCACCCCGGAGATGGAATACGTCGCCATCCGCGAGAACCTCAAGCTGCAGGAGGCCCGCGCCGCCGGCCTGCTCGAGCAGCAGCACGCCGGCCACAGCTTCGGCGCCAACATCCCCAAGGAAATCACCCCAGAGTTCGTCCGCGAGGAGATCGCCTGCGGTAGGGCGATTATTCCGGCGAACATCAACCACGTGGAGCTGGAGCCGATGATCATCGGCCGCAACTTCCTGGTGAAGATCAACGGCAACATTGGCAACTCGGCCCTGGGCTCCTCCATCGAGGAAGAAGTGGCCAAGCTGACCTGGGGCATCCGCTGGGGCTCCGATACCGTGATGGACCTGTCCACCGGCAAGCACATCCACGAGACCCGCGAGTGGATCATCCGCAACAGCCCGGTGCCGATCGGCACGGTGCCGATCTACCAGGCCCTGGAGAAGGTCGGCGGGGTGGCCGAGGACCTGACCTGGGAGCTGTTCCGCGACACCCTGATCGAGCAGGCCGAGCAGGGCGTGGACTACTTCACCATCCACGCCGGGGTGTTGCTGCGCTATGTGCCCATGACCGCCAAGCGGGTCACCGGCATCGTCTCGCGTGGCGGCTCGATCATGGCCAAGTGGTGCCTGGCGCACCACAAGGAGAACTTCCTCTACACCCACTTCGAGGAAATCTGCCAGATCATGAAGGCCTACGACGTCAGCTTCTCGCTGGGCGACGGCCTGCGTCCGGGCTCCATCGCCGACGCCAACGACGAGGCGCAGTTCGGCGAGCTGGAGACCCTCGGCGAGCTGACCAAGATCGCCTGGAAGCACGACGTCCAGGTGATGATCGAGGGCCCCGGCCACGTGCCGATGCAGCTGATCAAGGAGAACATGGACAAGCAGCTGGAATGCTGCGACGAGGCGCCGTTCTACACCCTCGGCCCGCTGACCACCGACATCGCCCCGGGCTACGACCACATCACCTCGGGCATCGGCGCGGCGATGATCGGTTGGTTCGGCTGCGCCATGCTCTGCTACGTTACCCCCAAGGAGCACCTGGGGCTGCCGAACAAGGACGACGTCAAGACGGGCATCATCACCTACAAGATCGCCGCCCATGCCGCCGACCTTGCCAAGGGCCACCCGGGGGCGCAAATTCGCGATAACGCCCTGAGCAAGGCGCGCTTCGAGTTCCGCTGGGAGGACCAGTTCAACCTGGGCCTGGACCCGGACACGGCGCGCAGCTACCACGACGAGACGCTGCCGAAGGACTCGGCCAAGGTGGCGCACTTCTGCTCCATGTGCGGGCCGAAGTTCTGCTCGATGAAGATCACCCAGGAAGTGCGGGTCTATGCTGAAGAGCAACGCATCGCCGCCCTGGACCTGGATGCAGAGGTCGAGCAGGGCATGCAGGCCAAGGCCGAGGAGTTCAAGGCGCAGGGCGCGCAGCTCTATCACAAGGTGTGATGGAGGATCGACGCTTCCGCCGGCTGCGGTCTGGGCCGGCGGAAAATGGGAGACAGGGCGGGCCTTCGGGCCCGTTCCTGCTAATAGGGGGTCGCTATGCAGCGAGACGATGTTGAAATACTCGAGCGCGAGGCCTGCTTTCGCGGCTTCTACCAGCTCGATCGCCTGCAGCTGCGCCATCGCCAGTTCGCCGGCGGCATGGGCCCGCAGCTCAGTCGCGAACTGTTCGTGCGCCATGATGCGGTGTGCGTGCTGCCCTACGACCCGCAGCGCGACAGCGTGGTGCTGATCGAGCAGTTCCGCGTCGGCGCCCTGGACAAGAGCGCCAGCCCCTGGCTGCTGGAACTGGTCGCCGGGTTGATCGACAAGGACGAGGCGCCGGAAGAAGTGGCCCGGCGCGAGGCCGTCGAGGAGGCCGGGGTGACGCTGGGCTCGCTGTGGCCGATCAGCCAGTACTACCCGTCGCCGGGCGGCTCGGACGAACGGGTGCACCTGTTCATCGGCCGCTGCGACAGCGAGGGTGTCGGTGGCGTGCATGGCCTGGCCGAGGAGGGCGAGGACATCCGTGTGCATGTCTGGCCGCTGGAGGATGCCCTGGATGCGGTGAAGGACGGGCGTATCGACAACGCGGCGAGCATCATCGCCCTGCAGTGGCTGGCGCTCAACCGCGCCGAGGTCAGGGGGTTGTGGTCGTGAACCTGTTGCGCGAGCGCTACCGGGTCGACCTGGTGGAGTTGCAGGCGGTCTGCGAGGCCAACTACGCGCGGCTGATGCGCCTGCTGCCGGAGATGCGCAGCCAGGCGAAGGCCCGGCGGGTCGCCCTGAGCCAGGGCGAGCACCAGCTCGGCATTCTCGCCCTCGAGGTGCTGGAGACCTGCCCCTATACCAGTACCCTGCTGGTGCGTCAGGAGCACAGCCTGCCCTGGCTGCCGGTGCCGCAGCTGGAGGTGCGGGTCTACCACGACGCGCGCATGGCCGAGGTGGTCAGCGCCGAGAGCGCCCGGCGCTTGCGCAGTATCTATCCCTACCCCAATGCCGCCATGCACCAGCCGGACGAGAAGAGCCAGCTCAATCTGTTCCTCGGCGAATGGCTGAGCCACTGCCTGGCCTGTGGCCATGAGCCGGCGCCGGTGTTCTAGGCTCCGTACGAAAAGTGCCTGCGCTCGGTGATGCTGCGTTAAAAACAGGCTCAGAATGCTCATTTACAGCACGTAAACTCCGCTTCTTCGCCTGTTTTGCCTTGCCTGACCTGCGCTCGGCGACTTTTCGTACAGCGCCTAGGCCGTTCCCGGCGTTCTGCGTCGTTTTTGACGCTCGGCGAGGCGGTTTTTCTGTGACCCAGGCCCGCTTCGCGGGTTTACCATCGCCGGCCCCAGCCAGCATAATCCCACTACCCTGCTCAAGGAGACGGCCTTGCCGAGCGTGCCCACTTCCGCTGTTGATTCCTCGGTACTGCTGGTGCAGTTGTCCGACAGCCACCTGTTCGCCGAGGCGAACGGCAAGCTGCTGGGCATGGATACCCAGGACAGCCTGCAGCGGGTGGTCGAGCAGTTGCTGCGGGAGCAGCCGCAGATCGACCTGGTGCTGGCCAGCGGCGACCTCTCCCAGGACGGCAGCGAGGCGTCCTACGCCCGCTTCCGCCAGCTCACCGCGACGATCGGCGCACCGGCCCGCTGGCTGCCCGGCAATCACGACGACGTCCCGGCGATGCGCCGCGCCTGCGGGGACGGCGCGCAGCTGGAGCCGGTGATCGACCTGGGCAGCTGGCGCATCGTCCTGCTCGACTCCTCCATTCCCGGCGCGGTGCCCGGCTATCTCGACGCGGAGCAGCTGGCGCTGCTCGAGCGGGCCCTGGCCGAGGCGCCCGAGCGCCACCACCTGATCTGCCTGCACCACCACCCGGTGCCCATCGGCTGCGCCTGGATGGAACCGATCGGCGTGCGCAACCCCGAGGCGCTGTTCGCCGTGCTGGCGCGCCACCCGCAGGCCAAGGCCGTGCTCTGGGGGCATGTGCACCAGGAGTTCGATCAGCTGCGCGAGGGCGTGCGCCTGTTGGCCTCGCCCTCGACCTGCGTGCAGTTCGCCCCGGGCAGCGAAGACTTCCAGGTCGACAGCAGCGCGCCGGGCTACCGCTGGTTGCGCCTGCATGCCGACGGCCGCCTGGAGACCGGGGTGTCGCGGGTCACCGGCATTCGCTTCGAGGTGGACTACAGCGTCAAGGGCTATTGATAGCCCCGGGCTGGAGGGGGCGGCGCGAAAGCTGCTACCGTTCGGCTTCCCGTTCCCCGTCGTAAGCCCCGTCAGCCATGCCCGCAGCCAGCCCCAGTATCCTCTATCTCCATGGCCTCAACAGCTCGCCGGCCTCGCTGAAGGCCAGCCAGTTGCGGCGCGCCATGGCGCGCATGGGCCTGGCCGAGCGGTTGCGGGTGCCGGCCCTGCACCATCATCCACGCCAGGCCATCGGCCAGCTCGAAGGGCTGATCGGCGAGCTCGGTCGGCCCGTGCTGGTCGGCAGCTCCCTGGGCGGCTACTATGCGACCCACCTGGCCGAACGGCATGGCTTGCGCGCGCTGCTGGTCAATCCGGCGGTGCGTCCGCACCTGCTGTTCGACGGCTACCTGGGGCCGCAGAAGAACTACTACAGCGACGAGACCTGGGAGCTGACCGCCGAACACGTGACCGCCCTGGCCGCGCTGGAGGTGCCGCCACCGCAGGACCCCGCGCGTTATCAGGTATGGCTGCAGACCGCCGACGAAACCCTCGACTATCGCCAGGCCCAGGCCTATTACCGGGCCTGCGCCCTGCGCATCCAGGCCGGCGGCGACCATGGCTTCCAGGGCTTCGCCGCGCGCCTGCCGATGCTCTTCGCTTTCGCCGGTATTCCCGCCAGGTTCTGGCGCGATATCGACTTTTCCGCCCTTTAAGACGACCCGAGACCCCATGGCCCAGCAGAACGCCTATAACGCAGACGCCATCGAAGTCCTTTCCGGCCTGGACCCGGTGCGCAAGCGCCCGGGCATGTACACCGACACCAGCCGCCCCAACCACCTGGCCCAGGAGGTCATCGACAACAGCGTCGACGAGGCCCTGGCCGGCCACGCCAAGTCGATCCAGGTGATCCTGCACGAGGACAACTCCCTGGAGGTGCTCGACGACGGCCGCGGCATGCCGGTGGACATCCATCCCGAGGAGGGCGTGCCCGGGGTCGAGCTGATCCTCACCAAGCTGCACGCCGGCGGCAAGTTCTCCAACAAGAACTACCAGTTCTCTGGCGGCCTGCACGGGGTCGGCATCTCGGTGGTCAACGCCCTGTCGACCCGGGTCGAGGTGCGGGTCAAGCGCGACGGCAGCGAGTACCGCATGGCCTTCGCCGACGGCTTCAAGGCCAGCGACCTGGAGGTGGTCGGCAGCGTCGGCAAGCGCAACACCGGCACCAGCGTGCACTTCTGGCCGGACGCCAAGTACTTCGACTCCTTCAAGTTCTCCGTCAGCCGCCTCAAGCACGTGCTCAAGGCCAAGGCCGTGCTGTGCCCGGGGCTGGCGGTGAGTTTCGAGGACAAGGCAGCTGGCGAGCGCGTCGAGTGGCTGTACGAGGACGGCCTGCGCTCCTACCTGGTGGATGCGGTCAGCGAGTTCGAGCGCCTGCCCGCCGAACCCTTCTGCGGCAGCCTCGCCGGCAATAAGGAGGCGGTGGACTGGGCCCTGCTGTGGCTGCCGGAGGGCGGCGAGAGCGTGCAGGAGAGCTACGTCAACCTGATCCCCACCGCCCAGGGCGGCACCCACGTCAACGGCCTGCGCCAGGGCCTGCTGGACGCCATGCGCGAGTTCTGCGAGTTCCGCAACCTGCTGCCGCGCGGGGTCAAGCTGGCGCCGGAGGACATCTGGGAGCGCATCGCCTTCGTCCTGTCGATGAAGATGCAGGACGCGCAGTTTTCCGGGCAGACCAAGGAGCGCCTGTCCTCCCGCGAGGCGGCGGCCTTTGTCTCCGGTGTGGTCAAGGATGCCTTCAGCCTGTGGCTCAACGCCCACCCGGAGTTCGGCCAGCTGCTCGCCGAACTGGCGATCAGCAACGCCAATCGCCGCCTCAAGGCCGGCAAGAAGGTCGAGCGCAAGAAGATCACCCAGGGGCCGGCGCTGCCCGGCAAGCTGGCCGACTGCGCGGGCCAGGACCCCATGCGCGCCGAGCTGTTCCTGGTCGAGGGCGACTCGGCCGGCGGCAGCGCCAAGCAGGCGCGGGACAAGGAATTCCAGGCGATCATGCCGCTGCGCGGCAAGATCCTCAACACCTGGGAGGTGGACGGCGGCGAGGTGCTGGCCAGCCAGGAGGTGCACGACATCGCCGTGGCCATCGGCATCGACCCGGGCGCAAGCGACCTCTCCCAGCTGCGCTACGGCAAGATCTGCATCCTCGCCGACGCCGACTCCGACGGCCTGCACATCGCCACCCTGCTGTGCGCGCTGTTCGTCCGCCACTTCCGCGCCCTGGTGGATGCCGGCCACGTCTACGTGGCGATGCCGCCGCTGTACCGCATCGACCTGGGCAAGGAGGTGTTCTATGCCCTGGACGAGGCCGAGCGCGACGGCATCCTCGACCGCCTGGTGGCCGAGAAGCGCCGCGGCAAGCCCCAGGTCACCCGCTTCAAGGGCCTCGGCGAGATGAACCCGCCGCAGCTGCGCGAGACCACCATGGACCCGAACACGCGGCGCCTGGTGCAACTGACCCTGGACGACTTCGAGGGCACCCAGGAGATCATGGACATGCTGCTGGCGAAGAAGCGCGCCGGCGACCGCAAGTCCTGGCTGGAGTCCAAGGGCAACCTGGCCGAGGTGCTGCTCTGATGCGCAGCCTCTGCGCCCTGTTGCTGCTGGCGAGCACGGCGTTGGCCGAGACTCCATTGGAAGAGCTGCGCCTGCTCGGCGAGCATCCGGTGGCGGGCATGGCCGGCGGCAACCTCTCGGGCCTGGCCCTCTGCAACGAGACGTTGTGGGCGGTGTCGGACCGCGAGGACGACCGCCTGTATCGCCTGGATACCGAGGCGGCGGTCTGGCAGGCCGAGGCCGAGCGTTTCGCCGCGCCCCATGCACCGTCCACGCCCTTGCCCTGGGGGCTGCGCATGCGCACTTGGGTCGCCGGCCAGGTGCGCGGCGGCGGTCTGGATTTCGAGGGGCTGTCCTGCGACGCCCAGGGCAATCGCTACCTGGTCAGCGAGGCGCACGCGGCGGTGCTGCGGCTCTCGCCCATGGGCGAGGCACAATGGCTGGCGCTGCCCGAGGCGGTGGTGCGCCAGGCCCGCGCCAGCGGCATGCTGCTGAAGTTCAATGCACTGCTGGAGGGTATCGCCGTCGATCCGGCCGGCGAGCGCCTGTGGCTGGCCGCCGAGCGTCAGCGCCGCGGCCTGCTGGTGCTGCACCGACAGCGCTCGACCTGGCACTGCAGCGGCGGCTGTGTCCTGGTCAGCGAGGGCGGCCGCGAACCAGGCCCCGCGCAGCTGGGCGATGCGGCGCGGCCCCGGGACTTTTCCGGCCTGGCCTTCCACCAGGAGAAGCTCTTCACCCTGGAGCGCCAGGCCCACCGCATCTGCCGGCGCCAGCTGAGCGACGGCGCGGTCGAGCGCTGCTGGTCCTTCGCCGCCGAGGCGCTGGCCGAGTCCCGTCGCTACCCGCCGGACTACGGTCAGGCCGAGGCCCTGTGGGTCGATGCCGAGGGGGCCTGGGTCGGTCTGGACAACGAAGGTCAGGTCCGGGCCGACGGCGAGCAGCGGCCGATCGTCTGGCGCTTCGCCGCGCCGCAGGGCGGCTGGGGCAATCGCCGGTGAGCACCCAGGCGCCGGGCCGTCGGGCGGGGCGGGTGATGCTGGTGCTGGCCTGGGGCGCCGCCCTGCTGCTGGCCACGCGCTTCTTCGGCGAGTGGGAGGAGTCCCGGCGCAACCCCAACCGCGACCCGCAGTCGGTGCATGGCAGCGACTATGTCGAGGTGCGCCTGGCCAGCAGTCGGCAGGGACATTACCGCGCCGCCGGGCGGATCAACGACGAGCCGGTGATCTTCCTCCTCGACACCGGCGCCACCCAGGTGGCGGTGCCCGTCGAGGTGGCCCGGCGCCTGGGGCTGAGTGCCGGCACGGCGATCCTGATCAGCACCGCCAATGGCCGCGCCACCGCCCACCGCACCCGGCTGGCCAGCCTGCGCCTCGGCGACATCGTCCTGCACGATGTCGAGGCGCTGATCGCCCCCGGCATGGACGGCGACGAAGTGCTGCTGGGCATGAGCGCCCTCAAACAACTCGAATTCACCCAGCGCGACGGCACCCTGATGCTGCGCCAATCAACCTTGCGATGAGACCTTCATGAGCGAATCCCTCGATCTGAGCCTGGATGGCGTTGAGCGCCGCTCGCTTGCCGACTTCACCGAGCAGGCCTACCTCAACTATTCGATGTACGTGATCATGGACCGCGCCCTGCCGCATATCGGCGACGGCCTGAAGCCGGTGCAGCGGCGCATCGTCTACGCCATGAGCGAGCTGGGCCTGGATGCCGACGCCAAGCACAAGAAGTCGGCGCGCACCGTCGGCGACGTGCTCGGCAAGTTCCACCCCCACGGCGACTCGGCCTGCTACGAGGCCATGGTGCTGATGGCGCAGCCGTTCAGCTACCGCTACACCCTGGTCGACGGCCAGGGCAACTGGGGCGCGCCGGACGATCCCAAGTCCTTCGCCGCCATGCGCTACACCGAGGCGCGCCTGTCGCGCTACTCCGAGGTGCTGCTGAGCGAATTGGGCCAGGGCACGGTGGACTGGGTGCCGAACTTCGACGGCACCCTCGACGAGCCGGCGACCCTGCCGGCGCGCCTGCCCAACCTGCTGCTCAACGGCACCACCGGCATCGCCGTGGGCATGGCCACCGACGTGCCGCCGCACAACCTGCGCGAGGTCGCCGCCGCCTGCGTGCGCCTGCTGGACCAGCCGGACGCCACGGTCGAGCAGCTGTGCGAGCACGTGCAGGGGCCGGACTTCCCCACCGAGGCGGAGGTCATCACCCCGCGCGCCGACCTGCTGAAGATCTACGAGACCGGCCGCGGCTCGGTGCGCATGCGTGCGGTGTACCGCATCGAGGACGGTGACATCGTGGTCACCGCCTTGCCGCACCAGGTGTCCGGCTCCAAGGTGCTGGAGCAGATCGCCGGGCAGATGCAGGCCAAGAAGCTGCCGATGGTCGCCGACCTGCGCGACGAGTCGGACCACGAGCACCCCTGCCGCATCGTCATCATCCCGCGTTCCAACCGGGTCGATGCCGACGAGCTGATGACCCACCTGTTCGCCACCACGGACCTGGAGTCCAGCTACCGGGTCAACACCAACGTCATCGGCCTGGACGGCAAGCCCCAGGTGAAGAACCTGCGGCAGATGCTGCGCGAGTGGCTGGAGTACCGGGTGAACACGGTGCGCCGGCGCCTGCAGTTCCGCCTGGACAAGGTGGAGAAGCGCCTGCACCTGTTGGAGGGCCTGCTGGTGGCCTTCCTCAACCTCGACGAGGTGATCCATATCATCCGCACCGAGGACCAACCCAAGCCGGTGCTGATGGCCCGCTTCGGCCTCACCGACGTGCAGGCCGACTACATCCTCGACACCCGCCTGCGCCAGCTGGCGCGCCTGGAGGAGATGAAGATCCGCGGCGAGCAGGATGAGCTGGCCAAGGAGCGTGCCAAGCTGCTGGCCCTGCTCGGCAGCGAGGCGAAGCTGAAGAAGCTGGTGCGCCAGGAGATCCTCGACGACGCCGAGAAGTACGGCGATGCGCGTCGCTCGCCGATCGTCGCCCGCGCCGAGGCCCGCGCCCTGTCGGAAACCGAGCTGATGCCGACCGAACCGGTCACCGTGGTCATGTCCGAGAAGGGCTGGGTGCGCTGCGCCAAGGGCCACGACGTCGACGCCACCGGCCTGTCCTACAAGGCCGGCGACGGCTTCAAGGCCGCCGCGCCGGGGCGCTCCAACCAGTACGCGGTATTCATCGATTCGACCGGGCGCAGCTATTCGCTGGCGGCGCACTCGCTGCCATCGGCGCGGGGCCAGGGCGAGCCGCTGACCGGGCGCCTGACGCCGCCGCCGGGGGCCAGCTTCGAATGCGTGCTGCTGCCGGACGACAGCGCGCTCTATGTGATCGCCTCCGACGCGGGCTATGGCTTCGTGGTCAAGGGCGAGGACCTGCAGGCCAAGAACAAGGCCGGCAAGGCCCTGCTCAGTCTGCCGGCCGGTGCCAGGGTGGTGTCGCCCAAGCCTCTGGTCAGCCGCGAGGAGGACTGGCTGGCGGCGGTGACCACCGAGGGCCGCCTCTTGTTGTTCAAGGTCGCCGATCTGCCGCAGCTGGGTAAGGGCAAGGGCAACAAGATCATCGGCATTCCCGGCGAACGGGTTGCCAGCCGCGAGGAATACCTCAGCGACCTGGCGGTGCTGCCGGCGGGGGCGACCCTGGTGTTGCAGGCGGGCAAGCGCACCCTGTCGCTCAAGGCCGACGATCTGGAGCACTACAAGGGCGAGCGCGGCCGGCGCGGAAACAAGCTGCCGCGCGGCTTTCAGCGGGTCGACGGGTTGCTGGTCGAGGCGCAGGGGTGAGTCGCGGACCGACCGCCGATGCGCTGCGTACTGGAGTCGCGCGGCGCTTTGGCGGATGATAGGGCGCCGTGGAAGGCGTCAGCGTGGCTGCGCGCCTTCGCTAACCCAGGTTTGACTGCCGGCAGAACGTGCCGGCCGGATGAGAGTAATGACCCGAGCGCGTCTCCCCCTGACCCTGCTGCTGACTGGCCTGCTTGGCCTGGCCGGATGCACGGCCTACCAGCCGGTGCCCCTGTATCAGCTCGATGGCGGCAATGCCGCACTGCCGGCCGACCAGGAGGGCGTGGCGGTGCTGCTGGGGCCGGTGTCGATCGCCGATTACCTGCAGCGCGAGGCCCTGCTGCAGCGCCAGGCCGACGGCAGCCTGACGGCGGCCAGCGATGCGCGCTGGGCCGGCAGTCTGGCGGCGGATATCGACCGCCAGCTGTTGCGCCAGCTGGCCGCTCGACTGAACAGCCAGCGCCTGGCCACGGCGCCGGCGGCACCGGGCTTCAGCCCCCAGGTGCAGGTGCTTTTGAGCATCAGCCGGCTGGATTCCGGGCCGCAGCGCCCGGCCGTGCTCGAGGCCCACTGGCGCCTGCTGAGCGGCGAGGGCAAGCTGCTCGACGGCCGCCTGGTGCGACTCGAGGAGACCCACCAGGGCAGCATCGCCGACCAGGTCAGGGCGCAGAGCCTGGTCATGCGTCAGTTGGTCGAGCAGGTGGCGCTGGCGGTGCAGGAGTATGGCAATCTGGCCCCGGCCATCGCCAAGGAGCCGCGCAAGAAGGCGCCCGCCGCACCGGCGCGCAAGCCGGCGCCGCCGAAGATTCCGGTGGCCGAGCCGATCCGGATCGAGGGCGAGGTGTTCCGTTTCTGAGCCCGCCCAGGCCGGAGATAGAAAAAAGCCCCGCTCGCAGCGGGGCTTTTTTCTGCGTGGTTCAGCGGCTCTCGTGCATGCGCGCCAGCTGGCGCTCCAGCAGCGAAGGGTAGGGCTCCAGCAGGCGCTCCACGCAGCAGGCCCCGTCCGGGCTGGCGATGGCGCGGATGCGACTGCACTGTTGCACCTGCGGGTCGGCGGCGATGCGGCGCTCCAGCAGCAGCAGGTTGCGGCTGTGCTGGGACAGGGCCAGGGCATTCTGGGCGGTTTCGCTGAGCAGCAGATCGCCCTGGCTGAGGTCGAGCAGGGCGTCGCCCTGGGTCAGCCCCAGCTGTAGCTGCAGGGTGATGCCGCTGTCGGCGACCTCGATCTGCAGGGCATGGCCGAGGGCGCGCATCAGCTCGCCGCAGCACAGCGCGTGGCTCAGGTAGTCATCGTTGTCCCGGCTGTGGAACAGCATCAGGCTGCTGCCGTCGCCGAGGGTGTGCAGCTCGCCCTGATAGAGCGCCGCGGCCTGACTCAGGCAGTCGCGGTAGCGCTGCAGCAGGTCGAGCAGGCGGGCCCGCGGCAGGCGCCGCAGCTGTTCCTGGGCGCCCAGCTGGATGGCCAGTACCGCACTCGCTTGGGCCGCGCTCGGCGCCGCGGCAGGCGCCGGCGGAGCGTCGTCGCGCAACTCGGCGAAGGGATCGCCTTCCGCGTCGTTGCGCTCGTCGAACGCGTCGAGCGCCTCGTCGTTGAGGTTCGGCACCGCGAAGCCCGGCTCGTCGTCGTGCGGCTCGGCCAGCTCGGCGAAGTCGTCTTCGGCCTCCATCTCGTCGTAGTCGGCTGCGGGCTCAGGCTCTGGCTTCTCCGGCACCAGGCGGGCCTGCAGCTGGCGCGCCAGGTCGCCGATCTCGTCCAGGCGCCCGGCTCCGGGGGCCGGGTCGTCCGGGTCACGCAGCCAGACCCGCAGCTGCAGCAGCGGCGTGGAGATATGCCGGCCCAGGCGCAGGCTCAGGCTCAGGGCCAGGGCCAGCAGGATCAGGCTGAGGATGCCCATGCTCTGCAGGCTGATGGTCATCGGCTGCTGGAACTGGCGCATGTCCAGGCTGATGCGCAACTGGCCGGCGATCACCTCCTGGAAGGTGATGGGCGTCGAGTACAGGCCCTCGGTTTCGCCGAGCATGCTCTTGCTCGGGCGCGCGCCGGCCTCGGCGAGGATGCGGTTGTCCACGCTGTAGATGGCCGCATGGGCCACCAGCGGGTTCTTCACCAGGTTGTTCAGCAGCACGTTGAGGCTGAGGATGTCGTTGGACACCAGCAGCTCGGTGGCCGAGGCGGCCGTCTGGGTGATCAGGCTGGTGCCCAGGGCCTCGGCCTGCTGCTGCATGGCCTGCTTGAACTGCATGCCGATCACCCAGGCGTAAATCACCAGGGCCAGCGCCACCAGCAGCAGGCTGTGGCTGGCGATGCGCAGGGCCAGGGGCACGCGGCGCTGGCGCAGGGCCTGGAACAGCAGGAGGAAGAGGTTGTCGGGTTTAACGGGGACGGGCCGGTTCACAGGGCTCGGCTCTTGTCGACTGGAGATGGCGCGCAGTATAGCGAGCGGCCCGCAGCGGGCAAAGCGCCGCGCGTGCCCGTACGGCGGCGAAAATGGGTAGAATGTGCGCCTTTTCTCCGGCCTGCTCGCCCAGCGGCGGACCGCTTATCTTCGACCTTATGGGGGTGCGCCGTGCGCGAAATCGTCCTGATCAACATCACCGGCGAGGATCGCCCCGGCCTCACCGCCGCCATCACCGGCGTATTGGCCCGGGGCGGGGTGAACATCCTCGATATCGGCCAGGCGGTGATCCACGACACCCTGTCGTTCGGCATCCTGGTCGAGATACCGGACAGCGAGCGCGCCTCCTCGGTGCTCAAGGACGTGCTGTTCACCGCCTACGAGCTGGACCAGCAGGTGCGCTTCACCCCGGTCTCCGAGGCGGACTACCGGCAATGGGTGAGCGGCCAGGGCAAGGCACGGCACATCGTCACCCTGCTGACCCGCAAGGTCACCGCCGAGCAGTTGCAGCGGGTCAGCGCCATCACCGCCCAGTACGGCCTGAATATCGACCATATCGACCGCCTGTCCGGGCGCATGCCGCTGGACACCCCGGCCGAGCAGGGCAAGGGTTGCATCGAGTTCTCGGTGCGCGGCGAGCCTGCCGATCCCGCGGCGTTGCGCGCCGAGTTCCTCAGCGTGGCGCAGGAGTTGAACGTCGACATCGCCTTTCAGCGCGACTCGCTGTTCCGTCGCAACCGCCGTCTGGCGGTGTTCGACATGGACTCGACGCTGATCGAGGCCGAAGTGATCGACGAACTGGCCAAGGCGGCCGGGGTCGGCGAGCAGGTCGCGGCCATCACCGAGCGGGCCATGCGCGGCGAGCTGGACTTCGCCGCCAGCTTCAGGGAGCGCCTGGCCCTGCTCAAGGGCCTGCCGGAAACCGTGCTGGCCGATATCGGCGCCTCGCTGCGCCTGACCGAGGGCGCCGAGACGTTGTTCGCCGAGCTGCGCCGGCTGGGCTACAAGACGGCGATCCTCTCCGGTGGCTTCAGCTACTTCGCCCGGCAGCTGCAGGCCAGGCTGGGCATCGACTATGTGTTCGCCAACGAACTGGAGATCGTCGATGGCCGGGCCACCGGCGTGGCCGTCGAGCCGATCGTCGATGCCCAGCGCAAGGCCGACCTGCTGCGCGAGCTGGCCGAGCGCGAAGGCCTGCGCCTGGAGCAGACCATCGCCGTGGGCGACGGCGCCAACGACCTGCCGATGCTGGCGATCGCCGGTCTGGGCGTGGCGTTTCGTGCCAAGCCGCTGGTCAAGCAGTCGGCCAAGCAGGCCATCTCCACCCTGGGGCTGGATGGCGTCCTCTACCTGCTGGGTTTTCGCGACCGCGACGGCCTGGCCTGATCCATCCCGGGTACGAAAACGAAGAAGCCGCCCGCGGGCGGCTTCTTCGTGTCCGGGCGCCGGACTATTCGTCGTCGGCGGAGAAGTCGTAGTTCATCGACTGGCTCGGCGCCTGCAGGTAGTAACCCTGGATGTAGTTGACCCCGGCCTGCCACAGCGTGGCCAGCACGCTGGCGCTCTCGACGAAGGGCACTATGGTCAGCTTGGCCTGGGCGTGGAGGCTGGCCAGCAGGGTCTTCAGGGCTTCCTGATTGTCGGGATTGCTCAGGTCCTGGGAGAAGGAGCCGTCGATCTTGACGAAGTCCAGGGGCAGGTGCTTGAGCGTGTTGAAGGGGTTGAGGGCGCAGCCGAACTGGCTCAGGGCGACCTTGCAGTGCAGCTCCCGCAGGCCCTGGCACAGGGCCTTGGCCTGCTTCAGGTAGGCGATGGCGTCCGGCTCGCTGAACTGGAAGACCAGGGCGTCCGACGGCAAGCGCGCGGCCTTCAGGGCCACGCTGAGCCAGGGCAGCAGGGTCTGGTCCTGCAGGCTGGCGCTCGACAGGTGCACGAACAGGCGGGTGTCGTGGCCCTTGCTGCGATGGTCGGCGAGCAGCTTGATCGAGTTGAGCACCACCCAGCGGTCGATCTTCTCGCCGAGGCCGGCGTCCTTGGCGGCGTTGAGGAAGTCGGTCGGCGGAACCTCCTGGCCTTGCGGGTTGAGCAGGCGCAGCAGCACCTCGTAGTGCTCGTGGTTGTCGCCGCGCAGGCTGATGATCGGCTGGAACAGCAGGCGGAAGCCGTTGTGCTCCAGGGCCTGCTGGACCATGGCGACTATGCTGCCGCGGTTGGCGGCGGCGGCCAGTTCGTCGGCCGGGTCGTACAGCTTGAGGGCGTTGCCCTCGGCCAGCTCGTCGGCGCAGCGCTGGGCGCGGTTGACCACGTCCTGGGCCTTGGCGGTCTTCTCGCTGAGACCGGCGACGCCGATCGACAGGGTGGTCTGCGCGGTGCGGCCGCTGATGTCGAACAGATGACCCTCGACCTTCTTCAGCAGGGCCTCCAGGTGGTCGCGGGCCTGCTCCGGGGACTGCCCCGGTTGCAGCACGGTGAAGATGTCGTCGCCGAAGCGCGCCAGTTGCGCCGTGCCGGCAAAGTGCGCGCGCAGCAGATTGGCCAGGTCGGTCAGCAGCAGGTCGATGCCGGCCAGGCCGACGTCGGCCAGCAGGCTGGCGTAGTGGTCGACGCGGATATAGGCCAGGCTGGCCGGCTGGCCGGCATTCACCGCCCGTTCGGCGGCGCCGTCCAGCAGTTCGAGGAAGTAGTTGCGGTTGTACAGGCCGGTGACCAGGTCCTGGCTGCTGATTTCGCGCAGCTTCTCTTCCAGTTCGGCATTGCCGACTTCGCCGCGGATCACCACCTGAATGCAGGGCTCGCCGTCATAGGTGGCGGGGGAGAAGTTCATCCGCGCCTGGAAACTGTCGCCATTGGCCTTGACCCCGGCGCAGGCCAGTTCGGCGTTGCCTTCCGCGCCCTGGTAGTTCTTCAGGAAGTCCTTGAACGCGCTCTGGTCGGCGGCGGCGATCAGGTCGATCATCGGCATGCCTTCCAGCTCGTCGGCGTCCTGGTAGGCGAACAGCTCGAGATAGGCGCGGTTGGCATAGATGTGCATGCCGTCGTGCACGTAGGTGATGGCGTCGACCGAGCTCTCGAGCAGCAGCTGGCAGCGCTTCTCCGCTTCGCGCAGGGCCACCTCGGCGGCCCGCCGGGCGCGACGTTCCTCCAGGTTGCCCAGCTCGCGCTGGGCCACCAGCACCAGGCGCTCGTCCTCGCCCTGCGGCAGGGCGTCCTGGGCGCCGAGGGTCAGGGCCTCGGTGATGGCGTCGGAGTCGTTGCCTTCCAGCAACTGGATGACCGGGATGTCCTTGGCCTGGCGGCGGATCGCGTTGATGGCCTCGGCGGGGGCGAGGTGTTCGCTGCTGGGGGCGGTGATCAGCAGGTCCCAGCTCTGTTGCAGGGCTTCGGCGAGGTCTTCGCTGGAGCTCAGGCGGTGCACCCGGGTGGCGCGGCCGGCGTTGCGGAACAGGCTGACGAGGCGTTCGGCCTCGTTCTGCGAGTCTTCCAGGATCAGCAGCCGAATAGTCTTTTTTTCGATGGCCATGGCGGGAGTCAGGTCTGCGCCGAACGGGCGCGAAAAGGCGACAAAAGGTAGTGCTTCGGCAATCTACAGCGACTTCCAGAGCGAGTCAAAGTCTTCCCCCCCGTCTGCGGCGCGGCTTTGCGAGGCTGTGACGGGTTTCCCCCGAGTGTCCCCCGGTTGGTCGAGACCGTGGTATTCGAACTGGCTGAAGCTGCCGCTGCTGGTCTGCCGGCGGCCGAGCACCGCGCGGCGTTCCGTACCGCCGAGGTTGATCAGCACCTTGTTGCCCTCCTGGAAGGGCAGGCGCGGGGTGACCAGGGTCGCCGGTCGCGAGATCGCGGCAATCTCCGGCAGCAGCAGGGCGCGCAGGTAGTGGCTGTGCGGCTCGGCCTTGCGTACCAGTTGCAGGCCGCAGGCTTGCGCATGGGGGGCGATCAGCTCGATGCCCATCTGCGTGCCGCCGCCCCGCACTTGGCGGATCCAGCGCACCACCGCGATGCTCCAGCTCTGCTCCGGGGCGTCCTGGATGCCGAGCAGCTCGCCGGCCTGCAGCTGGCTGGGGACCTCCTTCGGCCAGGACAGGCAGTAGCCGCCCGGGCTGTGGTTGACGATGGGCAGGGCGAAGGTCGGGTAGTTCGCGCTCGCCTCGGCGCTGGAGGCTGGGCCGCCCCGTCCCGCCTGGGCGCCGGGCTTGCTGTACTCGATTTCCTCGAAGGGCAGGTTCTGCTCCCAGTTGCCGCTCTGCTGGGCGTCGAAGGCCTTGGTCCAGACGTCGGGCGCGCCGCTGCCCGGCTTGAATACGGCCGACCTGCCGCTGCTCGGCAACCGCAGCAGCTGGTCGAAGGGTTGGCCGCCGGCGAGGAAGAAGTGCAGGGCGCTCATGCCGATGCACAGGGTCAGGCTGCCCTGTCCCTGGGTGCGTTGAAAGGTGCGTTCGGAGATGTCGCCCCAGGCGGCAGCGAGGTGCTGGAGCATGTCCCGGCTGAAGCCCTCGGGGACCGTCAGGCGGGCCCCGGCGAGTTCCTCGGGGCGCAGCAGCAGGTATTCCTTGAGCGCGTCGACCAGGGGGCTCGGGTCGAGGCCGAGCGTTTGGTGCAGCTCCTGGGACTGGAACAGCGAGGCATAGCGCGGCGGGCCGTCCTGTTGCGGGGCCGCGGCAAACAGGCTGGAGGGGGCGTCGCCCGGTTGCAGGCGCACCAGCGCGCTCCAGGGTTCGAGCGCTTCCGCGAGCCGGGCGATGCTGTTCTGGCGCATCTGGTTGCAACGGGCACAGCCCAGCAGCAGGGCCACCAGGTAGCCCTGTTCGATGCTCAGCCCCCGGGTGTGGCGGGCCAGGGGGTCGCGAATCACCAGCTGCTGCAGGCTGCGTTCCCGGGCAATCTGGTAGAACTGATGGAGCTCCAGCCACAGGCCCTCGGGCACCGGGCAATACAGCTGGCTGGTGCGAATCAGCGCGGCGCACAGGCTGTGGGTCGCACGCTGCAGGGCAAGGGCCAGGTGGGGGGCTAGTTCGCGGCTGCTCAGGGGGGCGAGTTGGGCGACGACCAGCTTGTAGCCGACCGCCAGATGGTTCTGCAGGGCCTGGCAGAGGTTGGCGACCTTGCGCGGGCGCTCGTCGAGGACGATGGCCTGATTGAGGAAGTGCCGCTCCAGGTGCTTGCAGACGAAATAGACCTCGGGGCGCAGCAGCTCCAGCAGCTGCAGGCGGGTGCTCGTGGCGGTCTGCAGCTGGTTCAGCTCGACCAGGGCCTGATAGAGCTGGCGCGCCGTCTCGCCGATGTTGGCCTTGGGCAGGTCGGCGATCCAGCGCTTCAGCTCGCGTGGCTGGGCGTCGCAGAAGGACAGGCTCTGCTTGTTCGGTGTGGGGACGCGGAGTCGCAGGTGAGGACTCTGTTTATCCATCTGAAAGGGAGGCTCCAGCGCCTGAGGTCTAGGCCAGTCGTGCTATTGATGATGCTGCAGACTCTAGCAGCATCCGTAGTGGGGCGCAGCCACGGGCCGCGGCCACTGCCGCAGGCTGTGACGGGGTGCCGGCCGCGCGTGGCGCTCGGCCTGAGGGGCGCGACTGAGACCGGGGCAGGCGAGGCCGCCCCGGCCTGGTGCGGGTCAGGCGTCTCGGCTGACGCCGAGGCGCTGGCCCATCTGCACCTGGCTGTCGGCGCCGAGTTGTTCGGCCCACTGCACCTGGTCCGGGCCGAACAGCACGATGGCGGTGGAGCCCAGCTTGAAGCGGCCGAGCTCGGCGCCCTTGGCCAGGGTGATCGGCGCGCGGGCCGCCTCGTCGTAGCGAAAGCGCTTGAGGGTGCGCTGGGGCGGGGTGACCAGTCCGGCCCAGACCGTCTCGATCGAGGCGACTATCATGGCGCCGACCAGCACCACGGCCATGGGGCCGCGTTCGGTGTCGAACAGGCAGACCACGCGCTCGTTGCGGGCGAACAGTTCGGGCACGTTCTGCGCGGTGGTCTGGTTGACCGAGAACAGCCGTCCCGGCACGTAGACCATCTCCCGCAGCGTGCCGGCCAGGGGCATGTGCACGCGGTGGTAGTCCTTCGGCGACAGGTAGATGGTGGCGAACTCGCCCCCCATGAACGGGCTGGCCCGCTCGGCGTCGCCGCCGAGCAGCTCCACCGCGCTGAAGCTGTGGCCCTTGGCCTGGAACATCCGTCCGTGCTCGATGCGTCCCAGCTGGCTGACCGCGCCGTCGGCCGGGCAGAGCACCGCGCCCGGGCCGTCGTCCAGCGGGCGTACGCCGTCCTTCAGGGCGCGGGTGAAGAAGGCGTTGAAGTGCTCGAAGCTCTCGGCCGGCTCGCGCGCCTCGCTCATGTCGACCTGGTAGCGCTTGATGAACCAGCCGATCAGGCGGTTCTTGAACCAGGGCAGGCGGCACTCGGCGGCGCAGCCGATCAGGCGCGAGAGCAGGTGATGGGGCAGCAGGTACTGGCTGAGGATAAAGAGACGCTGTTTCATCGGTTTTCCTTAAGGGCCGGCCGAGGCGCGGCGATTCAACGTTCGACCGGGGTGTCCGGGTGGTTGCCCCACTCGCCCCAGGAGCCGGCATAGGCCTTGACGCGCGGGTAGCCCAGGGCCTTGGCCACCAGGTAGGTGAGGCCGGAGCGGTGATGGGTCTGGCAGTGGGTGATCACTTCCTTGTCCGCAGTGATGCCGAGAGCGGCGAGCTGCGCCGGAAGGTCGCGGCGCAGGCGCAGGGCGCGGGCCGGGTCCATGCAGGCGGTCCACTCCAGGTTCACCGCCCCCGGAATGTGCCCGGCCTTGGCCGCCAGGGCCTTGTCGCCACGGTACTCGGCCGGGGAGCGGGCATCCCAGATGGCCAGGTCGGCCGCGCCCAGGCGGCTCTGCAGGTACTCGCGGCTGGCGCTGGGGGCATCGCTCAGGCTCAGCGCCGGCGTGCCGCTGGCCGGCGCCGGCTGCTCGCCACTCAACGGGCGTGCCTCGGCCAGCCAGGCCTGCAGGCCGCCGTCGAGGTAGTGGTAGCGGCCATGGCCGATCACATCCAGCAGCCAGATGAAGCGGCCGGCCCAGCCGCCGCCTTCGTCGTCGTAGACCACGTACACCGCGTCCGGGTTGTGGCCCAGTTCGGCGAACAGCCGCTCCAGTTGCGTGCGCTCGGGCAGCAGGCCGGGGGCCGGCGGCCGGCCCAGCTGGGTGCGCTGCGGCTCGACGAAGCGGGCGCCGGGGATGTGCCCGGCGGCATAGCGCGCCGGACTGGTCAGGTCGACCAGGATCAGTTCGGGGGCGGTCAGGCGGCTGGCCAGATCGGCCGGCTCGATAACCAGCGGCAACTCGGCGAAGGCGGGCATGCTGAGCCTCTTAGTCAATGGCAGGGGGCGATTGTAGCGGAAAGCCTAGGGCGCGCGTTTGGCGAAGCTGGCCAAGGCGCGCTCGATGCATTGCGCGGTCTTGCCGAAGGCCTGCAGCCTGGTTTCGCTGAAGGCGCCGCCGCTGCGATCGGCGACCAGCAGCAAGGCGACTCGGCCGTTGCAGGCCAGCGAGCGCAGCAGCAGGTGTTCGCTGGGCATCAGCGCCTTGAGCGCGCCCGGCAGCAGCGCGGAATACTGGGCGATATTGCCTGGGTTCAGGCGCAGTTGGCCGGGGGCCTCGAGCAGGCGGCGCAACACCTGGCTGTGCTGGGCTTCGAGGATCAGGTCGCTGGCCGCGGGCTCGAGGCCGGCGTGCTGCAGGGCGCGCAGGCGGCTGTGGCTGCGGTCGGCCAGCAGCAGTAGCACCCGCTGCATGCCGCAGGCCTGCAGGGCCTGGCGCGCACAGGCGCCGAGCTGTTCGAGGTTGTTGAAGGCGCTGGGCCGGGCGAGCAGCTGGGTACACAGGTGGCGCCACTCGTCGACTTCCCCGGTGTGGGCCGGGGGCGGTAGCGCCGCCGCTGGCGCCGGCGCCTGCAGGTGGCGGGCCTGGGGTGGCCACAACAGCGCCTCGGCCGGGTGCCAGAGGCCGCTGCTGGCGTGCTGGCGTGCGCTCTGGGCGGCGTGCTGGTGGATCTGCTGTTGCACCTCGGCCAGCGGCAGCTGCAGGTAGAGGCCGGTCAGGCGCTGCCAGCGCAGGCTATGGGGGCTGTTCCAGGCGTAGTGGGCCGACAGCGCCAGGCCGTTGGCCAGCACGATGCAGTTGCCGGGCAGGGTCAGCCAGCGGCGCAGCTGGGGCTCGGCATCCAGCAGCTGTTGCTGGTGCAGGGGGTGTTCGTTGTCGCGGGCGATATGCAGCGCCTTGACCAGCAGGCGGCGATCCTGGGTCAGCAGGCGGTACCCTTGGACTATCCAGTCCGGCAGGCGCCAGCTTTCGACCAGGGCCAGGCACAGCTGCAGCAGGGGCACGCCGAGCAGTTCCTGCTCGACGCGTTGCGCCGGCTCGCCGCCGATCAGCACGCGCTGCTCCCAGGCCTCGAACAGCTCGGGCCGGGCGTTCAGCAGCGACCACAGCGGGGCGAGAAACAGCAGGCTGCCCCAATGGATCTCCTGCCAGAGCCGTGCCAGGCGCCCGGCGAACAGGCCGTTGGCCTGCTGGCTGGCATGCAGGCTGATCAGTTGGATCTGTCGCAGCGCCAGCGGGACCTCGCCGGCAGGCAGGGTGGGCTGGCGCTGCAGCAGCTCCTCGGTGCGGCGCAGGCCGAGGCGAGTGATCGCGGCTTCCAGGCTCTCGGCCGGCTCGCTGAGTCCGCCGCTCTTGCGGTTGGCCTCGCGCAGCACGCACAGGGCCAGCGCCGGGCAGCCCTGCATGAGGTCGGCGATCTCGCGCAGCGAGCGGCGGCTGTCGGCCAGGGCGCGGCAGGCCCGCTGGTGGCTGTCGAGCGGCACCGGGAGCGGCTGCCTGTCCAGCTGCTTGAGCCAGGCGTCGATACTGCGGGGAAGGGGCGTCGGCATGGGAGAGCGCTAGGCTGGCTTTTGACCTTAACAGGCTATAGTCTCGCGCAAATCTTCCGATAAATAGAAGGGTTGTTTCGAATAACCCTGACCCTGGCCCCTGCAGCTTTATTCCTTATGGCAAAAATCATTGGCATTTTCGTGGTGTTCGGCAGCGTGCTCGGCGGCTTCATCCTGTCGGGCGGCCAGTTCATGGCGCTGGTGCACCCGTTCGAGG
Organism: Pseudomonas lalucatii; assembly: GCF_018398425.1. Lineage (NCBI taxonomy): Bacteria > Pseudomonadati > Pseudomonadota > Gammaproteobacteria > Pseudomonadales > Pseudomonadaceae > Pseudomonas > Pseudomonas lalucatii. The sequence continues at coordinate 2,146,742 of NZ_JADPMV010000001.1, read as the reverse complement.
TGATGATCATCGGCGGCGCGGCCCTGGGCGGTTTCCTCCAGGCCAACCCCGGCAGCACCTTCATGCATGTGTTCAAGAAGTCGCTGAGCATGTTCAGCTCGCGCTTCACCCATACCTTCTATCTGGAGGTGCTGAAGCTGCTCTACGAGATCCTCAACAAGAGCCGCCGCGAGGGCATGATGGCCATCGAGGCCGACCTCGAGGACCCGGGCGCCAGCCCGATCTTCAGCAAGTATCCGGCGATCCTCAAGGACGAGCGGATGACCGCCTACATCTGCGACTACCTGCGCATCATGTCCTCCGGCAACATGGCCCCCCACGAGCTGGAGGGCCTGTTCGACATGGAACTGGCCAGCCTGAAGGAAGATCTGGAGCACCCCTCCCATGCCGTGGCGAAGGTCGCCGACGGCCTGCCGGCCATGGGGATCGTCGCGGCGGTGCTGGGCATCGTGATCACCATGTCGATTCTCGCCGAGGCCTCCAACGCGCAGATCGGCGAGAAGGTGGCCACCGCCCTAGTCGGCACCTTCCTCGGCATCCTCGCCTCCTACGGCTTCTTCGGGCCCCTGTCCACGGCCCTGGAGCACGACGCCAAGGAAGAGCTGAACGTGTTCGAATCGATCAAGGCGGCCCTGGTCGCCTCCGCGTCCGGCATGCCGCCGTCGCTGGCGGTGGAGTTCGCCCGCAAGACCCTGTACCCGGCCCATCGGCCGAGCTTCACCGAGCTGGAACAGGCCATGCGCGGAAGCTGACGAATCATGGAGAACAACCAGCCGATCATCGTCAAACGGGTCAAGAAGACCGCCGCCGGCCACCATGGCGGCGCCTGGAAGATCGCCTTCGCCGACTTCGCCACGGCGATGATGGCGTTCTTCCTGGTCATGTGGCTGATGTCCTCGGCCTCGCCGGAGCAGAAGAAGCTGATCTCCGGCTACTTCAAGGACCCCATTGGTTTTTCCGAGAGCGCCAGCCCCTATGTGATCGACCTCGGCGGCTCGCCCACGCCCTCGCCGGAGCGCACCCTCAATCCGGAGGTGCAGGAGCCGATCGATAACGAGCGCAGCGACAACGAGGCGGAGCAGGGCGCGATCGATCCGCAGCAGGCCGAGGCCCTCGCCGAGGAGGTGGAGCGCGAGCGTCTCGAGCTCCTGCTGCAGGAGCTGCAGAACAAGGTCGAGGAGGACCCCCAGCTGCAGCGCTTCAAGGACCAGATCCTGTTCGAGATCACCCAGGACGGCCTGCGCATCCAGATCGTCGATGCGGCCAACCGGCCGATGTTCGACCTCGGCAGCGCGCGCCTGCAACCTTACTTCGAGGACATCCTCCTGGCCCTGGTCGACACCATCGGCGCGGTGCCGAACAAGGTCAGCATCAGCGGCCATACCGATGCCAAGCCTTTCGCCGGGCGGGGCGATTTCGGCAACTGGGAGCTGTCGGCCGATCGCGCCAACGCCGCGCGGCGGGTGCTGGTGGCCGGCGGCTACGACGAGGAGCGGGTGGCGCGGGTGGTCGGCTATGCCTCCTCGGCCCTGTTCGACCGGGCCGAGCCGCTCAACCCGATCAATCGGCGCATCGACATCACCGTGCTGACCAAGAAGGCCCAGCGCGCCATCGAGGGTGAGCAGCAGGGCGGCGAGCCGGCCGCGCCGTCCTCCGTCGAGGGCGCGGAGTCCTCGACCGAGGCCGGATCGCCGGACGAGGCCGCGCTGCCGGCGCAGGAGTTGCGCCAGCGCCTCAACATCTTCGAGGACGGCGTGCTGCAGTTCGACCAGCCCGGCGAATAAGCCGAGGCGCCACCGTCAGGATCCGCAAGGCCGCGTCTGTACGCGGCCTTGGCGTTTCAGTAGTCCGCTTCGGGCAGGCTGGCGAGGATGTGTCGGTAGCTGGCCATGCGCTGCGGGTGGATGCGCCCCTCTTCCAGGGCCCTGAGCAGGGCGCAGCCGGGCTCGCGGTCGTGCTTGCAGTCGCGGAAGCGGCAATGCCCGAGCAGCTCGTGGAACTCGATGAAGCCGGCCTCCACGTCGTCGCGGCTGACGTGCACCAGGCCGAATTCGCGGATGCCCGGGGAGTCGACCAGCTCGCCGCCGCCGGGGAAGTGGAACAGCCGCGCCGTGGTGGTGGTGTGGGTGCCCTTGCCGGTCAGCTCCGACAGCGCACCGACCCGGGTATCGATGCCGGGCAGCAGGCTGTTGACCAGCGACGACTTGCCCACCCCGGACTGGCCGACGAACACGCTGACGTGGCCGTCCAGCTGCTGCCTGAGCTTTTCCATGCCGTCGCCCTGATGGGCCGACACCTCCAGCAGCGGGTAGCCGAGCTGGCGATAGACCGCGAGCAGGGATGCGAGCGCCGGACCGTTCTGCGCGTCGATCAGGTCGGCCTTGTTCAGCAGCAGCAGCGGGCGGATGCCGGCATGCTCGGCGGCCACCAGATAGCGGTCGATCAGGTTGGCGTGGGGCTCGGGCAGCGGCGCGAAGACGATGACGATCAGGTCGACGTTGGCGGCCACCGGCTTGAGCTGGCCGCGGCTGTCCGGACGGCACAGCTCGCTGCTGCGCGGCAGCTGGGCGACGATCACGCCGATACCCTGGTTGCCCGCACGCCACACCACGCGGTCGCCGGTGACCAGGGTCGGCAGGTTGGCGCGCAGGTGGCAGCGGCACACCTGGCCGGCCAGCTCGCCCTCCTGGGCCTCGACCTCGACCTGCACGCCGAAGTGGGCGATGACCAGGCCGATCTGCTCCGGGCCGAGGTCGCCGCCCTCGAGTATCTGCACGGCCTGGGACTCGCGCTTGGCGGCGCGGGCGGCTCGCTCGCCCTGGATCTTGTCGATGCGCCAGCTTTGTCGGCGGTTGAGTTGGCGTTTGGCCATGGAGGTCTCTGGGGTTGAGTCGCGGTGAAATCGGCGGCGAGTTTAGCACGCGGCGGCGCGCCGCTCGCCTGCTGCGGCCGATCCGGGCGGCGGGTACACTGCGCGGCGAGCAATGGCGAGAGGCAGGGGCGTGAGCGAGAGTACCGCATGGCTGAGGCGCCGGCCGGCGCTGGTGGCGCTGGTGGCGCAGCTGGGGGCGACCCTGGTGGTCGGCGTGGCGATCCATCTGGCGGCGCAGTGGGGGGGCTGGCGGCTCAGCTGGTTGGGCGCCGGACTGGTCCAGGGCCTGCTGGCCGCCAGTCTCGGCCAGTGGCTGGGCCTGGCGCGCTGGTGGTGGTGGCTGAACCTGCTGTTCGTCCCGGCGCTGCTGGCCGCCAGTGGCGCGGCGCTGCCGTCCTGGGTGTTTCTCGCCGGTTTCGTGCTGCTGCTGTCGCTCAACTGGAACAGCGCGGGCGAGCGGGTGCCGTTGTACCTGAGCGGTGCGCGCTGCCGCGCGGGCCTGGTCGAGCTGCTCGCCCGGCGCGAGGCCGACTTCCGCTTCGTCGACCTCGGCTGCGGCCCGGCGGGCACCCTGCTGTACCTGGCGCGGCGCTTTCCCGCGGCGCAGTTCGTCGGCGTCGAGACCGCGCCGCTGACCTTCGCCATCGCCTGGTTGCGCTGCCTGGCGCAGGGCAACTGCCGGGTGCGCTACCAGAGCCTGTGGCGCACCGACCTGAGTGCCTTCGAGGTGGTCTACTGCTTTCTCTCTCCGGCGCCCATGGCGGCGTTGTGGGGCAAGGCCCGGATGCAGATGGCCGCGGGGAGCTGGCTGGTCAGCAACAGCTTCGAGGTGCCCGGGGTGCCTGCCGAGCGCATCGTCGAGCTGCACGACTGGCGCCGCTCGCGTCTGCTGCTGTGGCGCATGGGCGGCGAGTGAGGCGCGTGGCCCGGCGATTTATTCGCTAAACTGGCGATCCAAGCCGAGGAGCGCAGCATGCAGAACCCACAGAACCTGATCTGGATCGACCTGGAGATGACCGGTCTGGACCCGGACAAAGACGTCATCATCGAGATGGCCACCATCGTCACCGACAGCGAGCTCAACGTGCTGGCCGAGGGGCCGGTGATCGCGGTGCACCAGAGCGATGCGGCGCTGGCCGGGATGGACGAGTGGAACACCCGCACCCACGGCGAGAGCGGCCTGACCCAGCGCGTGCGCGCGAGCAGGGTCGGCCCGGCCGAGGCCGAGGCGCAGACCCTGGCTTTCCTCGAGCAGTGGGTGCCCAAGGGCACCTCGCCGATCTGCGGCAACAGCATCGCCCAGGACCGGCGCTTCCTCTACCGCTACATGCCGGACCTGGAAGCCTACTTCCACTACCGTTACCTGGACGTCACCACCCTGAAGATCCTCGCCGACCGCTGGGCGCCGCAGCTCAAGGAGGGCTTCCAGAAGAAGGGCTCGCATCAGGCGCTGGATGACATCCGCGAGTCGATCGCCGAGCTCAAGTACTACCGCGAGCACTTCCTCAAGGTCTAGGCACCGTTCACCGGGGCGCCACGCGCGGCATGCCGGGCCAGCGCCCATTCCACATGCTCGCGCACCAGTGGCGATGGATGGTCCCGGCGCGCCTGCAGCGCCTCGAGCACCGGAATGCTCGAGGGGGCGTTGCCCAGGCCGACCGCCAGGTTGCGCAGCCAGCGCTCGTAGCCGGCGCGGCGCAGCGGCGAACCCTCGGTGCGGCTGAGGAATTCCTCCTCGCTCCAGCGGAACAGCTCGGCCAGCTCGGCATTGTCCAGACCGTGGCGCGGCTGGAAGTCGCCCTGCTCGCTGGGGCGGGCGAAGCGGTTCCAGGGGCAGACCATCTGGCAGTCGTCGCAGCCGAACACCCGGTTGCCGATCGGCGCACGCAACTCCTCGGGGATCGGCCCCTTCAGCTCGATGGTCAGGTAGGAAATGCAGCGCCGCGCATCCAGCTGGTAGGGGCTGACGAAGGCCTGGGTCGGGCAGATCTCCAGGCAGGCGCTGCAGCGCCCGCAGTGCTCGCTGGCGTGGGGCGCATCGACGGGCAGGGGAATGTCGACGAACAGCTCGCCGAGGAAGAAGTAGCTGCCGGCCTTGCGGTTGAGCACCAGGGTGTTCTTGCCGATCCAGCCGAGCCCGGCCTGCTCGGCGATGGCCTTCTCCAGCACCGGTGCGCTGTCGACGAAGGCGCGGTAGCCGAACGGGCCGATCACCTGCTGGATGCGCTCGGCCAGCTGCTGCAGGCGCTTGCGGATCAGCTTGTGGTAGTCGCGGCCCAGGGCGTAGCGCGACACATAGGCCTTCTCCGGCTGGCCCAGGCGCTCGGCCATGCGGGTGTCGCCGGGCAGGTAGTCCATGCGCAGCGACACCACCCGCAGAGTGCCGGGCACCAGCTGCTCGGGGTGCGAGCGTTTGCTGCCGTGGGCGGCCATGTAGTCCATCTCGCCTTGGTAGCCGGCGGCCAGCCAGCGTTGCAGGTGTAGCTCGTGCTCGCCCAGATCCAGCCCGGCGATGCCGACCTGCTGGAAGCCCAGCTCGCGGCCCCAGTCCTTGATCGACTGGGCGAGGGTGGCGAGATCGGCGCTGGACAGGGACATGCGGAGGAGAAACCGGAGTGGAGGTGGGTATAATTCTGCCAGACATCGGAGTCGACGCATGCCGCAATCGCCAGACAATCTTCCCCTCGCCCTCTATAGCGCCGCCCAGGTGCGCCAGCTCGATGCCCGGCTGATCGCCGCCGGTACTCCCGGCTTCGAGCTGATGAGCCGCGCCGCCCATGCCATCTGGCGCGCCCTGCGCCAGCGCTGGCCGGATGCGGGGGCGATCACCGTGCTGGCCGGGCGTGGCAATAACGCCGGCGACGGCTACCTGGTGGCGGCTCTGGCCTTGCGCGCCGGCTGGCGCGTGCGGGTGCTGGCGGTCGGCGACCCGGCCCGGCTGCAGGGCGACGCGGCGCGGGCGCGCGACGAGGCGCATGACGCCGGGGTGCCGGTGCAGGCCTGGAGCGAGTGCGCGCCGCTGGAGGGGGTGGTGCTCGATGCGCTGCTCGGCACCGGCCTGAACGGGATGGTGCGCGAACCCTATGCCCAGGCGATTCGCCAGCTCAATGCCAGTGGCATGCCGGTGCTGGCGGTGGATATTCCCAGCGGGCTGTGCGCCGACCGCGGCCAGGTGCTCGGGGTGGTGGTGCGTGCGCAGCTGACGGTGACCCTGGTCGGCCTGAAGATCGGCCTGTTCACCGGAGTGGCGGCGGACTGGGTCGGCGAACTGCGGTTCGACGACCTGCAGGCCGAGCCGCAGCTGGTCGCCAGCCAGGACTCTGTCGCCCGCCGCCTGGCGCCGGGCAGCCTGCCGCGTCTGCCGGCGCGGCCGCGCACGGTGCACAAGGGCCAGCTCGGCCATGTGCTGGTGGTCGGCGGCGAGCGCGGCTTCGCCGGTGCGGCCCTGCTGGCGGCGCAGAGCGCCCTGCGCGGCGGCGCCGGCCTGGTGTCCCTGGCCAGCCGTGGCGAGCACCTGGCGGCGGCGCAGGCGCGCCTGCCCGAGGTGATGAGCACGGCGGTGGCCTCGGCCAACCAGCTGCTGGCGCTCGGCGCGGCGGCCAGTGTCTGGGTGGTGGGGCCGGGGCTGGGGCAGGGCGCCTGGGGTCGCAGCCTGCTGTCGGTGGCGGCGATCATGCGGGTGCCCCAGGTGTGGGACGCCGACGCCCTCAATCTGCTGGCCGCGGGGGCGGTCAGGCTGCCGCTCGGTTGCGTGATCACCCCGCACCCCGGCGAGGCGGCGCGCCTGCTCGGCGTCGGCGCGGCCGAGGTGCAGGCCGACCGCCCGGCCGCCGCCCTGGAGCTGGCGCGACGCTACCAGGCGGTGTGCGTGCTGAAGGGCGCCGGTACCCTGGTCGCCGATCCGGGCGGCAGCCTGCTGCTGTGCGATCGCGGCCACCCGGCGATGGCCTGCGCCGGCCTGGGCGACGTGCTGGCCGGGCTGATCGGGGCCCTGCTGGGCCAGGGGCTGGCGCCGCTGGACGCCGCCGGCCTGGCGGTATGGTTGCATGGGCGGGCCGGCGAAGTGCTGGCCGGCAAGGGGTGTGGGTTGGCGGCGAGCGATTTGTGCGCCGCCATTCGTCAGTTGATGCAGGAGCAGTGCGCTTGACCGAAATAGAACGCTACGCCGCCGACGAAGCGGCCATGTATGCCCTGGGGGCGGCCATCGCCCAGGCCAGCAAGGGGCAGGGGGTGATCTACCTGCACGGCGACCTGGGCGCCGGCAAGACCACCCTGGCGCGCGGCATCATCCGCGGCCTGGGCCATGTCGGCGCGGTGAAGAGCCCGACCTTCACCCTGGTCGAGCCCTATGAACTCGACGGCGCACGGGCCTACCACTTCGACCTGTATCGCCTGGTCGACCCCGAGGAACTGGAGTTTCTCGGCATTCGCGATTACTTCGCCGGCGACGCCCTGTGCCTGGTGGAGTGGCCGCAGCGCGGCGCCGGCATTTTGCCAAAGGCCGACCTGGACATTACCATTACCCCGCAAGCGGCCGGCCGTTCGCTGCGCCTGCAGGCGCACAGCGTGCGCGGCGAAACCTGGTGCGCCGCCCTGGCCATCGGAGCATGAACGAAAAATGGGGTTGGCTATGCGCGTAGGTGCGCGTTTCATCGCGGTTGGGGTGGTGTTGGCGGCGTTCGCCGCCGAGGTGCTGGCCGCTTCGGATGTGCGCAGCGTGCGGCTGTGGCGGGCGCCGGATAACACCCGGCTGGTGTTCGATCTGTCCGGGCCGGTGCAGCACGGCGTGTTCACCCTCAGCGCGCCGAATCGCATCGTCATCGATATCAGTGGCGCCAAGCTCGCCACCCAGTTCGATCAGTTGGCCCTGAGCAATACGCCGATCACCGGCGTGCGTTCGGCCCAGCGCAGCGCCGAAGAGCTGCGCGTGGTGATCGACCTGGCGACGCCGGTCACGCCGAAGAGCTTCACCCTGGCGCCGAACCAGCAGTATGGCCATCGCCTGGTCGTCGACCTGTTCGACCAGGAGGCGGATGCCGCGCCTGCCCTGCCGTCCACGGCGGCCGCCAGCGCGCCGCCGGTACCGGTCACGCCGACCCAGGTGCCGCCCAAGCTGACCCCGGTGCCCGGCGGCAAGCGCGATATCGTCATCGCCATCGACGCCGGCCACGGCGGCGAAGACCCGGGCGCCCTGTCGCCGGTCAAGGGCCAGTTCGAAAAGCACGTGACCCTGGCCATCGCCAAGGAGCTGCAGCGGCAGATCAACGCCGAGAAGGGCTTTCGCGGCGAACTGGTGCGCACCGGCGACTATTTCATCCCGCTACGCAAACGCACCGAGATCGCCCGCAAGAAGGGCGCCGACCTGTTCGTCTCGATTCACGCCGATGCCGCGCCGCGCGCCGCCGCCTTCGGTGCCTCGGTCTATGCCCTGTCGGATCGCGGCGCAACGTCGGAGACCGCGCGCTGGCTGGCGGACGCGGAAAACCAGTCGGACCTGATCGGCGGTGCCGGCAATGTCAGCCTCGACGACAAGGACCGCATGCTCGCCGGGGTGCTGCTGGACCTGTCGATGACCGCCTCGCTGTCCTCCAGCCTGAACGTCGGGCAGAAGGTGTTGAGCAACATGGGGCAGATCACCCCGCTGCACAAGCGGCGGGTCGAACAGGCCGGCTTCATGGTGCTGAAGTCGCCGGATATCCCGTCGATCCTGGTGGAGACCGGCTTCATCTCCAACCCCAACGAGGCCCGCAAGCTGGCCAGCGCCAGCCATCAGCAGGCGCTGTCGCGCTCGATCCTCAGCGGCGTGCGGCAGTTCTTCCAGCAGAATCCGCCGCCCGGCACCTACCTGGCCTGGCTGCGCGACAACGGCAAGATCGCCCAGGGCCCGCGCGAGCATGTGGTCAGCGCCGGCGAGAGCCTGGCGTTGATCGCCCTGCGCTATCAGGTCAGCCTGGCGAGCCTGCGCAGCACCAATGCCCTGCGCTCGGACGTCATCAAGGTCGGTCAGACCCTGCAGATTCCCGTCACCGCCCTGGCGGCCCAGCCATGAGTGGCGCGGCGCGTATCCAGCTGCTCAGCCCGCGGCTGGCCAACCAGATCGCCGCCGGCGAGGTGGTGGAGCGGCCGGCCTCGGTGATCAAGGAGTTGCTGGAGAACAGCCTGGACTCCGGCGCCAGGCGCATCGAGGTGGATGTCGAGCAGGGCGGCATCAAGCTGTTGCGGGTGCGCGACGATGGCGGCGGCATTCCCCCGGACGACCTGCCGCTGGCCCTGGCGCGTCATGCCACCAGCAAGATCCGCGAGCTGGAGGACCTCGAGCAGGTCATGAGCCTGGGGTTTCGCGGCGAGGCCCTGGCCTCGATCAGCTCGGTCGCCCGCCTGACCCTGACCTCGCGCACCGCCGACGCCGAGCAGGCCTGGCAGGTGGAGACCGAAGGCCGCGACATGCAGCCGCGGGTGCAGCCGGCGGCGCATCCGGTGGGCACCTCGGTGGAGGTGCGCGACCTGTTCTTCAACACCCCGGCGCGGCGCAAGTTCCTGCGCGCCGAGAAGACCGAGTTCGACCACCTGCAGGAGGTGATCAAGCGTCTGGCCCTGGCGCGTTTCGATGTGGCCTTCCACCTGCGCCACAACGGCAAGGTGGTGCAGGCGCTGCACGAGGCGGGCGACGAGGCCGGTCGGGCACGGCGGGTTGCCGCGGTCTGCGGCCCGGCCTTCCTCGAGCAGGCCCTGCCGATCGAGATCGAGCGCAACGGCCTGCACCTGTGGGGCTGGGTCGGCCTGCCGACCTTCTCGCGCAGCCAGGCCGACCTGCAGTACTTCTACGTCAACGGGCGGATGATCCGCGACAAGCTGGTGGCCCATGCGGTGCGCCAGGCCTATCGCGACGTGCTGTTCAATGGCCGCCATCCGACCTTCGTGCTGTTCCTGGAGATCGACCCGGCGGTGGTCGACGTCAACGTGCACCCGACCAAGCACGAGGTGCGTTTCCGCGACAGCCGCATGGTCCACGACTTCCTCTACGGCACCCTGCACCGGGCCCTGGGCGAGGTCCGCCCCGAGGATCAGCTGGCGGCCCCGGCGGCGGTCGGTGCGATGGTGCGCCCGAGCGGCCAGGCGGCCGGTGAGTTCGGCCCCCAGGGCGAGATCGGCCTGGCCGCCAGCCTGCTGGAACGACCGACGGGCGAGTCCGTCTGGCAGTCGCCCGGCGCCGGCTATCAGGCACCACGACCCCAGCCCGCGTTGCCGGCGGCCGAGGCCCGCGGCGCCTACCGCGAGTACTTCGCGCCGCTGGCGCCGGGCGCGACTCCGGCGGCCCTGCCCGAGGCGCAGGGCGAGGTGCCGCCGCTCGGCTACGCCATCGCCCAGCTCAAGGGTGTGTACATCCTCGCCGAGAACGTCCAGGGCCTGGTGCTGGTCGACATGCATGCGGCCCACGAGCGCATCACCTACGAGCGGCTCAAGGTGGCCATGGCCAGCGAGGGACTGCGCAGCCAGCCGTTGCTGGTGCCCGAGTCGCTGGCCGTCAGCCAGCGCGAGGCGGACTGCGCCGAGGAGCACGCCGCCTGGTTCCAGCGCCTGGGCTTCGAATTGCAGCGCCTTGGCCCGGAAAGCCTGGCGATCCGGCAGATCCCGGCGCTGCTCAAGCAGGCCGAGGCCACCCAGCTGGTCCGCGACGTGCTGGCCGACCTGCTCGAGTACGGCAGCAGCGATCGTATCCAGGCTCATCTCAACGAACTGCTCGGCACCATGGCCTGCCATGGCGCGGTGCGCGCCAATCGTCGCCTGAGCCTGCCGGAGATGAATGCGCTGCTGCGCGACATGGAGCACACCGAGCGCAGCGGCCAGTGCAACCACGGGCGGCCGACCTGGACGCAGCTGGGCATGGATGACCTGGACAAGCTGTTCCTGCGTGGCCGCTGATGGGCCGCCGCACACTGAAGAAGGTCTGAGCATGTCCGAGCGCCTGCCGCCGGCGATATTCCTGATGGGGCCGACGGCCGCCGGCAAGACCGATCTGGCCCTGGAGCTGGCGCGGGTGTTGCCGTGCGAGCTGATCAGCGTCGACTCGGCGCTGATCTACCGCGGCATGGACATCGGCACCGCCAAGCCGGACACGGCCGTGCTGGCCGAGTTTCCCCACCGCCTGATCGACATCCGCGACCCGGCCGAGAGCTACTCGGCGGCCGAGTTCCGCACCGACGCCCTGGCGGCGATGGCGCAGATCACCGCGCGCGGTCGCATCCCCCTGCTGGTCGGCGGCACCATGATGTATTACAAGGCGTTGCTGGAGGGGCTGGCCGATATGCCGGGCGCCGACCCGCAGCTGCGCGCCGAGCTGGAGGCGCGCGGCCGGGCCGAGGGCTGGGCCGCGCTGCACCGCGAGCTGCAGGCCGTGGATCCGCAGTCGGCGGCACGCATCCATCCCAACGACCCGCAGCGGCTGGTCCGGGCGCTGGAGGTCTACCGCCTCAGCGGCCTGACGATGACGGCGCACCGTGAGCGCCAGGTCGCGGAAAATCCCGGTCCGGCGGCGAAGCGATTCCCCTATACTGTCGCCAGCCTGGCCATCGCCCCGGCGCAGCGGCAGGTGCTGCACGCGCGCATCGCGCAACGATTTCAATGGATGTTGGAACAGGGCTTCATCGGTGAGGTCGAAGGCCTGCGTCGCAGAGGTGACTTGCACGCGGGGCTGCCGTCTATACGCTCAGTCGGTTATCGCCAGGTGTGGGATTATCTGGACGGCAGCCTGGACGAGGCGCAGATGCGCGAGCGTGGCATCGTCGCCACGCGCCAGCTGGCCAAGCGACAGTTCACCTGGCTGCGCAGCTGGCCTGATGTGCACTGGCTCGACAGCCTGGACCGCGACAATCTGCCGCGAGCCTTGAAATACCTGGCGACGGTCTCCATATTGGCCTAAGACCTTGCCGTGAGCCGTCTATCCTTGGGGGTAAGACGGCTTAAAGCCGTTTGTTGGTTTATTAAAATTATTGTTTTTGACCTTAAAGGAGTGCGGCACATGTCAAAAGGGCATTCGCTACAAGACCCTTACCTCAATACCCTGCGGAAGGAGCGCGTCCCGGTTTCCATCTACCTGGTCAACGGCATCAAGCTGCAGGGGCAGATCGAGTCCTTCGACCAGTTCGTGATTCTGCTGAAGAACACCGTGAGCCAGATGGTCTACAAGCACGCCATTTCCACCGTGGTGCCGAGCCGCCCGGTGCGTCTGCCGAGTGCGTCCGAATCCGAGCAGGCTGAGGCCGAGCCCGGTAACGCCTGATTAGGGGGCTGCATTGTTCTTCGAGCGCCATGAAGGTGGTGAACGGGCCATACTGGTTCATCTGGAAGGCCAAGACTCCGAGGCGCGCGAAGACCCGCAAGAGTTTCAGGAGCTGGCCCTCTCGGCCGGCGCCGATGCGGTGGCCTTCCTCAGCGTGCCGAGCGGTCGGCTGACCGCCAAGTACCTGATCGGCAGCGGCAAGGTCGAGGAGTTGCGCGACCTGGTCAAGGCTGCCGAAGCCGATCTGGTGATCTTCAATCACGTCCTCACGCCCAGCCAGGAGCGCAACCTCGAGCGCGTCTTCGAGTGTCGCGTGCTCGACCGTACCGGGCTGATCCTCGATATCTTCGCCCAGCGCGCGCGCACTCACGAGGGCAAGCTGCAGGTCGAACTGGCGCAGCTGGACCACATGAGTACGCGGCTGGTGCGCGGCTGGACCCACCTGGAGCGGCAGAAGGGCGGTATCGGTCTGCGTGGTCCGGGGGAAACCCAGCTGGAGACCGACCGGCGCCTGCTGCGGGTACGCATCCGCCAGATCAAGCAGAAGCTGGAGAAGGTGCGCAGCCAGCGCGAGCAGGCGCGTCGTGGGCGTCGGCGGGCGGACATTCCGTCGGTTTCCCTGGTCGGCTATACCAACGCCGGTAAGTCGACCCTGTTCAATGCGCTGACCTCCTCCGAGGTCTACGCCGCCGACCAGCTGTTCGCCACTCTCGATCCGACCCTGCGCCGTCTGGAACTGGACGACCTGGGGCCGATCGTGCTGGCCGACACCGTGGGTTTCATCCGCCATCTGCCGCACAAGCTGGTCGAGGCCTTTCGGGCAACCCTGGAGGAGTCGAGCAACTCCGACCTGCTGTTGCATGTCATCGATGCCCATGAGCCCGAGCGCATGGCGCAGATCGAGCAGGTGCTGGCCGTGCTGGGCGAGATCGGCGCCCAGGAACTGCCTATGCTGGAGGTGTATAACAAGCTGGACCTGCTCGAGGGCGTGGAGCCGCAGATCCAGCGCGACGCCGATGGTCGGCCGCAGCGGGTGTGGCTGTCCGCGCGCGACGGGCGCGGCCTGCCGTTGCTCGAGCAGGCGATCGCCGAGCTGCTGGGCGATGACCTGTTCGTCGGTACCCTGTGCCTGCCTCAGCGACTGGGGCGCCTGCGTGCGCAGCTCTTCGCGCTGGGCGCGGTGCAGAGCGAGGAGCATGCCGAGGATGGCAGCAGTCTGCTGGCGGTGCGCCTGCCCCGTGTCGAGTTGAATCGGCTGGTCAGTCGCGAGGGTTTGCAGCCGCTGGAGTTTCTCGAGCAACACACTTTGCAATAAAGCCTGCGGCAGTGGTTTTGCCGCGGGTGGCGGGCATTCGGTAGCATTGGCGGGCGCGCCGCGGGCGCGCCTTGGCTTTATCAGTATGGAGAGCGCTATGGCTTGGAATGAGCCGGGTGGCAACTCGAACAATCAGGACCCTTGGGGTGGGCGCCGTGGCGGCGACCGCAAGGGGCCGCCAGATCTCGACGAAGCCTTCCGCAAGTTGCAGGAGAGCCTCAATGGCTTGTTCGGCAGCGGTAAGAAACGTGGTGGCAGTGACGGCGCCGGTAAGAGCGGCGGCTTCGGCCTGCTGTTCGTCGGCCTCGGCCTGCTGGCGGTGGTCTGGCTGTACAGCGCGATCTACGTGGTCGACGAGCAGGAGCAGGCGGTGGTGCTGCGCTTCGGCAAGTACTACGAGACGGTCGGGCCGGGTCTGAACATCTATTTCCCGCCGATCGATCGCAGATTCCAGGAGAACGTCACCCGTGAGCGTGCCTACAGCAAGCAGGGGCAGATGCTCACCGAGGACGAGAACATCATCGAAGTGCCGCTGACCGTGCAGTACAAGATCGGCAATCTGCAGGACTTCGTGCTCAACGTCGACCAGCCGGAGATCAGTCTGCAGCACGCGACCGACAGCGCCGTGCGCCACGTGGTCGGCTCCACCGAGATGGACCAGGTGCTGACCGAGGGGCGTGAGCTGTTGGCCAGCGAGGTCAAGGATCGCCTGCAGCGCTTCCTCGACACCTACCGTACCGGCATCCTGGTGACCCAGGTCAACGTGCAGAGCGCCGCGGCGCCGCGCGAGGTGCAGGAAGCCTTCGACGACGTGATCCGGGCTCGCGAGGATGAGCAGCGCGAGAAGAACCTGGCCGAGACCTACGCCAATGGCGTGGTGCCCGAGGCGCGTGGTCAGGCCCAGCGCATGATCGAGGATGCCAGCGGTTATCGCGACGAAGTCGTCTCCCGCGCCCAGGGTGAGGCCGATCGCTTCAGCAAGCTGGTGGCCGAGTACCGCAAGGCTCCGGAGGTCACGCGCGAGCGTCTGTATCTGGACACCATGCAGGAACTGATGGGCAATACCAGCAAGGTCCTGGTCACCGGCGAGAAGGGGCAGAACAACCTGCTTTACCTGCCGCTGGACAAGATGATCGACGGTCGCAGCAGTTCTGCGCCGAGCGCCATCTCCGGCGCCGCTGCCGGTGATCTGGGGGCGCGCATGAGCAGTAGTGGTCAGCGCCAGCCTGAGCTGCGTACTAGGGAGAGCCGTTGATGAGCAATAAATCACTGATCGCCCTGATCGTCGGCGTGGTATTGGCGATCGTCGCCTGGAACAGCTTCTATATCGTCGCGCAGACCGAGCGGGCGGTGCTGTTGCAGTTCGGCCGCATCGTCGAGCCGGACGTGCAGCCGGGTCTGCATGTGAAGATTCCGTACGTCAACCAGGTGCGCAAGTTCGACGGTCGCCTGCTGACGCTCGACTCGAGCAGCTCGCGCTTCCTGACCCTGGAGAAGAAGGCGCTGATGGTCGATGCCTTCGCCAAGTGGCGGGTGCTCGACGCCGAGGCCTACTACACCGCCACCTCGGGCATCAAGCAGATCGCCGACGAGCGCCTGGCGCGGCGTCTGGAGGCTTCGCTGCGCGACCAGTTCGGTAAGCGCACGCTGCACGAGTCGGTGTCGGGCGAGCGCGACGCGCTGATGGCCGACGTGACCGCCTCGCTGAACCGCGCCGCGCAGAGCGAGCTGGGCATCGAGGTGGTGGACGTGCGGGTCAAGGCCATCGACCTGCCGAAGGAGGTCAACCGCAGCGTGTTCGACCGCATGAGTTCGGAGCGCGAGCGCGAGGCTCGCGAACACCGCGCCAAGGGCAAGGAGCTGGCCGAGGGCATTCGCGCCGACGCCGATCGTCAGCGCCGGGTGCTGCTGGCCGAAGCCTACCGCCAGGCCGAAGAGCTGCGCGGTGAGGGGGATGCCCAGGCGGCCGCCATCTATGCCCAGGCCTACGGTCAGGATCAGGAGTTCTACTCCTTCTACCGCAGTCTGCGGGCCTACCGCGAAAGCTTCGCGGACAAGCGCGATGTGCTGGTGCTGGACCCGAAGAGCGATTTCTTCCGTTACCTGGAGAAGTCCAAGCCCTGAGGCAAGCCCCGACGGCCGCCAGGCGGTCGTCGGGGTGACCATCGCGGAAAACGTGGTATGATGCGGCAGCCGGGAAAATCCCGGCTTTTTTGCGTCTGTGGGAATCATGTGGCAGGAACTGGGCGTCGCGATTTGTCTGTTGCTGGTGCTGGAAGGCATCCTGCCCTTCCTCTATCCGCGCCAATGGCGCGGAGCGGTCGCGCAGCTGATACGGCTGTCGGATCGACGACTGCGTCTTATGGGGCTGGCCAGCATGCTGCTGGGAACGGCTCTCCTTTATCTGCTTCACTGATGGCTTGTGCCGCCCGGATCGAGAGGGGAAAGGCGAAATGGCAACGGTAGACCGCTGGCTTCTGCCAGATGGCATCGAGGAAGTGCTGCCGCCGGAAGCGGCGCGCATCGAAGTGGCGCGGCGCCAGGTGCTGGACCTGTTCCAGCGCTGGGGCTATGAATTCGTGGTGACGCCGCATATCGAATACCTGGAGTCGCTGCTCACCGGCGCCGGCCAGGACCTGGATCTGCGTACCTTCAAGGTCGTCGACCCGCTGTCGGGACGACAGATGGGCTTTCGCGCGGACATCACCCCGCAGGTGGCGCGCATCGACGCCCACACCCTGCGCCGCGAGGGGCCGAGCCGCCTGTGCTATGCCGGCAGCGTGCTGCATGCCCAGCCACGGGCGCTGACCACCTCGCGCAGCCCGATCCAGTTGGGCGCCGAGCTGTATGGCGACGCCAGCCCGGCCAGCGATGTCGAGGTCATCAGCCTGCTGGTCGACATGCTCGACCTGGCGGCGGTGCCGGATGTGCACATGGACCTCGGGCATGTCGGCATCTACCGCGGCCTGGCGCGTGCCGCCGGCCTGTCCGGCGAGGTCGAGCAGCAGCTGTTCGATGCGCTGCAGCGCAAGGCCATGGATGAAATCGCCGCCCTCACCGAATCGCTGCCGGCGTCGCTGGGCAAGATGCTGCGTGCCCTGGCCGAGCTCTGTGGCGGTCGCGAGGTGCTGGACCTGGCTCAGGCCTGTCTGGTCGAGGCGCCGGACGAGGTGCACGCCGCGCTGGACGAGCTGCTGGCCATCGCCGATGCATTGAGCCTGCGCTTCCCCGAGCTGCCGCTGTACTTCGACCTGGGCGAGTTGCGCGGCTATCACTATCACACCGGCGTGGTGTTCGCCGCGTTCGTGCCGGGGGTCGGTCAGTCGATCGCCCAGGGCGGGCGCTATGACGACATCGGCGCCGACTTCGGGCGGGCGCGTCCGGCGACGGGCTTCTCCACCGACCTGAAGACCCTGGTCAGCCTGGGGCGGATGCAGCTCGGCGAACAGCCGGCCGGCATCTGGGCGCCGGACAACCATGATGTGTTCCTGTGGCAGGCGGTACAGCGCCTGCGCGGCGAGGGTGCGCGGGTGGTGCAGGCGCTACCCGGGCAGGAATTGACCGATGCGCATGAGGCCGGCTGCGATCGCCAGCTGCTGCTGCGCGATGGCCGTTGGCAGGTGGCGCCGCTGGCGCCCTGAATCCTTTCCGCCGGCTGCGGCCGGCATCAAGCTTGCGCGAAGAGGACAAGTGTTATGGGTAAGAATGTCGTAGTCCTGGGCACCCAGTGGGGCGATGAAGGCAAGGGCAAGATCGTCGACCTGCTGACCGAGCAGGCCGCCGCCGTGGTGCGTTATCAGGGCGGCCACAATGCCGGCCATACCCTGGTGATCGATGGCGAGAAGACCGTGTTGCACCTCATTCCTTCGGGCATCCTGCGCGAAGGCGTCGAGTGCCTGATCGGCAACGGCGTGGTGGTCGCCCCCGATGCGCTGCTGCGCGAAATCACCAAGCTGGAAGACAAGGGCGTACCGGTGCGTCAGCGTCTGCGCATCAGCCCGGCCTGCCCGCTGATCCTCTCCTACCACGTGGCCCTCGACCAGGCCCGCGAGAAGGCCCGTGGCGACGCCAAGATCGGCACCACCGGCCGTGGCATCGGCCCGGCCTACGAAGACAAGGTGGCGCGCCGCGGCCTGCGCATCGGCGACCTGTTCCATCGCGAGCGCTTCGCCGCCAAGCTCGGCGAGCTGCTGGACTACCACAACTTCGTCCTGCAGAACTTCTACAAGGAGCCGGCCATCGACTTCCAGAAGACCCTGGACGAGTGCATGGAGTACGCCGAGCTGCTCAAGCCGATGATGGCCGACGTCACCGCAGTGCTGCACGAGCTGCGTCGCGCGGACAAGGACATCATGTTCGAGGGCGCCCAGGGCTCGCTGCTGGACATCGACCACGGCACCTACCCCTACGTGACCAGCTCCAACACCACCGCCGGCGGCATCGCCACCGGCTCCGGTTTCGGCCCGCTGTACCTGGACTACATCCTCGGTATCACCAAGGCCTACACCACGCGCGTCGGCTCGGGGCCGTTCCCCACCGAGCTGTTCGACGACGTCGGCGCCTTCCTCGCCAAGCGCGGTCACGAGTTCGGTGCCACCACCGGCCGCGCCCGCCGTTGCGGCTGGTTCGATGCGGTGATCCTGCGTCGCGCCATCGAGATCAACAGCATCTCCGGCCTGTGCCTGACCAAGCTGGACGTGCTCGACGGTCTGGAGACCATCCGCATCTGTACCGGCTACAAGGATGCCGAGGGGCAGGTGCTGGTCGACGCGCCCACCGATGCCGACAGCTACCTGGGTCTGCAGCCGGTGTACGAGGAGATGCCGGGCTGGAGCGAGTCCACCCTGGGCGCCAAGAGCCTGGACGAGCTGCCGGCCAATGCCCGTGCCTACATCAAGCGCGTCGAGGAGCTGGTCGGTGCGCCGATCGACATCATCTCCACCGGCCCGGACCGCAACGAGACCATCGTGCTGCGTCATCCGTTCGCCTAATCGCCTGCGTGCCGTTGCAAAGGGTCGCCTCGTGCGGCCCTTTGTCGTTTCTGCGCTCGGTGGGCGCGCGACCCGCCTGGGCTAAACATTTTCCGAGAGCCGCCGTTATAGCCTGTACGGTTTTAGAGGAGTCCTGCCCGTGTCCGCCATCATTCTGTTGTTGCGCAGTCGCCTGCTGCGTCCGGTGTTTCTGGCCCTGGGGGCGGCCTTGCTGGTGCAGGTGCTGGTTGCGGTGGCGCTTACGCGGACGACGGTCACGGCGCTGGTGGATGACCTGGGGCAGCGGCTTGGCGCGGATACCCGGCGCCTCTCGAGCGACCTCGAGGCGGCCGGCCGCGAGGTGCAGGGCGGTCTGGAGGGGCTCTCCGCGCGCATGCAGGGCAGCCTGACCGACGGCCTGAAGCAGCGCCTGAGCGCCGAGCAGGCGCAGTTGCGCGAGGTCCTGGGGCGCAACCTGCGCCAGTCGGCCGACGATCAGGCGCAGTTGCTCGCCGCCGTCGCGCCCAAGGCGATCTGGGACGACGACGTGCCGGCACTGACCGAGCTGGTGCGCATGGCCCATCGCAATCCGGGGGTGTTGTTCGCCGTGTACCTGGATGCCGAAGGGGCGCGCCTGACCCGGCACGTCAACCGTCAGGACCCGCGGGTCAAGGCGCTGATCGAGCGTGGCGAGGGGCGCGGCGCCCTGGACAAGCTGCTCAATGCCGCGGCAGGCGATGCGGGGGTGCATGTCAGCGAGGCCGCGATCAGCCCCATGGGGGCGGAGATCGGCCGGGTGCTGCTGGGCGTCTCCACCGCCGAGGTGGAGCAGGAGCTGGCGGCCCTGGATCGGCGTTTCGTCGCGCTGATCGGCAGCAGCGGTCAGCTGGTGTCCGACGGCCTGAGTCGCGCCGCGGCCGACAGCGGCTCGGCCCTGGCGGCGCGCCTGGGCAGTGCGCAGCAGGCGGCGGAGAACATGGCCCGGAACAGCCGCCAGGCCATCGAGGCTGCCGCCGCCGAGTTGCGCTGGAGTATCGGCCTGGGCCTGGTGCTGATCGGTCTGGGGATTCTCCTGGTTCTGGCGCTGGTGCTCGGTCGTCGGGTGCTTCGCCGGCTGCACACGCTGATCGTTGCGCTGGAGGATTGGGCGGCCGGCGAGGGCGACCTGACTCGGCGGGTCGAGCTGAACAGTCGCGACGAGATCGGCGACATGGCGGCGGCGGTCAATCGCTTCGTCGCCAAGCTGCAGCCGATCGTCCGCGAGGCGGGCGAGGTGGCGGTGCGCACCGGGCAGGAGATCGCCAGTCTGAGTGCGCGCAGTGCCGCGACGGAGGCGGCGGCCGGGCGGCAGCGGGATGAGGTGGCCGGCAGCCTGCAGGCGTTGGCGCAGATGGCCGGCGAGGCTCAGGCGGAGAGTCAGGCCATGCAGGAGGCCCTGCAGCGGGTGGCGGCGATTCGCCAGGCGGCCGATGACAACGCGGCGATCGCCGCGCGCGTCGGCGGCGCCATCGAGGAGCTGGTGGGGCGGGTGGGGGACGGTGCGGCGGTGATCGAGCGCCTGGCGCGGCAGAGCGAGCAGATCGAGGTAGTGTTGACGGTGATCCATGGCATCGCCGAGCAGACCAATCTGCTGGCGCTGAACGCGGCGATCGAGGCGGCTCGTGCCGGAGAGAGCGGTCGCGGTTTCGCCGTGGTGGCCGACGAGGTGCGCGCCCTGGCGAGCAAGACCCAGCAGTCGACCGGCGATATCCAGGCCCATATCACGGCCCTGCAGGAGGGTGCGCGCGAGGCGGTCGGGGTGATCGGCCAGGCCGGCCAGCAGGCCGATCAGGGGCTGCTGGCCCTGCGCGAGAGCGCCCGGGTGCAGCAGGCGGTGCAGGCGGCGGTGGAGGAAGTGCATGGCGCCATCAATGCGGCGACGCAGGCGGCGGCCCATCAGGCCGCGGGCGCCGATGCGGTGCGCGGTCGGGTCGAGGTGATTCATGCCGAGGCGCAGCGGGCGGCCGAGGCGGTGGCGGCCACCGCGCAGAGCGGCAGGGTGCTGGATGGTCTGGCGACGCAGCTCAAGGCCAGCCTGGGGCAGTTCCGCGTCTAGGGCGCGGCGGCACCACTGTGGTGGTGCCTTATCGTGGGGTAAACGTCAGGCATAAAAAACCGAGTCATCGACTCGGTTTTTTAGAATTTGGTGCCCAGGAGAAGACTCGAACTTCCACGATCTTGCGATCACTGATACCTGAAACCAGCGCGTCTACCAATTCCGCCACCTGGGCACTGCTACAATGTTCGTCGTTGCCGGCACGGATCACTGCGTCCGTTTGTTACTCGCCGAACCTGAGGTTCGGTTTGAAATGGTGCCCAGGAGAAGACTCGAACTTCCACGATCTTGCGATCACTGATACCTGAAACCAGCGCGTCTACCAATTCCGCCACCTGGGCACTGAAACCGATGAATGCTCATCTGCTTCGTGTTACAACGTCTGCTCGACGCTGTGGGCGCGAACTATACGGTCGCCCATGGGGCTTGTAAACCCCTAGGCGGCAAGAAATTTTATTCTGCATGCCGGGCTGACCCGAACCCTGGTTTCGCGCTTCAATAGACATATGGCAAACCGACGTTATATAGAAAAGGTGAACTCCCTCTAATGGCCGATTGGCAATCCCTCGATCCCGAGGCCGCTCGCGAGGCGGAAAAATACGAAAACCCCATTCCCAGCCGCGAGCTGATTCTGCAGCACCTCGCCGAGCGTGGCGAACCGGCCAACCGCGAGCAACTGCTCGACGAGTTCGGTCTCGACACCGACGAGCAGATCGAAGCCCTGCGCCGCCGCCTGCGCGCCATGGAGCGCGATGGCCAGCTGATCTACACCCGCCGCGGCACCTACGCGCCGGTGGACAAGCTGGACCTGATCCTCGGCCGGGTCAGCGGCCACCGCGACGGCTTCGGCTTCCTGGTGCCCGACGACGGCAGCGACGACCTGTTCTTGAGTCCCGCGCAGATGCGCCTGGTGTTCGACGGCGACCGTGCCCTGGCGCGCGTCTCCGGCCTCGATCGGCGCGGTCGCCGCGAGGGCGCGATCGTCGAGGTGATCTCCCGCGCCCACGAGACCATAGTCGGTCGCTACTACGAGGAGAGCGGCATCGGCTTCGTGGTGGCCGACAACCCGAAGATCCAGCAGGAGGTGCTGGTCACCCCGGGGCGTAACGCCGGGGCCAAGCAGGGCCAGTTCGTCGAGGTGAAGATCACCCACTGGCCGACCCCGCGCTTCCAGCCCCAGGGCGACGTGCTCGAGGTGGTCGGCAACTACATGGCCCCGGGCATGGAGATCGATGTGGCGCTGCGCAGCTACGACATTCCCCATGTCTGGCCGGAGGCGGTGCTCAAGGAAGCGCGCAAGCTCAAGCCCGAGGTCGAGGAGAAGGACAAGGAAAAGCGCATCGACCTGCGCCACCTGCCGTTCGTCACCATCGATGGCGAGGACGCCCGCGACTTCGACGATGCGGTGTACTGCGAGAAGAGCGGCAGCAACTGGCGCCTGTTCTCCGGCGGCTGGAAGCTCTACGTGGCCATCGCCGACGTCTCCCACTATGTGAAGGTGGATTCGGCGCTGGATGCCGAGGCCCAGGTGCGCGGCAACTCGGTGTACTTCCCCGAGCGGGTGATCCCGATGCTGCCGGAGGAGCTGTCCAACGGCCTGTGCTCGCTCAATCCCCAGGTCGATCGCCTGGCGATGGTCTGCGAGATCAGCATCTCCAAGACCGGCAAGATGACCGACTACTGCTTCTACGAGGCGGTGATCCACTCCCATGCGCGGCTGACCTACAACAAGGTCAGCGCCATGCTCGAGCAGCCCAAGAGCAGCGAGGGCAAGGCCCTGCGTGGCGAGTACAAGGAGGTGCTGCCGCACCTCAAGCAGCTCTACTCGCTGTACCAGGTGCTGTTGGCCGCCCGCCATGAGCGCGGTGCCATCGATTTCGAGACCCAGGAAACCCGCATCATCTTCGGCTCCGGGCGCAAGATCGCCGAGATCCGTCCGACCCAGCGCAACGACGCGCACAAGCTGATCGAGGAATGCATGCTGGCGGCCAACGTCGCCACCGCGGCGTTCATGCAGAAGCACGAGATTCCGGCGCTGTACCGGGTGCATGACGGTCCGCCGCCCGAGCGCCTGGAGAAGCTCAAGGCCTTCCTCACCGAACTCGGCCTGTCGCTGCACCGCGGCAAGGCCAAGGAGGGGCCGTCGCCCAAGGACTACCAGGCGCTGCTGGAGAGCATCCGCGAGCGTCCGGACTACCACCTGATCCAGACCGTGATGCTGCGCTCGCTGAGCCAGGCGGTGTACAGCGCCGACAATCAGGGCCACTTCGGCTTGAACTACGACGCCTATGCCCACTTCACCTCGCCGATTCGCCGCTACCCGGACCTGCTGATCCATCGGGCGATCCGCAGCGTGATCCGTTCCAAGCAGGATACCTCGCACGTCAAGCGCGCCGGCGCGGTGAGCATGCCCAAGGCGCGCATCTATCCGTATGACGAGCCGACCCTGGAGCAGCTCGGCGAGCAGTGCTCGATGTCCGAGCGGCGCGCCGACGAGGCGACCCGCGACGTGGTGAACTGGCTCAAGTGCGAGTTCATGAAGGATCGGGTCGGCGAGACCTTCCCCGGGGTGATCACCGCGGTGACCGGCTTCGGCCTGTTCGTCGAGCTCACCGACATCTACGTCGAAGGCCTGGTGCATGTCACTGCGCTGCCGGGCGACTACTACCACTTCGATCCGGTGCATCATCGCCTGGCCGGCGAGCGCAGCGGCCGCAGCTTCCGCCTCGGCGATACGGTCGCGGTGAAGGTCATGCGGGTCGACCTGGACGAGCGCAAGATCGACTTCGAGCTGGCCCCGAGCGCCAGCCCGGAGCCGGCAGGGCGCCGGCGCGGCGGGTTCGAGTCCGCTCCCGCCAGGGGCGGGCGTCGCGGCGAGCGGGCGGCCGCGGGCAACACCGACGTCGAGAAGAGTCGCGAGCTGAAGAAGGCCCTGCTGAGCGAGTCCAAGAGCAAGTCCGCCAAGGGGCGCGGCGGCCAGGCCGAAGCGGGCAAGGGCACCAAGCCCAGCAAGCACCGCAAGGGACCGCCGAAGGCGGAGTCCGGCGGCAATGGCGGCGGGCCGCGCAAGCGTAAGGCGAAGTCATGAGCCAGTTGGAGAAGATCTACGGCGTGCACGCCGTGGAGGCGCTGCTGCGCCACCACCCCAAGCGGGTCAAGCAGGTCTGGCTGGCCGAGGGGCGCAGCGATCCGCGGGTGCAGGTGCTGATCGAGCTGGCGGCGCAGGCACGGGTCAGTGTCGGCCAGTGCGAGCGCCGCGAGATGGATGCCTGGGTCGAGGGCGTGCACCAGGGCGTGGTGGCGGATGTCAGTCCGAGCCAGGTGTGGGGCGAGGCGATGCTCGAGGAGCTGCTCGATCGCGCCGAAGGGCCGCCGCTGCTGCTGGTGCTCGATGGCGTGACCGACCCGCACAACCTCGGCGCCTGCCTGCGTACCGCCGACGCCGCCGGTGCGCTGGCGGTGATAGTGCCGAAGGACAAGTCGGCGACGCTCAATGCCACGGTGCGCAAGGTCGCCTGCGGCGCCGCCGAGGTGGTGCCCCTGGTGGCGGTGACCAACCTGGCGCGCAGCCTGGAGAAACTCCAGCAGCGCGGCCTGTGGGTGGTCGGCACCGCCGGCGAGGCCGAGCAGGAGCTGTACCAGCAGGACCTGACCGGACCCACAGTGCTGATCATGGGGGCCGAGGGCAAGGGCATGCGTCGCCTGACCCGCGAGCACTGCGACTACCTGGTGCGCCTGCCCATGGCCGGCAGCGTCAGCAGTCTGAACGTCTCGGTGGCCACCGGCGTCTGCCTGTTCGAGGCCCTGCGCCAGCGCCGGGGCAAGGCGCCGCAGGCCTGACGCCCGGGCGCCCCCGCGTGTGCGGGGCGCTGCAGTCGGTGCTGCTCAAATAATCACCAGTTCGCCTTGCGTGCGGCAGGGGGCTTCTCTAGAATGGCGCCCCTTGTCGTCACGGCAGGCGCCTTCGTGCCTTCCCTTCGGCAAGACCCACAGAGTCATTCACTCCTTGCCTGACCGCGCCACGTGGCAGGCTACAACCCGTAAGGAGCATTTATGCGTCATTACGAAATCATCTTTCTGGTTCACCCGGACCAGAGCGAGCAAGTCGGCGGCATGGTCGAGCGTTACACCAAGCTGATCGAAGAAGACGGCGGCAAGATCCACCGCCTGGAAGACTGGGGCCGTCGTCAGCTGGCTTACGCCATCAACAACGTCCACAAGGCACACTACGTGATGCTCAACGTCGAGTGCACCGGCAAGGCCCTGGCCGAGCTGGAAGACAACTTCCGTTACAACGATGCCGTGATCCGTAACCTGGTCATCCGTCGCGACGAAGCCGTTACCGGCCAGTCCGAGATGCTCAAGGCCGAAGAAAACCGCAGTGAGCGCCGCGAGCGTCGCGACCGTCCTGAAAGCGCCGAGTCCAGCGACAGCAGCGATGACAGCGACAGCAACGACAGCGACAACGCTGACGAGTAATTCACGGATCTATTGAGGAGCCAATCACATGGCACGTTTCTTCCGTCGTCGTAAATTCTGCCGTTTCACCGCAGAGAACGTGAAAGAGATCGATTTCAAAGATCTCAACACCCTGAAGGCCTACATCTCGGAAACCGGCAAGATCGTTCCTAGCCGTATCACCGGTACCAAGGCTCGTTATCAGCGTCAGCTGGCCACCGCTATCAAGCGCGCCCGCTTCCTGGCCCTGCTGCCCTACACCGACAGCCACGGCCGCTGAGACCGGATGTTCGACAAGTAGTAAGGGATAGATCGCATGCGTGCCTTGGCTGAATTCATCATGCGCGGCCGCATGCAGGCCACCCTGGTGGTGGTGGGTTCTGCGGCATTGCCGCTGCTGTTCTGGTTGAGTGCCGCCGCCGGAAGCCTGGTGCTTCTGCGGCGCGGTTCGAGCGATGCCCTGGGCATCCTCGCCTGGGCCCTGCTGCCGGCGATTGGCTGGTGGTATTTCGGTGAGCCGCGCACCTTGCTGGTGTTGCTCGGTGCGCTGGGGCTGGCGTTGTTGTTGCGCGCCGGCCAGTCCTGGAATCGTGTGCTGCTGTGCAGCGTGGCATTGGGCCTGGTGTATGGGCTGGTCTTGGGTGCGGTGTTCCGCGAACCCATCGAGGCAATGGCGGGGGAGCTGCAGAAGCTCCTGCCGCAGATGCTCGATGGGGTCCACCAACAGATGACGGTGGATGAGCGAGCGCGCCTGGAGAGCCTGATCGCACCGGTGCTGACCGGATTGCTGGCGGCCCTGCTGCAGATCGTCAGCCTGCTGAGCCTGATGCTTGGGCGTTACTGGCAGGCGCTGTTGTACAACCCCGGTGGTTTCGGGCGCGAGTTTCGCGCCCTGCGACTGCCGCCGGCGCCGGCGATGTTGCTGCTGGTCGGCTTGCTGCTCGGTCCCAATCTGGGGCCGCAGCTGGCGATGCTGACGCCGCTGTGCAGCGTGCCGCTGGCGTTTGCCGGTATCGGCCTGTTGCACGGGCTGGTGGCGCAGGGGCGACTGGCGAAGTTCTGGCTGGTCGGGCTGTACATCACGCTGCTGTTGTTCATGCAGCTGACCTATCCGTTACTGGTGGTCTTGGCCATCGTCGACAGTCTGTTTGATTTTCGTGGTCGCTTCGCGCGCAAGCACGGCGCGGGGCCCACGGACGGTGAAGGTTAAAAGTTAAGAGGTAAGACCCAAATGGAAGTCATCCTGCTGGAAAAAATCGCCAATCTGGGCAACCTGGGCGACAAAGTGAACGTTAAGGCCGGTTACGGCCGTAACTTCCTGCTGCCGCAAGGCAAGGCCACCGCCGCTACCGCCGCGAACGTCGCTGCGTTCGAAGCGCGTCGCGCCGAGCTGGAAAAGCTGGCTGCCGAGAAGAAGGCCTCCGCCGAAACTCGCGCCGCTCAGCTGGCCGAGCTGGAAGTCACCATCACCGCTACCGCGGGCGATGAGGGCAAGCTGTTCGGTTCTATCGGCACCCACGACATCGCCGACGCCCTGACCGCCTCCGGCGTGGAAGTGGCCAAGGCCGAAGTGCGTCTGCCGAACGGCACCATTCGCCAGGTTGGCGAATACGACGTGGCCGTGCACCTGCACACCGACGTCGAAGCAACCGTCAAGGTTGTCGTAGTCGCCGCCTAAGGCGTGCGACCAAGCGGGCTTGCGCTCAGGTGCAGGCTCGCTAACATCGGGCACGACATTGCGTAAGCGATGCCGTGCCCTTTGTTTTTCCTCCCCAGAATTTCTGCCCAGAGCCCTATGAACGACATCAGCATTCCCGAGCAGTACGACCTGCAGACCTCCGCCCTGAAGGTGCCGCCGCACTCGATCGAGGCCGAGCAGGCCGTGCTCGGCGGCCTGATGCTCGACAACAATGCCTGGGAACGGGTGCTCGATCAGGTCTCCGACGGCGACTTCTACCGCCACGACCACCGGCTGATCTTCCGCGCCATCTACAAGCTGGCCGAGCGCAACCAGCCGTTCGACGTGGTCACCCTGTCCGAGCAGCTGGACAAGGAGGGCCAGCTGGCCCAGGTCGGCGGCCTGGCCTACCTCGGCGAGCTGGCCAAGAACACCCCCTCGGTGGCCAACATCAAGGCCTATGCGCAAATCATCCGCGAGCGCGCCACCCTGCGCCAGCTGATCGGCATCAGCAGCGAGATCGCCGACAGCGCCTACGCCCCGGAAGGACGTACCGGCGCGGAGATTCTCGACGAGGCCGAGCGACTGATCTTCCAGATCGCCGAGGCGCGGCCGAAGACCGGCGGGCCGGTGGGGATCAACGACATCCTGGTCAAGGCCATCGACCGCATCGACACCCTGTTCAATGCCGGCGACGCCATCACCGGCCTGTCCACCGGCTTCACCGACCTGGACAACCTGACCAGCGGCCTGCAGCCGGCCGACATGATCATCGTCGCCGGACGTCCGTCCATGGGCAAGACCACCTTCGCCATGAACCTGGTGGAAAACGCTCTGATGCGCAGCGACAAGGCGGTGCTGGTGTACTCCCTGGAGATGCCCTCGGAATCCATCGTCATCCGTATGCTCGCCTCCCTGGGGCGCATCGACCAGACCAAGGTCCGCGCCGGCCGGCTGGACGACGACGACTGGCCGCGCCTGACCTCGGCGGTCAACCTGCTCAACGACCGCAAGCTGTTCATCGACGACACGGCGGGTATCTCGCCCTCGGAGATGCGCGCGCGCACCCGGCGCCTGGCCCGCGAGCACGGCGAGATCGGCCTGATCATGGTCGACTACCTGCAGCTGATGCAGATTCCCGGCTCCAGCGGCGACAGCCGGGTCAACGAGATCTCCGAGATCTCCCGCTCGCTCAAGGCCCTGGCCAAGGAGTTCAACTGCCCGGTGATCGCCCTGTCGCAGCTCAACCGCGGCCTGGAACAGCGCCCCAACAAGCGCCCGATCAACTCCGACCTGCGCGAATCCGGGGCGATCGAGCAGGACGCCGACATCATCATGTTCGTCTACCGCGACGAGGTCTATCACCCGGAGACCGAGTACAAGGGCGTGGCCGAGATCATCATCGGCAAGCAGCGGAACGGCCCGCTGGGGACCGCGCGCCTGGCCTTCCTCGGCAAATACTCGCGCTTCGAGAACCTGGCGCCGGGCAGCTACCAGTTCGACGACGAATAGGCGGCGCCGGTCCGCAGCGCTCAGGATTTGTAGCGTGGGGCCAATGCCGCGTTGCCCAGATAGGGTGCCAGGTAGTCCGCCAGGCGCTGGCCCTCTGCGGTCTCGAAGCTTTCCTCGGTGTCGTTGAGATGCTCCACTCGGTCGATGCGGAAGTTGCGAAAGTCATTGCGCAATTCGCACCAGCTGCACAGGGTCCAGGTCTGGCCCCAGAAGAACAGACCCAGGGGCCAGATGCGGCGCAGGCTGGCCTGACCGTTTTCGTCGCGGTAGCCGAGCTGCAGTTTGCGCCGCTGACGTATCGCCTGACGCACCTGTGCGAGCCAGTGCACCGGGTAATGATTCACCTCGGGGGCGAATAGCTGGTTGCGGTTGAATTCGTCGCGCAGGGCGTTGGGCAGTACGCCGTGGATCTTCGCCAGGGCCGATTCGGCGGCCCGGCGCAGTTGTGGGTCGGCCCAGGCCTTGACCATCTGCGCACCGATCAGCAGGGCCTCGATCTCCTCGCGCTCGAACATCAGTGGCGGCAGGTCCATGGGTTGGCGCAGCACATAGCCGACCCCGGCCTCGCCCTCCAGCGGCACGCCGGAAAGCGACAGGTCCTGGATGTCCCGATAGATGGTGCGCACCGATACCTGCAGGCGCTCGGCCAGCCACTGGGCGGTGGTCAGCCGGCGGCTGCGCAGGAACTGCACGATCTGAAACAGACGGTCGGCGCGCCTCATGACCCTTCCCTGATTAACGGGCTGGCCGGCCTCTGGGAGGACGACCAGCAGGTGCGAGGTGGCTTTAGGACATGCTGTGCAGGCCCACCTCATTGCCTTCGCTGTCTTTTATCACGGCGATAAAGCCATGGGGGGCGATGGACATCTTGCCTTGGATAATCACCCCGCCCGCGGCCGGCACCCGGTTCACCACGGCATCCAATTGCCCTTCCACGTTCAGGTAGACACGCGTGCCGCCTACGCCGCTCTGCTGTTCGGCCGAGTCGCTCAGGCAGCCGCCCACACCAGTTTCCGGGGCATGGGGGAACAGGGCCATGCGACCGCCCATGCCCTCGATCACCTCCAGCGACCTGGCCAGGACCCGCTCATAGAAATTGTGGGCGCGCTCGAAGTCGCCGACGAACAGTTCGAACCAGTTAAGTGCATTCATCTTCTCTCTCCTTGAAAGGCAGTGGTGTCAGCAGGTCGACGCCAGGGGGCGCTCTTCAACCTGTCGAGGCCACTCTAGGCCAGGGCTACTGACAGCCTGCTGTCAGTAGCCTGCAGCCCCGCCGACTGCTGCCAATGGCGACCTGCGCCGGGCCTGTGGCAGGGGCATGCTCCTTGGGGGGCGGATAAGGCGGACGAGCCTGGGCGCTTAGCTCAGGCCGCTCGGTACGTTCAGCACGTCCAGCTGCAGGCGGGCGCTGCGGCTCAGCTCGCCGTCTTCTCCGCAGAGCCGCCAGCCCGAGCGGCCACGGGCCTTGACCCGGTACAGCGCCTCGTCGGCGGCCTTGTACAGGCCGGCGAAGGTGCTGGCGTGCTGGGGATAGAGCGCGCCGCCGATGCTGATGGTCACCGTGAGGCGTTCGGCGCCATAGCACACCGGCTGCGCCAGTTCGCTCAGCAGGCGCTCGGCGACTTCCCGGGCGTGGGCTTCGGCATCGGCGCCGCACAGCAGCACGGCGAACTCGTCGCCGCCCAGGCGTGCCACCGTATCGCCGCTGCGCAGATGCAGGCGCAGGCGCTTGGCCACTTCCTGCAGCACCAGGTCGCCGGCGTCGTGGCCGAATCTGTCGTTGATCGGTTTGAAGTGATCGAGGTCGATCAGCAGCAGGGCCACGACCTCGCCGTGGCGTTCGGCGTGGGCCAGGGCGGAGCCGCTGCGCTCGACCAGATAGCGGCGGTTGGGCAGTTCGGTCAGGGCGTCGTGAAAAGCGGCATGCTGCAGCTCCTGCTCCCGTAGCCGCAGGCGTGCGTTGGCCGCCGCCAGCTCGGCGGTGCGTCGCGCCACGGCGCTCTGCAGCTCGTCGG
This sequence comes from Pseudomonas lalucatii, assembly GCF_018398425.1. Classification (NCBI taxonomy): domain Bacteria; kingdom Pseudomonadati; phylum Pseudomonadota; class Gammaproteobacteria; order Pseudomonadales; family Pseudomonadaceae; genus Pseudomonas; species Pseudomonas lalucatii. Next base: position 2,116,547 of record NZ_JADPMV010000001.1, on the reverse strand, counting down.
CATTGGCCTGGGCCAGGGCCAGGCGCGCGGTCTTTTCCCGGTCCGCCTGGCGCAGGGCCGCGGTTTTCTCCTGCTTCAGCAGCTGGATGCGGTAGGCCAGGGCGAAGGAGAACAGGATCGACTCGGCGGCGACCGCCAGGGGAAAAACGTAGGCATTGAGCGCCGAGGGTTGCAGCAGTCCGGTGGCGCGCAGCAACAGGATGCCGATGCTGCCGAGCACCAGGCCGTAGCCGCCGAGGTACAGCAGGGCGGGGAAGAAGCCCTGGCGCCAGCGGATCAGGGCGCTGCCCAGCGCCGCGGGGATGCTGGTCAGCGACAGCAGGGCGATGATCCAGGCGGCCGGGCCGCGCAGGTCGAGGGCGTTCAGGGCGATGGCGGCGACATAGGCCAGGCAGGCCATGTTCAGCAGCTGGTGGGCCCAGGGCACGTGGCGCCGGGTCTGCAGCAGGGTCTGGGTGAAACGGCTGGCACACAGGCCCCAGAGCGAGGGCAGGGTGATGCGGTCCAGCCAGAACGGTACCTCCTGGCCAGGCCACAGGTACTGGAAGCCGTGACCGGTCATGCTGAGGATGAACAGCAGTGCGCAGGCGGTGGTCAGCACGTACCAGAAGTAGGCGCTGTCGCGCAGGCTGAAGAGGATGAACAGGTTGTACAACAGCAGGGCGGCGATCACCCCGTAGACCAGGCCCAGGCCGAGGTTTTCCCGGGCGGCGACGCGGTCGAGTTCCGCGATCTGCCAGGCGCGCAGGGGGAAGGAGTTGCCGGCGGGGTCGTAGGTGCGCAGGTAGAGCGTCAGCGGCTGCGTGTCCAGCGGTGGCAGGCGGACCACCGCGCGCCGGTAGGGATGGTCGCGTCCCGCGGCGAAGCTCGCCCGCTCGCCGGACTGGCGCTGCTGCCAGCCGCCGCGGCCGTCGGGAAGAAAGAGCTGCAGGTCCAGCAGGGTCACCGCGCCGACTTCCAGCCACCAGTCACCCGGCGCATCGGCGCTGCGCGCCAGCTCCAGCTTGATCCACCAGGGATGGCGACTCTGGCCGACGCTGGCGCGTCCCGCGGCGGGGCGAAAGCGCGCCTGGATGGCGGGGTCGGCCATGTCGTCGATGCCCAGCTGGGCGCCGACATCTTCCAGCAGTTCGATGTGCCGATTGAGCGAGCGGCCGCTGTCGTCTGCGCTCAGCAGCGCGGGGGCCGCCCAGGCACCCGCGGCCAGGCCCAGCCACAGGACCAGCGAGGAGATCAACTGCCGCACTGCAAACCCCCTATCCCGGCTCAGGCTGCGCCGGTGTCTTCTGGCCGGAGTATAGCCATAAGCCATCGGCGCAATCACCCGTGGCTGTCGCCGCGGCGGGGGCGAATTCCCCGGCAAAACCCAGTGCGGTCGTCGGGTTTGGTCAAAATTTGTGCTATATTCCGCGCCCGATCCAATCCGCCCCCTCGGTCAAGACCATGCAAGCAGCCAAGCCGTTGTTCGACTATCCAAAATACTGGGCCGAGTGCTTCGGCCCGGCGCCTTTCCTGCCGATGAGCCGGGAAGAGATGGATCAGCTCGGCTGGGACAGCTGCGACATCATCATCGTCACCGGGGATGCCTACGTCGATCATCCCTCGTTCGGCATGGCCATCATCGGCCGCCTGCTCGAGGCCCAGGGCTTTCGCGTGGGCATCATCGCCCAGCCGGACTGGCAGTCGAAAGACGATTTCATGAAGCTCGGCGAGCCCAACCTGTTCTTCGGCGTCGCCGCCGGCAACATGGACTCGATGATCAACCGCTACACCGCCGACAAGAAGATCCGCTCGGACGACGCCTACACCCCCGGCGGCCTGGCCGGCAAGCGTCCCGATCGCGCCAGCCTGGTGTACAGCCAGCGCTGCAAGGAAGCCTACAAGCACGTGCCGATCGTCCTCGGCGGCATCGAGGCCTCGCTGCGGCGGATCGCCCACTACGACTACTGGCAGGACAAGGTGCGCCACTCGATCCTGATCGACGCCTGCGCCGACATCCTGCTGTACGGCAACGCCGAGCGCGCGGTGGTGGAGATCGCCCAGCGCATTGCCGCGGGCGAGTCGCTCGAGACGATCAACGACATCCGCGGCACCGCCTTCATCCGCCGCGACACGCCCGAGGGCTGGCTGGAGATCGACTCCACGCGCATCGACCGCCCGGGCAAGATCGACAAGATCATCAACCCCTACGTCAACACCCAGGACACCGCCGCCTGCGCCATCGAGCAGGAGAAAGGGCCGGTCGAGGACCCCAATGCGGCCAAGGTGGTGCAGTTGCTGCCGCACCCGCGCCTGGAGCGCGACAGGACGGTGATCCGCCTGCCGTCCTTCGAGAAGGTGCGCGGCGACGCGGTGCTCTACGCCCACGCCAACCGCGTGCTGCACCTGGAGACCAACCCGGGCAACGCCCGCGCCCTGGTGCAGAAGCACGGCGAGGTGGACGTGTGGTTCAACCCGCCACCCATCCCCATGACCACCGAGGAGATGGACTACGTGTTCGGCATGCCCTATGCGCGGGTGCCGCACCCGGCCTATGGCAAGGAGAAGATCCCGGCCTACGAGATGATCCGCTTCTCGGTCAACATCATGCGCGGCTGCTTCGGCGGCTGCACCTTCTGCTCGATCACCGAGCACGAGGGGCGGATCATCCAGAACCGCTCCCACGAGTCGATCCTCCACGAGATCGAGGAGATGCGCGACAAGGTGCCGGGCTTCACCGGGGTGGTTTCCGACCTGGGCGGGCCGACCGCCAACATGTACCGCATCGCCTGCAAGGACCCGGAGATCGAGAAGCACTGCCGCAAACCGTCCTGCGTGTTTCCCGGCATCTGCGAGAACCTCAACACCGACCATTCGTCCCTGATCGAGCTGTACCGCAAGGCCCGCGCCCTGCCCGGGGTGAAGAAGATCCTGATCGCCTCGGGATTGCGCTACGACCTGGCCGTGGAGTCGCCGGAATACGTCAAGGAGCTGGTCACCCACCATGTCGGCGGCTACCTGAAGATCGCCCCGGAGCACACCGAGCGCGGCCCGCTGGACAAGATGATGAAGCCGGGCATCGGCAGCTACGACAAGTTCAAGCGCATGTTCGAGAAGTACTCCAAGGAGGCGGGCAAGGAGCAGTACCTGATCCCCTACTTCATCGCCGCCCATCCTGGGACGACCGACGAGGACATGATGAACCTCGCCCTGTGGCTCAAGCGCAACGATTTCCGCGCCGACCAGGTGCAGGCCTTCTACCCCTCGCCGATGGCCACCGCCACCGCCATGTACCACTCGGGCAAGAACCCGCTGCGCAAGGTCACCTACAAGAGCGACGGCGTGAGCATCGTCAAGAGCGAGCAGCAGCGCCGCCTGCACAAGGCCTTCCTGCGCTACCACGACCCCCGTGGTTGGCCGCTGCTGCGCGAGGCCCTGGAGCGCATGGGGCGCGGCGACCTGATCGGCCCGGGCAAGCACCAGCTGATCCCCTTGCACCAGCCGGCCAGCGACAGCTACCAGAGCGCGCGACGGAAGAACTCCACCCCGGCCGGCAGCAAGAAGGTCGGCGCCCAGGGCAAGACGGTCGGCAAGATCCTCACCCAGCACAGCGGCCTGCCGCCGCGCGGCAGCGACGGCAGCAAGCCCTGGGACAAGCGCGAGCAGGCCAAGGCCGCGGCCGAGGCGCGGGCCAAGGCCGAGCGCAGCGGCAAGGGCGCGGACAAGAAGGGTGGCAAGAAGCCGGCCAAGCGCCCGGTGGCGCCGCGCTGACAGTCTCGCAAGGGGGCGTCGACCCAACCGCTAAAACAAAGAACGCCAGCGTGAAGCTGGCGTTTTTGTTGCGGCTCGGCCCCGTTGTGGCCTGATTCAGCCGTAGCGCTTGTGCGCCTCGATGGCCAGGCCGCTGCCGATGCTGCCGAAGTTGTTGCCCTCCACATGGCGGGCAGTGGGCAGCAGCGCCGCCACGGCCCGGCGCAGCGCCGGGATGCCGCTGGAGCCGCCGGTGAAGAACACCGTATCGACCCGCTCGACGCCGGCGCTGTCCAGCAACTGCCCGACACTGGCGCGCACGCGCTGCAGCAGCGGCGCGATGGCGCCCTCGAACAGTTCGCGGCTCAGCTCGGCGACCAGGCCCGGCTCGACGCGCCGCAGGTCGATGGACCTGCTGGCGCATTCGGTGAGGGCGATCTTGCTGTCCTCCACCTGCATCGCCAGCCAGTGTCCGGCGCGCTGCTCGATCAGGCTGAACAGGCGGTCGATGCCGGTCGGGTCGAGGATGTCGTAGCGCATGCTCTGCAGCTGGCGCTGCGACTGCGCCGAATAGACGGCGTTGATGGTATGCCAGGTGGCCAGGTTGAGGTGGTGGCTGGTGGGCATCGGCGCGTCGCTCTTCATCCGGCTGCCGTAGCCGAACAGCGGCATCACCCCGGCCAGCGAGAGCTGCTTGTCGAAGTCGGTGCCGCCGACATGCACGCCGCCGGTGGCGAGGATGTCGTCCTGGCGCTCGGCGATGGCGCGGCGCTCGGGCGCCAGGCGCACCAGGGAGAAGTCCGAGGTGCCGCCGCCGATGTCGACGATCAGCACCAGTTCCTCGCGCTCGATGCCGGCCTCGTAGTCGAAGGCCGCGGCGATGGGCTCGTACTGGAACGACACCTCCTTGAACCCGAGCTTGTGCGCCACCGCCACCAGGGTGTTCTGCGCCTCCAGGTCGGCGACCGGGTCATCGTCGACGAAGAACACCGGGCGGCCCAGCACCACTTCCTCGAACGGCCGCTGGGCCACCGCCTCGGCGCGCTGCTTGAGCTGGCCGATGAACAGGCCGAGCAGGTCCTTGAACGGCAGGGCGCTGCCCAGCACCGTGGTCTCGCTCTTGAGCAGCTTGGAACCCAGCAGGCTCTTCAGCGAGCGCATCAGCCGGCCTTCGTAGCCTTCCAGGTATTCGTGCAGGGCCAGGCGGCCGTAGACCGGGCGGCGCTCCTCGAAATTGAAGAAGAGCACAGAGGGCAGGGTGATCTTGCCGTCCTCCAGGGCGATCAGGCGGTCGGCGCCGGGGCGCTGCCAGCCGACGGTGGAGTTGGAGGTGCCGAAGTCGATGCCGCAGGCGCGGGCGGGGGTGGAGAAAGACATGCTGCGCGCTGTTCCAGAAAAACGGCCGCGCATTCTATGTGAGGCCGCCGCAGAATGCTGCCCCGATCATCGCCTCTGACGACGGGGGACGGCTGCCGTCGTTCAGCCCCAGCCCAGGGTCAGTGCCGCCAGCACGGCGTAGCGCCCGGTCTTGGCCAGGCCGACGAGCAGCAGGAAGCGCCAGAGCGGCTCGCGCATGATGCCGGCGGCCAGGGTCAGGGGGTCGCCGATCACGGGCATCCAGCTGAGCAGCAGCGACCAGTGGCCGTAGTGCCCGTACCAGCCCTGGGCGCGCTCCAGCTGGCGCTGGCTCAGGGGGAACCAGCGCCGGTGGCGCAAGTGTTCGAGGTAGCGGCCCAGCAGCCAGTTGAGCAGCGCGCCGAGCACGTTGCCGGCGCTGGCCACCGCCAGCAGGGCCCCGACCGGGTAGGCCTCGCCGAGCAGCAGGCCGACCAGTACCGCCTCGGACTGCAGCGGCAGCAGGGTCGCGGCGCCCAGCGCGGAGAGAAACAGGCCGAGATAGGCCGAGAGCGTCAGCATGCCGAGCGGGTCAGGGCCGGGTGCGCCGTCCGGGGCGGATCAGGACTGCGATTCCGGCGCGGCGTGGGCCATGATCTCTTCCAGCTTGAGGCCGGTGAGGCCGTGGATGGTGCGCCACAGGTAGTAGAAGATGGCCATCAGCATGATCATCGAGGGGATGGCGATCATCGGGTAGCTGAGCAGGTTCATGCGGCCCAACTCGGCGTTGAACGCCTCGCTGCCGGCCGGGCTGACCACTATCCACTTGGCCAGGGCGTAGTTCATCGCCGAGGAGAAGAAGAAGGTCCCGCTCAGCCAGTAGGTGGCGCGCAGCAGGCGGGCCTCGAAGGCCGCGGTGTGGCCGCCCTGCTCAAGGCGGTCGTGGATCTTGTCGACGTCCAGCACCGAGCGGTTGAGCAGCATGGTGCGGATCAGCGGGTAGCGCGTGTAGGTGGAGACCAGCACGGCGATGCCGATCAGTCCGGGTACCGCGGCTTCCTTGATCGCCAGCCACTGGTTGTCCAGCTTGAGCAGGCCGATGCCGCCGGTGAGCAGTACGCTGATCAGGCCGAGCAGGGCGATGAAGTTGAACTTGCGGTACTTGAGCAGCTCGAAACAGCCCCAGCCGAGGGGGAACGCCAGGGCCAGCACCAGCGCGCCGTCGGCGCCGAGGCGGGCCTCGCCGCTGAATTTCATCAGGATCAGCGAGGGGATCAGAATGCTGATCAGCAGGTCGATCAGGGGGCGGGGCTTGTGCGTGGCGACGGTGATATCGGTCATGTCTCGTTCGAAAGCCGGGGAAGAGTGCCGATGATCGCCTGCCTGGGGCGTGGCCGCCAGTCCGATTGTCGGCCGGACTGTGACAAGGTTGTGCAGAGCGCCGGGGTGGTGGGGCCGGGCGCATGCGCGGTGTTCGCCTCGCGCCACCGCCGCTGGCGGCACGGATGCTTTGATACTAAAGTGATATCACCTGCGATGTAGTGGTCATCGTGACCGCGGGAGTCCGATCATGCAGTCCTTTCCGGCTGTACGTCGGTTCGCCTGGCTCTGTGCGCTGTGCACAGTCTGGGTGGGGCCGATTTCGGCAAAGGAGTGCATCGGTGTGGTGACCGCCAGCGCCCATGTTTTTTGGCGGCAAGTGGAGGCCGGTGCCCGCCAGGCGGCGCTGGACCTTGGCGTAGAGCTCTATCTGCGCGGGCCACGGCGCGAGGGCAGCGTGGCGACGCAGCTGCGGCTGATCGACAAGGTGCTGGAACAGGGCTGCAGGGCCTTGGTCATCGCCCCGGCCGGTCCGCAGATCAATGCCCGGGTCAGCGAGCTCAAGGGCCAGGGGGTGCTGACCTTCTATATCGACCGCGATGTCGGCGGCGGCGATGCGCAGGCGCTGATCGCCACCGACAACTACCGTGCCGGCCAGGCGGCCGGCCGCTACGTGGTGCAGCGTCTGGGCGGCAAGGGCCGGGTGGGGATGATCCGCATGACCCCGGAGATTCCCTCGACCAGCGCCCGCCAGCGGGGCTTCGTCCAGGCGGTGCGGGCGGCAGGCCTGGCCATCGTCTTCGACCGTCACCTCGGTGATCCGCCGCAGGCGACCCTCGAGGCCCTGGTGCAGGAGCTGCCGAGGCTCGATGCACTGTTCACTCCCAATGGTTCCTCGACCCGCCAGGTCTATGCCGCCTTGCTGCGCCTGCAGAGCGCCGGGCGCGTGCTGCACCTGGGATTCGACGCCGATCCGTTGTTGCTGGAGGCCCTGGGCAGCGGTCAGATTGCCGCGCTGATGGTCCAGCAGCCCTACCGCATGGGCTATCAGGGCGTGCTGCTGGCCCACCAGGCCTTGCGCGAAAAGCGGCTGGAGCCGCGGCGGCGCGAGGTCGAGCTGGAGGCCGTACTGGTGACGCGGGACAACCTCGACAGTCCGTCGATCAGGGCCCTGCTGGCGCCGCTCGAGCGCCGTTAGCCCGCGTGCGCGGCCTGTCGCCGTGGGGCTGCTCCGCTCCAGCCGATGACCTGCCCTTGTAAAACCGCGGCGGGACGTGCATATCTAGCGGCTATGGGTTCGAGACTGGAGAGGTGGCTATGGCCGGTGGCTGGGCAAGTGACGGGGCGGTGCAGGAACAGATCGACAGCAGCATCGAGGACGCCATCGCCCGCGCCCGTAGCCAGCTGCCCAGGGGCGAAAGCCTGAGCCATTGCGAGGAGTGCGACGCGAGCATTCCCGAGGCGCGGCGGCGGGCCATTCCCGGCGTGCGCCTGTGCGTGGCCTGCCAGTCCGAGCATGACCAGCAGCGGCAGGCCAGCGGGGGCTATAACCGCCGCGGCAGCAAGGACAGCCAGTTGCGTTGAGCCGCCGCAGCGCTTGCCGCCGTCCCGGGGCCAGCGCCCTCCGGGTAGCCGGCGCTGGCCGCGCGTCCTTTCGCATGTTCCCGAAGTCGAGCAGACTGGCGCCCTGACGCTGGCGGACGCGGCCGTGAGGTGCGGCGGGCGGCGACTGGTACGGTGGGCGCCCTGCGCCGCATGGATGGGAGTGATGATGTTCCGTAGTTTCCGAGGGCGAGCGGCATGGGCCTGCGCCTAGCTGGCGTCGCGCTCTGCTGGCTCGTCGCCTGGGGGGCGGTTGCCGCCGAGCCGATCACGGTGGCCTGGCGCGACAAGGCGCCCTATCACTATCGGGAAAATGGTCGTGCCCAGGGTTTCCTGCTGTTGCGTGCCCGGCGCCTCTTCGCCCGGGCCGAGGTGCCGGCGCTGTTCGTCGAGCGCCCGTCCAAGCGCATCTGGCGGGATTTCCAGCGCGGAACCCGGGGCTTCTGTTCGATAGGCTGGTACCGTCTGCCGGAACGGGAGCGGCTCGCCCAGTTCAGCCTGCCCTTCCATGCCGACCCGCCGCACACGCTGCTGGCCAGCGCTGCGGCGCTTCCGGCGATCCAGGAGCATGGAAGCTTCGCCTCGCTGCTGGCCGATCCGGACATCAGCCTCGGCGTGGTGGACGGGGTGTCCTATGGCCCTGAGCTGGATGCGTTGATCGCGCGCAGCGCCAACCGGGTCGTGCGCGTCACCGTGGCGCCGTCCGGTCTGATGCAGATGGTGGCCGCCAATCGCATGGCCTATATGCTGGCCGACCAGGCCGACTGGCATTATCAGCGGAGCCGGGAGGCGGGCTTGGGCGGACTCGCCGAGTACGGTTTCCCCGACATGCCGCCGGGGCTCCAGCGCCATATCCTGTGCAGCAGGGACGTGCCGATCGAGGTGATGGGCCGGCTCAACCGGGCCATCACGGCGTTGGCGGCGCCATGAGGGGCGGGCAAGGCTCGGGCCGGCTTGCCAAGGTCCGCACGAGGGCGCTCTGCCGTGACCGGCAGCGTCCGGCGGCAGCGAGTGCCGCGCACAGAGGAGTGCAGATCTTGTCGGGAATGCGAGGGGCGTGGGTGGGGTTGAGGTGCGCGCTGTGGGCGATGGCGCTGACGCTGCTCGGCGGCGTGCCCGGCCATGCGCTGGAGCTGACGCTCTACACCGAGGAGAATCCGCCGCTGAACTTCAGCCGGGATGGCCGGCTCGGCGGTTTTTCCATGGAGATCATCCAGACCCTGTCGGCGCGCACCGGCGACCCGGTGCGGATCGAGTTGGGGCCCTGGACCCGGGGCTATACCAAGGCTCGACGCGAGGCGAATGCCGGGGTGTTCACCACGGCGCGCATACCGAGCCGCGAGTCGGCCTTCCAGTGGGTGGGGCCTCTGACCCAGACCCTCACGCGCTTCTACGTCCGCAAGGGCTCAGGCCTGCGCTTCGGCGACCTGGCGGACGCCCGGGCGGCTCGGCTGGTGCTGCCCCGGCAGTGGTACAGCTACGAGTACCTGCGGTCCCGGGGCTTCGACAATATCTATACGGTGGCGTCCGCCGAGATCATGATGCAGATGTTCCGCCAGGGCCGTGCCGATGTGCTGGCAGCCAGCGACATCGCCCTGCCGGGCCTGCTCGCCATGGTGGGCATGACGGCGGACCAGGTCGAGGCGCAGTTCGTCTTCCTCCGTCACGAATCCTATCTGGCGCTCTCGCCGAAGACGGACCCCGCCGTGGTCCGTCGCTGGCAGGCGGCCCTCGACGAACTGAAGCGCGATGGCGGCTTTGCCGCCACCTATGGGCGCTGGTTCGCCGAGCCGAATGTCCCGCCGCGCCTGCTGGAGACCACGCCTTAGCGCTGGCGCCGGTACCGTCTGGCCGGCGCCCGGCTGTCTCCGGCCCAGTCTGACGCCCCCCCGGCCCGGGCAGCCGCTTGAAGTAGAGGGCGGTCGGGTGCAGCTCGCCGTCCGGGCTGCAGGCGTAGTCCGGGACTTCGCCCGCGCGGCTGTAGCCGAGGGCCTGATAGAAGGTTTCCGCCGTCGAGCCGGCCTGGGTATCGAGAAACAGCAGTCCACGCCCGTGTCGCCGGGCCGCCTGCTCCACGGCGGCCATCAGTCGCTGGCCGAGGCCGCGGCGCTGCTGAGGGTGCAGGACCAGCAGCTTCTGCACCTCGGCGCGATTGCGGCCGTTGGCCTTCTGACACAGGTTCAGTTGCACGCAGGCCAGCAGTTGCTCGTTCTCCACCGCCACCCACAACAGCAGATGGCCCTGGCCGACAGCGGCGAGCACCTCGTCGAGATAACGTTCGACCTGCAGCTCATCCAGGTTCGCGAGAAACCCCACCGACGCGCCCTGGGCCACGGCGTCGCGCAGCAGGGCGCCCAGCCCCGGGCGGTAGCGGGCGAAGCGTGCGGCGCTGACGCGGTGCAGCTGCAGGCTGCTCATGCGCCGTTCAGGGCTTTCCATTGGTCGGTGGCTCCATGCCGGGGTCGAGGATCAGCTGCATAAAGGTCAGGTCGAGCCAGCGGCCGAACTTGCAGCCGACCTGGGGCATCTGCCCGCTGATGACGAAGCCCAGGCGCCGGTGCAGGCGGATCGAGGCGTCGTTGCCGCTCTCGATGGCCGCGACCATCACGTGCTTGCCGCAGGCCCGGGCGCGCTCGATCAGCGCCGCCAGCAGGGCCGGGCCCAGGCCCTGGCCGCGCTGGTCGGTGCGCACGTAGAGCGAATGCTCGACGCTGTGGCGGAAGCCGGCGAACGGCCGCCAGTCGCCGAAGGTGGCATAACCGAGCACGGCGCCCTGGCCGTCCTCGGCCACCAGGATCGGGTAACCTTGCAGGGTGCGGGCGTCGAACCAGGCGCGCCGGTTGGCCAGGTCGACCGGCGCGTCGTTCCAGATCGCCGTGGAGTGGCGCACGGCATCGTTGTAGATGGCCAGGATGGCGGGCAGGTCGGCGACCCTGGCGTCGCGAATCGAATGGGGCATGGCGGCCTCAGGCGCGAGGTCGTGGCACGGCCACCCGGCGGGTGCCGGCGGCAGGCAGGGCGTGCGGATCGAGGGGGCGGTGCATCTGTGACTCCGGGCGCGGCTGTGGCGGTGAGGGTGCCGGTCCTCTCGCAGCTTCCGTGCCAAACGGCACCGAGGGCGGCTCTTGAGGTAAGTCTGGAAGGGGCGGCACAGGGGCTGCACCTCGATGGTGCGATGGCCGGTCGCCGCCCGCTGCCGCGCACCGAATCAGAGCGTCAGGTAGTTCTTCACCCCGGTGAAGATGATCTGCGCCGCCAGGGCGCAGACGAACAGGCCCATCAGGCGGCTGACGATCTGCAGGCCCTGGTCGCCGAGCAGGCGCTCGAACTGGTTGGACAGGTACAGCACCACGCCCACCGTGAGGCTGGCCAGGGCGATGGCGACCACCGCCAGCAGCTTGTCGTCCCAGTGCGGCTGGCTGGCGCCCATCAGCAGCAGCGCACCGATGGTCCCGGGGCCGACGGTGAGCGGAATGGTCAGCGGCACTATGGTGACGTCCTGCTGGACATTGTCGCTCTGCACCGCCGACTTGCCCTGGGCCATGCCCAGGGCCGAGATGAACAGCACGCTGCCGGCGCCGATGCGGAAGGCGTCGATGGTGATGCCGAACAGGCTGAAGATGTGCTTGCCGAACAGGTACAGCAGCACGCTGGCGACCACCACGCCGCCGGCCACCTTCCAGGCCAGGCGCTTGCGCTCCTTGCTCGTGTAGCCGCGGCTCAGGCCGATGAAGCAGGACAACACGAAGAAGGGGCTGTAGAGCACCAGCAACTTCAGGTACAGACTGAACAGCTCGGAGGCCATCGGCGATCTCGTCTCTCGGGACAGGTGGGCTGAATGTAGCAGCCGGCCGGGGCGCAGAGGGCAGGTGGCCGGGGCCAGAATGATCCCGGATTGGCGGAGCGATCGCCAGTGCCGCGGGCGACTTTGCGCGCCGCCGCCGGCCAACCGTTCGGCGCCCGGGGCCGATCCCGGGCGTGCTTTCGGCTATACCTGTGGCGTCAACCCGCGAGAGCCTGGCCGGGCCGGGAAGGCGACATGCCGCGTATCAGTTTCACCTTCAACCTGCAGCGTCACCTCGATGTGGCGCCGCTCGAGGTGCCCGGCGCCACGGTCGGCGCCGTGCTGGCCGAGGTCTTTGCGGTCAACCCGCGCCTGCGCAGCTACCTGTTGGACGACCAGGGACGGCTGCGCCAGCATGTGGCGATCTTCGTCGACGGCGAGCAGGTCGCCGACCGCCAGGGGCTGAGCGACCGGGTCGGGGAGACCGGCGAGGTCTACGTGGTGCAGGCGCTGTCCGGTGGCTGAGGCTGAGGAGGTGGTGATGGCGGATATGCTACAGGTGGCCACGCGCAAGGGCCTGCTGGTCTTCGCCCGGGAGGGCGCCGGCTGGCGCCTGGCCCGCACGGATTTTCTCGGCGAGCCGGTGAGCATGGTGCTGGCCGATCGCCGCGACGGCTACTGGTACGCCGCCCTGCACCTGGGGCATTTCGGGCCCAAGCTGTGGCGCTCGGCGGATGCCGGCAAGAACTGGACGGAGATAGCCGTGCCGGCCTTCGCCGCCAGCGCCGACGGCCAGGGGCCCTCGGTGGCGATGATCTGGTCGCTGGAGCACGGCGGCCTCGACCGGCCGCGGCGCTTGTGGGCCGGCACCATCCCCGGGGCGCTGTTCCGCTCCGACGACCGCGGCGATTCCTGGCAGCTGGTCGAGTCGTTGTGGCAGCGCCCGGAGCGTGCCCGGTGGTTCGGCGGCGGCTATGACCAGCCGGGCATCCACTCGATCTGCGTCGACCCGCGCGACGGCGCGCGGTTGCAGGTCGCGGTGTCCTGCGGCGGGGTCTGGTGCAGCGAGGACGACGGCGCCAGCTGGAGCTGTCGCACCCGGGGCATGCGTGCGGCCTATATGCCGCCGGAGCAGGCAGAACTGCCGGAAATCCAGGATCCGCACCGCATGCAGGCCTGCGCGGCGCGGCCCGATACCCTCTGGGTGCAGCATCACAACGGTATTTTCCTGTCCCGCGACGGTGCCCGGCATTGGCAGGAGATAGTGGGCGTCGAGCCCTCGACCTTCGGCTTCGCCGTGGCCGTGCACCCGCATGAGGCGGACACCGCCTGGTTCGTGCCGGCGGTCAAGGACGAGTGTCGGGTGCCGGTGGGCCAGCGCCTGGTGGTGACCCGCACCCGCGACGGCGGCGGCAGCTTCCAGCAACTGGCCGTCGGCTTGCCCCAGGCGCAGTGCTTCGACCTGATCTACCGCCACGCGCTGGCCATCGACGAGGCCGGGCAATGCCTGGCCATGGGCTCGACCACCGGCCATCTGTGGTTCTCGCCGGATCAGGGCGACAGTTGGCAGTCGCTGGCCGGCCACCTGCCGCCGATCTATGCGCTGCGCTTCGCCTGATACGGCGCGGTGCGCGGATGCTCAGTAGGGCAGCGCGGCGTCCTGGCGGCGAACTTCGCGTTCGGTGATCCAGTACTCGATCAGGTCGCGCAGCTGCGACAGTTCCACCGGCTTGGACATGTGCCCGTCCATGCCGGCCTGGCGCGCGCGCTCCTTGTGTTCGCTGAGGATATGCGCGGTGAGGGCCACCACCGGCGTGTGGGCGCGCCGCTCGGCCGCCTCCCAGGCGCGCAACTGCTCGGTGGCGGAGAAACCGTCGAGCACCGGCATCTCGCAGTCCATCAGCACCAGGTCGTAGTGGTGGGCCTTCATCGCGTTGAGGGCTTCCTCGCCGTTGCACGCCGTATCCGGTTGCAGGTTGAGCTTGCCGAGCATGCCGCGGATCACCTTGGTCGAGATGCTGTTGTCCTCGGCGACCAGGATGCGGAAGTCGCTCGGTACGCTCAACGGCGCGGGCACTGCGGCCGGCGCGTGCAGCGGCGCCCCGCTGCCGCGCTGGGCCAGTTCGTCGGCCAGGGTGGCCTTGAGGGTGTAGCCGGCCACCGGCTTGGCCAGGATGCGCTTGATCCCGGCGTTGCGCGCGACGATCTTGCTCGGCGCGTTGCTGATCCCGGTGAGCATGATGATCAGGATGTCGTGGTTGAGGCTCGGGTCTTCCTTGATCTTCGCCGCCAGCTGCATGCCGGTCATGCCGGGCATGTTCTGGTCCAGCAGGACCACGTCGAAGTATTCGCGCAGGTGCGCCTTGGTGCGCAGCAGCGCCAGCGCCTCCTTGCCGGAGGGCACGGCGCTGACGCTCAGGCCCCAGGCGCTGCATTGCTGGATCAGCACCTTGCGGCAGGTGTCGTTGTCGTCGACCACCAGCAGGCGGGCGCCCTGCAGCGGGCCGTCCAGGTCGGCGGTGGGGTGCTCGAGGCGCTCGGCCTCCAGCGGCAGGGTCAGCCACAGGGTCGAGCCCTGGTTACCGCCGCTCTGGATGCCGAACTCGCCATCCATCAGATGCACCAGCTGGCGGGCGATGAGCAGGCCCAGGCGGCCGCCGAGCTTGGTCGCGGAGAGGAAGTCCCTGCTGTGCAGCTCAGCGTGCAAAAGGGCCTCGCGTTCGCTGGCCTGCAGCGGTTGGCCGCTGTCCTGTACGGCAATGCGCAGGCGCGGCTTGGCGCCACCGTTGTCCAGCGCCACCACCAGCAGCACCTCGCCCTCCACGGTCTGCTTGAAGGCATTGTCCAGCAGGCTCAGCAGGGTCTGGCGCAGGCGCGTGGGGTCGCCGCTGATCACCCGCGGCACCTGCGGCTGCATGAAGCTGATCAGTTCGACGCGCTGCTGCTCGGCCTTGGCGCGGAAGATGTCCAGGCAGTCCTCGATCAGCGCGTTGAGGTCGAACTGCACGTCGTCCAGTTCGATCTGCCCGCTCTCCAGCTTGGAGATGTCGAGAATCTCGTTGATCAGGGTCAACAGCTCGTTGCCCGAGCTGTGGATGGTCTGCACATAGTCGCGCTGCTTGGCCGACAGCGGCGTGCCGAGCAGCAGCTCGGTCATGCCCAGCACGCCGTTCATCGGGGTGCGGATCTCGTGGCTGATCTTGGCCAGGAACTCGGCCTTGGCCTTCAGCTCGGCGGAGCTGGCGGCCAGGGCGCGGCTGGTGCTGAACTGGTCCTGGACGATGCGCCGTTGCCGCTCGCTCAGGGCCATGCTGAGGACGAAGCCGCTGACCACGCACGTGCCCAGCAGGCCGTAGACCATCCAGTCGGTCTGCACCGCCCAGTAGCCGAACAGGATCGGCAGGGCGCCGAGAAAGGCCGTGCAATACAGCAGTAGCGCCACGCTGAACATGCGCGCCGGCCGGTAGCCCTGGTGCCAGTGATACAGCGCCACCAGCAGGATGCTCAGGCCGCAGACCGCCGCCAGCAGGTAGACCAGCTGGTTGAACTGCAGGTTGCTGGCGATCAGCAGGGTCACGCCGACCAGGCCGATCAGGACGATTTCGCCGAGCAGCAGACGGGTCAGGGTCGTACAGTCGCAGACCTTGCGGAAGAAGCTGGCGGTGAAGGCCAGGGCGCAGAACATCGCCGCCAGCATCGACAGGTTGACGATCCGCGGCTGCAACGGCTGCCACTCCCCCAGCCAGGGGGTGCTGATGCCCAGCGCGCTGATCGCCGTCAGCAGCACGCCGGCCTGGGTCGCCGCCAGCCACAGGCCGCTGGCGGCGCGGGCATAGGCGAAGCGCACGAGGTTGTAGAGCACCAGCATGCCCATGCCGCCGAGCAGCAGGCCGAGCAGGAGCGGCCGGCTGTCGTCGGCGGCCATGGCGCTGGCGCTTTGCAGGCTGAGGGTCGGGCGCAGGGCGTGCTCGGAGGCCAGGCGCAGGTAGATATCCAGGGGGGCGTCTGCTTGCGGCAGGGGCAGGAGGAAGTCGCGACTGGCCAGCGGGCGGCTGGAGAAGGGCAGGCTGCTGCCGGTGCGGGTGTGGTCGAGCAGGCGCTCGCCCTGCAGTACGTAGAGGTCGAGATAGGACAGGTAAGGTGCGAATATGCGCAGCATCTGCGCCTGTTGCGTGACCGGCAGGCGGTAATGCAGCCACAGCGCGGCATCGCCGCCCGGCGTGTAGAGCTCGCCGAGTTCGATCGGGGCGAAGCGCGAGCTGTACAGCGGGGCGCGGATGTCGTCCAGCTGCAGGGTCGCGCCGTCGTCGCTCAGCGCCGACCAGCCCGCCGCGGCCTGAGCCGGCACCGTACCCAGCGCCGTCAGCAGCCAGGCGATCAGCAATCCTGTGGCAATCCTCAGCCGGCGCACGGTGAATTCCCTTCGGTAATGAGTGGACGGATTATAGCCAAGCGGCGCAGGCGAGAAACAAGTCGGGGGCGACCGCGGGGCCGCCCTCGCTCGCGGTCGCCCCTCAGTCTTCGCCACGCTCGCGGGCGATGGCCCGGTAGCCGATGTCGTTACGGTGGAACATGCCGTTCCAGCGGATTTTATCGGCCAGGCGGTAGGCCTGCTGCTGGGCCTCGGCCACGCTCGGGCCGATGGCGGTGGCGCACAGCACGCGGCCGCCGGCGGTGACGATCTGGCCATCCTTGAGCGCGGTGCCGGCGTGGAACACCTTGCCGTCGAGCTTGGCGGCCTCGTCCAGGCCTTCGATCACCGCGCCCTTGGCGTAGTCGCCCGGATAGCCGCCGGCAGCCAGCACCACGCCGACCGTGGGGCGTGGATCCCAGGTCGCCTCGACCTTGTCCAGGGCCTTGGCCAGGGCCGCCTCGATCAGCAGCACCAGGCTCGACTCCAGGCGCACCATGATCGGCTGGGTCTCCGGGTCGCCGAAGCGGCAGTTGAACTCGATGACCTTGGGCGCGCCGCTCTTGTCGATCATCAGCCCGGCATAGAGGAAGCCGGTGTAGACGTTGCCCTCGGCGGCCATGCCGCGCACGGTCGGCAGTATCACCTCGGCCATCACCCGCTGGTGCACCGCGGCGGTGACCACCGGCGCCGGCGAGTAGGCGCCCATGCCGCCGGTGTTGGGGCCGCTGTCGCCGTCGCCGACGCGCTTGTGATCCTGGCTGGTGGCCATCGGCAGCACGTGCTCGCCGTCGACCATGACGATGAAGCTGGCCTCCTCGCCGTCGAGGAACTCCTCGATCACCACGCGGGCACCGGCGTCGCCGAAGGCGTTGCCGGACAGCATGTCGCGTACCGCGGCTTCGGCCTCTTCCAGGGTCATGGCGATGATCACGCCCTTGCCTGCGGCCAGGCCGTCGGCCTTGATCACGATCGGCGCGCCGACCTTTTGCAGGTAGGTCAGGGCCGGTTCGACCTCGGTGAAGTTCTGGTAGGCCGCGGTGGGGATGGCGTGGCGGGCGAGGAAGTCCTTGGTGAAGGCCTTGGAACCCTCCAGCTGGGCGGCGCCGGCGCTGGGGCCGAAGATGTCCAGGCCGCGGGCGCGGAACAGGTCGACCACGCCTTTAACCAGCGGCGCCTCGGGGCCGACTATGGTCAGCTGCACGTTCTTTTCGGCGAAGTCGGCCAGCTGCTCCAGGGCCAGCACGTCGATGGCGACGTTCTCGCACTTGGCCTCGAGGGCGGTGCCGGCGTTGCCCGGGGCGACGAACACCTTGGCGACGCGCGGGTCCTGGGCGACCTTCCAGGCCAGGGCGTGTTCGCGGCCGCCGCTGCCGATGATCAATACGTTCATGTCTCTCTCCTCAAGGAGGCGGGCCTGCGGCCCGATTGGTGGATAAGCAAAGCGTTATCCACCCTACAAATAGGGAGGTCGCGATCGGGCGGGTAAATGCAAGGCGCCTGGCGCTTCCTCAAGCGGAGTTGCCTAATGGCAATGAGCATTGAGGGAGTGCCAGGCAACGCCGCAGATGCCTGTCCGAGTGCGGCCGACTTTAGTGCCTAAAGTGACGCATGCCGGTGAACACCATGGCGATACCCGCCTCGTCGGCGGCGGCGATCACCTCGGCGTCGCGCATCGACCCGCCGGGCTGGATCACCGCGGTGATGCCGGCCTTGGCCGCGTTGTCGATGCCGTCGCGGAAGGGGAAGAAGGCGTCGGAGGCCATCACCGCGCCGGGCACCTGCAGGCCGGCGTGCTCGGCCTTGATCGCGGCGATGCGCGCGGAGTTGACCCGGCTCATCTGGCCGGCGCCGACGCCCACGGTCTGGCGGTTCTTGGCGTAGACGATGGCGTTGGACTTGACGAACTTGGCCACCTTCCAGGCGAAGATCAGGTCGTGGATCTCCTGCTCGCTGGGGGCGCGCCGGGTGACGATCTTCAGGTCTTCGGCCTTGATCATGCCGATGTCGCGGCTCTGTACCAGCAGGCCGCCGTTGACCCGCTTGAAGTCCCAGCCCGGGGTGCGTTCGGCCGGCCACTGGCCGCACTCGAGCAGGCGCACGTTGGCCTTGGCCGCGACCACCTCGCGGGCGGCCTGGGAGATGCTCGGGGCGATGATCACCTCGACGAACTGGCGCTCGACGATGGCCTGGGCGGTAGCGGCATCCAGCTCGCGGTTGAAGGCGATGATGCCGCCGAACGCGGACTCCGTGTCGGTGGCGTAGGCCAGGTCGTAGGCCTTGCGGATGCCGCCCTCGTCCTCGGGAACCACGGCCACGCCGCAGGGGTTGGCGTGCTTGACGATCACGCAGGCCGGCTTGACGAAGCTCTTCACGCACTCGAGGGCGGCGTCGGTGTCGGCGACGTTGTTGAACGACAGTTCCTTGCCCTGCAGCTGCACGGCGGTGGAGACGCTGGCCTCGCCCTTCTTCGCCTCGACGTAGAAGGCCGCGCTCTGGTGCGGGTTCTCGCCGTAGCGCATCTCCTGGGCCTTGATGAACTGGCTGTTGAAGGTGCGCGGGAAGGCGCCGCGGGCCTCGGTGGACAGCTGTTCGGCGGCCTGGTCGATGGTGCCCAGGTAGTTGGCGATCATGCCGTCGTAGGCGGCGGTGTGCTCGAAGGCCTTGAGCGCCAGGTCGAAGCGCTGGGCATAGCTCAGGCCGCCGGCCTTGAGTGCCTCGAGGACGGCGGCGTAGTCGCCGGTGTTGACCACGATGGCGACGTCCTTGTGGTTCTTCGCCGCGCTGCGGACCATGGTCGGGCCGCCGATGTCGATGTTCTCGATGGCGTCGGCCAGGTCGCAGTCCGGCTTGGCCACGGTGGCCTCGAAGGGGTAGAGGTTGACCGCCACCAGGTCGATCGGCTGGATGCCGTGCTGCGCCATGACCTCGCCGTCCAGGGCGCGGCGGCCGAGGATGCCGCCGTGGATCTTCGGGTGCAGGGTCTTCACCCGGCCGTCCATCATCTCCGGGAAGCCGGTGTAGTCGGCCACTTCCACGGCGGCCACGCCGTTGTCCTTGAGCAGCTTGTAGGTGCCGCCGGTGGAGAGGATCTCCACGCCGAGGGCGGACAGCTCGCGGGCGAAGTCGAGGATGCCGGTCTTGTCGGAGACGCTGATCAGGGCGCGGCGGACGGGGAGGCGGGTGGTCTGGTCGGTCATTTCAGAGTCCATCAGAGCAGGGATATCAGCGAAGCGGGCGGCGCTTGTGGCCGCCCGCTTCGGGGGAGTGGGGGTCAGAGCAGGTCGTACTGCTTGAGTTTCTTGCGCAGGGTGCCGCGGTTCAGGCCGAGCAGCTCGGAGGCCTTGGTCTGGTTGCCCTTGACGTAGTTCATCACGGTCTCCAGCAGCGGCGCCTCCACCTCGGTGAGCACCAGGTTGTAGACGTCGGTGACATCCGCGCCCTCCAGGTGGGCGAAATAGTTGTGCAGCGCTTTCTCGACACTGCCGCGCAGGGTCTGGCCCTCTTCACTCGGCGTGGTGAGGTGTTGTTTCAAACTGCTGTTGTCACTCACGGGTGCAATTCCACTCACTAGATTCTCGGTCATCAACGTCATGCGGCCACCCCTTCTCCATCGTTTTGCCGGTCGCCGAAGAACTGGCGGATCTCGGCGCACTGCGCGTCCGTACTGTCCAGACGGTTGAATTGGGCGCGAAACTCCCTGGCGCCCGGCAGGGTTGCGAGATACCAGCCGACATGCTTGCGGGCGATGCGTACGCCCATCACCTCGCCATAGAAGGCATGCAGCGCGGCCAGGTGCTCGAGCAGAATGCGTTCCTGTTCCAGCAGGCCCGGCGCCGCCAGCTTCTCGCCGGTGCGCAGGTAATGCTCTATCTCGCGGAAAATCCACGGCCGGCCCTGGGCCGCGCGGCCGATCAGCAGGGCGTCGGCGCCGGTGGCGGCGAGCACCGCCTTGGCCTTTTCCGGCGAATCGATGTCGCCGTTGGCGAACACCGGTATCGACACCGCCTGCTTGATCGCGGCGATGGTGTCGTACTCGGCGTTGCCGGTGTAGAGGTCGGCGCGGGTGCGGCCGTGCACGGCCAGCGCCTTGATCCCGGCCTGTTCGGCGATCTTCGCCACCTCGATGCCGTTCCTGTTCTGCCGGTCCCAGCCGGTGCGGATCTTCAGGGTCACCGGCACGTCCACCGCGGCGACCACCGCGTGGAGGATCTCGCGGACCAGCGCCTCATCCTTCAGCAGGGCGGAGCCGGCGGCCTTGTTGCAGACCTTCTTGGCCGGGCAGCCCATGTTGATGTCGATGATCTGCGCGCCCAGCTCGACGTTGCGCCGGGCCGCCTCGGCGAGCATCTGCGGGTCGCCGCCGGCGATCTGCACCGAGCGCGGCTCCGGGTCGCCGGCGTGGGGCAGGCGCAGGCTGGATTTGCGGCTGCTCCACAGGCGTACGTCGCTGGTGACCATTTCCGAGACGACCAGGCCTGCACCCAGGCGCCGGCACAGCTGGCGAAAGGGACGGTCGGTGACTCCGGCCATGGGCGCGAGAATCAGCGGATTGGGCAATCTGTAGGGGCCGATGCATAACGCCGACATGGGGCTTCCCTGCTCAAGAGACGTGCTGTTGAGACCAATAGGAGAGTGCGAAAAAGGCTGGGAATAATACCCGCTCTGGGTGACCGGATAAAGGCTGTTTTGAACAAATTCTGAACAGCTGCGGCCTTATCGCCAGGGGTTAGGTTGGCGGCGACGCCCGCGCGCGGCGTCGCCTGGGGCTCACTCCGGGGAGTGGAAGCTGAGGCTGTAGTTCACCGCCTGGGTGCCCGGGTCGAGGATGTCCAGGGACACGTGGATCGGGGTCTGCGGTGGCATCTCGGCCTGGCCGGCGAGCTCGCCGGCGAGGTATTCGCTGGGCTTGAAGCGGCGGCTGGCGAGCAGCTGGCCGTTGATGTCGGCGAAGCGCATTTCCAGCAGCGGGAAGGGTTGGGTGAAGGGGGCGCGATTGTAGAGAATCGCGTCGACCACCAGGGCGCCGCTGAACTCCGGGTGGCTGCGCACCACCAGGTTGCTGCTCTTGATCTGCGCGATGTCGACCTTCGACGGCAGCACGCAGCCGAGGCTCGGGCACAGCTGTTCGAACCAGGGGCGGTACTGGTCCTGGCGCGCCAGTTCCTCGAAGTGGTAGTTCAGGTACTGGCCGGCCAGGACGGCGGCGGCGACCAGGTTGAGCAGGCCCCAGCCGAGCCAGCGCGCCCAGGGCTTGCGCGGCGGCTGCCAGTCCAGCTGCAGGGGCTCGTCGTCCAGTTCGAACAGGTGCTCGTCGCGCAGCCCGGGTTCGCTGCGACCGCCCTTTTCGGCGGTCGCGGCGAAGGGCGTGTCCAGTTCCGGGTCGGGCTCGTCGCGCGCCGTGCTCAGGCGCAGCTCGTCCTCGAGCGGCAGGGCCTCGCGCGAGTCGACGGCGTCCGCCTCGCGGTGCGACTGGCGCTGTGGCGCCGCTTCGGCGGCGGGCCGGGCCGCAGGTTCCGGTGGCGCAGTGCGCGGCTGCGGCGGCGTTGCCTCGGCCTCCTTCGGCGTCAGGCTCAGGGGCGCCTTGGCCGGTTCGTCGCGCAGCAGCGCCTCGGCCCACTGCTCGTCGTCCGCGGCGGGTTCGCCGGCGTTCGGCGGGCGGAAGGTCTCGGCGTAGCCGGGCGACTGCTCGAGGGCGCTGAACTGCTGGGACAGTTGACGCTCCTGCTCCTCCAGCTTGGCCAGTTCCTCGTCGAGGTCGAGGCCGTCGAGATCGAGGTCGTCATGAATCCACAGGGTATCGTCGCCGGGGCCCTTGCCCGTGGCGCCGGTCGAGGGGGGCGGTGCGCTCGCTGGCGCGGATGTTTGCGTCGGCTGCGCCGGGGCGGCGGACGGTGTCTTGGCCGGCGCCGCGACGGGCAGCACATGACCCTGGTCGCGCAGCTGCTGGGCGGCATTGAACACGTGCAGGCAGGCCCCGCAGCGGACCGCACCATGGGCGGCACCCAGTTGTGCCTGGTTGACCCGGAAACTGGTGCGGCAATGGGGGCACTGGGTGACGAAACTCTCGGTCATGCGGCGATCCGGCGGCCTGCGATCGGGTGAGGCGGGGCAATCAGTCTAACGCAACTGCCCGGCAAAGCTGCAGGCCGGCCCATCAGCGGCGCACGCCGCTGATACGCACCCAGCCGTCCTTGCTCGCGGTCGGGTCGAGGTCGAAGGCGTCCTTGTAGGCGGCGCGGACCTCCTCGGCCTGCTCGGCGAGGATGCCGGACAGCGCCAGGCGCCCGCCCGGCTTGACCAGGCCGGTGATCTGCGGGGCGAGGGCGACCAGGGGGCCGGCGAGGATGTTGGCCACCACCACCTCGGCCTGCTGCTGTGGCATGTCGGCCGGCAGGTAGAGGGGAAAGCGTGTCGGGTCGATGCCGTTGCGTCCGGCGTTGTCGCGCGACGCTTCCAGGGCCTGCGGGTCGATGTCGGTGCCGACGGCCTGGCGCGCGCCGAGGAGCAGGGCGGCGATGGCCAGGATGCCCGAGCCGCAGCCGAAATCGATCAGGTTGCAGCCGGCGAGGTCCTGGGCGTCCAGCCATTCCAGGCACAGCGCGGTGGTCGGGTGGGTGCCGGTGCCGAAGGCCAGGCCGGGGTCGAGCAGCAGGTTGACCGCGTCCGGCTCGGGGGCGGCATGCCAGCTCGGCACTATCCACAGGCGGCGGCCGAAGCGCATCGGCTGGAAGCCGTCCATCCAGCTGCGCTCCCAGTCCTGGTCGGCGATGACCTCGGCCTGGTGCTCCGGCAGTTCGGCGCCGGTCAGCAGGCGCAGGTGGGCGAACACCGCGTCGGCGGCGGTGTCGGCCTCGAACAGCGCCAGCAGGTGGGTGTGCGACCACAGCGGGGTGGTGCCCAGGTCCGGCTCGAAGATCGGCTGGTCCTCGGCGTCCATGAAGGTGACCGACACGGCGCCGACTTCGAGCAGGGCATCCTCGTAGGTCTGCGCCTGTTCCGGGGTGATGGCGAGACGGACTTGCAGCCAGGGCATGGGGGAAACCTCTTGCGTGATACGGCGCTGTCCTTGCGGACCGGGTGTGACAGGCGGGCAAGCTTACTCGACGGCCGGGCCGGCTTCCACCGCGGCGACCGGCCGGTGGCGCGCAGAAATGACAAGGGCCGCCCGTGGGCAGCCCTTGTGTCTCGACGCGGCGGCGTCAGTGCTTGTCCATACCCAGTTTCTTTTCCAGGTAGTGGATGTTCACTCCGCCGTGGCAGAAGCCCTTGTCGATGACCAGCTCGCGGTGCAGCGGCACGTTGGTCTTGATGCCGTCGACCACGATCTCCTCCAGGGCGTTGCGCATGCGCGCCAGCGCCTCGTCACGGCTGGCGCCGTAGGTGATCAGCTTGCCGATCAGCGAGTCGTAGTTCGGCGGCACGGTGTAGCCGCTGTACAGGTGCGAGTCGACCCGCACGCCGAAGCCGCCCGGGGCATGGAAGTGCTTGACCTTGCCCGGGCAGGGCATGAAGTTGTCCGGGTCTTCGGCGTTGATCCGGCACTCCAGGGCATGGCCGCGGATCACCACGTCGTCCTGCTTGATCGACAGCTTGTTGCCCGCGGCGATGCTGAGCATCTCCTTGACGATGTCGACGCCGGTGACCATCTCGGTGACCGGGTGCTCGACCTGGACGCGGGTGTTCATCTCGATGAAGTAGAAGTGGCCGTCCTCGTAGAGGAACTCGAAGGTGCCGGCGCCACGGTAGCCGATCTCGATGCAGGCGTTGACGCAGCGGTCGAGGACCTCGGCGCGGGCCCGCTCGTCGATGAAGGGTGCCGGGGCTTCTTCCAGGACCTTCTGGTGACGGCGCTGCAGCGAGCAGTCGCGGTCGCCCAGGTGGATGGCATTGCCCTGGCCGTCGGACAGCACCTGGACTTCCACGTGGCGCGGGTTGCCGAGGAACTTCTCCAGGTAGACCATCGGGTTGCCGAACACCGCGCCGGCTTCGCTGCGGGTCAGCTTGGCTGACTTGATCAGGTCCTCTTCCTTGTGCACCACGCGCATGCCGCGACCGCCGCCGCCGCCGGCGGCCTTGATGATCACCGGATAGCCGACTTCACGGGCGATCGCCAGGGCGGTCTCCTCGTCTTCCGGCAGCGGGCCGTCGGAGCCCGGCACGGTCGGCACGCCGGCGCGCTTCATGGCGTCCTTGGCCGATACCTTGTCGCCCATCAGGCGGATGGTCTCGGCCTTGGGGCCGATGAAGGCGAAGCCGGAGTTCTCCACCTGCTCGGCGAAGTCGGCGTTTTCCGCGAGGAAGCCGTAGCCGGGGTGGATGGCGGTGGCGCCGGTCACTTCCGCGGCGCTGATGATCGCCGGGATGTTCAGGTAGGACTGGGCGCCGGGCGCCGGGCCGATGCAGACCGATTCGTCGGCCAGGGCCAGGTGCATCAGTTCGCGGTCGGCGGTGGAGTGCACCGCCACGGTCTTGATGCCCAGTTCCTTGCAGGCGCGCAGCACGCGCAGGGCAATCTCGCCGCGGTTGGCGATCAGGACTTTTTCCAACATCGCAGGCTCTCCCCGGTTCAAACGATGGTGAACAGGGGCTGATCGTATTCCACCGGCTGGCCGTTCTCGCCCAGGATGGATTCGATCACGCCGCTGGTCTCGGCCTCGATGTGGTTCATCATCTTCATCGCCTCGACGATGCAGAGGATGTCGCCTTTCTTCACGCTCGTACCCACTTCGACGAAGTTGCCCGAGGTCGGCGAGGAGGCGCGGTAGAAGGTGCCGACCATCGGCGAGCGGACCACGGTGCCGTTCAGCTTGGGCGCGGCCGGGGCGGCGGCTTCAGCGGCGGCAGGCGCAGCCGGGGCGGCGGCCGGTGCCGGGGCGGCGGCCTGGGCATAGACCGGCTGCTGCATATAGGCCGGCTGCTTGCTGTGGCGGCTGATGCGCACGGACTCTTCGCCTTCGCGAATCTCCAGTTCGTCGATGCCGGACTCTTCCAGCAGTTCGATCAGTTTCTTGACTTTACGAATATCCATAGTTGCTCCACTCCCAGGTGAGGTCAGGGCCGTTCAAGTTGTTCGAGCGCGGCCTCCAGGGCCAGGCGGTAGCCGCTGGCGCCAAGGCCGCAGATCACTCCCACCGCGACGTCGGAAAAGTAGGAGTGATGGCGGAAAGGTTCGCGTTTGTGCACGTTGGACAGGTGCACTTCGATGAATGGGATGCTCACCGCCAGCAACGCGTCACGTAATGCGACGCTGGTATGGGTAAAAGCGGCGGGATTGATCAGGATAAAGTCGACACCTTCGCCCTTTGCGGCATGAATGCGGTCGATCAGCTCGTACTCGGCATTGCTCTGCAGGTACTGCAGGTGGTGGCCGGCCTCGCGGGCGCGGCGCTGCAGGTCGAGGTTGATCTGTTCCAGGGTGGTGGCGCCGTAGACGCCCGGCTCGCGGCTGCCCAGCAGATTGAGGTTGGGCCCGTGCAATACCAGCAAGGTGGCCATGATCGTGCTCCCGTAGATTTTCTGCGCTGCGCGCGACTATGCCGGAGATCGCGCGCGGCTGTCCAGTTGCCGACAGTAGTCGACACGATGTCAGTAGTTTGCGGCAATTATATGACTGGTGGCGCTACAGGCGTTCCCGTGCGCGCTGCAGGCGTGCGGCAAAGGCGGCGGCATCCACCTCGCCGACCACGCGCAGGTCCGACCATTCCCGACCCCTGGGGTCGAACAGCAGGATCGCCGGCGGGCCGAACAGCTGGTAGCGGTCGAGCAGGGCGCGCTGGGCCGGGGTGCTGTCGGTCATGTCGAAGCGTACCAGGCGGAACTCGCCCAGCTGGCTGCCCACCTCCGGTGCGGTCAAGACCTCGCGCTCGATCACCTTGCAGCTGATGCACCAGTCGGCGTACCAGTCGAGCAGCAGCGGCTTTCCGTCGGTCTGGGCGGAGGCCAGGGCGCTGTCCAGCTCGGCAGGGCTGCTGACGGTCTGCCAGCGGCCGGCGTCGACTTGCTTGGCTAGGGCGCCGACCAGGGGGGCGGGGCGGCCGAGGGGGCGCAGCGGGTCGTCCTGGCCCTGCAGCGCGCCGGTCCAGCTGGCCAGGGCGTAGACCAGCAGGAGCAGGCCGGCCAGCTGGCCGCGCTTCTGCCGGTGGGTCTTCGGGCCGAACTCCAGGGCGCCGAGGAACAGCGCTGCGCCGCCGGCCAGCAGGCCCCACAGGGCCAGCGCCAGGGGGCCGGGCAGGACCCGCTCGAGCAGCCAGACCGAGACGGCCAGGAGCATGACGCCGAACAGGTTGCGCACGCCGGTCATCCAGGCGCCGCTCTTGGGCAGCAGGGCGCCGCCGCCGGCGCCGATCAGCAGCAGCGGGGTGCCCATGCCCAGGCCCAGGGCGAACAGCTGCAGGGCACCGCCCAGGGCGTCGCCGGTGCTGCTGATATAGAGCAGCAGGGCGGTCAGCGGGGCGGTGACGCAGGGCGAGACGATCAGGCTGGAGAGCACGCCGAGGGTGGCCGCGCCGGCGACGGTGCCGCCGCGGGTCTGCGCCGCCCGGCGGTCGAGGCGCTCGCGGATGAAGGCCGGCAGGCGCAACTCGAACAGGCCGAACATGGCCACGGCGAACAGGGCGAAGAAGGCCGCGAAGGGCACCAGCACCCAGGGCGACTGCAGCATGGCCTGCAGGTTCAGGCTGGCGCCGAAGATCCCCATCAGCGCACCCAGGGCCGCATAGCAGGCCGCCATGGGCAGCACATAGGCCAGCGACAGCACCAGGCCGCGGCGGTTGCTCGGCCGCCCGCGCAGGACGACGCCGGAGAGGATCGGCAGCATCGGCAGCACGCAGGGGGTGAAAGTCAGGCCCAGGCCGGCGAGGAAGAACAGCGCCAGATCCGCCCACTGCCAGCCGGTGGTCGCGCCGGGCGCACCGGAGGCGCCCGCCAGGCCACCGTCGATGGCCAGCACCTCGGTTTCCGGCGGGTAGCACAGGCCCTTGTCGGCGCAGCCCTGGTAGGTGACCTGCAGATCGAACGGCCGGCCGTCTGCGGCGCTGCGCGGCAACTCGACGTCGAGCACGCCGTAGTACACCTCGACGTCGCCGAAGTACTCGTCGGTCTTCGGCTGGCCGGCCGGCAGCCGCGCCGCCCCCAGGCCGACCTCGGCCGGCTCGCTGGCGAACTTGAAGCGGTGCTTGTAGAGGTAGTAGCCGTCGGCGGCGACGAAACGCAGCCTGAGCGAGTCGGCCGAGCTGTCGACCAGGCTGAGCTTGAAGGCCTCGCGCACCGGCAGGAAGTCCGCGCTGTTGTTCAGCGCCGCGCCCAGCGGCGCCGCGGCGGGACGGCTGTCGAGCAGGCCGGCGCCGGCGGGCAGGGTGAACAGCAGCAGGAGCAGGCAGAGCAGGCGGTGCATGGAAATCTCGTCACTGGGTGGTGCCTGCATGATAACCAAGGCCGCGCCCGGGGGGCAGGGTGCAGGCTGTAAGCGGTCGTGTCGGCGGCCCGGGTGGTGCGCGCCTACAGACGGAACGCCTGCACCGCGGTGTGCAGCTGGTCGCCGAGCTGCAGCAGCTCTTCGCCCTGCTGGCGTCCGGTGTCGATGCGCTGCAGGTTGTCGCCGCCGAGCTGGTGGATGCGCTCGCTGTGGCCGCGGATCTCGCTGACCGCACCGCTCTGCTGGGCGGTGGCGTCGGCTATGCGCTCGGCCATGCTGGCGATGGTGCGGATCGCCTTGACGATCTCGTCCAGGGCGCCGTCGGCGGCCTCGGCCTGGCTGGCGGTGGTCTCGGCGTGCTCGACCTGGGCGCGCATGGCGTCCACCGACTGGCGCGCGGCCTGCTGCAGGCGGCCGATCAGCTCCTGGATCTCGGCGGTGGCGCTGCCGGTGCGCTGCGACAGCGAGCGCACCTCGTCGGCGACCACGGCGAAACCGCGGCCGGCCTCGCCGGCGCGGGCCGCCTCGATGGCGGCGTTGAGCGCCAGCAGGTTGGTCTGCTCGGCGACCCCGCGGATCACCGTGAGCACGTTGCCGATGGTCGCGGTCTCCTCGGCCAGGCGTTCGATGGCCTGGGCGTTGCCCTGCACCTCGTCGACCAGTCCGTGCAGTCCGGTCAGGCTCTGGCCGATGACCTGCTGGCCCTGGCTCAGGGCGCGGTCGGCGTCGCGGCTGGCATCGGCGGCCTGGCTGGCGTCGCCGGCGACCTGCTGGATGGTCGCCTCCAGTTCGCCGAGGGCGTCGCGGATCTGCGCGGTATCGCCGGCCTGGCGCTCGGCGCCGGCATGCAGGCCGCCGCTGAGCTCGGCCAGGGTGCGGCTGGAGCCGGCGACCTGTTCGGCGTGCAGGCGGATGGTGCCGACCAGCTCGACCAGGTAGGTGCGCAGGCGATTGAGCGACTCGGCGATGGCGGCCGGTTCGCGGATGCGCGTATCCAGCTGCACCGCCGCGCCGAAGTCGCCCTGGGCCCAGGCCGACAGGGTCGGCACCAGCTGCTCGAGCAGGCGGGTCAGGCGCCGCTGGATGCGGTCGATGATCAGGGCGATCAGCAGGATCAGGCCGATCATCAGGCCCAGGATCAGGCGCACCTCGCCCTGGATGCGCCCATGCTCGGCGCGCACCAGCGGCTCCAGGGCGGCGAGGGCCTGGTGCACGCTTTCCACCCGCTTGCGGGTGGTCGTCAGCAGCTCGCCGCGTTGCGCGATCAGCGCCTGGGTGCGCTGCAACTCGGCGGGGTAGCGGCTGATCAGGCTGGCGAAGTCGCGCTTGAGGGCGATGCCGCGGTCTTGCGCCGCGCTGCTGTCGCTGTCGCTGTCCAGGCCGAGCAGGGCGGCGAAGCCGTCGCTGGCCGAGGCGCTGTCGTCGGCCACGCCGAGCAGCGGCAGGGCGGCGAGGGTTTCCGCCTGGCGGCGCAGGGCGTCCAGTTCGCGCTCGACGTCGGCGGCCAGTTCGCTGCGGCCGCTGCTGACCAGCTTGTTGCGTGCATGGGCCAGGCGCGCGAGGTGCTGGGCAGCATCGAACAGCGGCCGGCGATAGGCGGCGGAGCCGTCGGCGCTGTCGGCATACTGGGCGAGCTGCTCCAGGGCGCCGGCCATTTCCCGTTCGGCCTGCAGCAGCAGGCCCTGGGGATCCCCCGCCAGCTTGCCGGCGGCGAGCAGTTCGCCGGCACTGAAGCTGCGCAGTTCGGCGAGGCTGGGGCGCAGGTCCTCGGCCAGCTGCGGCGGCAGCGCGGCGATAGCCGGGGCGAGATCGTCGAGGGCCTGCAGGGCGCTGCTGTGGCGCAGGGCGTCGCCGCTGTCGAGGTAGTCGAGGACGTTGCGGGCGACCTCCTGCTGGAACTGCTGGGACAGGCTCAGATAGCGCTCCATCAGCAGGTAGGGGCGCTCCAGGGCGCGTTGCGACCACCACAGGGTGGCGCCCAGGGCGATGCACACGGTAACCAGCAGCAGGGTGTTGAGGTTGGTGAGTGACTTCAGGCGCATGGGACTCGACCGATGGGCGG
Organism: Pseudomonas lalucatii; assembly: GCF_018398425.1. NCBI lineage: Bacteria > Pseudomonadati > Pseudomonadota > Gammaproteobacteria > Pseudomonadales > Pseudomonadaceae > Pseudomonas > Pseudomonas lalucatii. The sequence continues at coordinate 2,086,888 of NZ_JADPMV010000001.1, read as the reverse complement.
AGGGGCGGAGGGGCGGCGGGCGGCGCCGGGCGCAACCCGTATGGGCCTGAAGTTATTGCGTTTTCATGACGACGTTATGACAGCGTGCGCCGCGTCACACCGCAGCAGTCGGCTCAGTCGGCGGCGTACAGCTCGATCCGGTTGCGCCCGCCGTGCTTGGCCAGGTACAGCGCCTCGTCGGCCTGCTGCGAGAGGCGTGTGCAGTCGCTGTCGCCACGCAGCTCGGCGATACCGCCGCTGAAGGTGCAGGACAGGTCCTGGGGTTGCGCCGGATAGTGGACCTCGGCGAAGCGCCGGCGAATGTCGTCGAGCACCAGATGCGCGGCGCGGGCATCGGTGCCGGGCATGACCACGGCGAACTCCTCGCCGCCATAGCGGCCGATATGGTCGCTCTTGCGCAGGCGCTGCTTGAGGAACAGCGCCAGGCTCTTGATCACCCGGTCGCCCATGGGGTGGCCGTAGCAGTCGTTGACCTTCTTGAAGTAGTCGATGTCGAGCATGGCGAAGCTCAGCGCCTGGCCGTCACGGGCGGCGCGGCAGCGCGCGTCCTCGAGCAGCTGCAGGCAGTGGGTGTGGTTGTACAGGCCGGTGAGGCTGTCGCGCACCATGCGCGCCTTGAGGCGGCGTGCACGGGCGGCGCGGTTGCGTACGGTGGCGATCAGGTGGCGCGGCTTGATCGGCTTGGTGAGGAAGTCGTCGCCGCCCTCGCTCATGGCGTCGAGTTGCTTGTCCAGATCGTCCTCGGCGGACAGGTAGATGATCGGCACGCCGACGTAGCGCTCGTTGTGGCGGATCACCTTGGCCAGCTCGCTGCCGGTGCAGCTCGGCATGTACATGTCGAGGATGATCAGGTCGGGCTGGAACTCGGCCAGCTCGGCCATGGCCTGGACCGGCTCGGTCAGGGTGCGGGTGAGGATGCCGGCAGCATTGAGCACGCGCTCGGTATGGGTGGCCTGGGCCCGCGAGTCGTCGACGATCAGCACCCGGTAGGGGTCGTACTGGGCGACATGGGTGAGCACCTCGATGCGCTCGAGCAGGCTGGAGGCGTCCAGGTTGTCGGTGAAGAACTCCTGGCCGCCGGCGCGCACCGCCGCCAGGCGGGTCGGGGTGTCGGTGTCCGCGGGGCCGCAGAACAGCAGCGGAATCTTCTGCTCCAGGCCCTGTTGCACGGCCTCGGCCAGGTGCAGGCCGGCACCCGGGCCGGAGAAGTCCACGTCCATGAGGATCGCCGCCGGGTGGCGCTCGAGCATCGCCGCGCGAAAGGCGTTGGCGCTGTCCAGCGGCAGCGCCGTCATGCCGAAGAACGCCAGTTGCTGGGCCAGGCGCTCGGCCCGCTCGAGGTGCTGCAGGGCCAGGTAGACCGGCTTGCGCAGCGGCGGCAGCAGGGTCTGTTCGAAACGGTCGCCGTGGCGCAGGCCGGTGCGCGACAGTCGTTGCATCAGCAGGTTGAGCTCGCCGATCAGCTCGCTGGTGAGGCGCCCGCGGTTGTCCGCCACACCTTGCAGGCAGCGCTCGACAGCCTCGGCCAGCAGGCGGTGCTCGGCCTGCTCGAAGCGCTCGGCGTAGCGCTGCAGCAGCAGCGCCGCCTCGCCCAGCTCCTGCATGCGCGCCTCGCTCCACTCCTGGCGTTGCAGGCGTTGCCAGACCTCGAGCACCTGGCGGGCCTGGTTGATCACGTGCTGGGCGAAGTGCTGCTTGAGTCGATCGCGGCTGGGGTCGCTGTGCTCGGTCATGTCCCTGACTCTTCTGCTGGGGGGAACCCGAATGGCTAGTGGCTGCATGCCATCACCGACGGATTGGTACGCCAGTGCCGTCGATCACGTTTGCCCGGCTTTCCATCCCGCCGGCCATGGCGCGCGGCGAACGCCGGTTCGCCACTAAGTTTGCCGGTCGGCACTGCGCAGCGGCCTATGCTTCCCTTATAGTGCAAGGCCGTCGGCCAGGTTTCCCAGGGCGCCTGGCCGGACACTCGAATGCCGTAGATGAAGGACTTTGCCATGCTGGACTGGAAGAAGGGCGCCGCTGGTGTGCGCGACAGCCTCGAAGACTCGGGCGAGCGCGCCCGCTCACAGAACGGGGGGGGCTGGATGGGCCGGGTGCTGGGCAGCCTGCTGGGTCTCTTCCTGCTGCTGGCCCTGGTGGTCGGCTGGTACTGGAGTCAGGAGCCCGAGCTGTTCCCGGTGCAGCAGCAGGCCCAGGCCGCGGCGCAGAAGGCCCAGCGCCAGCTGGTCAACGGCTACACCACGGTGGAGACCCTGAAGACGGTCGCCAGCACCCTGCTGGACAAGCCCGGCGGTTACCTGGCCAACGACCTGGCCCCGCCGGGGTTGTGGCTGGACAACATGCCGAGCTGGGAGTACGGCGTGCTGGTGCAGGTGCGCGACCTGTCGCGGGCGCTGCGCAAGGACTTCGCCCGTTCGCAGTCGCAGTCCACCGAGGACGTCGACCTGGCCAAGGCCGAGCCGCGCTTCAACTTCGACAACAAGAGCTGGGCGCTGCCGGCCTCCGAGTCGGAGTACCGCGAAGGCATCAGGCTGCTGGACCGCTACCTGGCCCGCCTGGCCGACCCGACCCAGCCCGGCGCGCAGTTCTTCACCCGTGCCGACAACCTGAACAACTGGCTGGGCGATACCGCCACCCGTCTCGGCTCGCTGTCGCAGCGGCTGTCCGCCAGCGTCGGCCAGGTGCGCCTGAACACCGACCTGCCGGACCCGGCGCTGGCCGAGGAAGGCACCGGCGGCATCGCCGAGGGCATCTACGAGACGCCCTGGATGCAGATCGACAACGTGTTCTACGAGGCCCGCGGCCAGGCCTGGGCGCTGTCGCACCTGCTGCGCGCCATCGAGGTGGACTTCGCCGACGTGCTGGCGAAGAAGAACGCCACCATCAGCCTGCGACAGATCATCCGCGAGCTGGAGGCCGCCCAGGAGACCCTGTGGAGCCCGATGATCCTCAACGGCAGCGGCTACGGCCTGTTGGCCAACCACTCGCTGGTGATGGCCAACTACATCTCCCGGGCCAACGCGGCGATCATCGACCTGCGCACCCTGCTGAGCCAGGGCTAGCGGTGGGCCCGTCCGCCCGCGAGGCGGCGCACCGCGCCGCCTCCGATGCCGAGCTGATCGCCTGGGTCGACGAGCACGACCGGCTGCTCGGCAGCCTGCCGCGCCGCGCCTTGCGCGAGCGCGGCCTGATCGGCCGCGGCACCTTCATCCTGCTGTTCAATTCCGCCGGCCAGCTGTGCGTGCACCGGCGCACCCTGAGCAAGGCGCTGTATCCCGGCTACTGGGATGTGGCCGCCGGCGGCATGGTGCTGGCCGGGGAGAGCTACGCCGAATCGGCGGCGCGCGAGCTGGCGGAGGAGCTGGGCATCGCCGGCGTCGAGCTGCGCGAGCACGAGCGCTTCTTCTTCGACCAGGCGGACAATCGCCTGTGGTGCGCGGTGTTCTCGGCGGTCTCCGATGCGCCGTTGCTGCTGCAGCCGGAGGAGGTGCTGGAGGCGCACTTCATCGCGCCGCAGCAGGCCCTGGCCGAGGCCGCCGGCAAGCCCTACTGCCCGGATTCGCTGGAGGCGCTGCGCCGCTACCTGGCGGCCTGAGGGCGCGGCCCGTGCAACATAGCGGCGCACGGCCGTGCGCTATGTTGGACGCGGGCGACGCATGTCGCCAATCTGTCGGACACTGGCGCAATTTTGTACTTAGCAGCGGCGGAGTTTGCCTTTACACTGCGCGCCCTCTAAGCCCGAGCCGTCCAGCTCGGCTGCGCTGCCCCTGCCAGAGTGGGGCTTCGCGGCTGATAATCATCAGCCAGTCGCTATCCTGACCCCTACGAGGACAAGCCGGTGGTCAAGAAAGCTTCGTCATTGTCCGCCCTCGGCGGCCTGGTGTACTCCACCGACAGCGGCCGGCACTGCCCGGACTGCGGCCAGCCGGTGGACGCCTGCATCTGCCACAAGACCCAGATTCCCGCCGGCGACGGCATCGCCCGCGTGCGCCGAGAAACCAAGGGGCGCGGCGGCAAGACGGTGACCACCGTCAGCGGCGTGCCGCTGGCCGAAGAACCGCTCAGGGAACTGGCCAGCGCGCTGAAGAAGCGCTGTGGCTGTGGCGGCGCGCTGAAAGACGGGGTGATCGAGATCCAGGGCGACCACGTCCAGCTGCTCCTCGACGAACTGCTCAAACGCGGCTTCAAGGCGAAGAAGTCCGGCGGCTAGCCGGACGCTTCTCCCGAGTCTTCTAAACTTGCTCGGCAGGTCGCGGGTCGACTGCCGGGCAATGGTCATTTCCTCACTCTAATCTGCTGTCGCCCGGGCTGATCCCCGGCGCTTATCTCTAGCAAGGGAGAACTCGATGTCTGCACGACGCACACGCAAAGATGACGGTAGCCAGTGGACGGTCGCGGACAGCCGCAGCGTCTATGGCATTCGCCACTGGGGCGCGGGGTATTTCGCGATCAACGACAGCGGCCGCGTCGAAGTGCGTCCCAATGGCCCGGGCAGCACGCCGATCGACCTGTTCGCCCAGGTCGCGGAGCTGCGCGAGAGCGGTCTGAGCCTGCCGCTGCTGGTGCGCTTCCCGGACATCCTGCAGGACCGGGTGCGCGGCCTGACCGGCGCCTTCGATGCCAACATCGCGCGCCTGGGCTACCAGAGCCCGTACACCGCGCTGTACCCGATCAAGGTCAACCAGCAGGAGGCGGTGGTGGAGAACATCATCGCCACGCAGAACGTCTCCATCGGCCTGGAGGCCGGCTCCAAGCCGGAGCTGCTGGCGGTGCTGGCGCTGGCGCCCAAGGGCGGCACCATCGTCTGCAACGGCTACAAGGACCGCGAGTTCATCAAGCTGGCGCTGATGGGGCAGAAGCTCGGCCACAACGTGTTCATCGTCATCGAGAAGGAATCCGAGGTGCAGCTGGTGATCGAGGAGGCGGCCGAGCTCAGGGTCGCGCCGCAGATCGGCCTGCGCGTGCGCCTGTCTTCCCTGGCCTCGAGCAAGTGGGCCGACACCGGCGGCGAGAAGTCCAAGTTCGGCCTGTCGGCCGCGCAGCTGCTGTCGGTGGTCGAGCGCTTCCGCGCGGCGGGGCTGGACCAGGGCATCCGCCTGCTGCATTTCCACATGGGCTCGCAGATCGCCAACCTGGCCGACTACCAGCACGGCTTCCGCGAGGCGATCCGCTACTACGGCGAGCTGCGCGGCCTGGGCCTGCCGGTCGACCACGTCGACGTCGGCGGTGGCCTCGGCGTGGACTACGACGGCACCCACTCGCGCAACGCCAGCTCGATCAACTACGACATGGACGACTACGCCGGCGTGGTGGTGGGCATGCTCAAGGAGTTCTGCGACGCCCAGGAACTGCCGCACCCGCACATCTTCTCCGAGAGCGGTCGCTCGCTGACCGCGCACCACGCCATGCTGGTGGTGCAGGTCACCGACGTGGAGAAGCACAACGACGAGGTGCCGCTGATCGAGGACGTCGCCAGCCTGCCGGAGACCGTGCAGTACCTGGTCGAGCTGCTCGGCCCCACCGACATCGAGATGGTCACCGAGACCTACTGGCGCGCCACCCACTACATGAGCGACGTGGCCGCGCAGTACGCCGAGGGCAAGGTCGGCCTGCGCGAGAAGGCCCTGGCCGAGCAGTGCTACTTCGCCCTGTGCCGGCGCCTGTACAACTCGCTGAAGGCGCGCCAGCGCTCGCATCGCCAGGTGCTCGACGAGCTCAACGACAAGCTGGCCGACAAGTACATCTGCAACTTCTCGGTGTTCCAGAGCCTGCCGGACACCTGGGCCATCGACCAGGTGCTGCCGATCCTGCCGCTCAACCGCCTGGAGGAGGAGCCGCTGCGCCGCGCCGTGCTGCAGGACCTGACCTGCGATTCGGACGGCAAGATCAAGCAGTACGTCGACGAGCAGAGCATCGAGACCAGCCTGCCGGTGCACGAGGTGCGCGAGGGCGAGGACTACCTGCTGGGCATCTTCCTGGTCGGCGCCTACCAGGAGATCCTCGGCGACATGCACAACCTGTTCGGCGACACCGACTCGGTGAACATCTACCAGAACCAGGACGGCAGCGTGTACAGCGCCGGCATCGAGACCCACGACACCATCGAGGACATGCTGCGCTACGTGCACCTGTCGCCCGAGGAGCTGATGACCCACTACCGCGACAAGGTGGCCAGCGCCAAGATCAGCGCCCGCGAGCGCACCCAGTTCCTCGACGCCCTGCGCCTGGGCCTGACCCGCTCGTCCTACCTGGCGTCCTGAACCGCCTCGGCAGCACGAAGAAGCCCGGCACCTGCCGGGCTTCTTCGTTTCCGCCGCGCCTCAGCCGAAGGCGCCGAAACCACGGGCCATCAGCGCCGCCAGCAGCGGGATCAGCAACAGCAGGAGCAGCTCCAGGCGGATGATCAGGGTCACCCGCCTGGCCCGGGCCGCGTCGACCTGGGGCAGCTGGCCGGCCTTCAGGCTCTTGCGCCAGCCGAGGAAGAAGAGGGTCGGCACGATCGACAGCAGGCCGACCAGGATGAACAGCGTGAGCTTGGCGTGGAACAGGCCGTTGCGCAGGTAGTAGTCCAGACCCTTGGCGAACCACAGGGCGCGGGCGCCGCCGGTGAGCAGCACCAGCACGGCGCTCATGCCGTAGGCGGCGTCGAGGCGCACCAGGCTGCGCGCCCTGGGCAGGTCAAGGGGCAGCTTGAACAGCTGGTGCTCCAGGGTGAGCAGGGCGAACAGAACGAAGATCGACAGGTAGTGCAGATACGCGGTAATGGCTTCGGCCATAGGAGTTTCCTTACTCGGCGGGGCAGTCGGTTGGGCGCGAGCGGGCCGGCGCGGGGGCGCCGAACCAGGCGTCGCGGCGGGTCAGCCGGTAAGCATAGCCACCCAGGCTGAGGCTTCGCAGCAGCATGAAGGCCAGAAAGGCCAACCACAAGCCGTGATTGCCCAGCGGCCGCAGCAGCCAGCCCAGGGCCAGGCTGGGCAGCAGCGCCAGGAGCATGGCGTCGCGCATCTCCCGGGCGCGGGTGGCACCGATGAACAGGCCGTCGAGCAGGTAGCTCGACACCGCGAGCAGCGGCAGCAGGGCCAGGTAGGGCAGGTAGGCGAACGCGGTGGCGCGGACCGCGGCGATGTCGGTCTGCAGGGCGATGAACCAGCGCCCGCCGAGGGCGAAGAACAGGGCGAAGCCGAGGCTGGCCAGCAGCGACCAGCCGGCGGCGACGATCAGGCTGCGGCGCAGGGCCTGGCGATCGCGGGCGCCGAGGGCGTGGCCGCACAGCGCCTCGACCGCATGGGCCAGGCCGTCCAGGGCATGGGCGGTGAGCAGCAGGCCGTTGAGCAGCAGGGCGTTGGCCGCCACCGTGGCGTCGCCCAGGCGGGTGCCCTGCACCGTGACCAGGAAGAACACCGACTGCAGCGCCAGGCTGCGGATGAAGATGTCGCGATTGACCGCCAGCAGCGGGCGCCAGCTGGCCCAGCGGCGCAGCGCGGGCCAGTCGATGCGCCCGGCATAGGCGCCCAGGGCGCGGCGGGCCAGGTACAGGCCGAGCAACGCGCCGCTCCACTCGGCCAGCACCGAGGCCCAGGCGGCGCCGGCCACGCCCCAGCCCAGGCCGAGCACGAAGAGCAGGTCGAGGGCCACGTTGAGCAGGTTGGTGGTCAGCAGAATGGCCAGCGGGCCGCGTGCATTCTGGGTGCCGAGCAGCCAGCCGATCAGGGCGTAGCTGGCCAGCGCCGCCGGCAGGCCGAACAGGCGGATGTGCAGGTAGCTGCGGGCCAGTTCGTCGAGCTGCGCGGAGGGCTGCATCAGGGACAGGGCCAGGCTGCCGAACGGCAGCGCCAGGAGTATCAGCAGCAGCGCCAGGCCGCCGCCCAGCAGCAGGCCCTGGCACAGCACCTGGCGCAGGGCGCCGCCGTCCTCGCGGCCGGCCGCCTGGGCGGCGAAGCCGGTGCTGCCCATGCGCAAAAAGCCCACGGTCCAGACCAGCAGGGTATAGAGGCTGGCGCCGACCGCCACCGCCGCCAGCTGGTGGGCGTGGGGCAGATGGCCGACCACGGCGCTGTCGACCAGCGCCACCAGGGGCACCGACAGGTTGGAGAGGATCATCGGCGCCGCCAGGGCCCAGACCCGCTGGTGGGTCGGGCGATGGCGCCAGGCATCGGCTAGCAAGGACATGGGGGCTCCCGGGCAGCGCTGCAGTATACGCAAGCCGGCGGCCACGTCGGTAACCCGTGCGCGGCCGGGCATCTTGCCGCCTGGCCGTTCGCCGCGCGCAGACGGCGGGGCTATAGTGTCGGGCCTCTGCACCCGCAAGATTGGAGCCCGCAATGGCGCACAAAGGATTGTTTCTGGCCCTTCTCCTCGGCCTGCTCGGCGCCTGCGACTCCGCCACCGAACCGGCCCAGGTCAGCGCCACGGTGCCGGAGGCGCCGGCCAGTCGGTCGCAGGCGACGCCGAGCGTCGACCGCGACGCCCTGGCCGCGCGCTATGCCGGCCGCGAGCTGAAGGTGATGGATGTCTCCGAGGTGCAGCTGGACGGCGCCAGTGTCCTGTCGGTGAGTGTCTCCGTGCCCCTGGAGCCGGAGCAGAACTTCGCCGAACGCCTGCACCTGGTCGACAGCAAGGCGGGCAAGGTCGACGGCGCCTGGGAGCTGGCCGACAACCTCATGGAACTGCGCCTGCGCCACCTGGAGCCGCGGCGCAAGCTGGTGCTGACCGTCGACGCCGGCCTGCGCGCGGTCAATGGCGCGCAACTGGCCGAGGAATACAGCAGCCGCCTGCAGACCCGCGACCTGCAGGCCAGCGTCGGCTTCGCCAGCCGCGGCTCGCTGCTGCCGACCCGGCTGGCCGAGGGCCTGCCGGTGATCGCCCTGAACGTCGAGCAGGTCAACGTCGAATTCTTCCGCATCAAGGACCAGGCGCTGCCGCGCTTCCTCGCGCAGTGGGGGCGCAGCAGCAACCTCGACAGCTGGGAGGCGCAGCAGCTGCTGCCGATGGCCGAGCTGGTGTACGGCGGCCGCTTCGACCTCAAGCCGGCGCGCAACACCCGCGAGACCCTGCTGCTGCCGATCGCCGGCCTGGCGCCCTTGCAGCAGCCGGGGGTGTACCTGGCGGTGATGCGCGAGGCCGGCCGCTATGGCTATTCGCAGCCGGCCACGCTGTTCAGCCTGAGCGACATCGGCCTGTCCGCCCACCGCTACCGCGACCGCCTGGACGTGTTCACCCAGGCCCTGGCCGGCGGCCAGGCGCTGTCCGGGATCGAGCTGCGGCTGCTCGATGGCCAGGGCCGGCTGCTGGCCGAAGGAACGACCGACGACGCCGGCCACGCCGAGCTGCCGCTGCCGGCCGAGGCCGAGCTGTTGCTGGCCCATCAGGAGGGGCAGACCAGCCTGCTGCGCCTCGGCGGCCCGGCGCTGGACCTGGCCGAATTCGCCATCGCCGGGCCCAAGGCCCACCCCCTGCAATTCTTCGTGTTCGGCCCGCGCGACCTCTACCGCCCCGGCGAGACCGTGCTGCTCAACGCCCTGCTGCGCGATGCCGACGGCCGCGCGGTGGCGGCGCAGCCGGTCAGCGTCGAGGTGCGCCGGCCGGACGCCCAGGTCAGCCGCAAGTTCGTCTGGCAGGCCGATGACGCCGGGCTCTACCAATACCGGCTGGCGCTGGCCGAGGAGGCGCCGACCGGCCGCTGGCAGTTGCAGTTCGACCTGGGCGACGGCAAGCCGCAGCTGTACGAGTTCGCGGTGGAGGACTTCCTGCCCGAGCGCCTGGCCCTGGAACTGCAGGGCCGCGACACGCCGCTGGCGCCGGCCGAGCCGGCGCGTTTCGCGGTCAGCGGCCGCTACCTGTACGGCGCGCCGGCCGCCGGCAATCGCCTCGGCGGGCAGCTCTACGTGCGCCCGCTGCGCGAGGCGGTGGCCAGCCTGCCGGGCTACCAGTTCGGCTCGCTGACCGAGGCGGAGCTTAGCCAGGACATCGAACTGGACGAGAGCACGCTGGACGAGCGGGGCCAGGCCAGCCTGGCCATCGACAGCCGCTGGCGCGAGGCCAGGTCGCCGCTGCAGCTGATCCTCCAGGCCAGCCTGCAGGAGTCCGGCGGCCGCCCCATTACCCGCCGCCTGGTGCAGCCGGTGTGGCCGGCCGAACGCCTGCCGGGCCTGCGCGGGCTGTTCGACGGCGAGCAGGTGGACGGCGACGGCCTGGCCGAGTTCGAGGTGCTGGTGGCCGACGCCGCCGGCAACAAGCTGGCCGCCGAGGGCCTGACGGTGCGGCTGGTGCGCGAGCGCCGCGACTACTACTGGAACTTCTCCGAGCGCGACGGCTGGAGCCATCGCTACAACGAGAAATACCTGACCCTCAGCGAGGAGCGCCTCGACGTCGCGGCCGGGGCCACGGCGAAGGTCAGCTTCCCGGTGGAGTGGGGGCCGTACCGGGTCGAGGTGGTCGACGCCGACACCGGCCTGCTCAGCAGCCTGCGCTTCTGGGCCGGCTACCGCTGGCAGGACAACGCCGACGGCGGCGCGGTGCGCCCGGACCAGGTCAAGCTGGCGCTGGACAAGCCGGCCTACGCCGCAGGCGACACCGCCCAGGTCACGGTGACCCCGCCGGCGGCCGGCCGCGGCTACCTGCTGGTCGAGTCCAGCGACGGGCCGCTGTGGTGGCAGGCCATCGAGGTGCCGGCCGAGGGCCAGGCGTTCGACATCCCCATCGCCCGGGACTGGGCGCGCCACGACCTGTATGTCAGCGCCCTGGTGATTCGCCCCGGCGAGCGCCAGAGCAATGCCACGCCCAAGCGCGCGGTGGGGCTGCTGCACCTGCCGCTGGACCGGGCGCCGCGCCAGCTGGCGCTGAGCCTGACCGCGGCGGACAAGATGCGCCCGAACCAGCCGCTGACGATCAGGGTGCAGGCGCGCAACGCCGACGGCAGCCTGCCCGAACGGGTGCAGGTGCTGGTGGCCGCGGTGGATGCCGGCATCCTCAATATCACCGACTACCCGACGCCCGACCCCTTCGCCGCGCTGTTCGGCCGCAAGGCCTATGGCGCCGACCAGCTGGATGTCTATGGCCAGCTGATCGAGGCCGGCCAGGGCCGGCTGGCCAGGCTGGCCTTCGGCGGCGACGCGGCCCTGGCGGCCGGCGGCAAGCGCCCGGACACCGGTGTGCTGATCGTCGCGCTGCAGAGCCGGCCGCTGCTGCTGGATGAGCGGGGCGAGGGCGAGGTCAGCCTGGATATCCCCGACTTCAACGGCGAACTGCGGCTGATGGCCCAGGCCTGGAGCGACGAGCGCTACGGCATGGCCGAGGCCGAGACGGTGGTGGCCGCGCCGCTGATCGCCGAGCTGTCGATGCCGCGCTTCCTCGCCGGCGGCGACCAGACCCGCCTGGCCCTGGACCTCAACAACCTCTCCGGGCAGGCCCAGCAACTGCAGGTGCGGATAGTGGCCGAAGGGCAGCTGAGCCTCGCCGAGGCGGCCGATGCCGAGCGCAGCATCAGCCTGGAAGAAGGCGAGCGCAGCATCCTGCACATTCCGGTGCGCGCCCTCGGCGGCTACGGCCAGGGGCGGGTCAGCGTCGAGGTGCAGGGCTTGCAGCTGCCGGACGAGGCGCTGGCGCCACTGCGCCGCGAGTGGACCCTGGGCATCCGCCCGGCCTACCCGGCGCAGCTGCGGCATTTCCGCAGCGTACTCAAGGACCAGCCCTGGAGCCTGCCGTCCGGCGCCCTGGAGGCCTTCGAGCCGGCCGGGCGCGAGGCGCTGCTGGCGGTGTCCAGCCGGCCGCCGCTGAACCTCGGCGAGCAGATCCGCGCGCTCAAGGCCTACCCCTACGGCTGCCTGGAGCAGACCGCCAGCGGCCTGTATCCGTCGCTCTATGCCGACGCGGCGAGCCTCGCGCGCCTGGGCCTGGAGGCCGAGCCGGAGGCGCAGCGCCGCCGCGCCATCGAGCTGGGCATCGAGCGCCTGCTGGGCATGCAGCGGCACAACGGCAGCTTCGGCCTGTGGGGCGCCGACGGCGACGAGGAGTACTGGCTCGGCGCCTACGTCACCGATTTCCTCCTGCGCGCCCGCGAGCAGGGCTTCGGCGTGCCGCCCGCGGCGCTGAACAAGGCCAGCGAGCGGCTGCTGCGCTATCTGCAGGAGCGCAACCTGATCGAGGTCGGCTACAGCGACGATGCGGGCCACAGTCGCTTCGCCGTGCAGGCCTATGCCGGCTACGTACTGGCGCGCAGCCAGCAGGCGCCGCTGGGTGCGTTGCGCAGCCTGTTCGAGCGCCGCAGCGACGCCCGGTCCGGGCTGCCCCTGGTGCACCTGGCCGTGGCGTTGCAGAAGATGGGCGATGGACCGCGGGCCGAGCAGGCCCTGGCCGCCGGCCTGGCCCTCAGCCGCGACAATCGCCGCTGGCTGGGCGACTATGGCAGCGCGCTGCGCGACCAGGCACTGATCCTCGCCCTGCTCGAAGAGCACGACCTGGCCGCCGGCAGCCGCGAGCAGCGCCTGTTCGCCCTGGCCGACGAAGTGGCCGGCCAGCGCTGGCTGTCGACCCAGGAGCGCAACGCCCTGTACCTGGCCGGACGCAGCCTGCTCGGCAAGCCCGAGTCGCCCTGGCAGGCCACACTCGAGAGCGGCGCCTTCGAGTTCGCCCTGAGCAATGCCCGGCCGGGCATCAAGCTGGACGCTGCCGAGCTGGCCGCGCCGCTGAGCCTGAGCCAGGCCGGCGCCGAGCCGCTGTACCAGCAGCTGACCCTGTCCGGTTACCCGGTCGAGGCGCCGGCCGCCGGCGGCGAGAACATGCACATCTTCCGCGAGTACCTGGGCATGGACGGCCAGCCGCTGGCGCTGGACGGGTTGCGCAGCGGCGACCTGGTGCTGGTGCATCTGCTGGTGGAAGCCAAGCAGCGAGTGCCCGACGCCCTGGTGGTGGACCTGCTGCCGGCCGGCCTGGAACTGGAGAACCAGAACCTGGCACAGAGCGCCGCGAGCCTGGCCGATGCCGGCAGCGCGGTGCAGGATTGGCAGCGGTCGATGGCCAAAGCCCGGATCAAGCACCAGGAGTTCCGCGACGATCGCTACGTCGCGGCGCTGGATGTCAGCCCCTACGAAGGCACGCACCTGCTGTACCTGGCCCGCGCCGTCACCCCGGGGAGCTATCGGGTGCCGCCGCCGCAGGTGGAGTCCATGTACCGGCCGAACTGGCAGGCCCTCGGCGAGACGCCGGGGCGCCTGGTGGTCAGGGCGCGTTGAGGATGATTCGGCCCGCCGAACGGGCGGGCCCGGATGCTAGGTCAACCGATCAGGCCGCCGAGCAGCCACAGGCCCAGCAGCAGCCAGATGACCCCCATGAGGATGGCGCGGCGCAGAAAGGCGCGCACGGCGGCGTAGAGCAGCAGCAGGCCGATCACCAGCACCACGATGCCGAGCAGCGACGGGGTGATGCCCAGCGCCTGGGACAGGCCGTTGATAAAGCCGCTGACGGCGTCGCCGAGTACGCCGAAGACGCCGCTCAAGGCCTCGACGATAAAACGGATCAGCTCGCCAAGCGCCCGGCCCAGCCACTCGAAGAAACTTTCCACCTGCATTCAACAAATCCTTTCCGCCATGGGGCGCAGTGGGTGATCGCCGGCAGGCGCCGGCGGCAAGGGACGGTAGTGTGCCATCCCTCGGGCGAGGGCGCAGGCGTATCGGCTTGGCTCTCGGGGGCGGTACAGTCCTCGCAGGCGGCCCATGGGCACGCAAACAAGCACAGGGCAAGCCGACTCAACCCGCACGCAAGCCTGGGGGAGCGTCTCGCTGGGCGAGACCTCTGGCGCGCCAGGGGCCATCGGTTGAGTTGGGCGGTTGGCCCCGGTCTCAGCACCGGCTCTGTGGGGGACGAGAAGATGGCGGCTATGGAAGGGAGGCGATCGCGGCGAGTACGCCAGTTGAGTTGACGGGGAGTGAGCAGGCTTCCGGCCGGCGAGACGCCAGCCGGAAGGCACCTGGCAGGAGCTATTGGCCGCCGAGCAGGGCCGCCGCGTTGATCAGCATGGACTGGCCGACCGACACATAGTCAGGTGCCAGCATCGGAGAGCCGGACTCCGCGCTGGCCATCGCCAGTTCTTCCTTGCTGCAGGCCTCCAGGGCCGCGGGGACCAGGGATTCGACCGCGCTCAGCACGTTGGCCTGGACAGCGATAGCCTGGTTGGCGGCACTCTGTACGCCGGCGAGGTTCTCCGCGCAATGGTTGGCATGGGCGTGGCCGGCCACCACTAGCACCGCAAACGTCCCGATATGGAGTGAAAGCTTATTCATGACCTGTACCTCCAGGTTGTTCGGCTAGTTGGTGTTAGCGCAGATGGCGTAAACGCTGATCGTGGTTGACGCATTCGGAGACCCTGTTCGGGTTACCGTGGCCGTCCAACTGGCTGGTTGTAGCTGTTGCGCGAGTAATGGATAGCTTTGCACTACATGCCAGTTCTGAGCGGTATTGCTCACACCTCCGCCGAGAATCTTCTTGCCATCGCTGCAGGTTGCCGTGCAGGTAATGCTTGAAGACCCGCTGCACACGGTTTCGTTGAGCTTGAGTTCCCAACCGGCCAGTCCACTTGGGCCCTGAGCGCCGGTATTGCCGGTGTCGCCTTTGGGACCCTGTGGGCCTTGAGGCCCGGTGTCGCCGACCACGCCCTGTGGGCCTTGCGGTCCCATGGGGCCGGTGTCGCCTGTCGGACCCTGTGGGCCTTGAGGCCCGGTGTTGCCGACCACGCCCTGCGAGCCTTGCGGTCCCATGGGGCCGGTGTCGCCTGTCGGACCCTGAGGGCCTTGAGGCCCGGTGTCGCCGGCTACGCCCTGTGGGCCTTGCGGTCCCATGGGGCCGGTTTCGCCTGTCGGACCCTGTGGGCCTTGAGGCCCGATTTCGCCGACCTCGCCCTGTGGGCCCTGCGGTCCCATGGGGCCGGTTTCGCCTGTCGGCCCCTGTGGGCCTTGAGGCCCGGTGTCGCCGACCTCGCCCTGTGGGCCCTGCGGTCCCATGGGGCCAGTCTCACCCTGTGGACCCATGGGCCCGGTATCGCCTATCGCGCCCTGTGGGCCTTGAGGCCCGCTGTCGCCGGCCGCACCCTGTGGGCCCATAGGCCCTGCATCGCCCGTGTCTCCTTTATCGCCCTTGGCGCGGGCGCATCCACCACGGCCGTTCTCGCAATCCCATACGCGCTGTTCGAGGGCGCCAACCCCGCCTTTGAGATTGGCTACGGTATGTGCGACATCGTGGTCGGCCTGCACCTTGTCGCTGGCGCCGAGCAGCGTGAGCGATAGCACGGCAGCGGGCACCGCCGCCGCGGCCCTGTAGGCGAGCCTGCATAGCGTCGATCCTGCCAGCGGGCGCTGCGGGGCAACCGGAAATCTGTTTTCCATGATCAATGTCCTGTCGAAAGTTGAGAGGCAACTGCTCCACTCGAACCTGACGAAGCCGCCACCGATCTCCCTGATCAGTCTTCCGTGAGGCGAAGTCGTCCCCGAGACTGCCGCCTTCGCGGTAGCCTCTGTTGTCGTGCTATGAGAGTGATGCCTAGGGTTGCATGCCAACTGAGCCAGGTGAGCGGCCTACTTGCCCTGATGTCAGTCTGATATTGGTTTAGGCAGGCGCCCTTACTCTGTAAAGCCACGCATCGCGGGAACAAACGCTTCGTGACAGAATTCCGACGATCGGTAGTTTTGCGGTTCTTGCTTGTTTTGTGGCGTCACTATTATGGCTTTCTGGTGAGCGGCGAATTGCCCTCACGGCTTGGATAAGCACTTCTATTTCAGGGGGTTAGGTCTTTGCGTAAGTGGCCGAAGTGGTGGCAGGAAAAGCGTCCCGGCCTGGCGCGTCGTCGACTCCTGTTGCTCGCGGCTCTGTCCCTGTTGTTGCCGGCCCTGCTGTGGGCGGCCGACCGCCTGTTCCCGCTGCCGCTGCCCGGGGACGATCAGGCCCGGGTGGTGCTGGCCGAGGACGGTACGCCGCTGTGGCGCTTCGCCGATGCCGAGGGCGTGTGGCGTTACCCGGTCGGCCCGGGCGAGGTCTCGCCCTATTACCTGCAGGCGTTGCTGACCTACGAGGACCGCTGGTTCTACCGCCATCCCGGGGTCAATCCCCTGGCCCTGGCGCGGGCCAGCTGGCAGAACCTGGCCGGTGGGCGGCTGGTGTCCGGCGGCAGCACCCTGTCGATGCAGGTGGCGCGCCTGCTCGATCCTCACTCCCGCTCCCTGGCCGGCAAGCTCAAGCAGCTGTGGCGCACCGCGCAGTTGGAGTGGCACCTGTCCAAGGACGAGATTCTCACGCTCTACCTCAACCGCGCCCCGTTCGGCGGCACCCTGCAGGGCGTGGCGGCGGCCAGCTGGAGCTACCTGGGCAAGTCGCCGGCCAGCCTGACCCGCGCCGAGGCGGCCCTGCTGGCGGTACTGCCCCAGGCGCCCAGCCGCCTGCGCCCGGACCGGCACCCCGAGCGGGCCCAGGCGGCGCGGGACAAGGTGCTGCGGCGTCTGGCCGGCTTCGGCGTGTGGCCGCCGTCGGCGGTCAAGGATGCCCTGGAGGAGGCGGTGCTGTTGGCGCCGCGCCGCCAGCCCAGTCTGGCCCCGCTGCTGGCACGGCGGCTGAACGGGCCGGGCAGCCCGCCGCTGATCCGCAGCAGCATCGATGCCGCGTTGCAGCGTCGCCTGGAGGACCTGCTGCTGGGCTGGCGCGCGCGCCTGCCGGAGCGCACCTCGGCGGCGATCCTGGTGGTCGAGCAGCCGAGCATGGCGGTGCGCGCCTACCTGGGCTCGGTGGCTATCGGCGATGCCACGCGCTTCGGCCATGTCGACATGGTCACGGCCCTGCGCTCGCCGGGCTCGACCCTGAAGCCCTTTCTCTACGGCATGGCCCTGGACGCCGGCTTGATCCATTCCGAGTCGCTGCTGCAGGACGTGCCGCGGCGCTATGGCGACTACCGCCCCGGCAATTTTTCCGCCGGCTTCAGCGGCGCGGTGGCGGCCAGCCAGGCCCTGGCCAGCTCCCTCAACCTGCCGGCGGTGCAGTTGCTGGAAGCCTACGGGCCCAAGCGCTTCGCCGGCGAACTGCGGCATGCCGGCGTACCCCTGGCCCTGCCGCCCCTGGCCGAGCCGAACCTGGCGCTGATCCTCGGCGGCGCCGGCAGCCGTCTGGAGGACCTGGTCGGCGGCTACAGCGCCTTCGCCCGCGGCGGCAAGGCCGCGCGCCCGCGCTATCGGCCCGAGGATGCCCTGCGGGAGCGGCGCCTGTTGTCGCCCGGTGCGGCCTGGATAGTGCGGCGCATACTCGCAGGCCAGGCGCGGCCGGACCGCGACCCGCGGGCGCAGCTGCTGCAACGCCCGAGCCTGGCCTGGAAGACCGGTACCAGCTACGGCTTTCGCGATGCCTGGGCGATCGGCGTGGCGCCGCGCCATGTCATCGGCGTGTGGATCGGCCGCCCGGACGGCACCCCGGTGCCCGGCCAGTTCGGCCTGGCCTCGGCCGCACCGCTGCTGCTGCAGGTGCATGACCTGCTGGCCAACCGCGACCGCCAGCGCGGCATCGCGCCGCCGGCCGACCCGCAGCCGGCCGAGGTCGGCGTGGCGGCGATCTGCTGGCCCCTGGGCCAGCCCCTGGCCAGGGACGATCCGAACTGTCGCCGCCAGCGTTTCGCCTGGACCCTGGCCGGCACCACGCCGCCGACCCTGCAGGCGCCGGACCAGCCCCTGGGCCTGGGGCTGCTGGAGCAGGTCTGGGTCGATGCCGCGGGACGTCGGGTGGATGCCGGCTGCCCGGGCGCAGAGGCCCGAACCCTGGCCCTGTGGCCGGCGCCGCTGGAACCCTGGCTGCCGCGCCGTGAACGGCGCAGCGCGCGCCTGCCGGCCAGCGATCCGGCCTGTCCGCCCCGCCAGGCCAGCCAGGTTGCGCCACTGTCCATCGTCGGGGTGAGCGACGGCGACCGCCTGCGCCGTCCCGCCGGTAGCGCCGAGCCGCTGCGCTTGAGCCTGTCGACCCTGGGCGGCAGCGGCCGGCGCTGGTGGTTCGTCGACGGCCAGCCCGTGGGGGAGACCGGCGCCGAGGCCACCCTCGACCAGGCCTTCGCCGGTTCCGGCCGCTACCAGCTCAGCGTATTGGACGAAAGTGGACAGAGCGCGAGCCTGGAGTTCCGCGTGGATGACTAGCGCTGTGGGAAAGCTTGCGCCGGCATCTCGGTGATTGCCGATGGACCGAGTCGGTGTCCGGGATCAGGAAGTCACTGCAGCGCGGGATGGGTGAAGGGCGGATGCAGTTCTATTTTCGTACCTGTTCTGGCAGCTCAATAGCCCTGTCCCCAGCACCTTTCACCCTTGTCCGTTCTCAAGGCGCCGCAACGCGATAGCGCAACGTCGGGCGGCGCACCTGATGCAGCGTTTTGCCAGCTTGCGGACTAAGCCGCGTTCGCGTGCCTGACCCGCTCCACCGTCACCGGCACCGGGCGGCAAACGGTGTTGCAGACCGGCGAGTGCGCCTGGGCGAACGCGAGCAGGTCGTCCAGTTCCGCATCGCTGCAGTCGGCCTCGATGTCCATCTTGATGCGGATCTGCTCGTAGCCCACCGGCACGGAGGCATCCAGGTCCAGCAGGCCCTGCACGTCGATGGTGCCTGCCAGTTCGGTGGACAGCCTGTGGATCTGGATGCCGCGGGCGGCGGCGTGCAGCACGGTGGTGGTGGTCACGCAGCCGGCCAGGGCATGCAGCAGGAATTCGACGGGGTTGGCGCCCTCGTTGCCGCCGAGCAGCACCGGCGGTTCACCGTTGATGAACTCGAACGACATGGTGCGCGAGCTGTCCTCTGCGCCGGCGCCATAGAAGTCCTTGATCGTCGAGCGATTCTCGCCGCCGTTGATCCACTGGTTGCGCGCGCGGAACTCGAATCGTGCCAAGCTGGGATCGTTCTTGATGGCCTCGACGGTCTGCACCATCTGCTGCACGTTCAGGCCGTTGCGTGTTTGCTCTTGTCGGGTTGTCATGCTGTCCTCCGGCGCTGCATGTTGATAGGGACGCGTCTACGATAGGCGTGCAAACACCGGGCAGTAAGATGGTTTCTGGCCAAAACAGAGGCGTTCGTGCCACCGATCGAGGAGGCCGCCTTGCACCGCTCAGAACGGGAGCCTGTGGGTGCGCTGATCGTCGCGGTTCCCGAAACCGCAGGCTCGTCCCTGTACGGCATGGTGGATGTGCTGCTGGCCGCGGGCCAGGTGTGGCAGAACCTGGTGAGCGGGGAGCCGGGGCGCCCGCTGTTCCAGGTGCGCATCGTCTCGCCCGGCAAGGCGCCTTTCAGCTGCGGCAACGGCATCCCCGTGGTGCCGGCCTGTGCGGTCGCGGACGCGCCCAAGGCGGACATCCTGATCCTGCCCGAGCTCTGGCTGGACCCCGATGAGGACCTGCACGGGCGCTACCCCGAGCTGATGGCCTGGATCCGCCACCAGTATGCCGCGGGCGCCACGCTCTACTCCGCCTGTTCCGGCGCGGTCATGCTGGCCGAGACCGGCCTGCTCGATGGCTGCGAAGCCACCTCCCACTGGGGCTATCGGGAGCTGTTCAGCAAACGCTATCCCAAGGTGTCCTTTCGCCCGGAGCCGAACCTGGTGTTCGCCAACAGCTCGGGGCGCATCGTCACCGCGGGCGGCACCACGTCCTGGCACGATCTGGCGCTCCATATCATCGCCCGCCATGGCAGCCCGGGCGAGGCGCTGCGGGTGGCCAAGGTGTACCTGCTCAAGTGGCACGGTGAAGGCCAGCTGCCCTACGCGCCCCTGGTTCGCCGCACGCTGCACGGCGATACCGTGGTGCGCGCCTGCGAGGAGTGGCTGACTGGGCACTTCCGGGAAACTGCGGTGATTCATCGGGTGGTCGAGCAGGCCCGGGTGCCCGAGCGCACCCTGAAGCGCCGCTTCAAGGCGGCGACCGGCACTTCGCTGATCGCGTACCTGCAGAACCTGCGCATCGAGGAGGCGAAGCGCCTGCTGGAGACCGGCTCGCTGGCGGTGGACGAGATCAGCGCCGCCGTCAGCTACGAGGACCCTTCGTTCTTTCGCCGGCTGTTCAAGCGCTGCACGGGCCTCACCCCCAGCCAGTACCGTCGCCTGTTTCATCCGGTGTTGAAGGCTTCGGGCAACGGTCCCGGAACCTGAGCACTGGCACTCAGGCCGACCTGCCGCCTGGGCGAGTCATCGCCGCGGGCGCGATGGCGTTCGACCGTGAGGCTGCCATGGCGGGTCGGCCCAGCGCTCCAGCAGAAAGTCGATAAAGCAGCGCACCTTGGCGGCCAGCAGGCGGCCGCTGGGGTAGACCGCCCAGATGCTCGACTGGGCGTCGAGGGGGTAATCGGCGAGCACCGGCACCAGGGAGCCGTCGGCCAGTTCCCGATGGATGCTCCACAGCGACTGGATGCTGATGCCCTGGCCGCTGAGGGCGGCGTCGCGCAGGCTTTCGCCGTGGTTGCTGCGCAGGGGGCCGCTGACGTGCACCGCGGACTTCTCGCCGTTGGCGTGGCACAGGGTCCAGGTGTTCTGCTCGTGCAGGACCAGGCAGCGGTGCCGGGCCAGGTCACGGGGGCGCTCTGGCGTGCCATGGCGGGCGAGGTAGCTCGGCGCGGCGCAGAGTATCCGCGAGCTGTCGGCCAGCTTGCGGGCGACCAGGCCCGGGTCGACGCCGGGGGCGATGCGGATGCCGAGGTCGAAGCCGTCCTGCACCAGGTCGACGATCTGGTCGGACAGTTGCAGGTCGACCTTCAGCGTCGGGTAGCGCTCGAGAAAGGCTGCCAGGGCCGGGCTCAGGTGCTGGCGGCCGAAGGAGGCGGAACAGCTGACGCGCAGGGTGCCGTTCGGCTGCTGGCTCGGTGCGGCCATTGCGGCGCGGGCCTCGTCCATGGTCTCCACCAGGGTTTGCGCGTAGCCCGCGAACAGCCGGCCGTCTTCGCTGAGGCTGAGGGCCCGGGTGGTGCGATGAAACAGTCGCACCCCCAGCTGCTTCTCCAGCTGCGCCAGGCGATGGCTGACCACCGCCGGCGACAGGTGCGCCTCGCGGGCGGCGGCGCTGAGCGTGCCGAGGGCTGCGATACGCAGGAACAGGCGCAGATCGTCTTCGTTCATTTTCAAATAATATCGAACAGAGCTGCCTGATTCTGGCTGATTATCCATTGATTGTCCGGCTAATACACTGGGGCAAACCACCCCAGGAGGCATTCCCATGAAAGCGCAGGTACTCCATCGGCCGGGCGAGCCCGAGCAGTTCAGCTATCAGGATTGGCCCCAGCCGCAGCCGGGCCCCGGCGAGGTGCTGGTGCGCCAGCACGCCACCAGCGTGAACCCGGCCGACTGCAAGATCCGCCGCAATGGCTCGGCACTCGCGCCCGGGCTGCCGGCCGTGCTCGGCGCCGATGTGGCCGGCGAGGTGGTGGCGCTGGGCCCTGGCGTCGGCGCGTTCGCCCTCGGCGATCAGGTGTTCGGCTGCGCCGGTGGCGTGCGCGGCATGCCCGGCAGCTATGCCGAATTCATCGCCGCCGATGTGCGCCTGCTCGCGCGCCGGCCCCACAGTCTGAGCCTGCGCCAGGCGGCGGCCTTGCCCCTGGCGGGGATCACCGCCTACGAGGGGCTGGTGGATCGGGCGCGGGTGCGGGCGGGGCAGCGGGTGCTGGTGTACGGGGCCACCGGCGGTGTCGGCCATCTCGCCGTACAGATCGCCAAGGCGCGCGGTGCCCATGTCACGGCGGTGGTGTCGACACCGGAGAAGGCGGCCCTGGCCCGTTCGCTGGGGGCCGATGAGGTGGTGCTGTATCGCGCCGAGGGCCTGGACGGCTATGTCGAGCGGCTGACCGATGGACTGGGATTCGACCTGGTGTTCGATGCGGTCGGCGGCGACAACCTGAACCTCGCCATTCAGGCGGCGCGCCCGCAAGGGCAGGTGGTGACCCTGGTGGCGCGACAGAGCTACGACCTCGGCGCCGCGTTCGCCAAGGGCCTGAGCATCCATATCCTGTTCATGCTGATCCCCATGCTGCATGACCTGGAGCGCGCCCGGCATGGCGAGATCCTCCGGGAGCTGGCGCGTCTGGCCGATGAGGGGCTGCTCGCGCCGCTGCTGGATTGCGCGACCTTCGCCCTGGCCGACCTGCCGGCGGCCCATCGGCGCCTGGAAAGCGGCGCGGCGCTCGGCAAGGTGGTGGTGGATATTGCGCTCGCCGAGCCTGTCCAGGCGACAGTTCAGGTATAGGCCTGGAGCAACCAGAGCGCCGCCATGCCGACCGCCAGGGTCAACAGCACCTGGCGCGTGCGCCAGGCGACGAAGGCGGCCAGGGCGCCGGCCAGCAGGCGCTCGTTGCCCAGGGACAGGTCGGGCGCGCCGTCGAGGTTGACCAGGGCCGGCAGCACCAGGGCCGCCATCACCGCGGCCGGCACGAAGCGCAGGGCGCGTTGCAGGTAGGGCGGCGGGCTGGCGCGGCCCAGCAGCTCGATGAACGACAGGCGCAGGGCGAAGGTGCCGAGGCCGATGGCGAAGATGATCAGCCAGGCGGTGGTGCTGTCGGTCACCGCTCTTCCCTCCGGTGCGCGCCCGTGTCGACGGGGCTGGGTGGCGGCGGCTGCAGCTGCTCCACGAGCAGGCCGGCGCCGATGCCGCTGGCGGCGGCCAGGAACAGGCCCAGGTTGTAGGGCAGGCCGGCGGCCGCGACCGCCACCCCGCCGCCGGTTACGGCGGCCGCCAGGGTCGCGCGGTCGATGATCGAGGGGATCAGCAGCACCAGGAAGGACAGCGGAATGGTGAAGTCCAGGGACCAGCTCGCCGGCACCCCGGCACCGAGGAAGACCCCGGCGGCGCAGGACGCCACCCAGACCAGCCACAGCGGCAGCGCCGCGCCCAGGTAGTAGAGGTGTTTGCCCGGGGCCTGGGGATCGAGGGTGTAGCGGGTGATGCTCAGCGCATAGGCCTGGTCGGTGAGGAAATAGGCCATGGTCCAGCGCCAGCGCCCGCTCAGGCCCTGGAAGTGCGGGGCGATCGAGGCGCTGTACATGGTGAAGCGCAGGTTGATGACCAGCGCGGTGAGGATGACGATCAGCGGCAGGGTGCCCAGGCCCATCAGCTGGGCGGCCACCAGCTGCGCCGAGCCGGCGAAGATCACGAACGACATGGCCAGCGCGGCGCCGGGCGACAAGCCGGCTTCGAGGGCGGCGATGCCGGCGATCATGCCGAACGGAACCAACCCGGGAAGAAGGGGGGCGACCGCCTGGGCGCCGGCGCGGAACGCCGGGTGTGCGGAAAGGGCCATGGCGTCTCCTGACTGTTCCTGGCGGTGTGCATGCCGGCACAGGTGCCCGCGCGCGGCAGTTGCAGAGACGCCATGGCGGCGGGGCGGGGCACAAGCTTAGGGCGCAGTCTGGTGCCGCAGCTCCATTCGCGCCGCTGCCCTGCACCCGGACACCCTCGACGCGAGGCGCCGCCGGCCGGTCTGCTCGACCGCACGTCGCGTCGTTTCGCCTGCCGCTCAACTCCGCGCTCCGGCGGTCGATAAGGGAGCATGACTGTCATAAGTCGGTGTTTTGTGCACAATGCCGTATCCAAAATATCCGTCCGCGATCCGACAATAACAACGGGAGTCCTTCCATGCGCCTCTGGCAACGCAGTATTCAGTGGCAGTTGATCCTCAGCATGGGCGCCGCCCTGCTCGCCAGCATCCTGATCGTGGTACTCATCTATTCGGCGCTGGTCAATCGTCTGGCCGAGCGCTACCTGGTCGAGGAGGCCCTGCCGGCGAGCGTCCTGGCGATCCGCAACGATCTGGAGCGGGTGCTCGCCGAGCCCCTCACCGCGGCGCGCGGCATCGCCGAGAACAGCCTGGTGGCGGACTGGCTCAGCAGTGGCGAGGACGCCGCCCGGCGCGAGGCATTCGCCCGTTACCTGGCCGGCGTGCAGGGGCAGCAGAAGGCCCTGACCACCTTTATCGTCAGCCTGGACAGCGGCAACTACTTCACCGGCGAAGGGCTCAAGCGCAGCCTGCAGCGCGGCCCGGCGGACAACGCCTGGTTCTATGGCTTCGTCGACAGCGGCAAGGCGCGCTCGCTGGATATCGACATCGACCAGAGCAGCCGCCAGCCGACCCTGTTCATCAACCAGCGGGTGGCCGTCGGCGGCAAGACCCTGGGCGTGGCGGGCCTCGGCTTCAGCCTCGGCGCCATGTCGGAGATGATCCGCGACTTCCGCTTCGGCGAGGACGGGCGGGTCTACCTGGTCAGCGCCGATGGCCGGGTCAAGGTGCACCCCGAGTCGGCCTTCAACGACAGCCGCGAGCTGAGCCAGCTGGTCGGCGCCGAGGCGGCCGCCGGCCTGCTCGGCAAGAGCCGCGAGGCGCTGCGTTTCGAGCGTGACGGCGCGACCTTCCTGGCCATCGCCCAGCCGCTGCAGGCGCTGGACTGGCTGCTGGTCAGCGAGATCCCCGAGGCGGAGATCTACGCCGAGGCGCGTCAGGCCATGTTCACCAGCAGCCTGATCGGCGTCGCCGTGGCCCTGTTGTTCCTCGGCCTGGTGGTGCTGCTGGCCCGCGGCCTGGTGCGGCCGATTCGCCAGGTCACCGCCGCCCTGGTGGAGATCGGCGGCGGCGGCGGCGACCTGACCCGCCGCCTGGACGAGTCGCGGGGCGACGAGCTGGGCGACCTGGCCCGCGGCTTCAACCGTTTCATCGCCAGCCAGCGCAGCCTGATCGGCGACGTGCTGGCCACCAGCGAGCGCCTGCGCGGCGCCGTCGGCCAGGTCGCCCAGGTGGTGGAGAACACCGCCGGGCGTGCCGGCCGCCAGCAGGAGATGACCGACATGGTGGCCACCGCGGTGCACGAGATGGGCCTCACCGTGCAGGAGATCGCGCGCAATGCCAGCAGCGCCGCCCAGGCCTCCCATGAGGCCCGCGACGAGGCGCAGCAGGCGCGCCAGGTGGTCGGCCAGTCGATCGCCCACATCGAGCGGATGTCCACCGACATCGGCGGCGCGGCCGAGGCGGTCGGCGAGCTGGCCAATCAGGTGGCGTCGATCGACCAGGTGCTGGCGGTGATCCGCGGCATCTCCGAGCAGACCAACCTGCTGGCCCTCAACGCGGCCATCGAGGCGGCGCGGGCCGGCGAGATGGGCCGCGGCTTCGCCGTGGTGGCCGACGAGGTGCGTACCCTGGCCAGCCGCACTCAGAGCTCCACCGACGAGATCCAGGAGATGATCCAGCGCCTCAAGCAGGGCGCGGAAACCGCGGTCAGCTCCATGCACGCCGGCCAGGCCGCCACCGGCACCGGGGTGCAGGCCAGCCAGCGCACCGGCCAGTCCCTCGGCGCCATCACCGAGCAGGTGGAGCGGATCAGCGACATGAACACCCAGGTGGCGGCGGCCACCGAGGAGCAGTCGTCGGTCACCGAGGAGATCAACCGCAACGTCCAGGGCATCGCCGACCTGGCCCACGCCACGGCCGGCGAAGTGCTGGGATGCCGCGAGGATTGCCAGAGCCTGCGCGCCCTGGCCGAGGACCTGGCCAAGCAGATGGGTAGCTTCCGCCTCTGACCCCGGGGCGGCTCAGGCCAGCGCCAGGCGATTGCGCCCGGCGTCCTTGGCCAGATAGAGCGCCGCATCGACCCGCTTGAAGAAGGCCTCGGCGCTGCCGTCGCGCTCCGGGGCGAAGCAGCCGACGCCGAGGCTGGCGGTCAGCGGCAGGCTGTTGCCCTGTACGCTGAAGCCCTGGCGCGACAGTTCCTGGCGGAAGCTTTCCGCCAGGTGCTTGGCCTGTTCCAGCGGCGTGTTGGGCATCAGCACGCCGAACTCCTCGCCGCCCAGGCGCAACAGCGCGTCGCTCTCGCGGCGGAACACCTGGCGCATGCGCTCGGCGAAGGCGCTGAGGCAGGCGTCGCCGCAGGCATGGCCATGCTCGTCGTTGATCCGCTTGAAGAAGTCGATGTCCAGCAGCACCAGGGACAGCGGCTCGTTCTGCCGGTGGGCGTTGGCCACCATCACCGGGAACAGGCTGTTGAACTGGTAGCGGTTGCCCAGCTGGGTCAGGCTGTCGGTGCGGCTGAGCTGTTCCAGGCTCTGCTGCTGTTCCAGCAGCTTGAGCTCCAGGCCCAGGGTGTTGTGGTACTCCTGGTGGCTGCGGTTGAGGGCCAGCAGCAGGTAGCTCAGGTAGAAGGCCAGGGTGATCAGCGTGGCGAACTGGATCTCCCAGTGCCGGGCGAGCATCGCCAGCCCCGGCAGATAGAGCAGCAGCAGGGCGAGGATGGCGCGGCCCCGGCGCATCGAGAAGCTGAAGGCCAGGGCGGTGCTGAAGGCGATGGTGCCGAGGGTGGCGATCAGCCAGGAGTTGGCGAACTGCGGATGGTTCAGCGTCCAGGCATGGATCAGGCCCCAGGCCAGGGTGGTCGCCAGGATCAGCGTCCAGTGCCGGTCGATCCATACCGCCAGCGCCTGCGGGGTGTCCTTGGCGGGCAGGCGATGGAGCAGGCGCAGCAGCAACAGCAGGGCGAACAGGGCGCTGCCGACCAGTCCCGCGCCGAGCTGCTCGGCCGGGGCATTGCTGAACAACCAGGTCAACAGCCAGGCGAGCAGGTAGTAGACACCGCCCAGGCGCGTGCGGATGCGCGTGTCCTGGGCTTCGCGCCAGAGGGCGAAGGCCGCGGGGTCGTGGGGGAGATCGCTGTGGGTCATGGCAAGGGATCGCAAAAGCAGCCGAGTTAGAGCATAGCGCTTCTGCTGCCGGCGGCGCGCCCGAATCGCCGCGGAGGCGTTCCGGGCGCGCCGGTCTGGCCGCTCCGGGGCGGCCGCAGCCGGGTGGTTCGGCCTGGCCCTAGCGTTGCTCAGCGCAGGATCAGCAACGCTCCCGCGCTGCTGCGCAGCAGGTGGCTGGTGGTGCTGCCGACCAGGAACTGGCGGATGCGCGAGTGGCCGTAGGCGCCCATCACCAGCAGGTCGATGCCGTGCTCGGCCTGGTAGGCGTGCAGCGTCGCCTCGACCTCGCCGGCGCGGATCGCCAGCCGCACCTCGCTGGCCGAGTCCTGCAGGCTGCGCTCGGCGGCCTTGAGCTGCTCCCAGGCGTCGCCGGTGTCGGCGCCGACCAGTACCAGGTGGCAGGGCAGGCCCTTGAGCAGCGGGCTGGCGGCGAGCTGTTCGATGCCCTTGCGCGCGGTGGCGCTGCCGTCGTAGGCGAACATATAGCTCTGCGGCGCCTTGAATTCGCCGCAGCTGACCAGGATCGGCCGGGCCAGGGTACGGATGGCGTTCTCCAGATGGCTGCCGACCTGCTGGCCGAGGCTGGCGCTGGCCTCGCCCTGGCGGCCGATCACCAGCAGGCGGATGTCCTGTTGCAGTTCGGCCAGGCTGTCGACCAGCTCGCCGTGGCGCTGGCGCAGCTGGACGTCGGCCACCCCGGCGGCGGCGAGGCGCTGGCGGGCCGCCTCGAGCATCAGGTGGCCCTGCTCCAGGGCCAGCTTGCTGCGCTTCTGGTCCAGCTCGGCCAGCTCTTCGAGCAGGTGTTCGCGGCTGCCCAGGCCGATGGTGCCGGACAGGTCGCTCTGTTGCGGGTACTGCACCTGGTCCAGCACGTGCAGGACGCTCAGCGGCGCCTGCAGGCGCTGGCTGGCCCAGGCGGCGTAGTCGCACACCGCCGGGGCGGCCGGGGAGGCGTCGATACATGCCATTACGTGGCTCATGCGGTTGCTCCTTAGTGGCCCATCAGGTTGTCGACGGCATCCGGCTTATCGTGCACGCCGAAGCGGTCGACGATGGTGGCGCTGGCCTCGTTGAGGCCCAGAACTTCGACTTGCGTGCCTTCGCGGCGCAGCTTGAGCACCACCTTGTCCAGGGATTCGACGGCGGTGATGTCCCAGAAGTGCGCGCGCGACAGGTCGATGCTGACCTTATCAAGGGCTTCCTTGAAGTCAAAGGCGCCGACGAACTTGCTGGCGGAGGCGAAGAACACCTGGCCGACCACCTTGTAACTGCGGCGGCGGCCGTCGGCGTCGAGCTCCGAGTCGATATAGAGGAAGTGGCCGATCTTGTTGGCGAAGAACAGCGCGGCCAGCAGCACGCCGACGAACACGCCGTAGGCCAGGTTGTGGGTGTAGACGGTGACCGCCACCGTGGCCAGCATCACCAGGTTGGTCGACAGCGGGAAGGTTCTGAGGTTGCGGATCGAGTCCCAGCTGAAGGTGCCGATCGACACCATGATCATCACCGCCACCAGGGCGGCCATGGGGATCTGGCTGACCCAGTCGCTGAGGAACACCACCATCAGCAGCAGCACCGCGCCGGCCACCAGGGTCGACAGGCGCCCGCGGCCGCCGGACTTCACGTTGATCACCGACTGGCCGATCATCGCGCAGCCGGCCATGCCGCCGAGCAGGCCGGAGGCGATGTTGGCCACGCCCTGGCCCTTGCACTCGCGGTTCTTGTCGCTGCCGGTGTCGGTCAGGTCGTCGAGGATGGTGGCGGTCATCATCGACTCGAGCAGGCCGACCACGGCCAGGGCGGCGGCGTAGGGGAAGATGATCGCCAGGGTCTCGAGGCTCAGCGGCACGTTCGGCCAGAGGAAGATCGGCAATGTGTCGGGCAGCTCGCCCATGTCGCCGACGGTGCGGATGTCCAGGCCCAGGAGCATGGCCACGGCGGTCATCGACAGGATGCACACCAGCGGCGAGGGGATGACCTTGCCGACCCTGGGCACATAGGGGAACAGGTAGATGATGCCCAGGCCCGTGGCGGTCATGGCGTAGACATGCCAGGTGACGTTGGTCAGCTCGGGCAACTGGGCCATGAAGATCAGGATCGCCAGGGCATTGACGAAGCCGGTGACCACCGAGCGCGAGACGAAGCGCATCAGCGAGCCGAGCTTGAGGTAGCCGGCGCCGATCTGCAGCACCCCGGTGAGCAGAGTGGCGGCCAGCAGGTACTGCAGGCCGTGTTCCTTGACCAGGGTCACCATCAGTAGGGCCATGGCCCCGGTGGCGGCGCTGATCATCCCCGGGCGGCCACCGACGAAGGCGATCACCACGGCGATGCAGAAGGAAGCGTAGAGGCCGACCTTGGGGTCGACCCCGGCGATGATCGAGAAGGCGATGGCCTCCGGGATCAGCGCCAGGGCGACCACCAGGCCGGCGAGCACATCGCCGCGGATATTGAAGAACCAGGTATTTTTCAGGCTTTGCAACATAAGCACTTCCACAAGGCTGGGATCCGCTGTGGCATGTAGAGGCGAAGCGGATGGGGCGACTATAAACAGGCTACTGAGGTTGCTGCGCCGGCATTGGCTCAGGCACGCACGGGCCTGACCGCTGCAGTGAGGTGCAGTCGAAACCGGCAGGGAGGGGGGCGAAACGCTATGGCGGCTTAGGCTGCCAGCGAGAGGGTTGGGCCAGCGGCATGACGACCGGTCTCTGTCCATACGAGCAAAAAGGGCGCGCAGCTTACCATAGCGGGCGCTAGCAGGCACCTGCAAAGGCGCGTCAGGGCTCGCTCAGCCGCGGCGGATAAGCCAGATACCGGCGACGATCAGCAGCAGGCCGGCGAACTTGCCGAGGCTGACCGGCGCCTCGCGAAACCCGGCCCAGCCGAAGTGGTCGAGGGTCAGGGCCATGCTCAGCTGGCCGGCGATCACCAGCACCATGAACAGCAGCGCGCCGACCCGTGGCCCGGCGAAGGCCGCGGTGGCGATGAAGCAGGCCCCGAGCAGGCCACCGCTCCAGTGCCACCAGTCGAGGCCCTTGAGGGCGTCGAGGCCGAGCAGTTGCCGCTGCGTCGCCACCACAAGCAACAGCGCCAGGCTGCCGACGATGAACGACAGCAGGGCGGCGGCGAGCACGCTGGACAGCTGCTTGGCCAGCTGGCCGTTGATGCCGGCCTGCAGGGGCAGGCAGGCGCCGGCGAGAAAGGGCAGGGCGAGCAGCCATGCGTTGGAATTGGGCATGGACGGGTCCTTGTCACGAAGAGGCGCCGGGCCGCGTGGCGTGGCGCGGGTCGAGGGTTTGAACGGGGCGTCTAGTCTTGCCCACGGCGCTGCCGTGCGCAACGCCCGGCACGTGCTCAGGACAGGGGCTTTTCCATCTGCACCAGGGCCACCCGGCGGCCCTGATAGTCGCGGCGTTCGAGGATGTCGCCGGCGCGGTAGCCGAGCCGGGCGTAGAGCAGCAGGCCGGCGGCGTTGTCGTTGTGACAGGACGCGCGCAGGTAGGCGGCATTGAAGTCCTGGCGGGCCTGGCGCTCCATCTCGGCGATCAGGTAGTGCGCGACGCCCTGGCCGCGAGCCCAGGGGGCGATCATCAGGTTGCCCAGGGCGCAGAAGTCGCCGTGTTGCCACTGATAGAAGTTGGCGAAGCCCGCGACCCGGCCGTCCAGCAGGGCCACGGTGCTGTCGCGGCGTTCGGCCATGGCCGCGGCCAGTTGCGCGACGGTCAGCGGCCAGGCGGCCTTGGGGTAGGCGAAGAACAACTCCTCGGCGCTTTGGGGGAAGGCGACCACCTCGGCCAGGTCGGCGGCGTCGGCCGGGCGGTGGTCGAGGGCAGGGGATGGCGGCATCGCTGGGGTTCCTGTGGTTCTGTAGGTCGATGATGCTTCGTTATAAGCCGCTTCGGAATGCTCATTCAGCGCTCGTGAACGCCGCTCCTCGCCGGTTGTTGCCTCGCCCGACCTTCGCTCGACGACTTTTCGTCCAGAACCCGGCGCCTCTTCATGGCAGCGCCGCGCCCGCTTTTCGCGCTGGCCGGCGCTGGCCGGCGCGGGCCTCAGTGGGGCGGGTACTGGCCGAGCACCTCGGCCACCGTTCGGTGCAGCGCCGCGGCGCGCTCGGCGGGGCTGGGCGAGTCGTCGCGCAGGCTTTGCGCCGCACTGCCGCGCCATACCAGCTGGCCGTCGCGGCCGTCGAACAGGTCGATCTGCAGGGTGCCGACCCGGTAGTCGACGGTGCGCGTCTCGACATAGCCCGGGCCGCCCCAGAAGCCGCCCCAGTGGCCGTGCCAGGCGCCGCCGTAGTGGGTGCTGACCTGCTGCTGGCGCTGGTCGACGATCAGCCAGGCCTGGACCCGCAGGTCGCCGTTCGCGCCGGCAGCCGCGGCGCGCAGGCCGCGTTGCTCGAGCTGCTCGGCGATCGCCGTGCGCAGGCGCTGTTCGGTGAGATCGCTGGCGAGCCTGGGGTCCTCGGGCCGATAGCGCACGGCCGGCTCCTGCCAGCTCCAGCTGCGGTAGGCGGCGAAGTCGCGCTGCGGGTCGAAGTCGCGGTCCAGGCGACTGGTCTGGCAGGCGGCCAGCAACAGCAGGGCGGGTATCAACAGCAGGTACGGGCGCATGGGCGAGCCTCCTCAGGCCGGTGGATAGCCCTGCAGGGCGCGTTGGCAGGCGGCACGCAGGGCGTCGGCGCGTTCGGCCTGGCTGCCGGCGCTGGGCAGCTCGGCGTGGCCTTGCCACACCGCCTGGCCGTCGCGGGCATCGAACAGGGTGATGCTGAGCACCAGCACCTCGATCTGGTAGGCGCGCTCCACGGGCATGCGGTCCCAATAACCGGGGTAGTCGGCGTAGTAGCCGTGGCCGTGATAGCCGCCATAGTGGTCGATGACCTGGCGGATGCGCCGCTCCTGGCGCAACTCGAGGCCGACCTCGAGGTCGGCGGCCGTGTCGTGGCGGGCCGGACGCAGGCCGCGCTGGTCGAGGGCCTGGCTCAGCGCCTCCTGCAGCAGCTCGGCGCTGGCCCAGGCGCTGGCGGCCGGTTGCCGGCCTGCGTGCCAGCTCCAGTTGCGGTAGCGGGCATAGTCCCGCGGCGGTGCCGGATAGGCGCCGAGGTCCAGTTGCTGGACGGCCTGCGCCGGGGCCGGCGGCAGGGGCAGGGACTGCGCGCGGTAGGGGTTGGCAGCCTGGCAGGCGGCCAGCAGCAGGCACGGCAGCAGCATGGCGTAGGCCTTCATCGTCCCTCTCTCAGCGCGGGCGGCAGA
Source organism: Pseudomonas lalucatii (assembly GCF_018398425.1). Classification (NCBI taxonomy): domain Bacteria; kingdom Pseudomonadati; phylum Pseudomonadota; class Gammaproteobacteria; order Pseudomonadales; family Pseudomonadaceae; genus Pseudomonas; species Pseudomonas lalucatii. The sequence continues at coordinate 2,054,946 of NZ_JADPMV010000001.1, read as the reverse complement.
TCCAGTGCAGGTAGCGGCCCACACCGGCGAAACTCGGGTGGCGGCGGTAGGCCAGCTCCATCTCCAGCAGGTCGATCGGCTCGGCCTTGGCCTGGAATTCCGGTGCCATGTAGTCGTGGAAGACCCGCACGCCACTCTGGCTTTCGACCCGCCAGAGTGCGTCGAGTTGCGTCGCCAGCTCGCGCGGGTCGAGCGGGCGCTGCGGCGTCAGGCTGCGCTTCTCGCCGGCGAACTCGGCCTTGCGCAGCTTGCGGAAGTGGCCCTTGAGCAGGTTGCGGTAGATCAGCGCGTCCTTGTTGTAGAAGGCCAGCGACAGCCAGCCTCCCGGCGCGGTGAGCTGGTGCAGCACCGGCAGTATGGCCTGGGGCTCGGCCAGCCATTCCAGCACCGCGTGGCAGACCACCAGGTCATAGGGCTGGTTGAGCTGGCCGAGCAGCTCCTGCCAGGGCGCCTGGATGAAGGTGGCCGGCTGGCCGGCGCCGGCGAAGCGCGCGCGGGCCCCTTCGAGCATGGGCGCGGCCGGCTCGGCCAGGGTCACCAGGTGGCCGCGGCCGGCCAGCCACAGCGCCATGTGGCCGAGGCCGGCGCCGATGTCCAGCACCCGCAGCGGGCGGTCCGGCAGGGCCTCGGCCAGGTCGGCCTGGAGCACCGCCAGGCGGATCGCGCCCTTGGCGCCGCCGTAGATCTTCTCGGCGAAACGGGTGGCCAGTTCGTCGAAGTGCCGGTCCTTCATCGGCCGAAGCGCCGTTCGCTGTCGGCCAGCTTGGCGCGCACCGCCTGCTCCAGGTCGATGCCCAGCTCGCTGCACAACAGCAGCAGGTAGAGGACGATGTCGCCGACCTCCTGGCCGGCGTGCGCCAGTTGCGCGGGGGGCAACTGGCGTGACTGCGCCTCGCTCAGCCACTGGAAGATCTCCACCAGCTCGGCCATCTCCACGCTGGCGGCCATGGCCAGGTTCTTCGGGCTGTGGAATTGCCGCCAGTCGTTGCGGTCGCGGATGGCGTGCAGGCGGGCGGTGAGTTCGGCGAGGTCCATGGGGCTCCGGCGGTGACGGTCGGCTGGACGGGCATTGTTTCATGGCCTCCTGAGCGCTGCCAGCACCCTGCCCAGGGCCGCGGAGGACCGGGTGTGACCGCGCGCCGGCAACGGCAATCCAATGACTGCGGCCGCCCGTCATCGCGGCCAGCGGATGTAAGCAACTCCATGATTGAGGGCGGCCCCGAGCTTGGGGGCCGCTTTTTTTTTTTGCGCCGCAGCCGCCTGCGTGGCCTTACTGGCGCTGCCAGGCGTACCAGCGTTCGGCGATGGCCTCGCCGTGCTTGCTCCAGTACTTGAAGTCCAGGGTCACCTGGCTGTCGCCGTGGGCGCTGGGCAGGCTGTCGGCGAGCACCGCCGGCACCTTGCTCGTACTCTCCAGGTTGACCGGCGCATAGCCGCTGAGCATGGCGAAGTCGGCCTGGGCCTGGGGGCTGCTGGCGAAGCCGAGAAAGCGCTTGGCGGCCGCGGCGTTCTTGGCGCCGCGGGGGATCACCAGGAAGTCGCCGCTGACCAGGTTCTGCCGCCAGCCGATGCCGATCGTCGTGCTGCTCTGCTGCAGGGCGTTGACCCGGCCGTTCCAGAACATGCCCAGGCTGGCCTCGCCGGAGGTCAGCAGGCGCTGGGATTCCTCGCCGCTGTCCCACCAGCGGATATCGGCCTTGATGCGCTCGAGCTTGGCGAAGGCGCGATCCAGGTCCAGCGGGTAGAGGTGCTCGGCGGCGACGCCGTCGGCCAGCAGTGCCATCTCCAGCACCCCGGGGCTCGGCCACTTGTACAGCGCGCGCTTGCCGGGGAAGTTGGCCGTGTCGAACAGCGCGGCCCAGCCTTGCGGCGCCGCCGCCAGGCGCTCGCTGTTGTAGCCGAGGACGAAGGAGAAGTAGAAGGAGCCCACGGCGTACAGGGTGACGAAGCGCGGGTCGATCTGCGGCTGGGCGATCAGCTTGAAATCCATGGGCTCGAGCAGGCCTTCGCGACCGGCGCGCAGGGCGAAGTCGGGCTCGACGTCGACCACGTCCCAGATCACTTCGCCGCTCTCGACCATGGCCTTGAAGGCGGCGTAGTCGGTGGGCCCGGCCTGTTTCACGGCGATGCCGGTGGCGCGGCTGAAGGGCTCCGCCCAGGCCTTCTGCTGGGCGGCCTGGGTCGAACCGCCCCAGCTGACGAACGTCAGGCTCTCCTGGGCCTGCGCGACTTGAACTGCCATCCACAAGGCGCCCAACAGGACGACCACCGGCCTTGCCAACCCCATAACCACTCCCTACTCGTGTTGCGCGGCCATCCACGGATGGCGCGTGTTGTAGTTGTGGGATTCGGTATACCAGTATGCCGAGTGCCGTGCCTAGATCGGCCGCACATTTATGCGATCTGGTTATTAGCATCCTGTCGCGGATGCACATCCCCGCGGCTGAACGAAAAAAGCCGGATCATCGCTGATCCGGCTTTTCTGTGCTGCTCAGCTGGGGCTCAGCGGAAGGCCGGCACCACGTGCTGGATGAACAGCGCCAGGGACTGCTTCTTTTCCTCGTGGGACAGGCCGTTGTCGGCCCAGAAGCTGAACTCGTCGACGCCCAGCTCCTGGTAATGGCGGATGCGCGCGATGATCTGCTCGGGCGTGCCGATCATGGTGTTCTTGTGGATGTTCTCCAGCTCGAACTCCGGGCGCTCCTTGAACTTCTCCTCCGGACTCGGCGCCAGCAGGCCGTTGACCGGGGTCTGCTTGTTGCCGAACCAGGCGTCGAAGGTGCGGTAGAAGCGCGAGATGGCCTGGGCGCCAACCCTCCAGCCTTCGCTGTCTTCTGGGCTGTGCACGTGGGTGTGGCGCAGCACCATCAGTTGCGGGCGCGGCACCTCCGGGTTGTTGGCCAGGGCGGTTTCGAACTTGTTCATCAGGTCGACCACTTCCTCGTCGCCCTTCATCAGCGGGGTGACCATCACGTTGCAGCCGTGCTTCACCGCGAAGTTGTGCGAGTCGGGGTCGCGCGCGGCGATCCATACCGGCGGGCCGGGCTGCTGGAGCGGCTTGGGCGAGGAGGTGGCGGTGGGGAACTTCCAGATCTCGCCGTCGTGGGCGTAGTCGCCCTGCCACAGGGCCTTGACCACCGGGACCATCTCGCGCAGGTGCTGGCCGCCGGAGGAGGCCGGCATGCCGCCGGCCATGCGGTCGAATTCGTACTGGTAGGCGCCGCGGGCCAGGCCCACTTCCATGCGGCCGTTGCTGATCACGTCGAGCAGGGCGCATTCGCCGGCGACGCGGATGGGGTGCCAGAACGGCGCGATGATGGTGCCGGCGCCGAGGCGGATGGTGCTGGTCTTGGCCGCCAGGTAGGACAGCAGCGGCATGGGGCTCGGCGAGATGGTGTATTCCATCGCGTGGTGTTCGCCGATCCAGACGGTGCTGAAACCGCCGGCCTCGGCCATCAGGGTCAGTTCGGTGAGATTCTCGAACAGTTGACGATGGCTGATCTGCTCGTCGTAGCGCTCCATGTGCACGAACAAAGAAAACTTCATGACGCTTACCTCGAACCTGGGTGTAGTCGGCCTCGACACTGGCTTGGCCGTGGGGGTTTAGCGCGCTGGGCGCTGCATCGATGTGGGTCTGCGGCGATGGCCGGCGGCCACGCGCAGGGCGGCGCATCTCGCGTATTATTGGTATACCATAATACGGGATATCCGCAAAATCTTTCTGCCCATCGGTCCCCCTCAGAACAAGGATAGAGGATGAACATCAAGCAAAAACTCACCCTGGCCTTCGCGGTCATCGCCTGCGTACCGATCGTCCTGGTCGCCGTGCTGATCGTGCTCAACCTGCGCAGCGAGGCGCGTGCAGGCTTCCTCGACAGCAGTGGCCGGGAGATACGTCAGGTCGACAATGCCATGCAGCTGTTCTTCCAGGGCATCAGCCAGAACGTCGAGTTTCTCGCCAGCCATCCGCAGCTGCAGGCCATCGACGGCGCGCTGAAAAGCTATGTCGCGCCAGACGCGGCCGCCACGCCGATGGGCGCGCAGGACCGGCGCCTGTTCGAGCTGTTCGCCGGCCTGGCCGCCAGCCATCCGGCCTATGCCTACCTGTCGCTGGGTACCCGCGAGGGTGGCTACGTGTTCTGGCCCGGCGACCCGAACCTGAGCAACTACGATCCGCGCACGCGCCCCTGGTACCGGCGAGCGCTGGCCCAGCCGGGACAGACCCAGCGCACCGAGGCCTATTACTGGGCGGCTGACGACGTGGTGCTGGTCAGCACCGTGCGCAGCTTCGCCAATCGCCTGGGCAGCCCGGGCGGGGTGGTGAACATCGACGTGTCGCTGCAGCAGCTGACCGACATCGTCAAGCAGATCAAGCTCGGCGACAGCGGCTATCTGATGCTCATGGAACACAACGGCACCGTGCTGGTGGACCCGAGCGAGCCGGGGCACAACTTCAAGCCGCTGGAGGCGCTGGGCGAGGCCTACGCCCGGCTCGGCAGCGCCGCCAGGGGCCTGGTGGAGGTGGAGCTGGACGGCGAGCGCTACATGGCCCACGTCTGGCCGTCCGAACAGCTGGGCTGGCGCTTCGTCGGCCTGGTGCGCGAGAGCGAGGTGATGAGCGCCGCCAGCCGCCTGACCTGGATGATCGCCGGCATCGCGCTGCTGCTGGCGCTGTTGTTCGCCGGCGTCGGCGCCTGGTTCGCCGGGCTGATCGTGCGGCCGATCCGCGCGGTGACCGGCGGCCTGGAGAGCATCGCCCAGGGCGAGGGCGACCTGACCGGCAGCCTGACGGTGCGCGGGCGCGACGAAACCGCGCAACTGGCCGGTTGGTTCAATCAGTTCCTCGGCGCCATCCGCCAGCTGATCCGGCGCATCGGCGAGGCGGCGGTGCAGATCCACCGCGCCTCCGGCAGTTCCAGCGCGGTGGCCGCGGAAATGGCCGAGGCCGCCGGGCGCCAGCGCGAGGCGGTGGACATGGTCTCCACCGCCTTCCATGAGATGGTCATGACCGCCAACGAGGTGGCGCGCTCCTGCAGCCAGGCCGCCGAGTCGGCCGACAACGGCCAGCGCCAGGCCCATGACGGCCAGCGGCAGATCGACGCGGCGGTCAGCAACGTCAACCGGCTCAGCCTGGAGATCGAGCAATCCGCCGACGCCATGCAGCAGCTGGAGCAGGACAGCGGCGACATCCAGTCGATCCTCGGCACCATTCGCTCGATCGCCGAGCAGACCAACCTGCTGGCCTTGAACGCGGCCATCGAGGCGGCGCGGGCCGGCGAGCAGGGGCGCGGCTTCGCCGTGGTCGCCGACGAGGTGCGCGCCCTGGCCAAGCGCACCGCCGACACCACCGGCGAGATCGACGACCTGCTCGGCAAGCTGGCCCAGCGCACCCAGCAGATGGGCGTGCAGATGCGCGGCAGCCTGGACGTGTCGCAGCAGAGCGTCGGTTCGATCAACGCGGCGAGCGCCAGCTTCGAGCAGATCCGCGCGTCGGTGGACGTGATTCGCGACATGAACACCCAGATAGCCACCGCCGCCGAGGAGCAACATCAGGTGGCCGAGGACATCAACCGGCACATCAGCCAGATTCACGGTGACGCGCAGCTGGTGGCCAGGCTGGCCGGCTCCACCCGGGACGACGCGCAGCGGCTTACCGGCCTGTCCGACGAGCTCAACGGCCTGGTCCAGCGCTTCCGCACCTGAGCGGGCACGCCCCGATCCGGCATTCGTGCCGGGACCGGGGCGATTGCAGGGGAGGTGGCTAGGGTCGCCGTGGCGGCGACCGGAGTGCGGCGCGGGGCGTCAGGCGAAGGCTTGCAGGGCGCCCATCTTGCCGCGGCAGTAGACCATCGGGATCACCTCCTGCTCCGGCACGATCAGGTTCTGTACCGCGCCGACCAGGATGGCGTGGTCGCCGCCCTCGTATTCGCGCCACAGCTCGCACTCGATGATCGCCGTGGCCTTGCTCAGGATGGGGTTGCCCAGCTCGCTGAGGGTCCACTCGATGCCCTGGGCCTTGTCGCTGCCCTTGCGGGCGAAGGCATAGGCCTCGCCCTGCTGCTCGGCCGACAGCAGGTGGATGGCGAAGCGCTGGCGCTTGATCAGCGCCGGGTAGGAGTCGGAGCTGTAGTTGGGGCAGAACAGCACCAGCGCCGGGTCCATCGACAGCGAGCTGAAGGCGCTGGCGGTCATGCCGACGATGCCGCCGTTATCGTCCAGGGTGGTGATCACGGTGACGCCGGAGGGGAAGGAGCCCATGACGTGTTTGTAGGTGCTTGCATCGATCATCTGGGATACCTCGACAGGGCATGCTGCCCCCGACAGCGCCGGGAGCGGGACTGGTGTCGCCGGCGGCTGACGGCGAATCTATGTCTGATGGTATACCGTAATATTGTCTATGCAAGTGCTTTTTCGGTGGCCGTGGCGCCGGCCGACGACCGACGCGCGTTGGCGCGCGAGTCCGGCGAGGCGGTGCTGCTGCGCGCCTCGTTCAACCTCGGGCGCCAGGGGCGAAGTGTGCGCATGGCGAGGGCCGTGGCACAGCCTGCCGGCCGCGCCGTTTCGACGGATGGCATGGCTGGGCGGCGCCGGCCGCACTTATTCGGCGAAGCTGAGGGTCTCCACCACTTCCAGGTCGTAGCCGGTCAGGCCGGCGTACTTCAGCGGCGCGCCGAGGTGGCGCAGCTTGCCGACGCCGATGTCCTGGAGGATCTGCGCGCCGGTGCCGACCTCGGAATAGATGCGCGACTGCGAGCGGTTGAACTGCTGGCGCGGCTGGGTCAGTTGCGGCACGCGCTCCAGCAGGGCCTGGGACGATTCGTTGTTGGCCAGCACCACCACCACGCCGCGGCCTTCCGCGGCGACCTTCTGCAGCGCGGCCCAGAGCGTCCAGTTCTGCGGGCCGGTGTACTCGGCGCCGACCAGGTCGCGCAGCGGGTCGATCACGTGCACGCGCACCAGGGTCGGCTCGTCACGGTCGATCTCGCCCATCACCATGGCCAGGTGCACGCCGCCTTCGATGCGGTCCTCGTAGGTGATCAGGCGGAAGTCGCCATGCACGGTCGGCAGTTCGCGCTCGCCGATGCGGGTCACCGTGTGTTCGGTGCTCAGCCGGTAGTGGATCAGGTCGGCGATGGTGCCGATCTTGACGCCGTGCCGGGCGGCGAACTGTTCCAGGTCGGGGCGACGGGCCATGCTGCCGTCCTCGTTCATCACCTCGACTATCACCGACGCCGGGCTGAAGCCGGCCAGGCGCGCCAGGTCGCAGCCGGCCTCGGTGTGCCCGGCGCGGTTGAGCACGCCGCCGTCGCGGGCGCGCAGGGGGAAGATGTGCCCGGGCTGCACCAGGTCTTCGGCCCTGGCGTCCGGGGCCACGGCGGCCAGCACGGTGCGGGCGCGGTCGGCGGCGGAGATGCCGGTGGTCACCCCCGTGGCGGCCTCGATGGAGATGGTGAAGGCGGTGGAGAAGGCGCTGCCGTTGCTCGGCACCATCTGCTCCAGGCCGAGGCGCTGGCAGTGCTCGTCGGTCAGGGTCAGGCAGATCAGGCCGCGGGCCTCGCGGGCCATGAAGTTGATCGCTTCCGGCGTGCAGCGCTCCGCGGCCAGCAGCAGGTCGCCCTCGTTCTCGCGGTCTTCGTCGTCGACCAGCAGGACCATCTTGCCCTGGCGGTAGTCTTCGATGATTTCTTCGATGCTGTTGAATGCCATGCCGGTGCTCTCGGGGGTTGCGATCGGGGGAAGATGTATATCAGGTTTTATGGTATACCATAATACGCATAACTGACGAATAGCGGAGGCAGGATGAAGGCTTACTGGATCGCCCATGTCGAGGTGACGGACCCCGAGCAGTACGGCGAATACACCCGACGGGCGCCGGCGGCGTTCGCCAAGTACGGCGCCACCTTCCTCGCCCGCGGCGGTCGCGCCCAGGCCCTGGAGGGGCGGGCGACGCCGCCGCGCAACGTGGTCATCGAGTTCGCTTCCTACGAGCAGGCCCTGGCCTGCTACAACTCGCCGGAGTACCAGGAGGCCTGTGGCCACCGCCAGGGCGCGGCGGTCGTCGAGGTGATCATAGTCGAGGGCTGCGCGCCCTGAGCGCGCCGGCCGGCCGCGGAAGACCGGCGGCCTCAGCGGATAAAGTGCACCCTGCCGCTGTCGTCGTTGCCGATGTAGATGCCGTAGACCCCCGCCTGGCGCTCCTCGATGTAGCGCTCGAGGATCTGCCGGATGGCCGGGTAGTAGATGCTCTCCCAGGGGATCTCCTCGGGGGCGAAGAAGCGGTAGTCGAGGGTTTCCGGGCCGAAGCTGCCGGTCACCTCGACCGCCACGGCGCGGAAGATGATGTACACCTCGCTGATCTTCGGCACGCTGAAGATCGAGTAGGGCGAGACGATCTCGGCGCGCACCCCGGTCTCCTCCCACACCTCGCGCAGGGCCGCCTGCTCGGTGGTCTCGCCGCTCTCCATGAAGCCGGCCGGCAGGGTCCAGGTGCCGGGGCGCGGGGCGATGGCGCGCTGGCACAGCAGGTACTTGCCGTCCTGCTCGATGATGCAGCCGGCGATGATCTTCGGGTTCTCGTAGTGGATATAGGCGCAGCCCGCGCACATCAGCCGTTCATGGCTGTCGCCGGGGGGCACCCGGCGGCTCAGGCGGTCGGTGCCACACTGGGGGCAGAAGCGCGGGGCGGGCATGGCCTCAGCGCCCTATGCGCGGGTCTTTCAGCGCGATCGGCGTGGCGATCTCGCGGGGCGTGGCGCTCTCGTCCTGCTTGGACCTGAGGTAGTCCAGGGCCACCTTGGCGGCGGCGCGCACGTGGTCCACCGAGGCCTGGTGGGCGGCCAGCGGGTCGCCGCTCTTGATCGCCGCGACGATGCGCTCCATCTCCTGGTTGCTGCTGCCGCGGCGGTTGGTCTGCGACACCGAGGTGGCGCGCAGGTAGCTGATGCGTGCCTGCAGCTGGCGCAGCTGGGTGGCGGCGATATGGTTGCCCGAGCCTTCCAGCAGCACGTCGTAGAAACCTTGCACCGAGTCGAGCACCTGCTGCAGTTCGCCTTCCTCGAGCACCCGGCGGTTTTCCTCCAGGGCGCGTTCCAGGGCGCGGATGTCCTTGGCCTTGGCGTTGAGGGTGAACAGCTGGACGATCAGCCCCTCGAGCACGCAACGCAGCTCGTAGATGTCGCGGGCGTCCTCCAGGGTGATGATGGCCACCCGCGGGCCGCGGGCGTCGGCGAACTCCACCAGGCCCTCGGACTCGAGGTGGCGCAGGGCTTCGCGCACCGAGGTGCGGCTGACCCCGAGGCGGTCGCAGAGGTCGCGCTCGACCAGGCGGTCGCCGGGCAGCAGCTGGAAGTTCATGATGGCGCTGCGCAGTTTATCCAGCACGATTTCGCGCAGGGTAACGGGGTTGCGATTGACCTTGAAGCTATCGTCGAGAGGCAGGCGTTTCATGGGTTCCGCTCTGGTTGGGGCTGTCCGTAAAAAGCAAAAAAGCACCCAGATCGCTGGATCGAGGGTGCTCGGGATGCTTCCTTCAAGCCAGTACTTACGATTGGCTTTCGGCATCTGCCTCGGCGAAGGCTTCGCGGGCGATGCGGAAACTGTCCACGGCGGCTGGCACGCCGCAGTAAATGCCGACCTGCAGCAGGATCTCGCGAATCTGCTCGCGGCTCAAACCGTTGCGCAGGGCGCCGCGGATATGCAGCTTCAGTTCGTGCGGGCGATTTAGTGCCGAAATCATCGCCAAGTTTATCATGCTGCGTTCGGCCAGGGACAAACCCTCGCGGCCCCAGACGTGGCCCCAGCAGTACTCGGTGACCAGTTCCTGCAGCGGACGGTTGAAGTCGTCGGCATTCTCGATCGACTTGCTGACATAGGCCTCGCCCAGCACCTGGGTGCGGATCGCCAGGCCCTTCTCGTACTTGTCGTTGCTCATGCGCTTCTCCTCGGCTTGCCGGACTCAGAGCCCGCCCATCAGGGTGTATTTGATTTCCAGGTAGTCCTCGATGCCGTACTTGGAGCCTTCGCGGCCCAGGCCCGAGGACTTGACCCCGCCGAACGGCGCGACCTCGGTGGAGATCAGCCCCTCGTTGATGCCGACCATGCCATATTCCAGCGCCTCGCTCATGCGCCAGGCGCGGCCCAGGTCGCGGGTGTAGCAATAAGCGGCCAGGCCGTACTCGGTGTCGTTGGCCAGCTGCACGGCCTCGGCCTCGCTGGCGAAGCGGAACACCGCGGCCAGGGGGCCGAAGGTCTCCTCGCGGGCGACCTTCATCTGCAGGGAAACATCGGCCAGCACCGTCGGCTGGAAGAAGCCGTGGCCCAGGGCGTGGCGCTCGCCGCCGCAGAGCAGCCGCGCACCCTTGCCCAGGGCGTCCTGCACATGGTCTTCGACCTTGGCCACGGCGCGCTGGTTGATCAGCGGGCCCTGGGTGACCCCGGCGCTGAAGCCGTCGCCGACCCGGAACTCGGCCACCCGCTCGGCCAGGCGGCTGACGAAGGCCTCGTAGATGCCGTCCTGCACCAGGAAGCGGTTGACGCACACGCAGGTCTGCCCGGCGTTGCGGAACTTGGCGATCAGCGCGCCCTCCACCGCGCGCTCCAGGTCGGCGTCGTCGAAGACGATGAACGGCGCGTTGCCGCCCAGTTCCAGGGAGACCTTCTTCAGGGTCTCGGCGCACTGTGCCATGAGCAGCTTGCCGATGGCGGTGGAGCCGGTGAAGGACAGCTTGCGCACCGCGGCGCTGGCGGTCAGTTCGCCGCCGATCGCCACGGCGTCGCCGGTGACCACGCTGAAGATGCCCGCCGGGATGCCGGCCTGCTCGGCCAGGGCGGCCATGGCCAGGGCGGAGAAGGGCGTCTCCGGCGCCGGCTTGACGATGCACGGGCAGCCGGCGGCCAGGGCCGGGCCGGCCTTGCGGGTGATCATCGCGGCGGGGAAGTTCCACGGCGTGATGGCGGCGACCACGCCGATCGGCTCCTTGCTCACCACGATGCGCGCATCGCCCTTGTGGCTGGGAATGGTGTCGCCGTAGATGCGCTTGGCTTCCTCGGCGAACCACTCGATGAAGCTGGCGGCGTAGAGGATCTCGCCCTTGGCCTCGGCCAGCGGCTTGCCCTGCTCCAGGGTGAGAATTTCCGCCAGGGCGTCGGCGTGCTCCAGCATCAGCCCGTGCCAGCGCTTGAGGATGGCGCTGCGCTCCTTGGCCGTGCGCGCGCGCCAGGCCGGCCAGGCGGCTTCGGCGGCGGCGATGGCGCGGCGGGTTTCCGCGGTGCCCATGTTCGGCACCCGGCCGATCGGGGCGCCGTTGGCCGGGTTGAAGATGTCCTGGGTGGTGGCGTCCTGGGCGTCGCACCAGTGGCCATCGATATAGGCCTGCTGGCGGAACAGCTGTGCGGCTGCTGGGGTCATGTCGGCTCCGAAAATAAAAAAGGGGTCGCCACCAGGGTGAACGGCAGGCGACCCCAAAAAAATGGTCTGGCGATCAGGCTCAGGCGATGGCGGGCAGGGCGCCGAGCTTGCCGCGGTGGTAGACCATGGGGGTGACCTCGGTCTCGGGCAGGATCAGGTTCTGCACCGCGCCGACGATGATGGCGTGGTCGCCGCCGTCGTACTCGCGCCACAGCTCGCATTCGATGATCGCCGTGGCGTTGCTCAGCAGCGGGTTGCCCAGCGCGCTGAGCCGCCAGGCGATGCCCTTGGCCTTGTCCTTGCCCTTGCCGGCGAAGGCGTAGGCTTCGGCCTTCTGCTCGGCGGACAGCAGGTGGATGGCGAAGCGCTTGCTGGCGCAGAGCAGCGGGTAGGAGTCCGAGGCGTAGTTGGGGCAGAACAGCACCAGCGCCGGGTCGATGGACAGGGCGCTGAAGGCGCTGGCGGTGATGCCGACGATGCCGCCGGCCTCGTCGAGGCAGGTGACCACGGTGACGCCGGAGGGGAAGGAGCCCATCACCTCTTTGTAAATGCCGGGTTCGATCATTTTCGCTCTCTCTGAATACGGTTGCTGCGCGCTCAACGCATCACGAAGGGGTCGGCCATCGGCGCCTGCGAGAGGTTGATCCACACCGTCTTCTGCTCGGTGTAGGCGAGCACCGAGTCGATGCCGCTCTCGCGACCGTAGCCGCTGTTCTTGAAGCCGCCGATCGGCGCCATGGCCGAGACCGCGCGGTAGGTGTTGACCCAGATGATGCCCGAGCGCACGTCGCGGGCCAGGCGGTGGGCGCGGCCCAGGTCGCGGGTCCAGATGCCGGCGGCCAGGCCGAACTGCGAGTCGTTGGCGATGGCCAGGGCCTCGGCCTCGTCCTTGAAGCGGATCACCGAGGCGACCGGGCCGAACACTTCTTCCTGCATGATCTTCATCGAGTTGCTGTCGCACTCGAACAGGGTCGGCTCGTAGTACCAGCCGTTGCCCTCGATCTGCGCGCGCTTGCCGCCCAGGCGCAATGTCGCGCCCTCGGCCAGGGCGTCGGCGACCAGGCCTTCGACCACTGCCAGCTGCTGCGCGGTGGCCATGGGGCCCATCTCGCTGCTGTCGTCCTGCGGGTTGCCGATGCGGATGCGCCGGGCGCGCTCGACCAGGCGCTCGACGAATTCGTCGTAGATCTCGTCCTGCACCAGCAGGCGTGAGCCGGATACGCAGCTCTGCCCGGAGGCGGCGTAGATGCCGGCGACCGCGCCGTTGATGGCGCTGTCCAGGTCGGCGTCGGCGAAGATGATGTTCGGCGACTTGCCGCCCAGCTCCAGGGACAGCTTGGCGAAGTTCTCCGCACTGCTGCGCACCACGTGGCGGGCGGTGGCGGCGCCGCCGGTGAAGGCGATCTTGCGTACCAGCGGGTGGCGGGTCAGGGCCGCGCCGGTGCTGGCGCCGTAGCCGGTGATGACGTTGACCACGCCCGGCGGAATGCCGGCCTCCAGGGCCAGGCGCGCCAGCTCCAGGAGGGTCGCCGAGGCGTGCTCGGACGGCTTGATGACCATGGTATTGCCGGCGGCCAGGGCCGGCGCCAGCTTGATCGCGGTCAGGTACAGCGGGCTGTTCCAGGGGATGATCGCCGCCACCACGCCGAGCGGCTCGTGCACGGTGTAGCCGAACATGTCGGTCTTATCCAGCGGCAGCGTGCCGCCTTCCAGCTTGTCGGCCAGGCCGGCGGTGTAGTGGAAGAACTCCGGCAGGTAGCCGACCTGGCCGCGGGTCTCGCGGATCAGCTTGCCGTTGTCGCGGCTCTCCAGCTGGGCCAGGCGCTCCTTGTTCTCGGCGATCAGGTCGCCCAGGCGACGCAGCAGCTTGCCGCGGGCGGTGGCCGTCAGGCCGCGCCAGGCCGGGCTGTCGAAGGCCGCCTGGGCGGCCTGCACGGCGCGCTCGACGTCGGCTTCGGCGGCGTCGGGCAGCTCGGCCCAGGGCTCGGCATGGGCCGGGTCGAGGCTGTGGAAGGTGTTGCCGGAAAGGGCATCGACCCATTGGCCGTCGATGCACATCTGAAAGCGCGTGAGTGTCATGCAACGATCCCCTGTGCTGGGTTCTCTGTGGTCTGGGCGCGATGGAGGAAGTCGAGCAGCAGCTGGTTGACCAGGCGCGGCGACTCCACCGGCATCATATGCCGCTGCTCGGCGAGCACGGCGACTTGTGCCCCGGGAATGCGTGCGGCCAGCTCCCGGGCCATCTGCGGGGTCGAGCCGGGGTCCAGCTCGCCGGTGGCGATCAGGGCCGGCACGCCGATGCCGTGCAGGGCGTCGGCCCGGTACATGTCCTGGGTGGCGAACAGCTCGTAGGTGGTCAGGTAGCCCTGCGGATCGTTGCTGGCCAGGGTCTGGCGCAGCGCGGCGATCTGCGCCGGGTTGGCGGCCTGGTATTCGCGGCTGAACCAGCGCGTCAGGGCCGCCTCGGCGTTGGCGTTGGGGCCATGCTCGGCGACCTGGCGGGCGCGCTCGATCACCCCGGCGCTCTGCTCCGGGTTGCGGTTGAACACGCTGTTGAGCACCACCAGGCCGCCGGTGCGCTGCGGGTGGTGCAGGGCGAAGGCGCGGGCGATCAGGCCGCCCATGGAGAAGCCGATGATGGTCGCCTGGGCCAGTTCCAGGTGGTCGAGCAGCTCGAGCAGCTGCTCGGCATAGCCGGCCAGGCTCGTGCCGGCGGCCGGCCGCGGGCTGGCGCCATGGCCGAGCATGTCGTAGGCGATGACCCGGTAGCTCGGCGCCAGGCCGACGATCTGTCCGCCCCACATCTCTTTGTTCAGGCCGACGCCGTGGATCAGGACCACAGGCCGGCCCTGGCCGGTCGCCAGGTAGCTGGTGCCGGCGGGGGTGCGTTCAGCGGTGAGTAGTGTCATGGGGCGCTCCTGCACTGACCGGCAATTACTGCGCCTGCTCGGCGGCCAGCTCTTCCAGGTCGCTGTAGCGGTTGCCGATGCGCGGGTGCAGGCGGCCGCCGTCGGAGGCGCCGAGGACCACGACGATCTCGTCGGCGCGCGGGGCGTCCTCGATCTGCATCTCCAGGGTGATGTAGTGCGAGCGCGCGCCTTCGTCGTCCTTGTGCATCATCGGGATCTGGATCGAGGTGCCCGGGCCGCCGCGCTTGTTGGTGAAGCTCAGGTAGCTCTTGGCGTTCACCGCCTGGCGGTAGTGATTGCCGAAGCGCAGGTTGTGGATCACCGCGGAGGCGTGCTCGATCTCGCCGTCGGCGCCGACCACGGCGGCCTTGCCGTAGGCCTCGATCTTCTCGGCGCCACCGATGGCGTCGACCAGGCGCTTGACCATCAGCGCGCCCAGCTCGGAGCTGTTGGCCTTGATTTCCGAGCGCAGGTCGTCGACGAAGTCGCGGCCGGCCCAGGGGTTCTTCATCACGACCGCCAGGCCGACCATGGTGACCGGCTTGTCGGTGGCCTTGCCACCTTCGATAAGGGTTTCTTCCACGTAGCTGACGATCTTGCGGATTTCGAAGCTCATGAGGGTCTCCTGGGCTGCTGAGGGACGGGGTTGGTCAGGCTGATTTGGTCTCATGGTATACCATAATACGAGACATGCAAATCCCGGCACGGCAGGGGCCCCCGGCGATGGGCCGGGAGGCGCTCGGGCCGGGGCCGCCGGAGTCGCGCCGGCGCAGCCTCGGCGGGCATGGGCTAGGCGCCCGGCGGGGTGGGCTCCGCGGCGCCGAGGAAGTCGCTGAAGGCCTGGCCGAGGGTGCTGCTCAGCTCCCGGGGCTGGGTCACCAGCGACAGGCGGCGCCTGAGGTTCATCGGCGTCTGCAGGATGACCAGCTCGCCCGCCGCGACCTCCTCGGCGATGGCCAGTTGCGAGAGGCAGCCGATTCCGAGGCCGGCCTTGACCGACTGCTTGATCGCCTCCTGGCGGTTCAGTTCCAGGGCCAGCTTGAGTTGTGCGCCGAGCTGCTGCACCGCGGCATCGAAGATCGCCCGGGTACCCGAGCCGGGCTCGCGCAGGACCCAGCGCTGCTCGGCGATCTGGGCGATGTCCAGCCGTCCGCGGCGGGCCAGCGGATGCTCGGGGTGGCAGAAGACCTCCAGGTGATCCTCGCGCCAGGGGCGGACCTGCAGTCGCTGATGCAGGGCCGGCCCCTCGATCAGGCCCACGTGGGCCTGGCCCCTTTCCAGCTGGGCCAGCACCTCGCTGGTGTTGGCGATGGCCAGGGCCGGCTCCACGGCGGGGTGGCGGCGGCCGAACTCGGCCAGCAGGCGCGGCAGCAGATAGCAGGCGATGGTGACGCTGGCGGTGACCCGCAGGGTGCCGCTGAGCGCGGCCGGGTCCGGCGACCTGAGGCCGTCGACCAGCTGCAGGATCTGGCTGATCTGCGGCAGCACCTGGCGCCCCGCCTGGGTGATCACCAGCTCCCGGCCGACCCGGTTGAACAGCGGATAGCCCAGCGCCCCCTGCAGCTCCTTGAGCGCCTGGCTGGCGGCGGACTGGCTGATCGACTGGTCGGCGGCGGCCAGGGTCAGGCGCCCCAGGCGTGCGGTGGCCTCGAAGATCTTCAGCTGGCGGATGTTGACGTTCATGATAAATGTTCGTTTCTGCTTAAGAGAAAGATAAAATATATCCAATATACTTAATTTTTCCAGGGCTCGAAGCTGTCGGCATCGCCATCATCCGGGTCCGTCGCCATGTCCTTGCGCATCGTTCTGCCACTGATCGCCCTCTGTGCTCTGCTGGTCGCCGCCATCCCGGAAGTGGCGCGGTTCGGCCTGAGCGCCCTGCCGTTGGCGATCGTCATGGGCATGCTGGTCGGCCATTGCCGCCGCGCCGTCGCCTCGCCGCGGGAAGTCGCCTTCACCCGCTTCTGCCAGCAGCGCCTGCTGCGCCTGGGCATCATCCTGTTCGGCTTCGGCCTGAGCTTTCAGCAGCTGGCCGCCGTCGGCTGGCGTTCCCTGCTGCTCGACGGCGTGGTGATCTGCACGGTGTTCGTCGTCGGCACGCTGCTCGGTACGCGGCTGTTCCGGTTGCACCGCGACGTGGCCATCCTCACGTCGGTGGGCAGCGCGGTGTGCGGCGCGGCGGCGGTGATGGCCACCGAGTCGGTGCTGAAGTCGCGCCAGCAGCATGTCACGGTGGCGATCGCCACCGTCGTGCTGTTCGGCACCCTGGCGATGTTCAGCTACCCGCTGATCTACCAGTTCTCCGGCATGAGCGAGCAGGCCTTCGGCATCTACATAGGCAGTACCGTGCACGAGGTGGCGCAGGCGGTCGCCGCCGGCGAGGCAGTGGGCGGCGAGGCATTGCAGGCGGCGGTGGTGGTCAAGCTGATCCGGGTGATGATGCTCGCCCCCTTCATCCTGCTGCTCAGTACCTTTCTCGCCCGCCGCGGCGGCGGTGACGGCGAGGGCGCGGCTAGCCTGGTGATCCCCTGGTTCGTCCTGGGCTTCATCGCCGCCGCCGGCATCAACAGCCTGCAGGTGCTGCCGCCGGCCGCCATGCCGGTCATCCAGCTGGTCAGCCAGTTCACCCTGGCCATCGCCATGGCCGCCCTCGGCGTGCAGACGCGCTGGAGCACGATCCGTCAGGCGGGGGCCGGGCCCATGGTGCTGGCGCTGATCCTGTTCCTGCTGCTGATCGTCGGCGGCTTCTTTCTCAACCAATGGCTGATCGGAGCGCGCTAGCTAGACGACGCTCCGTCGGATAGTTCTGGGGGCAAGAGGAGGTGGCGTAACGGGGCCACGGGCGGTTGCGTCAGAGCGTTTAGCGCAGGGTGCAGAATGGGTTTACCGTATTATGGTGTGTGGTATACCATGATCGGTAGCGATTGCTGCTGCCTGCAGTTCTCTGGTGACGGAGGGCGCGGGGCGAGTGCCCCCCGCGGTCGCGACAAGCACCTTTGTGTGTCCCATACAAAAATAAGGAGGAGGCGCGCTCGTGAGCGAACATCCTATGCAAGGCACCCAGCGTCTGTTCGCAGGCGTAAATCCGACGATGGCCGTCGCCTCCCTGGCGATGGTACTGGTCTTCGTGTTGTTCACCGTGACCTATGGCGAGCTGGCCAACAGCCTCTATACCGGCGTCAAGCAGTGGATCGAGAGCTCCCTGGGCTGGTACTACGTGGCGGTGGTCAGCGTCGTGCTGTTCTTCACCTTCTGGGTCGGTCTCAGCCGTTTCGGCAACCTGCGCCTGGGTCGTGACGACGAGCGTCCCGAGTTCAGCAACTTCTCCTGGTTCGCCATGCTGTTCAGTGCGGCGGTCGGCACCGGCCTGCTGTTCTGGAGCATCGCCGAGCCGTTGATGCACATGCAGGGCAATCCCTTCATGGACATGGCCGGGGTGGCGGCGAATACCCCGGAGGCGGCGCAGATCGCCCTGCGCGTGACCATGTTCCACTGGGGCCTGCACGGCTGGAGCATCTACATCATCGTCGGCCTGATCCTGGCCTACTTCACCTACCGCCGCGGCCTGCCGCTGACCGTGCGTTCGGCGCTGTATCCGCTGATCGGCGAGCGCATCTACGGCCCGATCGGCCATGCCGTCGACCTGCTGGCGATCTTCAGCACCCTGTTCGGCACCGCCACCACCCTGGGCCTGGGCGTGTCGCAGATGAACGCCGGCCTGAACTACATGTTCGGCATCGAGATCTCCACCACCAATCAGCTGATCCTCATTTCGGCTACCGCGGTGGTCGCCACGCTCTCGGCGGTGTCCGGGGTACGCAAGGGCATCCTCTGGCTCAGCGAGTGGAACATCCGTCTGAGCAGCATCCTGTTCCTGTTCCTGCTGCTGGCCGGGCCGACCGTGTTCCTGCTGGGCCTGTACGCCACCAGCCTGGGCGACTACCTGGCCACCTTCATCCCCATGGGCATGTGGACCGACTCCAACCCCGAGCGTCAGTGGCAGGGCTGGTGGACCATCTTCTACTGGGGCTGGTGGCTGTCCTGGGGCCCGTTCGTCGGCATGTTCATCGCCCGTATCTCCCGTGGCCGCACCGTGCGCCAGGTGGTTCTGGGCGGCATGCTCGCCGCGACCCTGGGCGCCTTCCTGTGGATCGTGATCATGGGCGGTACCGGCGTGTCGCTGCAGCTGGCCGGCGCCATCGACCTCAACGCGGTGGCCAACTCCGACGTGACCATGGTGCTGTACAAGACCATCGAGGGCCTGAACGTGTCCTGGGCGACCATGGCCATGGCCGGCCTGGCCACCCTGATGATCGTCAGCTGGTTCGTCACCTCGGCCGACTCGGCCACCCTGGTGATCTGCACCATCCTGTCGATGGGCAACCAGAACCCGCCGCAGCGCTTCCGCATCATCTGGGGCCTGGGCCTCGGCGCGTTGGCCGGCGTGCTGCTGCTGGCCGGCGGCCTGAAGGGCCTGCAGGCGGCCACCATCGCCGCGGCGCTGCCGTTCTCCGTGGTGCTGCTGGTGATCTGCTACAGCCTGGTGCGCGCGCTGCACCAGGAAGAGGGCGAGGCGCTCTGCGCCCGCACCGTCCAGGGCGCCTGAGCCGCGGACGGCCTCGACCCAGCCGCCGCTAGCGGCTGAGCGGAGCCCATGGCGTCGTCGATCCACGGTCGGCGGCGGCATGGGCTTCGCCATTTCGCTGGCGGGGCGCTACAGTGACCCCCTCATCAGGGTTGTGGCGCGGTGGCGGCGATATGGCCGCAGTGAGGGCCAGCATGGCTCGCGGGCCCGACAAGGACACCGGAATGAGCCTGGACGTACACCTGCTGTTTCTGTTCTGCGTGGCCCTGGCCACCTTCGCCCAGTGCCTGACCGGTTTCGCCTTCGGCCTGATCCTCATCGGCCTGGTCGCCCTCCTGCAGCTGCTGCCCCTCGGCGAGGTGGCGGTGGTGATCAGCATCCTCACCCTGGGCAACGCCCTGGTCACCGTGGCCGGCCCCAAGCCGACGCTGGACCGCACGATTCTCACGCCGCTGTTGCTCAGCAGCCTGCTCGGGGTGTGCCTCGGGATCTGGGGGCTCGGAGCCCTGGACGGTCGGCAGATCGCCTGGCTGCGCCTGCTGCTCGGCGGGGTGATCATCCTTGCCAGCCTGATGCTGGTGGTGCAGAACCGGCCGCGCGAGCGGTTGTCCGGAGCGCCGGCCCTCTGGGTGGCCGGCGGCCTCTGCGGCGTGCTCAACGGCCTGTTCTCCAGCGGTGGGCCGCCGATCGTCTATCACCTGTATCGCCAGCCCCTGGGCTACGAGCTGATCCGCAATACCCTGATCACCGTGTTCGCCTGCAACGCGGCCATGCGCCTGGGTCTGGTCGCGGTCCAGGGGCAGCTGTCGCTGGACACCCTGTGGCTCAGCGCCGAGGCCCTGCCGCTGGTCATGCTGCTCAGCTGGCTGGTGCGCCGCTATCCGCCGAAGCTGTCGCTGCGCGCGGTGCGCTGGCTGGTGTTCGTCCTGCTGCTGCTGGCCGGGGGCAGCCTAATCGCCGAGGCGGTGCCGGAGCTGCTGGCCCTGTATCAGGGCTGAGCGCGCCTCAGCTTTCCTGGCGTTCGCGGCGCAGCAGCGCCGCCTTGCGTGCGACGCCCCAGCGATAGCCCCCCAGGCTGCCGTCGGCCGCCACCACCCGGTGGCAGGGCACCAGCAGGCCCAGGGGGTTGCTGGCACAGGCCCGGGCCACGGCGCGCGGGTGGCTGCCGAGCGCGGCGGCCAGTTCGCCATAGCGCCGGGTCTGGCCCGCCGGGATCTGCCGCAGGGCCTGCCACACCTGCTGCTGGTAGGCGGTGCCGCGCAGGTCCAGGGGCAGCCGGGCGGCGCGCCCGGGCTCCTCGATCTGCGCGACCACCTGACGCAGCCAGTCGCCGAGGCCGGGATCATCGCGCTGCAAGTCGGCGGCGCTGAAGCGTTGCTGCAACTCCTCCTCCAGCTGCGCGGCGCCGTCGCCGAACAGCAGGGCGCACACGCCCTTGGCGCTGCTGGCCAGCAGCAGCTGGCCGAGGGGGCAGGGGGCGATGGCGTAGCGCAGCCGCTCGCCTTCGCCGCGCCGGCGGCGCTGAGCCGGGCTCAGGGCCTCGGCTTCCTCGTAGAGGGCGCGGGTGCCGGAATAGCCGGCGGCCAGGGCCGCCTCCAGCACCGAGTCGGCTTTCGGCAGGCGGGCGTCCAGCTCGGCGCGACGCCGCGCCTTGAGCCAGCCCCTGGGGGTCAGGCCGGTGCGGGCCTTGAAGGCGCGCACCAGGTGCGAGGGCGACAGGCCGATGCGCGCGGCCAGTTGCGCCAGGGTCGGGGTGGGCTGCAGCTCGCTCAGCAGGCGGCAGGCGGCGGCGACCAGCGCGTCCAGCTGCTCGGCCGGGCTGGCGCCCTGGGGCGAGCAACGCCGGCACGGGCGGAAGCCGGCGGCCTCGGCGCTGGCCGGGTCGGCGTGGAAGCTGACGTTGGCGCGCAGCGGCCGCCGCGCCGGGCAGCTCGGCCGGCAGTAGATGCCGGTGGAGCGCACGGCGAAGACGAACTGGCCGTCGCGGGCGGCATCGCGGGCGCAGACGGCTTGCCAGCAGAGGTCGGGATCGAGCATGGCGCGGCTCCTTGGGGTGATGGCCCGATTGTCGGCCCTCGGGCCGGCCGCGCCAATCCGAATCGCGCTTTCAAATCGCCGGCGACTCGCTCACTGCCAGTCGAGCGTCAGCGCTTCCTGCCAGGCGAAGCGTTCGAAGTGGCTGGCCACCACGTGCTGGAGCTTGGCCAGCTGCTCCTGTTCCTCGGCATGCACGCTCAGGCGCAGGCCATCGTCTTCGGCGGCGAGCAGCGCCAAGCCGAAGGCGAACTCGATACGCCCCTGCTGTTGGTCGAAGCTGACCGGGATCTTGTGGGCGAAATGCTTGCACAGGCGGCCGATATAGCGGGCCGGCGTGGCAGTGGCGACATGGGTGGTGGCGGTCAGGGTCATGGGGTCTCCAGATGTGGGCGGGGCAGGCGCGCGAGGCCGCGCCTGTCGGGGGCTCAGTAGCCGACGGTAAAGCGTTGGCGGATGTGCTGCGGCTGTTCCAGTTCGTCGATGATGGCCACGGCCAGGTCGGTCACGCTGATGCTCGCCGGCGCCTCGCCGTTCATCAGCAGCTGGTCGCCGCCGATACGGAACTGGCCGCTACGCGCGCCCGGTTGCAGCAGCGCTGGCGGCGAGATGAAGCTCCAGTCCAGCGCAGTTTCCGTCCGGATCAGCTCGAGGGCCTGGCGCGCGCCCTCGGCGCCTTCCTTGTATTCGGCGGGGAAGTCCGGGGTGTCGATCAGCTGCAGGCCCGGTGCGACATACAGGCTGCCGGCGCCGCCGACCACCAGCAGGCGCTGGATATCGGCTTGCCGGGTCGCCGCATAGATCGCCCGGGTGCCCTGGACGAATCGCTCGCGAATGTTCGCCTGGCCCCAGCCGGGGTTGAAGGCGTGAACCACTGCATCATGGCCGCGCAGGGCCGCGGCCAGCGCCTCGGTGTCATAGGCATCGGCAGCCACGGCATTCAGCGCCGAGTGCGCGGGCAGCTTCTGCGGCTGGCGGACCAGGCCGGTGACCAGGTGGCCCCGGTTCAGGGCCTCCTGCAGAACGGCGGCGCCGACGAAACCGCTGGCGCCGATCAGGGCGATGTTCATGGGTGTCTCCTCGGGTGGTTTTCGTCGGGGGAGATAATCGCAGCTGGATAAAGGTCGAAAAAATAGGCTAAAAACGCTTTGACTATTAAGCAGGGCTAACTAATGGAACAGCTCAAACGTATGGCGATCTTCGCCATGGTGGTCGAGCGCGGCTCCATGGTGGCCGCCGCCGAGGTGCTCGGCATGACCCCCTCTGCGGTCAGCCAGCAGATCCGCAGGCTGGAGGACGGCACCCAGGTCAGCTTGCTGCATCGCACCACCCGCAAGCTGACTCTGACCGAGGCCGGCGCCGCCTTCTACCAGAGTTGCGCCCGGGTGCTGGCCTTGGCCCAAGAGGCCGAGCAGCGCCTGGCCGAACTGCGCGATGCGCCGGTCGGCGAGCTGCGCATCGCCGCCCCGGTGGGCTTCGCCGGCGCCCCGATCTGCGCGGCCCTGGCGCCGTTGTTGCAGGCGCACGGCGGGCTGAGCCTGCAGCTGTTCTTTCACGACGAGCCGATCGACCTGGTCGAACAGCGCATCGACCTGGCGATCCGCGCCGGCAGTCAGCCGGACTCCAGCCTGGTGGCGCGGCATATCGGCGACTCGCGCATGCTGCTGTGCGCGGCGCCGAGCTACCTGGCGCGGCGGGCGCCGATCGGTCGACCCGCCGAGCTGATCGGCCTCGACTGGCTGACCTTGAACACCGATGCCCGCTTCAACACCCTCAGCCTGCAGGGGCCGGCGGGCGAGCAGGAGAAGCTGCGCATCGAAAGCCGGGTCGGCTGCAACAACATCCTGGCCGTACGTCAGTTCACCCTGGCCGGGATGGGCGTGTCGTTGCAGCCGGCGCACGAGGTACGCGAGGAGCTGGCGGCAGGTAGGCTGCGCGATGTGCTGCCGGGCTGGCGTTTGCCGCCTCTGGGGATCTACCTGGTCACCCCGCGCCGCGATGCCCAGCCAGCCAAGGTGCGCTATGCCCTCGAGGCACTGCGCCAGCATCTGTTGCGCGATTGAGGATGCGCGGCCGGGTAATGGTCGCCCCAGGGTGGGTTATGGGCGCCGATTGCCGTATAACGGGCGGCACACGCGAATAGGGCAACACAGGACCCGCGATCGAAGCCGATGAAGACACCAAAACGTATTGAACCCCTGGTCGAGGATGGTCTGGTCGACGAGGTCATACGCCCGCTGATGAGCGGCAAGGAGGCCGCGGTGTTCGTGGTGCGCTGCGGCGATGAGCTGCGCTGCGCCAAGGTCTACAAGGAGGCCAACAAGCGCGGCTTCCGTCAGTCCGTGGAGTACCAGGAAGGCCGCAAGGTGCGCAACAGCCGCGACGCCCGCGCCATGGCCCGGGGCTCGAAGTACGGGCGCAAGGGCCAGGAGGACGCCTGGCAGAATGCCGAGGTGGCGGCGCTGTTCCGCCTGGCCAACGCCGGGGTGCGGGTGCCCAAGCCCTATGACTTCCTCGAGGGCGTGCTGCTGATGGAACTGGTCGACGACGGCGAGGGCGGCGTGGCGCCGCGGCTCAACGACGTCGACCTGCACCCGGAGGACGCCCGCGAGTTCCACGCCTTCATGATCCAGGAAGTGGTGAAGATGCTCTGCGCCGGCCTGGTACACGGCGACCTGTCCGAGTTCAACGTGCTGCTCGGCCCCGAGGGGCCGGTGATCATCGACCTGCCGCAGGCGGTGGATGCGGCGGGCAACAACCACGCCTTCAAGATGCTCGAGCGCGACGTCGGCAACATGGCCGCCTACTTCGGCCAGTTCGCCCCCGAACTGAAATACACCAAGTACGCCAAGGAGATGTGGGCGCTGTTCGAGGAAGGCAAGCTGACCCCGGACAGTCCGCTGACCGGCGAATTCGCCGACCCCGAGGACACCGCCGATGTCGATGCGGTGATGCGCGAGATCAAGGCCGCCCTGGCCGAGGAGGCACGGCGCCAGGCCCTGCTCAACGCCGAGGACGCGCCGCGCGGCGAAGAACCGCCGCCGCCCTGGATGCAGTAACCCCCGTCCGCACCCGGCGCTCGCCGGGTGCCGCTTTCCCGTCCTGGGCCCTCCCCCCTGGCTGCCGGTCAACCGGTGGCCGCCAGGGCCTCGAGAAAACTCTCCAGCACCAGGTGCGGTCGGCGCCCCTTGCGCGTCACCGAGGCCAGGCTGAGGTCGTAGTAGCGCGAGGCGGCCTTCAGCGCGCGCAGGCGCCCCTGCTGCACCCAGGCCGCGGCGTAGTGGTCCGGCAGGTAGCCGATATAGCGCCCGGTGAGGATCAGGAAGGCCATGCCCTCGCGGTCCGAGGCGCTGGCGGTGCAGTTGAGCCGCTGGTAGTGCCGCTGGATCTCCGGCGGCAGGCGAAAGGTCGGGGCGATGGCGTCCTGGGCATCCAGCCGGTCCTCGGCCAGCTGCTGGTCGTCGACGTAGAACAGCGGATGGCCCACCGCGCAGTACAGCAGCGAGCGCTCGTCGTACAGGCTCTGGTAGTCCAGCCCGGACAGGGCGCCGGCCTGGGGCACCACGCCGATGTGCAGGCGGCCGTCGAGCACCCCCTGTTCGACCTCGCTGGGCGGGGTCATGCGGATGTGGATGCGCACCTCCGGGCCGCGCTCCTTGAGCCGCGCCAGGGCGTGGGTGATGCGCATGTGCGGCACCGTCACCAGGTTGTCGGTCAGGCCGATGTTCAGCTCGCCGCGCAGGTTCTGGTGCAGGCCGTTGACCTCGGTGCGAAAGCTCTCCAGCGCGGCCAGCAGCTGCTGGGTCGACTGGTACACCTCGCGGCCCTCCTCGGTCAGGGCGAAGCCGGCGCGGCCGCGCTGGCACAGGCGCAGGCCCAGGCGCTGCTCCAGGTCGCTCATCTGCTGGCTGATGGCCGAGCGGCCGATGCCCAGCACGGACTCAGCGGCGGAGAAGCCGCCACATTCCACCACGCTGCGAAACAGCTTGAGCAGACGGATTTCGAAGTCGCTGACCTGGGCCAGGGGGGCGGGGCGGCGTGTGCTCATTTGTTTAGTGGCCAGTTAACCAAGGATAAGAAGAGTGGTGTTTTTCTAAATTTATGCCCGTGGCACCTTTACTGGCAACCGCTATCCAAACCAGAACCACGCCCTTCTTCGCGAGGCCGCCATGAACATGCCGCAGACCGCCGCCCTGCCACTGGTCAACCAGCTCAAGCTGGACGCCCACTGGATGCCCTTTTCCGCCAACCGCCAGTTCCAGCGCGACCCGCGCCTGATAGTCGCGGCCGAAGGCAGCTGGCTGGTCGACGACAAGGGCCGCAGGATCTATGACGGCCTGTCCGGCCTGTGGACCTGCGGCGCCGGCCACTCGCGCAAGGAAATCCAGGAGGCGGTGGCCAGGCAGCTCGGCACCCTCGACTATTCGCCGGGCTTCCAGTACGGCCACCCGCTGTCGTTCAAGCTGGCCGAGCAGATCGCCGACCTGATGCCCGGCGACCTGAACCATGTGTTCTTCACCAGCTCCGGCTCCGAGTGCGCCGATACCTCGGTGAAGATGGCCAAGGCCTACTGGCGCCTCAAGGGCCAGCCGGCCAAGACCAAGTTCATCGGCCGCGCCCGTGGCTACCACGGGGTCAACATCGCCGGCACCAGCCTCGGCGGCATCGGCGGCAACCGCAAGATGTACGGCCAGTTCATGGACGTCGACCACCTGCCGCACACCCTGCAGCCGCACCTGGCCTACACCCCGGGCATGGCCGAGACCGGCGGTGTCGAGCTGGCCAACGAACTGCTCAAGCTGATCGAGCTGCACGACGCCTCGAACATCGCCGCGGTGATCGTCGAGCCGATGTCCGGCTCGGCCGGGGTGCTGGTGCCGCCGGTGGGCTACCTGCAGCGCCTGCGCGAGATCTGCGACCAGCACGGCATCCTGCTGATCTTCGACGAGGTGATCACGGCATTTGGGCGGATGGGTAAATGGAGCGGCGCCGAGTACTTCGGCGTCACCCCGGACATCATGAACACCGCCAAGCAGATCACCAACGGCGCCGTGCCCCTGGGCGCGGTGATCGCCTCGAAAGAAATTTACGACACCTTCATGCAGCAGGCCTCGCCCGAGCACATGATCGAGTTCACCCACGGCTACACCTATTCGGCGCACCCGGTGGCCTGCGCCGCCGGCCTGGCCTCGCTGGAGCTGCTGGGGCGCGAGAACCTGGTGCAGCAGGCCGCCGAACTGGCGCCGCAGTTCGAGAAGGCCCTGCATGGCCTCAAGGGCGCCAAGCACATCCTCGACATCCGCAACTGCGGCCTGGCCGGCGCCCTGCAGATCGCCCCGCGCGACGGCGACCCGGTGATCCGCCCGTTCGAGGCCGGCATGGCCCTGTGGCAGGCCGGCTTCTACGTGCGTTTCGGCGGCGACACCCTGCAGTTCGGGCCGACCTTCAACGCCCGGATCGACGACCTCGAGCGCATGTTCGACGCGGTCGGCGAGACCCTCAACCAGCTGAATTAAGCCCTGCGGTGGCGGGCGCGCGCCTGCGCGGCCCGCCCATCCACCCTACGAATTCGATTGACGGAGACTTCCCATGACCACCATTGCCCACCTGATCAACGGCGAGCGCATCCAGGGCCAAGGCCGCAGTGCAGACGTCTTCAACCCGGCCACCGGCGCGGCGACCAAGCAGGTCGCCCTGGCCGACCGCGCCACCGTGCAGCAAGCCATCGACGCCGCCAAGGCCGCTTTCCCGGCCTGGCGCAAGACCCCGGCGGCCAAGCGCGCCCAGGTGATGTTCCGCTTCAAGCAGCTGCTCGAGCAGCACGAAGCCGAGATCGCCAGGCTGATCAGCGAAGAGCACGGCAAGACCCTCGAGGACGCCGCCGGCGAGCTCAAGCGCGGCATCGAGAACGTCGAGTTCGCCTGTGGCGCGCCGCAGATCCTCAAGGGCGAATACAGCCGCAACGTCGGCCCGGACATCGACGCCTGGAGCGACCTGCAGCCCATTGGGGTCGTGGCAGGGATTACCCCGTTCAACTTCCCGGCCATGGTGCCGCTGTGGATGTACCCGCTGGCCATCGTCTGCGGCAACTGCTTCATCCTGAAGCCGTCCGAGCGCGACCCCAGCTCCACCCTGTACATCGCCGAACTGCTGCACGAGGCCGGCCTGCCCAAGGGTGTGCTGAACGTGGTGCACGGCGACAAGGAAGCGGTCGATGCGCTGATCGAGGCGCCAGAGGTCAAGGCCCTGAGCTTCGTCGGCTCGACCCCGATCGCCGAGTACATCTACAGCGAAGGCACCAAGCGCGGCAAGCGCGTGCAGGCCCTCGGCGGCGCGAAGAACCACGCGGTGCTGATGCCCGATGCCGATCTGAACAACGCGGTCAGCGCGCTGATGGGCGCGGCCTACGGCTCCTGCGGCGAGCGCTGCATGGCCATCTCGGTGGCCGTGTGCGTCGGCGAGCAGATCGCCGATGCCCTGGTGCAGAAGATCACCCCGCAGATCCAGGAGCTGAAGATCGGCGCCGGTACCAACTGCGGCCTGGACATGGGCCCGCTGGTCACCCGTGCGGCCCAGGAACGGGTCACCGGCTACATCGACGCCGGCGTGGCCGCCGGTGCCGAGCTGGTGGTCGATGGCCGCGGCTTGCAGGTGGCCGGCCATGAGAACGGCTACTTCGTCGGCGGCACCCTGTTCGACCGGGTCACCCCCGAGATGAGCATCTACAGCGACGAGATCTTTGGCCCGGTGCTGTGCATCGTCCGTGTCGACAGCCTGGAAGCCGCCATGGCCCTGATCAACGAGCACGAGTACGGCAACGGCACCTGCATCTTCACCCGCGACGGCGAGGCCGCGCGGCTGTTCGTCGACGAGATCGAAGTGGGCATGGTCGGCGTCAACGTGCCGCTGCCGGTGCCGGTCAGCTACCACAGCTTCGGTGGCTGGAAGCGCTCGCTGTTCGGCGACCTGCACGCCTACGGCCCGGACGGCGTGCGCTTCTACACCCGCAAGAAGGCCGTCACCCAGCGCTGGCCGCAGCGCGCCAGCCACGAGGCGGCGCAGTTCGCCTTCCCCAGCAACGGCTGAGCCTTGCTAGGGCGGTAACGAAAAAGGCCAGTCGTGAGACTGGCCTTTTAGTTTTGTGAGCCCCGCTGGGGCGGCCGCTTGCTTAGCTCCGCTCCCCAGCGTCCAGCCGGGCGAAGGCCTCGCGGTACAGCTTGTCGGCCTCCGTCAACAGCGCATTGGCAGCAGACAGGGTGTGGCGCGGAACACGGGGCGAGCTGTGGACTTCAGACTCGTCGATCAACACCTTGATCAAGGCCTGTACCGCGCCCATGCGCAGCGACGCTAAATCACAGAGTGCAGCGGGCATGGGGCTGCGTAAGGTGCCCGGGTTGGGCGAGGGGGAGTGCGGTTCAGGCATGGCGCACCTCCAGGGTAGAGGTGAGCGAAACGGCGTGGGGTATCGCGTGCGTAAAAGGGGGATAGTGCATTTTCCTTATGCTCCTCGAACTGTTTAAGGAGCCGCCGCCCTACCTTCTCACCAGTATGGGTGGCGGACCGTACAAGGGTGAGAAACCGGCGTCCGAGGGAACCGGCCAGGCCGAAGCCTGCCTTGCACGGCCCGCCATAACTGCGCGAAAACAGCGGGCACAAAAAAAGCGCCTGCTGTTTACGGCTATGGCGCTGTCGCGCCTCAGACAATACTCGGGTTCTCACGCCCGGCCACGGGATTGACCGTGACGAGCGAGACTCTAGCCCGGTGCGTGGGGATGGGCAAGTTTGATTTTGTCGTGTCGCCGCGCGCCCATCTGCAACCGACAGGTCTGCCGGTTCAGGCTGTGGGGGCGGTTTGCTTGATGGCCTTGATGGTTCCCGCGCTCCGCGTGGGAACCCCTATGGGGGCGCTCTGTGTCCCGCAGACGCGGAGCGTCTGTGGCTGCGTGCCCACGCAGAGCATGGGCACGATCAGCGATCAGTATATGGACTACTTGCTATGCTGCCGCGCGTGAATCATTGGATTCACCGAAGGTGGAGTCGCATCAAGGAGCGGTGGAATGACAAACGAATACAACATCGCGCTGGTGATCGGCGCCGGGCTCAGCCTGCTGGCGGCGCTGATGCATCTAGGGGTGATCATGGTCGGCCCTGCTTGGTATCGCTTGTTTGGCGCTGGCGAGCGCTTTGTGCAGGCGGCCCAGGCCGGGCGCTGGTTTCCTGCGGTGGTCACGGCGGGAATTGCCCTGATACTCGCCACATGGGCGGCGTACGCGCTGTCCGGTGCAGGGGTGATCGAGCCCTTGCCTCTGCTGCGCCCTGCATTGTGCGCGATTACCTTGGTCTATCTGCTGCGTGGTCTGTTGGGACCGTTCGCCTTGGCCGGCACAGGGCACAGCGTTCGCTTTATCGTGGTCAGCTCGGCGATCTGCCTGGTCTATGGGCTGGTGCATCTGCTGGGCGTGGTGCAAATGTGGGGAGCGCTGGCCTAGGGGCGCGTTTTCTCTTTGGTTACTTTCTCTTTCGCGCGAGCAAAGAGAAAGTAACTCGCCGTAAGGGCGAAAAGCATTGTGGCGGATCGATGCAAGTTTCGTGAGATCGAAGGCGGACAAGCTTCGCGTTGTCTACCCTACGGATATCCAGGTTGCTAGCTGCGCTCAACCCACCCTACGGGGTTGGCCACTTTATTGGGTTATCGTGGTTCTGATGAGTAATATGCATTTTCTTTATCTAACCACTCTTTAATGTGGTGGATGGTGTTGTCGCTTACTTCGGCGTTCATGTAACCTTTTATTTGAGATATTCTGAACTTGCTATTCCGTTCGGTTATCTCAAGGGTTGCCCGTTCTGGATGGGTGACTTTAAAAATAAAGCATGTTCTGCTGAGTGCTCTTTGAGTGTATGAGCCAACGCAGTGTTCCATAGTTTTTCCTTCTCTAATCAATTCGTTGATTGTGGCTATTTGAACTATGGTGCTGGTTTCATTTAGCGGGCAGGGAGGCAGGGCTTCGTCCTCGTCGAGATATTTACTTTGCCTGTTTAGGATCTGTGTCCAACGGTCGTGTATTTTTGACAGTCTATCTACGCTTGCGACTCTTCCAAGTATTGATTCCGGGCTTTTGAAGCCAATGGACTTGCCGATTCTGATGCATTCTATGAAAGTGTGAACTGAGTTTGATATTGATTTTGAGTGCTTCAGTATGTGTTCATTATGTTCTGTTTCTAATGTTTTTAATATCTTCGTGCCTAGAAGTATTGGGTGTCTCTTTGCGATTTCGAGTGCTTGTGCTGGAATGGAGCGCCAGTGAGTAAACTCGTCTAGAATTCTTTTGTCAGAGAGTGCTTGTTTGATTGTGTGTATTTCATCTCTGTATCCTGATGATGGTCTTATTTTTCTTATTATCTTGACTTGTTTCTTGTTGCCGGCTCCGAGGATTTCTTCGATTATCTTTACTCGCTTTGCTTCTAGGCGGGTTATAGATTCATCGGCTCCGTAGTGTTCAAGCATAAGCCATAGAAGGCATGGTGCATCAATGAATAATTGGTGTGCGAATTTGTTGGTTGTGATGCAGTGTAGGATGAGCGTTTGTAGGTGGTAGAAATTGGATATTCCAATATATTGTGTGTTGGTGGACAGTTTTTGGAATATTGAGAAGGGGTGGGATGGGGTGGCTTTATAGTAGTTGTTTATAATCGGGAAGCCAGGGTCTTCGAGGTAGGCTTGCCAAGAGGCGCCACTCCAGAAGTATATAGAGATGGCATCGTCAATTAGGTGAATTTTTAATTTTTCTGCTTGGAATCTGGTTAGGTCAATAATTACCGATTCGTTGCTGTGTGTCTCAATTAGATCGAGGTCGATAATCATTGCTTTTACTTTTGGCTGGCTAGGTCTTTTAGATGGGTGATGTGGCTCAGCATTTGTTCTTTTTGAGATTTTGAAAGCGCATGTCCGAAGGTGTTTAATGTTATTTCTAGCTCTTGAGCTCTAGATTTGGCCATGACAAGATTGATATCGTTTAGTCTGTTTATGGCATTCTGTCCGTCTTCTGCTAGCTTTCCTAGCTCAATTTCTATTGGGCCTATTCTAGCCTTTCCTGAGCCGCCGGATATGAATCGATTTATTACTTGGCTTAATGGTCTTCTGAGTATAAGTGTTAGTGTGATGGCTACGCCTTGCCAAGTGAATAGAAGAGTCAAGAAATTATTTGCGAGGTCAATTAGCATTTCGGTCTCATGGGTTGGTGTTTGTTGGCTCGGTTGTGAAGAAGCAGATATATATCTGGCCTGATACATTCACCTCCCCGCCTTCCGATTCCGCACATACAACGCCTCACCCCCCGTCGCACTGCTCCCGCGCACCTGCAGCTCGAAGCGCTTGGCCTGGCCCTTGATCAGGTCGCTGAGCTTCTTGAAGCCATACAGCCGGGCGTCGAAGGCCGGGCGCAGCTTGCCGATGCTCTGCCCGAGCATGCCCAGCTCGACCCAGCCGTCCTCGTCGTTGACGTCGTCGATGATCTTGGCGATGAAGTCCACCGGCACCTTCTGCGGTTTCTTCTTGGCGGCGGATTTGGCCGGTTCGGCGGGTACGCTGCCGGCGGTAGTTTTGCCTTTGTCGCCATTGCCGGCCGGTTCGTCCGCGGCCTGGGCCGCGTCGGCGCGGAGGATCTCGGTGTAGATGAACTTGTCGCAGGCCGAGACGAAGGGCGCGGGGGTTTTTTCCTCGCCGAAGCCGTAGACGGTCAGGCCCTCCTCGCGCAGGCGGGCGGCCAGGCGGGTGAAGTCGCTGTCGCTGGAGACCAGGCAGAAGCCGTCGAAACGCCGGGTGTAGAGCAGGTCCATGGCATCGATGATCAGCGCGCTGTCGGTGGCGTTCTTGCCGCGGGTGTAGGCGAACTGCTGGATCGGCTGGATGCTGTGGTCGAGCAGCACCTGCTTCCACTTGCCGAGATTCGGCTGGGTCCAGTCGCCGTAGATGCGCTTGACGCTGGCGACGCCGAACTTGGCGATCTCCTCGAACAGACCCTCGACCATGGCGGCCGAGGCGTTGTCGGCGTCGATCAGCACGGCGAGGAGCTTCTGTTGCTGCGGGGTGCTGGGCTTGCTGGCCATGGTCGGTCCTTGATCGGTGCGTGTCCCGAACATACTGCGGATGCCGCCACGGCGCCATAGGCAGGGCGCGGCGGCTGGTCGGGCACGCAGGCGTTGGGAATCTGCACTTTGCTTGATCTGTGCCGGGGTTTGCCCTGGCGCGGGACCCTATAGTCCCGCGCTGACATTTCAGCCCGGTATCAACGAGAAAAGGACTTCCGCCATGCGAGCGCTCGCCCTTGTACTGTTTTCTTGCCTCGCCGGCCTGGCCCAGGCCGGCAACGAGGCGATGCAGCGTTTCACCCAGCTCAATGCCGACCCGCTGCTGCGCCAGCAGGCCTACGAGGCCGGCCACGAGCGCATCCGTTTCTGCGGCAATTGCCACGGCGAGAACGGCAACAGCCGGCGCCCGCACATCCCCAACCTGGCGCAGCAGAACCCGGTGTACCTGTTCAATGCCTTCGAGAAGTTCGCCAGCGGCGAGCGCAGCGACTATGTGATGTCCAAGCTGGCGCCGAACCTGAGCCTGGAGGACAGGGTCAACGTGGCCATCTATTTCGGCCAGCAGCAGTTGCAGGGGCACGAGGAGGCAGTCGACCCGGCGCTGCGCCAGGCCGGCGAGGCGACCTTCAAGACGCTCTGCACCGGTTGCCACGGGGTGAACGCCGAGGGCCGCGACAATACCCCGCGCCTGGCCGGCCAGCCGGCCGAGTACCTGCGCCGTGCCCTGACCCGTTTCCGCGACAAGGACCCGAGCCGCGCCGGCTCGGTGATGATGACCATCGCCGAGGGCTTCAGCGACCAGCGCATCGCCGCGTTGGCCGCCTACCTGCAGCAGTTGCAGGCGCAGGCCGAACTCAGCGCTGGGGCAGGGCGCCGATAGCGCGCAGGCCCTGTTCGATCAGCAGCTGACAGCCGGCGGGGTTTTCCAGCGGCAGCAGGTGGCCGTGCTCCAGGTCCTCCAGGAACCGGGTCTGCGGGCAGCGCCGTTGCCACTCCTGCCACAGCTGTTCGGTGAAGAACACCGAGGGCTTGCCGCGGATCGCCACGCAGGGCATCGGCAGGCGCTGCAGCTGCGCCATCACGTTCGGCGGCTGGGTGTAGTTGTGCGCCTCCCAGTGCTTGGGGAAGGCCAGTTGCAGCTGGCCGTCGGCGTCTTCCACCACGGCGTGCTGGGCCAGCGCCTGCAGGGTTTCCGGACCGAAGCGCTGGTAGCCGCGGGCGTTCCGGCACTGCTGCAGGAAGGCCTCGCGGCTGGGCCAGCGGTCGGCCTTGCGCAGGGTGCTGCGGGCCGGGTCGGTGCGGTTCATCAGGGCCTTGGGCAGCCAGCGCACCAGCCGCGCCAGCGTGGGGGAAACCATGGCCGGCTCGATCAGCACCAGGGCCTTGAACAGCTCCGGGCGCTTGGCGGCGGCGAGGATGGTGCAGGTGGCGCCCAGGGAATGGCCGATGCCGACGATCGGCTCCCGGTACTCCTGTTCGATGAAGGCGATCAGGTCATCGGCATACAGCTGCCAGTCGCGCCGCCGCGGCGGCGGGCCGATGTCCGGCCAGGTCGCGCGGCAGGCCAGGCCGCTGAGCGCCAGGCTGCCGCTCAGGCGACCGAGCAGGGGCTCGTAGACCCGCAGCGGGAAGCCGTTGGCGTGGTAGAAGTGGGCGGGCACGCCCTGGCTGCTGCAGTGCAGCCACTGCGCATTGGCCGGCAAACGCGCGGCCGCGGAGCTGGGTTTCATGGTTTTTATCATGGCCTGCGGAACGTGCGAATCACAGTAGGGATTGGCAGAGACAGAGGCAAAGGGGGATCGTGCCAGAATGCAGGGGCAAATGTCCGGGCACGGCAATCCGGCCGCCGGTCAGCGGACGGGTTCGTGGATTGGGTACAATCCCCGGCCCTTTTCCGCGCCAGGCCCGGCGCGCTCTGCTGAGGTTCGCCATGTCGCCCTTTGAACTCTGCGCCGCCACGCTCGGCGTGATTGCCGTCTGGCTGACGGTTCGACAGAACATCTGGTGCTGGCCGGTCGGCCTGGTCATGGTGTTGATGTACAGCTGGATCTTCTTCGAGGTGAAGCTGTATTCGGACATGCTTTTGCAGGGGGTGTACGCCGGCTTGCAGCTCTACGGCTGGTGGCAGTGGCGGCGCGGCGGCGAGCAGCATCAGGGCCGCGAGGTCAGTCGCCTGAGCGCCGGCGGGTTGGCCCTGAGCCTGGCCATCGGCGCCGCCGGTAGCCTCGGCCTGGGCTATGTGATGGCCACCTACACCGATGCCGCGGCGCCCTGGCTGGATGCCGCCTTGACCGGCTTCAGCCTGGTGGCCCAGGTGTGGATGGCGCAGAAGCGCCTGGAGTGCTGGCCGCTGTGGCTGGCCCTGGACGTGGTGTTCGTCGGCCTGTTCGTGCACAAGGAGTTGTACCCCACCGCCGTTCTCTATGGGCTGTTTTGCCTGCTGGCGCTGTACGGCTGGCAGAGCTGGCGCCGTGCCCCGGCCCTGGCCCTGGCCCGGGCATGAGGGTGCTGGTGCTGACCGGCCCGGAGTCGAGCGGCAAGAGCCGCCTGGCCCAGGCCCTGCAGGCGCGCTTCGGCGGCCTGGTGGTCGGCGAGTACGTGCGCCACTTCATCGAGCAGCAGGGTCGCGACACCTGCTATGGGGATATCCCGGCGATCGCCCGCGGCCAGCTGGCCTGGGAAGACCGCGCCCGCGCCAGCGCGCCGCCGCTGCTGATCCTCGACACCCACCTGCTGAGCAACCTGCTGTGGAGCCGGACGCTGTTCGGTGACTGTCCGGCCTGGATCGAGCAGGCGCTGCTGGCGCGGCGCTACGACCTGCACCTGCTGCTCGACCCGCGCGGCATGCCCTGGGTCGACGACGGCCAGCGCTGCCAGCCGCAGCTGGACGAGCGCCTGCGCTTCCACCGGGCCTGTCGCGACTGGTTGCAGGGCCACGGCCAGGCCTTCGTCGAGCTGCACGGCGACTGGCCGGCCCGCGAGCGCCAGGCCCTGGCGCAGGTGGGGGGCTGGCTGGACAGCATGCTGGCAGGCGCCTAGGGCCGCCGGCCGCTACTGCTGCCAGTGCCGGTGGATGGCCTCCAGCACGCCGCTGGCGCGCAGCTGTTCCAGGGCGGCGGCGAACAGCTCGGCACGGCCGTCGTCGTTCTTGCCGAAGGCAACGTAGCGCGGCATCTGCGTCAGCGGTTGCGGCAGCACCCGCACCCGCTGCTCGGCACCCTGTTCGCGGGCGAAGTACAGCAACTGGGTGCGGTCGCCGACGATCAGGTCGAAGCGCCCGGCCAGCAGCATGGCCACCAGCTGCCGGGGCGTCTGCGCGATGGCGTCGCGGCGCAGTTCGGCGCGGTCGAAGGCGGCCTCGTAGGCATAACCCTCGACCTGGCCGATCCGGTAGGGCGCCAGGTCGCTCAGCTGCCGCCAATCC
This sequence comes from Pseudomonas lalucatii, assembly GCF_018398425.1. Classification (NCBI taxonomy): domain Bacteria; kingdom Pseudomonadati; phylum Pseudomonadota; class Gammaproteobacteria; order Pseudomonadales; family Pseudomonadaceae; genus Pseudomonas; species Pseudomonas lalucatii. Next base: position 2,019,499 of record NZ_JADPMV010000001.1, on the reverse strand, counting down.
TCCAGCGCGAGCCTGTCGCTGGCCATGAACACCGTGGTGCCGATGCGCAGGGGGCCGACCAGCCGGTACTGGGCGTGGCGCTCCGGGGTGCCGGCGAACTGGAAGGCCATGGTGGCCTCGCCGCGCTCGAGCAGGGACTTGACCCGCAGCCAGGGGTACAGGCGCAGCTGGTAGTCCACCCCCGCGGCCCGTAGCACGGCCTCGACCAGCTCGACGTCCAGCCCCTGGGGCGCGTCATCGTCGGCGATATAGCTGTAGGGGGCGAACTGCTTGTCGCCGACCACCCGCCACGGCTCCGCCTGCGACGCGGTGCCGAGGGCGAGGAGCAGGCAGCACAGCAGGTAGCGCATCGATGGGTTCCAGCCGGGCGGGTGATCAAGCATGGCAGCCGCGGCCGGTCGCGGGCAATTCCAGTCGTCGGACGCTGAACGGTAGCCGCCAGGGGCGCGCGCCGCACTCAACCGCTGTTTCGGGGGGTGTCGCCGGCACGCCGCAGCGGCGTGCAGCGCTGCCGCTCGATGGGGCCGACGTAGGGGTTGCCATGGCCCATGACGCAGCCGACCTGCTGGTTGCGCCAGCGCTCCCACGCGCTGACCGGGTACTGCCGGTGCCAGGCCTCGTAGGTACGCCGGTCCTGGCGCGACAGGCGCAGCTGGTACTGCTCGGCCATGTACAGGTAGATGCGCGCCGAGGCACCGCGCGCCGGCTCCGGCGGCATGGCGGTGCGGGCCTTGAAGTCGACGCGCATGGGGCAGGCGCCGTACTGCTCCGGCGCGGCGCCGAGCATGCCCAGGGCGTAGTTGGAGCGGTCGCCGTTCACCTCGCCGATGCTCGGCACCAGGTTGTGCAGGTCGGCCTCGGCGGCGCGGAAGACCGGGTCGTTGCGGCTGCAGTTCTTGCGCCCGCCGCGCTGCCAGCACTGGCGCTGGTGGCCGATCACCCAGGCCGGCACCACATGCTCCCATTCCAGGCGCCCTGCGCGCCGCGGCTGCTTGCGCGGCACATAGCCGCAGCTGGCCAGGTCGACCCGGTTGCCCTGGTAGGCGCAGCCGCAGTAGAAGGTGGTCGGCCGCGGGGCGTAGAGCTTCCAGGCGATCTTCTTGGCGGCGGCGAAGGATTGCGGGGCTTCGGCGTGGGCGGGAAGGGCGAAGGGCAGGACAAGCAGGAGGCACAGCAAAAGCAGGCGGGACATGGACGGCTCTGGGCGAAAAAGCCGCGCATGATAACCGCTGCCGGAGGCGGGCGGGAGCGTCTAGGACGCAGTTTTCGCCTCGCCCTTGGCGGTGTCGCCGGTCAGACCTTCCTGACGAACTCGGACTTGAGTTTCATCGCACCGATGCCGTCGATCTTGCAGTCGATGTCATGGTCGCCGTCGACCAGGCGGATGCTCTTGACCTTGGTGCCGACCTTGACCACCAGCGACGAGCCCTTGACCTTGAGGTCCTTGATCACGGTGACGCTGTCGCCGTCCTGCAGGCTATTGCCCACCGCATCCTTGATCACCCGGGCGTCGTCGCCGGCATCCGCGGCCACGGCGCTGGCCGACCATTCGTGGGCGCACTCCGGACAGACCAGCGAGTGGCCATCTTCGTAGGTGTAGGCGGACTGGCATTGGGGGCAGGGTGGCAGGGTGCTCACTGAGACTCCTCGGGGACGCAAGGGTGGAAAACCGTAGATTGTATAGGGTTTTGCCGCCCCTGCGGGATGGCCCGGGCTACCAGCGTGCGCCGTAGTGACCGTGGCGGTGATGGCGGCGATAGTGCTGGCGATGGTGATGCTTGTGCTGGTGCGGCCGGTAGCCGTAGTGCGGTACCACCACCCGCGGATAGCTCCGGTAGTAGCTCGGCGGCGAGTAGTAGCCCGGATAGGGCTCCTCGTAGTAGTGGTAGCGGTAGCGGGGCACCGGCGGGCCGATTTCGATGTACACCGGCGCGCGCTCGTAGCGGCTGTTGGCGACTATCACGCCGCCGATCACCGCGCCGACCACGGCGCCGGCCAGCGCGGCGTCGCGCCCGGAGCCCCGGGCCGTGGCGTCAGCGCTGAACATCAGGCCGGCCAGCAGGGCGGCGAGTAGGGGAGTGCGACCAAGCATGACGATCTCCTTCTGCGATCGGCAGGAGCCGGTTAAATTTCGACCACCGCCGCCGCCGAATATCCCGCCCGGGGGAGGTAAAGCTTGTGTAAAGCCGCCGCCCGCTCGTCGCGCGGCCGGCCGGACAGGCTGCGGTGGCGGGCGTCTCAGTCGTACTCCGCTTCCGCGTGCTCGCCCAGCAGGCGCCGCTGCCGCGGCGTGCAGGCGGCCAGCACCTCGGGGTTGAAACGCCAGGCCAGGTAGGGCGAGAACTTCTGCGCGACCATGCGCCGACCGTAGTGCACCTGCAGCAGGTAGCGGCAGCGGTCGGCCGTGCGGTTGCGACTGCCGGCGTGCCACAGCTCGCTGCGCAGCATCAGCGCGTCGCCGGCGCGGCACAGCACCGGCTGCGCCGGCCGTCCCTGCCAGTGCGTCTCCCCCGGCCGCGGCGGGCGCCCGGCGCGGTGACTGCCGGGCACCACCAGGGTCGGGCAGAGGTCGGCGTCGATATCGTCGAGGTAGAACTGCGCCGTGCAGATCTGCATCGGCAGCTCGAAGGCCGGATCGGCCAGCAGCGTCGGCGGCAGTGGCATCGCCAGGTAGTCCAGGTGCAGGGCGGCGCCGACGAAGCCGGGATGGCAGCGCCAGGCGGTCTGACCGATCAGGTGGCAGTCGGCGCCGAGGGCGGCCTCGGCCAGTTCGATCACCCCGGGCGGGTCGAGGTAGGGCAGCCACAGCGGGTCGCGGTTGAACACGCACTTGTAGTGGTCGAGCAGCCCGCTGTAGTCCCAGTGCTGCGGTTGCAGGCGGTCGATGGCCGCACGCAGCGCGGCGACCTGCCGCGCGTCCAGCACCCCGGGCAGCAGGACGAAGCCGCGCCCGTGCAGGGCGTGCAGGCGCGCCGCGGTCAAGGCAGGGGCTACGGGAGTGTCCGACATGCGGGTGAACCTCGCGTTGCGCCGTGCGCCGCCGGCCTCAGCGGCGCCGACTCAGGTCCCGGGCGATCGCCGCCTCGGTCAGCACGCCGCGCTTGAGGGCGCTGCACTGTTGAGCATAGCCAAGGGCGGCCAGGCGGATGCTGCCGGGCGGCTATCCTCACAACAGCGGCCGGCCTGGCCGCGCCCCTTCCCGCAGCGCAGGCAGCGAGCATGCAACTGGACGAATTCACCGACAACCTCCTCGAGACCCTGTGGCGCTGGGCGACCACGCCCTGGTTGCAGATCGGCGAGACCGACCTGCACCTGGCGCGGCTGATCGGTCTGGGCCTGATCCTGTTCTTCGCCTGGTGGCTGTCCTCCCTGCTCGAGCGCGGCCTGCACAACGTCGCGGCGCGCGGCAAGGGTCGGGCGATGAGTTCCTCCGGGATCTATGCGCTGACCCGCATCATCCGCTACGCGGTGTGGATCATCGGCACCCTGGTCGGCCTGCGCTATCTGGGCCTGGACCTGACCAACATCGCCCTGGTCGGCGGCGCCATCGGCGTCGGCATCGGCCTGGGGCTGCAGAACATCTTCAGCAACTTCATCTCCGGGCTGATCCTGCTGCTGGAGAAGACCCTCAAGGTCGGCGACTTCGTCGACCTGCAGTCCGGGGTGATGGGGCGGGTCACCGAGATCGGCATGCGCTACACGCGCATCACCACCAACGACCTGGTCGACATCATCGTGCCCAACTCCGAGTTCGTGAACGGCCGGGTGACCAACTGGAGCTACGACGAGAAGTACCGGCGCATCCACGTGCCCTTCGGCGTGGCCTACGGCAGCGACAAGCACCGGGTCAAGGCGGCGGTGCTCGAGGCGGTGGCGGCCGTGCCGGGCTGCATCACCAGTGTGCCGGGGCGCCAGCCGGACGTGTGGCTGACCCGGTTCGGCGACAGCAGCCTGGACTTCGAGCTGGTGGTGTGGGTGGAGCACGACCTGATGATCTCCCCCGGCGCAACCCATGCCCGCTTCATGTGGGCCATCGACGACCAGTTGCGCCAGGCGGGGGTGGAGATCCCCTTTCCCCAGCGCGACCTGCACCTGCGCTCCGGCAGCCTGCGCGTGGATCTGGGCGAGGGGCAGCGGCTGCACGTTGCCGGCGCCTCGCCGCGTGACGAGGAGCCCGGTCCGGCTTAGTTCGGGCGACGAGCCGTCGGCGGGCGGGGTCCCCCGGATTTCAGTATTGGTGCGAAAAGCGTCGATATATCAATCTATTAGTTGGGTAAATTGGTCATAGGCACGGTTCGCGTCGGGGTTTTGACTTGTGCGCCCGGCGCGACTAATACCTTAGGTACGCTCCGCAGAGAGGAGCGCTCCACGCGCCGGAAACCGGGCGCCGGGGCGGTGCACCGCTAGGGCAGAGGTGCGCGGTCCGCCCGGCTCGCCTGCGGATTCCAATGCGCCTGTTCAAGCCTGCTCCCGGGACCCCGTGGCGCGCCTGCGCGTGCCCGGCTGCAGGGCATGCTGCGACCTTGCCCCGCTGGCGTCGCACAGTATGAGGGAGGCTGTGAGATGGCCGGCATCATGGGCGGAGGGCGCCGGGTTCGAGCGACCCTAATCGGCATCCACTGCGGGACGCTCGCGCTGCTGGCGGCGACCCTGCTCGCCGCCCTGGTCGCGGTCGACCTGGTGCTCGGCGACGAGCTGCCAGGCGCCACGCACGGGGGCAACGACAAGTGGCTGGAGCCGGCCCGCAGCCGGCTGATGCAGGCGCGCGATGCCTTGCCCTTCTTCCCGCATCGGGCCAACACCCGGGGCAATGTCGTGCTGCAGCCGCGGGATTTCGAGAGCGCCGAGGTCTGCGGTGCCTGCCACACCGAGATCTACCGGCAGTGGCGGAGCTCGATGATGTCTCAAGCCTGGGACGAGCCGGTCTACCGCGCCTTGCTGAAGCTGGCCAGCGAGGCCACCGAGGGGCGGGTGGACACCTTTTGCACCGGCTGTCATTCGCCGATCGGCCTCACCACCGGGCAGATCACCGCCGAGCTCAACCGCTCCTCGGTCGAGGACAGTGCGCGGGAGCACCCCCTGCCGGGCGTCGACTGCGAGAGCTGCCACAATATCAGCGCCCGCACCGGGCTGGACAATGGCGCCTATGTCATGACGCCACGGGCCCATGGCCGCTCGACCAAGTTCGGCCCGCGCAAGGATGCCGTGTCGCCCTACCACGACACCGTCTACTCGGCGCTGCACACCCGTTCGGACTTCTGCGCCACCTGCCACAACGTCACCCATCCGTTTAGCAGCGTGGCGGTGGAGCGCACCTATGACGAATGGCTGGAGAGCCCCTACAGCCTCAACGGCGAGACTTGCCAGGACTGCCACATGCCGGGCTTCGCCGGTCGCGCGGCGATCATGGGCCCGGAGCGCGAGCATGTCGCCTCGCACTGGTTCAGTGGCGCCAACGCCACGCTGCTCAGCTATCTGGGCCAGGACGAGGCGGCACAGCGCGCCCGCGACATGCTGGCGCGGGCGGCCCGCATCGAGTTCCAGGACCTTCCGGACCGCGTGCGGCCCGGGGAGTACGTCGAGGTGGCGGTCAAGGTGAGCAATGTCGGCGCCGGGCACAAGCTGCCGACCGGCTTTCCCGAGGGCCGAGAGATCTGGATCGACCTGCGCGTGACGGATGCCAGCGGGCGGCAGGTCTACCGCCTGGGGGCGGTCAAGGACGGCGAGACCGAGGAGGGTACCCGCAACTTCAAGGTGCACCTGGGCGACCGGGACGGCAACGTCCTGGACATCGAGGTATGGAAGGCCACGCAGATACTCTCCGACAACCGCATCCTGCCCAAGGGCTACATCGTCCGGGAGTTCTCCTTCCGGGTGCCGGCCGATGCCGTCGGGCCGCTGACCCTGCATGCGGACCTGAACTACTGGCCGTTCTCGCAGAAGCTCGCCGACTTCCTGCTCGGCCCCAACGAGCTGCAGGTGGAGGTCACCCGCATGGCCCAGGTCAGCGGGCGCGTGGCGCTGAGCGTCGAACTGGCGCGCCTGCCCTAGACCGGGCTGCCCAGCCGCAGCCGCAGCCCGGCCTCCGCCGAGACGAGGCTAGGGCCTGGCGAGGGTCGGATAGCCCTGGCTGAACACCCAGTCGCTCTGCTGCGCCGGCACATGGCAGCCGCGGCAGGTCTCGGCAAAGCCCTTGGACACGTTGACGGCGGGGTTCTTCGCCTCGTACAGGGCCCAGCCCCAGCCCTCGGCCCAGTGCGGGTTGCCCTCGAAGCGACCCTGGCGGTCCTTGACCATGACGAACCAGACGTTGGCGTCTCCGGCCCACTGGGCCTGGCCGGTGGTCTGCGGCCCTTGTTCGACCGCGCGAATCTCCTTGATCAGCACCGCGCCGTCGGGGAACTCCCCGGTCTTGCGGTAGGCCTCGACGGTTTCCGCCTGGGTGTAGACGTCGTGAAAGCCGTAGCCAGGCGACTTTGGGTCGGCAACCACCCAGGAGCCGAGATGGCTCCAGCTCTTGCGGGCATCGGCGGGCAGCCGAATCTCGCCCTTGGCGTTTACGTAAGTGCTGAAGGTGTGCTCGGCCAGGTCGGCCGCCTGGAGCGGCAGGCTGGCCAGGACGAGGGCGAAGGATGCGAGCGGTTTCATGGCATTACTCCTGTGCTGCGGGGGATGGCGGCGCCGAGGGCGCCGCGGCGTTACAGGGCGACACTCACCGGCGGGAAGTCGATGTCGGTGTGTGCCAGGTTGTTAGTGAAGTTGGTCAGCACGTTCAGCGCGACCTGGGCCACCACCTCGAGGATCAGGCCGTCGTCCAGCCCGGCCTCGCGGGCGGCGAGCAGCTCCGCGTCGCTGAGGCGACCGCGCCGTTCCAGCAGGCGCAGGGCCAGTTCGGCGATGGGCTGCTCGCCCTCGGCGCTGCGACCGGCGCGGGCGGCGAGCAGTTCCGCGCCGTTCAGGCCGGCGCCCTTGCCCAGCAGGCTGTGGGCGCTCAGGCAATAGCCGCAGCCGTTGGCCTGGGCCACGGCGAGGGCGACGACCTCCCGCTGGCGTGCGTTCAGGCGGCCCCGGCCGAGGGTGTCCGCGAGGTTCAGGTAGCCGTGCAGCGCCGCGGGCGCCTGGGCCAGGGTGGTGAACAGGTTGGGCAGCATGCCCAGCTTGCCTTTCGCCGCGGCGAGGGCGGCGGCGGTCTGGCTGTCGGCGTGGCTGAGGTCGAGGGGGGCGATGCGTGGCATGGGGAATCTCCTGGAGGCCAAATGGCTGAGTCCACTTTGACCCGGATTGCGAGATTAGTGATGATGGTTAGTATCGAAAATCATGTAGATCGTATCGAATGGACCGTCTCTCGCCCCTGCTGGCCCACTTCGCCCTCAGTGCCCAGGTGTTTCACAGCGGGCCGTTGTGCGGGCTTTCCGAACAGTTCGAGCATGACCGCCTCGGCCGCCTGCACCTGCTGCGCAGCGGCCGCCTGCGCGTCTCCGGGCCGCATATCCGCAGCTACCTGGTCGAACAACCCTCGCTGTTGCTGTTCCCCCGTTCCTGCGCGCACCGCCTGGAGGGCGAGGGGCCGGACGGAGCCGAACTGCTCTGCGCCACCTTCGATTTCGGCGGCGGGCTCGGCAACCCGCTGCTGCGCACCCTGCCCGGTGAGCTGCTGGTGCCGCTGCAGGCGATTCCCTGCCTGGGGCCGGTACTCGACCTGCTGTTCGACGAGGCCTTCGCCGACCATTGCGGGCGGCAGGCGGCCATCGATCGCCTGGTCGAGTACGTGCTGATCCTGCTGATGCGCCACGCCATGGACGCCAACCTGCTGCGGGTCGGCGTGCTCGCCGGCCTGGCCGAGCCGCGCCTGGCCAAGGCGATCAACGCCATGCACGAACAGCCGCAGACGACCTGGACCCTGGCGAGCCTGGCCCAGCGCGCGGGCATGTCGCGGGCCCGCTTCGCGGTGAACTTCCGCGAGGCGGTGGGCATGACCCCGCTGGACTACCTCACCGAGTGGCGCCTGAGCCTGGCCAAGGGCCTGCTCAGGCAGGGCAAGCCCCTGGGCCTGGTGGCGCCGGCCGTCGGCTACGCCAGCCCGGAGGCGCTGTCGCGGGCGTTCAGCCGGTCTGTCGGCCAGTCGCCGCGGGACTGGCGCAAGGAACTGGCCGCCTCCTGAGGCGAGGGTGGGTGAATCATTGGCTATAAGCGGGTCGGGCTATAGTTTATGGTTTCGTTAAAATATTTAAATATCAATCGCTTGCAATATCAGTTGCTGGTCTCGTGAATCTTGCCGGCTTCTTGACGGCTACGCGCTACCCAGCTAAACCGAAAGAACGGCAGGGGTGTGGCGTGATGAGCGCACCCGCCGTTGGCGGAGAAGAAGTTGCATCGGCTGGGACGCCTGACCAGAGAGAACGATCGCCGCTCCGGCGATGGGCCGGACCTCAGCAAAGGGCAGGACGAGAAATGGGCAGCAAGAGCAGTGCGGGGTTGCCGGGCAGTCATCCGCGTGCGTCACGATCGATGCCCAGTCGTTATGCGGGCGGCGCTGGCGAACATTGGTCCGATAGCGACGCGCCGCTCATCGCCGGCCACTACCTGGCCGGCCTCCTGCGGCCGCACGCGGCTACGGCCGACGGCACAGGGCCCCAACGTGCGCTGCTTGGCCAGCCCCCCTCGCGCCCCCTGGCCGCCTGGGGCCAGTCCCGGCTGGCCGCGCTCCGGCGCATCTGGCTGAGCCTCAGGCGCGGCGTGGCCGGCTCCGCCAATGGCGTGGTGACCGGTGCACCCTGTCTGTCCGCCACCCGGCGCCAGGGCCGCGGGTCTCACTGAGGCGCGGCCGGCTCCGGCCAGTTCAGCACGCCCCGGTCGGTGAAGCGGGTGGTGCCGAACAGCCCGCCCGCCAGCTTGCCACTCAGCTCATAGGGCAGCCCTTGCCCCGACCGGTAGCCGGCCGCTCCCCAGGCCTGGCGCATGGCGGAGAAGGCGGAAATGCTCACCGGCACGCTGAGCAAGGCCTCGCCGAAGCGCGGCACCTGACCCCGTTGATCGCTCACCCCGCTGGCCAGCGGCTGGCCGTTGAGCTCCAGGGCCAGGGCCACGCCGTGGTAGTCCAGTGCCCTGTCGTTGGGGTTCTGCACCCGCAGCTTGAGGGCGAAGCGCATTTCCAGGCCCTGGCCGGGGAGCGGCTCGAGGCCGACCAGGTCGATGTGCAGCGGGTCGCGCAGCGCCAGGCTGCCGCAGCCCCCCAGACTGCCGGCCAGCAGTAGTGGCAGGAGGGCGAGCAGCAGGGCGGGTGATCGGCAGGGCATGGTGCGGTTTTCCTCGAGGGGCGTCGATAGAGGATAGAAGAGGACACGGCCTCGGGCTCAAGGTCCGCTGCGCCGCGCCTGCCCCGGCCGGGGGACGCCGGCCAGCTGCCTGGCACTCAGCACCAGGGCGATGCCGCCGAGCACGGCCGCGGCGCTCAACACCAGGCGCAGGCTCAAGGCCTCGTCGAGCAGCAGGCTGCCGGCCAGTGCCGCCAGGATCGGGACGCTGAGCTGCACGCTGGCCGCCTGAAAGGACTGCAGGCCGCGCAGCGCGGTATACCAGATGGCGTAGCCGACGCCCGAGGTGATGGCGCCGGACAGCAGGGCATAGATCAGGCCCGGCGGGTCCCAGCTGGCCCGCCCCAGCAGCAGCGCGCTGACCAGCAGCGCCATGGGCGTGGCACGCAGAAAGTTGCCCGCCGTGGCGGCCAGCGGGTCGGCGATGCCCCTGCCGAGCAGGGAGTAGACACCCCAGGCCAGACCCGCCAGCAGCATCAGCAGGGCGCCGCCCAGCGGCGGCGCGCTGGCCCCGGGCAGCAGCAGCGCCAGTACGCCGCCGATCGCCAGCAGCAGGCCGGCCCAGGCCCCGTGCGCCAGGCGCTCGCCGCGGTACAGGCCCCAGGCGATCATGCTGAGCTGCACGGCGCCGAACAGCAGCAGGGCCCCGGCTCCGGCGTCGAGGCTGAGATAGGCCAAGGAGAACGCCAGGGCATAGGCGAACAGCGCCGCCGCGGCCAGCCAGCTCCCGGCACCGTCCGGGCGGGTCGAGCGCAGGCGCAACAACAGCCACAGGGCCATGGCGCCGGAGGCGAGGCGCAGGCTGGTGAAGCTGGCGGCATCGATCTCGGTCTCGCGCAGGGCCAGGCGGCACAGCAACGAGTTGCCGGCGAAGGCGAGCATGGCCAGGGCGGTCAGCAGCAGGGTTCGGGCGGTCATGGGCGTTCCGCGGCAGTCGGAGGTGCCCCATCTAAGCACAGTTGCGCCGCGCTGCGGCTTGCCGGTGTCGCGGCCCGTGGGCGCCGATGCGCGGCTGCCAACGGGATTCTTGGCTATCTTGTCTAGATGCGCCTGCCGTGCCGCTACGGGGCTGCCGGCCCCCGAGTCGGCGGGTGGCCGGCCTGGGGGCATGGCCAGGGCCGTCGCGTCACGCGATCACTGCGGGTGGCGGAGTTGGAAGGTACGCAGGTGGAGGCTTCTCGATGACGTGCTCTCACAGCGGAAGTGGCGAATCCCATGCCCTCGGTCATCAGCACCGCTCGCGTTCGAAGAAATGGCATCTCATGTATTTCTTTCTCGCCGGCTTCGACGTGCTGGTTGTGGTGCTCGGCGTGCTCCTGAATCATCGGATCGTCGACACCTACCACCGCTCCATCCAGGCAAACCAGTCGTGGGTTCAGCAGCTGTCGAGCTACTCGGCGCTGGGCAGCTTCGCCTCCGAAGTCAACGCGCCGGGCAACAACGTGTTCGATACGCTGCAGGTCGATAGCGAGTCGCGCAAGATGAGCCAGGCGCTGCAGGTTTTCAACGAGCACCTGGCCATGGCGAAGGAGCAGCTGCGGGCGCGGGTGGCGGATCAAGGCGGGCGCAGCGCCGAGGTACGGCTGTTCACCCTCGCCTTGCAAGATGAGGTGGAGGCAGTGGACGCGGCCATGGCGCAGATGGTCGACGAGGCCTCGCTGATCTTTTCCTACTTCAAGGCCGGCGAGGCCGACAACGCCGGTAAGCGCATGGCGACCATGGACCGGAAGTATGCCGAGCTGCTCGCGTCATTGACGACGGTGCGTGAGCGTGTCGGGCAGATTCAAGGCAAGCTTCTCCAGGAGGAACTGGAGTCGGTCGAGACCCTGCGGCGGGTCGAGTACGCGATCATGGCGTTCGTCCTGGTCATGGTCAGCGCGGCGGTTGTGTACGGGCGCAAGATCAGGCGCGAAATGGAGGCGCATGCCGAGGAACGGGAGGGCTACCTGGAGGAGCTGCGCGAAAGCGAACGACGATTCCGCCAGCAGGCCTCGCTGCTGGACAAGGCCCAGGATGCGATCGTCGTCCACGGCATGGATGATCGGATTCTCTACTGGAACAAGAGTGCCGAACGCCTCTTCGGCCTGACCGCGGAGACCGCGCCCGGCGAGTCGGCCCGGGGGCTGATCTACCAGGGCGAGGGCACGCGCGATGCGGCCATCCAGGCGCTGCTCGCAACGGGCGACTGGGCGGGTGAGGTCACCCTCAGGCGCCGCGATGGCAGCAGCATGACCCTCGAAAGCCGCGCGACGCTGGTGCGGGACGAGGCGGGGCGGCCGCAGTCCGTTCTGTCGATCAACACCGATATCACCCAGCGCAAGACCACCGAGCAGGAGGTCAATCGCCTGGCCTTCTACGATCAGCTGACCGGGCTGGCCAACCGGCGCCTCATGCTGGACCGCCTGCAGTGTGCGCTGGCCGGCAATGCGCGCAGCCTGCGTACCAGTGCGATCATCCTCATCGACCTGGATAACTTCAAGGTGCTGAACGACACGCTGGGACACGACAGGGGCGACATGTTGCTGCAGCAGGTGGCCCTGCGTCTCAGCGACTGCGTCCGCGAAAGCGATACCGTGGCGCGCCTGGGGGGCGACGAGTTCGTGGTCTTGCTCGAGGACCTGGATGAGACCCCGGCCGAGGCGGTGGTCCAGGCCCAGGCCATCGGCGACAAGATTCTCGGCGCGCTGAACATTTCCTACCGGCTGGATGGCTACGAACACCACAGCACCCCCAGTGTCGGCATCGCCCTGTTCCAGGGGCAGCTGAGCAGCGCGGACGATGTCATGAAGCGCGCCGACCTGGCGATGTATCGCGCCAAGGCCGCGGGCCGTAACACCATGCGCTTCTTCGATCCGGAAATGCAGGCGGTCGCCACCGCGCGGGCCAGGCTGGAGGCGGACTTGCGCCAGGGCTTGCAGCGACGAGAGTTCCTGCTGCATTTCCAGCCGCAGGTGAATACCGAGGGCCGCATCCTGGGGGCGGAGGCGCTGGTGCGCTGGCATCACCCCGAACGCGGCAGCGTGTTGCCGGCGGACTTCATCTCCGTGGCGGAGGAGTCCGGGCTGATTCTGCCCCTGGGCCGCTGGGTGCTGGAGGCCGCTTGCGCACAGCTGGTGGCTTGGGCAGGGCATCCGGAGACCGCCGGGTTGAGCATGGCGGTGAATGTCAGCGCGCGCCAGTTCCACCACCCGGACTTCGTCGCAGAGGTGCTCTCGGTGCTTCGCGGTACAGGCGCCGACCCGCGGCGACTGAAGCTGGAACTGACGGAAGGCCTGCTGATAGAGGACCTGGAGAACACCGTCGCCAAGATGGTCGAGCTGAAAGGCCATGGCCTCGGCCTCGCCCTGGACGACTTCGGTACGGGCTACTCGTCGCTGTCCTACCTGAAGAGCCTGCCGCTGGAGGAGCTCAAGATCGACCAGTCCTTCGTCAGGGACGTGCTGGTCGATCCGAACGACGCCTCCATCGCCTGCGCCATCGTCAGCCTGGGCCAGAGCCTGGGGCTCGGGGTCGTCGCGGAGGGGGTGGAGACGGAAGCGCAGCGCAGCTTCCTGGTCAAGCATGGCTGCCATGTCCATCAGGGCGACCTGTTTTCCCGGCCGCTGCCTGCCGGGCCATTCATGGCGTTTGTTCGCGAAAGGTCGATGGTCGAGAGCTGAGCTGCTCGTCGATCAAGCTCAGTCATGCCCGCGCGGCCGCACCAGCGTATGAGCGGCCTCTGCCGCCCCTGCGTCCCCCCAGCCTGTCCACGCCTTGCCCGCTCGCGCCATGGCCGCGTGTCGCGCCCGGAGTCGGCCTGCAGCTGTTCGAGACGAAGGCTTAGGCGCGGCCCCATGAGAACGGCAGCAATGCCCTCCAGGCACTGGATGCTGCCCGGAACCCCGGGGCCAGGGATCGACGCCCGCGGCCGGAGGTGGTTGACCCGCTCCTCGAGCTTCCTGTGCGGGATTCTCTCGATAGTCTCAACGGACGATGTTGCCCCTCCTGCGAGCCGATTAAATCCCCGTCCATAGCCCGCTTCGGCATTGGCCGTGGCGGTTGGTGGAATATGAGGAGGCAAGCATGGATATCCGTGGCCTGGGGTATGTCAGCGTACTCGCGACCGACCTGGACAAGTGGCGTCGTTACGCGACCGTCGTGCTGGGCATGATGGTGGCCGAGGAGGACGCTGGCCTGCTGTACCTGAAGATGGACGAGCGGCCCTACCGCCTGCTGGTCGAGCGGGCCGAGCGCGACGGCTACGGCGCCTGCGGCTGGGAACTGGCCGGCGCGGCGGCCTTCGAGCAGGCCATCGCCGAGCTGCAGCAGGCCGATGTGCAGGTGAGCCGCGGCAGCGCCGCCGAGGCCGCGCAGCGCAAGGTGCAGGCCCTGGCCCGCTTCTGCGACCCGGACGGCAACCGCCACGAACTGTTCTGGGGTCCGCTGCAGGACTTCGCCCGCTTCGTCTCGCCGGTCGGCGTGCACGGCTTCGTCAGCGGCGAGCTGGGCATGGGCCATGCGGTGCTGCCGGCGCCGAACTTCGAGCGCTGCCTGGACTTCTACCAGCGGGTCATGGGCCTGGGCCTGTCCGACCTGATGAAGGTGCGTTTCACCGACGACCCGGCCGAGCCGCAGAAGCGCATCCATTTCCTGCACTGCAACAACGGCCGCCACCATTCCCTGGCGCTGTTCGAGTGCCCGATTCCCTCCGGCTGCGTGCACCTGATGGTCGAGGTGGACAACCTCGACGACGTCGGCCGCGCCCTCGACCGCCTGCACGCCGAAGGCGGCAAGCTGTCGGCCACCCTCGGCCGCCACACCAACGACGAGATGACCTCCTTCTACATGCAGACCCCGGGCGGTTTCGACCTGGAGTACGGCTACGGCGGCAAGGTCATGGACTGGCAACGCCACACGCCGTTCGAGAGCACAGTGGTCAGCCACTGGGGCCATGACTTCAGCGTGGGGCGGCAGTGATGGAGGCGCGCATGAACAAATGCACCACGGCAGCCGAGGTCGTCGCCCAGCTGCGTGACGGCATGTGCATCGGCATCGGCGGCTGGGGCCCGCGGCGCAAGCCCATGGCCCTGGTGCGCGAGATCCTGCGTTCCGAGCTCAAGGACCTGACGGTGGTCGCCTACGGCGGCGCCGACGTCGGCATGCTGTGCGCCGCCGGCAAGGTCAGGAAGCTGGTGTTCGCCTTCGTCTCCCTGGACTTCATCCCGCTCGAGCCGTACTTCCGCAAGGCCCGTCAGGACGGCGCCCTCGAGGTGATGGAGATCGACGAGGGCATGCTCCTGCTCGGCCTGCGCGCCGCCGCCATGGGCGTGCCCTTCATCCCCACCGCGGTGGGCCTGGGCACCGACGTGCTGAGCCACAACCCGCAGATCAAGCTGATCGCCTCGCCCTATGCCGACGGCAAGGACTGGGTCGCCATGCCGGCGCTCAAGCTGGACGCGGCGCTGGTCCACGTCGACCGCGCCGATGCCCGCGGCGTCTGCCAGATCCAGGGCCCGGACCACTATATGGACGACCTGTTCGTGCGCGCCGCCGAGCGCAGCTACGTCAGCTGCGACGAACTGGTCGACAGCGCCTGGTTCCACGCCCATCCCGAGGCCGTGCGCCAGGTGCTCTGGGAACGCAACCAGACCAGCGCCGTGGTGCATCTGCCGGGCGGCGCCCACCCCAGCTCCTGTGCGCCGCTGTACGGCTTCGATGTCGGCCACTTCAAGGCCTACAACGCCTCGGCCAGCGAGCCTGGCGGCTGGCCGGCCTATGTCGAGCAGTACGTCGACTGCAGCCATGCGCAGTACCTGGAGCGGGTCGGCGGCCTGGCCGCGATTCGCCAGCTCCCCCTGCCGGTTTTCTAAGCGAGGCTTGCCATGACCACTGACAACACCCCCTACAGCCTCGCCGAACTGCTGATCTGCGCCGCCAGCGAATGCTGGCGCGGCGACGGCGAGGTGCTGGCCACCGGCATCGGCGTGATCCCGCGCCTGGCCGCCTCGCTGAGCATGCTCAGCAGCAACCCTGAGCTGCTGATGACCGACTCCGAGGCCTTTATGGTCGCCGAGCCGGTGCCCCTCGGCGCACGGGGCGGCTACCAGCCCAAGCGCGACAGCTGGATGGGCTTCTCGCGGATCTTCGACAACGTCTGGGGCGGCAAGCGCCATGCCCTGGTCGGCCCGACCCAGATCGACCGCTTCGGCCAGGCCAACATCAGCTGCATCGGTGACTACGCCAAGCCCAAGGTGCAGATGCTCGGGGTGCGCGGCTTTCCCGGCAACTCCATCAGCCACGCCAACTCCTTCTTCGTGCCCAGCCACAACCGCCGGGTGTTCGTCGAGGGCGAGGTGGATATGGTCGCCTCGGTCGGCTACAACCCGGCGCGCCTGGCCCGTGGCTGGTCGCTGGAGGAGATCGACATCCGCCTGATAGTCACCGACCTGTGCGTGCTGGACTTCCAGGGCCCCGACCGCCAGCCGCGCATCCGCTCGCTGCACCCGGGCGTGACTGTGGCCGAGGTGCAGGACAACACCGGCTTCGCCCTGCAGGTGCCGGAGACCATCCCCACCACCGCCGCGCCGAGCGCCGAGCAGTTGGCGCTGATCCAGCAGCTGGACCCGCACAACCTGCGCGCCAAGCAGCTGAAAGACAACCCGCCGGGCGCGCGCAGCCCGCGCTGACCGCCACACGCAGTCCCGCCTGCCGGAGAAGCCGAAGATGAGCGAACAGAACCAGCCAGACCCCAGCGACGTGGTGCTCTACGAGGTGCAGGGCGCGGTAGCCCTGGTCACCATGCACCGCCCCGAGTACCACAACGCGCAGAACTCGCAGATGACCTACGCGCTGGACGCCGCCTTCCAGCGCGCCTGCGCCGACGATGCGGTCAAGGTCATAGTGCTGCGCGGCGCCGGCAAGCACTTCTCCGCCGGCCACGACATAGGCACTCCGGGGCGCGACGTCGACCAGAGCTTCGAGCGCGCCAGCCTGTGGTACGACCACGTCAATAAGCCCGGCGGCGAGTTCCTCTATGCCCGCGAGCAGGAGGTCTACCTGGGCATGTGCCGGCGCTGGCGCGAGATGCCCAAGCCGACCATCGCCATGGTCCAGGGCGCCTGCATCGCCGGCGGCCTGATGCTGGCCTGGGTCTGCGACCTGATAGTCGCCTCGGACGACGCCTACTTCGCCGACCCTGTGGTGCGCATGGGCATCCCCGGGGTGGAATACTTCGCCCACGCCCACGAACTCAACCCGCGCATCGCCAAGGAATTCCTCTTTCTCGGCGAACGCATGCCGGCCGCCCGCGCCCGGCAGATGGGCATGCTCAACAAGGTGGTGCCGCGCGACGTGCTGGAGGACGTGACCCTGGACATGGCCCGACGCATCGCGCAGATGCCGCGCCTGGGCCTGCAGCTGACCAAGCAGGCGCTGAACAACGCCGAGGACCTGATGGGCAAGCGCGCCACCATGGACATGGTGTTCGGCCTGCACCACTTCGCCCACGCCCACAACGAACTGGTCTCCGGTGACCGCCTGGGCGGCTACGACGCCAAAGCCATGGCCAGTTCCCAGCGCAAGCCGGCGGAGGCCTGATGACCGTGGCCCTGAACACCCGCCTGACCGAACTGCTCGGCTGCCGTTACCCGATCATCCAGACCGCCATGGGCTGGGTCGCCGACCCCAGGCTGGTGGCCGCCACCGGCAATGCCGGCGGCTTCGGCTTTCTCGCCGGCGCCACCATAGAGCCGCAGCGCATGGAGGCGGCGATCCGCGAGACCCAGGCGCTCAGCGACGCGCCCTTCGGCGTCAACTTCCACATGTACCAGGCCAACGCCGGCGACATAGTCGAGCTGGTGCTCAAGCACAGGGTCAAGGCGGTCAGCTACAGCCGTTCGCCGGGCAAGGCCATGATCGGCCGCCTGAAGGATGCCGGGGTGGTCTGCATCCCCACGGTCGGCGCGCTCAAGCACGCGGTCAAGGCGGTGGAGATGGGCGCTGACGCGGTGACCATTCAGGGCGGCGAGGGCGGCGGCCATACCGGCTCGGTGCCGACTGCCCTGCTGCTGGCCCAGGTGGTGGACGCGGTGCAGGTGCCTGTGGTGGCCGCCGGCGGCTTCAAGGACGGTCGCGGCCTGGTCGCCGCCCTGGCCCTGGGCGCCTCTGGCATCGCCATGGGCACGCGTTTTCTGATGAGCGCCGACAGCCCGGTGCCGCCGGCGACCCTGGCGCGCTACCTGGCGGTGCGCGATCCGGCGGCGATCATCGTCAGCCGCGCCATCGACGGCATGCCGCAACGGATGATTCGCAACGAACTGCTCGACCAACTGGAGCGCAGCGGCGGGCTCAGGCGCCTGCTGCTGGCCCTGCGCTGCGCCCTGGCCTATCGCAAGCACAGCGGCGCCAGCCTCGCTCAGCTGCTCGCCAGCGCGCTGAAGATGGGCGGCGCCGGCGAGCTGAGCGCGGCGCAGACGCTGATGGCGGCCAACGCGCCCATGGTGATCCAGAAGGCCATGGTCGAGGGCCTGCCCGCGCAGGGCGTGCTGCCGGCCGGTCAGGTCGCCGCGAGCATCGACAGCCTGCCGGGCTGCGCAGAATTGATTGGCCAGATAGTCCAGGAGGCCGAAGCGCGCCTGGTCGAGCTGTGCCGCCATATTTCCTGAGGGGAGAAGCTCATGTCCGCACCATTTAGCGTCAGCATCGACAACGGCATCGCCGAGCTGGTGTTCGACCACCCGCCGGTCAATGCCTTCGACTGCCAGGGCTGGGCGGCCATCGCCGCCGAGCTCAGGCGTCTCGGCGACGAGCCGGCGGTGCGGGTCATCCTCATCCGCGCCGAGGGCCGCGGCTTCTGCGCCGGGGTCGACATCAAGGAACTGGCCGCCGACGGCAACCTGATAGTGGCGGTGAACAAGGGCAACTACGACAGCTTCAAGGCGGTGCACCGCAATCCCAAGCCGGTGATCATCGCCGTGCACGGCTTCGTCCTCGGCGGCGGCATCGGCCTGTGCGGCGCCGCCGACATCCTGGTGGCCAGCGACTGCGCCAGCTTCGGCGTGCCCGAGGTGGACCGCGGCGCCATGGGCGGCGGCGCCCACCTGCAGCGCCTGTTCCCGGTGCAGAAGGTGCGCCACATGTACTTCACCGGCGAGCCGATCGACGCCGCCGAGGCCTACCGCCTCGGCGCCGTGGAGCGCGTGGTGCCGCGCGCCGAGCTGCGCGAGGCGGCGCTGGAGATCGCGCGCAAGATCGCGGCCAAGAGCCCGGCGATGATCGCCCTGGCCAAGGAAGCGCTGACCGGCATCGAGGACGGCAATCTCGAAGACAAATACCGCTGGGAGCAGGGCTTCACCCTCGAGGCCTACCGCTCGCTGGATTCCCAGGAGGCCCGCGACTCCTTCGTCGAGAAGCGCGGCGCCCAGTTCAACGGCTGACAGGACAGACTTCTATGGACCTTCACTACACCGAGCGCCAGCAGGCCTTCCGCGCCGAGGTGCGCGCCTGGCTGGCGGCCAACGTGCCCAGCGCACCGCTGCCATCCTTCGACACCGAGGCGGGTTTCGCCGCGCACCGCGTCTGGGAGGCCACCCTCAACCAGGGGCGCTGGGGCATGGTGACCTGGCCGAGCGAACTGGGCGGGCGCGGCTGCGACCTGATCGAGTGGCTGATCTTCGAGGAGGAGTATTACCGCGCCGGTGCCCCGGCGCGGGTCAACCAGAACGGCATCTTCCTGCTCGGCCCGACCCTGATGGAGTACGGCACCCCGGAGCAGCAGGCGCGCTTTCTGCCGAAGATGGCCACCGGCGAGGAGATCTGGGCCCAGGGCTGGTCCGAGCCGGGCGCCGGCTCCGACATGGCGGCTATCCGCTGCCGCGCCGAGCGGGTGGGCGACACCTACGTCATCAACGGCCAGAAGACCTGGTCGACCCGCGCGGTCTGGGCCGATTGGCTGTTCGGCATCTTCCGCACCGACCCGCAGTCCAGCCGCCATCACGGCCTGACCTTCATCCTGGTGCCGCTCGACAGCCCGGGCATCACGGTGCGGCCGATCGAGCAGCTCAACGGCCTGCCGGGCTTCGCCGAGGTGTTCTTCGACGACGTCGAGGTGCCGGCGGCGAACGTGCTCGGCGGCGTCGGCCAGGGTTGGCAGGTGGCCATGTCCACCGCCGGCTTCGAGCGCGGGCTGATGCTGCGCTCGCCGGCGCGCTTCCAGGAAACCGCGCGGCGCCTGGTGCAGTTGTACCTGGACAACCGCGAGCAGGCCGACCAGGACCCGGCCATAGGCGAGGCGGTGATGCGCGCCTACCTGGATGCCGAGGCCTACACCCTGGCCACCTATATGACCGCCTCGCAGCTGGGCAAGGGCGGCAAGATCGGCGCCGAGTCCTCGACCAACAAGATCTTCTGGTCGGAGCTGGACCAGCGCATGCACGAGACCGCCTTGAGCATCCTCGGCCTGCGCGGCGAGCTGCTGCCCGAGGCCCCGGACGCCGGTGAAGTCGGCCACTGGCTGGACGGCTTCCTGTTCGCCCAGGCCGGGCCCATCTACGCCGGCACCAACGAAATCCAGCGCAACATCATCGCCGAACGCATGCTCGGCATGCCGCGCGCATAACAGGGGGCGTCATGGACTTTAGCTTTAGCCAGGATCAACTGCTGTTCCAGGCCAACGTCAGGAGCTTCCTGACCAACGAGGTCACCCCCGAGCGCATCCGCGAGCTGTGGCAGACCGACAGCGGACGCAGCGACGAGCTGTGGACGCAGCTCGCCGAGCTGGGCCTGACCGCCCTGACCGTGCCGGAAGCCCATGGCGGCCTGAGCCTGAACGAGCTGGACTTCGTTCTGCTGGCCCAGGAGTGCGGCTATGCCGGGTTGGCCGAGCCGCTGGTGGACACAGTGCTGCTCGGCGTGCCGCTGCTCAGTGGTCTGGGCGACGAGCAACTGGAGCTGCAGAGCGACTGGCTGAGCCGCGTCGCCGAGGGCCGCGCGCGCCTGGCGGTGGGCCAGCCGGGCAACCCGCTGGTGAGCGATGCGCATGTCGCCGACCTGCTGCTGCTGCCCCATGGCGACGAGGTGCACGCGCTGCCGCGGGCGGCGGTGCAACTGACCCGCAACCAGTCGGTGGACCCCAGCCGCCAGCTGTTTCGCGTCGACTGGACGCCGAGTGCCGCCAGCTGCGTGGCCAGTGGCGAACAGGGCCGCGCGCTCTGGGCCGCCACCGGCAATCGCGGCGCCCTGGGTACGGCGGCGCAACTGCTCGGCCTGGCCAAGCGCATGGTCGACCTGGCGGTGGACTACAGCTTCGAGCGCAAGCAGTTCGGCAAGCCGGTCGGCTCCTTCCAGGCGGTCAAGCACCTGATGGCCAATGTCGCGGTGCACATCGAATTCGCCAAGGGCCCGCTGTACCGCGCCGCCTATGCGGTCAGCGAGGATCAGCCGGGGGCGGCGGTGCAGGTTTCCCACGCCAAGCTGGCCTGCGCCGAGGCCGCCTTGCTGGCGGCCAAGAACGCCATCCAGGTGCATGGCGCCATGGGCTACACCTGGGAGGTCGACCTGCAGCTGTTCATGAAACGCGCCTGGGCCCTGGACAAGGTCTGGGGCGACCGCGGCTGGCACAAGGCGCGGGCGCGCGAGGCGTTGTTCGGCGGCGCCTTGCCCGCCGGCGCCGGTCAGACCTTCATCAATTGATTCGCCGGCGGCATCGGCCGCCGGTCTTAGCCTGTTCGAGGTTTTGTTATGGCTGAAGCCTATATAGTCGACGCCCTGCGCAGCCCCACCGGGCGGCGCAAGGGCGGTCTGAGCCAGATCCATGCCGCCGACCTGGGCGCCCACGTGCTGCGCGCGTTGGTCGCGCGCAACGGCATTCCCGACCACGAGTACGACGACGTGATCTTCGGCTGCGTCGACACCATTGGCCCCCAGGCCGGCGACATCGCCCGCACCAGCTGGCTGGCCGCCGGCCTGTCGCAGGCGGTGCCCGGCACCACCATCGACCGCCAGTGCGGCTCCTCGCAGCAGGCCGTGCACTTCGCCGCGCAGGCGGTGATGAGCGGCACCCAGGACGTGGTGATCGCCGGCGGCGTGCAGTGCATGACCCAGATCCCCATCTCCTCGGCCATGACCGCCGCCGAGCCGCTGGGTTTCAGCGATCCCTTCTCCGGCTCCGAGGGCTGGGTGCGGCGTTACGGCAAGCAGCCGCCGACCCAGTTCAAGGCGGCGCAGATGATCGCCGAGAAGTGGGGGTTGTCGCGCGAAGCGCTGGAAGCCTATGCCCTGGAGTCCCATCAGCGGGCCCTGCGCGCCATAGACGAAGGCCGCTTCGTCCGCGAAATCGTGCCGCTGGCCGGCGTCGCGCAGGACGAGACGCCGCGCCAGACCACCCTGGCGAAGATGGCCGAGCTGGACTTCCTGTTCGGCTGCGAGCGGGTCACCGCCGCGGTGTCGAGCCAGACCTGCGACGCCGCCAGCGCCCTGCTGATCGTCTCGGAGGCGGCGCTCAGGCGCTACGACCTGACCCCGCGCGCGCGCATTCACCATATCAGCGTGCGCGCCGAAGACCCGATCTGGATGCTCACCGCGCCGATTCCGGCCACCGCCTACGCGCTCAAGCGCGCCGGCATGCGCCTGGACGACATCGACCGGGTGGAGATCAACGAGGCCTTCGCCTCGGTGGCCATGGCCTGGCTCCAGGAAACCGGCTACCCCCACGCGCAGACCAACGTCAACGGCGGCGCCATCGCCCTCGGCCATCCGCTCGGCGCCACCGGCACCCGCTTGATGTGCAGCCTGCTCCACGAGCTGGAACGCAGCGGCGGCCGCTACGGCCTGCAGACCATGTGCGAAGGCGGCGGCCAGGCCAACGTGACGATTATCGAGAGACTCTGAGCCTTGCTGCCTTGGCAGCAAGCATCGCGGCCATGGGCCGCTCCTACGAGGGCATGGCGTCGCTGCGTCCTGTAGGAGCGGGCCATGCCCGCGATCCTGATTCTTAGTCCGGACAGAAGTCGGGTTGCGGGCTGGCGGGAATTTTCACTATCCGGAGAACGACAATGCCTATTTGCAAAGACCGCGTAGTCATCATCACCGGCGCCGGGGGCGGCCTGGGCAAGGCCTATGCCCTGGCCTTCGCCGCCGAAGGCGCCAAGGTGCTGGTCAACGACATCAACCGCGAGGCCGCCGCCGCCGTGGTCGCCGAGATCCAGGGCCAGGGCGGCGCGGCCCTGGCCAACAGCCAGGACATCACCAATTACGAGGCGGCGGGCGAGATAGTGCGCGCCGCCATCGAGCACTTCGGCGACCTGCACGTAGTGCTGAACAACGCCGGCATCTGCCGCGACCGCATGTTCGCCAGCCTCAGCGAGGCGGACTGGGACGCGGTGATGGCCGTGCACCTCAAGGGCCATTTCTGCATCGCCAGCCATGCGGTCAAGTACTGGCGCGAGCAGGCCAAGGGCGGTGCCCAGGTCCGCGCGCGGATCATCAACACCAGTTCCGGCGCCGGGCTGCAGGGCTCCATCGGCCAGTCCAACTACGCCGCGGCCAAGGGCGGCATCGCCGCCCTGACCCTGGTCCAGGCCGCCGAACTGGCGCGCTACGGCATCACCGCCAACGCCCTGGCCCCGGCCGCGCGCACCGGCATGACCGAACAGGTGTTCGCCGAGGTGATGCAGAAACCGCAGGAGGGCTTCGACTACTTCGCCCCGGAGAACGTCGCGCCGCTGCTGGTCTGGCTCGGCTCGGAGCAGTCCCAGCACGTCAGCGGCCGGCTGTTCGAGGTGGAAGGCGGCAGGCTGTCGATCGCCGACGGCTGGCGCAAGGGCCCGGAGCGCGACAAGGGCGGGCGCTGGCTGCCGGCCGAAGTCGGTGAGGCGGTGGCGCAACTGATCGCCGAGGCCGTGCCGGCGCAGAAGGTCTATGGCAGCTGAGCCTGCCTGGTGCGCCGGGGCTGCGGGGCGCCAGCAGGCTGTTGAAAAACTACCTGCGTTGCCGATGCGTCGTTAAAAACAGGCTCAGAATGCTCATTTACAGCTCGTAAACTCCGCTTCTTCGCCTGTTTTTGCCTAGCCTCGGCTGCCTCGCCTACGTTTTTCAACGGCCTGCTAGGGCGACTGCGGCGCCTGCAGCCGCCCGACGCGTTGCGCCCAGGCCCGGTTGAGTGGGCTGTGCGGCTTCCACGACAGGCGTTCGGCGACGAAGGCCTCGGCGAGTGGCCGATCACCGAGGCGAATGGCGGCTTCCGTGAGGGTCCAGGAAAACAGGTCGCGCTGGGCGTGACTGCCGCCGAAGCGATTGGCCTTGCCACGCAGTGGCGATAACCAGTCGATGGCCTGCCGGTAGTGGCCTCGGGCGAAGGCGACCAGCCCTTCGCAGGCCGGCACGCCGATCTCCCGGCTCATCATCGCGTTGCTGCCCTGGCCGGCCGCCGCACGCCTGACCGCCGCGAGCTGGCGCTCCTGGGCCTGCTGGTCGCCAATGCCGGCGAAGGCCAGCATCGCGTTCACATCGTTGAAGGCGTAGTAAGCGTCGTCGCTGCGTGCCCGCCACTTTTCCGCCAGCGCATTCCAGCGCGCGCCGACCTCATGGCCCAGGAGCGCCAGGCGCCAGAGCAGGGAGGAGCCATCGAGCAGCTCGAGCGCTTGGGTGAACCCTGCGGCAGAGATGTGCTGGTCGTATATCTGCAGCGCGCTGGCCGCGTCATTGGCTTCCAGGTGGAACAGGGCTTTGTGCCACCAGAGATGAAAGGCGAACATGCTGTTGGGCGCCCAGCCGTCGGCGTTACCGGCCAGGTATTGCGCGCCCTCTGCGCTGCGTCCCTGCATTTCCATGACATGGGTGACGGCATGCACCGCCCAGCCATCCTGCCTGTTCAAGGCCACGGCTGCGCGCCCTTGTTCTTCGGCGTGCCGATAATCGCCGGCCTCTTCCAGGCCGAAGGCATACATGCCCTTGACGAAGCCGAAGCCCGGGATGTCTTGATGCCAATGCGGTAGCACCCGCGCCACGCGATCGCGCAGCATCTGCGAGTAGCCCAGATAGAAGTCGCCCAGATGGGCCAATTGCAGCGCCAGCAGGTCGCGCGGGTAGGCGATCGACACTCGGCCCCAGCGCTCGACCGCCCGTTCCCAGTCGCCCTCGAACCATGCCCGCAGTGCGCCGATGTGCATCCGTTCACGCTCGTTGGCCTGCGCCAGCAGCGCTTCGGCGGCCCGCAGACTCTTGCCCAGTTCATCCTCGAAGGCCTTGTCGGTGGCGGTCGCCAGGGCCCCGGCGCGAAAGGCATGGGCCAGGGCAAAGTCGGGATGCTCGGCGATGAGTCGGTCGACCTCAGCCAGTGGGTCGGCCTGATAGGCATGCAGCAGGTCGCAGACCCGGTCCAGCGCCTCTACGGCCTGCTGCGAACCATAGGAAACGGGGTTGCCACGCTTATCGAAGCTGCTCATGTCGACCTCCCGGTGCATCTGGAAATATAGCCGGGAAGCCGAGCGCGAGTGCGGCACGCCACACCGGTGCCGTGCCGCACGTCTCGCCGCTTCTATCGCTTGAGCAACGAGGAGTCCAGCTGGTCGAAGCAGTGGAGGATCCGCTCGCGGGAGACCTGCGCATAGGCCTTCTGCGTCAGCTCCACCAGCACCGCCGGCTTGACCCGCCCGGACCTCAGCTGGCGCTGCATATAGGCCAATACCTCCTCGTCGGTGATCGGCCCCGACTGCTCCTGCTCGTCCATCCCGTTAGCGCTCCCCATCGGCTCACTGTGTATAGCTGGCGACTATACGCCCATCGCCATCGGCCTTAGAACGGCGTCGGGCGCCGTAGGGGGTGAGCCAGGAGCGCCCGAGCGGTCCGGGCATCGGCCATTCGGACTAGGCGGCGGTAACGATTCCGCCGCGCCGGTGAGCCGCCAGACTCCTCGGCGAAGGGGGCCTAGTCGTGTGCGCCTCCGTCAGACGAGCAGAAGGCGCGCCTATGGAATTTGCATTCAGCGACGAGCAGGAAATGATTCGCACGTCCGCCGAGGGTTTTCTCGCGCAGGTGTCAGACTCCGCCGCGGTACGCACGGCGATGGTCAGTGAGCACGGTTATGACGCCGAGCTGTGGCAGCGCCTGTGCGCAGAGATGTATTGGCCGGCCCTGCATATCCCCGAGCAGTACGGCGGCCTGGGCCTGGGTTATGTCGAGCTGGCGATCCTGTTGGAACAGATGGGTCGCCGCCTGCTCTGTTCGCCGTTCTTCGCCACCGCCTGTCTGGCCACCCCGGCGTTGCTGCTGGCCGGCAGCGAGCAGCAGAAGAACACCTGGCTGCCGCGCATCGCCGTGGGCAGCCACACCGCCACCCTGGCGTTCGCCGGCGCCAACCGCTGGGATGCCGACACCGTGCAGGCCACGGCGGTCGCCGAAGGCCAGGGCTTCGTGCTCAACGGCACGCTGAATTACGTGCTCGATGGCCACAGTGCCGATCTGCTGATCATCGCCGCGCGCACCCCAGGTTCGACCGGCGCGGCGGGCATCAGCCTGTTCGCGGTCGCCAGTGACAGCGCCGGCATCCAGCGCCAGGCGCTGCCGGCCATGGACCAGACCCGCCGCCAGGCACGCATCGAACTGCACAACCTGTATCTCGACGCCGACTGCCTGCTGGGCGAGTTCGGCATGGCCTGGCCGCGGCTCGAACGCACCCTGCAACTGGCCTGTATCGGCCTGGCCGCCGAGCAGACCGGCGGCGCCCAGCAGGTGCTCGACCTGAGCGTCGCCTATATGCAGGAACGCCAGCAGTTCGGCCGGCCGATCGCCAGCTTCCAGGCGCTCAAGCACCGCGCCGCGGACATGATGCTGCAGGTCGAGTGCGCACGCTCGGCGGCCTACTACGCCGCCTGCGTGGCTCAGGAGGCGCTGGACCCGGAGGGCGACGCGGCGGTGGCCGCCGAGCTGCCGCTGGCCGCGGCGTTGGCCAAGGCCGAGTGCGGCGAGGCCTTCTTCCACTGCGCGGCCGAGTCCATCCAGTTGCACGGCGGCGTCGGCTTCACCTGGGAGTACGACCCGCACCTCTATTTCAAGCGCGCCCGGGCCGGCGAGGCCTTTCTCGGCGCGCCGTCCTGGCACCGCGAGCGCATCGCCGCCGCGCTGCTGGACGCCCCACAAGCCGGAGAACAGCCATGAAGCTAGGATTCACCGCCGCGGACGAGGTATTTCGCGCCGAGGTCGCCGCCTGGCTGGCGGCCAATCTGGGCGGCGAGTTCGAGGAGCTGCGCTTTCGCGGCGGCCCGGGCGACGAGCACAGCTTTCCCGAGCAGCGCAAGGCCTGGGAGCGCAAGCTGGCAGGCGGCCGTTGGACCTGCGTCGGCTGGGCGCCGGAGCACGGCGGTCGCGGCCTGTCGATCAACCAGCAGGTGATCTTCCACGAGGAATACGCCCGCGCCGGCGGCCCCGGGCGCATGGGCCATATCGGCGAGGGCCTGGCCGGGCCGACCATCGCCGCCTTCGGCACGGACGAGCAGAAGCGCCGCCTGCTGCCCGGCATAGTCAGCGGCAGCGAGTTCTGGTGCCAGGGCTATTCCGAGCCGGGCGCCGGCTCGGACCTGGCCAACGTCAAGACCCGCGCGACGCTGGACGAGGCCGGCGGCAAATGGCGGATCAACGGGCAGAAGGTCTGGACCTCCCTGGCCCACGAGTCCGACTGGTGTTTCGTCATCGCCCGCACCGAAGCGGGCAGCGTCGGCCACCAGGGCCTGTCCTTCCTGCTGGTGCCCATGGCCCAGGCGGGCGTCACGGTGCGGCCGATCGAGCAGCTGACCGGCACCAGCGAGTTCAACGAGGTGTTCTTCGACGACGCCGAGACCGACGCGGCCAATATCCTCGGCGCGCCGGGCGAGGGCTGGAAGATCGCCATGGCGCTGCTCGGCTTCGAGCGCGGAGTCTCGACCCTGGGCCAGCAGATGCTGTTCCACAACGAGCTGGAAGAGATCATCGCCATAGCCCGGGCCAATGGCGCCGCCGCCGATCCGCTGCTGCGCCAGCGCATCGCCAGGGCCTGGAGCGGCCTGCGCATTCTGCGCGCCAACTCCCTGCGCATGCTCTCGGGCCCGCAGGACGGGCGGCTGCAGCGCGAGGCGATGATCTACAAGCTGGGCTGGTCTACCTGGCACCTGGAGCTGGGCAAGCTGGCCATGGACGTGCTCGGCGCCGAGGCTGAGCTGCTGGAGGGTGGGCCCTACCAACTGGGCCGCCTGCAGTCGATGTTCCTGTTCAGTCGCTCGGACACCATCTACGGCGGCAGCAACGAAATCCAACGCAACATCATCGCCGAACGCGCGCTGGGCATGCCCCGCGAACCGCGCGTGCGCGGCTGATCCCGCTTCGAGGAGTTTGCCCATGTCCATCCCCCATTACGTACCGGGTCACGGCCTGCTGCGCGGCAAGTCGGTGCTGATCACCGCCGCCGCCGGCGCCGGCATCGGTTTCTCCGCGGCCCTGCGCGCCGCCGAGGAAGGTTGCCGGGCGCTGCTGATCAGCGATATCCACGAGGGCCGCCTGGCCGAGGCGGTGGCGAAGATCCGCGAGCAGAGCGGGCTGCAGCAGGTATTCAGCCAGGTCTGCAACGTCGCCGACGAGGCCCAGGTGCAGGCGCTGATCGAGGCGGCCGAGCGCGACCTGGGCGGCGTCGACGTGCTGATCAACAACGCCGGCCTGGGTGGCTCGCGGCTGCTGGTGGAGATGAGCGACGAGGAGTGGAGCCGGGTGCTCGACGTGACCCTCACCGGCACCATGCGCATGACCCGCGCCATGTTGCCGAAGATGATGGCGCGCCGGGCCGGGGTCATCGTCAACAACGCCTCGGTGCTCGGCTGGCGCGCGCAGAAGCAGCAGAGCCACTACGCCGCGGCCAAGGCCGGGGTCATGGCGCTGACCCGCTGCGCCGCGGTGGAAGCCGCCGAACATGGCATCCGCATCAACGCGGTGAGCCCGAGCATCGCCCTGCACGATTTCCTGCGCAAATCCGCGCCCCAGGCCGTGCTGGAGCAGCTGGCGGCCAACGAGGCCTTCGGCCGCGCCGCGGAAGTCTGGGAGGTGGCCAACGTGATGATGTTCCTGGCCAGCGACTACAGCTCCTACATGACCGGCGAAGTGCTGTCGGTCTCCAGCCAGAGGGCCTGAGCATGACGATGATCTTCCAGAGCCCCTTCGAGTTGGTCGGCCGCGTCGGCGAACAACTGGGCCATAGCGACTGGCTGACGCTGGAGCAGCAACGCATCGACCAGTTCGCCGAGGCCACCGGCGACCACCAGTGGATTCATGTCGACCCCGTGCGCGCGGCCAGCGGCCCCTTCGGCGCCTGCATCGCCCACGGCTACCTGAGCCTGAGCCTGGTCAACCTGTTCCTGCCGCAGATCCTCGAGGTGCGCGGCATCAGCATGGGGGTCAACTACGGCTGCGAGCGGGTGCGTTTCCCCAATGTGGTCAAGGCAGGCAGCAGGGTGCGCGGCAGCGCCCAGCTGCTGGCGGTGGAAGAGGTCAAGGGCGGGGTGCAGGCCACCATCCGCGTGACTGTCGAGATCGAGGGCGAGGAGCGCCCCGGCTGCGTAGTGGACTGCATCAGCCGCTATTACCCCGGCTGAAGGCTGCGTGCCCGTGACGCTTTCAGTCGAGCTATTGAATTACCTTCGAGGATTACCGCAATGAAAGAAGCCGTCATCGTTTCCACCGCGCGCACGCCGATCGGCAAGGCCTTTCGCGGCGTCTTCAACGACACCGAGGCGCCGCTGTTGGGCGGCCACGTGGTGCGCGAGGCGGTGCGTCGTGCCGGCCTCGAACCGGGCGAGGTGGACGACGTGCTGATCGGCGCCGCGGCGCAGCAGGGCACCCAGTCCTACAACCTCGGCCGCCTCTGCGCTATCGCCGGCGGCCTGCCGCCGAGCGTGGCCGGCATGGCCGTCGAACGCCAGTGCGCCTCGGGGCTGATGAGCATCGCCACGGCGGCCAAGGGCATCATCTGCGACGAGCTGGACATCGCCGTGGCCGGCGGCCTGGAGTCCATCTCCCTGGTGCAGAACAAGCACAAGAACAGTTACCGCAACCAGTCGAGCGCGGTGCTCGAGCGCGATCCCTGCGCCTATATCCCGATGATCGAGACCGCCGAGATAGTCGCGGCGCGCTACGGCATCAGCCGCGAGGCGCAGGACGACTACAGCTACCAGAGCCAGCTGCGTACCGCCCGGGCGCAGAACGCCGGACTGTTCGACGCCGAACTGGCGCCGCTGACCGCGCGTCAGGCGATCTTCGACAAGGCCAGCGGCGAGACCCGTTACCAGAGCGTCACCCTGGAGCGCGACGAGTGCAACCGGCCGTCCACCAGCCGCGACAGCCTGGCGGCGCTGGAACCGGTGTGGCAGGGCGGCCAGTGGACCGGCCCGGGGCGGTTCATCACCGCCGGCAACGCCTCGCAGCTGTCCGACGGCGCCAGCGCCGTGGTGCTGATGAGCGCCAAGCTGGCCGAGCAGAAGGGCCTGGCGCCCCTGGGCCTGTACCGCGGCCTGGCGGTGGCCGGCTGCAATGCCGACGAGATGGGCATCGGCCCGGTCTATGCGATCCCCAAGCTGCTCAAGCGCCACGGCCTCAGGGTCGAGGACATCGGCCTGTGGGAACTCAACGAGGCCTTCGCCTGCCAGGTGCTCTATTGCCGCGACAAGCTGGGCATTCCCGACGAGCGCCTCAACGTCAACGGCGGCGCCATCGCCATCGGCCATCCCTTCGGCATGTCCGGCGCGCGCATGGTCGGCCACGCCCTGCTCGAGGGCCGGCGCCGCGGCGTGCGCTTTGTGGTGGTGAGCATGTGCGTCGGCGGCGGCATGGGCGCCGCGGCGCTGTTCGAAGTGGCATAGGGAGGGGCAGCAGATGATCAAGCCGGAACAGATACAGCAATGCATGGCGCGCTACGTCGAACTGGTCGACGCCGGCGATATCGACGGCATAGTCGCGCTCTACGCGAGCGACGCGGTGGTCGAGGACCCGGTGGGCAAGGCGCCCATAGTCGGCCTCGATGCCATCGACGCCTTCTACCGCGAGGGCCTGGGCCTGAGTGAGGCCCGCGCGACGCTCTGCGGGCCGGTGCGCGCCACCCTCAACGGCTGCGGCGCCATGGCCTTTCGCGTGGACCTGGATTGGGGCGGCCAGCCCTGCTCGATCGAGGTGATCGACGTGATGGAGTTCGATGCCGCCGGCAAGATCCGCTCGATGAGGGCCTACTGGAGTGCGCTCAACCTGCAGCTGCGGAGTGAGCCATGAGCCTGGAACAACGCATTGCCCGGCTGGAGGCGCTGGAGGCGATCCGCCGGCTCAAGCACCGCTACCTCAACGCCTGCGACCTCAAGGATGTCGAGTGCATCCGCGACTGCTTCGCCGCGGGCGAGGTGCTGATCGACTACGGCCCCCTGGGCCTGTTCAAGGAGCGCGAGGCCTTCGTCGCCCTGTACCGCGAGCTGGCCTGCCGGGACGCGGTGATCGACCTGCACCACGGCGCCAACCCGGAGATCGAACTGCTTTCGGCGAGCGAGGCCGAGGGGCGTTGGGCGTTGTGGTATTTCAATATCGACGCCAGCAGTGGCGCCACCCGCCAGCTCGGTGGCTTCTACCAGGACCGCTATCGCTTGACCGAGGCTGGCTGGAAGATAGTCGAGACGCGCTTTCGCGCGCACTCCGAATACAGCCGCCCGGCCTAGCGCCGTTGGCGGGGCGAGCGGGTAGGATGGGTTGAGCGCAGCGATACCCATCATGGCCGGAAAACCGCCATGGGTATCGCAGGCTCCACCCATCCTACGGGTCTACGGCCGTGGCAGCAGGAACGCCGGGTTGCGCGTCTCGCCGGTCTCGTAGAAGGCCTTAAGGTTGACGGCTATCTGCGCCACCACCTTGTTCAGCGCGCGCCTCAAGAACAGACGATCCAGCAGCCGGCCGAGCGGCCCGCCGGCCGGACGGTAGATCAGGCTGGCGGTGAAGCGCGTG
This sequence comes from Pseudomonas lalucatii, assembly GCF_018398425.1. Classification (NCBI taxonomy): domain Bacteria; kingdom Pseudomonadati; phylum Pseudomonadota; class Gammaproteobacteria; order Pseudomonadales; family Pseudomonadaceae; genus Pseudomonas; species Pseudomonas lalucatii. The sequence goes on along the minus strand of NZ_JADPMV010000001.1, from coordinate 1,988,216 downwards.
CGCTCGCCGTCCGCGGCTATGGCGTAGCGGAACCAGGCCTCGCGAAAGGGCGGCGGCGCGCCCTTGGCGCCACGGTGCAGGCGGATCAGGAAACCCTCGCCCTCGCGCCATTGCTCCACGGTCTCATCCAGCCAGTGGCCGTTCTTCTGGAACACCCGGCGACTGGCGCCCAGGCCCTGCTGCGGGCCGGGATGCAACTGGCAGCCGGTCAGGTCCGGCACATAGTGCGGGGCCAGGCTCAGGTCGCGCAGCTTGCTCCAGACCTGGGCGCAGGGCAGATCGATCAGCAGGCTATGGCTGGCACTTGAGGTCATATGCGGGTGTCCCACTTAATGGGCCTGGGCGGCGTCGAGAAAGGCCGGGCGTTCGCCGCCGCCGTGCACGCCGATATCGGCGCCGCTGACGTAGCGCGCGAGGGGAGAGGCCAGGTACAGGCAGGCATCGCCGATATCCTCCGGCTCGGCCAGGCGCTGCAGCGGAATGGTCGCCGCCACCCGCGCCAGGCCGGTCGCATCGCCATAGTGCAGTTCGGCCTGTTCGGTGCGGATCAGCCCGGCGGTCACCGCGTTGACCCGCACCCTCGGCGCCCACTCCACCGCCAGCGAGCGGGTCAGGTTGAGCAGCCCGGCCTTGGCCGCGCCGTAGGCGGCGGTGCCGGGGAGGGGCGGGTGGCGCTGACGCTGCAGATGTTGATGATGGCGCCGCCCTCGGGCTGCTGCTGCATGACCCGGTTGGCCAGCTGGCAGAGGTTCAGCGGCGCCAGCAGGTTGAGGCGGATGATCGATTCGGAGAAGCGCGGCGAGGCGGTGGCGGCCTCGGCGTTGGGCGCGCCGCCGGCGTTGTTGACCAGCACGTCGAGGCGGCCGTGGCGCTCGGTCACCGCATCGATCAGGGCCACCGCCTGCTCCCAGTCGCGCAGGTCGCAGGGCAAAAACAGCGCCTGGCGGCCGTCGTGTTCGGGCAGGCTGGCCGGCGCCTCGCGCCCGCAGATCAGCACCTCGGCGCCGCACTCGAGAAAGCGCCGGCTGATGCCGCGGCCGACGCCCTTGCCGCCACCGGTCACCAGTACCACCTTGCCGCGAAAATCCATGGGGTCGTGCATCTCGGCCTCGCTCGCCTGTTTCGATTTAGCCCGAGGCTAGGGCGAATGCAGCGCGGTGCCTACGTCCGAAGGGACTAGGGCTACAGAGCGTGGTGGTTTCGTCGGGTGGAAAACCGCGAAGCGTTTTCCACGGGGTGGCTGGCCACCAAGAGCCGGTGGATGTGCAACGCGAGATCCACCCACAAGGACGACGCGCTCGACGCGGTCCGCCTTGTAGTCCTCTCGGACGATGTTGCGCCGCCCGGGGCCTGGGAATAATCCGGCAAACCGCGAACTCCGAGGGGGACCCCATGGGCGCTAGACCGCAAGGGCATTTCGTCACGTTGCACGATGGACTCAGGCTGCACTATCTGGATCTGGGAGCCGGGCAGGGCGAGCCTGTGGTGTTTATCCACGGCAGCGGCCCCGGCGCCAGCGGCTACAGCAACTTCAAGCAGAACCACCCTGCGTTCGCCGCCGCCGGCCACCGGGTGATAGTGCCGGACCTGCCGGGCTACGGCGTCTCGGACAAACCCGAGACCATTTACAGCCTGGACTTCTTCGTCGCCGCCCTAGTCGGTTTGCTGGATGCCCTGGATATCCAGCGCTGCGTGCTGGTGGGCAACTCCCTGGGCGGCGCCATCGCCCTCAAGCTGGCGTTGGACCAGCCGCAACGGGTCGCCAAGCTGGTGCTGATGGCGCCGGGCGGGCTGATGGACAAGGAGCAGTACTACCTGCAGATGGAAGGCATCCAGCAGATGGCCGCGGCCTTTGCCAATGGCGAGCTCAAGGACGCCGCCGGCATGCGTCGCCTGCTGACCTTGCAGTTGTTCGATCCGGCGCTGATCGACGAGGAAACCGTGGCCGAGCGGGTCGCCGTGGTGCCGCAGCAGCCGCCGTGCGTGCTGAGCAGCATGCAGGTGCCCAACCTGACGCCGCGCCTGGGCGAACTGCAGTGTCCGATCCTCGGCTTCTGGGGCATCAACGACAAGTTCTGCCCGGCCTCCGGCGCCCAGACCCTGCTGCAGGCCTGCCGCAATATCCGCTTCACCCTGCTCAGCGAATGCGGGCACTGGGTGATGGTCGAGCACCGCGAGCTGTTCAATCGCCAGTGCCTGGACTTTCTCGCGGAGGGCCGGCCATGAGCAACGACCTCGCCCTGCAACAGGCGCTGCGCCAGCAGTACGCCACCGAGTTGTACCAGGCCCTGAGCAACGGCCGTTGCGTGCCGCCGCTGAGCGCGCGTTGGCTGCAGATCGGCATCGAGGACGCCTACCACATCTCCCTGCAGGTGGTGGAACGGCGGGTGGCGGCCGGCGACGCCATAGTCGGCAAGAAGATCGGTGTCACCTCCGCGGCGGTGCAGCAGATGCTCGACGTGCACCAGCCGGACTTCGGCTTTCTCACCCGGCAGATGCACTTCGCCGAGGGCGCGAGCATTTCGCTTTCCGCCAACCGCCTGATCCAGCCACGCGCCGAGGGCGAGATCGCCTTCCTGCTCAAGCACGACCTGGTCGGCCCCGGCATCACCGAGCAGGACGTGCTGGAGGCCACCGAGAGCGTGATGCCCTGTTTCGAGATAGTCGATTCGCGCATCCAGGACTGGCGCATCCGCATCCAGGACACGGTCGCCGACAACGCCTCCTGCGGGGTGTTCGTGCTCGGCGAGCAGCGCCTCGATCCGCGTGATCTGGACCTGCCCAAGCTGCGCATGCAGGTGTTCAAGAACGGCCAGCGGATCAGCGAGGGCCTCGGCTCCGCCGTGCAGGGCAACCCGCTGACCGCGGTGGCCTGGCTGGCCAATACCCTGGGCGCCTTCGGCATTCCGTTCAAGGCCGGCGAGATCATCCTCTCCGGTTCGCTGGTGCCGCTGGAGCCGGTCACGGCCGGCGACCACTTCTCCCTGACCATCGACGGCCTGGGCAGTGCCCGGGTGTCCTTCGAGGAATGAGCATGAGCAAGAAACTCAAAGCGGTAATCATCGGCCCGGGCAATATCGGCACCGACCTGTTGATGAAGATGCGCCGCTCGGACTGGATCGAACCGGTGTGGATGGTCGGCGTCGACCCCGAATCCGAGGGCCTCAAGCGCGCTCGCGAATTCGGCCTGAAGACCACCGCAGAGGGCGTCGACGGCCTGCTGCCGCACGTGCTGGACGACGACATCCGCATCGCCTTCGACGCCACCTCGGCCTATGTGCACGCCGAGAACAGCCGCAAGCTCAACGCGCTGGGGGTGATCATGATCGACCTCACCCCGGCGGCCATCGGCCCCTACTGCGTGCCGCCGGTGAACCTCAAACAGCACGCCGCCAGCCTGGCGTTGAACGTCAACATGGTCACCTGCGGCGGCCAGGCCACCATCCCCATGGTCGCCGCGGTCTCAAGGGTGCAGCCGGTCAGCTACGGCGAGATAGTCGCCACCGTGTCCTCCGGTTCGGTGGGCCCGGGCACCCGGCAGAACATCGACGAATTCACCCGCACCACCGCCGGCGCTGTGGAACAGATCGGCGGCGCCAAGCGCGGCAAGGCGATCATAGTGATCAACCCGGCCGAGCCGCCGCTGATGATGCGCGACACCATCCACTGCCTGACCGAGGGCGAGCCGGACCAGGCGGAGATCCGCGCCTCGGTGCTGCACATGGTCAAGGAGGTGCAGCGCTACGTGCCGGGCTACAAGCTGATCAACGGGCCGGTTTTCGACGGCAACAAGGTGTCGATCTTCATCGAGGTGGAAGGGCTTGGCGACTACCTGCCCAAATCCGCCGGCAACCTCGACATCATGACCGCCGCCGGCCTGCGCACCGCCGAGATGTTTGCCGAAGAGGCGCACAAGGGCGCGCTTCAGTTGCCCATTCGCTAAGTGGAGAGAACCCCATGAACTTGCACGGTAAACGCGTCACCCTCCACGACATGAGCCTGCGCGACGGCATGCACGCCAAGCAGCATCAGATTTCCCTGGAGCAGATGGTCGCGGTGGCCAGCGGCCTGGATGCCGCCGGCATCCCGTTGATCGAGGTCACCCACGGCGACGGCCTAGGTGGCGCCTCGCTGAACTACGGTATGCCGGCGCACAGCGACGAGGAGTATTTCGCCGCGGTGGTGCCGCGGATGCAGCAGGCGAAGATTTCCGCCTTGCTGCTGCCGGGCATCGGCACAGTAGAGCACCTGAAGATGGCCCATGACTACGGCGTGTCGACCATTCGCGTGGCGACCCACTGCACCGAGGCCGACGTGTCGCAGCAGCACATCGGCATGGCGGCCAAGATGGGCCTGGACACCGTCGGCTTCCTGATGATGGCGCATATGCTCAGCCCGGAAAAACTGCTGGAGCAGGCGCGGCTGATGGAGAGCTACGGCGCCAACTGCATCTACTGCACCGACTCGGCCGGCTATATGCTGCCCACCGAGGTGTCGGAAAAGATCGGCTTGCTGCGCGCCGAGCTGAACCCGCGCACCGAGGTCGGCTTCCACGGCCACCACAACCTGGGCATGGCCATCGCCAACTCCCTGGCTGCCATCGAGGCGGGCGCCGCGCGCATCGACGGCTCGGTGGCGGGGCTCGGCGCCGGCGCCGGTAACACTCCGCTGGAGGTATTCGTCGCGGTGCTCGAGCGCATGGGCGTGAGCAGCGGCGTCGACCTCTACGCCATCATGGACGTGGCCGAGGACCTGGTGGTGCCGATGATGGACCAGCCCATCCGCCTGGATCGCGACGCCCTGACCCTGGGCTACGCCGGGGTCTACAGCTCCTTCCTGCTGTTCGCCAAGCGCGCCGAGCAGAAGTACGGCATCTCCGCCCGGGAGCTGCTGGTGGAACTGGGCCGGCGCGGCACGGTGGGCGGTCAGGAAGACATGATCGAAGACCTGGCCCTGACCCTGTCGCGGGCCCGCGGCGTGCTGCCGACCTGAGCGCCGAAACCGGCTTAACCACGGCGGGGCCCGCCATGCGAGCCCCGCCGTTTTTTTTGACTCTGTCCCAGATAGGTGTTGCGCGCTTGCTCAGCTGCCCAGATTGCCTCTTGCCCTGATGGGGGCGAGGAGAGCAAACCGCGCTATCCGCAGGAGCGGCCCATGGCCGCGAAATGGTCTGGCCGCGTGCGGATCGCGGGCATGGCCCGCTCCTACAAGGAATTGCTGCAGGCAACAGGTAACCGGGGGCATAGCCTTTTTTGGGTGCCCACCGGGCATGTCGGTGCAGGACGCGCCGAGCCGTTCGCCCGGCCTTCGAGGCGGGCGTGACCAGGCGCGGCGGCTCAGGGCAGCAGGCGGTGGATCGAGGGCGGAGGCATGTAACAGCCGCCGACATAGGCCTGGCAGGTGGGTTGGCTCGCCACTCGATAGGCGGGAGGGGGCAGCAGCAGGCTCAGGGCGGCCAGGCTGGCGACGCAGATGACAAGCAGCAGCACTATCGCAGGGTTCTTCATGGCGCACCTCGGCTTCCTCAAGCCGCCGCAGTCAGACGGTTTTGCCACTGCGGCAGGCGTTGGAGCTTGTTGTTATGCGCTCACCTTAGGCGGCGACCATGCGGCGGGCTTCGTCCGAATGGACTAGGCCGCGGAGGCGGACGATAGACGGCGTTTCGGCGCTGCTTCAGGCGCGCCGGGCGAGGGCGCTGAGGGCCATGAACAAGGCGGCGATGGCGCGGGCCTCGTGCAGTTCGCCGTGCGCCACCAGCTCGCCGATCTGGCTCAGCGGCAGGCGAATCAGCTCCAGCGGCTCGGGTTCGTCGCCCGGCAGGTAGCAGGGGCTCAACTGTTCGGCGAGGATCACCTGGCAGCTATGGCACAGGTGGCCGGGCGCCAGGGTCAGTTCGCCCAGCTCGGTGAGGCGCTCGGCGCGCAGGCCGACCTCCTCGATCAGCTCGCGTTGCGCCGCCTGCAGGTAGCTCTCGTGCGGTTCGGCGCCGCCCTTGGGCAGGCCGAGCACCTGGCGTTCCACGCCCACCGCATACTCGCGCACCAGCAGTACATGCTCCGGGTCGGGCAGCGCCACCAGCATTACCGAGCGGTAACCGGTGCCGCGCAGGCGCTCGTAGACCCGTTGCTGGCCGTTGCTGAATTGCAGGTGCAGGGCCTCGATCTGGAAGTAGCCGCTTTCGGCCAGCAGTTCGGTTTTCAGGATGGTCGGACAGCTGCGCATGGTGTGGCCCCTGTGCGTGGGGAGGGTGTCTCGGTGATGACACTCTGCGCGTCAGCGCCCACCCCGCCATCGTCCATGCGGACTAGCGCTTAACCGAGGGTCGCCACGCTGCGCAGGATCAGACGCACCAGCATGGTCTGGCGGGTCACCCCGGTCTTCGAGAAGGTCGAGCGCAGGTGTGCGCGCGCGGTGTTGCGGCTGATGCCCAGCTCTTCCGAGGCCTCGTCGAGGGTCAGACCGTTGGCCAGCAGCATGGCCAGTTGGGTCTCGGCCGGGGTGAGGTCGAACAGCGCCCGGACGATCTCCTGGGGGGCGCTGGACTGCTGTTCCGGGTCGCTGATGAAGATCACCACCGCCGGGCACTGCTTGCCCTCGCTCCAGGCCGACAGCGGCACCGAGCGGACGATGATGCCCAGGTCGGCGCGCCCGGACGGCCGCTGCACGCGCAACGCCTCGACCACCGAGGGGGTGCCGCTCTTCTGCGACAGCAGCGACTGCTTGACCAGGCGGCGGAACTCCTGGGTGTCGCGCGTGGTGCCGACCTGCAGGCCGTCGTTGACCAGCTTGAGGCCGTCCTTGTCCTGCAGCAGCAGATCGGCGACCTGGTTGGTCTGCAGCACCTTGCCGGCCTCGTCGAGGATGATGGTGCCCACCGCCATCTGGTCGACCGCGCCGGCATACAGGTTGCGTTCGGTCTCGATGCGGTTGAGCTGCATATGGATCTTGATCGAGCGCTCCAGGTGCGGGATGAATTGCGCCAGCAGCGCCTTGTCGGTGTCGTCGAAGGCCGGGCTGGCGCGCCCGCGGCTGATGCGGATGCGGCACTGCGCACCGTCGCTGGTGTTGATGTCGGCGCCGAGGATGTGGAACACGTCCACGGGTTCGAGAAAGTTCTTGTAGAACTCGGAATTCAGCCAGTCGTCGGTGGAGACGAATTCGGCGAGGGTGACGACCTGGCGGTTGGGCAGGTCGACGAAGGGGTCGAGGGTGAAGAAGTGCTGGTTGTAGGAGGCGGTGGCCTCGGCCGAGGTGCCGGTGGTGTTGACCATCAGGCCGCTGTCGTGCTGGCTCGGCGGCCGCAGGATGAAGGTGACGTACTTGCTGTCCAGGTGCAGGTTGAGCTGGTTGAGGAAGCTGGCCCAGGGAATAGTCTCCAGCGGTCCCTGATAGAGATTGCCGAGCAACTCGCTGAACGTCTCGAGGCTGAGAGTGCGTGCCATAGGGGTACCGTTGTTATTTTTATGCAGTGTCGGCCCCCGAGCATAAACGGCGCCTTCTGCCGAGTGCAACGCCCAGGCTAGAGGGCGGCGGGATGGCACCAGGGGCTGCCGCCATCCCGCGTTTTCAGGCCGGCTCCGGGCTGCGTACGGCGAACACCTTGCGCTCGCCGAGTTCGGCCGGCAGCGCGGCGACGTCGCTGTAGAACTGCGCATACCACTTGCGCAGCTGGTAGACCGGACCGTCGCCGTCGCACAGCAGCGGGTTGTCGACCCGGGTCTTGCTGTGCCAGATCGCCACGTCCTCGTAGAAGGCGGCCTGCGCCTGCTGCACGTAGGCCTTGGCCATGGCGCTGTTCTGTGCGTCGCTGAGTCCGGGGATCTTCTTCACCAGCACGCCGTAGCGCAGGGTGAAGCTGTTGAGGTCGATCGGCACATGGCAGTTGAGCAGGATCGAGTGGATCGGCTGCCCGTCCATTTCGCCGGTCATCTCGGTGATCTGGTAGGCCGGGCCGAAGTAGGTGGCCACCGTGCTCAGCTCGCTGTCGCCGGACAGCCGTTCGCTGCGCGCCCGCATGATCTGGGTCGCCCTATGGCCCTCGAAGACGTTGCTGAATGCCTCGACCGGGGCGCCGTGCACGGTGCCGAAGTGCGCCATGTCGGCGACGTTGTCGATCAGCTCGCGGCAGTTGGTCGCGATCTGCAGCTCGGCCACTTCCCAGTCGGCCCACTCGTCGTCGAAGCAGGCGGCGATGCGCGGGATGCGCTGCTCGGCGATCGGCGGGTTGCCTTCCGGGTCGTTCCAGACGAACAGCAGCTGGTTCTCCTCCATCAGCGGCCAGCTCTTGATCTTGGCCCGTGGCGGGATGCGCTTGGCGTAGGGAATATCGTCGCACACGCCATCGGCGCCCCAGCGCCAGGCGTGGAAGGGGCAGCGCAGCGAGTTGCCCTCGACGCAGCCCTGGCTGAGGTCGGCGCCCATGTGTGGGCAGTAGCCGTCGAGCACATGCAATTCGCCGTCCTCGCCCTGGAAGGCCACCAGGCGGGTGCCGAACACGTCCAGGCGGTGGGCCCTGCCGTCGCGGTAGTGGGATGCCAGGCCGAGGCAGTGCCAGCCACGGGCGTAACGGTCTTCGAGTTGGCGCGTTTCGATGCGATGCAGGGTGCTCATCTTGTTGTTCTCCGCAGGCGTTGCTGATTGGGCTGGCGCAGGCTCAGGCAAACCTGGGGCAGCGCTGGTGCACGTTACGGATTCTGCAACGCCCACAGCGTGGGGCATCGTCTGAATGGACGATGGCCGGCCCGGCCTGGGCGGCTCTACTGGTTGCGCTACCACTTTCAGCAGGAGTCGAGCATGAGCAGTGAACAGGGCCGCGTGGCGGTGATCACCGGAGCGGCCAGCGGCATTGGCCGCGGCCTGGCCGAATACGCCGCGGGGCTGGGCATGCGCCTGGTGCTCAGCGATGTGGATGAGCCGCGGTTGCTGGCGCTGTGCGCCGAGCTGCAAGGCCGCGGCGCCGAGGCCCACGCCTGCGTCGCCGATGTCGGCGATCCGGCCCAGGTCGAGTGCCTGCGCGACTTCACGGTGGCGCGTTGCGGCGGCGTCGATCTGCTGTTCAACAATGCCGGGGTGATGCAGACCGGTCACTGCTGGGAGATCGGCCACGCCCAGTGGCAGCGCATGCTCAGGGTGAACCTGGACGGGGTGATCAACGGCATCCGCAGTTTCGTGCCGCTGCTGCTGGCCCAGGGTCGCCCGGCCCATGTGATCAATACCGCCTCGCTCGCCGGCCTGCTCAGCAGCCCTTTGATGGCGCCCTACAACGTGACCAAGCAGGCGGTGGTGGCGCTCTCGGAAACCCTGCACTACGAACTCAGCCAGTTGCAGGCATCCGTGTCGGTGTCGGTGCTCTGCCCGGGGCCGGTGGCCAGCGAAATCATGGCATCCGACCAGGTCGAAGGGGTCGCCGGCGCGCAACTCAACCAGCTGCTCGACGCCAGCATCCGTCAGGGCATGACCCCGCTGCGGCTGGCCGAACTGGTGTTCGCCGCCATTGCCGAGAAGCGCTTCTGGATACTCCCGCACAAGTTATTCAAGCCGGCCCTGCAGCGCCGGGTGCAGAGCGTGCTGGAGGAGAGCAACCCGGTGTTCCAATTCGTTGCGGCCGATGAGCCAGGAGCTAGCCATGTCGCTGGATAAGCAGATCGCCACGGTACTGCAGCAGTTCAGTGGCCTGCCCGAGCCCGACTTCGGTCGGCTCCACGCTGCAGATTACCGGCAGTTCTCCGACAACCTGATGCCGCCTATCCCCGGCGAGCCCATGGCCGAGGTCCGCGAGCTGCGCGTAGCCGGCGCCGCCGGCGAGCTGGACGCCCGCCTGTACCGGCCGCTGGACCAGGCGAACCTGCCGCTGTTGGTGTTCTTCCACGGCGGCGGTTTCGTCATCGGCACTCTGGATACCCATGACAATCTGTGTCGCGCCCTGGCCAAACAGAGCGGCGCCGCGGTGGTGTCGGTGGCCTATCGCCTGGCGCCGGAAGCCAAGTTCCCGGCGGCGCCGCTGGACTGCTACCGCGCCACCTGCTGGCTGGTCGAGCAGGCCGAGGCGCTGGGCGTCGATGCCAACCGCCTGGCCCTGGCCGGCGACAGCGCCGGAGCCAACCTGGCGCTGGCGGTGAGCCGCCTGGCGGCCACGCAAGGCGGGCCGCGCATCGCCTATCAGTGCCTGTTCTACCCGGTCACCGACGGGCGCTGTGGCAGCGACTCCTATGGGCAATTCGCCGAGGGCTACTTCCTCAGCCGGGCGCAGATGCAGTGGTTCTGGCAGCAGTACCTGGAACGTGCCGAACAGCGCGATGACCCGCTGGCTTCGCCGCTGCTGGCCGAAGACCTGAGCGGCCTGCCGCCAACGACTCTGATCACGGCCGAGTTCGACCCGCTGCGCGACGAGGGCGAGGCCTTGGCCCAGCGCCTGCAGCAGGCTGGCGTGGCCTGCCGTCTGCAGCGCTATGACGGCATGATCCACGGCTTCGTCAGCATGGCGCCGTTCGTCGAGCGCGCCGGCGAAGCCCTGAGCGCCGCTGCCGCCGATCTGCGCGCGGCTTTGAATTGAGAGGTCTGGCATGCAGTTGAACAGTATTCAGGAGCTGCTCGAGGCTCTGCGTCACGGCGAGATGGTGGTGCTGAGCGACGACGAGCAGCACACCGACGGCGTGCTGCTCATGGCGGCCGAACAGGTCGACGCCGAGGCGATCAATTTCATGGCCGTGCAGGCCCGCGGGCTGATCTCCCTGGCGCTCACCGAGGAGCGTTGCCGGACACTCGGCCTCGGGCTGATGGTGCCTCATTCGCGGGCTCCGCACGGCCAGGGCTTCACCGTCTCGATCGAGGCGGCCGAGGGGGTCAGTACCGGCATCTCGGCCGCCGATCGGGCGCGTTCGGTGCAGGTCGCGGTGGACCCGGCCAGCCGCCCCGGCGATCTGGTGCAACCCGGGCATATCTTCCCGATCCAGGCGCAGCCGGGTGGGGTGATGAACCGTGCCGGCCCGGCCGAGGCGGCGTGCGACCTGACTCGCCTGGCCGGTCTATTGCCGGCGGCCATCCTGGTCAGCATCCTCGACGAGGCCGGCGAAATGGCCCAGGGCGAGACGTTGCTGCAGTTCGCCCAGCAGCATGGGCTGAAGATCGGCAGCATCGCCGAACTGATCCACTACCGCATCCTCCACGAAGGCTGCATCCAGCATTCCGGCGAATACCCGCTGCGTACCCGGCATGGCGAGTTTCGTGTGTTGACCTACCAGGATGCGTATCGGGGGCAACTGCATCTGGCCCTGGTCAAAGGCCGAGTCGACAGCCATAGGCCCACCCTGGTGCGGGTGCAGGCGGTCGAGACCCTGCGCGATGCCCTGGGCTGCGAGCCCGAGAGCGGGCCGGCGCAGTGGAACCTGGACCGCGCCATGGCCCAGATAGCGGCCGAGGGCAGCGGGGTGGTGGTGCTGCTGGCCCAGCGGGAGACCCCGGACGGCCTGTTCGAGCAACTGTGCCAGCAGAGCGCGGGCAAGCCGCGGCCGCCGCAGTTTGCCCAGCGCACCCTGGGCATAGGCGCGCAGATATTGCGCGACCTCAATGTGCGCAAGATGCGCCTGCTGAGTTCGCCGGTACCCTACAAGGCGGTAGCCGGCTTCGAGCTGGAGGTGGTGGAGTTCGTTCCCTTCCAGGCCCTGGCCGACTGAGTCTCTAGCGCCGCATCCGCTTGGTTGCGGCGGCGCAACAATAAACCAAGCCCCGGCGCGTACGCTGCCGGGGCTTGGTTTTAGGCCATGTCCCGATTGGTTGTTGCAATGGCTAACAGGCCAAGACACAGCGTCTGTAGGAGCCGGCTTGCTGGCGATGCTTTCCGCTGTGAGAGGGATCGCCAGCAAGCTGGCTGCGACAAAGAACTCCGGCTCCGTGCAACACATAACGGGTACATAGCCAAAAAGAAGGCCCCTGCCGCAAGCCGGCAGGGGCCTTCTGACTTTCCAGGGCATCAACTCATGGCGGACCTATGGGGTCAGGCCCTCGAGCATCTGCTTGGCTTGCTGCTGCAGGGCTTCGGGGGCGCTCATATTGCCGTCGATGACGGTGATCACCGCCTTGCCGGTGAACAGCTGGTAGGCATCCGCCCGCTGCTGCTCGGCGGTTGGCGTCGGCGGTGGCGCCAGATTGACCCGGACCACACCGTCGCCGCCACGCTGGGTCTGGAAGCCGACCATGCCCCAGTCGCCGATCGGCGCATAACTGACGCCTTGCACCTCACCGGCCTCACGGGCCGGGTAGTTGATGTTCAGCCCCGTGGTGCCGGGCAGGCCGAGTACGTTCAGTTCGCAGAACGGCTTGGCCTTGCCGCCGCTCTTAACACACTGCTGTTTGGCCTTGGCGCCTTCCGCGCTGGCCTTGTCGATCACCTTGACGGCGAAGTTGGCGGTGTCGTCCAGGGCGTTGAGGGTCTTCAGGTATCCGGCCTGGCGGTCGCGCATGATCAGTTCGAGGTCGATGCCAGTGGACACCGCGATCGCCGGCACCCCCTTGAACATGGCCCGTACGGCGGCGTTGACCGTGCCGGACATCTGCGTCAGCGGGCCGACGTTGTCGCCGAAGTTAGTGCCGGAGACCACCAGGTCCGGCGGATTGTCCTTGAGCAGCAGGTCGAGGCCGAGGTTGACCGCGTCCACCGGGGTGCCGATGGCGCCGTTCTTGCCATGCTCCGGGGCATGCTCGGCAGGCGCGCCGACGCAGTACTTGCCGGGGGCCAGTTCGGTCACCGCCAGGGCCTGGCCGGGGCTGACCACGCTGGCCGCGCCTATGCCGCTGTTGTCGAGCGCCGGGGCCACCAGGGTGACCTGATGGCCAGCGGCGATCAGGGCCTGGTGCACCGCGGCGATACCGGGGGCGCGGCAACCGTCGTCGTTGGTCAGCAAGATGTTCAGGGCATGGGCCGACGGCGCCAGGGACACGGCGACCAGGGTCAGTGAAGTGGCTAGCAGGTTTCTCATTGTTATTGTCTCCACAGGGTTTAGCCGAAGGGCAAAAAAGGCCCGCCAGGCGGTCGAGCGGGTATGACAGGCGCGCGGCAGCCTTGGGCCCGGGTTGAAGGGCCCTCGTCTGTGCACAACCAGGCGAAGGCCGCTCAATTACGGGTGTGTGAGTGCTTGAATGCTGGGGGAGGCGCGTCGGCCTCAGGGCATGCAGCTAAGCCGATGCCTGGCTGGCGCGCGTGGCGCGCAGCCAGGCCAGGACTTAGCGGGTGCCCAGCTTGCGCAGGTTGCTGGGGGTGAAGTCGCTTTCGCTGAAGCTGCTGGCATTGAGCAGGGCCGGCTGCTGATCGACCAGCAGGCGGTCGACCATGTAGGAGCCGGCGATCAGGTCGTGGTACACACCCAGGCGGGAGTGATAACGCTGCATGTCGTAGGCGTAGATCGAGGTCTGCATATTGGTGCGCCAGAATTGCCCACGGCTGTCGTAGTTGTCGGCCAGCACGGCGGCCCAGGAGTCCTCGTCGAGGTAGAGCACGCGCTTGGCATAGATATGCCGGCTGTTGGGTTTGAGTTTGGCCTCCAGTACCCAGACCCGGTGTTTCTCATAGCGCATGTGGTCGGGATTGAGATGCCCATTGGTGGCCAACAGTTGCTCGGTGGTCACGCTGGGATCATCGAGCCTGTAGTTGTGGTAGGGGATGTACAGCTCCTTCTTGCCCTTGAGCGTCCACTCGTAGCGATCCGGGGCGCCGTTGAACAGACGATCCTCGTCGTACACGCGGAAACCGCCGGCGCCGGTGGGCGAGTCATAGCCGACGGTGGGCGCACGGCGCACCCGGCGCTGTCCCGGTGCATACATCCAGGCCTGGCGCGGATTGCCCACCGGGTTGACGAACTCGTGACCCACCACCATCTCGCCCTTCTTGCGCACCGGCTCCAGGGTGGTGAGCAGGAAGTGGGTGAACATGCCGCCGAGGGTATCCAGGCTTTTGCCCGGGTCGGACCAGACCGAGTAGATCTTGTAATTGACCTTTTCGAACACCTTGTTGCCGTCGGCGTAGTTCACCGCCTGAAGGTAGGCGGCTTCTTCTTTCGCGGCGCGCCCCTGCATGGTGTGGTTGAGTATCAGCTCGTTGCCATTCTGCGGGACCGGGAAGGGCGAGGCGCCGAAGGCGTTCTTGACGCTAGGGCCGTCGATCAGTTCGGCGTTGAGGGCATTGTGCTTGATGTATTCCTCGCTCTTCTGGTCATAACGGAAGTCGCGATGACTGGGGTAGACCGGAATCTTGAAGGTGCTGGGGTAGCGTTTGAGCAGCGCCTGCTGGCCGTCGCTGAGGTTGTCGGCGTACTGCGCCATGTTCTCGGCGGTGATGACGAACAGCGGCTTCTCGTCGGCGTAGGGGTCCGGGTAGACCGCCCCCGGGCCGGCGAACTGCACATGGGGCGGCGCGCCGCGCCATTGGCCGGACCAGGCGGGGATGCTGCCGTCGGCGTTGCCGGCCTTCTCTGCGCCCATGGGGGTCAGGTCCTGGCCCAGGCGGGCGGCTTGTTCCGGGCCGACCTTGGCTTGGGCGGCCAGGCTGGCGCCGAGCAGCGCGGCGGCCAGGGCCGTATGCAGCAGGAAGTGGGATCTTAGGGTCATGCTGGATTCCTCCGTCAGAGGCTTCAGAAACGGTACTTGAAGTTGAGCGCGAGGTGGTCGCGATCCGCCAGGGGGGAGTTCTTGGCGTTGCCCAGATAGGCGTTGTAGCTAGCCTCCACGGTGAAGTTGCCGAGATAGCGCCAGGAGCTGCCGATGCTCATGCGGTCGTCGCCCTCACCCGAGTTGATCGAACCCAGCAGCGAGCTGTCGCCTTGCGCGGCGGTGCTGTAGGTGATGGGCAGCGACATGTCCCAGCCGCTGAACACGTTGTTGTAGTCGAGGGTCGCCTGCACGGTGTAGCCCCAGGCGTCGCGGTCGAACAACAGGGTGTCGGTGCCCGGCAGGGTGAAGCCTGGGAAGGGCGTGAAGGGCTGCGATTCGTCGTTGCTCAGCACGGTGTTGTAGATCACCTCGCCGACCAGGGTGGTGTTGTCCGCCCAGACGGTCGGACCAAGCACGTGAATCATCGACATCTGCGCCTGCAGGGTCTCGGCTTTGACCGGGCTGCCGAAGCCGTTGTCGACCAACACCGGCTGGCCGTCGCGGTAGCTGACCTCGCCGGCGAAGCTGGTCTCGCCGAGCACGGTGGCGAAGCTGGCACCGTATTGGTCGATGTTGTCGAAGTAGCGCGCCCGGTAGCTGCCCAGCTCGGTCTGGAAGTCCAGCACCGGGGTCTTGGCGTGGAAGCGCGAATAGTAGAGGCCGAACTCGGTGTTGTTCAGCGATTCGGCGGTGTAGGTCAGGGCCATGCCGTACTGGCCGCTGTCACTCGGCTTGTCGTCCCTCAGCCGACGGAGGAAGCCGGTGGAGTCGTTGAAGCCGCCTTCGTCGATAAAATCGGTGGTGGAGAAGTAGCTGCCGACCCCGAACAGTTCGGTCTTCTCCCATTCGTACTGGTAGTAGGCCTGCAGGTCGAGGTTGTCGGTCAGGTTGAACTGGCCGAACAGTTGACCGACCGGCAGCAGGATCTCCTTGACCTCGACCCCCGGGGTGGTCGCCTTGGTCGCGTCCACCGGGCTCTGCGCCGAGGAGATGCCCTGGTAGAACAGGCTCTCGCCCCAGCTCACCACCTGATCGCCGAGGCGCAGGTTGAGGTTGCGCCCGCCCAGCTCCCAGCTGCCGTAGAAGTAGGAATCGAGCAGGCGCAGGTCCTCGCGGTGCTGGTCGATGGTCTCCTGGGAGAAACGGTCGGGACGCGAACATTGACCCCCGGCGAAGCAGTTGGAAGTGCCGCTGTCGTTGTCGTTACCCTGGTCGTAGACCCGGTCGTAGAAGCCGGCGGCGCGCATGAACAGACCGTAGTCGCCGCGCCATTTGAAGTCCGCCTCGGTGAGGAAGCCGACGCGGTTGTTGATCAGGCTGCCCTTGTCGAAGGCATTGTCGCCGTCGTTGCCATTGGCGTTAGCGGTCAGCCGCCGATCGCGACCTTCGGTGCGCCAGGCCAGGCTGTAGCTCAGGGTGGTGTCCCAGTCGATGCTCAGCTCATCGCTGGGCTGGAAGGACAGGGCGCTGGCCTGGCTGGCCAGGCCGCCGGCGAACACGGCCAGGCCGAGGCGGATGGCGGTGCGTAGCGGTTGCGGGGCGATTGTTGTTTTTATCATGTCGTCCTCATACAGAAGTCGGTGCTACCCGACCTGCGTTTCAGGTTTTTTGGGGGAGCTGGTGTGACTATGGAGTCATCGTCTAAGGACCAACATCGTCCAAGCGGACTAACCCGATCGGCGCAGGTTTTCTCCCATGATTTTAGTCCCATCGGACGATGCCTCTCGGCGCGACTGCTGCGAACAATCCCGGGTCGACTGCGCACAGCTCCGGGCTGACGGCGGCGGCTCCTTGTCCTCTAGACCCTGAGCGGAGATGGTCCCATGAATGACGGCACGATCTACTGGGATGAAGCCTGCGATGTGCTGGTGGTCGGCTCCGGCGCCGGCGCCATGACCGCCGCTTTGCGCGCCCACGACCTCGGCCTCGACGTGCTGCTGATCGAGAAGAGCGAGCAGTACGGCGGCACCTCGGCGGTGTCCGGCGGGGGCATCTGGATTCCCAACAATCACCGCATCGCCGCCCTCGGCGGCAGCGACTCGGTGGAGGAGGGCATCCGCTATATCCAGGCGGTGACCCAGGGGGAGGTCGACGACGGGCGTATCGAGGCCTATGTCGAACGCGGCCGCGAGATGGTCGAGTACCTCGAGCGGCACAGCCGGGTGCGCTTCGAGGCGCAGCCCGGTTACGCCGACTACTACCCGGAGGTGGCAGGCGGCAAGCCGGGCTACCGCTCCATGGACCCGCTGCCGTTCGACGCCGCCGAGCTGGGCGAGGAATTTTTGCGCATGCGCGCGCCATCGCCCGGCACCCTGATGCTGGGACGCATGGCCATGACCATGAAGGAAGCGCAGGTGCTGCTGTGTCGCGGCCCCGGCTGGCTGCGCCTGACCGCCAAGGTGCTGTGGCGCTACTGGCGCGACTGGCAGGGCCGGAGGCTGTCGCGCCGCGACCGTTTCCTGACCCTGGGCAACGCGCTGATCGGCGCCCTGCGTGCCTCGCTGCTGGACCGTGGCGTGCCGCTGTGGCTGAACTGCGCCCTGGACGAGTTGATCATCGACGACGGGCGGGTCTGCGGCGCCTTGGTCAGTCGCGAGGGACAGCCGCTGCGGATCAAGGCGCGGCATGCCGTGATCCTCGGTGCCGGCGGCTTCGAGCGTAACCAGGCGATGCGCGCGCAGTACCTGCCGCAACCCTCGCAAGCCGCCTGGAGCGCCACGCCGCCCAACAATACCGGCGATGCGATTCGTGCCGGTCAGGGCATAGGCGCGGCCACCGCGCTGATGGCGCACAGCTGGTGGGCGCCGACCAGCCACGTCGCCGGCGAGGAGAAACAGCGGGCGATGTTCGTCGAGCGCAACTTGCCCGGCTGCATCCTGGTCGATTCCGCCGGCCAGCGCTTCGTCAACGAGGCGGCGCCCTACACCGACATCGTCTACGCCATGTACGCGCACAACCGCGAAGGCGCGACCAGCGTGCCCTGCTGGATGGTCTTCGACGCCGAATTCAGGCGCAAATATCCCTGCGGCGCGCTGCTGCCCGGCTATGCCCAGCCCGACTGGCAGGTGCCCAAGGCGCTACGCGGCTACTTCCACAAGGCCGCCAGCCTGGCGGCGCTGGCCGGGCAGATCGGCGTCGACCCGGCGGGCCTGACGGCGACGGTCGAGCGCTTCAACGGCATGGCCGAGCAGGGCCGCGACGAGGATTTCCACAAGGGCGAGTCGCTGTTCGACCGCTACTACGGCGACCCCCATGTACGGCCCAATCCCTGCCTGGCGCCGCTGAGCAAGGGCCCCTACTACGCGGTGCGCATCGACGCCGGCGACATCGGCACCAAGGGCGGCCTGCTCACCGATACCCATGCCCGCGTGCTGCATGTCGACGGTCAACCCATCGCCGGGCTCTATGCGATCGGCAACTGCGCCGCCTCGATGATGGGCCGCACCTACCCGGGCGCCGGCTCGACTATCGGCCCGGCGATGTGCTTCGGCTATCTCGCGGCCAACCATATCAAGAGCCAGATCAAACCACGCCTGCACAGCCCGTGCGTGCCCGCCGAATCCGCCGATCAGGCTTAACCTCAGGAGCTGCCCATGCCAACTGCAACGTCCCCAGTCGCCGTGGTTACCGGCGCCAGCCGTGGCGTCGGCCGCGGTATCGCCCTGGCCCTGGGCGCCGCCGGCATGACCGTGTATGTCACCGGTCGCGCCCCGGCCCAGGCCGGTTCCAAACTCTATGGCCAGGCCCTCGACGGCTCGCTGGAAGGCACCGCCGCGGCCATCGGCGCCGCCGGCGGTCGCGGCATCGCGGTGCACTGCGACCATGCCGAGGATGCCCAGGTGCGGGCGCTGTTCGCCCGGGTCGCGGAGGAATGCGGGCGCCTGGACCTGCTGGTGAACAACGCCGCCTTTATCCATGAACAATTGATCGAGCCGGGCCCCTTCTGGAGCAAGCCGCTGGAGCTGGTGGACATCCTCGAGGTCGGCCTGCGCTCGGCCTATGTCGCCAGTTATTACGCCGCGCCGCTGCTGCTCAAGGCGGGCCGTGGGCTGATTTGTTTCACCTCCTCGTTCGGCGCCGGTTGCTACATGCACGGCCCGGCCTACGGCGCGCAGAAAGCCGGGGTCGACAAGCTGGCGGCGGACATGGCCATCGACTTCGAGGGCAGCGGCGTGGCCGCCTTGTCGCTGTGGCTGGGTCCGCAGCTGACCGAGCGCACGCGCCTCGCCGGCGCGCAGCACGGCGAGCAGTACCAGGCGTTTCTGGCCCAGGCCGAGACGCCCGAGTTCAATGGCCGGGTGATCCACGCGCTGCTGGGCGACCCCGAGTTGCCGAGCTATAGCGGGCAGACCCTGGTCACCGCCGAGATCGCCCCGCGCTACGGCATCAGCGAGGCCGCGGGCCGCCAGCCGCCGTCCTACCGCGAGATGCTCGGCGCGCCACGGCTGCAACATCCCGCGCGGGTGATCTGAAGTGCAAACAACCGACGGGCCCTAGGGCCCGTCGGTTGTTGCGCAGGCCTCGCCACCTGGTCTCAGACCGCCGTCGGCAGCTTGATCGGGTACTGGCTGGTGGGCACTACATCGATCTTGTCGAAGTCGAGGAAACGCTTGCAGCTGTCCAGCATCGCCGTCAGGTTGCGCTGGAACTTCTCCTCGTCGCCGCCCCCTAGACTTCATCCATACCAGCCCGGCTTTCGCCGAGTTGTGCGAGGGGGACGCCGCCGACATGCTCAAGGCCGAGACCCTGGCGGCCGAGCGTGAGGTGGCAGGAGCTTCGCCGGCGCGTTCGAGGCGGCTTTCGGCGCTGTCTGAGGGGTGCAGGATGCCGGGCTGCGCTCCCCAGGCGCAGCCCGGCTTCGCGCATGGCGCAGGGGCGGCTCATGGGTTCTGCCTCCTCAGGCCGCTGCGCTGCTGGGACTGGGTCAGACTGCGGCGGCCGCCCACTCGCGCAGGACATTTTTGGTCACCTTGCCGGCGGCGTTCAGCGGCAGGGCCTCGACCACCTGCACCCGGCGCGGCACCTTGTAGTTGGCCAGTTGCTCGCGGCACCAGGCGAGCACGGCCGACGCCTCGATGGTGCGGCCGGGGGTCGGCAGCAGGAAGGCCATGGCCACCTCGCCGAGGCGCTCGTCGGCGATGCCGATCACCGCGACCTGGGCCAGGCCCGGGTAGCGCAGCAGGCACTGCTCGATCTCCGCCGGGTAGACGTTGAAGCCGCCGGTGATCAGCATGTCCTTGAGCCGGTCGGTGATGCGCAGGTAGCCCTGCTCGTCGAGCACGCCGATATCGCCGGTGTGCAGCCAGCCGTCGGCGTCCAGGGCCTCGGCGCTGGCCTGGGGGTCGTTGAAGTAGCCGCGCATCAGGTTGTAGCCGCGCACCAGCACCTCGCCGGCCTGGCCCGGCGGCAGGCGGCGGCCCTCGGCGTCCACGCAGCACAGCTCGACGCCGGGCATGGCCCGGCCGCTGCTGTTGGCGACCAGTTCGGGCGGGTCGCCGGGGCGGCAGATGCTGGCGAAACCACAGGCCTCGGTTAGGCCGTAGGCGGTGACTATGGTCGCGAAGCCCAGTTCGTCGCGCATGCGCTGGATCATCTGCACCGGAATCGCCGCGGCGCCGGTCACCGCCACCCGCAGCGAGGACAGGTCGTACTGGCTGCGTTCGGGGTGGGCCAGCAGCGACTGATAGAGGGTCGGCGGCCCCGGCAGCACGTTGATCCGCTCGCGGGCCACGCAGGCCATCAGCTGTTCGACGTCGAACACCTGCTGCGGGTAGATGCAGCAGCCGCGCATCAGCGCCGCCAGCCAGCCGGCCTTGTAACCGAAGGAGTGAAAGAACGGATTGACTATCAGGTAGCGCTCGCCCTGGCGCAGGCCGACCACCTCGCTCCAGTCACGCACCACCCGCAGGTTCTGTCCGTGCTCGGTCATCACCCCCTTGGGCCGGCCTGTGGTGCCGGAGGTGAACAGCAGGTCGGACAGCGACTGCGCCGTGACCGCCACCTGACGGCGCGCCAGCACGGCGGCCGGGACATTGCGGCCGAGGGCGAGAAACTCGGCCCAGTCCAGGCAATCCGCCGCGCTGCCGCGCAGGCAGACGATCTGGCGCAGCGCCGGCAAGTGCTCGCCGTCCAGCTGACGTGGGTAGTCGACGCCGAGAAATTCGCCTATTGAGAACAGCAGGCTGGCGCCGCTCTCGCGCAAGACAAAGGCCGCCTCGCTGCCTTTCATCCGCGTATTCAGTGGCACCAGCACCGCGCCGACGCTGTGCAGGGCGCTGGCGGCGACTATCCATTCCCAGATGTTCGGTGCCCAGATCGCCACCCGCTCGCCGGCCTGGATCTCCAGGGCGAGCAGGGCATAGGCGGCCTGCTGGCGCAGCCGGTCGAGTTCGCGGTAGCCGATGCGCCGGCCGCCGTCGACGATGGCCGGGCTGTCGCCAAAGGCCTGGGAGGCATTGGCCAGCAGTTGCGGAATGGTGGTGGATTCGACGGGCGACATGGCACCTCCTCGGGCAGAGGATCAGGGCAAAGGGGCAGCGGGCCGGGCAGGGCGTCCGGCCCGCGGAGGCGGGCTTACTGCGGCGGAGCGAAACGCCGGCCGGCGGAGAAACCGCCATCCACCGCGATCATCTGCCCGCTGACGAAGCTGGCCTCGTCCGAGGCGAGGAACAGCGCGACGTTGGCCACTTCCTCCGGTTGCCCGGCGCGGCACAGCATGTGCTGCGAGGCGAAGTAGGCATGGAAGGCTTGATTGTCGCGGACCATGGAGGTCATAGGCGTATCGATCAGCCCGGGGCACAGGCCGTTGACGCGGATATTGGCATGGCCGTAGTCGATGGCCATGGAGCGGGTCAGCTGGTTGATGCCGCCCTTGGCCACGTTGTAGGCGACGTTGTTGTCGCAGCCCTGCAGGCCGAAGATCGAGCCGATATGGATGATCGAGCCGCTGCGCTGGGCCAGCATCGGCGCCAGGGCGTACTTGCTGGTGAGCATGCTGCCGGTCAGGTTGATGTCCAGCACCCGTTGCCAGTTGGCCGTGCTGGTGGCGGTAACGCTGCCCTGGTCGGCGATGCCGGCGGCATTGACCAGCACATCCAGGCGGCCAAAGCGGCCGACTATCTCGCTCATCAGCTGCTCGATCTGCGCCTCGTCACGCACGTCCAGGCTCATGAACAGACCGGGAAACTCCGCCGGCGCGGCGCCGATATCCAGCCCCACCACCTGTGCGCCTTCCTCGGCGAAGCGCCGGGCACAGGCCAGGCCGATACCCGAAGCGGCACCCGTAACCACCGCCACCTTGTTCTGCAATCGTGCCATTACGCACCTCGTTTTATTGTTGTGAGTAGGTTCTTCGTGCGGAGTCTAACCACAGCGCGGCCGTCGGTGATCGTCCATTGAGACTAAGCCAGGGGAAGGTCATATTGGCGACAGGCCGTTGCCCGTTGTGGCGGGCGCAGAAAAGCCCGGCCTGAGCCGGGGAAAAGGAGCTAACACTCGGCGCACGCACGCACGCACGCACGCACGCACTCAATCGGGGAACTTCACCCGCAGCTGCGCGCTGCTCGGCCGGCTCTGGCAGGCCAGGGTCCAGCCCGCGGCCAGTTCTGCGGCGCTGAGCACGTCGTTGCGCGCCAGCCGGGTTTCGCCTTCCTCGACCCGGCACATGCAGGCGCCGCAGAAGCCTTCCTCGCACGAGGAGGGCACCGCCAGACCGGCCGCCTTGCAGCTCTGCAGCAGGGTGTCGCCGGGTTGGTAGGGAATCTCGTGGCGCTGACCATCCAGCTCCACGGTCAGGCTTGCGCAGCTCGAATCGAGGCTGGCCGCGCGCGCCTCGGCCTGCTGCGCCTGCAGCTGGTCCGGATCGGGCGGCGAGACGAAACGCTCGACATGGATGCGCGCCGACGCCACGCCCAGATCCAGCAGCGTGCCCTCTACCGTGTCCATGAAGGGCCCGGGGCCGCAGATGAAGAATTCGGCGCCGGCATGGCCGCGCACCAGCTGGCGCACCTCGGCGGCGGTCAGGAAGCCCTGCACCGAGTCCAGCACATGCACCACCTGCAGGCGTTCGCCGTTGGCCTTGGCCAATTGGCGCAGTTCGTCCTTGAAGATCACCGAGGCTTCGTCGCGGTTGGCGTAGATCAGCTTGATCCGTCGCTGGGTGGTACGCAGCGCCGACTTGAGGATGGAGAACACCGGAGTGATGCCCGAGCCGCCGCCGAACAGCAGCAGTTCGTTGTCGCCGTCATCCAGGTGGCTCTCGTTCAAGCAGAAATGACCGGCCGGCGGCAGCACTTCCAGCCAGTCGCCGGCCTGCACCTCTTGGTTCATCCAGTTGGACACCCGGCCGTCGGCGACCCGCTTGATGGTCACCTTGGGCAGGGCGTCGCAGTGCGGCGAGCTGGCCATGGAGTAGCAGCGGGTCAGCAGCTTGCCCTGGTAGGGCACGCGGAAACTGAGGAACTGCCCCGGCTTGTAGGCGAAGCGTTCGTGCAGCTCGGCCGGCACCCGCAGCACCAGCGAGCGGGCGTCGGCCGTTTCGTCTATTACCTCGGCCACCTGCAGCCGGTAGCTGCCGGTCACAGGCTGCTCGGACGGAGTCAGGTGCAGCTGCTGGGTGCCCATGTTCACCTCCGCTTTACAGGCCGCTGATCAGCTGCGCGTTGTCCACCCGCAGCTCGCTGCCATTGATGAAACGCGACTCGTCCGAGGCGAGGAACAGCACCAGGTTGGCGATATCGCGCGGCGCGCACATGCGGTTCAGCGGGTCCTGGTCCAGGGTCTCCTGGGGGATCGCCTGGCCGCCGGTCAGGGCCTGGGTCATAGGCGTGTTGATGCCGTCCGGGTGCACCGTATTGCAGCGGATGCGGTAGCCCTGCTGCTTGCAGTGCAGGGCGATGGAGCGGCTCATGGCCGCCACCGCGCCCTTGGACGCCGAGTAGGCGCAGAACAGCGGCATGCCGCCCAGGGCCGCCACCGAAGACATATTGATGATCGAGCCGCCGCCGGTTTCTTTCATCGCCTGCACGCCGTACTTGCAGCCGAGGAAGTAGCCCTCGCTGTTGATCCGCTGCACCTTCTGCCACAGCTCCAGGCTGGTGTCCTCGATGCTGCCCAGAGCCAGGATGGCGGCGTTGTTGACCAGCACGTCGAGACGGCCGAAACGCTCCAGGGTGAGCTTGATCACGTTCTGCCAGTCGGCTTCGCTGGCGATGTCCTGGCGGATGAACAGGGCGTGCTCGCCGATCTCGGCGGCGACCTGGCGGCCGGCCTCCTCGTTGAGGTCGGTGAGCACCACCTTGGCGCCTTCGCTGGCCAGCAGCAGGGCGTCCTCGCGGCCGACGCCGCTGGCGGCGCCGGTGATGATGCAGACCTTGCCTTCTACTCGTTGCATTGTTGTTCTCCTGATCGGGCGGTTGCGGGTTGAATCTGGTTCGCCAGGTGGGCGGCGGCGCGACGGCCGGAATACACGCAGTCGGCCAGCGACAGGCCGGACACATAGAGGTTGGAGGCGATGCCCACGGCATTGCGTCCGGCGCTGTACAGCCCGGCGATGGGGGCGCCGGCAGCGTCCAGCACCTGGCCACTGCGCTCGCAGACCCGCAAGCCGCCGAGGGTGATGGCCGGGCAGGGGAACAGCTTGCTGTCGAAGGACAGGTCGATGGCGTACCAGGGCCCTTGCTCCAGCGAGGCGAGCATGGCCGCCGATTTGCCGAAGGAATCGGCCGTCTCGCCGCGGGCGGAGCTGTTGTAGTCGGCCAGGGCCCGTTCCAGATTGGCTACCGGCAGGCCGCAGCGTTCGGCCAGGGCCGCCGGGCTGGCCCCACGCTTGGCGTTGCACAGCAGGTTGAGCAGCACCGGCAGGCGCTGGAACTGCCAGACCTTGCCCGGCCCGACTTGGCGCAGCGCCTCGCGGAGCAGGGCCTTATTGAGGATGAGGATGGCGCGGCCGCCCTGTTCCTCGACCATGGCGTGGCCCAGGGTGGCGCCGTAGACCTCTTCGTTGCAGTAGCGTTGGCCGGCGTCGTTGACGATCAGGCCACGGGCCCAGGCCAGCGGCGGGTTGATGAAACGCCAGGCGCTGACCTTGTCCATGCGCGCCAGGGCGCCGCCGGCGCCCTGGCCGAGGCGGATGCCGCTGCCGTCGCAACCCGTGGTGCCCAGCGGCAGGCCGGCCAGGTACTGCGGCGCGTAGCGCGTGATCATCGCGCGGTTGAAGATGAAGCCGCCGGCGCTCAGCAGCACGCCGCGCTCGGCGCGAATCAGCCGGCGTTCGGCATGGCCCAGCTCGATCCGCCGCAGCCGCGCACGCAAGCGCTCGGCCAGGGGCGGGGCGTACATATGGATGGCCGTGGCCCAGCGGCTCAGGCGCCGATGCCAGCGCGCGGCGCGGCTGTCGGGCGGCAGCTGCCAGGCCTCGACGCCGAGCACCTCGTCGCCGGGGCCGAGGACCAGGCGGCGCACCTCGCACTGCTGGCGCAGGCGCACGCCGCGGCTGAGGGCGGCGTTTTTCAGGGCGGCGAACAGGCTGGCGCCGGACATCCCCGGGCCCTTGCTGCGGTGCCCGCGCGGCGCCGGCGCGGCCTGGGCGGCATAGGCCGGCACCGCCTCGTTGCCGGAGTAATAGAGGTAGTACTGGTCGCTCGGGTAGGAGGTCTTGTGCGGCGGCACGCTGGCCTCGAAGGCGGCGCCCTGGCGCTCCAGCCAGGCCAGCTGCGCGCAGCTGCGTTCGCAGAAGTCGCGCAGGGTAGTGGCGGACACCGCCTCGCCGACTTCCTGGCGCAGGTAGGCGACCATCGCATCGGCGCTGTCGCTGTAACCGGCCTGTTGCTGGTAGGGGGTGCCGCCGCCGGCATACACCACGCCGCCGCTGAGCGCGGTGGCGCCGCCGCCGGCGAAGCGCTCCAGGGCCAGCACCGAGAGGCCGCGGTCGCTTGCCTCGATGGCCGCGCAGACTCCGGCGCCGCCGAAGCCGACCACCAGCAACTCGGCGCACTCGTCCCAGCCGAGCGCCTCGGCAGCGTCCACCCGCAGGGGGGCAAGCGCCTCTGTCGCCGTCATGCCGCGCGCCTCAACCGGCCGCCGCGAGGGTCGGCGCCGGTGCGGTGGTGGTGTAGCCGCCATCCAGGTAGACCAGCGGGCTGATTTCGGCGCCGTTGTGAATCTGCTGGATACGGCCGATGAAGATGCTGTGGGTGCCGTAGCTGAACTTGCCGTCCTGGCGGCAGAGGATGGCCGACTGCGCATCGCCCAGGTAGGGGATGCCGCCTTCGCTGGTGCGCCAGTTGCCGCGCTGGAAACGCGCCTCGCCCTTGATCGGGCCGCTGCACAGCTGCGACAGCTCTTCCTGCTCGAGGCCGAGGATGTTCACGCAGAAGTCCGCGCCGGCATCCAGCACCGCGTGCAGCGAGGCGGTCTGGTTGACGCAGATCAGCAGCGACGGCGGTTCGGTGGACAGCGAGTCGACCGCGGTGGCGGACATGGCGAAACGCTCGTTGCCGTTGCTGGTGGTGATGATGGTCACCGACTTGGCCAGGCGGCGCATGGCCTGGAGCATCTCGGCTTTCAGATCGACTGGGTTCATCGCACGGCCCTCTTGTTGTGCACGGCTGCTGGTGCATGGCGTGTGATGGATTCTTGCAACGGCTTGGCCCGGCAACATCGTCCGAGGGGACTAGTCGCGCTTCGGCGTTACCGGCTGGAGGGAGGGGTGCTTGCCGCGGGGAGGAATGGCGCCGCCCATATGGTCCGTTTGAGGGATGTTGGCCGCTGCTAGCGTTGTTTGAATGCCCGCGTAGGGTGAGCCGCCGCTGTGCCGCGCGACCCACCACCGCTGAACGCGCGCCCCGGCGGACGGGGCGAACAGAGGAGAACAACAAGATGCTCGACCAAGAGCTGATTCGCCAGCGTCTGATCCAACGAGCCCGCGAACTGGTGCCGGTGCTGCGCGAGCGCGCGCCGCAGGCTGCCGCGCTCGGCCAGTTGCCGGAAGAGACCATCCGCGATTTCCAGGAGGCCGGTTTCTTCCGCATCCTCCAGCCGACCCGCTGGGAAGGCTACGAGCTGGAGCCGAAAGACTTCTTCGAGGTGCAGATGTGCCTCGCCGAGGGCTGCATGTCCTCGGCCTGGGTGCTCGGCGTGGTGGCCATCCACAACTGGCAGCTGGCGTTGTTCGACGACCGCGCCGCCCAGGACGTCTGGGGCCAGGACTCCAGCGTGCTGATCTCCTCCTCCTATATGCCGGTGGGCAAGGTCGAGCGGGTCGAGGGCGGCTTCCGTCTGAGTGGTCGCTGGGGCTTCTCCTCCGGCAGCAAGCACTGCGACTGGGTGTTCCTCGGCGCCATGGTGCCGCCGGCCGAGGCGGGCGGGGCGCCGGATTACCGGACCTTCCTGGTGCCGCGCAGGGACTACCAGATTCTCGACAACTGGAACGTCATGGGCCTGGAAGCCACCGGCTCCCACGACATCCTGGTGGAGAACGCCCTGGTGCCCGAGTACCGCACCCACCGCGCCCTGGACGGTTTCATGCAGGACAGCCCGGGCAATGCGGTCAATGCGGCGCCGCTGTTCCGCCTGCCGTTCGGCCAGATCTTCGTGCGCGCCGTGTCGTCCTCGGCGATCGGCGCCTTGCAGGGCGCGGTGGATCAGTTCGTCGCGCACAACCGCGCGCGGGTTGGGGTCAACGACGGGCGCAAGATGGTCCAGGATCCGGCGGCGCAGAGCGCCTTGGCCAATGCCATGGTCTGTGTCGACGAGTGCAAGACAGTGCTCTACCGCAACTTCGAGCTGATGCTGCAACGGGCGCAGCACGGCGAGCCGCTGGCGATGGCCGAGCGGGTGAAGATGCGCTACGACTCGGCGCTGGTCGCCGACAAGTGCGCGCGGGCGGTGGGCGAGCTGATGTTCAACAGCGGCGCCTCGACCATCTTTCGCAGCCACGCGATCAACCGCGCCTTCCGCGACATCCACACCGGCCGCGCCCACGTCGCCAACAGTCCGGCCAAGTACGCCTGGAACCTCGGCGGGGTGAGCATGGGTCAGGACAGCACGGATTTCTTCCTCTGATGCGTAGGATGGGTTGAGCAACGCGATACCCATCACTCCGGCCAGATGGGTATCGCTGCGCTCAACCCATCCTACGGCCATCCATCCAGCTGCCATGCGCCCGCCTCTGTGCGGGCGTTTGGGTTTTCGCCGAAGGCGCCGGGAGACGCGGCCTTCAGGCCATTGCAAGTAGTCTGTTTGGGGGATTCCGCCGGCCCCTCGATCCTCGACCATGCGCGCAAGGCCTAGGGATTCCCAGGCTCAACCGAATCCAGAACAAGAAGGGCTAGCGAATGAAATTCTCCCTGATCTACGAGGCACAGACAGTCGATTCCAGCCGCGCCGGCGACCGCAAGGTTTTCGACGACACCGTCGAGCAGGCGGTGCTCGCCGACCAGCTCGGCTTCGACACCTTCTGGTGCGTCGAGCACACCGCGCTGAGCAACTACTCGCACATGTCCGCGCCGGAAACCATGCTGGCCTTCGTCGCCGGCAAGACCGAGCGCATCGGCATCGGCCACGGCGTGGTCTGCCTGCCGCCGGCGATGAACCATCCGGTCAAGGTGGCCGAGCGCATCGCCACCCTCGACCTGCTGTCCAAGGGCCGCGTGCACTTCGGCGTCGGCAAGGGCGGCACCCAGCAGGAGGCCGGCACCTTCGGCTACGACCTGGCGACCCTGCAGCCGCAGATCGACGAGGCCATGTACCTGATTCCGAAGATGTTCGTGCAGGACGAGATCGAGCACCACGGCGACTTCGTGCAGATTCCCTTGCGGCCGATCCACCCCAAGCCCTACCAGGACCCACACCCGCCGATGTACCTGGCCTGCACCAACACCGAGTCGCTCAAGCGCGCCGGCGAGCGCGGCCTGGGTGCCCTGGTGCTGGGCTTCGGCGGCCCGGAGGAAATCGCCAAGAAGGTCGCGGTGTACCACGAGGCCTGGGACACGCGTGAGCTCAAGGATCAGGTGGGTTTCCGCCCCAACCGGCATATCGCCGCGCTGTGCCCGGCCATCGTCCTCGACGACAACCAGCAGGCGCGGCAGATCGGCATCCGCGGCCAGCGCTACTTCATGGAGTCGTTGTCCTACTGGTACGCCGGCGGCGAGCGGCCGGACCCGGAGAAGTGGAAGGACGACACCTTCGTCGACGGCAACGGCCAGGCGGTGATCAAGTCGCGCTTCGCCTCGGAAGAGGTGACGGTGGACTTCTCCGACCCGACCATGTCGATGATGAACCCCAACCACGCCTACGGCACGGTCGAGGACTGCATCGGCTACGTGCAGCGCCTGATCGACGCCGGCGCCGACGAGATCCTGTTCATCTGCCAGATGGGTACGGTGCCGCAGTGGGCGCAGCTGGAAACCCTGAAGAACATCGGTGAGCGGGTGATTCCCTATTTCCGTGGCGGGAAAGCGGCCGGCTAAGCCAAGGCCGGCCGTACGGAGCTCATCTCGGCAGGTCATTGTTGGGGTGCGCCAAGCGGCTGGCTGAATAGATTGTCCGAACGGCGGCGCCAGCGGCGGGTAGCCGGCGCCTCCGTCCTGCGATGTACTCCCGTGGTCGTTGCGCCGCCGTCGCACTGAATGTGGCGTGCTCCGCCCATGCATGGAAACATGGAGCATTGTCTGGCTCGAGTGCCTTCTCATGGCCGGGCTTGGCGATGAGAGTGAGCCCGGGGACGCAGAGCCTGCTGCCGTCTGCCCGCGATATTTCTTGTCCTCTGGCGCCAAGCTGGCAGTCACTGAGCCTGTCAGCGGTCGGCGCTTGACTTCGCAGCGCCTCATCCGCGCCCCGCGCTTTCAAATTACATGGCAGGTACATCAGGGGATACACGGCGGCGCTCGCAGTGTGTATTTGGCGGGGAACGTTAGAAACAAGAAAGCCCGCACGGGCGGGCTTTTCAGGGGTGTTTCCGCTCATGTGGGAACATGTGGAAACTTGCATTTGGTGGAGCCGGGGGGATTTGAACCCCCGTCCGCCAGTTCTCCGCTATCGGTTCTACATGCTTAGCCATCTCTATTGAGTTAACTCATCGCGGCCCGAGTGGCAGGGCGCTTTGAGCGAGCTGTATGAGTTTTAGCCGTTACGTCTACAGCGAACTTGGCGGCGATCCTGTTCTATATGACTGACCAAATCTTCGGGTTTACAGGCATCCCCTAGGGTCAGCTAGCGGCACTTAGGCGGCTAGAGCGTAGTTGTCGTCGTTGGCAACTATAAGTTTGCAGCAGCGAATTTACGAGTTCTGCTACCAGCTCGGCATGCCCCTCAAGTTTTGCTACCGGCGTCGAATCCTAATCGGCCCCAAAACTGTCGTGGGTGAAGCCACAACGCGGAGTGTACGGCATAGGCATCCCGGCGTCGACCCGGCGATGCCGCCCGGACGCGCTCCCCCGAGTACGGCTATGATTAGGCACCTGAGTTTCAGTCATGTCTTTGGGACGAGACCTTACCTATGTCGCGCGCGTCGCGTTATCCCTTGCGCCAGTGGATCTGGCGCGCCTTCGTACAGAGTGCGTTGATTCCGCTGATCCTGGTCGAGTCGGTGCTGATTACCGTCTATTTGCTGAGCAACGCGGCGATTCGCGATGCGCAGATCGGCTATCTGCAGCAGAGCGCCCTGGGAGACCTGGCGACTGCGGTGGCTCGGGAGGGGCAGGTGATCGACAGCCGCCTGCGGGCCGTCGAGGCCCAGGTGCAGATATTCCGCGACGCGACGCTGCGGGCGCTGCAGAACACCGGTTTCCAGCCCGATGAGCTGGAGCGTCGGCGGCATACCTCGACCGCCAGCGGGGTGTACTACAGCCGCAGCGACGATGGCCGCGCGGCGTCCTTCTACGCCAACAGCACGCCACCCGAGCGGCAGGATCGCGCCAAGGTCCTGCGCCTGTCGCAGGTCGACCCGCTGATGCACTCGATCCGCGCGGCCAACCCGCTGGTTGCCGCGGTCTATTTCAACAGCTGGGACAGCTACAACCGCATCTATCCGTTCTTCATGACCCCCGAGCAGTATCCCCATGACATGGTGATACCGGACTACAACTTCTATTACCTGGCCGACGCCCGGCACAACCCGGAGCGCAAGGTGGCCTGGACCGACGTCTACCTCGACCCGGCCGGGCAGGGCTGGATGATGTCGGCGGTCGCCCCGGTCTATCAGGGTGAGTTTCTCGAGGGCGTGGTCGGCCTGGACATCACCGTCGGCCAGATGCTCGCGGAAATCGGCGAGCTGGATGTGCCGTGGCAGGGCTACGCCATGCTGGTCAGTCGCGATCACAACATCATGGCGCTACCCCAGGCCGGCGAGGGGGATTTCGGCCTGCGCGAGCTGACCGAGTACTCCTACGCCGAGGCGGTACGCCGCGAGGTGCTCAAGCCCGAGGACTTCCGCCTGGACAAGTACGCCGACCTGCAGCCGCTGCTGCAGGCCATGGCGGCCGGCCAGGACAAGGTCCAAGAGGTGCAGCTGGCCGGGCGCAGCCGTCTGGTGGCCTGGAGCGAGATTCCGCAGACCGGCTGGCGCCTGCTGCTGGTGGTGGATGAGGAGCAGATCTTCAGCGAGACCAATCGCCTGGCCGAGCGCTATCTGCAGATCGGTTACCTGCTGATCGTCGGTCTGGCGCTGTTCTACCTGCTGTTCTTCGCCTGGATGTGGTGGCGCTCGCGGCACCTGAGCGATCAGCTGGCGCGGCCGATTGCCGGCATCGGCGCGATGATGCGGCGCATCGGTCAGGGCGACTTCCACCCCAGCGCCCCGACCAGTCAGATCGTCGAGCTCAATGCCATGGCGCAGGCGGTGCAGCACACCGGCGAGCAGCTGCAGGCCAGCGAGACCGAGCGCCGCCAGGCGCAGCGGATTCTCGAGCTGGTGCTGGAAAGCACCACCGAGAGCCTGTGGGAAGTGGATGTGCCGAACATGACCATCACGCTCAGCGGGCGCTTCCTCAAGCGCTTCGGCCTGACCCAGGAGTGCATGAGCCTGAGCGAGTTCAATCAGCGCATGCACCCGGACGATGTGGAGCGTATTCGCCACCTGCGCGGCCAGTTCGCCAGCAGCGGCGAGGACCAGTTCGAGGCCGAGTACCGCTATGCCGATGCCCGCGGCGAATTTGCCTGGCTGTTGAGCCGCGGCAAGGTCCTGGAGCGCGATGCCGAGGGGCAGGTGCTGCGGATCGCCGGAACCCATGTCGACATCACCCGCCTCAAGCAGGCCCAGGAGGAGCTGCGCCGCGCCAGCCTGGAGGCCCAGGCGGCCAGCCAGGCGAAGAGTCGCTTCCTGTCGAGCATGAGCCATGAGCTGCGCACGCCGCTGAACGCGATCCACGGCTTCGGCCAGTTGATCGAGATGGAGGCGCAGGAGAAGGCCGATGCCCAGCAGGAGGCGGACTATGCGCGGGAGATCGTCAATGCCAGTCGCCACCTGACGTCCTTGGTCGACGACATCCTCGACCTGTCGAGCATCGAGAGTCGCCGCCAGCAGCTGAGGATGGAGCCGGTGGAAATCGGCCCGCTTTTGAGCGGCTGTGCCGAACTGGTGCAGCCTGAGGTGCAGCAGCGCCAGCTGCGGCTGGAGGTGCAGGACGACGACGAAGCGCCCCTGTACGTGCAGGCCGACTTGCGCCGCGTGCGCCAGGTGGTGCTCAACCTGCTGTCCAATGCGATCAAGTACAACAGCCCCCAGGGACTCATCCGCATGGGGTACGAGCTGCGTTCGGCCGGCGTGCGGCTATGGGTCGAGGACAGCGGCCCGGGCTTGACCCAGGAGCAGCAGGCGCAGCTGTTCCAGCCGTTCCAGCGGCTGGGGCGGGAGAATTCCAGCACGCCGGGCACCGGCATCGGCCTGGTCCTGAGCCGCGAGCTGGCCAGCCTGATGGGCGGCGAGATGGGCTTCGAGAGCACCGCCGGGGTTGGCAGTCGCTTCTGGATCGACCTGCCCAGCGCCGCGGCACCGGCCTCGGCCGCAGCGTCCGAGTCGGCTGCGCGGCGGGCAAGCAGCAACGGCTTGTCCGAGGTGTTGTGTGTCGAGGATTACCCGATCAGCCAGCAGGTGGCTCAGGAGGCGTTGAGCGAGTTCGCCCGGGTGCGCGGGATTGGCTCGGTGCAGGGGGCCTTGGCGTTGCTGGTCACCGCCACGCCGGACCTGCTGATACTGGACCTGGATATGACGGACGGCGGCGGCCTGCAGGTACTGGACGCCATGCGTAGCGACCCGCGCCTGTGTGGCGTACCGGTGTTCGTGATCAGCGCGACGGCCGATGAGCTGGCGTTTGCCGATGCGCGCCTGCGCGGCGCTCAGGTCTGCATGGTCAAGCCCCTCGCGTCGGCCGAAGTGCGCGCGCTGGCGTTGTCATTCCTCGGGCAGGAGCAGATTCAGGTCCAAGGCCAGGGCCAGGGCGGTTAGCCCTGGCCGGTACGGTCTACTGGCTGGCTTCGAGCAGCTGCAGGGCTTCGCCGAGCACCTGCACGGACTGGCCGTGATCGCCGTTCTGGTGCAGCTGCTCGCCCTCGGTGCGGAGCTTCTGCACTTGTGCCAGCACGGCGGGGTCGCTGGGCGGATTGCTTTGCAGCATGGCATCGATCTTCGCCATGTCCGCCGGGCACTGCGCGGCCCAGAGCGGGACGCTGAGCAGGGTGGCGGCGAGGAAAGCGACTAGGCGGCGCATGGGGTGGCTCCTTCAGGGAGTGGGACTTTCAGTATAGAAAGTGCCAGGCCGAGCCCAAGGCCGCTGGTCTGCTTTCCCCCCCAGCCGGCGCTCGCCGGCTTCAGGCCCTGGCTCGGCTGACCCGGTCGACCAGATAGACCAGGCCGTGGTAGTCGATGCCGCCGTGCCGGGACAGGCCGATCTCGCAGGTGCGGCTGGTGGACACGCCTTCTGCGCAGAGCTGCACCGCCTCCTTCAGGCTGCGCAGCGCGTGGGCGTTGAGCTCCGGCGTGGTGAAACCCTTGTCGCCGGCGAAGCCGCAGCAGTGGATGCCCTCGGGTACCACGACTTCCGCGGTGCAACGGCGGACGATGTCGATCAACCCCTGGGCCTCGCCCAGGTGTTGGGTGCTGCAGGTCACGTGCACCGCCACCGGCTCGGCCTGGGGCTGCAACTCCAGGCGCTCGAGCAGCCGCTCGCGGATGAACCTCACCGGGTCGAACAGCTGCAGGCGCGGGTCGAGGCCGTCTTGCAGCAGACGCAGGGTGCAGGGGCTGGTGTCGCAGTAGACCGGGTCGAGGCCGCCGCGGCTGGCGGCGAGCAGGGCGGCGACCAGCTCCTCGCGCTTGGCCTCGGCCTGGGCGGCGTAGCCCTTGGAGGCGAAGGGCTGGCCGCAGCAGAGGCTGTCCTGGTTCGC
The DNA here is from genome assembly GCF_018398425.1 of Pseudomonas lalucatii. Classification (NCBI taxonomy): domain Bacteria; kingdom Pseudomonadati; phylum Pseudomonadota; class Gammaproteobacteria; order Pseudomonadales; family Pseudomonadaceae; genus Pseudomonas; species Pseudomonas lalucatii. The sequence goes on along the minus strand of NZ_JADPMV010000001.1, from coordinate 1,954,196 downwards.
CGGGAAGACCACCTGGAAGCCGCCTTTCTCCAGCAGGGCACGGGTCTTGTCGATCAGCGGCGTCTGCTCGGCGTCGCCGCAGGCCGGACCCATGGCGCGGGACACGCAGGCCGCCAGGTAGACCACCCGCGGCCGGTCGTCTTCGGCCGCCGGGGCGATGCGTATGGGCCGGACGGCTTGCGGCATGGCCGGGGTCCACTGCGGCAGGCGCCGGCCCGAGACCCGCCGCAGGCCCGTAGAAACCTTCGCCAGCAGCGGCGCGCCGAGCAGTCGGCGCGCCGTGTTGGCGGTCAGCAGGCTCAGGCGCGCGGCCTGGAGGGCCGTGGCGAAGTGCCCGGCCAGCCAGTCGGCCGTGGCCGGGTGCCTCGCCGTGCGGGCGCGCAGCTTGCGCACCAGATCGCCGGTGTTGATCCCCACCGGGCAGCGCTGGGCGCACAGGCCGGTGGCGGCGCAGGTGTCGACGCCCTGGTACTGGTAGTCGCGCTCCAGCGCCGCGGTGTCTTCGCCGCGCCGCTGCCGCGCCTGGATGTCGCGCCAGATGACGATGCGCTGGCGGGGGCTGAGGGTCAGCTCCCTGGACGGGCAGACCGGCTCGCAGAAGCCGCATTCGATGCACTTGTCGACTATGGCGTCGGCGGCCGGCAGCGGCTTCAGGTGCTTGAGGTGAATCTCGGGGTCTTCGCTCAGCACCACGTCCGGGTTGAGGATGCCCTGGGGGTCGAGCAGGTGCTTGATGCGCCACATCAACTGGTAGGCATCGGCGCCCCACTCCAGTTCGACGAACGGCGCCATGTTGCGGCCGGTGCCATGCTCGGCCTTGAGCGAGCCGCCGAATTCCACCGCCACCAGCTGGGCCACGTCGTCCATGAAGGCCTGGTAGCGGGCGACCTGTAGCGGATCGTCGAAGCCCTGGGTGAAGACGAAGTGCAGGTTGCCCTCCAGGGCGTGGCCGAAGATGATCGCATCCAAGTAGCCATGCTTGTCGAACAGCGCCAGCAGGCGCTTGACCCCCTCGGCCAGCTGCTCGACCGGGAAGGCGACGTCCTCGATGATCACCGTGGTGCCGGTCTGGCGCACCGCGCCGACGGCCGGGAAGGTGTCCTTGCGGATCTTCCACAGCAGGTCGTAGACGGCCGGGTCCTCGCTGAAGTCGACGCGCTTCTCCAGGGGGAAGGGCTCGAGGGCGCTGGTGATCTGCGCCAGTTGCTCGTGCAGCAGGCTCTGGCTGGCGGCGCGGGACTCGACCAGCAGGGCGCAGGCGTCCGCCGACAGGGCCTTGACCCAGGCGGGCATGCCTGGCTTGTCCTGCACCGAGCGCAGGCTGCGCCGGTCGAGCAGTTCCACCGCCGAGACCGGTTGGCGCTTGAGCGCCGTCACCGCGCGGCAGCAGCTGTCCACCTCGGGGAACACCAGCAGGGCGCTGGCCTTGTGCGGGTGGTCGGGCACCGTGTGGTAGGTCACCGCGCTGATAAAGCCCAGGGTGCCCTCGGAGCCGACCAGCAGGTGGCTGAGGATGTCCAGCGGCTGGTCGAAGTCGACCAGGGCGTTGAGCGACAGTCCGGTGGTGTTCTTCAGCCGGTACTTGTGGCGGATGCGCGCGGCCAGCGCCTGGTTGGCGCGGGTCTCGCGGCCGAGCCGGGCGAGCTGCTCGAGCAGCGCGCCGTGGCGGGCCTGGAAGGCGGCGACGCTGGCGCCGTCCTCGGTGTCCAGCACGCTGCCGTCGGCCAGCACCAGGCGCATGCCGGCCAGGGTGTGGTAGCTGTTGTGCGCGGTGCCGCAGCACATGCCGCTGGCATTGTTGGCGACTATGCCGCCGATCTTGCAGGCGTTGATCGAGGCCGGGTCGGGGCCGATCTTGCGCCGGAAGGGGGCCAGCACGGCGTTCGCCTGGGCGCCTATGACGCCCGGCTGCAGGCGGATCTGCGCACCCTGGTCGCGGATCTCGCGGCCGTTCCAGTGGTCGCCCAGCACTATCAGCAGCGAGTCGCTGATGGCCTGGCCGGACAGGCTGGTGCCGGCGGCGCGGAAGGTCACCGGCACGCGCTGGGCGCTGGCCAGCTCGAGCAGGCGCACCACCTCCGCCTCGCTCTCGACCCGCACCACCAGCTTGGGAATCAGTCGGTAGAAGCTGGCGTCGGTGCCGAAGGCCAGGGTCGACAGCGGGTCGTCGAAGCGTCGCTGGCGCGGAATCAGGCGGTTGACCTCGGCGAGGAAGGGGGCAGGCAGGCTCATACGGGCTCCGGGAGTCAGGGGCTAGGGCCGGCCGCTGTGGCGGCCATGGCGTGTGGACGAAGGGGGCTCAGCGGCCGAGCTCGCGCACCAGCGAATCGGCGTTGATTTCCTCGATCGACTTGGCGCCGGTCAGCACCATGGCCACGCGCATCTCCTTGTCGATCAGCTCCAGCAGGTTGCTCACCCCGGCGCCGCCGGCCGCGGCCAGGGCATAGACGAAGGCGCGGCCGAGCAGCACGCAGTCGGCGCCGAGGGCGAGCATGCGTACCACGTCGAGGCCGGTGCGTACGCCGGAGTCGGCGAGGATCGCCAGCTCGCCCTTGACCGCGTCGGCGATGGCCGGCAACGCCCGGGCGCTGGACAGCACGCCGTCGAGCTGACGGCCGCCGTGGTTGGACACGACGATGCCGTCGGCGCCGAACTTGACCGCGTCGCGGGCATCCTCGGGGTCGAGGATGCCCTTGATCACCATGGGGCCGTCCCAGAAGTCGCGGATCCACTGCAGGTCCTTCCAGGAGATCGAGGGGTCGAAGTTGGCGCCCAGCCAGCCGATATAGTCGGCCAGGCCGGTGGGGTCGCCGCGGTAGGCGGAGATATTGCCCAGGTCGTGGGGGCGGCCGTGCAGGCCCACGTCCCAGGCCCAGCGGGGATGGCTCATGGCCTGCAGCATGCGGCGCAGCGGCGCGTTGGGGCCGCTCATGCCGGAGTGGGCATCGCGGTAGCGGGCACCCGGTACCGGCATGTCGACGGTGAATACCAGGGTGGTGACGCCGGCGGCCTTGGCCCGCTCCAGGGCGTTGCGCATGAAGCCGCGGTCCTTGAGCACGTAGAGTTGGAACCACATGGGCCGGTCGATGGCCGGCGCCACCTCCTCGATCGGGCACACCGAGACGGTCGATAGGGTGAAGGGCACGCCCTTGGCCGCCGCCGCCTTGGCCGCCTGCACTTCGCCGCGGCGCGCGTACATGCCGGTCAGGCCGACGGGGGCCAGGGCTACCGGCAGGGCCAGGGTCTCGCCGAACAGGCGGGTCTCCAGGCTCAGCTCGGCCATGTTGCGCAGCACCCGTTGACGCAGGGCGATGTCGGCCAGGTCGGCGACGTTACGCCGCAGGGTGTGCTCGGCGTAGGCGCCGCCGTCGAGGTAGTGGAACAGGAACGGCGGCAGCTTGCGTTGGGCCGCGGCGCGGTAGTCGGTCGAGGCGGAAATGATCATCGGCTTCTCTCGAGGGCCAGAACTAGGGGGCGACATGCCGGTAGCGGTGACCGGCATGTCGGTACACAGGTTAAGGATGCGCGCCGCGACCGAGCCGGAGCGCGCGGGGGTATTAGCGGCCTACGGTCAGCGGGTCGCTGACGCCCAGCAGGTAGATGGCGACGAGGGCGATCAGCCCGGTGAACAGCACGTAGTACAGGGTAGGCCAGACGGTCTTGCGCAGGGTGGTGCCCTCGCGACCGAGCAGACCCACCGTGGCCGAGGCCGCCACCACGTTGTGGATGGCCACCATGTTGCCGGCGGCCGCGCCGATGGCCTGCACCGCGACGATCAGCGCGCCGGAGATGCCCAGGCTATGCGCCACGCCGTACTGGAACTGGCTGAGCATCATGTTGCTGACCGTGTTCGAGCCGGCGATAAAGGCGCCCAGGGCGCCGACGCTGGGGGCCAGCAGCGGGTACACGCCGCCGACGCTGTCGGCCACGTAGCGGGCCATGGCGATCGGCATGCTCGGCAGGTCCGCGGCGTTGACCCCGGAGTTGATCAGGATGCGCACCATCGGCACGGTGAACAGCAGGACGAAACCGGCACCCAGCAGCACCTTGCTCGACTCGCCGACCGCGGCGCCCAGCTCGCGCAGCTTCATGCCGTGCAGGAAGAAGGTCGCCAGCACCACGGCGACCAGGATGCCGCCGGGCAGGTACAGCGGCATGAAGTCGGCCTTGATCCCGGCTTCGCCGAGGATGTCGGGGAATACCAGCAGCACCGATTTCAGCGCGCTGCTGACCTCCGGGAACACCCGGCTGATCACCAGCAAGGCGCCGACCAGCACGTAGGGCAGCCAGGCGCGCAGGCTGCTCATCGGCTTGGCGGTCAGTTCGTCCAGCTTCATCTCCACGCTGCCGAGCCATTCGCTCGGCCAATCCCGGGCCGGGGCGAAGTCCCAGGTGTTCTTCGGCACCAGGAAACCGGCGCGGGCGGCGCTGGTGACGATGGCCAGGCCGATCAGGCCGCCGGCCAGGGAGGGGAACTCGGGGCCGAGCAGCACGCCGGTGGCCATGTACGGCAGGGTGAAGGCCAGGCCGGCGAACAGGGCGAAGGGCAGCACCTCGAAGCCCGCTTTCCAGCTTTTCTCCTTGCCGAAGAAACGCGTCAGCATCAGCACCATGATCAGCGGCATGGCCGTGCCGACCAGGGCGTGGATGATCGCCACGTTGCTGGTGATCAGCTGCAGGAACAGCTCCCAGCTGGAGCCCTGGGCAGTGAGTTGCGCGCCCAGGGCGGCGCTGTCCAGGCCGCTGTTGATGCCGATGATGATCGGCGTGCCGACGGCGCCGAAGGACACCGGGGTGCTCTGCACCAGCATGCCCAGCATCACCGCGGCCAGCGCCGGGAAACCGATGGCCACCAGCAGTGGTGCGGCAATCGCCGCCGGCGTGCCGAAGCCCGAGGCGCCCTCGATGAAGCAGCCGAACAGCCAGGCGATGATGATCGCCTGGATGCGCCGGTCCGGGCTGATGGTGGCGAAGCCGGCGCGGATCGCGGTGATGCCGCCGGAGTGCTTGAGGGTGTTGAGCAGCAGGATGGCGCCGAAGATGATCCACAGCACGCCGGCGGTGATCACCAGGCCCTGGACGGAGGAGGCGAGCACGCGGTTGAGGCTCATGTCCCAGGCGAACAGGGCGATGCCGGCGGTGAGCAGGTAGACCAGCGGCATGGCGCGCTTGGCCGGCCAGCGCAGGCCGATCAGCAGCAGGGCGGCGAGCAGGATGGGGGAGAAGGCGAGCAGGGCGAGTAGACCGGATGACATGGCGAGTCCTCCGCTCAATGACGCGCGGTGCGCGGTGAATTTACGGGGAAGGACAGTGCGACAAGCGGAATGGGCATGACGGGCATGGAGGACCTCGTAAGCTTCTTGGAATTGTTATTGGCATCCGATAATTGGTAAGACCAATTAACAAAATGGCCTGGTAAGGGTAAGAGCGCATGCGCAGGCCTGTCAATCGGCGGGCTTACGACTTTGGTCGCGAGGGCTTGGCTTGTAAGGGGGCGGTGGGCGCTATAGGCTGGCCAGGCAAGTGCCTGAGCAGGCACGCAAAGCTGGTAAAACCAATGGGGAGCGGGTTATGGAAGTAGGTCAGGTGCGCCAGCGCCGTCTGTCGGACGATATCGTCGCTCAGCTGGAGACCATGATCCTGGAGGGCACGCTCAAGGTCGGCGAGCGCCTGCCCGCCGAGCGGGTGCTGGCCGAGCGCTTCGGGGTGTCGCGGCCGTCGCTGCGCGAGGCGATCCAGAAGCTGGTGGCCAAGGGGCTGCTGGTCAGCCGCCAGGGCGGCGGCAACTATGTGGCCGAGTCACTGGGTTCGACCTTCAGCGACCCCTTGCTGCATCTGCTGGAGAGCAATCCGGAGGCGCAGCGCGATCTCCTGGAGTTCCGCCACACCCTGGAGGGTTCCTGTGCCTACTACGCCGCGCAGCGTGCCACCGAGCTGGACCGCGAGCGCCTGAGCGAGGCCTTCGCCGCCCTGCAGGATTGCTACGGGCGCAGTGGCAAGGTGACGCGTGCGGAGGAGGGCGCGGCCGACGCACGCTTCCACCTGGCCATCGCCGAGGCCAGCCACAACGCGGTGCTGCTGCATACCATCCGTGGCCTGTTCGACCTGCTCAAGCGCAACGTGGTGACCAATATCGGCGGGATGTACGCCCAGCGCGACGAGACCCGCGACATGCTGATCGCGCAGCACCGTGCGCTATACGAGGCGATCATGGCGGGACGCGCCGAGGAGGCGCGGGAACTGTCCAACCGGCACATCGACTATGTGCAGGAGGTGCTCGCCGAGGTGCAGCAGGAGGCCCAGCGGGTGGCGCGGGCGCAGCGTCGCGGTCTGCGCTAGGGGATGCGGGCGGGCGTCGGCGCCCGCCTACTCGTCCTTGCCCTTGCTGCGCATGGCGCGCTGCACTTCACGGTCGGCGTCGCGTTCCTTCTCGGTGTGGCGTTTGTCGAAGTCCTTCTTGCCCTTGGCCAGGGCGATCTCGCACTTGACCAGGTGCTGCTTCCAGTACAGCGACAGCGCCACGCAGGTGTAGCCCTTCTGCTGCACCGAGCCGAACAGCTTGTCCAGCTCGCGCTTGTTCAGCAGCAGCTTGCGCGTGCGCGTGGGGTCGGCGATCACATGGGTGCTGGCGGTCTTCAGCGGGGTGATGTGGCAGCCCATCAGCCAGGCCTCGTCGTCCTTGAGCAGCACATAGCTGTCGACCAGCTGGGCCTTGCCGGCGCGCAGGCTCTTCACCTCCCAGCCGGACAGGGCCAGGCCCGCCTCGAACTTCTGGTCGACGAAATAGTCGTGCAGCGCCTTCTTGTTCTGCGCGATGGTGCCTTGTGGGTGTTTCTTTTGTTTAGCCATAGGGCGCGCATTATAGGGAGTCGCCGACGCCGGCGCCATGCGCCGGATGGGGCAAAAACGCGGATTTTCGCCGGTCTGCGGCGGACCTCGGTTCGGCTGCGCTTGAGCCGTTTTCATGAATCCCCGACAATGCGCGATCTTTTTTCCAATCAGAGCGAACGCATCGCACATGGCGAACGACAAGGTCTCGATTCATGGCGCCTGGGCCAGCCGCTGGGTCTTCATTCTCGCGGCGACCGGCTCGGCCGTAGGCCTGGGCAATATCTGGAAGTTCCCCTATATGACCGGGGTCTACGGCGGCGGTGCCTTCGTGGTCATGTACCTGATCTGCATCGCCCTGGTCGGGGTGCCGATCATGCTGGCCGAGACCCTGATCGGTCGACGCGGCCGGCAGAGTCCGGTCAACGCCATGAAGAGCCTGGCCATCGAGGCGGGTGCCTCGCGGCACTGGTCGCTGGCGGCGCTGATGGGCATGGTCGCCGCGCTGCTGATCCTGTCCTTCTACAGCGTGGTGGCCGGCTGGTCCCTGGAATACATCCTCGGCATGGGCAGCGGGCGCTTCGCCGGCATCAGCGGCGAAGGCGCCGGTGCCGCGTTCGGCGGCCTGACCGGCGACCCCTGGCGCCTGACCCTGTGGCACACGCTGTTCATGTTCCTCACCGCGCTGGTGATCGCCCGTGGCGTGGTGGCCGGCCTGGAGCGCAGCCTGCGCATCATGATGCCGCTGCTGTTCGTCCTGCTGCTGGTGTTGCTCGGCTACAGCCTGACCACCGGGTATTTCCGCCAGGGCTTCGATTTCCTCTTCCATTTCGATCCGAGCAAGGTGCAGGGCGGCATCCTTGCGGCCATGGGCCATGCCTTCTTCACCCTCAGCGTGGGGGTCGGCTCGATCATGGTCTACGGTGCCTACATGCCGAAGAATGCCTCCATCGGCGGCACGGTGATGGCGGTCGGCCTGCTCGACACCCTGGTGGCGCTGACCGCCGGCCTGGCGCTGTTCCCCATCGTGTTCGCCGCCGGCCTGGAGCCGGGCGCCGGTCCCGGGCTGATGTTCGTCACCCTGCCGATCGCCTTCGGCAATATCGCCTTCGGCCAGCTGATGGGCCTGGTGTTCTTCGTGCTGGTGGCGGTGGCGGCCTGGAGCTCGTCGATCTCCATGCTGGAACCGGCGGTGGCCTACTTCGTCGAGCGCAGCGGGCGCAGCCGGGCCCGGGTGACCGCGGTGCTGGCGCTGCTGTGCTGGGTGGTCGGCATGGGCACCGTGCTGTCGTTCAATGTCGGCGCCGAGGCCAAGTTCTTCGTGTTCGCCGAGGATGGCTTCCGCCTGTTCCAGTGGGGCGCCGAGGGCGGCAAGACCTTCTTCGACAGCATCGACTACCTGACCAGCCGCATCCTTCTGCCGCTCGGTGGCCTGGCCTTCGCCCTGTTCGCCGGCTGGGTGCTGAGCCGCGAGGCGGTGCGCGAGGAGCTGGCGGCGAAGAGCCCGCTGCTGTTCAATCTGGCCCTGTGGCTGATCCGGGTGGTCGCGCCTATAGGCGTGCTGGTAGTGTTCGTGGCCGAGTTGAGCAAATGAGGGCAGTCAATCCGATGAGTGAAGTCGCCGGACTATGAGCACCCATATCCATCGTTCGGCCTTGCTGCCCTATCCGGCGCAGGCCTTGTTCGAGCTGGTCAACGATGTGGCGAGCTATCCGCAATTCCTGCCCTGGTGCTCGACCAGCGAGGTGCTGGAGGTCAGCGAAACGCGCATGCGCGCGAGCCTGGCGGTGGCCAAGGGAGGGCTGAGCCAGCGCTTCGTCACCTGCAATAGCCTGGTGCCGGGGCAGTCGATCGAGCTGAACCTGGAGGAGGGCCCCTTCACCCAGCTGCACGGGCGCTGGGAGTTCAAGGCGCTGGGGGAAAAGGCCTGCAAGATCAGTCTGGACCTGACCTTCGACTACGCCGGTCCGCTGGTGCGGGCGACCCTCGGGCCGCTGTTCAACCAGGCCGCCAACACCCTGGTGGATGCCTTCTGCCAGCGGGCCAAGGAGTTGTATGGATAACAGAACCATAGTGGTCGAGGTGGTCTATGCCCTGGCCGACAAGCAGAAGCTGCTGCGCCTGAGCCTGCCCCACGGCACTACGGTGCGCCAGGCGGTGCTGCAGTCGGGGATGGAGGCGCATTTCCCCGGCCTGGACCTGGCTACCAGCCCCCTGGGGATATTCGGCAAGGCGGTGGCCAAGCCGGACGAGCGGGTGCTGGAAGACGGCGAGCGAGTGGAAATCTATCGGCCGCTGATCGCCGACCCTAAGGAGGTGCGCAAGCAGCGTGCGGCCCGGGCGGCCAAGGCCAAGGCCGACGAGCAGGGCGCCTGAGTCAAGGGCGCACGCATAAAAAAGCCCGGAGTCATCCGGGCTTTGTTGTATTTGGCGCTTATTGCGGCGAGCTTTCCAGTGGCTCCGGGGTGGGTACCGGTACGGCTTTCACGCTGTCCACTTCGCTCTGGATCTGCTCGAGCAGCGAGCCGGGGGGCGGTGGCGTGTCCTCGCTCCGCGGCTTGTCGGCCACGGTCGCGCTGGTGTCGCCGCCTTCGCCGAGGATTTCCTGGTCGCGGCTGACGCCGGGCAGGAAGTCGCCGGCCAGGCCGACCAGCTGGTCGCTGCCGTCGAAGACCAGGCTGACGCGCTCCTGCAGGCGCTGGCCGCCGCCCGGCTGGATGCTGTAGAGGTAGTCCCAGCGGTTGGCGTGGAAGGTATCGGTCAGCAGCGGGTTGCCCATGATAAACCGCACTTGGCGGCGGGTCATTCCGGGGCGCAACTGGTCTATCATGTCCTGCGTGACGACATTGCCCTGTTGGATGTCGATCTTGTAAACCCCGGGGAATGAGCAACCGGCGAGTGCGAAGAGCCCCGTGAGAGTGAGGCTGGTCAGCAGGAGCTTGGCATTTTGCATCGGTGGGTGACTTCCACTATCTTGGCTGGGCAACGTAAACCCGGATCATACCCGCAATAAGGGAAGCTGCGAAACCGCTTCCACGAGAAAGCAGACCATGGTTGAAAATAGCGAACTACGCAAGGCTGGCCTGAAAGTGACCCTGCCGAGGGTCAAGATTTTGCAGATGCTCGACTCCGCCGAGCAGCGCCACATGAGCGCAGAGGATGTATACAAGGCGCTGATGGAGGCGGGCGAAGATGTCGGCCTGGCCACGGTGTATCGCGTGCTGACCCAGTTCGAGGCGGCGGGCCTGGTGGTGCGGCACAATTTCGACGGCGGCCACGCGGTGTTCGAGCTGGCCGACAGCGGTCACCACGACCATATGGTCTGTGTCGACTCCGGCGAGGTGATCGAGTTCTTCGATCCGGAGATCGAGAGGCGGCAGAAGGAGATCGTCCGCGAGCACGGCTTCGAGCTGGTCGATCACAACCTGGTGCTCTACGTGCGCAAGAAGAAGTAGGCGTTCAGGCATTGTGCAAAAAGGCGACCCTCGGGTCGCCTTTTTCGTTTGTGCGGGCCCGCTGGTGCTCAGGCCTGGGCGCTGGCGACCATCTGCCGGGCGTGGGCCAGGGACTCTTCGGTGAGGTCGACGCCGCCGAGCATGCGGGCGATCTCCTCGACCCGCTGACTGCGTTCGAGCTTGCTCACCGCCGTGCGTGTGGCGTCGCTGTCGCGCAGCTTGTGCACGAACAGGTGCTGGTGGCCCTGGGCGGCCACCTGCGGCAGGTGGGTGACGCATAGCACCTGGCCGCGCTCGCCGAGGCGGCGCAGCAGCTGGCCGACCACCTCGGCGGTCGGGCCGCCGATGCCGACGTCGACCTCGTCGAACACCAGGGTCGGCACCCGCGAGGTCTGCGCGGTGATCACCTGGATGGCCAGGCTGATGCGTGACAGTTCGCCGCCGGAGGCGACCTTGGCCAGGGCCTTGAGCGGTTGGCCGGGGTTGGCGCTGACCAGGAATTCGACCTGTTCCAGGCCGTTGGCCTGGGGCTCGTCGCTGGCGTTGTCGCGCAGCTGGATGCTGAAGCGCCCGCCGGGCATGCCCAGGCTGTGCATTTCCGTCTCCACGGCGCCGGCCAGGCGCTTGGCGGCCTCGCAGCGCAGGGCGCTCAGTTCGCCGGCCTTTTCCCGGTAGTGGCGCGCATAGGCGTCCAGTTCCTCGCCCAGGCGCTCGACGGCCTGGTCGTCGGCGTTGAGGCTCTCCAGCTCCTCGAACAGCTGCTGCTGCAGCGCGGCCATGTCGCTGGGCTGGATGCGGTGCTTGCGCGCCAGGGTGTAGATGTTGTCGAGGCGCTCCTCCAGCTGCTGCAGGCGCTCGGGATCGGCCTCGAAGTGGTCGAGGAAGCGGTTGAGTTCGCCGACCGCCTCCTCCACCTGGATCTGCGCGCTGGCCAGCAGGCTGATCGCCTCGTTCAGTGCGCCGGGTTGGCCCTGGAAGCCGCCGAGGCGGTTGAGGCTGGCGGTCAGCGCCGACAGCACGTTGCCGGCGTCGTTCTCGCTGCACTGCTCGATCACCAGGCGGCAGGCGCTGAGCAGGCTCTCGGCGTTGGTCAGGGTCTTGTGCTCGGCTTCGAGCTGCTCCAGCTCCTGTTCGCCGAGGGCCAGGTTGTCCAGCTCCTCCAGTTGGTAGCTGAGCAGCTGGTGGCGGGCGCGCTGCTCGTCGCCGAGGCCGGACAGGCGCTCCAGCTCACTCTTGGTCTGCTTCCAGCGCTGCGCGGCGAGTTGCACCTGGCGCGCCAGTTCCTGGCTGCCGGCGTATTCGTCGAGCAGGCGGCGGTGGGTCTCGGCCTTGAGCAGCGACTGGTGTTCGTGCTGGCTGTGGATGTCGATCAGCAGCTCGCCGAGGGCCTTGAGATCGCCCTGGGGGCAGGGCGAGCCGTTGATGTAGCCGCGCGAGCGGCCTTCGGCGGTGATCACCCGGCGCAGGATGCACGGGCCGTCGCCGTCCAGGTCGCGCTCGGCCAGCCAGGTGCGGGCCTCGGGGATGTCGTGCAGGTCGAAGCTGGCGAGGATGTCCGCCTTGTCCGCGCCGGGGCGTACTACGCCGCTGTCCGCGCGGTCGCCCAGGCACAGGCCGAGGGCGTCGAGCATGATCGACTTGCCGGCGCCGGTTTCGCCGCTGATCACACTCATCCCGCCGTCCAGTTCCAGGTCGAGGTGTTCAACGATGGCGTAGTTGTGTACGGACAGGTGCACCAGCATGGCGAAGCCTCTCGGGATGAAGGTCTGGTTATTTATACAGTGTTTGTTTTGCCGCTGACAATCCTCGCGCTGCCCTTGAAGCTGGAAATTTCGGCCCCATATAGGCGGCAGGTGCGCGGGTTGCGGCCGGCGCCAAATTTTCAGAGGAGAGTTGCATGGCAGACGAACAGACCCAAGATAACCAGCTTCCCGAGGTTTCCGCCGAGGTCGAGGCGGCGGGCGGCGAGTTGGATGCGCGTATCCAGGTTCTCGAGGAAGAGTTGGCTGCCGCCCAGGACAAGGCCTTGCGCATGGCGGCCGACCTGCAGAACGTGCGTCGCCGCGCCGAGCAGGATGTGGAGAAGGCGCACAAGTTCGCCCTGGAGAAGTTCGCCGGCGACCTGCTGCCGGTGGTCGACAGTCTCGAGCGCGGCCTGGAGCTGTCCAGCCCGGACGACGAGGCGATCAAGGCGGTGCGCGAGGGCATGGAGCTGACCCTCAAGCTGTTCCAGGACACCCTCAAGCGCTATCAGCTGGAGGTGGTGGACCCGGAGGGCGCGCCCTTCGATCCGGAGCACCACCAGGCGATGGCCATGCAGGAAAGCACCCAGGTCGAGCCCAATAGCGTGCTCAAGGTGTTCCAGAAGGGCTACCTGCTCAATGGCCGGCTGTTGCGCCCGGCCATGGTGGTGGTCAGCAAGGCCCCGGCCGAGGTGCCGCCGTCCATCGACGAGCAGGCTTGAAATCCGGCGGCGCGCCCCCATTTGTTGAATCAAGCGTTTTAGTGCTACCGCGGCTGGCGAAGCGAGGCGGCGGGAATATCCAAGTTTCGGGAGAGTGAATATGGGCAAAATCATCGGTATCGACCTGGGGACCACCAACTCCTGCGTCTCCATTCTGGAAAACGGCAGCGTCAAGGTGCTGGAGAACGCCGAAGGCGCTCGCACCACGCCGTCGATCATCGCCTACAGCAACGATGGCGAGATCCTCGTCGGTCAGTCGGCCAAGCGCCAGGCGGTGACCAACCCGCACAACACCCTGTACGCGGTGAAGCGCCTGATCGGCCGTCGCTTCGAAGAGAACGTGGTGCAGAAAGACATCCAGATGGTCCCCTACAAGATCGTCAAGGCCGACAACGGTGACGCCTGGGTGCAGGTCAAGGACCAGAAGATGGCGCCGCCGCAGATCTCCGCGGAAGTGCTGAAGAAGATGAAGAAGACCGCCGAAGACTATCTCGGCGAGGCGGTGACCGAGGCGGTGATCACCGTGCCGGCCTACTTCAACGACAGCCAGCGCCAGGCCACCAAGGACGCCGGGCGCATCGCCGGTCTGGACGTCAAGCGCATCATCAACGAGCCGACCGCCGCGGCGCTGGCCTATGGCATGGACAAGGCCAAGGGCGACCACACCGTGATCGTCTATGACCTGGGTGGCGGTACCTTCGACATCTCGGTGATCGAGATCGCCGAGGTCGACGGCGAGCACCAGTTCGAAGTGTTGGCCACCAACGGCGACACCTTCCTCGGTGGCGAGGACTTCGATCTGCGCCTGATCGACTACCTCGTCGAGGAGTTCAAGAAAGAAAGCGGCATGAACCTCAAGGGCGACCCGCTGGCCATGCAGCGCCTGAAGGAAGCGGCGGAGAAGGCCAAGATCGAGCTGTCCTCGAGCCAGCAGACCGACGTCAACCTGCCGTACATCACCGCCGACGCCAGCGGCCCCAAGCACCTGAACGTGAAGATCTCCCGTTCCAAGCTGGAATCCCTGGTCGAGGATCTGGTGCAGCGCACCATCGAGCCGTGCCGCATCGCCCTCAAGGACGCCGGCATCGACGTCGGTTCGATCCACGACGTGATCCTGGTCGGCGGCCAGACCCGCATGCCGCTGGTGCAGAAGACCGTCGCCGAGTTCTTCGGCAAGGAAGCGCGCAAGGACGTCAACCCGGACGAAGCCGTGGCCATGGGCGCCGCCATTCAGGGCGCGGTGCTGGCCGGTGACGTCAAGGACGTGCTGCTGCTCGACGTGTCGCCGCTGACCCTGGGCATCGAGACCATGGGCGGGGTGATGACCGCGCTGATCGAGAAGAACACCACCATCCCGACCAAGAAGTCCCAGGTGTTCTCCACCGCCGACGACAACCAGAGCGCGGTGACCATCCACGTGCTGCAGGGCGAGCGCAAGCAGGCCTCGCAGAACAAGTCGCTGGGCAAGTTCGACCTGGCCGAGATTCCGCCGGCGCCGCGCGGCGTGCCGCAGATCGAGGTGACCTTCGACATCGACGCCAACGGCATCCTGCACGTCGGCGCGAAGGACAAGGCCACCGGCAAGCAGCAGTCCATCGTGATCAAGGCCAACTCCGGCCTGTCCGAGGAAGAGATCGAGCAGATGGTGCGTGACGCCGAGGCCAATGCCGAGGAAGACCGCAAGTTCGAGGAGCTGGCGACCGCCCGCAACCAGGGCGACCAGCTGGTGCATGCCACCCGCAAGATGCTCACCGAGGCGGGCGACAAGGCCACCGAAGACGAGAAGGCGGCGATCGAGAAGGCCCTGGGCGAGCTGGAAGTGGCGGTGAAGGGCGACGACAAGGCGGCCATCGAGGCCAAGATGACTGCCCTGTCCGAGGCGACCACCCCGCTGGCGCAGAAGATGTATGCCGAGCAGCCGCAGCCGGGCGCCTCCGCCGAGGGCGGTGAACAGGCCAAGAATGCCGGTGACGACGTGGTCGACGCCGAGTTCGAAGAGGTCAAGGAAAACAAGTAAGCGCAGGCTTGTGACCCGCAGGGATGCGGGAAATGCAGCAGGCCGCCGGGAGCGGCCGCTGCCAGCAGCTCCGTCCGACGCGACAGGCGTCGCGTTGGGGAGGAACCGTCGCGCGGGGGCTTGCTCCCGCGTTGGCGTGTCTGGAGGAGGCGATTTGAGGGTGTTGAGGATCTATGTCTAAACGTGACTATTACGAGGTGCTGGGTGTCGAGCGCGGCGCCAGCGAAGCCGAGCTGAAGAAGGCTTACCGGCGCCTGGCGATGAAGCATCACCCGGACCGCAATCCCGACGACAAAGCGTCGGAAGAGAAGTTCAAGGAGGCCAACGAGGCCTACGAGGTGCTGTCCGACGCCAGCAAGCGGGCCGCCTACGACCAGTACGGTCACGCCGGCGTCGACCCGAACATGGGCGCGGGCGGCGGTGCCGGATTCGGTGGGGCGAACTTCTCCGACATCTTCGGCGATGTGTTCAGCGACTTCTTCGGCGGTGCCCGTGGCGGTCAGCGTGGCGGTGCCCAGCGTGGCAGCGACCTGCGCTACACCCTGGAGCTGGACCTCGAGGAGGCGGTGCGCGGCACCACGGTGACCATCCGCGTGCCGACCCTGGTCAACTGCAAGGCCTGCGATGGCTCGGGGGCCAAGAAGGGCACCAGTCCGGTGACCTGTACCACCTGTGGCGGTATCGGCCAGGTGCGCATGCAGCAGGGCTTCTTCTCGGTGCAGCAGACCTGCCCGCGCTGTCACGGCAACGGCAAGATGATCACCGACCCCTGCGGCAGCTGCCATGGCCATGGCCGCGTGGAAGAGCACAAGACCCTGTCGGTGAAGGTGCCGGCCGGTGTCGATACCGGCGATCGCATCCGTCTGTCCGGCGAGGGCGAGGCGGGCGCCATGGGTGGTCCGGCCGGCGACCTCTACGTGGTGGTCAACGTGCGCGAGCACTCGATCTTCCAGCGTGACGGCAAGCACCTGTACTGCGAGGTGCCGATCAGCTTCGCCGACGCGGCGCTGGGCGGCGAGCTGGAGGTGCCGACCCTGGACGGCCGGGTCAAGCTGAAGATTCCCGAGGGCACCCAGACCGGCAAGCTGTTCCGCCTGCGCGGCAAGGGCGTGGCGCCGGTGCGTGGCGGCGGTGCCGGCGACCTGATGTGCCGGGTCGCGGTGGAGACCCCGGTCCATCTGGATCGGCGCCAGCGCGAGCTGCTCGAGGAATTCAGGCAGTCCCTGGCGGGCGACAGCTCCCACTCGCCCAAGGCCAATGGTTGGTTCGAGGGCGTCAAGCGCTTCTTCGGCGATCTGTAAATAACCGACCGGGCCCGGGGTATGCTCCCCGGGCCGGTTTCGGGCTTCCAGCTTGGAGCTTGTAGATATGCAGCGTATTGCAGTGATGGGCGCCGCCGGGCGCATGGGCAAGACCCTGATCGAGGCGGTGCAGCAGGCCGAGGGCGCCGAGTTGCGTGCGGCGGTCGACCGTCCGGACAGCAGCCTGGTCGGCGCCGATGCCGGCGAGTTGACCGGGCTCGGCAGGCTCGACGTGGCGCTGTGCGGCGAACTGGCCGCGGTGCTGGACGAGTTCGATGTGCTGATCGACTTCACTCACCCCTCGGTGACCCTGAAGAACCTGGAGATCTGCCGCCAGGCCGGCAAGGCCATGGTCATCGGCACCACCGGCTTCACGCCAGAGCAGAAGCAGCTGCTGCATGATGCGGCCAAGCAGATCCCGATCGTCTTCGCCGCCAACTTCAGCGTCGGCGTCAACCTCTGCCTGAAGCTGCTGGATACCGCGGCGCGGGTGCTCGGCGACGAGGTGGATATCGAGATCATCGAGGCCCATCATCGGCACAAGGTCGATGCGCCGTCCGGTACCGCCCTGCGCATGGGCGAGGTGGTGGCCAGCGCCCTGGGGCGTGACCTGCAGAAGGTCGCGGTCTATGGGCGCGAGGGTCAGACCGGCGCCCGCGAGCGCGAGACCATCGGCTTCGCCACGGTGCGCGCCGGCGACGTGGTCGGCGACCACACCGTGCTGTTCGCCGCCGACGGCGAGCGGGTGGAGATCACCCACAAGGCCTCCAGTCGCATGACCTTCGCCAAGGGGGCGGTGCGCTCGGCCCTGTGGCTGCAGGGACGCGCCGCCGGCCTGTACGACATGCAGGACGTGCTGGGGCTCGACTGAGGTGCGGCGGGAGAGATCGGAGGCTTATCTGCGGGTGGACCGAAAAGCCACCTTCCTGTAAGCTTCCCGCTTTAGTGTGTCCACTAAAAGTTACGCAGAATGAATCAGATAAAAAAGCGGGGTGACGGTCGATACGTCATCCCGCTTTTTTACAATCTGCGTTTGCTTCAAGCCTTGATCGACGGGAGGTCTTCTTGACTAAGCCAGCCATACTCGCCCTTGCTGACGGCAGCATTTTTCGCGGCGAGGCCATCGGTGCCGATGGCCATACTATTGGAGAGGTGGTGTTCAATACCGCCATGACCGGCTATCAGGAAATCCTCACCGATCCCTCCTATGCCCAGCAAATCGTCACCCTGACCTATCCGCACATCGGCAACACCGGCACCACGCCGGAGGACGCCGAGTCCAATCGGGTCTGGGCCGCCGGCCTGATCATCCGCGACCTGCCGCTGACTTCCAGCAACTGGCGCAACAAGCAGCCGCTGGACGAGTACCTGAAGGAGAACGGTACGGTCGCCATCGCCGGCATCGACACCCGTCGCCTGACCCGTATCCTGCGCGAGAAGGGCTCGCAGAACGGTTGCATCCTCGCCGGTGCCGACGCCACCGAGGAGAAGGCCCTGGAGCTGGCGCGCAGCTTCCCCGGCCTCAAGGGCATGGACCTGGCCAAGGTGGTCAGCTGCACCGAGCGCTACGAGTGGCGCGAGAGCACCTGGGAGCTGAAGGGCGACTGCCATCCGCAGGTCCCGGCCGCCGAACTGCCCTACCATGTGGTGGCCTACGACTACGGCGTCAAGCTGAACATCCTGCGCATGCTGGTGGCACGCGGCTGCCGCCTGACCGTGGTGCCGGCGCAGACCCCGGCCAGCGAGGTGCTGGCCCTGAGCCCGGACGGCGTGTTCCTGTCCAACGGCCCGGGTGACCCCGAGCCCTGCGACTACGCGATCCAGGCCATCAAGGACGTACTCGAGACCGATATTCCGGTGTTCGGCATCTGCCTCGGCCATCAGCTGCTGGCCCTGGCCTCCGGCGCCAAGACCCTGAAGATGGGCCACGGCCACCACGGCGCCAACCACCCGGTGCAGGACCTCGATTCGGGCGTGGTGATGATCACCAGCCAGAACCACGGCTTCGCCGTGGACGAGAGCAGCCTGCCGGGCAACGTTCGCGCCATCCACAAATCGCTGTTCGACGGCACCCTGCAGGGCATCGAGCGCACCGACAAGGTCGCCTTCAGCTTCCAGGGCCACCCCGAGGCGAGCCCGGGCCCGCACGACGTCGCGCCGCTGTTCGACCGCTTCATCGAAGCCATGGCCAAGCGCCA
Source organism: Pseudomonas lalucatii (assembly GCF_018398425.1). Taxonomy (NCBI): domain Bacteria; kingdom Pseudomonadati; phylum Pseudomonadota; class Gammaproteobacteria; order Pseudomonadales; family Pseudomonadaceae; genus Pseudomonas; species Pseudomonas lalucatii. The sequence goes on along the minus strand of NZ_JADPMV010000001.1, from coordinate 1,935,933 downwards.
GTAAACGAGTGGTCTGGAGAGTGTAGCGAGCGCGGTCTGGGCAAGGCGTCCGGAACGCAACGACGAGACAGTAGATGCAGTACGGCGAGGAAGTGAGTACCGCGCAACGCAGCCCAGGCGGCGCGCAGTAGCTCTCAAGATGACTCGCCGACTGACCCAAGGATTCGAGTAAAGAACATGCCAAAACGTACAGACATCAAAAGCATCCTGATCCTCGGCGCCGGCCCGATCGTCATCGGCCAGGCCTGCGAGTTCGACTACTCCGGCGCCCAGGCCTGCAAGGCGCTGAAGGAAGAAGGCTTCCGCGTCATCCTGGTGAACTCCAACCCGGCCACCATCATGACCGACCCGGCCATGGCCGACGCCACCTATATCGAGCCGATCAAGTGGTCGACCGTGGCCAAGATCATCGAGAAGGAGCGTCCGGACGCCCTGCTGCCGACCATGGGCGGCCAGACCGCGCTGAACTGCGCCCTGGACCTGGAGCGCCACGGCGTGCTGGAGAAATTCGGCGTCGAGATGATCGGCGCCAATGCCGACACCATCGACAAGGCCGAGGACCGCTCGCGCTTCGACAAGGCGATGAAGGACATCGGCCTGGCCTGTCCGGTCTCCGGCATCGCCCACAGCATGGAAGAAGCCTACGGCGTGCTGGAGAAGGTCGGCTTCCCCTGCATCATCCGGCCGAGCTTCACCATGGGCGGCACCGGCGGCGGCATCGCCTACAACCGGGAAGAGTTCGAGGAAATCTGCGCCCGCGGTCTCGACCTGTCGCCGACCAGCGAGCTGCTGATCGACGAGTCGCTGATCGGCTGGAAGGAATACGAGATGGAGGTGGTCCGCGACAAGAAGGACAACTGCATCATCGTTTGCGCCATCGAGAACTTCGACCCGATGGGCGTGCACACCGGCGACTCCATCACCGTCGCCCCGGCGCAGACCCTGACCGACAAGGAATACCAGATCCTGCGCAACGCCTCGCTGGCGGTGCTGCGCGAGATCGGCGTGGAAACCGGCGGCTCCAACGTGCAGTTCGGCATCTGCCCGAACACCGGGCGCATGGTGGTGATCGAGATGAACCCGCGGGTGTCGCGTTCCTCGGCCCTGGCCTCCAAGGCCACCGGTTTCCCGATCGCCAAGATCGCCGCCAAGCTGGCGGTGGGCTACACCCTCGATGAGCTGTCCAACGACATCACCGGTGGCCGCACCCCGGCTTCGTTCGAGCCGGCCATCGACTACGTGGTCACCAAGATCCCGCGTTTCGCCTTCGAGAAGTTCCCCAAGGCCGACGCCCGCCTGACTACCCAGATGAAGTCCGTGGGCGAGGTCATGGCCATCGGCCGCACCTTCCAGGAGTCCCTGCAGAAAGCCCTGCGTGGCCTGGAGGTCGGTGTCGCCGGCTTCGACGAGAAGCTCGACCTCAACGATCCGGAAGCCGAAAGCACCCTGCGCCGTGAGCTGACCGTGCCGAGCGCCGATCGCATCTGGTACGTGGCGGACGCCTTCCGTGCGGGCAAGACCATCGAGGAGGTCTTCGAGCTGACCCGCATCGACGAGTGGTTCCTGGTGCAGATCGAGGACCTGATCAAGGACGAGGAGGGCATCAAGACCCAGGCGCTGTCGGCCATCGATCGCGACTCGATGTACAGGCTCAAGCGCAAGGGCTTCTCCGATATCCGCCTGGCCAAGCTGCTCGGCGTGACCGAGAAGACCCTGCGCAGCCATCGCCACAAGCTCAAGGTGCTGCCGGTGTACAAGCGCGTCGACACCTGCGCCGCCGAGTTCGCCACCGACACCGCGTACATGTACTCGACCTACGAGGAAGAGTGCGAGGCCAATCCGTCGAGCCGCGACAAGATCATGATCCTCGGCGGCGGCCCCAACCGCATCGGCCAGGGCATCGAGTTCGACTACTGCTGCGTGCACGCGGCCCTGGCGATGCGTGAGGACGGCTACGAGACCATCATGGTCAACTGCAACCCGGAAACCGTCTCCACCGACTACGACACCTCCGACCGCCTGTACTTCGAGCCGGTGACCCTGGAAGACGTGCTGGAAATCGTCCGCGTCGAGCAGCCGAAGGGCGTGATCGTGCAGTACGGTGGGCAGACCCCGCTGAAGATCTGCCGCGCCCTGGAAGAGGCCGGCGTGCCGATCATCGGCACCAGCCCGGATGCCATCGACCGCGCCGAAGACCGCGAGCGCTTCCAGCAGATGGTCCAGCGCCTCGGCCTGCGCCAGCCGGCCAACGCCACCGCGCGCAGCGAGGACGAGGCCCTGGCCCACTCCAAGACCATCGGCTATCCGCTGGTGGTGCGTCCCTCCTACGTGCTCGGCGGTCGCGCCATGGAGATCGTCTACCAGGAAGACGAGCTCAAGCGCTACATGCGCGAGGCCGTGAAGGTCTCCAACGACAGCCCGGTGCTGCTGGATCATTTCCTCAACTGCGCCATCGAAGTGGACGTGGACGCGGTGTGCGACGGCGAGACCGTGGTGATCGGCGCGATCATGCAGCACATCGAGCAGGCCGGCGTGCACTCCGGTGACTCGGCCTGCTCCCTGCCGCCCTACTCGCTGCCCAAGCACATCCAGGACGAGATCCGCGACCAGGTCAAGAAGATGGCCCTGGAGCTCGGCGTGGTCGGCCTGATGAACGTGCAGATGGCGGTGCAGGGCGAGGATATCTTCGTCATCGAGGTCAACCCGCGCGCCTCGCGTACGGTGCCGTTCGTCTCCAAGTGCGTCGGCGAGTCCCTGGCCAAGGTGGCGGCCCGGGTCATGGCGGGCAAGTCGCTGGCCGAGGCCGGCTATGGCGAGGAAATCATTCCGCCGTTCTACAGCGTCAAGGAAGCGGTGTTCCCCTTCGCCAAGTTCCCCGGCGTCGACCCCATCCTCGGCCCGGAGATGAAGTCCACCGGCGAGGTGATGGGGGTCGGTGACAGCTTCGGCGAGGCCTTCGCCAAGGCCCAGCTGGGCGCCAGCGAGATCCTGCCGAACAGCGGCTGCGCCTTCATCAGCGTGCGCGAAGACGACAAGCCGGCCGCCGTGCAGGTCGCCCGCGACCTGATCGAGCTGGGCTTCGAGGTGGTCGCCACCGCGGGCACCGCCCGGGTCATCGAGGCGGCCGGCCTGCCGGTGCGCCGCGTCAACAAGGTGACCGAGGGGCGTCCGCACGTCGTCGACATGATCAAGAACGATGAAGTCACCCTGATCATCAATACCACCGAGGGGCGTCAGTCCATCGCCGACTCCTACTCGATCCGTCGTAACGCCCTGCAGCACAAGATCTACTGCACCACCACCATCGCGGCGGGGCAGGCGATCTGCGAGGCGCTCAAGTTCGGTCCCGAGAAGACCGTGCGCCGGCTGCAGGATCTCCATGCAGGAATCAAGGCATGACCAAGTACCCCATGACCGTCCAGGGCGCCCGCGCCCTGGAAGAAGAGCTGGCCCATCTGACCAAGGTCGTCCGGCCGAAGCTCAGCCAGGACATCGGCACCGCCCGTGAGCTGGGCGACCTCAAGGAAAACGCCGAATACCATGCCGCCCGCGAGCAGCAGGGCATGGTCGAGGCGCGTATCCGCGACATCGAGGGGCGCCTGCAGAACGCCGTGATCATCGACGTGACCAGCATCGCCCACACCGGCAAGGTGATCTTCGGCACCACGGTGGAGATCGCCAACGTCGAAACCGACGAGAGCGTGACCTACCAGATCGTCGGCGAGGACGAGGCGGACATCAAGCAGCGCAAGCTGTCGGTCAGCTCGCCCATCGCCCGCGCCCTGGTGGGCAAGGAAGAGGGCGACGTGGTGGCGGTGAACACCCCGAGCGGTCTGGTCGAGTACGAGATCGTCGAGGTTCGCCATATCTAGGCGTCAGGCACTGAACGCCGCTGCGATCGGCTGGCTGCTGGCCCAGACGCTCTGGGTCGGTGGCCTCTGGCTGCTGTACTTCCTGGTGCTGCCGGCCTTAGCCGCGTTGGGCCTGGCGCCGCTGCTGATCGAGGAGATTGGCTCGGCGCTGGCTGCGCTGCTGATCGGCCTGACGGCTTGCTGCGCCGTGCTGCAGCTGCTGGTACTGGTGCGGGTGGAGCGCCTGGCGAGTCTGTGGCGCGATATCCGTGGACAGTTGCTGGTCACGGTGCTGCTGATGGCGGGCGGTTATTTCGTGGTGCGCCAGTGGTGCCCGGATGCCCAGCGCTGGTTGTCGTTCAGCTACCTGGCGCTGGCCTTCTGTGGCCTGCTGTTGGTGCTGCAGCCGGTGCCGATGCGGCGCACCTGATCCGCGGGGCGGGCCGGAGGCGTCGAGGCTCCGGCCGGCGCGCGGTCAGCCCTGGAAGCGGCTGATATTGGACAGGTTCTTGTTCGGCTTGGGGTTCTTGCGGTAGATCAGCGCCATCTTGCCGATGACCTGCACCAGCTCGCCTCTGGCGGCCTTGCACAGCTCGTCGATCGCGGCCAGGCGGTCCTCGCGTTCGGTGATGCGCAGCTGTACCTTGATCAGTTCGTGATCGTTCAGCGCGCGCTCCAGCTCGGCCAGCACGCCCTCGGTCAAACCATTGTCGGCCACGATCAATACCGGTTTCAGGTGGTGGCCGATAGATTTGTATTGTTTCTTCTGCTCCTGAGTGAGCGGCATAATCTGACCCCTGCGTCTGATCTGGTAAAAAGCGGCGGCTAGTTTACCCGAGCGCCTTCGGGCCCGCCCAGTTATTCACGACCCGTACAAGAGGTGCCGTGTGGCCCGTTCCAAGACCAGCCCCCGTTGGCTGAAAGAACACTTCGACGATCCCTACGTCAAAATGGCGCAGAGGGACGGTTACCGCTCCCGCGCCAGCTACAAGCTGCTGGAGATCCAGGAGAAGGACCGCATCCTGCGCCCGGGTATGACGGTGGTCGACCTCGGCGCCGCGCCCGGCGGCTGGTCCCAGGTAACCAGCCGGCTGATCGGCGACAAGGGCACGCTGATCGCCTCCGATATCCTGGAGATGGACAGCATCCCGGACGTCACCTTCATCCAGGGCGACTTCACCGAGGATGCGGTGTTCACCCGGATCCTCGAGGCGATCGGCGGCAACCCGGTGGACCTTGTGATTTCCGACATGGCCCCCAATATGAGTGGGGTAAGGGCGGCCGACCAGCCGCGCGCCATGTACCTGTGCGAGCTGGCTCTGGACCTGGCCGGGCGGGTGTTGCGCCCGGGCGGCGATTTTCTGATCAAGATCTTCCAGGGCGAGGGCTTCGACCTGTACCACAAGCAGGTGCGCGAGATGTTCGACAAGGTGCAGATGCGCAAGCCGCTGTCGTCCCGTGACCGCTCCCGCGAGCAGTACCTGCTGGCCCGCGGCTTTCGCGGTGCCTGAGTCCGATGCAACCAAAGGCGGGATTGTCAGTCCAACCCCCTTGGAGGCAGAGTGCTCGGCGGTGGGCGCTGCCGGCGCCAAATAAAGGGTTACAGACCGCGTCTGCCAGCTGCAGGCGTAGTGTAGTAAGTTAGATCGGTACATAACTGGTCGTCATGCGAAGCACGCTTGCGCACGGGGCCTGCTTCAGAGGGTAGCTAATTGAACGACATGGCAAAGAATCTGATCCTGTGGCTGATCATCGCCGCTGTTTTGGTCACGGTGATGAACAACTTCTCCAGCCCCAGCGAGACGAACAAGCTCAACTACTCGGACTTCATCGAGCAGGTCCAGGATGGCCGGGTTCAGCGGGTCACCGTTGACGGCTACACGATCAATGGCGTGCGCATCGATGGGTCGTCGTTCGAGACCGTGCGCCCGGCGATCCAGGACAACGGCCTGATCAAGGACCTGATCGACAACAATGTCGAGATCGTCGGCAAGCAGCCGGAGCAGCAGAGTATCTGGACCCAGTTGCTGGTCGCCAGCTTCCCGATCCTGGTGATCATCGCCGTGTTCATGTTCTTCATGCGCCAGATGCAGGGCGGCGCCGGCGGCAAGGGCGGGCCCATGAGCTTCGGCAAGAGCAAGGCGCGCCTGCTGTCCGAGGATCAGGTCAAGACCACCTTCGCCGACGTCGCCGGTTGCGACGAGGCCAAGGAAGAGGTCAGCGAGTTGGTGGAGTTCCTCCGCGACCCGGGCAAGTTCCAGCGCCTCGGCGGGCGCATCCCGCGCGGCGTGCTGATGGTCGGCTCGCCGGGTACCGGTAAGACCCTGCTGGCCAAGGCGGTCGCCGGCGAGGCCAAGGTGCCGTTCTTCACCATTTCCGGTTCCGACTTCGTCGAGATGTTCGTCGGCGTCGGCGCCTCCCGCGTGCGCGACATGTTCGAGCAGGCGAAGAAGCACGCGCCGTGCATCATCTTCATCGACGAGATCGATGCGGTCGGTCGCCACCGCGGTGCCGGCATGGGCGGTGGGCATGACGAGCGCGAGCAGACCCTCAACCAGCTGCTGGTGGAGATGGACGGCTTCGAGATGAACGACGGCGTGATCGTCATCGCCGCCACCAACCGTCCCGACGTGCTGGACCCGGCGCTGCTGCGACCGGGACGCTTCGACCGTCAGGTGGTGGTCGGCCTGCCGGATATCCGCGGCCGCGAGCAGATCCTGAAAGTGCATATGCGCAAGGTGCCGATGAGCGAGGACGTCAACCCTGCGGTCATCGCCCGTGGTACCCCGGGCTTCTCCGGTGCCGACCTGGCCAACCTGGTCAACGAGGCTTCGCTGTTCGCCGCCCGCGCCGGCAAGCGCCTGGTGGAAATGAGGGAGTTCGAGCTGGCCAAGGACAAGATCATGATGGGCGCCGAGCGCAAGACCATGGTCATGTCCGAAAAGGAAAAGCTCAACACTGCGTTCCACGAGGCCGGTCACGCCATAGTCGGGCGCCTGGTGCCGGAGCACGACCCGGTCTACAAGGTGTCGATCATTCCGCGCGGTCGCGCCCTGGGCGTGACCATGTTCCTGCCGGAAGAGGATCGCTACAGCCTGAGCAAGCGTGCGCTGAGCAGTCAGATTTGTTCCCTGTTCGGTGGGCGTATCGCCGAGGAGATGACCCTGGGCTTCGAGGGCGTGACCACGGGGGCGTCCAACGATATCCAGCGGGCCACCCAGCTGGCGCGGAACATGGTGACCAAGTGGGGCTTGTCGGAAAAGCTCGGCCCGCTGATGTATGTCGAGGATGAAGGCGAGGTGTTCCTCGGTCGCAGTATGGGTACCCAGCACAGCAACGTATCGGCCGACACGGCGAAGATGATCGACATGGAGATACGCAGCATCATCGACCAGTGTTATGGCACCGCCAAGCGCCTGCTCGAGGAGAACCGCGACAAGCTCGACGCCATGGCCGAGGCGCTGATGAAGTACGAGACTATCGATGCCGAGCAGATCGACGACATCATGAATGGTCGTACGCCGCGTGAGCCGAAGGGCTGGGGCGGTGGCGACAGCAGCGGCACGCCCGCGGCCAAGGCCGACGAGGCCGACAGTCCCGAGAAGCCTATTGGTGGTCCCGCCGCCGAGCATTAAGGTTGCCAATGTCTCTATCGCAAGGCTCGAGCCGGCTGCCCTGTGGCAGCCGGTTTCTCGATCTGGCCCGTCCGCACGTGATGGGCATCCTCAACGTAACCCCTGACTCCTTCTCCGATGGTGGCCGCTTCAGTCAGCGCGACGCCGCGCTCCGCCATGCGGCGGCGATGGTGCGCGCCGGGGCGACCCTGGTGGATGTCGGCGGCGAGTCGACCCGCCCCGGGGCGCAGGCGGTGTCGCCCGCCGAGGAGCTGGATCGGGTGGCCCCGGTTGTCGAGGCCATCGCCGCCGAGCTCGATGTGATCGTCTCGGTGGATACCTCGACGCCGGCAGTCATGCGCGAGACGGCGCGCCTGGGCGCCGGGCTGATCAACGATGTGCGCTCGTTGCGGCGCGATGGCGCCCTCGAGGCGGCCGCGGCCAGCGGCTTGCCTGTGTGCCTGATGCACATGCGCGGCGAGCCCGGCACCATGCAGCAGGACCCCTGCTATGCCGACATCCTGCTCGAGGTGCGCGAGTTTCTCGCCGGGCGCCTGGCGGCCTGCGCGACGGCTGGTATTGCCGCCGAGCGGGTGATCCTCGATCCGGGCTTTGGTTTCGCCAAGACCCTGGAGCACAATCTCAGCCTATTCAAGCGCCTGGAGTCGTTGCACGACCTGGGGCGACCGCTTCTGGTCGGTGTCTCGCGCAAGAGCATGATCGGCCGGGTGCTCGGCCACGAGGTGGGCGGGCGGCTGTATGGCAGTCTGGGGCTGGCGGCGCTGGCCCTGATCAAGGGTGCACGGATTCTGCGGGTCCACGACGTGGCCGAGACGGTGGACGTGGTGCGCATGATCGCCGCAGTCGAAGCGGCCGAATAATTCAGAAGGAAGCGGGATATGGCTAGAAAATATTTTGGTACCGACGGCATCCGTGGGCGCGTCGGCGAGTTCCCCATCACGCCGGACTTCATGCTCAAGCTCGGTTGGGCGGCCGGCATGGCGTTTCGCAAGCAGGGCAAGTGTCGCATCCTGATCGGCAAGGACACGCGGATTTCCGGCTACATGTTCGAGTCGGCCCTGGAGGCCGGACTGCTGGCCGCCGGCGCCGACGTGATGCTGCTGGGGCCCATGCCGACGCCGGCGATCGCCTACCTGACCCGCACTTTCCATGCGGAAGCGGGCATCGTCATCAGTGCCTCGCACAACCCGCACCACGACAACGGCATCAAGTTCTTCTCGGGGCAGGGCACCAAGCTGCCGGACGAGGTGGAATTGATGATCGAGGAGTTGCTCGATACGCCGATGACGGTGGTGGAGTCCGAGCAGTTGGGCAAGGTGACGCGGATCAATGACGCGGCGGGGCGCTACATCGAGTTCTGCAAGGCCAGTGTGCCGAGCAGCACCGATTTCTCCGGTCTGAAGCTGGTCGTCGACTGCGCCCATGGGGCCGCCTACAAGGTCGCGCCCAGCGTGTTCCGCGAGCTCGGTGTCCAGGTGTCGGTGCTTTCCGCGCAGCCCAACGGGCTCAATATCAATGACGGCTGCGGTTCGACCCATATGGATGCGCTGCAGGCCGAGGTGGTCGCTCAGCAGGCTGACCTGGGTATCGCCTTCGATGGCGATGCCGACCGGGTGTTGATGGTCGATCATACCGGCGCCCTGGTGGATGGCGACGAACTGCTGTTCATCATCGCTCGCGACCTGCAGGAGCGGGGCAAGCTGCAGGGGGGCGTGGTCGGCACTCTGATGAGCAATCTCGGTCTGGAACTGGCATGCGCCGATCTGGGAATTCCCTTTGTGCGTGCCAAGGTCGGCGACCGCTACGTGATAGCCGAACTGCTGGCGCGCAATTGGCAGCTCGGCGGGGAGAATTCCGGGCATCTGGTCTGTTTCCAGCACACCACCACCGGCGATGCGGTCATCGCCGCGCTGCAGGTGCTGCTTGCCCTCAAGCGTCGCGGGCAGAGCCTGGCCGAGGCCCGCCAGGGAATGCGCAAGTGCCCGCAGGTGTTGCTGAACGTGCGCTTCGCCGGCGGTGCGGATCCGCTCGAGCATCCGGCCGTGCAGGATGCCAGTGCTCGGGTGACCGAGCGCATGGCGGGGCGCGGGCGCGTGCTCCTGCGCAAGTCCGGCACCGAGCCGCTGGTGCGGGTAATGGTCGAGGGCGACGATGAGGGTCAGGTGCGCGGCTATGCCGATGAATTGGCTAAGGTTGTTGCCGAAGTATGTGCTTGATTCGGCTTGCCAGCTCGGAAGCTGTTGGGTAACATCTGCGCCCTCTTTGACCGACGAGGTAAAGCATGCGTCGCCCCCTGGTTGCTGGTAACTGGAAAATGCACGGTACCCGCGCCAGCGTCGCAGAGCTGATCGAAGGTCTTCGCCGGCAGGTGCTGCCTGCCGGTGTGGAGATTGCGGTGTGTCCCGCGAGTCTGCATGTGGTCCAGGTGGTCGATGGGCTCGCAGGCTCGGGTGTGGTGGTAGGTGCTCAGGATTGCGCTGTCGAGCCGCAGCAAGGGGCTTTGACGGGCGAGCTCGCCGCCAGCCAGTTGCAGGATGCTGGCTGTACGCTGGTGCTGGTTGGGCACTCCGAGCGTCGTCAGCTGCTGGGAGAGTCCGACGAGTGTGTGGTACGCAAGTTTGTTGCGGCCCAGGCTTGCGGCTTGATTCCGGTGCTCTGTGTGGGGGAAACCCTGGAGCAGCGGGAGGCCGGTGAGACCCTGGCGGTGGTGCGATGTCAGTTGGCTGCGGTGATCGATGCGCAGGGAATCGGTGTATTTGCCCGGGCAGTGGTGGCCTACGAGCCGGTCTGGGCGATAGGTACCGGGCTGACGGCCTCGCCGGAGCAGGCGCAAGAGGTGCATGCCGCCATTCGTGCGCAGCTCTCTGCGCACGACGCCGAGGTGGCCGCGGCGGTGAGGATTCTTTATGGCGGCAGCGTCAAGGCCGCCAATGCAGCCGAGTTGTTCGGCATGCCGGATATCGATGGGGGGCTTGTGGGTGGAGCCTCTCTGAATGCGGATGAGTTCGGTGCGATCTGTCGCGCCGCGGGAAACTGAAAACATGCTGGAAACAGTCGTAGTAGTTCTTCATCTGCTGGGTGCGATCGGTGTGGTCGCGCTGGTGCTGTTGCAGCAGGGCAAGGGTGCCGATGCGGGCGCGTCTTTTGGTTCGGGTGCTTCTGCTACCGTTTTCGGTAGCCAAGGTTCCTCTACCTTTTTGAGTCGCGTTACTGCTATACTCGCCACCGCTTTTTTCTTAACCAGCTTGGGTTTAGCGTTCTTTGCTAACCAAAAGGCCGATACATTGGGCCAGGTTGGGCTGCCGGCAGCGGCGGTTGAGGAAGTGCAGCAAGAAAGGCCGGCGGCTGAAGATGTGCCGGTGCTCGAAGAGCAAAAAGCGGCGGTCGATGCGGCTGACGTACCTCAGGCTCCAGAGCAGTAAAAAGCGGTAGAGGTTGCAAGCGATTTTGCCGAGGTGGTGGAATTGGTAGACACGCTACCTTGAGGTGGTAGTGGCCATAGGCTGTAGGGGTTCGAGTCCCCTCCTCGGTACCAATTTTCAAGCAGGCCCGCTACATGCGGGTCTTCTTGTTGCTGGAGCTTCGGTTGACCCCTTTGGGGGTTCGGCCGTATACTTCGGCCCCAGCTTTGACGCGGGGTGGAGCAGTCTGGTAGCTCGTCGGGCTCATAACCCGAAGGTCGTTGGTTCAAATCCAGCCCCCGCAACCAGTAGCAGCGGAGCCCCTTTCAAGGGGCTTTTTGCTAGCTGGGAGACAGGTTTTTCGGCCTCTTGAGCCGAATCGAAGGGATGGGCGTTTCGCCCATTTTTTATTTGCACAGCATGCGCGAGGGGTTCAGGTGTCGAGCAAGCTAGAACAGTTGCAGGCCTTGGTGGCCCCGGTAGTCGAGGCACTCGGCTATGAATGCTGGGGTATCGAGTTCCTGTCGCAAGGGCGGCATTCGCTGCTGCGTATTTATATCGATCATGCCAACGGCGTTCTGATTGACGATTGCGAGAAGGTCAGTCGGCAGGTCAGTGGTGTCCTCGATGTCGAGGATCCGATCAGCGCGGAGTACACCCTGGAGGTGTCTTCGCCGGGTATGGATCGGCCGCTGTTCACGCTGGAGCAATTTGCCAGCTTTGTCGGCGAACAGGTGAAAATCAAGCTGCGCTCGCCGTTCGAAGGGCGCCGCAACTTTCAGGGTCTTCTCCGCGGTGTGGAGGAGCAGGATGTGGTGGTGCAGGTGGATGACCACGAGTTCCTGTTGCCGATCGACTCGATCGACAAGGCCAATGTTATCCCCCGGTTTGATTGAGACGCGGATCCCGCGGATCCAATGGATTGCGAAAGGCGAGGCGTACGATGAGCAAAGAAGTACTGCTGGTTGTTGAGTCGGTGTCCAACGAGAAGGGCGTGCCGGCCAGCGTGATTTTCGAGGCGCTGGAGTTGGCCCTGGCCACGGCGACCAAGAAGCGTTTTGAGGACGAAGTCGAGTTGCGGGTGGCGATCAATCGTCTGACCGGCAACTACGAGACCTTCCGCTGCTGGACAGTGGTCGAAGAAGAAGAGTTCGAGGACCCGGCGCACCAGCTGACCACGGACATGGAGCGGGCTCGTGAAGCCAACGCCAAGGTCGGTGACGTCATCGAGGAGAAGATCGAATCCATCGAGTTCGGTCGCATCGCCGCGCAGACCGCCAAGCAGGTCATCGTGCAGAAAGTGCGCGAGGCCGAGCGGGCGCAGGTCGTCGAGGCCTATCGCGGACGTCTTGGCGAAATCATCTCCGGTACCGTGAAGAAGGTCACCCGCGACAGCGTCATCGTCGATCTCGGCAACAACGCCGAGGCCCTGCTGGCTCGCGAAGACATCATTTCGCGCGAAACCTTCCGTGTCGGTGCCCGTTTGCGCGCACTGCTCAAGGAAATCCGCAGCGAAAATCGCGGTCCGCAGCTGATTTTGTCGCGTACTGCCCCTGAGATGCTGATCGAGTTGTTCCGCATCGAAGTGCCGGAAATCGCCGAGGAGCTGATCGAGGTGATGGCCGCCTCCCGGGACCCGGGCTCGCGCGCCAAGATCGCCGTGCGCTCCAAGGACAAGCGCATTGATCCGCAGGGTGCCTGTATCGGCATGCGCGGTTCGCGCGTGCAGGCGGTATCCGGCGAGCTGGGTGGCGAGCGTGTGGACATCGTCCTGTGGGACGAGAACCCGGCGCAGTTCGTCATTAACGCCATGTCGCCGGCGGAAGTGGCGGCGATCATCGTCGACGAGGATGCCCATGCCATGGACATCGCCGTCGCCGAAGACAACCTGGCCCAGGCCATCGGCCGTGGTGGTCAGAACGTCCGCCTGGCCAGCCAGCTGACCGGCTGGACGCTGAACGTGATGACCGAGGCGGACATCCAGGCCAAGCAGCAGGCAGAGACTGGCGACATCCTGCAGCGCTTCATCGACGAGCTGGAAGTCGACGAAGAGCTGGCCCAGGTACTGGTGGAGGAAGGTTTCACCAGCCTGGAAGAGATCGCCTATGTGCCGATGGAGGAGATGCTCAGCATCGACGGTTTCGACGAAGAGATCGTCAACGAGCTGCGGGCGCGGGCAAAAGATCGCCTGCTGACCAAGGCCATCGCCACAGAAGAAAAGCTGGCAGACGCCCACCCGGCCGAAGACCTGCTCTCCCTCGAGGGTATGGAGAAGGGCCTGGCGCAGGAACTGGCAGTGCGCGGTGTGATTACCCGCGAAGACCTGGCCGAGCAGTCGATTGACGACTTGCTCGACATCGACGGCATCGACGAAGAGCGTGCCGGCAAGCTGATCATGGCCGCCCGAGCCCACTGGTTCGAGTAAGTTTTACGGCCTGAGGAGAGAAATGCATGTCGCAAGTCACGGTGAAAGAACTGGCCCAAGTGGTCGACACACCGGTAGAGCGCCTGCTGCAGCAGATGCGAGAGGCGGGTTTGCCGCACAGCAGTGCCGAGCAAGTTGTCACCGATAACGAGAAGCAAGCCCTGCTCGCGCACCTCAAGAGCAGCCATGGCGATAAAGTTGAAGAGCCGCGCAAGATCACCTTGCAGCGCAAGACCACCAGCACCCTGCGGGTGGCTGGCAGCAAGACCATCAGCGTGGAAGTGCGCAAGAAGAAGACCTTCGTCAAGCGCAGCGCCGAAGAGATCGAAGCCGAGAAGCAGCGCGAGCTTGCCGAGCAGCGTGCCGCTGCCGAAGCCGCGCGCCTGAAGGCCGAGGAAGAGGCCAAGCGTCGCGCCGAGGAAGAGGCCAAGCTCAAGGCTGCCAGCGCGAAAACCGAGGACAGCGCGCCTGCGCCGGTTTCCGCGACCGTGGTCGAGCTGCCGGTAGCCGCGCCCGTGGTCGAAGAGCGCAAGAAAGACGAGCCTCGTCGCCCCGACAAGGTGCGCAGCGACGACGACCGTCGCGGCGAGCGCAAGACCACTCAGCACCGTCCGACCGTCAAGGAAAAGGCGCCGGCGCCGCGCGTCGCGCCGCGTACCGTCGACGAAGAGAGCGACGGCTTCCGCCGCGGCGGCCGTGGCAAGTCCAAGCTGAAGAAGCGTAACCAGCACGGCTTCCAGAGCCCGAGCGGGCCGATCGTCCGCGAAGTGGCGATTGGCGAGACCATCACCGTCGGCGAGCTGGCCCAGCAGATGTCGGTGAAGGCCGCCGAGGTGATCAAATTCATGTTCAAGATGGGCACCCCGGTGACCATCAACCAGGTGCTGGATCAGGAAACCGCGCAGCTGATCGCCGAAGAGCTGGGCCACAAGGTCAAGCTGGTCAGCGACAACGCCCTCGAGGAGCAGCTGGCTGCTTCCCTCAAGTTCGAGGGTGAGGCGATTTCCCGGGCGCCGGTGGTGACCGTGATGGGGCACGTCGACCACGGCAAGACCTCGCTGCTCGACTACATCCGTCGCGCCAAGGTGGCTGCGGGCGAAGCCGGCGGCATTACCCAGCACATCGGCGCCTATCACGTGGAAACCGACCGTGGCATGGTCACCTTCCTCGATACCCCCGGCCACGCTGCCTTTACCCAGATGCGTGCCCGTGGTGCCCAGGCCACCGACATCGTCATCCTGGTGGTGGCGGCCGACGATGGCGTGATGCCGCAGACCCAGGAGGCCGTGCAGCATGCGAAAGCCGCTGGCGTGCCGATCGTGGTCGCGGTGAACAAGATCGACAAGCCCGATGCCAACCCGGACAACATCAAGAACGGCCTGGCCGCACTGGATGTGATCCCGGAAGAGTGGGGCGGCGATGCCCCCTACGTGCATGTCTCCGCCAAGCTCGGTACCGGCGTCGAAGACCTGCTCGAAGCCGTTCTGCTGCAGGCCGAGGTGCTCGAACTCAAGGCCACGCCGTCGGCCCCGGGCCGTGGCGTGGTGGTCGAGTCGCGTCTGGACAAGGGCCGTGGTCCGGTGGCGACCGTGCTGGTACAGGACGGTACCCTGCGTCAGGGCGACATGGTGCTGGTCGGCTCCAACTACGGCCGCATTCGCGCCATGCTCGACGAGAATGGCAAGCCGGTGAAGGAAGCCGGCCCGTCGATTCCGGTCGAGATCCTCGGTCTGGACGGCACGCCGGAGGCCGGTGACGAGATGACTGTGGTCGCCGACGAGAAGAAGGCCCGCGAAGTCGCACTGTTCCGCCAGGGCAAGTTCCGCGAGGTCAAGCTGGCCCGTGCTCACGCCGGCAAGCTGGAAAACATCTTCGAGAACATGGGCCAGGACGAGAAGAAGACCCTCAACATCGTCCTCAAGTCCGATGTGCGCGGTTCGCTGGAGGCCCTGCAGGGCTCGCTCAGCGGCCTGGGCAACGACGAGGTGCAGGTGCGCGTGGTCGGTGGCGGCGTCGGTGGTATCACCGAATCCGACGCCAACCTGGCGCTGGCCTCCAACGCCGTGCTGTTCGGCTTCAACGTGCGCGCCGATGCCGGCGCCCGGAAGATCGTCGAGCAGGAAGGCCTGGACATGCGTTACTACAACGTCATCTACGACATCATCGAGGACGTCAAGAAGGCCCTCACCGGCATGCTGGGCAGCGACGTGCGGGAGAACATCCTGGGCATCGCCGAGGTCCGCGACGTGTTCCGCTCGCCGAAGTTCGGCGCGGTGGCCGGGTGCATGGTCGTCGAGGGCGTGGTGCACCGTAACCGTCCGATCCGCGTACTGCGCGACGACGTGGTGATCTTCGAAGGCGAACTGGAGTCCCTGCGCCGCTTCAAGGACGACATGTCCGAAGTGCGGGCCGGCATGGAGTGCGGTATCGCGGTGAAGAGCTACAACGACGTCAAGGTCGGCGACAAGATCGAAGTGTTCGAGAAAGTCCAGGTGGCGCGCAGCCTGTAAAGGCGCGGGTCGCAACATGCAACGCCCGGCCCCGCTTCTGCGCGGCCGGGCGTTTGCCGCTTTTGAGCCCGATGCCTTTCGACGCGTCGCGGCGAGTGGAAGGTAGTAGAGATGGCAAAAGACTATAGCCGGACCCAGCGTATCGGCGACCAGATGCAGCGCGAGCTGGCGCAGTTGATTCGCCGTGAGGTCAAGGACCCGCGCCTGGGGCTGGTGACCATCACCGCCGTGGAAGTCAGCCGCGACGTCGGCCACGCGAAGATCTTCATCACCGTGATGGCCGCCGATGACGGCGTCGATCACGTCGCCCAGAGCCTCAAGGTGCTCAACGACGCCGGTGGTTTCCTGCGCATGCAGCTGGGCAAGGCCATGAAGCTGCGCAGCGTGCCGCAATTGCGCTTCCATTACGACGAGAGCGTCAGCCGTGGCGCCCACCTGTCGGCCCTGATCGATCGTGCGGTGGCGGAAGACAGCCAGCACGATACCGGCAAGGCCGAGGAGTAAGCCGTGGCCCAGGTAAAGCGTATCCGTCGTCAGGTCAACGGCATCATCCTGCTGGACAAGCCGCGCGGCTTCAGCTCCAACGCGGCGCTGCAGAAGGTGCGCTGGTTGCTCAATGCCGAGAAGGCCGGCCACACCGGCAGTCTCGACCCCCTGGCCACCGGCGTGTTGCCGCTGTGCTTCGGCGAGGCGACCAAGTTCTCCCAGTACCTGCTGGATGCCGACAAGGGCTACGAGACCCTGATGCAGCTGGGGGTGACCACCAGCACCGGCGACGCCGAGGGCGAGGTGCTCGAGCGCCAGCAGGTGACCGTTGGTCGCGCCGAAATCGAGGCGCTGCTGCCGCAATTTCGCGGTGAAATCAGTCAGATACCGCCCATGTACTCGGCGCTCAAGCGCGATGGCCAGCCGCTGTACAAGCTGGCGCGCGCCGGCGAGGTAGTGGAGCGCGAGGCGCGTTCTGTTACTATTGCGCGCCTGGAATTGCTGGCCTGCGAGGCGGAGCAGGCGCGCCTGGCGGTGGAGTGCAGCAAGGGCACCTATATCCGCACCCTGGTCGAGGACCTCGGCCGGTTACTCGGCTGCGGCGCCCATGTCGCGGAACTGTGCAGGACCAAGGCCGGCCCTTTCGCCCTGGCGCAGACCGTCAGCCTGGAAGAGCTGGAGCAGGCCCATGCCGACGGCGGCAACGAGGCGCTTGACCGCTTCCTGCTGCCGGTCGACAGCGGCCTGCACCACTGGCCGCTGCTGCAGTTCTCCGAGCACAGCGCGTTCTACTGGCTGCAGGGGCAGCCGGTACGGGCACCGGAGGCGCCGAAGTTCGGCATGGTGCGGGTGCAAGATCACAATGGCCGCTTCATCGGTATCGGTGAAGTGAGCGAAGACGGGCGCATCGCGCCGCGTCGCTTGATTCGGTCGGTATGACCGTAGCGGGCGGTCGAATCTCTCGAGGTCCGATCGTCCACATCGAGGGTGGCTGTTAATAGGCACGGTCATTCCTCCTTTTAAAACACGGGAAGCGATTCCCGGCCTATTGGAACTGTTGTTCTGCAGCAGTTTCCTAACTGAGAGGATGCCCACATGGCACTCAGCGTTGAAGAAAAAGCCCAGATCGTTAACGACTACAAGCAAGCTGAAGGCGACACCGGTAGCCCGGAAGTGCAGGTAGCCCTGCTGTCCGCCAACATCAACAAGCTGCAAGGCCACTTCAAGGCCAACGGCAAGGACCACCACTCCCGTCGTGGTCTGATCCGCATGGTTAACCAGCGTCGTAAGCTGCTGGACTACCTGAAGGGCAAGGACACCAGTCGTTACAGCGCCCTGATCGGTCGCCTGGGTCTGCGTCGCTAAGCAATGCTGGCGCGCAGCTGAATGCCGAAGCTGGAAGTGGGGCTGGTCCCCGCTTCCAGCTTTTGCGTTTCAGCCCGATGCATTTTGGACAGGAGCGGGTCCGACTCCCGCGACTGCCCACGAATTTCGCACCATCCAGATTTCCCCAAAGGCAACAGAGAGAAGGAAAACACCGTGAACCCGGTAATCAAGAAATTCCAGTTCGGTCAGTCGACCGTCACCCTCGAGACTGGCCGCATCGCCCGTCAGGCTTCCGGCGCCGTGCTGGTCACCGTCGACGACGACGTCAGCGTGCTGGTGACCGTGGTCGGTGCCAAGACCGCCGACCCGAGCAAGGGCTTCTTCCCGCTGTCCGTGCACTACCAGGAGAAGACCTACGCCGCGGGCAAGATCCCCGGTGGCTTCTTCAAGCGCGAAGGCCGTCCTTCCGAGAAGGAAACCCTGACCTCGCGCCTGATCGACCGACCGATCCGTCCGCTGTTCCCGGAAGGCTTCATGAATGAAGTGCAGGTCGTCTGCACCGTGGTCTCCACCAGCAAGAAGACCGACCCGGACGTCGCCGCGATGATCGGCACCTCGGCCGCCCTGGCCGTCTCCGGCATTCCCTTCGACGGCCCGATCGGCGCCGCCCGCGTGGCCTTCCACGAGAGCACCGGCTACCTGCTGAACCCGACCTACGAGCAGCTCAAGGCCTCCAGCCTGGACATGGTCGTGGCCGGTACCGAAGACGCCGTGCTGATGGTCGAGTCGGAAGCCAAGGAGCTGACCGAAGACCAGATGCTGGGCGCCGTGCTGTTCGCCCACCAGGAGTTCCAGTCGGTGATCCAGGCCGTCAAGGAACTGGCCGCCGAAGCCGGCAAGCCGACCTGGGACTGGCAGCCGAAGGCGGAGAACACCGCACTGCTGAACGCCATTCGTGGCGAGTTCGGCGCGGAAATCTCCAAGGCCTACACCATCACCGTCAAACAGGATCGCTACAACCGTCTGGGCGAACTGCGTGACCAGGCCGTGGCCAAGCTGTCCGGCGAAGAAGGCCAGCCGAGCGCTGGCGAGGTCAAGGAGGCCTTCGGCGAGATCGAGTACCGCACCGTGCGCGAGAACATCGTCAACGGTCAGCCGCGCATCGACGGCCGCGACACCCGCACCGTGCGCCCGCTGGCCATCGAGGTCGGCGTGTTGGCCAAGACCCACGGTTCGGCGCTGTTCACCCGTGGCGAGACCCAGGCCCTGGTGGTCGCCACCCTCGGCACCGCCCGCGACGCCCAGCTGCTCGATACCCTGGAAGGCGAGAAGAAGGACCCCTTCATGCTGCACTACAACTTCCCGCCGTTCTCGGTCGGTGAGTGTGGTCGCATGGGCGGCGCCGGTCGTCGCGAAATCGGTCACGGCCGCCTGGCCCGCCGCAGCGTCTCGGCCATGCTGCCGAGCGCCGACGAGTTCCCCTACACCATCCGCGTGGTCTCGGAAATCACCGAATCCAACGGTTCGTCCTCCATGGCCTCGGTCTGCGGTGCCTCCCTGGCGCTGATGGACGCCGGCGTGCCGATGAAGGCGCCGGTGGCCGGTATCGCCATGGGCCTGGTCAAGGAAGGCGAGAAGTTCGCCGTGCTGACCGACATCCTCGGCGACGAAGACCACCTGGGCGACATGGACTTCAAGGTCGCCGGTACCGCCAAGGGCGTCACCGCGCTGCAGATGGACATCAAGATCCAGGGCATCACCGAAGAGATCATGGAAATCGCCCTGGGCCAGGCCCTGGAAGCGCGCCTGAACATCCTCGGCCAGATGAACCAGGTGATCGCCCAGTCGCGCAGCGAGCTGTCGGCCAACGCGCCGACCATGATCGCGATGAAGATCGACCAGGACAAGATCCGCGACGTGATCGGCAAGGGCGGCGCCACCATCCGCGCCATCTGCGAGGAGACCAAGGCCTCCATCGACATCGAGGACGACGGCACCATCAAGATCTTCGGCGAGACCAAGGAAGCGGCCGAGGCCGCGCGTCAGCGCGTGCTGGGCATCACCGCCGAGGCCGAGATCGGCAAGATCTACGTCGGCAAGGTCGAGCGCATCGTCGACTTCGGCGCCTTCGTCAACATCCTGCCGGGCAAGGACGGCCTGGTGCACATCTCGATGCTGAGCGATCAGCGCGTCGAGAAGGTCACCGACGTGCTCAAGGAAGGCCAGGAAGTGAAGGTCCTGGTGCTGGACGTGGACAACCGCGGCCGGATCAAGCTATCGATCAAGGACGTCGCCGCGGCGGAAGCCTCGGGTGTCTGATAGCGGGCGACTGTCACGCTGAACGAGAGGGCCGCATTGCGGCCCTCTTTTTTTGCCTGGACAATAGCGCCGCCGCCCCTTCGACGGCTTTTGCACGCCGCACCAGGACCACCCTCTTATGGACAAGACCCTCTGCCGCTACCACCCGGGCCAACCTGCCACCTGGCAGTGTCTGCCCTGCCAGCGCGCCTATGGCGACTGCTGCGTCCCCTTGAATGCCGATGCCCCGGACGACACCCCGGCCTGCCCCCTGTGCAGCGCCCGGCTGCAGTTCCTCGGTGCGGCCAACAGCGCCCAGCCGTTCTGGGAGCGCATCCCCGCGTTCTTCGTCTATGCCCTGCAGGGTGGCCCGCTGGCGTTCGCCGCCCTGCTGGCCCTGGCCAGCCTGTTCATGCCGCGCTGGATAGTGCTCTGGGTGCTGTTGTTCAGCGTGGCGACCAAGTACTTCCACGGCGTGATCGAGGCCAGCAGCCAGGCCGACCGGCAGGCGCCGAGTCTGCTCAGTGCCTTCGGCGGCGAGGGCTTCAGCCTGTTCTGCAAGCAGCTGGCGGTGTTTCTCATCGCCTTCGCCGCGCTTTGGCTGGCGGCCGACTTCGACAGCGAGGCGTTGTACTGGACGGTGAATATCGGCCTGCTGCTGGCGCTGCCGGCCAGCATCATCCGCCTGGCGCTGGACAAGGAGTTGGCGGCGGCGCTGAGCCCGGAGCAGGTCGGCCAGGTGATCGGAGCCATGGGCTGGCGCTACCTGATCCTCTGCGCCTTCCTGTTCATCCTCTGGCAGTCGCCGAGCTGGGTCACCCATATGCTCGCCAGCGGCCTGCCGCGGGTAGTGCTGCTGCCGGTGGCGGCCTTCCTGTTCGGTTATTTCGGCGTGGTGATGTGCGCGATGATGGGGTATGCGGTGTTCCAGTATCAGGGCGCCCTGGGTTACGTGATCGCCGATGAAAACGCCTCTGCGGCCTATCCGGCGCCGGAGTACCTGCGCCGGCGCGCCCTGGCCGAGGCGGAGATCCGCCTCAAGGAGGGGCAGAGCGGCCAGGCCCTGGATGCCCTGGCCAGGGCCCTGGAGCGTGATGCCGATGACCTGCGGCTCAACGAGCGCTTCCACCAGTTGCTGTTCGGCCTCAATGCCCGTGAGCGCTGCCTGCGCCATCTGGCCCATTACCTGCCGCTGGCCGCCCGCGCGAACCCGGCGCTGGCGGCAACCGCCCTGCTCAATGTGCGCCAGCTCGGGGCGGACTATCTGCCCGACGATGCCCTGGTCTGCGAACGGGTGGCCGAGGCGTTGCTGCAGCGGCACAAGACCCGGGAAGGCTTGAGCCTGCTGCGTAACCTGCACCGGCGCTTTCCCGACTACCCGCATATCCCGCGGGCCTACCTGCTGGCCAGTCGCGGCTTCGCCGAAGGCCTGGGGCAGATTGAACCGGCGCAGAAGCTGCTGGCCTTCATCCGCGCCCGCTACCCCCAGTCGCCGCTGATGGATGAGGTGGCGAGCCTGGAGACAGCCCTGGGTAGGCTCGCCAGTCTCGCCTGAGGCGGATTCCGGGCCGCGCCCGTGCCAGGCTGGCCCGCGACTGTCGGGGCGGCGCGCTCAGCGTGCCAGGTGGCGGCGGAGCAGGCCCAGCTGGGTGGTCTGGTCGGCGTGGGGGTAGCGCCGAGCGAGGAACTGGCCGAGCTCGGCGAGGCCGCTCAGGTCCCGTTGGCGACCGAGGAGCTTGCCCAGGCGCAGGGTCAGCGCCGGTAGCTCGGCGGGCGGCTGGGCGGTGCGGCTGAGGCGGCGCCAGGCGGCCAGGGCCAGGGCGTGCTGCTCGGCCTGTAGCAGGTGGCGCAGCAGGTGCAGTTGCACGGCCGGATGTTGCAGCAGGGGTTGGTCGGGCGCGGCGCAATCCTCGGCCAGGCGCTGTAGCAGCGGCAGGTTGGTGGTGGGCAGCGGCAACGCGAACAGCTGGCGCAGCACGCCACCGAGCAGCACCTTGTCCTGGCGGCTGCGAGCCAGCGGGTAGAGGCGTTCGAGCAGCTCCAGGCGCCCGGGGTGACGCTCGAGCAGTTGCCGGCCGCGGCTGGCCGCCTGGTCGAGGGCGAAGCTGCCGATCGCGCGATCCAGGTTCTCCAGCTCGCGCTTGAACGGCGCGTCCGGGTCCTCCTTGTGCAGGTAGGCCTGGTCGACCTCGAGCTGGCCGCCCAGGCGCGGCAGCCAGACCGCGAGGAAGCCGGCGCCGAGGCCGCCGAGGTGGGCGTAGTAGTTGACGTTGTCGTCGGCCAGCAGCAGGCCATACAGCTCCTTGCCCAGCCACACCGGCAGTATCCACAGCGCCGGGGCGCGGAAGTAGCCGAACAGCGGGCCCAGCCAGTAGAAGAAGTTGATCCGGCGCAGGCCGTAGACCCCCAGGTACATGCCCATCAGCCCGGAGATGGCCCCGGAGGCGCCGACGCCGCTGACCCAGACCGGGTCCATGATCCACCACAGCAGGTGCGAGGCCACGCCGCTGAGCAGGTAGAGGCCGAGGTACAGCCAGCGCCCCAGGGCGATCTCCAGGGCGAAGCCGAAGATGAACAGGAACAGCATGTTGCTGGCCAGGTGGCCGAAGTCGCCGTGCAGGAACATGGCGCCGAACAGCCCCTCGACACTGAAGCGGGCCGGGATGAAACCGAAGCGCAGGCTGCTGATGCGGTCGCGCGCGGCCTCCGCCTTAGCGCGCGCGGCCTGCCAGGCCGGGTCGCCCTGGTAGGCGGGGTTGTGCCGCAGGCGGCTCTCGAACTGCAGGTCGTAGAGCACCAGGCGCGCCAGGTCGCTGCGGCGCATGGCGTCGACCTGGCGTCGCTGTTCGGCATCCAGCGCGTGGCGCGCGCTGAAGGCGTCGAGAAACAGGGTCCGTTCGCGGCCGAGCAGGCCGCCGTCGAGATAGGTCTGTATCGCCTGGGCCTCGCGCGCCTGATCGCCGCCCTGGTAGGCGAAGTAGATCAGCACGTTGAGCAGGATCAGCAGCAGGGTGACGACCGGCGGCCTGTTCCAGTCCAGCGGGTGTTCGGCGGGGAGAATGAGCATGAATTAGTCGACCCGCAGGCGTCAGTTGCCGCGCTGGCTGTCGATCCGCTGCAGGCGGCCGCCCTGGAAGGTCAGGTAGTAGTACATGCCGTTGCGCGGGCCATAGACCCACTCCTCGATCGGCAGCTCCCGGTCGCCGGCGGCGTTCTCGGTATAGCCGACCAGCTCGCGGCTGGCCGCCTGGCCACACTTGGCCTGGACTTCGCTGGTACGGTCGCCCTTGCTGGCGAGGCCGTGCTCGCAACGCAGGGAGGCCTGGGCACAGGTGACGCTCAGGAGCAGAACGATGGACAGGCTGGTGCGGCGCATGCTGGAGCTTCCTTGTTCCGGGATGGAGCGGCGAGCCTAGCAGCCGCACCGCGGCTTGTCAGTTGCCGCGTTTGCTGTCGATGCGCTGCAGGCGATTACCCTCGAAGCGCAGGAAGTGGTACATGCCGTTGCGCGGGCCGTAGGTCCATTCCTCCACCGCCACTTCGTGGCGAAAGCCGTAGTAGTCCAGCACCTCGCGGTAGCCGAGGAAGTCGCGGCTGCGCGGCTCGCCGCATTTGTCGAGGACCTCGCTGGCGCTGTCGTCGCGGCTGACCAGGGCGCTGCCGCAGCGCAGGGTCGAGGCCGCGGCGGCCGCGGTCGACAGGGTCAGAGCGAGGATCAGCACGAGGGATTTCATCGGGGCCACCGGGAACGGCTCGGAGGGCTTCAGCCTATACCCTGGACGGGCGCGCGTCAGCGCTGGCGGCGCCGCTCGATGCGGGTCAGGCGGTTGCCCTCGAAGGTGAGAATGCTCAGCACCCCGTTGCTGGGGCCGTAGACCCACTCCTCGATCTTGAACTCGCGCCGCTCGTAGGGCCCCAGGGTGTAGCCGACCAGGTCGCGGAAGGCCGGTTCGCCGCATTTCCGCTCGACCTCGAAACTGCGGTCGCCGAGGCTGACCAGCTGGCTGCCGCAACGCAGGGTGTCGGCCTGGGCGAGGCCGGCGCAGCCCATGAGCAGGGTCAGGCTGAGGGTTTTCATGATCATCTGCTCAGCTTATTCGCTATCGAGGTGCAGGGGGCTGGCCACTCGTCCGTCGGCCTCAGGTTTGCCGCGGCTGACATCCAGCAGGTAGATGCGCGCGTCGGCCAGGCCGCCGCGGTCGACCAGATAGTCCTTGATGGCGGCGGCGCGGGCCTGGGCCAGCTGGCGCTGCAGCAGCTTGCTCTGGGCCCAGGACTGCAGCACCGCGTCGCGCAGCCGCGCCGCACGCTGTGGTTCGTCCAGCTCGCCCCATTCGGCGGGGGGCTGCTGCTTCAGGCGGCTGCGGTAGATGCCTTCGAGCAGCGCGGCATGCTGGTCCTCGGGCACCGGCAACAGGGCCGGCTCGGCCGGTACGGCATCGCCCCGGCGCTGGAGGATCTTGTAGTAGCTGGCCTGGTACTCGCGCTGCAGGCGTTGTGCGGCCAGCGGCGCGCCATCGCTGCCCTCGGCGCTCAGCCCCTCGACCTCCAGGCGCAGTGCCGGTCGCTCGCGCAATGCGCCGGCCAGGGTGTCCAGACCGGCCCGCGCCGGGCCATCGAGTTCGGCACTGCCGGCGGCGAACGACACTTGGCTCAGGTCCATGTCGGCACCGCCGCTGACCAGGCCGCCGATGAACTTGAACGGCGCCTGGGCGGCGCGCAGCACCAGGTTGCGCAGGGTCTTCCAGACGATCGGCATCACGCTGAACTCGGGGTTGTTGAGGTCGCCCTGGACCGGCAGCTGGAGGGCGATCCGGCCGTCCGGGTCCTTGAGCAGGGCGACGGCCAGGCGCACCGGCAGGTCGACCGCGCTGGGGCTGTCGACCTTCTCGCCGAGTTGCAGCTGCTCGACCAGCACGCTGTTCTGCGCCTGCAACTGGCCCTTGCTGATGCGGTAGTGCAGGTCCAGGTTGAGCCGGCCCTTGCGGATGCGGTAGCCGGCGAACTTGCCGGAATAGGGGGTCAGGGTGGTCAGTTCGACCTGCTTGAACCGGGTGGCGATATCCAGGCTGTCCAGCGGGTCGAAGGGGTTGAGGCTGCCCTCGACGCTCATCGGCGCATAGCGGTCGACCTTGCCGCTGAGGCTGACCCTGGCCGGCTTGGTACTGCGACTGTCGAGGGTGCCGATGCGGCCGCCCAGCTGCTGGATGGCGGTGGCGAAGTTGGGGGTCAGGCTGAAGTCGGCGAAGTTGGCCGAACCCTCGGCGATGCTCACCTCGCCGATGCGAATGCCCAGCGGCTCGCCGGCCGGCGTGCTTGCCGCGGCGGGCGCCTGGGGCTGGGCGATCAGCAGTTCGTTGAGGTTGGTGCTCAGGTCCTCGTTGATGATGAAACGCGCGTAGGGCTGGTGCAGGCGCACCTTGTCGATGTTCAGCGTGTCGCCGTGTCGGTAGTCGATGCCGTCCAGGTCGAGCCTTTGCCAGCGCACGAAGTCGCGCTCCTTGAGGGTATCGAGGCTGTGCAGCTGGTCGACCTGGGCGCTGCCGCGGACGCTGAAGCGCAGCGGCGCGGTGCCGACGAGATCGACCTGCAGGTCGCTGCCGAGCTGGCCGCTGCGCAGTTCCAGGCGCAGGTAAGGGCTGAGGTAGGCCTGGGCCAGGCGCAGGTCGATATCGCGACTGGCGACCTTCAGGCTGGCCGTGGTGGGGCTCAGCTGCGCCTGACCCTCGGCCTGCAGCCGTCCCTGCTGGCCCAGGCCGGTATTGAGCTTGAGGGTGAAGGGCGAGGTGCCGCGGCTGTCGAAGTCGCTCAGGTCGAGATCGAGGGGGCCGAGCTCCAGCGCCACCTGCTGCTGCGGCACACGGTCGGCCAGGTGGACCCGGTACTCGCGCAGCTGCACGTCGCGCAGCAACACCTGCCAGGCGGGGGCCGGCGTGGTCTTGTCCGCCGTGTCGCTCCTCGCCGCAGGCGCATCCTGCCTGGCGGTAGCGTCAGGGGCCGGCTGCGGGGATGACGCAGTGGCGGGCGGGCCGGCCAGCAGCCTGTGCCAGTCCAGCTGGCCGTCGGCTTCGCGGGCGGCCCAGGTTTCCAGGTTGCGGCTGCGCAGCTTGCCGACCAGCACCTGGCGTTTGCCCAGGTCCACGCGGGTCTCGCCGATGTCCAGGCGTTCCAGGCGCAGCAGCGGGCGACCATCCGGGCTGTCGAGGGCGATGGCGGCGACGCCGACGGCCGCGTTGCTCAACAGCAGTTCGGTGCCCTGGGCCAGGCTCAGGCGGTAGTCCGTGCTCAGCTCGAGCTGGCCGTCCTTCAGTGCCAGGGGCACGGCGTCGCGCACGTAGGGCCAGAAGGTTTGCAGGCGGACTCCGGAGACGCGCAGCTGGCCATCGGAGGCGAGGGGCGCCAGGCCGAACTGGCCTTGCCAGTCGATCCGTGCGCCCTGGGGGCCGCTGGCCACCAGCTTCATCTCGGCATTGTCGCCGGCCAGGGTGCTGAGGTTGTGCAGGTCCAGGTTGAGCGAGTCGTAGGCCAGGTTCACCGGCTCGCCGGGGCGCAGGTCTTCAAAACGCAGGCTCGCTTCGCTCAGGCGCAGGCGGTCGATGCGCAGGGGGAAGAGCTCGCCGGCCGGCTCTTCGGACGTCTGTTGCGGGCGCTCCGGCAGCCTGAACAGCCGGCTCAGGTTGAGCGTGCCGTCGCGGGCCAGCCGCACCTCGCCATGGCCCCCGTCCAGCTCGACGGCCGCCAGGTGCAAGGCGCCGCGCCACAGGCTGTCCAGCTGCAGGTCGGCGTACAGGCGCGCGAAGGCCAGCTGCTGCTGGTCCGGCTCGCCGATGCGCAGCCCCCACAGGCTGAGCTCCAGGCTGAAGGGGTTGAACTGCAGGCGCTCGAGGCGGGCGGGCAGGGTGGCGTACAGCGCCAGCTGCTGGTTGGCGATGCGCAGGGCGATCCCCGGCAGGATGAGGAAGCCCAGCAGGCTGTAGAGGACGCTGGCGATCAACAGGGCGCCGAGGGCGCGTTTCAGTCCTTTGTGCATGAAGATGCGGCAACTGTTCCGAGGCGAAGTGCCTTGGAGTATGGCATGGGTCGCGGGTTCAAATTGTCGGCGGTGACGGCTTTTCAGCCTCCGGGGTGCGACTCAGAATTGCAGGATCAGGGTTTTCAGCGGGGGTTGGCCATCCGGGGAGGGAAAGTCCGCCGCCGGCGCCAGCACCTGGCAGTCGCGCACCGGGCGACCGAGCTTGGCGGCGCAGCGCAGTACCTGCTCGCGCCAGTCGGCCAGGGCGACCTTCGCCAGGTTGTTGCAGCACACCAGCACGCCGTCGTCGGCCGTGGCGAGGATCGCCGGCTTGAGCAGGCTCTGGTAGTCGCGCAGCAGGTCGACGGTGCCGAAGGCGCTCTTGGCCCAGGCCGGCGGGTCGAGGAACACCAAGTCGAACTGGCGCGCGGTCAGGCGCGGGTAGCTGGGCAGCTTGTGGCCGCGGCGCTGGGCCACCGGCAGGCCGGCCAGCTGGCGGATGGCCGGGAAATAGTCGGACTGGACGAACTGCATGGGCGGCAGCTGCGGGTTGAGTGCGCCGTTCTCGCGGCCGACCGCCAGGTTGCCCTCGGCGAAATCCAGGTTGACCACCTCGCGGGCGCCGCCGGCGGCGGCCGCCAGGCCGACGCCACAGGTGTAGGCGAACAGGTTGAGCACCGACTTGCCGGCGCTGTGCGCCTTGACCCAGCCGCGGGCCTCGCGCAGGTCGAGGAACAGCAGGGGGTCCTGGCCGGGATGACGGCCGCGTACCCGGTAGGCCAGGCCCCACTCATGGCCGACCAGGTCGGCCAGGGCGTTGTCCTCGGCCCGGTAGACCGGGTCACTGCGGTCGATCCGCGAATTGCCCTGGGAACGGTCGTTGTAGACCAGCAGCAGGGGCAGGTCGAGCCATGCGCGGCACTGCTCGGCCAGGCCCAGCAGCTGCTCGCGCTCGAGGCGCTGGTGGAAGCTCTGCACCAGCAATTGCGGGCCGTAGCGGTCCAGAGTCAGGCCGCCGGCGCCTTCCTGGCTGCCGTGGAACAGGCGGTAGCAGTCGCTGCCCTGGCCGTGCAGGTCGGCGAGCAGCGTCTGGCGGTTGTGGAGGGCGGCGCGCAGCGCCTGGTCGAGAGAGGACATGCGCGGCGACTCGCTAAGAGGGGCGCGCAGTCTAGCAAAAAAAGCCGGCGGCCTCTCTCGAGGCGGCGCCGGCCTTCAGTCGTGCGACGACGGCGTCTAGCGCTCGATGGCCAGGGCCACGCCCTGGCCGCCGCCGATGCACAGGGTGGCCAGGCCCTTCCTGGCGTCGCGCTTGATCATCTCGTGCAGCAGGGTCACCAGCACCCGGCAACCCGAGCCGCCGATCGGGTGGCCCAGGGCGATGGCGCCGCCGTTGACGTTGACCCTGGCCGCGTCCCAGCCCAGCTCCTTGCCGACCGCCAGGGCCTGCACGGCGAAGGCCTCGTTGGCCTCGATCAGGTCCAGCTGATCCAGGCTCCAGCCGGCCTTGTCCAGGCAGCGGCGGGTGGCCGAGACCGGGGCGATGCCCATGATCGCCGGATCGACCCCGGCGTTGGCATAGGCCGCGATGCGCGCCAGCACCGGCAGGCCCAGGGCCTCGGCCTTGGCGGCGCTCATCAGCAGCACCGCGGCGGCGCCGTCGTTGAGGCTGGAGGCGTTGCCGGAGGTGACGCTGCCGTCCTTCTTGAACGCCGGCTTGCTGCTGGCCAGGGACTCCAGGGTGGTGCCGGCGCGGGGTTGCTCGTCGGTGGCGAAGGCGGTGGGCTCGCCCTTGCGCTGGGGAATGAGGATCGGCGTGATCTCCTCGGCGAAGCGCCCCGACTCGATGGCCGCGGCGGCCTTGCGCTGCGACTCGGCGGCGAAGGCGTCCTGCTCCGCGCGGCCGATCTGGTACTTGTCGGCCAGGTTCTCGGCGGTGATGCCCATGTGGTAGTCGTTGAAGGCGTCCCACAGGCCGTCGTGGATCATGCTGTCGAGCAGCTGGCCGTGGCCCATGCGCAGGCCGCTGCGCATGTTGGGCACGACATGGGGGGCCAGGCTCATGTTCTCCATGCCGCCGGCGATGATCACTTCGGCGTCGCCGCAGCGAATCGCCTGGGCGCCCAGGTGCAGGGCCTTGAGCCCCGAGCCGCAGACCTTGTTCAGGGTCAGGGCCGGCACCGCGTGGGGCAGGCCGGCGCGGATCGCGGCCTGGCGCGCGGGGTTCTGCCCGGCACCGGCGGTGAGCACCTGGCCGAGGATCACCTCGTCGACCTCGGCGCCGTTCAGGCCGGTCTGCTCCAGCAGGCGGCGGATCACCGCGGCGCCCAGTTCGACGGCCGGAATGCCAGCCAGCGAGCCCTGGAAGCTGCCGATGGCGGTGCGGGTGGCGGCGACGATGACGACTTCTTGCATGATCGATCCTCACGAATGACGGGCGCGGCGGGCCGCGAAAGGGCCGTTATGGTGGCACAGAGCTTCGGCCTCCGACCAGTACGCGAACCGGGCGGTCAGGTGGCCGGTGCCGGCCGCGGGGCGATGCCGGGCATCGCCCCGCGGTGGCGGGCGGGGAGGGGGCGCCGCTCAGCGGTTTAGGCGCTGGTCGATCAGGCCGTCGACCACCGACGGGTCGGCCAGCGTCGAGGTGTCGCCGAGGCTGTCCAGCTCGTTGCAGGCGATCTTGCGCAGGATGCGCCGCATGATCTTGCCGGAGCGGGTCTTGGGCAGTCCGGGGGCCCACTGCAGCAGCTCGGGCTTGGCGAAGCTGCCGATTTCCTTGGCGACCAGGGTCAGCAGTTCCTTCTGCAGCTCGTCGCTCGGCGCCACCCCGTTCATCGGGGTGACGAAGGCGTAGATGCCCTGGCCCTTGACGTCGTGGGGGTAGCCGACCACCGCGGCCTCGGCCACCGCGTCGTGCAGCACCAGGGCGCTTTCCACCTCGGCGGTGCCGATGCGGTGGCCGGAGACGTTGATCACGTCGTCGACCCGGCCGGTGATCCAGTAGTAGCCGTCCTCGTCGCGGCGCGCGCCGTCGCCGCTGAAGTAGTAGCCGGGGTAGGGCTTGAAGTAGGTATCGATCAGCCGCTGGTGGTCGCCGTAGACGCTGCGGATCTGG
This sequence comes from Pseudomonas lalucatii, assembly GCF_018398425.1. NCBI lineage: Bacteria > Pseudomonadati > Pseudomonadota > Gammaproteobacteria > Pseudomonadales > Pseudomonadaceae > Pseudomonas > Pseudomonas lalucatii. The sequence continues at coordinate 1,905,877 of NZ_JADPMV010000001.1, read as the reverse complement.
CTCGGCCAGCTGGCCTTGATCGCCAGCACGCCGCTGCCCGGGCCGTCGATTTCCTGGCCCTTCTCGTCCAGCAGCACCGGCTGCACGCCGAAGAACGGGCGGGTCGCCGAGCCGGGCTTGAGGTCGGTGGCGCCCGGCAGCGGGGCGATCATGATGGCGCCGGTCTCGGTCTGCCACCAGGTGTCGACGATCGGGCAGCGGCGCTCGCCGACCACGTTGAAGTACCACTCCCAGGCTTCCGGGTTGATCGGCTCGCCCACCGAGCCGAGCAGGCGCAGGCTGCTGCGCGAGGCGCTCTTGACGGGGGCCTCGCCCTCGCGCATCAGCGCGCGGATGGCGGTCGGCGCGGTGTAGAAGATATTCACCTGGTGCTTGTCGATGACCTGCCAGAAACGCGAGGCGTCCGGGTAGTTCGGCACGCCCTCGAAGATCAGGCTGGTGGCGCCGTTGGCCAGCGGGCCGTAGACGATGTAGCTGTGGCCGGTGACCCAGCCGACATCGGCGGTGCACCAGTAGACGTCGCCGTCGTGGTAGTCGAACACGTACTTGTGGGTCATCGCCGCCTGCAGCAGGTAGCCGCCGGTGGTGTGCAGCACGCCCTTGGGCTTGCCGGTGGAGCCCGAGGTATAGAGGATGAACAACGGGTCCTCGGCGTCCATCGGCTCGGGCGGGCAGTCGCCGCTGGCACCGTGCAGGGCCTCGTGGTACCAGAGGTCGCGGTCGGGATTCCAGTCGATGCTGCCCTGGGTGCGCTGCACCACCAGCACGGTGGAGACGTTCGGGCAGCTGTGCAGGGCCTTGTCGACGTTGGCCTTGAGCGGCACGTACTTGCCGCCGCGCACGCCTTCGTCGGCGGTGATCACCGTGCGGCAATCGGCATCCAGGATGCGGTCGCGCAGGGCGTCGGGGGAGAAGCCGCCGAACACCACCGAGTGCACCGCGCCGATGCGCGCGCAGGCGAGCATGGCATAGGCCGCCTCCGGGACCATCGGCATGTAGATGCAGACCCGGTCGCCCTTCTGCACGCCGCGGCTCTTGAGCACATTGGCCAGGCGGCAGACCTGGTGGTGCAGCTTGTTGTAGCTGATGTGGGCGGACTCGCTGGGGTTGTCGCCTTCCCAGATCAGCGCGACCTGCTCGCCGCGCTGCAGCAGGTGGCGGTCGATGCAGTTGTAGCTGACGTTCAGCTGGCCGCCCTTGAACCAGCTGGCTTGGCCCTTGTGCATGTCGACGTGGTGCACGCTGAGCCAGGGCTTGAACCAGTCGAGGAAGGCCTTGGCCTGCTCGGCCCAGAAGGTTTCCGGCTGTTCCACCGACTGCCGGTACAGGCGCTCGTAGGCCTCTGCGTCGAGGTGGGCGCGCTGGCGCACGGCATCGGCCACGGGGTGGCGGGTGATCTCAAACATGGCGGGTCCTTTTGTCTGGTTGTGTCCGCGATGTCCGTAAGGTTAGCACCCAAGCGGTGGCCGGGTTCAAGTGCCGGTCGCCGGCGGGCTCAGCCGCGGTGGCGGGCGCGGAAGAAGTCGATCAGGCCCTGGGTGGATTGGTCCTCGGCCGTGCTCTGCTCGGCACCCAGCAGGCGCGAATAGACGCCCTTGCCCAGCTCCTTGCCCAGTTCCACGCCCCACTGGTCGAAGGCGTTGATGCCCCAGATCGCACTCTGGGCGAACACCTTGTGCTCGTACAGCGCCACCAGGGCGCCGAGGCGGCGCGGACTGACCCGCTCGAGTACCAGGGTGTTGCTCGGGCGGTTGCCGGGGATCACCTTGTGCGCGGCGAGCTGGCTGACCCGGGTCTCCTCCAGGCCCTTGGCGCGCAGTTCCGCCTCGGCCTCGGCCTGGGTCTTGCCGAGCATCAGCGCCTGGCTCTGCGACAGGCAGTTGGCATAGAGCCACTGGTGATGGTCGGCCACCGGGTTGTAGCTGACCACCGGCACGATGAAGTCGGCCGGAATCAGCAGGGTGCCCTGGTGCAACAACTGGTGGTAGGCGTGCTGGCCGTTGCAGCCGACGCCGCCCCAGATCACCGGCCCGGTGGCGCAGGGCGCAGGGCGGCCGTCCTGCAGCACGCGCTTGCCGTTGGACTCCATGTCCAGCTGCTGCAGGTGCTTGGTGATGTTGCGCAGGTAGTGGTCGTAGGGCAGGATCGCCTGGGTCTGCGCGCCCCAGAAGTTGCCGTACCAGATGCCCAGCAGGGCCAGCAGCACCGGCATGTTCTGCTCGAAGGGGGCTTCCCGGAAGTGCTGGTCCATGCTGTAGGCGCCGGACAGCAGCTCCTTGAAGTTGGACATGCCGATGGACATGGCGATCGGCAGGCCGATGGCCGACCACAGCGAATAGCGGCCGCCGACCCAGTCCCACATCGGCAGGATGTTCTCCGCGTGGATGCCGAAGGCCACCGCCGCCTCCTGGTTGCTGGTGACGGCGATGAAGTGGCGGTACAGCTCGGCCTCGGAACCGCCCTGGGCGAGGTACCAGCGGCGCGCGGCCTGGGCGTTCTTCAGGGTTTCCAGGGTACCGAAGGACTTCGAGGAGACGATGAACAGGGTGGTCTCGGCCTTCAGCCTGGCCGCCAGTTCGTGGAAGGAGCTGCCGTCGATGTTGGCCAGGTAGTGGCAGCGCACGCCGCGCTGGGCGAAGGGCAGCAGGGCCTCGGAGACCAGCTGCGGGCCGAGGAAGGAGCCGCCGATGCCGATGTTGACCACGTCGGTGATCGGCTTCTCGCTGTAGCCGCGCCACAGGCCGTCGTGCACGCGGCCGACCAGCTCGGTCATCTGGTGCAGCACCCGGTGCACCTCGGGCATCACGTCGACGCCGTCGACCAGCACGCGGTCGCCGATCGGCCGGCGCAGGGCGGTGTGCAGGGCCGGGCGGCCTTCCGAGGCGTTGACCGCCTCGCCGTCGAACAGCGCGTCGATCGCCTGCTGCAGGCCGCACTCCCGGGCCAGGCGCACCAGCAGGTCGCGGGTCTCGCCGGTGATCAGGTTCTTCGAGTAGTCGAGAAACAGGCCGCAGCTGCTCAGCGACAGCTGGCCGAAGCGCTCGGGGTCGGAGTCGAACGCCTCGCGCATGCTGAAGTTCTGCAAGCGGGCCCGATGGTCCTGCAGCGCCTGCCAGGCCGGCAGGGCGGTGACATCGAGCGGGTGCTGGTAGTACGTCATTGCGGGGGCTTCCTTCTGCTGAGGCGGTCGCGGGAATCTGCTCCCGGGACAATAAAAAGCCCGGAGCACAGGCCGTGTCCGGGCTTTGAGTGTAACCGGGGTGGTGTCGACTCAGGCAACCTGCACCGGGATCGCGTTGCTGGTGTGGCTCAGTTCGTTGCCCGGCGCCATGTACAGCATGCGTGGCTTGAAGCTGGCCAGTTCGGCCTCGCTGTAGTGGGCGTAGGCGCAAATGATCACGCGGTCGCCGACCTTGGCCTTGTGCGCCGCGGCGCCGTTCACCGAGATCATCCGCGAACCGGCTTCGCCGCGAATCGCATAGGTGGTGAAACGTTCGCCGTTGTCGATGTTGTAGATCTGGATCTGCTCGTACTCGTGGATGCCGGCCAGGTCCAGCCACTCGCCGTCGATGGCGCAGGAGCCCTCGTAGTCGAGCACGGCATGGGTGACTTCGGCGCGGTGCAGTTTGGCCTTGAGCATGATCGCGTGCATGGCGTTCTCCATAAGCGGGTGGCGGCAGCAGGTGCCTGCCGGGTCAGGGGGTGGCGTCGAGGTCGAGCGCCAGGTTGTCGATCAGGCGGGTGCTGCCGATGAAGGCGGCGACCAGTATCACCAGCTGGCGGTCCTCGGGGGTGGCCGGGCGCAGGCTGTTCGCCTGGCGAATCTCCAGGTAGTCGGGGCGGAAGCCGGCGGCGCGCTGTTGCTCCTGGGCGGCGGCGACCAGCTCGGCGAAGTTGCGCTCGCCTGCACGCAGCGCCGCGGCGATCCGTTGCAGGCCGCGGTACAGGGTCGGCGCCACGGCGCGTTGTTCGGGAGTCAGGTAGCCGTTGCGCGAGGACAGCGCCAGGCCGTCCTCGGCGCGCACCGTCGGCTCGCCGATGATCTGGATCGGCATGTTCAGGTCGCGCACCAGGGTGCGGATCACCGCCAGCTGCTGGAAGTCCTTCTGGCCGAACACCGCCAGGTCCGGCTGCACCATGTTGAGCAGCTTGGTCACCACGGTGGCGACGCCCTCGAAGTGCCCGGGGCGGCTGGCGCCGCACAGGCCCTCGGCGACGCCCGGCACGCTGACGCGGGTCTGGCCGGCCATGCCGTCCGGATACATCTCCTCGACGTCCGGGGTGAACAGCAGGTGGCAGCCGGCCTCGAGCAGCCTGTCCTGGTCCGCGGCGAGGGTGCGCGGGTAGGTGGCGAGGTCTTCGTTGGGGCCGAACTGCAGCGGGTTGACGAAGATGCTCGCCACCACGAAGTCGGCGCGCTGGGCGGCCTTGGTCACCAGGGCGGCATGGCCGGCGTGCAGGTTGCCCATGGTCGGCACGAAGCCGATCTGCTTGCCCTCGGCGCGTGCCTGGGCCACGGCCGCGCGCAGGTCGCGGATGGTCTTGACCGTGTTCATGCGGAGAACCCGTGTTCGGCGGCGGGGAAGCTGGCGTCCTTGACCGCCCTGACGTAGGCGCCGAGCGCCGCCTGGATGCTGCTCTGGCCGGCCATGAAGTCCTTGACGAATTTCGGCGTGCGGCCGCTGAGGGACAAACCGAGCATGTCGTGCAGCACCAGGACCTGGCCATCGGTGGCGTTGCCGGCGCCGATGCCGATCACCGGAATCTTCACCGCCTGGCTGATCTCGGCGGCCAGTTCGCTGGGCACGCACTCGAGCAGCAGCATGGCCGCGCCGGCCTGCTCCAGGGCCATGGCGTCGGCGCGCATCTGCCGTGCCTGGGCCTCCTGGCGGCCCTGGACCTTGTAGCCGCCGAGCAGGTTGACCGCCTGCGGGGTCAGGCCGAGATGGGCGCAGACCGGCACGCCGCGCTCGGCCAGCAGGCGGATAGGCTCGGCCAGCCAGGCGGCGCCTTCCAGTTTGACCATGTGGGCGCCGGCCTGCATCAGGGTGGCGCTGTTGGCCAGGGTCTGCTCGTTGGTGGCGTAGGCCATGAACGGCAGGTCGGCGAGGATCAGTGCGCCCTGATTGCCGCGCTTGACGCTGGCGACGTGGTAGGCCATTTCGGCGACGCTGACCGGCAGGGTGCTGTCGTGCCCCTGCAGGACCATGCCGAGGGAGTCGCCGACCAGCAGCATTTCGACCCCGGCCTGGCAGGCGGCCTGGGCGAAGGTGGCGTCGTAGCAGGTCAGCATGGCGATCTTCTCGCCACTCTGCTTGAGGCTCTGCAGGGTGCTCAGGGTAACGTCAGGCATGAAAGATCGTCCTCACTCAGGCGTCCAGCCGGCAGTCGGGCTGCTTCTAATCGGCCTGCATTGGCCGCGGATTTCACCGGTGCGGGGCAACGGGACGCCTATAGTCCAGATGGGGCGGCTCGAAGTCAATTGCGGGTGTTACCGACTTGTTACGGACGTTACCGGGGCTGTCGCGGCGCTTGCCGTCAGTCCAGGCGCTCCAGGCCGGCGAAGGGGCAGGCGGCGAGCAGTTCGCTCAGGTGGCGGCCGTCCGGCAGGCGCAACTCGGGGGCCAGTTCGGCCAGGGGGTAGAGCACGAAGGGCCGGGCGTGCATGTGGTAGTGCGGCACGCACAGGCGCGGTTCGTCGAGCTGGCGCTGGCCGAACAGCAGGATGTCCAGGTCGAGGGTGCGCGGTCCCCAGCGTTCGGCCTTGCGCGTGCGCCCCTGGCTCAGCTCGATGGCCTGCAGGGCGTCGAGCAGGGCCAGCGGGCTGAGCGCGGTGTCCAGTGCGGCCACGGCGTTGACGTAGCGCGGCTGGTCCGCCGGGCCGAGCGGGTCGCTGGCATAGAAGGACGAGGTGGCCGCGAGTCGCGAGTCGGGCAGCGCGGCCAGTGCCGCGAGGGCGCCGCGCAGTTGCTCGTGTGGCTCGGCCAGGTTGCTGCCCAGGCCGATATAGACCCGTTCCATCAGTCGTTGCCGGGCTTGGTCGTGCCGGCGTCGGCGCCGCGCTTGCGTCGGCCGCCGCTGCGCTTGCGCTTGCGCGGCGCAGCGGGGCCGTCGTCCTTGCCGCTGAGGTCGCGGATCATGCTGCGCCGCTCGCTGTCGCTGGCATCCTGATAGACGGTCCACCAGTCGCCCAGGCCATCGGTCTGCTCGCCGGCGCTCTCGCGCAGCAGGAGGAAGTCGTAGCCGGCACGGAAGCGCGGGTTCTCCAGCAGCAGGTCGGCGCGTTTGCCGCTGCGCCGCGGCAGGCGCTCCTGCATGTCCCAGATCTCGCGGATCGGCAGGGTGAAGCGCTTGGGCACGGCGATGCGCTGGCACTGTTCGCTGATCAGCTCGTGGGCCGCCTCCTGCATCGCCGGGATCGGCGGCATGCCGCGCTCCTGCAGCTTCAGCACGCGGGCCGGCAGCGCCGGCCAGAGCAGCGCGGCGAAGAGGAACGCCGGGGTCACCGGCTTGCCCTGCTGGATGCGCAGGTCGGTGTTGGCCAGGGCGTTGTGGATCAGGGTATCGGTGTAGTCCGGGTTGTGCTTGAGCGCCGCGGCGCTGGCCGGGAACAGCTGACCGAACAGGCCATAGTCCACCAGCAGCTCGTAGGTATAGACCGCGTAGCCGGCGAGGAACAGCTTGAGCACCTCGTCGAACAGGCGCGCGGCGGGGATCTCGCCGAGCATGGGCGCCAGCTTGTAGATCGGTGCGGCGCTGTGTTTTTCGATATCGAAATCCAGCTTGGCGGCGAAGCGCACCGCCCGCAGCATGCGCACCGGGTCTTCCTGGTAGCGCTGGGTCGGATCGCCGATCAGGCGGATCAGGTGGTTGCGGATGTCGTGCACGCCGTGGGCGTAGTCGAGGATGCGCTCGTTGCCCGGGTCGTAGTACAGCGCGTTGATGGTGAAGTCGCGGCGCTGGGCATCGTCCTCCAGGCTGCCGTAGACGTTGTCGCGCAGGATGCGCCCGCTCTCGTGGCGTGCCGCGCGCGGGTCGTCGTCTTCGTCCTGGGGATGGTTGGCGCGGAAGGTGGCGACCTCGATGATCTCGCGGCCGAAATGCACGTGCACCAGCTTGAAGCGGCGACCGATCACCCGGGCGTTGCGGAACTCGGCGCGAACCTGCTCGGGGGTGGCGCTGGTGGCGACGTCGAAATCCTTGGGGTCGAGGTCCAGCAGCAGGTCGCGCACGCAGCCGCCGACCAGATAGGCCTGGTAGCCGGCACTCTGCAGGCGCTCGACCACGCCGATGGCATGGCGGCTGATGTCCCCGCGGTGGATCGGGTGCTGGCGGTTGCTCAGGACCTCGGGGGTGCTGTGCGAGTGTTTGGCGCGGCGCAGGGGGGAACGTAGAGACTTGAACAGCTTTTTCAGCATGGGATGCACTGTTTGACGGAATGACTGGCCAGAATAGGTGATGGCCGCGAGAGTGGCGCGGATTCTAGCATCGAGTCGGGGGATGGTGTAGGAAGCGGCGGGAATGCGTCGGTTTGGGCGGGGCAGAAGCTACTGGGGGAGCCTAGGCTCCCCCCCAAGTAGGTGCGTGCTTCGTTTTTATTATTATGGCGAGCTTGTTGTTCTTGTTGGGTTGCTCGCTCCGTCGGGTCAAGGACCCGTGGAGAACCTCCCAAGCCGGGAGTCAATAGCAAACGGATTACTTTGGATGCTGATGTTGCCATGATCCTTCCGTGACCCAACCAGTGCGGGAGCTGCCTCGTGGCAGTTTTATTGTTCTCGGCCTGGTCGTGGGGCGAACCCCAAAGGCAATTCCGTTCCAAAATGATCAGTTAGCTGCGCCTCCGCCCTGTTGTTCTTGTTGTGCTGGAGTCGATACGTCTTGTTCTTATTGTGTGGCGTCGCTTGTTATTGTTGTTGTGCCGTAGAGAGAGCATAAGCCGTGCCAGGTTTTGATAATCCTTGTAGAACAATGGCTTGAGCTACTGCTACGGTATCCGTGGGCGACAAAAAAGCCGGGTCTTCGTTACCGATAGCCCCGGCTTTTGTTACGCAATGTCGATTCGGTAACGGTTCGGGAGGGAACCTCCGCGCGGCGCGCTTGTCCGCCGGCGACGCTCAGGTGCCGGTCGCCGCCCCGGATTTGCGCCGCGGGATGCCCAGGCGCTGACGGCGCTCCCACAGGCACTTGCGGCTGATGCCGAGCTTGCGCGCCAGTTCGGTCTCGGTCATGTGGTCCTGGTGCTCCAGCACGAAGTGCTGGAAGTAGTCTTCCAGCGACAGGTCCTCGGTCGGCTCCAGGCTGCTGTTGCTGCTCTGGCCCGGGGTGCCGGCGAACTCCTCGTCGGCGTCCTCCAGGTTGTCCAGCTCGATGTCGATGCCCAGCAGCTCGGCCGAGATGGCCGTGTTCTCGCAGAGGATCACCGCGCGCTCGATGGCGTTCTCCAGTTCGCGGACGTTGCCCGGCCAGGAATAGTGACGGATCGCCTGTTCGGCGTCCGGGGCGAAATGCAGGTCGTCGCGGCCCATGCGTGTGCACTGGCGCAGCAGGAAGGCGCGGGCGATCTCGATCACGTCGCTGCCGCGCTCGCGCAGCGCCGGCAGCTTCAGGGCGATGACGTGCAGGCGGTAGTAGAGGTCCTCGCGGAACTGGCCGACCTTGGCCAGGCTCTTGAGGTCGCGGTGGGTGGCGGCGATCAGGCGCACGTCGACCTTCTGCGACTGCACCGAGCCGACCCGGCGGATCTCGCCCTCCTGCAGCACGCGCAGCAGGCGGGCCTGGGCTTCCAGCGGCAGCTCGCCGATCTCGTCGAGGAACAGGGTGCCGCCATCGGCGGCCTCGACCAGGCCGGCGCGGCCGGCGCTGGCGCCGGTGAAGGCGCCCTTCTCGTGGCCGAACAGCTCGGACTCGATCAGGGTCTCGGGAATCGCCGCGCAGTTGACCGAGATCAGCGGCGCCTTGGCGCGCCTGGACAGATTGTGCAGGGCGCGGGCGACCAGCTCCTTGCCGGTGCCCGACTCGCCCTGGATCAGCACGTTGGAGTCGGTCGGCGCGACCTTGCGGATCTTGCCGTAGAGTTCCTGCATGGGGGCGCAGGAGCCGATGATGCCGATCTCGCCGTTGCTGTCCGCGGCACCCTTGTCGCTGCCGCCGCGGCCGTTGGCGGGGCGCTCGGCCGGGCTGCTCTTGGCCGTCTGGCGGTCGCGCAGGATGCGCGCCACGGCCTGCAGCATCTCGTCATGGTCGAAGGGTTTGGCGATGTAGTCGACCGCGCCCATCTTCATCGAGTCCACCGCCGAGCGCAGGCTGGCGTAGCTGGTCATGATCAGCACCGGGGCGCCCTCGGCCAGCTTGATCAGCTCGGTGCCGGGCGCGCCGGGCAGGCGCAGGTCGCTGACGATCAGGTCGAAGCCGGGGATGCTGAAGCGCTCCTGCGCTTCCTGGACCGAGCCGGCTTCGCTGACCTGGTACTGGTTGCGCTCGAGCAGGCGGCGCAGGGCAGAGCGGATGATGGTTTCGTCTTCGACGATCAAAATATGAGGCATTAATCTGGTCTCTCGACGGTCTCAGGTCGCTGGTTCAATTCGCTATGGACGTCGCCTCGACATGCCGCGGCAGGGTCACCCGAATGCGGGTGCCGAGCTGGCGCTCGGGGTCGGCCGGGCTGTCGATTGTTATTTGTCCATAATGCTCTTCCACGATGGAATAGACCAGCGCGAGGCCGAGTCCGGTGCCCTTGCCGACCTCCTTGGTGGTGAAGAAGGGTTCGAACAGGCGGTCCATGATCGCCTTGGGAATGCCGCTGCCCTCGTCCTCGACTATGAGGTCGACGGTGTGCTCGGAGGCCTCGCTCCTGACCCGGATCGCCGCGCCCGGCGGCGAGGCGTCGCGGGCGTTGGACAGCAGGTTGATCAGCACCTGGGCCAGGCGCTGCGGGTCGCCTTCGGCCCAGTGTTCCGGGTCGCACAGGTTGAAGAACTGCACATCGACGCTGCGCCGGTTCAGCGCCAGCAGGCCGATGGCGTCCTGCGCCACCTGGGCCAGGGACACCGCCTCGTCGGCCTGCAGGTGGGCGCCGGAGTGGGCGAAGCTCATCAGCGACTGGACGATGCGCGACACCCGCTTGGTCTGTTCGAGGATCTGCGCGCTGATCTCGGTCAGCTCGCCGTCGCCTTCGCGCTCCTCGCGCAGGTTCTGCGCCAGGCAGGCGATGCCGGTGATGGGGTTGCCGATCTCGTGGGCCACCCCGGCGGCCAGGCGGCCGATGCTGGCCAGGCGCTCGGAGTGCACCAGCTTGTCTTCCAGCATCTGCGTCTCGGTGAGGTCCTCGACCAGCAGCACCAGGCCGCTGTTGCCCGGCGCCAGCGGCTCGTCGATTGCCGCCTTGTGCAGATTGAGCCAGCGCACCTGGCCGTCCAGGTCCAGCTGTTGCTTGTGCAGGTGCTGGTCGGGCAGCTCGATGAAGCGCGTCAGCAGGCCGAGCCAGGGCTCGCCGAGGGTGGCCAGACGCGAGCCGACCACGCGCTGCGCGGGGATTTCGGTGAGCTCCTCCATGGCCTTGTTCCACATGAGGATCTCCTGGTCCTTGGCCAGCGAGCAGACGCCCATGGGCAGTTCCTGCAGGGTCTGGCGGTGGTAGCGACGCAGGGCGTCGAGTTCCGCGGCCAGGCCGGTGAGGCGCGAGTGGTAGTCCTCCAGGCGGCTCTCGATGAAGTGGATGTCCTCGGTGACGTATTTTTCGCTGCCGGCCTTGTAGGGCAGGAAGGTCTCGACTATGTCCTGGGCCACGCTGGGGCCCATCAGGCCGGAGAGGTTGGCCTCGATGCGGTCGCGCAGGCGGCGCAGGGCATAGGGGCGGCCTTCGTCGAAGGGCAGGTGCAGGTCGCGCAGGGCCTGCTCGACCTCGCGCTGGGCGGTCTTGGCGCCCAGGGGCTTGGCCAGCTGGGCGGCGAACTCCTGGGGCGACAGGGCCAGCAGTTCGCGGCGTTGCGGGCGGCGCACGTTGTCCACCGCGCAGGCCTCGGCGGCGCTCTTCTCCTCGGGGCTGGCCTCGGTGAACAGCGACACCAGGGTGAACACCAGCACGTTGGCCGCCAGCGAGCCGATCGCCGCGAAGTGCCAGCTGCTGTCGTCCAGCACGTAGACCAGGTTGAACAGCGGCAGGTAGAAGCCCTGCAGGTTGCCGACCATCGGCAGCAGCATGCCCACCACCCAGACGCCGATGCCGGCCAGCAGGCCGGCGATGAAGCCGCGGCGGTTGGCGGTCGGCCAGTACAGCACCGAGAGCACCCCGGGGAGGAACTGCAGGGTGGCGACGAAGGCGACGATGCCCAGGTTGGCCAGGTCCTGCTCGGCGCCGAGCAGGTGATAGAAGCCGAAGCCGGCCATGATGATGGCGAAGATCAGCGCCCGCCGCGTCCACTTCAGCCAGCGGTAGATGTTGCCCTCGGACGGCGGCTGGTACAGCGGCAGCACCACATGGTTGAGGACCATGCCGGACAGCGCCAGGGTGGTGACGATGATCAACCCGCTGGAGGCCGACAGGCCGCCGACGTAGGCGATCAGCGCCAGGGTCTGGCTGTTCAGCGCCAGGCCCAGGCCGAGGGTGAAGTACTCCGGGTTGGTGGTCGCGCCCAGGCGCAGGCCGGCCCAGAGGATCAGCGGCACCGCCAGGCTCATCAGCAGCAGGAACAGCGGCAGGCCCCAGCTGGCGCTGACCATGGCCCGCGGGTTGAGGTTCTCGGTGAAGGTCATGTGGTACATGTGCGGCATGACGATGGCCGAGGCGAAGAACACCAGCAGCAGGGTGCGCCAGGGACCCTCCTGCAGCGGCGTGTGCAGGCTGGTCAGCGCCGCCTGGTTCTGCACCAGCCAGCGCTCCAGCTCCTGCGGGCCGCCGAATACGCCGTACAGCGCATAGAGGCCGATGGCGGCCAGGGCGCCGAGCTTGACCACCGACTCGAAGGCGATGGCGAACACCAGGCCCTCGTGCTTCTCGCGGGTGGCGATATGGCGGGCGCCGAACAGGGTGGTGAAGAGGATGATCAGGCCGCAGAAGGCCAGGGCCACGCGGTCCTTCACCGGTTCCTGGGTGAGGATGCCGATGGAGTCGGCCACCGCCTGGATCTGCAGGGCCAGCAGCGGCAGCACGCCGATCAGCATGAACACCGTGCTCAGGGCGCCGGCCCAGGTGCTGCGGAAGCGGAAGGCGAACAGGTCGGCCAGCGACGACAGCTGGTAGGTACGGGTGATGCGCAGTATGGGATAGAGCAGCACCGGCGCCAGGAGGAAGGCGCCGGACACCCCCAGGTAGCTGGCGAGGAAGCCGTAACCGTACTGGTAGGCCAGGCCCACCGTGCCGTAGAAGGCCCAGGCGCTGGCGTAGACGCCCAGCGACAGGGTGTAGGTCAGGGGGTGGCGGATGATCCAGCGCGGGATCAGGCCGTGTTCGCTGACCCAGGCGACCCCGAACAGCACCAGCAGGTAGGCGGCGCTGATCAGGATCAGTTCGGTCAGGCTAAAGCTCATCGGCATCTGGTCGGCTCTGCGGGTGACGAGGGTGGGCAGTCTGCGAGGGCGGTGCGCCGCTGCGGGTCATGGCTCATGGGTATCGTGCGAGCCCGGTGAAGAATGATAAGGGGCGGTCGCCAGGATTCGCTGCCCCGTTTCGGCGTTCATAGGCATCGCGCGGGCTCTGCGAAGAATGATAAGGGGCGGTCGCCAGGACTCGCTGCCCCGTTTCGGCGTTCATAGGCATCGCGCGGGCTCTGCGAAGAATGATAAGGGGCGGTCGCCAGGATTCGCTGCCCTGTTTCGGCGTTCATAGGCATCGCGCGGGCTCTGCGAAGAATGATAAGGGGCGGTCGCCAGGATTCGCTGCCCTGTTTCAGAGTTCATCGGTATCGCGCTGGCTCTGCAGGATAAAGGTCACCACTATGAGGATCAGCCACAGCAGGTAGGGGCGGTACCAGGCGCCGTTGGGGTCGGTCCACCAGTCCATGATGGCCGGGGAGAACAGGTAGATCCCCACTACCAGGATCAGGACCAATCGATAGATATACATGCCGCGTCTCGTCTCGGGAGTGTGGCGATGGTAACGGATGCGCGCCGGCCTGCGTAGGTCGGCGCTGTTGGTGCGCGCGGCTCGCGCCGCTGGCGGCTCAGGGCGATGCCGGGGGGGCTGCGTGACGGCGGCCAGGGCCAGGGCGCCGGCGACTATGCCGGCCATGCGAGGCGTCCTTCTCTGGTGGGGCGGGAGCGGCCGGTGCAGCGGTCGGCCGCCATGGGGCCCGGTTAGGCGTGACCGTGCCGGCCCATGCCAGAACCGGCGGGAGGGGCTCAATCGGGGCGGCGGTCGAGCCATTTCGGCGCCGCGCTCGGCTGCCACTGGCGCAGCGCCTGCAACAGCCCGGCCGGCGAGTCGTCCAGTTGCAGCATGGCGCGGTGCTGGGAGCGGACGAAGCGTTCGGCGACCAGGTGGTCGAGGAAGTCGCCGAGCTTGGCGTAGAAACCGCCGACGTCGAGCAGGCCGAGGGGCTTGCCGTGGTAGCCGAGCTGGCCCCAGGTCCACACCTCGAACAGCTCCTCCAGGGTGCCGAGGCCGCCGGGCAGGGCGATGAAGGCGTCGGCGAGCTCGGCCATGCGCGCCTTGCGCGCGTGCATGCCGTCGACCACCTCCAGGCGGGTCAGGCCCTGATGGCCGATTTCCGCGCGTTCCAGGCTCTGCGGGATGATGCCGATGACCTCGCCGCCGGCGGCCAGGGCCGCGTCCGCCACCACCCCCATCAGGCCGACCGCGCCGCCGCCGTAGACCAGCTGCAGGCCCTGTTCGGCGAGGTGGCGGCCCAGGCTCTCCGCGGCCTGGCGGTAGATGGGGTGGGCGCCGGGGCTGGCGCCGCAGAATACGCAGATTGAGCGCAAGGTCATGCTCGACTCCTTGGGTGACTGAGGGCCACAGGTTAGCGAGTCGGGGCGGTGCGACCAAGGGGAGGTCCTAGTCGCGGCTGCTGCCACTGGCGCCGCAGGCGTAGGCGGCCAGCAGGCCGCGGATCAGGTCGTCGAGGGGCATGGCGTTTCTCCTTGAGTGCTGTGGGGCAGGCTACGCCCCGGCCGGGGAAGCGGCTCGTTGAATGTCTCGATCGGTGCGATAGCCGCCGAGCACCAGTTGTCCACTCAGACTGTGGAGCGAGCTGTGGATAAGGTGGTGGTAGAGCCGTGCGCGCCTTGCGCCGAGGCCCTTTGGGCGCGCTGGTCGAATTTTGATCTGCTGGTTTTTGTTGAGTTAAAACATGAGGTTAGTCGTTCGGTCGGAGGCATTGCCGGGCCTCTGAGTTGTCCACGACTACTGTGGGTAGGGCTGTTGATAACTGTCGGGTAAGCGGCTGCAGGCCAGGCAGGCTCTGGCTTCTCGCGGGCAGGTTGTTTTCTGATCAGGACGCGGGCCTGCTCTCGAGCGGCCCTGGCGTGGGCCCGGAAGTCAAGGCTCGAGCGGTGTACGGTCGCCGGCCTGGCTCGCGGTCGGCGGGGGCGGGGCGAGTTATCCAGCCTGGCTGTGGAACGAGCTGTGGATAAGCTGCGGGTGACCGGCGCCAGGCCCGGCGGGGCGCGGCCTGGCGTGGACTGATCGATTCTTGAACGATTGCCGCGGCTATTCGCCCAGCGCCCCGATCCGGGTCGAGCGGCCGAGCAGCTGCAGGGCGCGGTCCGGGTAGTCGGTGATCAGGCCGTTGGCGCCCAGGTCGAGCAGACGGCGCATCGCCGGCTGCTCGTTGATGGTCCACAGCTGCACGTTGAGCCCGCGCTTCCGGGCGGTCTGCAGCAGGCCGGCGCTGGCGATCGGCAGGCCGCTGTGGCGCTCGGGGATCTGCAGCGCCTGGTAGGAGGGCGAGAGCACGCCACCCAGGCCCAGCCAATCGAGGGCCACCAGCAGGCGCACCGAGCCGGGGCCGGCGGAGGTGGCGACCCCGGGGCAGTGTTCGCGGAACAGCTGCAGGCTGCGCTCGTAGAAGCTGCCGACCAATACCCGATCACGCTGGCCGTTGGCGTGCAGCATCGCGCACAGCTGCGCCTCCATGCCGACGTCCGGCACCTTGATCTCGATCACCTTGGGGGTGTCCGGAAAGCGCTCGAGCACCTCGGCGAAGCTCGGGATGCGAATGCCCTGGCCGCGGTAGGGGTAGCTCTCGCCGCCGTCGGCGGTCCAGCGGTAGCCGGCGTCCAGGGCCTGCAGCTGGGCGAGGCCGAGGGCGGCGACCGGCCCCTGGCCGTTGGTGGTGCGCTCCAGGGTGCTGTCGTGGATGACCACCAGTTCGCCGTCGCTGGAAAGGTGCAGGTCCATCTCCAGCATGTCCACGCCCAGGGCATTGGCACGCTCGAAGGCGAACAGGCTGTTTTCCGGCCACAGGCCCTTGCCGCCGCGATGGGCGATCACCAGGGGCCGCTCGCCCAGGGCCGCGAGCACGGCCGGCGGCGACGCCGGGCGGCTGGTCAGCTGCAGGGTGAGCAGGGCGATGACGATCAGCAACAAGGGGGCGAGGAGAAAACGAGCGAGACGCAGCATGAGCGTTTCCAGGAAGGCCGATAAGGGACGAGCCCTGGACTATGACAAAGGAACCGGTGGGCGGCGAGAGGTGAAATGCGACAGCCGGCACACCTTTGCGGACAGCGTGCGGCACCGCCGGGCCGCACGCCGCGGGCGCACACGCTCAGTAGCCGCCTCCGCCGCCGATCCCCATGGGCGAGCGCGCCCGGGCGCGCTCGCGGTCTTCCATCTGGGTGCAGGTGCTGAAACCCTTGCCATCGACGCGCCCGGCCGAGTCGAAGCTGACATGGTAGGCCTGGGGCTGGCCGTCCCTGGTGAGGATGTAGTCGTGGCAGCTGCCCGGGCTGACGCTGCGCTGCAGCACGCCAGACGGGGCACCGGCGATGTCCCGCACCTGCTGCTGGTTCATGTCCAGGGCGACCTGCGCCACCAGCGGCTCGTCGCGATAGGTCAGGTAGGCGGCCGGATGGCCCAGGGGGGCGGCGCAGCCGGGCAGGGTGGCCAGCAGGGCAAGGACGGCCAGGGTTGGCTTGTTCATGGTGACCTCCGTCGGGACGCGGGGCGGCGACTCGGCAGTGCACTGCGCGGGCGTAGCGGCCGGGCCCGTCCCGGGGGCCGCAGTTTCGCGGCGAGTCGTACTCGCGTGGTGTGGCACTGGCGCCTCTGGATTCATGGTAGCCGCTCGGGCGCCCTGCGGCCTCCAGGCAGGTCCGGCAAGGCGCCGGTCCCGCGGTCCCGAATCTGCGCGAGGTAGTGGCGCCGCGGAACTTCTCCGCTCCGTGCCGGCGGCGCCGATCTTGCCTGCGGTTGTGGATGCCCGCCTGCCCGGCAAGGCAGGGCTCAGCCGGCCCGGCGTTGTTCCAGCAGGCGCTCTGCGCCCCCCTCGGCGAGGTGCAGGCGCTGCTGGCCCGGGGTGCGCTCGGCACCGTCTTCGGCGAGGTGGCGGTCCTGCGGACGCTGTTCTTCACTGCCGTCCCTGAGCTCTCCGAGCAGCGGCTGTGGGTTGAGGCTCGGCAGGGCGAAGGCGTTGGCGGCGAACAGGCCGAGGATCAGGGCGATGGCGAGTTGGCGTTTCATGATGGCTCCTCCTGTTGGAGAACGATGACTGTGGAGGGCCATGCTAGGGGTTGCCGGGCGCCGCAAGAAGTTGAGCGCCTCGATAGTGCCCATCGACTGGCGTGATGCTTGGGGCGTTTCTGGCGTTCGAAGGAGTTTGACGATTTTGCCCGTTAGTTGCCTGGTATTTCGTTCTGCGCCAGGCTGCGCTCGCCGCGCATCCTCGAGCCGCCGGCGGCGCACCCGCCGGCGTTCCCCGCGCACGGGACCGCGGCAGCACGGCGCCGGGCCGTTGCCGCCCGTGGCTCGATGGGGCGCTTCGGCCTCGGTTGGCTTTGTTAAATCTTCGGCTAGTCTGACGGGATAACAACCAATTCGAAGAGAACTGCATGCCCAAGGCGATTCGGCTGTTCGTGCGGGGAGTGGACGCCATGAACCGGGTGATAGGCCGGTTCGCCATGTACCTGATCTTCGCCATGCTGGCGGTGCTGCTGTACTCCTCCATCAGCAAGACCTTCGCCGACCCGGCGCTCTGGACCCTGGAAACCGCGCAGTTCCTCATGGTCGCCTACTTCCTCCTCGGCGGCGGCTACTCCATGCAACTGGACGCCCATGTGCGCATGGATCTGTTCTACAGCCGCTGGTCGCCGCGCACCAGCGCGATCATGGACGCCATCACCGTCGGCTTCCTGATCTTCTACCTGGTGTTCCTGCTCTACGGCGGCATCTCCTCGACCCAGTACGCCTTGCAGTACGGCGAGACCAGCTACTCGGCCTGGTCGCCGCCCATGGCGCCGATCAAGATCATCATGACCGTTGGCGTGGCGCTGATGCTGCTGCAGACCATCGCCACCTTCTTCAAGGATATCGCCGCGGCCCGCGGGGAGACGCTGTAATGAGTTACGAGCTCATCGCCCTGCTGATGTTCTCCTCGATGATGTTGCTGCTGCTCACCGGCAAGCGGGTGTTCGGCGCCATCGGCTTCGTTGCGGTCAGCGCCGCCTTGCTGCTGTGGGGCGACGGCGGCTCGGAGATCGCCTTCAGCGCGGCGATGAAGCTGATGAAGTGGTACCCGCTGCTGACCCTGCCGATGTTCGTCTACATGGGCTACATGCTGTCGGAGTCCGGCCTGGCCGAAGACCTCTACCGCATGTTCCACGTGTGGATGGGGCCGCTGCACGGCGGCCTGGCCATCGGCACCATCGGCCTGATGGTGGCGATCTCGGCGATGAACGGCCTGAGCGTCGCCGGCATGGCCATCGGCGCCAGCATCGCCCTGCCGGAGTTGCTGCGCCGCGGTTACGACAAGGTCATGGTCACCGGGGTGATCCAGGCCGGCAGCTCCCTGGGCATCCTCATTCCGCCCAGCGTGGTGCTGGTGCTGTACGGCATGATCGCCCGCCAGCCGGTGGGCCAGCTGTGGCTGGCCGGGGTGTTTCCGGGGCTGATGATGGCCGGACTGTTCGTCCTCTACATCGTCATCCGCTGCCGCCTGCAGCCCCACCTGGGGCCGGCCCTGGCCGAGGAGGAACGCGAGCAGATCGGCTGGGGCGAGAAGCTGCGCCTGCTCAAGGCCGGCATCGCGCCGCTGTTCATCTTCTTCTGCATGACCGGGCTGTTCCTGATGGGCATCACCAGCCTGGTGGAAAGCTCGGCGGTGGGCGCCGCCGCCGCCACCTTCACCGCCCTGGTCAAGGGCCGGCTGACCGCCCAGGTGATGGAGGACACCCTGCGCAAGACCCTCGGCATCAGCTGCATGTTCATGTGGATCATCCTCGCCGCCCTGTGTTTCGGTGCGGTGTTCGACGGCCTCGGCGCGGTCAACGCCATCGAGGCCTTCTTCATCGACCGCCTGGAACTGGGGCCCTGGCAGGTGCTGATCATGATGCAGCTGTCATTCATCCTGATGGGCATGTTCCTCGACGACACCGCCATGCTGGTGATAGTCGCGCCGCTCTACGTACCCCTGGTCGGCGCCCTGGGCTTCGACCTGATCTGGTACGGCGTGCTCTACACCATCACCTGCCAGATCGCCTACATGACCCCGCCCTTCGGCTACAACCTGTTCCTCATGCGCGCCATGGCGCCGCCGGAGGTGACCCTGCGCGACATCTACGTCTCGGTCACCCCCTTCGTGCTGATCATGGTGCTGGCCCTGGTGCTGGTGATGATGTTTCCGCAGATCGCGTTGTGGCTGCCGCAATGGCACTACGCGCGCTGACCCGAAGAATTCAGGAGAGGCTCGGTGGCAGTTGGTTTATCCACCCCGAGCGGCGACAGGCGCTGGCCGCCCTGCGGGGTAACGCGCCCACCTGAACACGCTGCACCGACCTCGCCGGGTCGCAGTGGTGCCATGCGGTTGTATGACATCTGGATCGACATTCACTGGAGATAACAGCATGAGTACGAGACGCAAGTTCCTCAAGACCGCCGCGGTCACCACCGGCGCGGTGGGCGCTACGGCCCTGGGCTCGGCGCATATCTACGCGCAGGAGCCGAAGAAGATCACCTGGCGCCTGCAGACCTACGCCGGCCCGGCCCTGGCCGAGCACGTGATCAAGCCGTCCATCGACGCCTTCAACCTGGCGGCCAACGGCGAGATGGAGATCCAGCTGTACTTCGCCGATCAGCTGGTGCCCACCGGCGAGCTGTTCCGCGCCATGCAGCGCGGCACCATCGACGCGGTGCAGAGCGACGACGACTCCATCGCCGCGCCGGTGGACGTCTCGGTGTTCGGCGGCTACTTCCCCTTCGCCACCCGCTACAGCCTGGACGTGCCGGTGCTGTTCGAGAAGTACGGCCTGCGGCAGATCTGGGAGGAGGCCTACGGCGAGGTCGAGGGCGTCACCTGGCTCGGCGCCGGCGCCTGGGACCCCTGCCATTTCGCCACGGTCGAGCCGATCCGCAGCCTCGCCGACCTCAAGGGCAAGCGCATCTTCACCTTCCCCACGGCCGGCAAGTTCCTCTCCCGCTTCGGCGTGATCCCGGTGACCCTGCCCTGGGAGGACGTCGAGGTGGCGGTGCAGACCGGCGAGCTGGACGGCATCACCTGGTCGGGCATCACCGAGGACTACACCGTCGGCTGGGCCGACGTCACCAAGTACTTCCTCACCAACAACATCTCCGGCGCCTGGATCGGCTCCTACTTCGCCAACTCGGCGAAGTGGGCCGAGGTCCCCGCGCACCTGCAGACCCTGTTCAAGCTGTGCATGGACAGCTCCCACTACTACCGCCAGCACTGGTACTGGGGCGGCGAGGCGCAGCTGCGGGTGGAGGGCGGCAAGCTGCAGCTGACCACCATTCCCGATGCGGAATGGAAAACCGTGGAGGACGAGGCGCACAAGTTCTGGGACGAGATCGCCAAGGCCAGCCCGCGCAGCGCCAAGGTGGTGGAGATCTTCAAGAAGTACAACGCCCTGATGGCCAAGGCCGGCCCGCCCTATCGCTACTGAGGCCGCCGGGCCGTCGCGCGCGCCCGTGCCCGGGCTGGTGCCGCGGGCAGGGGCGCCGTGCGTTTCGGCATCGGCTGCAGTAGGCGGGAGCTGACCACCGACAGGGGACGTCGGTCATAACAACAAGATGGGGGTGCATATGCTCAAACCGCGAGAAGTGAAGACCATCGAGGACGCCAAGCGCATCGTCGAGGAGCGCGGGCTCAGTCACATCAAGGTCGGGGTGTTCGACAACGACGGGGTGATGCGCGGCAAGTACCTGAGCCGCAGCAAGTTCTTCTCGGCGCTGGACTCGGGCTTCGCCTTCTGCGACGTGGTCCTGGGCTGGGACGTCAAGGACCAGCTGTACGACAACGCCAGCTACACCGGCTGGCACACCGGCTACCCGGACGCGCCGGTGCGGGTGCTGCCGCACACCTGCCGGGAGATTCCCTTCGAGAACGGCATGCTGCTGTTCATCTGCGAGTTCGACCTGCAGGCCGAGGCGGTCTGCCCGCGCGGTACCCTGCGGCGGGTGGTGCGGCGCTGCCAGGAGATGGGCTTCGACCCCTTCGCCGCGCTGGAGTACGAGTTCTTCATGTTCGAGGAGACCCCGGAGTCGGCGCGGGAGAAGGGCTTTCGCAACCTCAAGCCGTTTACCCCGGACTGGTTCGGCTACTCGATGATCCGCAACTCGGTGCATGCCGAGCTGTACCACCAGATTCTCGAGCTGGGCGAGCAGATGGACTTCCCCATCGAGGGCCTGCACACCGAGACCGGTCCCGGCGTGCTGGAGGCGGCCATCGCCTACGACCAGGCCGAGGCCGCGGCGGACAAGGGCGCGCTGTTCAAGACCTTCATGAAGGTGCTGGCCCAGCGCAACGGCCTGATGGCCACCTTCATGGCCAAGTGGTCGGGCAAGTACCCGGGGCAGAGCGGGCATATCCACGTCTCCCTGCGCGAGCGCGAGAGCGGCAAGTCGGCCTTCCACGACCCCAGCCAGGCGCACTGCATGAGCGAGGTGCAGCGCCAGTTCCTCGCCGGCCAGCAGCGCCTGATGCCCGAGTTCCTGTGCATGGTGGCGCCGACCCTGAACAGCTACCGCCGGCTGATCCCCGGCTTCTGGGCGCCGACCGATGCCACCTGGGGCGTGGAGAACCGCACCGCGGCGCTGCGGGTGATCCCCGGCAGCGACAAGTCGCAGCGCCAGGAGTACCGCCTGGGCGCCGCCGACGGCAACCCCTTCCTGGCCCTGTCGGTGGCCATCGGCTCGGGACTCTACGGGGTGATGCAGAAATGGCAGCCGACCGAGCCGGTATCCGGCAACGCCTACGCGCAGAAGCATCCGCCGGAGCTGGCCCTGCCGCGCACCCTGTGGGATGCGGCGCAGCGGCTGAAGGCCTCCCAGGCGGCGCGGGAGCTGTTCGGCGACCCGTTCGTCGAGCATTTCGCCGCCAGCCGCGAATGGGAGGAACGTGAATACCGTCGGCATGTCAGCGATTGGGAGCTCGATCGCTACTTCGAAATCATCTGATCGTCGGGCGGCGCCACGGCGCCCACGCCCCTGTACTGGAGTGTGGCAATGAGCAAGTTGCAGTGCATTTCACCGATCGACGGCGCGCTCTACGTCGAGCGTGACCTGGCCACGGCCGCGCAGATCGAAGCGGCCCTGGCCAAGGCCGAACGGGCCCAGCTGGCCTGGAAAGCCACCCCCCTGAGCAAGCGGGTCGCCATCGGCCGCCGGGCCATCGCCGCCTTCGCCGTTAAGGAAGCCCAGCTGGCCGAGGAGCTGTGCCGGATGATGGGCCGACCGATTCGCTACTGCGCCGGCGAGGTTCGCGGCTTCGTCGAGCGCGCCAGCCACATGGCCGATATCGCCGAGAGCGCCCTGGCCGACATCCGCCTGCCGGACAAACCCGGCTTCACTCGCTTCATCCGCCGCGAGCCGCTGGGCGTGGCCCTGGTCATCGCGCCCTGGAACTACCCCTACCTGACCGCGGTGAACGCGGTGATGCCGGCGCTGCTGGCCGGCAACGCGGTGCTGCTCAAGCACTCGGCGCAGACCCCGCTGTGCGCCGAACGCATGGTCGAGGCCTTCGCCGAGGCCGGCCTGCCGGATGGGGTGTTCCAGTACCTGCACCTCAGTCACGCCGACACCGAACGGCTGATCACGGCGCCGGCGGTGCAGTACGTGGCCTTCACCGGCTCGGTGCCGGGCGGCGCCATGGTCGAGCGGGCGGCAGCCGGGCGTTTCATCGGCACCGGCCTGGAGCTGGGCGGCAAGGACCCGGCCTACGTGCGCGCCGATGCCGACCTTGACCACGCCGTGGAAACCGCCATCGACGGCGCCTTCTTCAATTCCGGGCAGTCCTGCTGCGGCATCGAGCGCATCTACGTGCACGAGTCGCTGTTCGACGCCTTCGTCGAGCGGGCCGTGGCGTTGGTCAAGCAGTACCGGCTGGGGCGTCCCGACGACCCGGAGACCACGCTTGGCCCGCTGGTGCGCGCCGAGGCGGCGGACTTCGTCCGCCGGCAGGTCAACGAGGCCATCGCCCTGGGGGCCATAGCCCATATCGACGCGGCGAGCTTCGCCCTCGACCGGCCCGGCTCGGCCTATCTGGCGCCTCAGGTGCTGACCGGCGTGCACCACGGCATGCGGGTGATGACCGAGGAGTCCTTCGGCCCGGTGGTCGGCATCCAGAAGGTCAAGGACGACGAGGAGGCCGTGGGGCTGATGAACGACAGCGAGTTCGGCCTCACCGCCGCCATCTTCAGCCGCGACGTCGAGGCCGCCCAGGCCCTGGCCGAGCGGGTCGAGGCGGGCACCGTGTTCCTCAATCGCTGCGACTACCTCGACCCGGAACTGGCCTGGACCGGGGTCAAGCACTCCGGGCGCGGCTGCACCCTGTCGAGCCTCGGCTACGAGCAGCTGACCCGGCCGAAATCCTTCCACTTCAAGACCCAGTTGTGAGGCGCGCCATGGACCTGAACCACTACCGCATGAACTGGAACTACCCCACCGCGATCCGCGTCGGCGCCGGGCGCATCCGCGAGCTGCCGGCCGCCTGCCGCGAGCTGGGCATGAGCGCGCCGCTGCTGGTCACCGACCCCGGCCTGGCGGCGCTGTCGATCATCGACGACGCCCTGCTGCAGTGCCGCGACGACGGTCTCAAGGCCGGGCTGTTCTCGGCGATCAAGGGCAACCCCACCGGGCAGAACGTGATGGACGGGGTGGCGGCCTTCAAGGCCGGCGGCCATGACGGCGTCGTCGCCTTCGGCGGCGGCTCGGCGCTGGACGCCGGCAAGGCCATCGCCCTGATGGTCGGCCAGGACCGCCCCCTGTGGGACTTCGAGGACATCGGCGACAACTGCCTGCGGGTCAAGGTCGCCGGCATGGCGCCCGTGGTGGCGGTGCCGACCACCGCCGGCACCGGCTCGGAGGTCGGCCGCGCCTCGGTGATCACCGACGAGGCGGCGCACGTCAAGCGCATCATCTTCCACGCCCGCATGTTGCCGGCGCTGGTCATCCTCGACCCGCAGCTGACCATCGGCCTGCCGGCCAAGATCACCGCTGCCACCGGCATGGACGCCCTGTCGCACAGCCTGGAGGCCTACTGCTCGCCACTGTTCCACCCCATGGCCGAAGGCATCGCCCTGGAAGGCATGCGCCTGGTGCAGCACTACCTGCCGCGGGCGGTGAGCCACGGCGCGGATGTCGAGGCGCGGCTGCAGATGCTGGTGGCCTCGACCATGGGCGCCACCGCCTTCCAGCGCGGCCTCGGCGCCATGCACGCCCTGGCCCACCCGCTCGGCGCGTTGTACGACGCCCACCACGGCCTGCTCAATGCGGTGCTGATGCCCTATGTGCTGCAGGCCAACCAGGAAAGCATCGGCCCGCAGATGTACCGCCTGGCGCGCTACCTCAACCTGGCCAAGCCGGGCTTCGACGGCGTGCTCGACTGGGTGCTGGAGTTGCGCAGCGAGGTGGGCATCCCCCACAGCCTCGGCGAGATCGGCATCGACGACACCCGCATCGAACAGGTCGGGCAGATGGCCGAAGTCGATCCGTCGGCGGGTACCAACCCGATCCCCTTCAGCGCGAGCCAGTACAGCCAGCTGTTCGAGAAGGCGCTACGCGGGACGTTATAAAGCGTGGGGCAATGGCTCAGCAGCTGATGGCTCAGGGCTGATGTGCTGGCGCCCTGTTGCGGGCAGGCGGGCGGTGGCTGATGCCGGGTCGAGCTGTCGCCGGAGTCGGCGGTCGGAGAGGGCCAGGTCTCGTGGCAGAATGCCCGAGACCAGGGTCAGGGTTCAGAGACCCAGATGGTTCTTCACGGCATCCAGGCCGTCCTTGCCGTCAATGGTGGTCACGTCGGCCAGCCAGGTGGCGAGCCACTGCGGGTTGCTCCTGATCCAGTCCCTGGCCACGGTGGTCGGTTCTTCACGCTCCATGATGCGCGCCATCAGGGCGGCTTCCATGTCGGTGGTGTAGGTGAGGTTCGCCACCAGCTTGGCGGCGTTCGGGCAGCGTTGGTCAAAGTCGGTGGCGGTGATGGTGTAGACCTCGGCCGCGCCGTAGTTGGGGCCGAAGTAGTCGTCGCCGCCGGACAGGTAGGTCATGTCGAACTGCAGGTTCATCGGGTGCGGGGACCAGGCGAGGAAGACGATGGCCTCCTCTTTCTTGATGGCACGGGCGACCGCGGTGCGCATCGCCGCTTCGCTGGACTCGATCAGCTTGAAATCCCCCAGACCGAATTTATTGTCGGTGATGATCTGGTTGAGCTGCTTGTTGCCCCCGGAGCCCGCCTCGATGCCGTGGATCTTGCCTTTGAGTTCCTCCTTGAAACGGGGGATGTCGGCGAAGTCCTTCAGGCCCTGCTCGTACAGGTAGGTCGGCACCGCCAGGGTGTACTTGGCGCCGCGCATGTTGGGCTCTTCCGAAATCTTGACGGTCTTCTTGTCGCGGTACGGCTGGACGGTTTCGTCCGTGGAGGGGGACCAGTAGTCCAGGTACACGTCCATCTGCTTTTTCTGGATGGAGGCGAGGGTGATGGGCAGGGACACCATGGTTTTCTTCGGCTGGTAGCCCAGGCCCTCGGCCAGCACTTCGAGAATGCTGTTGTTGGCGGCGTTATCCACCCAGCCGATGTCGGCGATGCGGATGGTCTTGCAGGAGCTGGCTTCCTGGGCCATGAGATTGCCGGCGCTGAAGCACAGGGCTGTGCTCAATAGAATAGGGGCGAACTTGTTGTTCATGTTGTTCCTCGAATTTACTCGGCGTGAGGTCGATATTCTGTGTTGGAAATATCGGGGCCATGTGGGGCAGGTAAATGCTTGCGTGTTCAGGGTTGTTATTGTGATGGAGCTTTTGAACGTGGCTCGGAACTTTGTGTGCTGTTGGATAGTAGAAACTAATATGCACACTCGGCCAACAATAAAAATCGGGTCTGACGGGATGTTTTATTTATGGCTTGGTGTGTTCGGGGCGCGGGAGATGTCTCATGCGAAGGCCAGACCATCGTCTGCCGACAGGGCTCTGCGAGCATCGGGCGAGCAATCGATGGATGGCGCCGGACCGGCTCATCGCTCCCCCAGCAGCCAGTCGGTGAAGCTGACAATGCGTGGGTCCTGGCGAATCTCCTTGCGGCAGACGATGCCCCACTGTCCCTGACCTTCGGCATAGTGCTCGACCGGCCTGACCAGGCGGCCCGAGCGCAGACCGCTGTCGGCCAAGGGGCCGTTGACCAGCGCGATACCTTCGCCATCCACGGCCATCTCGAGGGCCACCACCAGGGTATCGACCACCAGGGTCGCCGGCGGCTTCTCGACCCTCAGTCCGGTCGATTCGAACCACTGATGCCAGTTCCAGAACTGGTCTTCTGAGTTGACCGTGATCAGGGGGTACTGCATCAGGTCCTGCGGCTGCAGTTCTGCCGATCGGTTGTCCAGCAGCCTGGGGCTGCAGACCGGAAAGTAACGGGAGTCGAACAGCTTGACCCAGTGCAGGTGCGCGGGCAGAGGGGCGCTGCGGTAGATCACACCGAT
Organism: Pseudomonas lalucatii; assembly: GCF_018398425.1. NCBI lineage: Bacteria > Pseudomonadati > Pseudomonadota > Gammaproteobacteria > Pseudomonadales > Pseudomonadaceae > Pseudomonas > Pseudomonas lalucatii. The sequence goes on along the minus strand of NZ_JADPMV010000001.1, from coordinate 1,879,807 downwards.
ATCGGCGTTGGCTTCGTCGAACCCCCAGTCGGCGCCGGAAGTCGCCAGGTGCAGCTTGATCTCCGGGTGCCGCGCGCGGAAGTGGGCGAGGCGATGGGCCAGCCAGCAGATGGCGAAGCTGATGTAGGTCTGCACCCGCAGGACACTGGGCGAATCGGCTGGGCGGATGGCCTCGGCGCCCTGCAGCAGTTGTTCCAGGGCGCCGCGCACGCAGGGGTAGTAGCGCTCGCCTTCCGCGGTCAGCACGAGGCTGCGGCCCTCGCGGGAAAACAGCTTGAACCCGAGGCTCTCCTCCAGGGTCTGGATCTGGTGGGTGATGGCCGGATGGGTCAGGTTGAGCTCTTCGGCGGCGCGCCTGACGCTGCCCAGCCGGGCGGTGGCCTCGAACCCCTTCAACGACTTGAGGGGGGGGAGTTTGCGGAAATCCATGCTGCTCATTGCCTGCCCTTGTTCACCCTGCCGGACCAGGCGATTCGCGTCGACCGCCTGGTCACGGAATATACCCCGAGCACGACTGCGATCGGTAAATAATATTTACCGCTTCGGCAAAAAATCTCAATTGTTGCGCCGTTACTTCGGTAATAGTTTGGCCTCCGAGTCTCCAGCAGTTTCCTGATGCAGGGCGAATGCAAGTGTTGGTTAATAAGTAACTGGCACTGCTGTGCAGCAGGCTTAATTAATAGCCCTTGATACCTGTGAATTAAGAAAGAGGATTATATGAAAGTAGGATTTATTGGCCTCGGTAATGTCGGTGGAAAACTTGCTGGAAGTTTGCTGCGCAATGGCTACGACTTGACGGTCAGGGACTTGGACCGTCAGTTGGCGCAGTCTTTCCTGGACAAGGGCGCGCACTGGGCCGACTCGCCTAAGGAACTGGCCGAGAAGGTCGATCTGGTGATCACCTGCCTGCCGTCGCCGGCCGCCTGCGCCCTGGTCATGGAAGGCGAGGACGGCCTGGTCCACGGCCTGACCGAAGGCAAGATCTGGCTGGAGATGAGCACCACCGACGACGCCGAGGTGAAGCGTCTCGGCGCCCTGGTCGAGTCGACCGGTGCGTTGGCCATGGATTGTCCGGTTTCCGGCGGTTGCCACCGCGCCGCCACCGGCAACATTTCGATCTTCGCCGGCGGTGCGCGCTCCGCCTTCGAGCGCGTGCTGCCGGTGCTGTCGACCCTCGGCCGGCGTGTCTTGCACACCGGTGAGATCGGCTCGGCCTCGGTGCTCAAGGTGATGACCAACTACCTGGCCACCACCAACCTGTGCTCGTTGGCGGAGGCGCTGATCGTCTGCAAGAAGGCCGGCCTGGACCTGGGCACCACCTACGAGGCGATCCGCATCTCCTCGGGCAACTCCTTCGTCCATGAAACCGAATCCCAGTTGATGCTCAACGGCAGTCGCAACGTCAACTTCACCATGGACCTGGTGATCAAGGACGTCGGCCTGTTCGACTCCCTGGCCCAGCAACTCGGCGTGCAGCTGGAAATCTCCCCGCTGGTGCTGGACATCTTCAAGGACGGTCAGGCGCGTTACGGCGCCCGCGAGTGGTCGACCAACATCGTCAAGCGCCTGGAAGAGGCCTGCGATGTCGAGGTGCGCGCGCCCGGCTTCCCGGCCGAGCTGGTGGACTACGAGCCGGAAGAGGCGGGCGCCGAAGTGGTGCCGCCGGGCCGCACCGCCTGAGACGATAGGTACGGCGCCGCCAGACACTGCGCTGGCGGCGTCGCGCGCAGATCGGCGGACGGCGCTCATCGAGCCCGTCCTGCCCCGGCCGTGCATGCCCTCTTCAATTCCCCAAATTTGCCAACCAAGGACAGCGCCATGTCGACCCGAGCCCTCGTGACCGAAGCCCCGCAGACCCTGGGTCAGCCTGAGTGGAGCACCCTGGCGAAGAAACTGGATATCGAAACCGGTCTGTTCATCGACGGCGAGTACGTCGAGGCCCTGCAGGGCAAGCGGTTCGACAGCATCAACCCGGCCACGGGCGAGGTAGTGGCGTCACTCGCCTTAGGCGACGGCAGCGATATCGACCGCGCCGTCGCGTCCGCCAAGCGGGCCTGGCATGCCGGGCACTGGCGCTACATGGCGCCGCGGTCGCGGATGACCGTGCTCACTCGCCTGGCCGAGCTGATCGAGCAGCACAAGGCCGAGCTGGCCCTGCTGGAAACCCTGGACATGGGTAAGCCGATTACCGATGCCCTGACCATCGACCTGCCGGAGGTGGTGTCCACCTTCCGCTATTACGCCGAGTGCATCGACAAGCTCGAAGGGGCCGTCACCAACACCGCCCGGGGCACGCTGCACCTGATCCAGCGTGAGCCGCTGGGCATCGTCGGCGCCATTTCCCCCTGGAACTACCCGCTGCTGATGGCCAGCTGGAAGGTCGCCCCGGCCCTGGCCGCCGGCAACTGCGTGGTGCTCAAGCCCGCGCAGCAGGCGCCGCTCAGCTGCCTGCGCCTGGCCCAACTGTTCATCGAGGCCGGCGGCCCGCCAGGGGTGTTCAACGTGGTCAACGGCGACGGACCTGTCACCGGCCGCGCCCTGGCGCTGCACATGGATGTGGCGAAGGTCAGCTTCACCGGCTCCACGGCCGTGGGCAAGCTGATCATGGGCTATGCCGGCCAATCCAACCTCAAGCGCGTGGCGCTGGAGACCGGGGGCAAGAGCCCGCAGATCTTCATGGCCGATCTGGAGGACCTGGATGCCGCCGTCGAGCGCGCCTACGGCGGCATCTTCGACAACGCCGGCCAGGTCTGCAACGCCGGTTCCCGACTGCTGGTGCACCGCGATATTCACGATGCCTTCGTCGAAAAGTTCGTCGCACGCAGTCGCCAGGTCTATCGCCCGGGCGACCCGCTGAATCCCGCCACCACCCTGGGACCGGTGGTGACCCGCGCCCATCAGCAGGGCGTGCTGGCGAAGATCGAGCAGGGATGCCGAGAGGGCGCCCAGCTGGCCATGGGCGGTGGCGAACCCGGCGGCCTGGAGCAGGGCGCCTACGTGTCGCCGACGCTCTTCACCTGCGTCGAGCAGGGCATGAGCATCGCCCGGGACGAAATCTTCGGGCCGGTGGCGGCGGTGCAGCGCTTCGACGACGAAGCCCAGGCCATCACCATGGCCAACGACTCCATCTACGGCCTGGCCGCCAGCGTCTGGACGCGGGATCTGAAGACCGCCCACCGCATGGTCCAGGCCCTCGAGGCCGGCGTGGTATGGGTCAACTGCTTCGGCGACGGCGACATGACCCAACCGTTCGGCGGCTACAAGCAATCGGGCAATACCCGGGACAAATCCTTCGAGTGCCTGCTCGGCTACACCCAGAGCAAATCTGCCTGGTTCGATCTGGCGTGAGCCAGGTGGAATCGACGCGTCAACGAATAGCCAAGTCGTTCACCAGAAAGACAACATCATGAGGCTGCTATGGAAAACGAAGTGATAAATCCGCACGTCGATCTACTCAAGCAAGAGATGGACGCCGGCAAGCTGGATCGTCGCGAGTTCTTGCGCAAATCGGTGCTGCTGGGCATGTCCGTCGCGGCCGCCTACGGGCTGTCGGGCATGGCGATGTCGAGCATGGCCCTGGCCGAGACGCCCAAGCGCGGCGGTAATCTGCGGGTGGCCATGCGGGTCAAGGAAATCACCGATCCGGCCCTCTACGACTGGCCCGACAAGGGCAATATCGCCCGCCACTTCGTCGAGAACCTGACCCAGATCGGCGCCGACGGCATCACCCGCCCGCACCTGGCCGAACGCTGGGTGGTCTCCGATGACCTGCTGACGGTGACGCTGCATCTGCGCCGCGGGGTGAAGTGGTCCAACGGCGACAGCTTCAACGCCGATGACGTGGTGTTCAACTTCAACCGCTGGCTGGACCCCAAGACCGGCTCCTCCATGCAGAGTCGTCTGGTGGCGCTGACGGTCGAAGTCGAAACCGGCGAGAAGAATGACGACGGCTCGCCGAAGATGACCCGGGTCGCCGGTGACAATGCCGTACAGCGGCTCGACGATCACACCGTGCGGCTCAACCTGATTCGTCCGGACATCAGCATTCCCGAGGCCATTGCCGACTACCCGGCGCTGATCGTGCATCGTGGTTACCAGGGCGATCTGCTCAAGCACCGGGTCGGTACCGGGCCCTTCACCCTGGAGAAGATGGAGGTGGGCGTCAGCGCGGTGCTCAAGCGCCGTCCGGACGGCGACTACTGGGGCGAGGCGCCCTATCTGGATCAGATCACCTACGTCGATCTGGGCGACGATACCTCGGCAGAGCTGGCAGCCTTCGCCTCCGACCAGATCGACATGAACACCCTGACGGACCCGGATCAGGTGGCCATTCACCGCACCCTGCCGAACCTGCAGGTCAACGAGGCGGTGACCGCCAGCACCGGCGTGGCCCGCATGAACATCACCCAGAAACCCTTCGACGACATCCGCGTGCGCCGCGCCCTGGCGCTGGCTGTGGACAACGAGCGGGTGCTGAAGATCGGCTACCAGGGCCTCGGCAAGGCCGCGGAGAACCACCACGTCGCGCCGATTCACCCCGAGTACGCGCCGCTGCCCAAGCTGCAGCGCGACGTGGCGAAGGCCAGACAGCTGCTGGCCGAGGCCGGCTATCCCAACGGCATCGACCTGGTCATCGACTGCGTCGCCCAGCCGGCCTGGGAGTCGAACGTCTGCCTGGCGATCTCCGACCAGGTGCGCGAGGCCGGCATCCGCCTGAAGGTCAATATCATGCCCGGCGGCAGCTATTGGGACGTGTGGAAGACCACCCCGTTCGGCTTTACCGAATGGAGCCACCGTCCGCTCGGCATTCAGGTGCTCAGCCTGGCCTATCGCAGTGGCGCGGCCTGGAACGAAACGGCCTACGCCAACCCGGAGTTCGACCAGCTGCTCGACCAGGCCAGCATGACCCTGGAGTCCGACAAGCGGCGCCAGATCATGGCCAGGATCCAGCAGATCCTGCAGGACGACGCCATCGTCCTGCAGACCCTGTGGCGCTCGAACTTCAACACCACCCACCAGCGGGTCCAGGGGGCTGCAGTGCTGCCTTCGATCCAGCATCAGTTCAATAAGGTCTGGTTGTCCTGATCTGTTCTCCCTTGGTCGCGCCCGGCCGGGCGCGGCCCTTTTTACGAGAAGCGAACGGAGGACTGCGCAGTGGCATTTCTGATTATTCGGCGCATCGCCATCATGGCGCTGACCATGCTGGTGGTGTCGATCATCCTGTTCCTGGCCCTCGAACTGAACATCGATTCGGTGGCGGTCAAGGTGCTGGGACCCTATTCCACGGACGAGCAGCGTCAGCTGTGGCTGGAAGCCAATGGCTACAACCGCTTCGTGCTGGAGCGCTACCTCGGCTGGGTGGGCAATTTCATCGTGGGGGACTTCGGCGAGTCGATTCGATTTCGTGTGCCGGTCGCCGACATTCTCTGGGACCGCCTCGGCAACACGCTGATCCTGGCGGCTGCCACCTTCGGTGTGATGATTCCGCTGTCGATCCTGCTGGGCGTGCTGTCCGGGATGAAGGAAGGCTCGCCGCTGGACCGGGTCATTTCGCTGATCTGCATCATCACCACCTCGATCCCGGAGTTCGCCAGCGCGGTGTTCCTGTCGGCCATCTTCGTCTTTTCCCTGCACCTGCTGCCGGGCACCAGCAGCATGACCGGCGGCTTCGACCCGGTGCAGCTGGTGCTGCCGGCGATGGTGCTGGTCGGCTACGGCTTCGGCTATGTGGCGCGCATGACCCGTGCCTCGATGGCCGAGGTGATGGCCACCCACTACATCCGCACCGCCGTGCTCAAGGGCCTGCCCTACCACTACGTGATCCTCAGGCACGCGCTGCGCAACGCCCTGATTGCGCCGTTCACCATCATCATGCTGCAGATCAACTGGCTGCTGTCCGGGGTCATCGTGGTCGAGTACGCCTTCGCCTACAAAGGCTTCGGTGCGCTGCTGCTGGAGGCCTCGCTGAACAGCGACGTGTACCTGATCGAGGCCTGCACCATGGTGGCCGTTTGTGCCGCGGTGCTGACGCAGTTGCTGGCCGACATCGGCTACGGCTACCTCAACCCGCGCATCCGTCTCAGTTGAGGACTTGCAGATGAATCAGTCGATCCATAGTTCCGCCTTCCGAGTCATCGGCCTGTTGCGCGAGAGCAAGGTGGGCATGGTCGGGGCGGGCATCTGCCTGTTCTGGCTGTTCATCGCGCTGTTCGCCGATGTGCTGGCGCCCTTTGATCCGGTCAGCAGCCTGCTGCCCATGCAGAAGCCCCTGGCCGAAAACCCGGCCGGCGGGGTCTTCTGGCTGGGCACCGACCTGCTGGGGCGGGACATCCTCTCGCGGATCATCTACGGCACCCAGACGGTGCTGATCTACGCGCCGCTGGCGACCTTCAGCGCCTACCTGGTCGGCATCGTCATGGGCCTGGCCGGCGGTTATTACCAGGGGCGGGTGGACACCCTGCTGTCCTTCCTCGCCAACGTGATCCTGTCCTTCCCGGTACTGGTGCTGTACATCCTGATCATCGCCTCGATCGGTGCCTCCGGGCTCAACATCGTGCTGGCGGTGACCTTCGCCAGCGCACCGGGGATCTTCCGCATCGTGCGCGGCCTGGCCATGGACCTGCGCAACCGCGAATACGTGGCCGCCGCTCAGACCCGCGGCGAAAGCGGCCTGTGGATCATGTTCGTGGAGATCCTGCCGAACGCACGCGGTCCGCTGATCGTCGATGCCTGCCTGCGCATGGGCTACGTGACCATCACCATCGGCGTGCTGGGCTTTCTCGGCATGGGCCTGCCGCCGCCCACGCCCGACTGGGGCGGGATGATCAGCGAGGCGCGCAAGCTGTTTCCGGTCTTCCCGCACATGGCGATCTTTCCCTGCATCGCCATCTCATCGCTGGTGCTGGGGCTGAACATGCTGTCCGACGGGCTGCGCGAAATCTCGCTCAAAGACTGACAAGAGAGACTGGCTATGACCAACCCGATCCTGGAAATCGAAAACCTGAGCATCTCCTACTTCAGTCGTGCGGGCGAGATTCCGGCGGTGGTGGACTTCAACCTGACGCTCAACCCGGGCGAGCGTATCGGCCTGGTCGGTGAGTCGGGCTGCGGCAAGTCGACGGTGGCCATGGCCATCATGCAGTACTTGGGCGGCAGCGCGAAGATCGTCGGGGGCTCGATCAGGTACAAGGGTCAGGACCTGGCGCGGCTGAGCGCGGCGGAACTGCGCAGGATCAGGGGCAACGAGATCGCCATGATCTACCAGGAGCCGATGGCCTCGCTCAACCCCTCGCTGCGCATCGGCCAGCAGCTGATGGAGGTGCTGCAGTACCACAAGAGGCTCGACAGGGCGCAGGCCTATCAGCAATCGCTGGAGATGCTCGGCAATGTGCACCTGCCGGACCCTGCGCGGGTGATGACCGCCTATCCGCACCAGATTTCCGGGGGCCAGCAACAGCGGGTGGTGATCGCCATGGCGCTGCTCTCCAACCCCTCGCTGCTGTTGCTGGACGAGCCGACCACCGCCCTGGACGTCACGGTCGAGGCCGGCATCGTCGAGCTGATCGACGAGATCGCCGCGCGCTTCAACACGGCGCTGGTCTACATCTCGCACAACCTCGGGTTGATCCTGGAAACCTGTTCCCGGGTCAACGTGATGTACTCGGGCCAGGTGGTCGAAGTGGGCCAGGTCAGGAACGTCTTCGACCACATGAAGCATCCCTATACCAAGGGCCTGTTCGACTGTATCCCGTCGGCCACCGCCGACAAGCACAGCCGGCCGTTGAAGCCGATTCGCGGCCAGCTGCCCTTGCCCCACCAGCGCCCCAAGGGCTGCTTCTTCGGCCCGCGCTGCGATCACTTCGTCGCCGGTACCTGTGACCAGCAGCCGGTCGCGGTCAGTCGGGTGGCGGAGCTGGACAGTCATGCGGTGCGCTGCGTGCGCTGGCAGGAACTGGCGTTGAATGCGTCCCAGACCGCATCGCCGGTATCGCCCAGCGCCTCGCAACGGGGCGAGTTGAAACTGTCGGTCGAGCGGATGCGCAAGTATTACGAGGTCACCGACAGCTCCCTGCGCGCCACCTTGCAAGGCGAGCGGGTGAAGATCGTCAAGGCGGTGGAAGACATCAGCTTCCAGGCCCACGCCAGCGAAACCGTGGCGGTGGTCGGCGAATCGGGGTGCGGCAAGTCGACCTTCGCCAAGGTGCTGATGGGGCTGGAAACGGCGAGCGCCGGGCAGGTGCGGCTCAATGGCCAGGAGATCGCCGACAAGCCGGTGACTGCGCGCGGCGCCGAGCAGACCCGGGCCATGCAGATGGTCTTCCAGAACCCTTTCGACACCCTCAACCCCAGCCTGAGTATCGGCTCCCAGCTGGGGCGGGTGATCAAGAAGTTCGGCATCTGCAGCGACAGGGCGGCGATCCAGGCCAAGGTGCTGGAGCTGCTGGAGCTGGTCAAGCTGCCGGCCGAGTTCGCCAACCGCAAACCGCGCCAGTTGTCCGGCGGGCAGAAGCAGCGGGTGGCGATTGCCCGCGCCTTCGCCGGCCAGCCCAGCCTGGTGGTGGCCGATGAACCGGTCTCGGCCCTGGATGTCTCGGTCGGTGCCGCGGTCACGCGCCTGCTGATGAACATCCAGGCCGAGCAGCAGACCTCCCTGGTGTTCATCAGTCACGACCTGAGCCTGGTGCGCTACCTGGCCGACCGGGTGGTGGTGATCTATCTCGGCAATATCGTCGAGCAGGGCAGCACCGCCGAGGTGTTCTCGCCGCCTTACCACCCCTACACCGAAGCGCTGATCTCGGCGATTCCGCTGGCCGATACCCGTGTGGAGAAGAAGCGCGTGATTCTCCAGGGGGAAATCCCCAGTGCGATGAATCCGCCCACAGGCTGTCCGTTCAATGCCCGCTGCCCGCGTAAGCTCGGCAGTATCTGCGAGCAGGAGAAGCCGCCGGTGCTCGAAGCGTCGGGATCCCACCAGATCGCCTGCCACATTCCGTTGACCGAGTTGCGCGAGGTGGCACCGGTGTACCGCGTCATTCCGGTCCAGGCGCCGGCGGCGGACCAGCCATTGCGGGTCGGCGTGGCCTAGGTGTGATCTCTCAGTAGGTTGTTCATCCGGGGCATTCCCGGAATTCTGGAAGTGCGACCAACCTAGCCTTCCAGGAGCCCCGGATGAACCTGCATAAACATGCCCGTCTTACCCCTCGCGGTCGAGCCCTTTTGGTTCGGCGCATCCAGCACGGCTTGCGGGTCGAAGAAGCCGCCCAGGCGGCCGGTGTGAGCGTGCGAACCGCCTACAAATGGTTGCGGCGCTTTCGCGAGGAAGGCGAGGCCGGGTTGATGGATCGTTCATCACGTCCGCAACACTGCCCGCATGCGACACCCGATACCGTGGTCGAGCGTCTGATCGAACATCGGCGATGCCGCAAGACCTATCGGCAGATCGCCAGAGAGCTAGGCTTGGCCGTCAGCACTGTTGCGCGCCGCCTGCGGCGGGCCGGCTTTCATCGACTGGCTGAGCTGGAGCCGGCGCCACCGGTGGTGCGCTACGAGTACCCGACACCCGGAGATCTGCTGCATCTGGATATCAAAAAGCTGGGCCGTTTCTGGCGACCTGGCCATCGGGTCACCGGCGACCGCCAGCAGAACTCCGACGGCGCGGGCTGGGAATTCGTCCACGTGGCCATCGACGATGCCAGCCGCATCGCCTTCAGCAGCCTGCATCCTGACGAGCGTGGTCGTAGTGCTTGCCAAGCCTTGCTCCAGGCGCTGCGCTACTACCGCAGCCTGGGCATTCGTTTCACCCGCATCATGACCGACAACGGCAGCTGCTATCGCTCTCGCACGTTTCGGCGTTTGCTCAGACGATTGGGGCTGCGCCATCTGCGCACCAAACCTTACACGCCACGCACCAACGGCAAGGCCGAGCGCTTCATCCAGACCAGTCTGCGCGAGTGGGCCTATGCCCATAGCTATGAAAGTTCGGCACAGCGAGCACAGCACCTGACGCCCTGGCTACATCACTACAATTGGCACCGGCCACACGCCAGCCTCGGCTACCAGCCACCAATCAGTCGCGTTCCGCTTTCACTGAATAACGTACTGGGTTTACACACCTAGCACCACCGCGGCTATCGGCGGCGCTGGAGGCCGGCCGACGGCCGCGCCTCGCTTATCCCTCCTGTGCCGCCTTGCACGCCTCGTAGGCCGGCGCGGCATAGATGCCCACCTCCACCGCCAACGCCATTACCCGCGGCAGGTCGCTGCTGTAGACCAGCACGGCCTGCAGTTCGTCGTCCAGCGGCTCGCTGAAGTCCAGCAGCACATAGCCCTGGGTCTCCGGCGACAGGCTGGAGAGTTGCACCTGGATGCGGTTGAGCGCCTTGAGCGGTTCGACCTTGGCCAGTTGCTTGGGCTTGAGCACGAAGTTGACGCTGGGGCCGAAGGAGTCGGTGATCTGCTGGAACAGCTGCTCGTAGCTGTCGGCCTGGAACAGCACGGTGTCCGGCAGGCTGCCGACCACCACCCATTCGCCGAGGGGGATGGGGAAGCTGTCGTCGTAGTTGATGTCCGGGTTGGCGGCGAGGAAGGCCTGTGGGTCGGCGTAGGCCTGGGCGGCCTCGGCGGCGATGCGGGCGATCTCCTCCGGCAGCATGCAGCCCGAGCTTATCTTGTTGATCAGTTCTTCGAGTTGGGCGTGCATGGCGAGGTTCCTGGTCAGAAATGGGGCGCCAAGGATAGCCGATATCGCCGCCGCCACGCCCGCCGGGGGCGCGCGCTCAGGCGAGGGGCGGCGCTTTTTCGCCGGCCGCCTCGGGGTTGTCGTCGATGGGCGATTCGCCTTCGCCGTCCTCCCCCGGCATCGACTCCATCAGCACCGAGCCCACCGGGAAGGGCGCCTGCATCTGGAACGGGCTGGTGCTCTCGCTGGTACTCGGGAAGGGGTCGCTGATGCGCTTGTAGAGGGCATGGGCGGCCATCAGGGCGGCCATGGCCGCCAGGCTCCAGAAGAAGCTGGCCGGCCCCCAGCGGTCCATGGTCAGGGAGATCAGGAAGGGGCCGATGCTGGCGCCCACGCCGCCGACCAGCAGCAGGGTGCTGCTGGCGCCGGTGGCTTGGTCGGCTTCCAGTTGGTCGTTGGTCAGTGCCAGGTACAGGGCCAGCAGGGGGAAGCAGGTGCCGCCGAACAGCAGCGCCAGCAGCAGGTGGCTGTGGTTGTCGGTCAGGCCGACCTGGGCGCTGATCAGGGCGAAGAGCAGGGCGGCGACCGCCGACGCGGCGATCACCGTGCGCCGGTCGCGGCTGTCCGACAGCCGGCCCAGGGGCCATTGCAGCAGCATGCCGCCGAGCACCAGCAGTGCCATGAATAGCGCGATCTGCTCGACCCGCATGCCCAGGCGGCTGGCATACACCGAGCCCATGCCCAGGACCATGGCGTAGCAGGCATTGATCAGGAAGGAGCCGACCAGGCCGGTGGGCGCGAGGCGGTACAGGGTGGCGATGCTCACCGGGCGGGCACTCTCGAAGGCCGGCATCGGCGTGGCGGTGATCAGGATGGGGATGGCCGCCAGGCTGATGAGGATGGAGATCAGGGTGAACAGCTCGAAACCGGCCGGATCGGACAGGTTGAGCAGGAACTGGCCGGCGGACAGGCCGGCCAGCATGGTGATCATGTACAGCGACAGCAGCTGGCCGCGGGTGCGGTTGTCGGCGGCCTGGTTCAGCCAGCTTTCGGCCACCACGTAGATGGCCGACACCGCGAAGCCGGTGAGCAGGCGCATCAGCCCCCAGACCCAGGGGTCGACGAGCACCGAGTGGACCAGGATGGTCATGGAGGCCAGCGCGGTCAGCGCGGCGAAGGCGCGCACATGGCCGACCCGCTGGATGATCGCCGGGGCGCGCAGGGAACCGAGCAGGAAGCCGACGTAGTAGCCGGACATCAGCAGGCCGGTGGCGAGGGTGTCGAAGCCCTCCAGTTCGGCGCGAATGCCCAGCAGCGAGCCCTGGGCGCCGATGCACAGGCCGATGATGCCCAGGCCGAAGAACAGTGGCCACACGGAACGGACGGTCTGCTGCAGCATAATTCCCCCCAACGATGCCAGGCGCATCAGGCAAAACGGCTCTGCCGCGCAGGTGCGCGGCAGAGCCGGGTGGTGACGGACGGGACGGCTATTCCGCCCGCGCCAGGCCGAGCTTAGCTGGGCAGGAACTCCTTGGCCCAGCCCAGGCTGGCGATGTTACGCGCGAGCATCGACTCGATCTCGCTCGAGCTGTAGCCGGCGTCGGCCAGCACCTCGCGGGTCGAGTGGCCCCAGCGCTCCGGCAGGCTCACGGCCTTGATGCTGGCTTCGCTCGGACGGATCGCCAGGTGGTCGATCTGGGTCAGGCAGTGGCCGCTCGGGTGGTCGCGGTGGATCGAGAAGGCGAAGCTGCCCCGGTCGATGCCCACGCTACCATCGCCGTCGCGGCTGTACTGTTCACGCAGCGACTCGATGGACATCGGCACCGCCGCGGCGATGTCGGCGGCCTGCAGTTGCTCGGCCCAGTAGGCGGCCGGTGCGCTGCGCAGCGCAGCCTTGAGGAAGGCGCCGACATCCGCGGCCTGGCTGATGCCGGCCAGACCCTCGACCTGTTCCAGTTGCGCCAGTTCGGCTTGCTTGGAGTCGAGGTACAGCCAACCCTCGGCGGTCTGGTAGAAGTGCGACAGGGCGTGGTGGCCCAGCACTTCGCGGCCGGACGGCTCGTCGAAGGGCGCGCGACCTTCATAGTCGAAGGCGAACGACAGCTGCGCCAGGTTGGTGATGGCCGACAGCGAGGTGCGCGAGCGGGTCGGCTGGCCGGTCTTGAGCTTGTGGTAGATCGACACGGCCATGCCCAGGCCGGCGGCGAAGCCGCAGTTGACGTCCAGGGTGCCGAGGTGGGCGTGCTCTTCCGGGGTCTGCGGGCCACCGAAGCGGCTCATGATGCCGCTGTGGGCCTGGATGATGTCGTCGTAGCCGATGTAATTGGTCTTCGGCCCGGGCAGCGGGCCGCCGAGGCAGTCGAGGCGGCAGAACAGCACGCCCGGGTTGACCGCCTGCAGGCTGTCGTGGTCCAGGCCCAGGGCCTTGAGCTGACGCTCGGGGGCGTTGATCACCACCATGTCCACCGAGCGCACCAGGCGGTTGAACACCTCGCGGCCTTCGGCGCTCATGATGTCGACCAGGGCGCTGCGCTTGCCCATGCTGGTCTGGAAGCTGAACAGGGTGCCGATCAGCGGGTCGTACATGGGCTTGACGGTGTCGAGCTTGATCACCTCGGCGCCGAAGCGGGCGAGGAAGGCGGTGGAGTGCGGGCCGGCGATCACGTTGGTCAGGTCGAGGATGCGCAGGCCGTCGAGCCAGCCGGCCTTGCTGGCCGGCTTGATCGCGTCGCCGACCGGACGGGTCACGACTTCGGCGGCGGCCACCTCACTCAGCTCGGCCAGGGCCTGCTCGAAGCTGACGGTCTTGCGCGGCCGCGGGCTGACCATCTGCCCGGCGCACTCTTCCAGCCAGGCGAAGGGTCCGGGCTGCTTCATCAGGCCGTACTCGGGGTCGTCGACCTCGACGATCAGGCCGGCGGCGTTGGTGTGCTCATGGTTGACCCACTCCTGGGTGGTGCGGTGCGGCGCGCCGGGGATCTGGCCTTCGCCGAAGATCTTCGCCCACTCCTCGGAGGTCTTGGTCAGGAAGGCCTGCTTCATCTTCGCGGAGATGTGGTCGGCCCACTTCTTCGGCAGCGGGTAGACGCCGATGGAGGTCTCGCCGTCCCACTCGCTGATCGGCGCGTGCAGGTCGTTGACTTCCGGCAGACCCTCGGCGACCAGTTCGTCATAGATGCCCAGCACGGTCAGGGCGCGCTTGGCGTGGTTGCGGTGCGACGGGCAGACGCAATAGAACATGCGGCCGTCGGCGCATTTGTAGGTGCGGTAGAAGGGGTCCAGGTATTCCTGCAGGTCGTCGTAGCTCAGGTCCATCGCAATGTTGTTGGCCTTGCGGTACTCGATCTCCTTCTCGCGCATGGTCTTGTAGCGCTCGGGCAGGCCTTCGATGACGTAGGAGTTGTACGACAGGCCTTCCATCAGCGCGGAGATCACCGGCACCTCGATGGCGTCGCCACGGCCGCTGCGCTCGCGGGCCTGCAGGGCCAGGGCGACGGAGGCGGCGGCCAGGGTGGTGGCGTAAGCCGAACCCAGAGGCAGCGGCGAGAAGCTCGGGTTCAGGCCCAGCAGCACGCGGTTGAAGCCCATGTCGGTGAAGGCGCCGGCGGTGGCGGCGACCACGGCCTCGGTGGCCTTCCACTCACGACGCAGCTGGTCGTTACTGGCGAAGCCCGGCACCGACAGGGTGATCAGTTCGGGACGGGCCTCGCGCAGCTTGGCGAAGTCGATGCCCAGCCTCTGCATGACGCCGGGGCGGAAGCTCTCGATGACGATGTCGGCCTGCTCGATCAGGCTCAGGGCCTGGGCGAGCCCGGCTTCGCTCTTGAGGTCCAGGCGCAGGCAGCTCTTGTTGCGGTTGAGCACGGCATTGGCCGGGTGGTCCCACTGCGGGCCCTGGGGCGGATCGATGTGCACCACGGTGGCGCCCAGGTCGGCCAGGGTCATGGCCACGGCGGGGGCGGCGATCTGCTGGCCGAAGTCGACGACGCGGACACCGGTTAAAGGCAATTGATTGTTGTTGTGCATGTCAATTTATCCCTCGATGAGCGATCCAGCCTGCTGGTGCAAAACAGTCAAGTTGGGGGTGTTGTTTGAATAAGGTCGCGAGTGATGACCAAGTCCCGAGCGTCCGATATCGAAGTGCGAAAGCTGAACGGAGAAGTTGATGGCTGGCGTCTTCAGTGACGGCGCCTGGCCGCTGTTCCGTTCATTCGTCTCAACCGTCCGGATCCAGTCGTTCCCTTTATCGCTCGCACCGCGGGAGGCAGTGGGTGCGGTCGGCAGGTACTTGGTCTGCTTCGGTGAGGCGGATAGTAGGAATGAAGATTTGGCGGAACCAGCAATAAAAAATGGACCTTAGGCGGGTTTTTTCTTATGGGTGCATAAGCGCGTGACCTGCCGGTCATTCGGCCGGCCGGCGAGCCGTCAATGCGACCTAGGTCGGCGATCGGTCGCGCAGGTCATGAGGTAGTTTGATTAATAGATCCATAAAAAAAAGCGCGGCATAGGCCGCTATTTTTTTGCTTTTCATGGTTTTTGCTCTTCATAACAATAGGTTTCGTTTCGATATTGACGGTTGGCGTCGCAGCAGGGGCGCCGTCGCGGATCGGCAGGGACAGGGTTCCCATCCGGCTGTTTTCGGTCATCTAGCCGCGGCCAGTGGGGCGGGCAGCGGCGCCCATCGACGGTTGCCCAGCCGCTCAGGCGGCACGCGATGGGCGCAACGGAAGCACATGCAAGTTGCCGGGAAACGGCGAAGTTGCCGTCCAAACAAGGCAACCGATGCGGATAAGGGTCAAGGCGCCATCGGTACTTGTGGCGAGCAACACCGGATGCGAATAACGCTGCGAACTGAGCTTCGCGGCATCTCTTTCAGCCCATAGCAGCGCGCGGCCATGCCCTCTCCGCATTGCCGCGCCTGCCACTCGGAAATAGCGGAGTCGCCATGTCTACCCAAGTGATACTTCCTCGCATCATGCAGATCGGCGAGAACGCCAGTCAGGACATCCCGCTCGTGATGGCCAACCTGGGCTGCAGGCGGCCGCTGATCATCACCGACAAGATGATGGTCAAGCTCGGCTACGCCGCCGCCATCCAGGCGCGCCTGGCGGCTCACGACATCCAGGCCGAGGTGTTCGACGAGACGGTGCCCGAGCCGACAGTGGCCTCGATCCAGGCCGGTGTGGAGAAGGCGCGCGGCGGCGACTACGACTGCATCATCGCCCTGGGCGGCGGCAGCCCGATCGACAGCGCCAAGGCCATCGCCATCCTCGCCAAGCATGGCGGCGAGATGCGCGACTACAAGTTCCCGCGCATCGTCACCGAGGCCGGCCTGCCGATCATCGCCGTGCCCACCACCGCCGGCACCGGTTCGGAGGTCACCCGGGTGACCATCATTTCCGACGAGAAGACCGACGAGAAAATGCTCTGCGTGGGCATCGGCTTCATGCCGGTGGCGGCGCTGATCGACTTCAGCCTGACCCTCAGCCTGCCGGCGCGCATCACCGCCGACACCGGCATCGACGCCCTGACCCACGCCATGGAGGCCTACGTCAGCAAGAAGGCCAGCCTGTACAGCGACAGCCAGGCCCTGGAGGCCATGCGCCTGATCGCGCCGAACCTGCGCCGCGCCTATCACGACGGCGCCGACAAGGCCGCCCGCGAGGCGATGATGCTCGGCTCGACCCTGGCCGGGGTGGCCTTCTCCAATGCCTCGGTGGCCCTGGTGCACGGCATGAGCCGGCCGATCGGCGCGCATTTTCATGTGCCCCATGGCCTGTCCAACGCCATGCTGCTGCCGGCGGTCACCGAGTTCTCCATCCCGGCCGCGGCCGAGCGTTATGCCGACTGCGCCCGCGCCATGGGCGTGGCCGGCGCCCAGGACAGCACCGAGCAGGCCAACGCCAAGCTGCTCGCCGAGCTGCGCGCCCTCAACGACGAGCTGCAGGTGCCGACGCCCGCGCAGTTCGGCATCGACCGCCAGCAGTTCTTCGACCAGCTGCAGGTCATGGCCGAGCAGGCCCTGGCCTCCGGCTCGCCGAACAACAACCCGCGGGTGCCGAGCGCCGAAGAGATCATCGAGCTGTACAAGCAGCTCTGGTAAGCCCCTTTTCATCCGTCATTAGCGGTGGCGCCCGCGCCGCCTGAGACACCTATCGAGGAACAGCTGCGATGAACACAGTAGGACACCTGATCAACGGCAAGATCATCGACGCCGCCGCGCGCCTGCAGGACGTGTACAACCCCTCCACCGGCGAGGTCAGCAAGCAGGTGGCCCTGGCGTCCAAGGCCACGGTCGAGCAGGCCATCGCCGCCGCCGAAGCCGCCTTCCCCGAGTGGCGCAACACCCCGCCGATCAAGCGCGCGCGGGTGATGTTCCGCTTCAAGGAGCTGCTCGAGCAGAATGCCGAGCGCATCGCCCAGATGATCGGCGAGGAGCACGGCAAGATTTCCCACGACGCCCTCGGCGAGCTGCAGCGCGGCATCGAGAACGTCGAATACGCCTGCGGCGCCCCCGAGCTGCTCAAGGGCGAGCACAGCAAGAACGTCGGCCCGAACATCGACTCCTGGAGCGAGTTCCAGCCCCTGGGCGTGGTCGCCGGCATCACCCCGTTCAACTTCCCGGCGATGGTGCCGCTGTGGATGTTCCCCATGGCCATCGTCTGCGGCAACTGCTTCATCCTCAAGCCGTCCGAGCGCGATCCCAGCTCCACCCTGTTCATCGCCCAGCTGCTGCAGGAAGCCGGTCTGCCGGACGGCGTGATGAACGTGGTCAACGGCGACAAGGAAGCGGTCGACGTGCTGCTCAGCGACGAGCGCATCCAGGCCGTCAGCTTCGTCGGCTCGACGCCGATCGCCGAGTACATCTACAAGACCGCCAACGCCAACGGCAAGCGCTGCCAGGCCTTGGGCGGGGCGAAGAACCACGCCATCGTCATGCCCGATGCCGACATGGACAACGCGGTCAACCAGCTGCTGGGCGCCGCCTTCGGCTCCTCCGGCGAGCGCTGCATGGCGCTGTCCGTGGCCGTCGCCGTGGGTGACGCGGCCGCCGATGCACTGATCGAGAAGATGCAGGCCGCCATGCAGTCGCTGAAGGTCGGCGCCTACTCGGACAAGAGCAACGATTTCGGTCCGGTGATCACCAGGGCCCACCAGCAGAAGGTGGTCGGCTACATCGACAGCGCCGAGGAGCAGGGCGCCAGGATCGTGGTCGACGGCCGCAACCCGCAGGTGGTCGGGCACGAGAACGGCTTCTTCGTCGGCGGCACGCTGATCGACAAGGTCAACCCGGAGATGCTCAGCTACCAGGAAGAAATCTTCGGCCCGGTGCTGCAGGTGGTGCGCGTCAACAGCATGCAGGAGGCGATGGACCTGATCGACGCCCACGAATACGGCAACGGCACCTGCATCTTCACCCGCGACGGCGAGGCGGCGCGCTACTTCTCCGACAACATCAAGGTCGGCATGGTCGGCATCAACGTGCCGCTGCCGGTGCCGGTGGCCTACCACAGCTTCGGCGGCTGGAAGCGCTCGCTGTTCGGCGACCTGCATGCCTACGGTCCGGATGCCGTGCGCTTCTACACCAAGCGCAAGACCATCACCCAGCGCTGGCCGTCGGCCGGGGTGCGCGAGGGCGTGTCCTTCTCCATGCCGACCATGAAGTAACCGGCGCCAGGCGCCACGCCGCCGGCTATTGCCGGGCAAAATGGGCCACGCCCCCGCAAGGGAGCGTGGCCTCTGCCGTTTCAGGCCGGCCCCTGCCGGACAGGAGTGACCCCGTGACCACGACAACCCGAGAAAAAGGCTCCTCGATCGGCCGGGTGCTGGAGATCATCGAGGCGGTGTCCAAGGCCGAGCGGCCCATGTCGCCGGCCGACCTGGCCTATCAGCTGGACATCCCCAAGCCGAGCATCCACCGCCTGCTGGGCCAGCTCGAAGGCGACGGCTACCTGCAGATCAACATGCGCGGCCTGCTGGTGCCGGGCGACCGTATGCACGACATCGCCCTCGGCGTGCTCTACAGCGGGCGCTTCAAGGCGCCGCGCCAGGCCATCCTCAAGCGCCTGGTCGCGCAGATCGGCGAGACCTGCGGCATCGCCATCCCCAACGGCACCGAGATGATCTACTACGACCGGGCGCAGGCCGAGCGGCCTCTGCAGCTACAGCTGTCGGTCGGCAGTCACACGCCGATCTGGTGCACCGCCAGCGGCAAGCTCTACCTCAGCTCGCTGCCCAGGGAACGCCGCCGGCGCATCCTCAACAACCTGCCGTTGCAGCGCCTGGCGCGCAATACCCTGACCAGCGCGGCCGAATTGGAGGCGGCGCTGCAGAGAATCCGGGAGGAGGAACTGGGTATCGACAACGAGGAGTTCGTCGACGGCCTGGTGGCCTGCGCGGTGCCCATCCGCGGTCGCGATGGTCGCTTGTTCGCCTGTCTGTTCAGCCATGCGCCGCTGATAGGCAAGAGCCTGGAAGAGCTGCTGGCATATACTCCGCTGCTACGTGAGGCGGCCGGGGAGTTGGGTCAGCTGATCACCGACACGGAGGTCGTCAGGGACCGGTAGCGAGCTTAGCGATGAAGAAACGTCTTCCCCCACTGAACTGGCTGCGCTCGTTCGAGGCATCCGCCCGCCACCTGAACTTCACCCAGGCGGCCGGCGAGCTGAACCTGACCCAGGCGGCGATCAGCCAGCAGGTCAAGGGCCTCGAGTCGCAGCTCGGCGTCAGCCTGTTCAAGCGCCTGCCGCGCGGCCTGGAACTGACCGAGGCGGGCCAGGCCTACATGCCGGTGGTGCACGAGGCCGTCGAGCGCCTGGCCGCGGCCACCGACGAGCTGTTCGGCCAGGGCCGCAAGCGCCTGCTGACGGTGCGGGTCAACCTGGTGTTCTTCACCACCTGGCTGGCGCCGCGCCTGGCGCGTTTCCGCGAGTGCCACCCGGATGTCGGCCTGCGCTTCACCAGCAACATCTGGCTGGACGAGCGGGAGAAGGAGGCGGACATGGAGATCCGCTACGGCCAGGGCGTGTGGCCGGGCTACAAGTCCAGCCGGCTGACCTGGGACGACCTGTTTCCGGTGTGCAGTCCGCAGTTGCTCGATGGCGGGCAGCCGCCGGCCTCGCCCGAGGCGCTGGACGCCTATACCCTGCTGCATGTGATCGGCTACGAGGAGGGCTGGGGCCACTGGCTCAACCAGACCGGCTTCCACCACGTCGACCCGTCCCAGGGCCTGCAGTTCGACACCCTGATCACCGCCCTGGAGATGGCCACCCTCGGCCACGGTCTGGCC
This sequence comes from Pseudomonas lalucatii, assembly GCF_018398425.1. NCBI lineage: Bacteria > Pseudomonadati > Pseudomonadota > Gammaproteobacteria > Pseudomonadales > Pseudomonadaceae > Pseudomonas > Pseudomonas lalucatii. Next base: position 1,859,840 of record NZ_JADPMV010000001.1, on the reverse strand, counting down.
CTGGGGCGCACTTCCCTGGTGGCCGGAATGATCGCCAGCGGGCGCCTGGTGGCGCCGTTCGAGCAGCGCATCGCCACCTCCGAGGCGTTCTATCTGGCCTGTCCGGCCCATCAATACCTGTCGCCCCAGGCCGAGGCCTTCTGGTCCTGGCTGGAGGAGGAGGCCGTGCTCGAGCGCGACGGTCCCGGGGCCACGCCGGCCGCGGAAGGCTAGGGGGCGTTCAGCGCAGCTGGGCCTCGGCCAGGGTGCGGCAGCGCGGGATGCGCCCGGCGTCCCAGTGGCGCGCCGCCCATTCCAGCAGCTGCTCCGGCCGCGCTTCGACGAGGTCGCCGGGCACCTGCTGCCCCAGGGCATGCAGGGCACGCACCAGCAGTGGCGCGGCCCGGTCGGCCGGCAGCGGCGGCGAGCGGTAGGACTTGCCCAGCTTGTGGCCGTCGGGCTGGATGATCAGCGGCACGTGCAGGTAGCGCGGCCGGGCGGCGCCGAGCAGTTCCTGCAGGTACAGCTGGCGCGGGGTGGAGTCGAGCAGGTCGGCGCCGCGCACCACGTCGCTGACGCCCTGCCAGGCGTCGTCGAGGACCACCGCCAGCTGGTAGGCATAGAGGCCGTCGCGGCGGCGGATGACGAAGTCGCCCACCTCGCGATCCAGCTGCTGGCGGTACTCACCCTGTACGCGGTCGTCGAAGCCATAGCGCTGCTGCGGCACCCGCAGGCGGATGGCGGCGTCACGCGGGGCATGGCCGGCGTCGCGGCAGAACCCGGGATAGACCCCCTGGTAGCCCTCCAGCTGCTTGCGCGAGCAGGTGCAGGCATAGGCCAGGCCGCCGTCCAGCAGGCGTTCGATCAGCGCCTGGTATTCGGCGTGGCGCCCGCTCTGCCGCACCAGTTCGCCGTCCCAGTGCAGGCCGTAGCTTTCCAGGGTGCGCAGGATCGCATCCTGGGCGCCGGGCACCTCCCGCGGCGGGTCGAGGTCCTCCATGCGCAGCAGCCAGAGGCCGCCGACGGCGCGGGCATCCAGGTAGGAGGCCAGGGCCGCGACCAGGGAGCCGAAGTGCAGGTAACCGCTGGGCGTGGGGGCGAAACGACCGATATAAGCGGGAGCGTTCATACGGACGAATATAAGGGCTTCAGGCGGCGAGGGAGGAGGGCGGTAGCAGCGGCGGCCGCGCCGCCAGGGGCGTGGTCGAAGGAGGCCGGAAACAACACGGGGCGCCGCAGCGCCCCGTGATCGGATCAGGAACCGATCTGTTTTTCCTTGATTTCCGCCAGGGTCTTGCAGTCGATGCACAGGGTGGCGGTGGGGCGGGCTTCCAGGCGGCGGATGCCGATCTCGACGCCGCAGGAGTCGCACCAGCCGTACTCGTTCTCCTCGATCAGCTCGAGGGTCTCGTCGATCTTCTTGATCAGCTTGCGCTCGCGGTCGCGGGCACGCAGTTCCAGGCTGAATTCTTCCTCCTGGCTGGCGCGGTCGGCCGGGTCGGGGAAGTTGGCCGCCTCGTCCTGCATGTGATGCACGGTACGGTCGACTTCCTGCATCAGTTCCAGCTTCCACTTGTTGAGGATGCCGGTGAAGTGGGCGCGCATCTGCTCACTCATGTACTCCTCGCCCTTACTCTCTTGGTAGGGTTCGAAGCCGCGAATCAGTTGGCTGCTCTTTGCTTTTGCTTTGGTGGGCATGGATGACCGCCTCTCACTCTCTCTAATCCACTGCGCAGGATTGTTGTCCCTTGCCGATTGTCCATCGGCCCTGCGGCTGCAAGCGGGCGAACTTACCAGATCGATTGAAGCCGCGCCACTCCCGGTTGTCGAGGTTGCTGCCGTTTCGCCGTAGGCTTGGTTAGAATCCGCGATCCAACCCTTCTACAGGCAGGTCCATGGCCCAGTCATACAGTGCGCGCAGCCGCGCCATCGAACCCTTCCATGTCATGGCCCTGCTGGCCCGCGCCAACCAGTTGCAGGCCGCGGGCCTCGATGTGATCCACCTGGAGATCGGCGAACCGGACTTCACCACCGCCGCGCCCATAGTCGCCGCCGGCCAGGCCGCCTTGGCCGCCGGCCATACCCGCTACACCGCGGCGCGGGGCATTCCCGCCCTGCGCGAGGCCATCGCCGGCTTCTACGCGCAACGCTACCGGTTGAGCATAGACCCTGAGCGGATCCTGATAACCCCCGGCGGTTCCGGCGCCCTGCTGCTGGCCAGCAGCCTGCTGGTCGATCCGGGCAAGCACTGGCTGCTGGCCGACCCGGGCTACCCCTGCAACCGCCATTTCCTGCGGCTGATCGAGGGCGCCGCGCAGCTGGTGCCGGTGGGGCCGGAGGTGCGCTACCAACTGACCCCGCAGCTGGTCGAGCGGCACTGGGACGGCGACAGCGTCGGCGCCCTGGTCGCCTCGCCGGCCAACCCCACCGGCACCCTGCTCGCGCGCGCCGAACTGGCGGCGCTGTCCCAGGCGCTCAAGGCGCGCGGTGGCCACCTGGTGGTCGACGAGATCTACCACGGCCTGACCTATGGGACGGATGCCGCCAGCGTGCTGGAGGTGGACTTTGATGCCTTCGTGCTCAACAGCTTCTCCAAGTACTTCGGCATGACCGGCTGGCGCCTGGGCTGGCTGGTGGCGCCGCCGGCGGCGGTGCCCGAGCTGGAGAAGCTGGCGCAGAACCTCTATATCAGCGCCCCGAGCATGGCCCAGCACGCCGCCCTGGCCTGCTTCGAGGAGCAGACCCTGGCGATCTGCGAGCAGCGCCGGCACGAGTTCCAGCGCCGCCGCGACTTCCTCCTGCCGGCACTGCGCGAGCTGGGCTTCAGGATCGCCGTGGAGCCGGAGGGCGCCTTCTATCTATATGCCGACATCGGCGCCTTCGGCGGCGACGCCTTCGCCTTCTGCCAGCACTTCCTGGAAACCGAGCATGTGGCCTTCACCCCGGGGCTGGACTTCGGCCGCCACCTGGCCGGCCAGCATGTGCGCTTCGCCTACACCCAGGACCTGCCGCGCCTGCAGCAGGCGGTCGAGCGCATTGCCCGCGGCCTGAAGAGCTGGCGTCCCGATGCGCTTTGAACCGCCGCTGCAGCAGGGGCGCCTGCTGCGCCGCTACAAGCGCTTCCTCGCCGATATCGAGACGACGGACGGTGAAGGCCTGACCCTCCACTGTCCCAACACCGGCTCGATGCTCAACTGCATGGGCGAGGGCGCGCGGGTCTGGTTCAGCCGCTCCGACGACCCCAGGCGCAAGCTGCCCGGTACCTGGGAGATCGGCGAGACGCCCCACGGCCGCCTGGCGCTGATCAATACCGGGCGGGCCAACGGCCTGGTGGAGGAGGCGCTGCGGACCGGGTTGATCGCCGAGCTGGCCGGTTTCACCGGGCTGAAGCGCGAGGTGCCCTATGGCCAGGAGCGCAGTCGCATCGACTTTCGCCTGGACTATCCAGGCGGCCCGGCCTTCGTCGAGGTGAAGAGCGTGACCCTGGGCTTCGCCGACGACCCCGTGGCGGCCTTTCCCGATGCCCGTACCGAGCGTGGCGCCAAGCACCTGCGCGAGCTGGCGGCGCTGGCCCGGGACGGCGTGCGGGCGGTGCAGCTGTATTGCGTCAACCTGAGCGGGATCGAGGCGGTGCGTCCGGCCGAGGAGATCGACCCGGCCTATGCCGCGGCGCTACGCGAGGCGCGGGCGGCGGGCGTCGAGGTGCTGGCCTACGGCGCGGATATCGGCCCCGAGGAGGTGCGCCTGGTGCGCCGGCTCGAGGTGCATTCGTAGCGGCCTATCGCTGGAGCCAGATGCCCTCGGCGTTTTCCTCGCAGTGCAGTGCTTCGAGCGATTGCCCGGCGCAGGGGCCGGCCACGCATTCGCCCGAGTCGATCAGGAACAGCGCGCCGTGGGTGGCGCACTGGATCAGGCTGGCGCTGGCATCGAGGAACTGGTCCGGCAGCCACTCCAGGGCGATGCCGCGGTGCGGGCAGCGGTTGCGGTAGAGGTACACGCGGCCGTCCTTGCGCACGGCCAGCAGCTTGTCGTCTTCGATCACAAAGCCCCGGCTCTGGCCTTCGGCCAGCTCGTCGGGGGCACATAAACGCTTCATCGGTCACTCCCGGGCAGGCGGCCATTATCCCGCTCTGCGGGGGGCTGCCAAGGGGCGCCGGTCAGTCGCCGGCGGCGGCGAGCCCCGGTCGGGCTGGCGGCTGGGGCCTGGGCCTTTTATCCTGCCTGGCAATTCCCGCGCGCGAAGCCCTCCACCTCATGCCTCCCCTTATCCAGCCGCGTTCACTGTTCACCGCCCTGGGCCTGCTGCTGCTGCTCGCCCTGTGGCTATCCCTGGCCCTGGGTCCGGTCAGCCTGCCGCTGCAGGAGACTCTGCAAGCCGCCTTGCGCCTGGCCGGCCTGCCACTGGGCGGGGCCGAGCTGGAGCGGGCCGAGCTGATCCTCGGCCAGATCCGTCTGCCGCGGGCCCTGCTGGGGCTGGCGGTGGGCGCGGTGCTGGCGCTGACCGGGGTGGCCATGCAGGGGCTGTTCCGCAATCCGCTGGCCGATCCCGGACTGATCGGGGTGTCCGCTGGCGCCGCCCTCGGGGCGGCGATCGCCATCGTCGGCGGGACGGCATTCGGCGGCCTGCCCGCCGCGCTCGAGCCCTACCTGCTCTCGGCCTGCGCCTTCGCCGGCGGCCTGACGGTGACCAGCCTGGTCTATCGCCTGGGCCGGCGCGACGGCCAGACCCACGTGGCGACCATGCTCCTGGCCGGCATCGCCCTGACCGCCCTGGCCGGTGCGGCCATCGGCCTGTTCACCTACCTGGCCGACGACGCCACCCTGCGCAGCCTGACCTTCTGGAACCTGGGCAGCCTCAATGGCGCCAGCTATGCGCGGCTGTGGCCGCTGCTGCTGGTGACCCTCGGCGTGGCGCTGTGGCTGCCGCGCCGGGCGCGGGCGCTGAACGCCCTGCTGCTCGGCGAGTCGGAGGCGCGCCACCTGGGCTTCGAGGTGGAGCGGCTGAAGCGCGAGCTGGTGCTGTGCACCGCCCTGGGGGTCGGCGCGGCGGTGGCGGCGGCCGGGATGATCGGCTTCGTCGGCCTGGTGGTGCCGCATCTGGTGCGCCTGCTCACCGGGCCGGACCACCGCCTGCTGTTGCCGGCCGCGATGCTGGCCGGCGCCGCGCTGCTGCTGCTGGCCGACCTGGCCGCGCGGCTGGTGCTGGCCCCCGCCGAGCTGCCCATCGGCATAGTCACGGCGCTGCTCGGCGCGCCGTTCTTCCTGTTTCTGCTGGTGCGGGGGCGGGCCTGATGCTGCAGGCGCTTAACCTGAGCGTTCGCCGTGGCCATGCCACGGTGCTGGCGGATATCGAGCTGCAGCTGCGCCCGGGCGAAGTGCTCGGCGTGCTGGGCCCCAACGGCGCCGGCAAGAGCACCCTGCTCGGCGCGTTGTGCGGCGAGCTGGCGCCGGCCCAGGGCCAGGTGCTGCTGGACGCACGCCCGCTCGGCGCCTGGTCCGGGCCGGAGCGGGCGCGGCGCCTGGCGGTGCTGCCGCAGAGCTCGACGTTGAACTTCGCCTTCAGCGTCGAGGCGGTGGTCGCCATGGGTCGTCTGCCCCATGCCAGCGGCCGGGCGCGCGATGCGGAAATCGTCGCGGCGGCGCTGCAGGCCGCGGACGCCGCGCACCTGAGCGGGCGCAGCTACCTGGCCTTGTCCGGCGGCGAGCGCCAGCGCGTGCACCTGGCGCGGGTGCTGGCCCAGCTCTGGCCGGGAGGCGAGGGCCAGGTGCTGCTGCTGGACGAGCCGACCTCGATGCTCGATCCGTTGCATCAGCACACCAGCCTGCAGGCCGTGCGCGCCTGCGCCGAGCGGGGCGCCGCGGTGCTGGTGATCCTGCACGACCTCAACCTGGCGGCGCGCTTCTGCGACCGCCTGCTGCTGCTCGCGGGTGGCCGCCCCCATGCCCTGGGCACGGTGGAGCAGGTGCTGCGCGCCGAGCCGCTGCAGGCCGTGTTCGGCCTGGAGGTACTGGTGCAGCGCCATCCCGAGCGCGGCCATCCGTTGATAGTCGCCCGTTGAGGAAACCGCCATGCGCCTGCTTCTGCCGTTTCTGCTGATGTTGCTGAGCGCCTGCCAGGCCCTGCCGCCCTTGCCGGCGTGGCAGGGCCTGGAGGGGCGCAGCCATGCCGACCTCGGCGTCATCCGCGACCTGCGCAGCGGCGAGCGCCTCGCGCCCGAGGCGCTGGTGGAGCGCCTGGCCGATGCCGAGCGGCTGCTGGTCGGCGAGCGTCACGACAATCCCGATCACCATGCCCTGCAGCTGTGGCTGCTGCGGGCCCTGGCGACTCGCCGGGAACAGGGCGCGTTGCTGCTGGAAATGCTCGAGCCCACGCAGCAGGCCCGGGTGGATGCCGCCCGGACCGCCGCTCGCCTGCCCGCCGACCTGCCGGCGGCCCTGGCCTGGCAGCCCGGCTGGGACTGGACGCTGTACGGCCCGATCCTGCGTCATGCCCTGGCCCAGCCCTATCCGCTGCGGGCGGCCAACCTCGCTCGAGACGAGTTGCTGGCCATCTATCGCCGGCCACCGGCCTTGCCGGCCGGCGCGGCGAGCGCGCCGGCGGTGCGCGAGCGGTTGCTGGCGCAGCTCCGCGAGGCCCACTGCGGCAAGCTGCCGGACAGCCAGCTGCCGGCCATGCTCGCCGTGCAGCAGCAGCGCGACCGGCGCATGGCCGAGGCGCTGCTGGCTGCGCCGGCGCCGAGCCTGCTGCTGGCCGGGGCCTACCACGTGCGCCGCGACCTGGGCGTGCCGCTGCACCTGGCCGACCTGGGCGCCGGCGCCGCTACGCGAGTGCTGCTGCTGGCGGAGGTGGGCAGCGCGGTGGCGGCCGACCAGGCGGACTTCGTCTGGTACACCCCGGCCGTGCCGGAACAGGACCACTGCGCGGCCATCGACGGCTGAGCCAGGGGCGCCGCAGGGGCTGGCCGCGCGGGCCTATCCGAGTTGCGCGCGGGTTCGCCCGGCATCGCCTGCCGAATAGGCCACACTTAGGCGCAGGAGGTGCGCGCTTATGGCCGATCGCTCGCTGCGCGGGCAGCGCCTGGTGGCGGTGTTTCTGCTGGGCTGGCTGCTGTTCAGCTATCCCCTGCTGGCCCTGTTCGACAGCGATGCCCGGTGGCTGGGCATCCCGCTGCTGTATGCCTACCTGTTCCTGGCCTGGGCCGCGCTGATCGGGCTGCTGGCGCTGGTCGTCGAAGGCCCGAGTCGATGAGGACTAGCCGAGCATGCCGCACGGCGCCCTGATCCTGCTGGCCGCCGGCGCCTATCTGGCGCTGCTCTTCGCCATCGCCTACTGGGGCGACAAGCGCGCCGAAACCGGCCGCTCGATCATCGCCAATCCCTACATCTACGCCCTGTCCATGGCGGTCTACGCCACCTCCTGGACCTTCTACGGCAGCGTCGGCCGGGCCGCGGCCAGTGGCGTCGGCTTCCTGCCGATCTACCTCGGACCGACCCTGATGGCGGCGCTGTTCTGGCTGGTGCTGCGCAAGATGATCCGCATCAGCAAGGCCAACCGCATCACCTCGATCGCCGACTTCATTGCCGCCCGCTATGGCAAGAGCGCGCTGCTCGGCGGCCTGGTGACGCTGATCGCGGTGATCGGCGTGATCCCCTATATCGCCCTGCAACTCAAGGCGGTGTCCACCAGCTTCCTGATCTTCTGGCAGTACCCGGCCGTGCGCATGCCGGACGCCACCCTGACGCTCGGCCCGTTGCAGGACACCGCGCTCTATGTGGCGCTGTTGCTGGCGGCCTTCACCATCCTCTTCGGCACCCGCCACCTGGATGCCACCGAGCGCCACGAGGGCATGGTCGCCGCCATCGCCTTCGAGTCGCTGGTCAAGCTGCTGGCCTTCCTGGCCGTCGGCCTGTTCGTCACCTTCGGCCTCTACCAGGGCTTCGCCGACCTGTTCGCCCAGGCGGCGCGGCTGCCGGACATCGACCGCCTGCTGACCCTGGGCGGGCCCGCCGGCACCTACGGCTCCTGGGCGGCGCTGATCTTCCTGTCGATGCTGTCGATCCTGTTGCTGCCACGGCAGTTCCAGGTCGGCGTGGTGGAGAACGTCAACGAGGACCACCTGGCCAAGGCGGCCTGGCTGTTTCCGCTGTACCTGCTGGCGATCAACCTGTTCGTCCTGCCGATCGCCTTCGCCGGGCTGATGCAGTTCCCCGCCGGTGCGGTGGACGCCGACACCTTCGTCCTCACCCTGCCCATGGCCCGGGGGCAGGCGGCGCTGGCCCTGCTGGTGTTCATCGGCGGCCTGTCGGCGGCCACCGGCATGGTCATAGTCGAGACCATCGCCCTGTCGACCATGATCTGCAACGACCTGGCGATGCCGCTGCTGCTGCGCTGGCAGGGCCTGGGCCTGGCGCGCCGGCGCGACCTGTCGGGGCTGCTGCTGGGCATACGCCGCGGTGCCATCCTGCTGCTGATGCTGCTCGGCTACCTGTACTACCGGGCGGCCGGCGAGGCCTATGCCCTGGTGTCGATCGGCCTGGTGTCCTTCGCCGCGGTGGCGCAGTTCGCCCCGGCGCTGCTCGGCGGCATGTACTGGAAGCAGGGCAGCCGAGCCGGCGCCCTGAGCGGCCTGGCGCTGGGCTTCGTGCTCTGGGCCTACACCCTGCTGTTGCCGGCGTTCGCCAAGTCCGGCTGGCTGCCGCTGAGCTTCATCGAGCAGGGGCCGCTGGCCATCGCCTGGCTCAAGCCGCTGGCGCTGTTCGGCCTGGAGGGGCTGGACGAGATCGGCCACTCGCTGTTCTGGAGCCTGACGGCCAACCTCGGCGCCTATGTCGGGGTATCGCTGCTGCGCCGCCAGAGCAGCGGCGAACACGCCCAGGCGCTGCTGTTCGTCGATGTCTTCAAGGTCGCCGGGCAGGGGGCGAGCCTGTGGCGCGGCAGCGCCTCGGTAAGCGAGGTGGTCGCCCTGGTCGGCCGCTTTCTCGGTCCGCAGCGGGCCGCCGAGGCCTTCGCCGCCCATGCGCGGCGCCGCGGGCTGGCCTCGAGCGATGCGCTGGAGGCGGATGCCGAGCTGGTGCACTTCGCCGAGCAGCAGCTGGCCGGCGCCATCGGCACCGCCTCGGCGCGGGTGATGCTGGCCTCGGTGGTGCAGGAGGAGCCCCTGGGCATGGACGAGGTGCTGGGCATCCTCGACGAGGCCTCCCAGGTGCTGGCCTACAGTCGCCGCCTGGAGCAGCAGTCGCGCGAGCTGGAGGCCGCCACCGCCGAGCTGCGCGCGGCCAATGCACGGCTGCGCGAGCTCGACCGGCTGAAGGACGACTTCATCTCCACCGTCACCCACGAGCTGCGCACGCCGCTGACCTCGATCCGCGCCTTCTCCGAGATCCTCAACGACAATCCGCAGCTGGAAACCGAGCAGCGCGCGCGCTTCATCGCCATCATCGTCAAGGAGAGCGAGCGCCTGACGCGGATGATCAACCAGGTGCTGGACCTGGCCAAGCTGGAGTCCGGGCGGGCCGAATGGCAGGCGACCGCGGTCGACCTCGGGGCGGTGATCGAGGATGCCGTGGCCACCACCAGCCAGCTGCTCGGCGACCGGCGGATCGAGCTGGGCCTGGAGTTGCCGCCACGGGTGACGCCGGTGCTGGCCGACCGCGACCGTCTGCTGCAGGTGCTGCTCAACCTGATCTCCAACGCGGTGAAGTTCTGCGACCGCGATCATGGCCGCATCGACATCGCCCTGTGCGAGCAGGACGAGGCGTTGCGGGTGGCGGTGCGCGACAACGGCGCCGGCATCGACCCGGCCGACCAGGAGGCGATCTTCGAGAAGTTTCGCCAGGCCGGCGACAGCCTCACGGAGAAGCCCCAGGGCACCGGCCTGGGCCTGCCGATCAGCCGACAGATCATCGAGCACTTCGGCGGACGCCTGTGGGTGGACAGTGCGCGCGGGCAGGGTGCGTGCTTTTCCTTTACGCTTCCCTTAGGCGGCGCCGAGGCGCCGGCCCCTGGCCGCAAGACGGAGGACCGGGCATGAGTCATACCGTGTTGATCGCCGACGACGAGCCGAACATCGTCATCTCCCTGGAGTTCCTCCTGCAGCAGGCGGGCTATGAGGTGCGGCTGGCCCACGACGGCCAGCAGGCCTGGGAGTCGATCCAGCAGCAGCCCCCCGACCTGGTGCTGCTCGACGTGATGCTGCCGCACCTGAGCGGTTTCGACCTGTGCCAGAAGATCCGCGAGAACCCGGCGTGGGCGCGGCTGCGCATCGTCATGCTGACCGCCAAGGGCCGCGAGGTGGAGATCAGCAAGGGCCTGGCGCTGGGCGCCGATGCCTATATCACCAAGCCGTTCTCGACCCAGGACCTGCTGGGCCAGGTGCGTGCGCTGCTCGGGGACGACTAGGCATGGGCCCGCGGCGCAGGTTCGTCGCCTGGCTGGCGGCCCTCGCGGTACTGCTGGCGGCCTTGCTCGGCCTGGCCGGGGCAGCGCTGTGGGTCGACCTGGACGCGAGCGAGCGCGCCGCGCTGCGGGCTTTGCTCGAGGGCCGGGGCGCGTTGCTGGTGGTGCTCGGCGCCCTGTTGCTGGTGCCCTTCGCCGTCCTCCTGCGGCTCGCCCTGGCGGCCTATCCGGAGGCGGCGGTGCGCCTGGCCGAGGAGGTCGACATCATCCACCGGGTCAATCCCGGGCACCGCGCCAGTCCCCAGGGCGCCCGGCCGATGCGCCGGCTGGCGCGGGCGCTGAACGCCTTTGCCGAGAGTCATGACGCCCAGCGGCAGGAGGTCAGGCGGCGCATCGAGGAGGCCAATGCCGACCTGGAGCAGGAGAAGAATCGCCTGGTGGCGTTGATGTCGGAGCTGGCCCAGAGCGTGCTGGTGTGCAACCGTGAGGGCCGTATCCTGCTCTACAACAGCCGTGCCAGCCTGCTCCTGGAGCCCGCCGGGGGGCAGGCGAACGGCGCCCCGGTCGGCCTGGGCCGATCGATCTTCGCCATTCTCGACCAGCGCCTGATCGTGCATGCCCTGGAACGCGTGCGCCGGCGCCTGGAGCAACGCAGCCCGCGGCCGGTGGCCACCTTCGTCACGGCCCGCGGTGCGCACCTGCTGCGCGCCCAGATGGTGCCGTTGCAGGATGGCGAGGGCGAGCTGATCGGCTTCGTGCTGATTCTCGAGGACACCACCCGGGCGATGGAGCTCAACAGCCGCCGCGACGCCCTGCTGCTGCAGCTCACCGAGGGCAGCCGCGGTGCCCTGGCCAATATCCGCGCCGCCGCCGAAACCGTGCAGCAGTATCCGCAGATGGAGGCCGAGCAGCGCCAGCGTTTCGGCGCGGTGATCCTCGACGAGGCGCAACGGCTGTCCCAGCAGCTGGAGCAGGCGCTGGCCCGGCACGCCGACGTGTTGCGGCCGCAGTGGCCGCTGGAGGACATGCTGGCCAGCGACCTGCTGCTGGCGCTGCAGCGCAATTTCGCCGCCGCCCTGAATGTCACCGCGCACTATGCGGGCGATGGTCCGCCGCTCTGGCTGAGCCTGGACAGCTACTCCCTGGTGCAGGCCATGACCCAGTTGACAGGGGCGCTGGCCGGCGCCTGCGGGATCAGCGAGGTCGAACTCGAGCTGGCCGGCGAGGATGGCTTCGCCCGACTGGGCCTGCGCTGGCAGGGACCGCCGGTGGAGCCCGAGCTGCTGCATGAGTGGGAGGCGCGGCCGTTCAGCCTGGGCGGCGATGATCCCGGTGCCACGACCCTGCGCGAGGTGCTGGAGCGCCACGGCGGCGAACTCTGGTGCCAGGGCGGCCGCGGCGCCGGCGTCGCTTGCCTGTACCTGCAGCTGCCGGTCATCGAACCCGAGCCGCTGGACGCTCCGGCTGCCCCCGCCCATGGCCGCCCGGTGTACTACGACTTCGACCTGTTCAGCCAGCCGGGGCAGACCCCGGAACTGGACGAGCGGCCCTTGGCCGAACTGGCCTACACCGTGTTCGACACCGAAACCACCGGCCTGGCGCCTTCGGAGGGCGACGAGATCATTTCGATCGGTGCGGTGCGCATCGTCAACGGCCACCTGCTCAAGCAGGAGTGTTTCGAGCAGCTGATCGACCCGCACCGCTCGATTCCCCGGGAGTCCCAGCAGGTGCACGGTCTGACCCCGGAGCTGCTGGCCGGCCAGCCAGGCATCGCCCAGGTGCTGCCGCTGTTCCAGCGTTTCGCCGAGGACACCGTGCTGGTGGCGCACAACGCGGCGTTCGATATGCGCTTCCTGCAGCTCAAGGAGGCGCAGACCGGCATCCGCTTCATCCAGCCGGTCCTCGACACCCTGCTGCTGTCGGCCCTGGCCCACCCCGGCCACACGGCCGACGAACACCGCCTCGAGCAGATCGCCGCGCGCCTGGGGGTGCAGGTGGTCGGCCGGCATACGGCCCTGGGAGATGCCATGGTCACAGGCGAGGTGTTCCTGCGTCTGATTCCGCTGCTCGCCGAGCGCGGCATCCACACCCTCAGGCAGGCCCGCGAGGCCTCGCAGCAGACCTTCTACGCCAAGCTGGCGTATTAGTGCCGCCAGGGGCGGGGGAAATGACAGGCAAAAAAAAGACCCGGCATGCGCCGGGTCAATAACCGTGATTAGCCTGATGAGGAGATAATCTGAAGAGTCCGACTGCAGGTCCCTTTAGCTTATCGGCTGATCTCGCGATCAGTTGATTGAATAATAACAATTCTCATTTCGATGTCAACGCCTCGGGGCAAATAATTTCTCGCCCCCGCGCTTCGGGCTGGCGCGCCGCTTAGACCGCCTCGGCCGGCAGGCGCAGTTGGGTCACTTCCTTGTTCAGCAAGTCGATGCGCCGCGCCATGCTCTCGATCAGGCTGTGGGCGATCCGTGGATTGCTCTGCATCAGGCTGAGGAACTGTTCCTTGGGGATCACCATCACGGTGCAGGGCTCGGTGGCCAGCACGGTGGCGCTGCGCCGCTCGCGGGTGAACACCGCCATGGCGCCGAAGATCTCGTCCTTCTGCACGTCGCCGACCTTGTGGCCGTCGACGAAGGCCTCGGCGTGGCCTTCGATGATGATGAACACATGGTCGGCGGCGTCGCCCTGGTGGATCAGCTCCTCGCCGGCGGCGAAGTGCTGGAAGCCGGTGGAGGGACGAATCTCCGGTTGCTTGAGGCGCGCCAGGGCATCGGAGAGCAGCGCCGTGTGGCCGATCAGGTACTGGATGAACAGTTCCTGGCGCTGCTCGCTGGCATAGATGTGCTGGAACACCGCGCTGCGCGAGTAGGGCATCAGGCTCAGGGGCTCTTCGCTGCGGTAGCGGCAACTGGGCAGGTCGATGCCCTGACGCAGGCCCACCAGATCGCCCTCCTGCAGATAGAACAGCGGGCGCTCGTCGACCAGCGCGTGCAGCAGGCCGTCCTCGATGATGAACAGCCGATTGCTCGGCAGCTCCGGCGCCAGATCCTCCACCTGCTCCAGCAGCAGGGCGGGGCCCGCAGGCTGCAGCCCGTCCAGCAGCTGAGCGGGGATGCTTTGCAGTCGGCTGATCAGCTGGTCGGCGTACGCCGGTTGCTCCCCGAGTAAGTACATGAGCGTGATTCCTTGAACTGGCTTGGCTGGCTAGAGGCACGAATGGCCCTGAAACAATAGGGGGCGGCAGGCATTTGGTAAATCCTCGTCGGCGCAGCTTGTGAGCTAGCTCTTGTTGTGCGCGGCGTACGCCTCGACCTGGCCGTTCAGCTCGGCCTTGTGGGCGGGGGGCAGCTCGTTCCAGTACACGTCCAGCAGGGCGCCCTCTATGGCGTAGAGCAGCACCTTGGAGGCGCGAAAGCCCCTCGCCCGAACGGCCCGGTAGGCGCTCACCGCCCCCAGGCGGCGCAGGTCGTTGGCGCTGTGGATGCCGGCGGCGTGCAGCCATTGCACCGAGGTCTTGCCCAGGTTCTTCAGGTGTTGCAGTTCGTCGTTCATCGAGTCTCCTTGCGTTGCGCGGGCGAAACGAAGTGCGCTCAGCCTGCGATGCCTGCCAGAAAGTGTAGTGGCCAGCGCACCGGACGTGGCCGCTCGACATCGCCCCAGGCCCGCTGCAAGGCCGGCGTCAGCTCGGCGACCGGGTCGCGGCCGTGCTGTCGCTCCCAGAGCTGGACCGCCGACCAGGTGCGCAGGTAGCCGGTCAGCTGGGCGAAGTGCCAGGAGGCCTCGAGGGCCATCTCGGGCACCGCGATCCGGGCTAGGGGCAGCTGGATATCCCGGTAGCCGGCATCGACGCTGGCACGCCCATCCAGCCAGTAGCCGGCCAGGGTATTGCGGTAGAGGTCTTCGATCAGGGCGTCCAGTCCGCCGTCGATCTGCATCAGGCCATAGCACCAGGCGCAGAACAGGCCGCGAGGCTTGAGCAGGCGCTCGATTTCGGCGAAGAACGCCGGGTTGGCGAACCAGTGCAGCGCCTGGGCGACCACTATCAGGTCGAGACTGGCCGTCGGCAGGGGCAGCGCCGGTGCGTCGGCGACGAAGACCTGGACGCCGCCCCAGTCGCTGCCGGCGCGCAGCTGTTCGATGCTGGCGTCGCAGGCCAGCACCTGGGCGAAATGGCGGCGCAATGGCTGGCTGGCCTGGCCGTTGCCGCAGGCAATATCCAGGGCCCTCTGGCGTTGCGGACTGTGGCGCGCCAGCCAGTCGAACAGGGCTGCCGGGTACTGCGGACGATAGCTGGCGTAGGCCTGGGCGCCGGCCGCGAACAGGGCGCTTGCTTCATTCATGTTCAGCGGGTCCGGTAGCGCAGGCGGGTGCCGAAGTTGACCGACATCAGCAGTTCGTCGGCCGAGAGGTCCGCCGGGAAGTAGGTCCCGGAGATCTGCGCATGGGCCAGGCTGGCACCCTCCAGGCGGGAATGGCGCAGGTCGAGGCCGCGCAGGTCGGTGCCGCGGAAGTAGGCGTCGGTGAAATTGATGCCCTGGGCGTCCAGGGCGCGCAGGTCGAGACCACGAAAATCGCCGCCGCTCAGGTCGACTTCGACGTCCATGGGCCGCTGGGCGTTGAAGCCGCTGATGTTTTCCTCGCGCAGCAGGCGGTAGAGCGGGCTATCGAGTTGGCGCGGCTGGCTCATGGCGGGCTTTCCCTAGGGTGGTTTCCCGCCAGTATAGAAGTCGCGGCGCGATCTGCTCGTCGCGACCGGCCGCGCCGCTGTCACAGTCCGGGCAGGCGTTGGCGGATCTGCTTCACCAGGCCGTCCAGGCTGGCGCCGTCGTGGGTGTCGACCCGCTTGCTGTTGGCCTGTTCGTCGTCGTCGAGCGGTTCGCGACTGGCCTGTTGCGCCTGGATCACCTCCAGGGTCGCGTCGGACGGATCGACGCCGGCGGCCTGGCGCTGGGCGAGCCAGCCGGCGATCACCTCCTGCGGGGCCTGGCAGTCGAGGATCAGGAAGGGCGCCCCGGTGGCCTCGGCGATCTGCCAGGCTGCCCGGCGTTGCTCCCGTTTCAGGTAGGTGGCGTCGATCACCACCGGGAAGCCCGCATGCAGGGCGGCATCGGCCAGGCGGTGCAGGCGCTGGTAGGTGGCGCTGCTGGCATCCTGGCTGTAGATGCCGGCGCTCAGCTGGCCCTGATCGGCGACCGGCTGCTCGCCGAACAGGCGCTTGCGCTCGACGTCCGAGCGCAGGCGCACGGCGCCCAGGGCCTCGACCAGGCGCATGGCCACGTGGCTCTTGCCGACCGCGGAAACCCCGTGGGTGATGGCCAGGAAGCGCGAGGGGATGGCGCTGTAGCTTTCCGCCAGGGCGGCATAGCGGCGGTACTGGCGCAGGATCACCGCGCGCTGCACGGCATCCTGCTCCTGGCCGAGGCGGAACAGCGCGACCTTGCCGCGGACCATGGCGCGATAGGCCTTGTAGAAGTTGAGCAACTCCAGCGCGGCGTAGTCGCCGGTGTGCTCCAGCCAGGCGCTGACGAAGCGCCGGGCCAGGCACTTGAGGCCGCGATCTTCCAGGTCCATGGCGAGGAAGGCGGCATCGGAGGCGATGTCGATCAGGCGGAAGGGTTCGTTGAACTCGATGCAGTCGAACAGCGTCACCTGGCCGTCGAGCAGGGTCACGTTGCCCAGGTGGATGTCGCCGTGGCATTCGCGAATGAAGCCCTCGGCCTTGCGCTGGGCCAGCACGGGCTCGAGGCGGGCGTAGCTGGTCTCGGCCCAGGCCTGCAGGGCGTCGAGCTGCTGCAGGTCGGCCCGGTCCGAGAGCAGGGGGCGGACCTGCTCGAAGTTCTGCAGCACCGGTGCCATGATCGCTTGCGGTGTACCGAGTTCGTGTTCCTGAGGGACCTGCGGGGCCTTGAGGTGGAAGGCGGCGATCTGCCGGGCCAGCGCCTCGATATGCTCCTCGCTCAGCTCACCGCGGGCCTGGACCTCGCCGAGCAGCTGGTCCTGGGGGAATTGACGCATCTTCAGGGCGTACTCGATGATCGGGCCGTCGCCGGACAGGCGTGGCGCCTCGACGCTGCCGCTGATCGGCAGGACTTCCAGGTAGAGGCCCTGGGTCAGGCGCTGATTGAGGCGCAGCTCCTCCTGGCAGAAGTGCTCGCGGGCCGCCAGCTCGGTGAAGTCGAGGAAGCCGAAGTTCACCGGCTTCTTGATCTTGTAGGCATAGGGGCCAGTCAGCAGAACCCAGGAGATATGCGTCTCGATGACCTGGAAGCCGTCTACCGCATGGGGGTAGAGGGCCGGGTTCTGCAGGGCGGCGATCAGGGCTTGGCTCACGGGCGATCCTTGGCGTTCTGGCGATAATAGAGGCCGGCATTATGGCCGTTGTGAGGCGCTCTGCAAACCGCCGGGCAGCGCCTGCCGGCGCCCGCGCAAAGTGCGTATAATGCCGCGCCATGACTCGTACCCGATCCCCCCGTTCCCGTTCCAAACGTCGTTCCCGCGGCATGCGCCCCTGGCTCGGCTGGGCTTTCAAGCTTGGCCTGGTCGCTCTGGTGGTGCTGGCGGGCTTCGCCGTCTATCTCGATGCCGTGGTGCAGGAGAAATTCTCCGGCAAGCGCTGGACGGTGCCGGCCAAGGTCTACGCCCGCCCCCTGGAACTGTTCGTCGGGCAGAAGCTGGCGAAGAACGATTTCCTCAAGGAGCTGGACGCCCTCGGCTATCGCCGCGAGAGCGCGGCCAGCGGCCCGGGCGCAGTGGCGGTGGCCGGCAACAGCATCGAGCTGCACACCCGCGGCTTCCAGTTCTACGAGAGCAGCGAGCCGGCGCAGCGCGTGCGCGTGCGCTTCTCCGGCGACTACGTCGCCGGCCTCAACCAGGGCAATGGCGGCAACCTGGCGGTGGCCCGCCTGGAGCCGATGCTGATCGGCGGGCTGTACCCGGCCCATCAGGAAGACCGCGTGCTGATCAAGCTGGAGCAGGTGCCGCCGTATCTGGTGGAGACCCTGGTGGCGGTCGAGGACCGCGAGTTCTTCAATCACTTCGGCGTGTCGCCCAAGGGCATCGCCCGCGCGGTCTGGATCAACGCCACGGCCGGCAAGTTGCGCCAGGGCGGCAGCACCCTGACCCAGCAGCTGGTGAAGAACTTCTACCTGACCAACGAGCGCAGCCTCACGCGCAAGGCCACCGAGGCCATGATGGCGGTGCTGCTGGAACTGCACTACGACAAGAAGGACATTCTCGAGGCCTACCTCAACGAGGTGTTCCTCGGCCAGGACGGCCAGCGCGCGGTGCATGGCTTCGGCCTGGCCAGCCAGTATTTCTTCAGCCAGCCGCTCAACGAGCTGAAGCTCGACCAGGTGGCGCTGCTGGTGGGCATGGTCAAGGGGCCGACCTACTACAACCCGCGGCGCAACCCCGAGCGTGCCCTGGAGCGGCGCAACCTGGTGCTGGACATCCTGCTCGAGCAGGGCGTGGTCACCGCCGAGGTGGCGGCCGCGGCCAAGCAGAAGCCGCTCGGCGTGACCCAGCGCGGCAGCCTGGCCGACAGCTCCTTCCCGGCGTTCCTCGACCTGGTCAAGCGCCAGTTGCGCGAGGACTATCGCGAGGCCGACCTGACCGAAGAGGGGCTGCGCATCTTCACCAGTTTCGACCCCATCCTCCAGCTCAAGGCCGAGGCCGCTCTGGCGGAGTCGTTGAAGCGCCTGTCCGGGCGCAAGGGCGTGGATCAGGTGGAGGCCGGGATGGTGGTGACCAACCCGGAGACCGGCGAGGTGCAGGCGCTGATCGGCAGCCGCCAGCCGCGCTTCGCCGGTTTCAACCGGGCCCTGGATGCGCTGCGGCCGATCGGCTCGCTGATCAAGCCGGCGATCTACCTGACCGCCCTGGAGCGTCCCAGCCAGTTCACCCTGACCAGCCTGCTGGAGGATCAGCCGTTCTCCATCAAGGGGCAGGACGGTCAGGTCTGGCGCCCGCAGAACTACGATCGCAAGGCCCATGGCACCATCTACCTGTATCAGGGGCTGGCCAACTCCTACAACCTGTCCACCGCCAAGCTGGGCCTGGAGTTGGGCGTGCCCAATGTGCTCAAGACCCTCGAGCGCCTCGGCGTGGAGCGCAAGTGGCCGGCCTATCCGTCGATGCTGCTGGGCGCCGGGGCGTTGACGCCGATGGAGGTGGCGGACATGTACCAGACCCTGGCCAACGGCGGCTTCAATACGCCGTTGCGCGGCATTCGCAGTGTGCTGACCGCCGAAGGCGAGCCGCTCAAGCGCTATCCCTACCAGATCCAGCAGCGCTTCGACGCCGGCGCCATCTACCTGCTGCAGAACGCCATGCAGCGCACCATGCGCGAAGGCACCGGCCGTTCGGTGTACAACCAATTGCCCGGCTCCCTGAACCTGGCCGGCAAGACCGGCACCAGCAACGACTCGCGCGACAGCTGGTTCGCCGGTTTCAGCCAGGACCTGCTCGCCGTGGTCTGGCTCGGCCGCGATGACAACGGCCCGACCCCGCTGACCGGGGCCAGCGGCGCCTTGCAGGTCTGGACCGACTTCATGCGCAAGGCCGATCCGCTGCCGCTGGACATGCCGTTGCCGGACAACGTGCAGCAGGCTTGGGTCGATGCCGGTACCGGGCAAGGCTCCGATCCGAGCTGCCCGAACGCCGTGCAGATGCCGTATATTCGAGGGAGTGAGCCGCTACCCGGCCCGGCCTGTGGCATTCAGGCCCCGGTCGATTCGGTGATGGACTGGGTACGCGGTTGGTTGGATTAAGTGAGAGGATGTGACGTGACTAAGTGGTGGATTCCTGCGCTAACCGCCTCGGTGATGCTGGGCGGCTGCGCCAGCGTGCCGCGCGGCTCGATTCCTGTGGTCGACTCCAGCGGTTCGGTCTACGAGCAGCAGGAGGCGGGTGGTGGCAGCTATGGCCAGCCGGCCATCCAGCCTCAGCCCCAGGCCGTTCCGCAGGATTCCGGGGTGGTGGTGATGGTGCCCCAGGGCGCCGGTAGTTCGGCGCCCATCCAGACCTTCCCGGCGCCCAGCGCACCGATTGGCGGCGTCACCGACAGCGCCCCGCTGAGCATCGGCGAGCCGTTGGGCGGTTACAGCCCGCCGGCGCCCTCGATGCCGAGCGGGATTCCCAGCAACGGCGGCCTGGCCGCCGACGAACAGCTGGACGGTCCGGTGCTGGCGCTGCTGACGGCTGCCCAGCAGCAGCAGGGCAGTGGCGACCTGAACGGCGCGGCCTCCAGTCTGGAGCGGGCCCAGCGTATCGCCCCGCGCGAGCCGCAGGTGCTCTACCGCCTGGCCGAGGTGCGGCTGGCCCAGGGCGATGCGGCGCAGGCCGAACAGTTCGCCCGTCGCGGCTTGAGCTACGCCAGTGGGCGTCCGGCCTTGCAGGCCAGCCTGTGGAACCTGATCGCCCAGGCGCGCGAGCGGCAGGGCGACCCCGCCGGTGCCGCCCAGGCGCGCGAACGCGCGCGGGTCAATCTCTGATGGAGGCGCGGGTATCCGCCATCGCCGAGCAGTTGTTGCTGATCGAGCGTGAGTTGCGCGTCCAGGGCTGGTGGAGCGAGCAGCCGCCCAGCGCGCAGGCGCTGGCCAGCCAGCAGCCGTTTTGCGTCGACAGCATGGCGTTCGAGCAGTGGTTGCAGTGGATATTCCTGCCGCGCATGAAGCAGATGCTCGAGGCCGGGGCACAGTTGCCCAGCGTTTCCGGTATTCGGCCGATGGCCGAGCAGGTCTACAGTGATCGGGCGGCCCAGGCCGGCGAGCTGATTTGCCTGCTCGGCGAATTCGACCGGCTGATCGGCGGCGCGGACTGAGGCCGCGCCCGGTGTTTCACTTGCAATTGTCGGCAATCGACTTCTGTGCCGCGCCGATACGCTCCTGACGTTCCTCCTCGCTGAGACGCCGTACCTCGCCATCGACTTCGATGCGCACGCGCGGGTTGTTCTGCAGCTGGGCCAGGTTGGTGCGTATGCTCTCGCAATACTGCTTGCGCTCGGCCTCCTTGGCCGCGACCTCGCGCTTCACCTTCTCGTCGATGGCGGCCTGTTCAGGGTCGGCGATGCTCTGGAAGGTCGGTGCGGCTTGCGCCTCGGCCGGCTTGGGCGGCGGTGCGGCGGTGTTGATGGTGGTGGCCTGTGCGCCTTGCGGAGGCTGCGCACCGAAATGGGTGACGCCCTGGGCGTCGACCCACCTGTACACCTGGCTGGCCATGGCGGTTGCGCTCAGGGCGAGCAGCAAGCTGCTGGTGAGGATAGTGCGGCGCATGCTGTTTCCTTTTAAGGGCGGCGGAAGCTGGGGCTTACTATAACCAAATCGACCGATTCTTCATCCTGCGCTGCGTCACAGCAGAAGATTGCGAAATCCGTTACGGACCGCTTGACTTGCCCCCGCCTAATCCGAACAATCCAACGTTCGCTGTAGTGGAGTCCGCCGCAAGTGTCCTCCAGCTCAGCAACAAGAGGCGCTACCCGTGCCGAACCGTGTTACCCGCAACGCGTTACCTCGCGCTGGGAGGGTCAGTCCCGCAAGACCATGGGCTGTTCCGTTACTCGTCATGCCGATGTTCAGAGTTCACGACCACAGTCGTGCAAGTCCGCTGACCAGTAATACCTACTAAGAGTCACTCGTTGTCGGGTGACATTCTGGCGTTCAAGAGGTGAACAACGTGGAGCTTTTATCCGGCGCTGAAATGGTCGTCCGCTTTTTGCGTGACGAAGGCGTGAAGAACATCTACGGGTACCCAGGCGGTGCCCTGCTGCATATCTACGATGCCCTGTTCAAGGAACCGGAAGTCAATCACATCCTGGTTCGCCACGAACAAGCGGCAACCCATATGGCTGACGGCTACGCCCGCGCTACCGGCAAGGCCGGCGTGGTGCTGGTGACGTCCGGTCCGGGCGCGACCAACGCCATCACCGGTATCGCCACCGCCTATATGGACTCCATTCCGATGGTGGTGCTGTCCGGTCAGGTGCCGAGCAACATGGTCGGTACCGATGCCTTCCAGGAAACCGACATGATCGGTATCTCCCGGCCGATCGTGAAGCACAGCTTCATGATCAAGCATGCCGCCGAAATCCCGGAAGTCATGAAGAAGGCCTTCTACCTGGCCCAGTCCGGCCGTCCCGGTCCGGTGGTCGTGGACATTCCCAAGGACATGACCAATCCGGCCGAGAAGTTCGAGTACGTCTATCCGAAGAAGGCCAAGCTGCGCTCCTACAGTCCGGCCGTTCGCGGCCATTCTGGGCAGATTCGCAAGGCCGCGGAACTGCTGCTCAGCGCCAAGCGGCCGGTGGTCTACTCCGGTGGTGGGGTGATCATGGGCGGCGCCGCGGCGCCGCTGACCGAATTGGCGCAGATGCTCAACCTGCCGGTGACCAACACCCTGATGGGGTTGGGGGGCTACCCAGGCGGCGACCGCCAGTTCCTCGGCATGCTCGGCATGCATGGCAGCTACACGGCCAACTTGGCTATGCACCACGCAGATGTGATCCTCGCCGTCGGTGCGCGTTTCGACGACCGGGTGATCAACGGTGCCGGCAAGTTCTGCCCGAGCGCCAAGATCATCCATATCGACATCGACCCGGCCTCGATCTCCAAGACCATCAAGGCCGACATCCCGATCGTCGGGCCGGTGGACAGCGTGCTGACCGAGATGGTCGCGATCCTCAAGGAGATCGGCGAGAGCCCGAGCAAGGCGGCGCTGTCCAGCTGGTGGAAGCAGATCGACGAGTGGCGCGGCAGCCGCGGCATGTTCCCCTACGACAAGGGCGATGGCAGCATCATCAAGCCGCAGACCGTGATCGAGACCCTCTGCGAGGTGACCCAGGGCGACGCCTTCGTCACCTCCGACGTCGGCCAGCACCAGATGTTCGCCGCCCAGTACTACCGCTTCAACAAGCCTAACCGCTGGATCAACTCCGGCGGCCTCGGCACCATGGGCTTCGGCTTGCCGGCGGCGATGGGCGTCAAGCTGAGCTTCCCGGATGACCATGTGGCCTGCGTGACCGGCGAAGGCAGCATCCAGATGAACATCCAGGAGCTGTCGACCTGCCTGCAGTACGACCTGCCGGTGAAGATCGTCAACCTGAACAACGGCGCCCTGGGCATGGTGCGCCAGTGGCAGGACATGATGTACAGCAGCCGCCACTCGCACTCCTACATGGAGTCGTTGCCGGACTTCGTCAAGCTGGCCGAGGCCTACGGTCACGTCGGCATGCGTATCACCGAGCTGAAGGACCTCAAGCCGATGATGGAGCAGGCCTTCGCGATGAAGGATCGCCTGGTGTTCCTCGATATCCAGGTCGACACCAGCGAGCACGTCTATCCGATGCAGATCAAGGACGGGGCGATGCGCGATATGTGGCTGAGCAAGACGGAGCGGACCTAACCATGCGACACATTATCTCCCTGCTGCTGGAAAACGAGCCAGGCGCTTTGTCCCGTGTGGTCGGTCTGTTCTCGCAACGCAACTACAACATCGAAAGCCTGACCGTGGCGCCGACCGAAGATCCGACCCTGTCGCGTCTGACCCTGACGACCGTCGGCCACGATGAGGTGATCGAGCAGATCACCAAGAACCTCAACAAGCTGATCGAGGTGGTCAAGCTGGTGGACCTGTCGGAAAGCGCCCATATCGAGCGCGAGCTGATGCTGGTCAAGGTCAAGGCCACCGGCGCCCAGCGCGCCGAGGTCAAGCGCACCACCGACATCTTCCGTGGGCAGATCGTCGACGTGAATACCAGCGTCTACACCATTCAACTGGCTGGCACGAGCGACAAGCTGGACAGCTTCATTCAGGCCGTCGGCACCGCGTCGATCCTGGAAACCGTACGCAGCGGCGTCACCGGCATCGCCCGGGGCGACAAGGTGCTGAGTATCTGACTGCCATGCTGAAGAAAGCCCCGACCAGTGCGGGGCTTTTTTTCGCCGCAGATTATTGCTGGCGATTCCAGAAGGCCGCGATCAGCGGGTCCTTGAGGCGCTTCTGCAGCGCGAACAGGCCGATATCGTAGGCGGTCAACGGCGGCTGAATGTCGTAGATGCGAATGCGTGCGGTCAGCGGACTGTTGTCGAGCACGATCTGCGGCGCCACGCCTATGCCGAACCCCAGGCTCACCATGCTCACGATAGCTTCGTTGCCACTCACCTGGGCGTAGATGCGCGGTTTGATGTTGTGGCTTTTCAGCCACCGGTCGGTCCGGGTTCTGGCCAGGCCTTCTTCCGATAGGATCATCGGCACATCTTTCCAGCTTTCCGCGTCGGGGTGGATCAGCTGGTCTTCGGTCAGGAGCTGTGGCGACTGCGGGCCGATGAAGCGCAGCTCGGAGCGAGTGATCGACTGAAAATCGATGCCGGCGGGTAAGTGGTCGGGGCGGGCGCCGATGGCAAGATCTTCCAGTCCTTGCTGCACGCGTTCGACGGCTCTTGCCGGGTCGCCGGTGTGCAGCTTCATTTCGATGCGCGGGTAGTCCTGTCGAAAGCTGCTGAGGATGTCGTAGAGGAAGCTGTAGCTGGCCGTGACGGAGCAGTACAGGGAGAGTTCGCCGTGCAGAACCAGCTGGTCCTGCCGGAACGCCTGGCGAATGGCCTGCCAGCCATTCATGACCTCGCTGGCGTACTCGCGGAACTGCTGCCCCTCGCGGGTCAGGCGGACCGAGCGATTGTCGCGCAGGAACAGCTGTGCGCCGAGTTCATCTTCCAGCTGCTTGATGCAGCGACTGAGTGCGGAGGGGCTGACGTGCTGCTCGCGGCTGGTTTTGCCGAAGTGCAGGTTGTCTGCCAGGGCAAGAAAAAGCTTGAGGGCGTGGCTGTCCATTGTTGTTTCGTATTTCGGCATGTTGTGTTGCAAATATATCATTTTACGCAACGGTGCGGATCACTTAAGGTGCCTCTTGTCACGGTGCCTTTGCGCCCCACTCCTTTCGATTCAAAAGAGCCAAGAACATGAAAGTTTATTACGACAAAGACTGCGACCTCTCCATCATCCAGGGCAAGAAAGTCGCCATCATCGGTTACGGCTCCCAGGGCCATGCCCAGGCGTGCAACCTGAAGGACTCCGGTGTCGACGTCACCATCGGTCTGCGCAAGGGCTCGAGCACCGTTGCCAAGGCCGAGGCCCACGGCCTCAAGGTCACCGACGTCGCCTCCGCCGTCGCCGCCGCCGACCTGGTGATGATCCTCACTCCGGACGAGTTTCAGGGCCAGCTGTACAAGAACGAGATCGAGCCGAACATCAAGCAGGGTGCCACTCTGGCCTTCTCCCACGGCTTCGCCATCCACTACAACCAGGTGGTGCCGCGTGCCGACCTCGACGTGATCATGATCGCGCCGAAGGCCCCGGGCCACACGGTGCGCTCCGAGTTCGTCAAGGGCGGCGGCATCCCTGACCTGATCGCGATCTACCAGGACGCCTCCGGCAACGCCAAGAACGTCGCCCTGTCCTACGCCTCCGGCGTCGGTGGCGGCCGTACCGGCATCATCGAAACCACCTTCAAGGACGAGACCGAAACCGACCTGTTCGGCGAGCAGGCCGTTCTCTGTGGTGGCTGCGTCGAACTGGTCAAGGCCGGTTTCGAAACCCTGGTCGAAGCCGGTTATGCCCCGGAAATGGCCTACTTCGAGTGCCTGCACGAACTGAAGCTGATCGTCGACCTGATGTACGAAGGCGGCATCGCCAACATGAACTACTCGATCTCCAACAACGCCGAGTACGGCGAGTATGTGACCGGCCCGGAAGTGATCAACGAGGAGTCGCGCAAGGCCATGCGCAACGCCCTGAAGCGCATCCAGGACGGCGAGTACGCCAAGATGTTCATCAGCGAAGGTGCTACCAACTATCCGTCGATGACCGCCAAGCGCCGCAACAACGCGGCCCATGGCATCGAGATCATCGGCGAGCAGCTGCGCTCGATGATGCCGTGGATCTCCGCCAACAAGATCGTCGACAAGAGCAAGAACTAAGCCCTGTCGGTGTTAGAAAGAACGCGGCCTTGGCCGCGTTTTTTCGTTCTGTAGCGAGGCTTCTGGTATAAAGCCTGGTCATCGAGGCGGGCGGGCAGCCTGTTGCCCTGGTTGCTGTTCGCCGAAATTCTCCTATCCGTTGCAAGGTGTTGTTCATGAACGAACGTCCAGAAGAGCCCAAGTCGGCCGCCGACGAAGAGAGCCTCCTGCCAATCGACGAGCATGTCGAGGAAGGGCATGACGATGAGGGGCGCAAGGTTCGTCACCGCGGCGTCTACCTGCTGCCCAACCTCTTCACCACGGCGAACCTGTTTGCGGGCTTCTACGCCATCATCAATGCCATGAACGGCAACTTCTACGTGGCCGCCGCCGCCGTGTTCGTGGCCATGGTGCTGGATAGCCTCGATGGCCGGGTGGCGCGCCTGACCAATACTCAGAGCGCCTTCGGCGCCGAATACGACTCCTTGTCCGATATGGTCGCCTTCGGGGTGGCTCCGGCGTTGTTGGCGTTCGAGTGGGCACTGGGCAGCATGGGCAAGGTAGGCTGGATGGTGGCGTTCATATACGTCGCCGGAGCGGCGCTGCGCCTCGCGCGCTTCAATACGCAGATCGGCACCACCGACAAGCGCTACTTCATTGGTCTGGCCAGCCCGGCAGCGGCCGGTGTCGTCGCCGGCACTGTCTGGGCCTTCAGTGATTTCGGCATCAAGGGCTCGAATATGGCCTTTGGCGTGGCGGTTCTGGTAGCGGCTGCGGGCATGCTCATGGTCAGCAACATCAAGTACTACAGCTTCAAGGACCTGGACCTGAAGGGGCGGGTGCCCTTTGTCGCGATTCTAGTGGTCGTGCTGCTGTTCGCCGTGGTCTTCAGCGATCCACCGCGGATACTCCTGATCATCTTCCTGGCCTACGCCGCTTCCGGCCCCTTGCAGTACTTGTTGCAGTTGCGTCGGCGCAAGTCGGTGAAGTGATTCGGTCTTTGCTAGGCTCTGCAGTGCGTTGTCTTTCGTGGCTGCAGAGTTGCCTTGTTGTTTCCCTTCGCGTTCTTTTCCGTGCTTCTTCTTTTCCCGCTTTTCCCGGGCTTATGTGCCGCGCATGGTGCTCTCAGCAGCGTGTGGACCGCCATCGGGAGCTGAATGCGAACAAATGTAAAATAAAGCGTTGACCTGTCGCGAGCGGGGCCTATAATGCGCACCACTTCCGGCGCGGACCTCTCGGAAAACCTCTTGTAAATCAATTGGTTGACTTAAAAATAGGGGTTGCAATGCAGCGAAAGCTGCGTAGAATGCGCCGGCCTGGCAGGGTGAGTGGTTGATCCTGTCGGCGCTTCGGTCGAGTCGATCGGAGGCGGTTGAAAGAGGTGGTTGACAGCGGGTTTGAGCGCTGTAGAATTCGCCTCCCGCTGACGAGGGGCTGAAAGCCGATCGAAGGCGCAAGCGGTTGAGTTTGAAAAGAATTTTTCGAAACTGCTTGACGGAAGATGAGGCTGCTGTAGAATGCGCGCCTCGGTTGAGACGAAAGACTTAACCAACTGTTCTTTAACAACTGAATCAAGCAATTCGTGTGGGTGCTTGTGAGGTAAGACTGGTAGTCAACTGATTATCAGCATCACAAAGCAACACTCGTTAATTCGAGAGTTACCTCTTTTAAGTAAGAGATTTGCGATTGCTGAGCCAAGTTTAGGGTTTTCTCAAAACCCAAGCAGTATTGAACTGAAGAGTTTGATCATGGCTCAGATTGAACGCTGGCGGCAGGCCTAACACATGCAAGTCGAGCGGATGAGGGTAGCTTGCTACCTGATTCAGCGGCGGACGGGTGAGTAATGCCTAGGAATCTGCCTGGTAGTGGGGGACAACGTTTCGAAAGGAACGCTAATACCGCATACGTCCTACGGGAGAAAGTGGGGGATCTTCGGACCTCACGCTATCAGATGAGCCTAGGTCGGATTAGCTAGTTGGTGAGGTAATGGCTCACCAAGGCGACGATCCGTAACTGGTCTGAGAGGATGATCAGTCACACTGGAACTGAGACACGGTCCAGACTCCTACGGGAGGCAGCAGTGGG
Organism: Pseudomonas lalucatii; assembly: GCF_018398425.1. Lineage (NCBI taxonomy): Bacteria > Pseudomonadati > Pseudomonadota > Gammaproteobacteria > Pseudomonadales > Pseudomonadaceae > Pseudomonas > Pseudomonas lalucatii. The sequence continues at coordinate 1,832,429 of NZ_JADPMV010000001.1, read as the reverse complement.
GAATATTGGACAATGGGCGAAAGCCTGATCCAGCCATGCCGCGTGTGTGAAGAAGGTCTTCGGATTGTAAAGCACTTTAAGTTGGGAGGAAGGGTTGTAACCTAATACGTTGCAATTTTGACGTTACCGACAGAATAAGCACCGGCTAACTCTGTGCCAGCAGCCGCGGTAATACAGAGGGTGCAAGCGTTAATCGGAATTACTGGGCGTAAAGCGCGCGTAGGTGGTTTGTTAAGTTGGATGTGAAAGCCCCGGGCTCAACCTGGGAACTGCATCCAAAACTGGCAAGCTAGAGTACGGTAGAGGGTGGTGGAATTTCCTGTGTAGCGGTGAAATGCGTAGATATAGGAAGGAACACCAGTGGCGAAGGCGACCACCTGGACTGATACTGACACTGAGGTGCGAAAGCGTGGGGAGCAAACAGGATTAGATACCCTGGTAGTCCACGCCGTAAACGATGTCAACTAGCCGTTGGAATCCTTGAGATTTTAGTGGCGCAGCTAACGCATTAAGTTGACCGCCTGGGGAGTACGGCCGCAAGGTTAAAACTCAAATGAATTGACGGGGGCCCGCACAAGCGGTGGAGCATGTGGTTTAATTCGAAGCAACGCGAAGAACCTTACCTGGCCTTGACATCTACAGAACTTTCCAGAGATGGATTGGTGCCTTCGGGAACTGTAAGACAGGTGCTGCATGGCTGTCGTCAGCTCGTGTCGTGAGATGTTGGGTTAAGTCCCGTAACGAGCGCAACCCTTGTCCTTAGTTACCAGCGGGTTATGCCGGGAACTCTAAGGAGACTGCCGGTGACAAACCGGAGGAAGGTGGGGATGACGTCAAGTCATCATGGCCCTTACGGCCAGGGCTACACACGTGCTACAATGGTCGGTACAAAGGGTTGCCAAGCCGCGAGGTGGAGCTAATCCCATAAAACCGATCGTAGTCCGGATCGCAGTCTGCAACTCGACTGCGTGAAGTCGGAATCGCTAGTAATCGTGAATCAGAATGTCACGGTGAATACGTTCCCGGGCCTTGTACACACCGCCCGTCACACCATGGGAGTGGGTTGCACCAGAAGTAGCTAGTCTAACCGCAAGGGGGACGGTTACCACGGTGTGATTCATGACTGGGGTGAAGTCGTAACAAGGTAGCCGTAGGGGAACCTGCGGCTGGATCACCTCCTTAATCGACGACATCAGCTTCTTCATAAGCTCCCACACGAATTGCTTGATTCATTGCGAAAGACGATTGGGTCTGTAGCTCAGTTGGTTAGAGCGCACCCCTGATAAGGGTGAGGTCGGCAGTTCGAATCTGCCCAGACCCACCAATTGTTGTGGGGTTTGGCCTTGTACGAATATGGGGCCATAGCTCAGCTGGGAGAGCGCCTGCCTTGCACGCAGGAGGTCAGCGGTTCGATCCCGCTTGGCTCCACCACTTACAGCCCGTGTAGAGTTCAGAAATGAGCGTTCCAGGTTTAACCTGTTGAATGTTGATTTCTGGTCTTTGACCAGTAGCGAATCGTTCTTTAAAAATTTGGGTATGTGATAGAAGTGACTGATTGACTGCTTTCACTGGCAGTTGGTCAATCAAGGTAAAATTTGCGTTGTTCTCAAGTGCAAATTTTCGGCGAATGTCGTCTTCACGTTAGAGACAATAACCAGATTGCTTGGGGTTATATGGTCAAGTGAAGAAGCGCATACGGTGGATGCCTTGGCAGTCAGAGGCGATGAAAGACGTGGTAGCCTGCGATAAGCTTCGGGGAGTCGGCAAACAGACTTTGATCCGGAGATCTCTGAATGGGGGAACCCACCCAGCATAAGCTGGGTATCCTGCACTGAATACATAGGTGTAGGAGGCGAACCAGGGGAACTGAAACATCTAAGTACCCTGAGGAATAGAAATCAACCGAGATTCCCTTAGTAGTGGCGAGCGAACGGGGACTAGCCCTTAAGCTTCTTTGATTTTAGCGGAACGCTCTGGAAAGTGCGGCCATAGTGGGTGATAGCCCTGTACGCGAAAGGATCTTAGAAGTGAAATCGAGTAGGACGGAGCACGAGAAACTTTGTCTGAATATGGGGGGACCATCCTCCAAGGCTAAATACTACTGACTGACCGATAGTGAACCAGTACCGTGAGGGAAAGGCGAAAAGAACCCCGGAGAGGGGAGTGAAATAGAACCTGAAACCGTATGCGTACAAGCAGTGGGAGCCTACTTTGTTGGGTGACTGCGTACCTTTTGTATAATGGGTCAGCGACTTATATTCAGTGGCGAGCTTAACCGAATAGGGGAGGCGTAGCGAAAGCGAGTCTTAATAGGGCGTTTAGTCGCTGGGTATAGACCCGAAACCGGGCGATCTATCCATGGGCAGGTTGAAGGTTAGGTAACACTGACTGGAGGACCGAACCGACTACCGTTGAAAAGTTAGCGGATGACCTGTGGATCGGAGTGAAAGGCTAATCAAGCTCGGAGATAGCTGGTTCTCCTCGAAAGCTATTTAGGTAGCGCCTCGTGTATCACTGCTGGGGGTAGAGCACTGTTTCGGCTAGGGGGTCATCCCGACTTACCAAACCGATGCAAACTCCGAATACCAGCAAGTGTCAGCACGGGAGACACACGGCGGGTGCTAACGTCCGTCGTGAAAAGGGAAACAACCCAGACCGTCAGCTAAGGTCCCAAAGTTATGGTTAAGTGGGAAACGATGTGGGAAGGCTTAGACAGCTAGGAGGTTGGCTTAGAAGCAGCCACCCTTTAAAGAAAGCGTAATAGCTCACTAGTCGAGTCGGCCTGCGCGGAAGATGTAACGGGGCTCAAACCATACACCGAAGCTACGGGTTCAACGTAAGTTGAGCGGTAGAGGAGCGTTCTGTAAGCCTGTGAAGGTGAGTTGAGAAGCTTGCTGGAGGTATCAGAAGTGCGAATGCTGACATGAGTAACGACAATGCGAGTGAAAAACTCGCACGCCGAAAGACCAAGGTTTCCTGCGCAACGTTAATCGACGCAGGGTGAGTCGGCCCCTAAGGCGAGGCAGAAATGCGTAGTCGATGGGAAACGGGTTAATATTCCCGTACTTCTAGTTACTGCGATGGAGGGACGGAGAAGGCTAGGCCAGCACGGCGTTGGTTGTCCGTGTTTAAGGTGGTAGGCAGAGTGCTTAGGTAAATCCGGGCGCTTAATGCCGAGAGCTGATGACGAGTTGTCTTTTAGACGACGAAGTGGTTGATGCCATGCTTCCAGGAAAAGCTTCTAAGCTTCAGGTAACTAGGAACCGTACCCCAAACCGACACAGGTGGTTAGGTAGAGAATACCAAGGCGCTTGAGAGAACTCGGGTGAAGGAACTAGGCAAAATGGCACCGTAACTTCGGGAGAAGGTGCGCCGGTGAGGGTGAAGGGTTTACCCCGTAAGCTCATGCCGGTCGAAGATACCAGGCCGCTGCGACTGTTTATTAAAAACACAGCACTCTGCAAACACGAAAGTGGACGTATAGGGTGTGACGCCTGCCCGGTGCCGGAAGGTTAATTGATGGGGTTAGCTAACGCGAAGCTCTTGATCGAAGCCCCGGTAAACGGCGGCCGTAACTATAACGGTCCTAAGGTAGCGAAATTCCTTGTCGGGTAAGTTCCGACCTGCACGAATGGCGTAACGATGGCGGCGCTGTCTCCACCCGAGACTCAGTGAAATTGAAATCGCTGTGAAGATGCAGTGTATCCGCGGCTAGACGGAAAGACCCCGTGAACCTTTACTATAGCTTTGCACTGGACTTTGAGCTTGCTTGTGTAGGATAGGTGGGAGGCTTTGAAGCGTGGACGCCAGTTCGCGTGGAGCCATCCTTGAAATACCACCCTGGCAACCTTGAGGTTCTAACTCTGGTCCGTTATCCGGATCGAGGACAGTGTATGGTGGGTAGTTTGACTGGGGCGGTCTCCTCCTAAAGAGTAACGGAGGAGTACGAAGGTGCGCTCAGACCGGTCGGAAATCGGTCGTAGAGTATAAAGGCAAAAGCGCGCTTGACTGCGAGACAGACACGTCGAGCAGGTACGAAAGTAGGTCTTAGTGATCCGGTGGTTCTGTATGGAAGGGCCATCGCTCAACGGATAAAAGGTACTCCGGGGATAACAGGCTGATACCGCCCAAGAGTTCATATCGACGGCGGTGTTTGGCACCTCGATGTCGGCTCATCACATCCTGGGGCTGAAGCCGGTCCCAAGGGTATGGCTGTTCGCCATTTAAAGTGGTACGCGAGCTGGGTTTAGAACGTCGTGAGACAGTTCGGTCCCTATCTGCCGTGGACGTTTGAGATTTGAGAGGGGCTGCTCCTAGTACGAGAGGACCGGAGTGGACGAACCTCTGGTGTTCCGGTTGTCACGCCAGTGGCATTGCCGGGTAGCTATGTTCGGGAGAGATAACCGCTGAAAGCATCTAAGCGGGAAACTTGCCTCAAGATGAGATCTCACTGGAACCTTGAGTTCCCTAAAGGGCCGTCGAAGACTACGACGTTGATAGGTGGGGTGTGTAAGCGCTGTGAGGCGTTGAGCTAACCCATACTAATTGCCCGTGAGGCTTGACCATATAACACCCAAACAATTTGTTGTTTGTGTGCTCGATGGCTGAAGTCGACAACAAACCGAAAATTTGCCAGAACACGCAATACCGCATATCACATACCCAATTCGGGGAAGCGCCTCAACCGCGACTCCCCAGCTGAATTGCTTGACGACCATAGAGCGTTGGAACCACCTGATCCCATCCCGAACTCAGTAGTGAAACGATGCATCGCCGATGGTAGTGTGGGGTTTCCCCATGTGAGAGTAGGTCATCGTCAAGCACCTATCCCAAACCCCCGACCCGCGCAAGCGGGTCGGGGGTTTGCCTTTTAGTGAAAGCCTAAGATTTTCATCTCGGGCTGAGGCTTCAAGTGATGAAAGTCCTGAAGCCGCCGCAAGCGGTTGAGTTTGAAAAGAATTTTTCGAAACTGCTTGACGGAAGATGAGGCTGCTGTAGAATGCGCGCCTCGGTTGAGACGAAAGACTTAACCAACTGTTCTTTAACAACTGAATCAAGCAATTCGTGTGGGTGCTTGTGAGGTAAGACTGGTAGTCAACTGATTATCAGCATCACAAAGCAACACTCGTTAATTCGAGAGTTACCTCTTTTAAGTAAGAGATTTGCGATTGCTGAGCCAAGTTTAGGGTTTTCTCAAAACCCAAGCAGTATTGAACTGAAGAGTTTGATCATGGCTCAGATTGAACGCTGGCGGCAGGCCTAACACATGCAAGTCGAGCGGATGAGGGTAGCTTGCTACCTGATTCAGCGGCGGACGGGTGAGTAATGCCTAGGAATCTGCCTGGTAGTGGGGGACAACGTTTCGAAAGGAACGCTAATACCGCATACGTCCTACGGGAGAAAGTGGGGGATCTTCGGACCTCACGCTATCAGATGAGCCTAGGTCGGATTAGCTAGTTGGTGAGGTAATGGCTCACCAAGGCGACGATCCGTAACTGGTCTGAGAGGATGATCAGTCACACTGGAACTGAGACACGGTCCAGACTCCTACGGGAGGCAGCAGTGGGGAATATTGGACAATGGGCGAAAGCCTGATCCAGCCATGCCGCGTGTGTGAAGAAGGTCTTCGGATTGTAAAGCACTTTAAGTTGGGAGGAAGGGTTGTAACCTAATACGTTGCAATTTTGACGTTACCGACAGAATAAGCACCGGCTAACTCTGTGCCAGCAGCCGCGGTAATACAGAGGGTGCAAGCGTTAATCGGAATTACTGGGCGTAAAGCGCGCGTAGGTGGTTTGTTAAGTTGGATGTGAAAGCCCCGGGCTCAACCTGGGAACTGCATCCAAAACTGGCAAGCTAGAGTACGGTAGAGGGTGGTGGAATTTCCTGTGTAGCGGTGAAATGCGTAGATATAGGAAGGAACACCAGTGGCGAAGGCGACCACCTGGACTGATACTGACACTGAGGTGCGAAAGCGTGGGGAGCAAACAGGATTAGATACCCTGGTAGTCCACGCCGTAAACGATGTCAACTAGCCGTTGGAATCCTTGAGATTTTAGTGGCGCAGCTAACGCATTAAGTTGACCGCCTGGGGAGTACGGCCGCAAGGTTAAAACTCAAATGAATTGACGGGGGCCCGCACAAGCGGTGGAGCATGTGGTTTAATTCGAAGCAACGCGAAGAACCTTACCTGGCCTTGACATCTACAGAACTTTCCAGAGATGGATTGGTGCCTTCGGGAACTGTAAGACAGGTGCTGCATGGCTGTCGTCAGCTCGTGTCGTGAGATGTTGGGTTAAGTCCCGTAACGAGCGCAACCCTTGTCCTTAGTTACCAGCGGGTTATGCCGGGAACTCTAAGGAGACTGCCGGTGACAAACCGGAGGAAGGTGGGGATGACGTCAAGTCATCATGGCCCTTACGGCCAGGGCTACACACGTGCTACAATGGTCGGTACAAAGGGTTGCCAAGCCGCGAGGTGGAGCTAATCCCATAAAACCGATCGTAGTCCGGATCGCAGTCTGCAACTCGACTGCGTGAAGTCGGAATCGCTAGTAATCGTGAATCAGAATGTCACGGTGAATACGTTCCCGGGCCTTGTACACACCGCCCGTCACACCATGGGAGTGGGTTGCACCAGAAGTAGCTAGTCTAACCGCAAGGGGGACGGTTACCACGGTGTGATTCATGACTGGGGTGAAGTCGTAACAAGGTAGCCGTAGGGGAACCTGCGGCTGGATCACCTCCTTAATCGACGACATCAGCTTCTTCATAAGCTCCCACACGAATTGCTTGATTCATTGCGAAAGACGATTGGGTCTGTAGCTCAGTTGGTTAGAGCGCACCCCTGATAAGGGTGAGGTCGGCAGTTCGAATCTGCCCAGACCCACCAATTGTTGTGGGGTTTGGCCTTGTACGAATATGGGGCCATAGCTCAGCTGGGAGAGCGCCTGCCTTGCACGCAGGAGGTCAGCGGTTCGATCCCGCTTGGCTCCACCACTTACAGCCCGTGTAGAGTTCAGAAATGAGCGTTCCAGGTTTAACCTGTTGAATGTTGATTTCTGGTCTTTGACCAGTAGCGAATCGTTCTTTAAAAATTTGGGTATGTGATAGAAGTGACTGATTGACTGCTTTCACTGGCAGTTGGTCAATCAAGGTAAAATTTGCGTTGTTCTCAAGTGCAAATTTTCGGCGAATGTCGTCTTCACGTTAGAGACAATAACCAGATTGCTTGGGGTTATATGGTCAAGTGAAGAAGCGCATACGGTGGATGCCTTGGCAGTCAGAGGCGATGAAAGACGTGGTAGCCTGCGATAAGCTTCGGGGAGTCGGCAAACAGACTTTGATCCGGAGATCTCTGAATGGGGGAACCCACCCAGCATAAGCTGGGTATCCTGCACTGAATACATAGGTGTAGGAGGCGAACCAGGGGAACTGAAACATCTAAGTACCCTGAGGAATAGAAATCAACCGAGATTCCCTTAGTAGTGGCGAGCGAACGGGGACTAGCCCTTAAGCTTCTTTGATTTTAGCGGAACGCTCTGGAAAGTGCGGCCATAGTGGGTGATAGCCCTGTACGCGAAAGGATCTTAGAAGTGAAATCGAGTAGGACGGAGCACGAGAAACTTTGTCTGAATATGGGGGGACCATCCTCCAAGGCTAAATACTACTGACTGACCGATAGTGAACCAGTACCGTGAGGGAAAGGCGAAAAGAACCCCGGAGAGGGGAGTGAAATAGAACCTGAAACCGTATGCGTACAAGCAGTGGGAGCCTACTTTGTTGGGTGACTGCGTACCTTTTGTATAATGGGTCAGCGACTTATATTCAGTGGCGAGCTTAACCGAATAGGGGAGGCGTAGCGAAAGCGAGTCTTAATAGGGCGTTTAGTCGCTGGGTATAGACCCGAAACCGGGCGATCTATCCATGGGCAGGTTGAAGGTTAGGTAACACTGACTGGAGGACCGAACCGACTACCGTTGAAAAGTTAGCGGATGACCTGTGGATCGGAGTGAAAGGCTAATCAAGCTCGGAGATAGCTGGTTCTCCTCGAAAGCTATTTAGGTAGCGCCTCGTGTATCACTGCTGGGGGTAGAGCACTGTTTCGGCTAGGGGGTCATCCCGACTTACCAAACCGATGCAAACTCCGAATACCAGCAAGTGTCAGCACGGGAGACACACGGCGGGTGCTAACGTCCGTCGTGAAAAGGGAAACAACCCAGACCGTCAGCTAAGGTCCCAAAGTTATGGTTAAGTGGGAAACGATGTGGGAAGGCTTAGACAGCTAGGAGGTTGGCTTAGAAGCAGCCACCCTTTAAAGAAAGCGTAATAGCTCACTAGTCGAGTCGGCCTGCGCGGAAGATGTAACGGGGCTCAAACCATACACCGAAGCTACGGGTTCAACGTAAGTTGAGCGGTAGAGGAGCGTTCTGTAAGCCTGTGAAGGTGAGTTGAGAAGCTTGCTGGAGGTATCAGAAGTGCGAATGCTGACATGAGTAACGACAATGCGAGTGAAAAACTCGCACGCCGAAAGACCAAGGTTTCCTGCGCAACGTTAATCGACGCAGGGTGAGTCGGCCCCTAAGGCGAGGCAGAAATGCGTAGTCGATGGGAAACGGGTTAATATTCCCGTACTTCTAGTTACTGCGATGGAGGGACGGAGAAGGCTAGGCCAGCACGGCGTTGGTTGTCCGTGTTTAAGGTGGTAGGCAGAGTGCTTAGGTAAATCCGGGCGCTTAATGCCGAGAGCTGATGACGAGTTGTCTTTTAGACGACGAAGTGGTTGATGCCATGCTTCCAGGAAAAGCTTCTAAGCTTCAGGTAACTAGGAACCGTACCCCAAACCGACACAGGTGGTTAGGTAGAGAATACCAAGGCGCTTGAGAGAACTCGGGTGAAGGAACTAGGCAAAATGGCACCGTAACTTCGGGAGAAGGTGCGCCGGTGAGGGTGAAGGGTTTACCCCGTAAGCTCATGCCGGTCGAAGATACCAGGCCGCTGCGACTGTTTATTAAAAACACAGCACTCTGCAAACACGAAAGTGGACGTATAGGGTGTGACGCCTGCCCGGTGCCGGAAGGTTAATTGATGGGGTTAGCTAACGCGAAGCTCTTGATCGAAGCCCCGGTAAACGGCGGCCGTAACTATAACGGTCCTAAGGTAGCGAAATTCCTTGTCGGGTAAGTTCCGACCTGCACGAATGGCGTAACGATGGCGGCGCTGTCTCCACCCGAGACTCAGTGAAATTGAAATCGCTGTGAAGATGCAGTGTATCCGCGGCTAGACGGAAAGACCCCGTGAACCTTTACTATAGCTTTGCACTGGACTTTGAGCTTGCTTGTGTAGGATAGGTGGGAGGCTTTGAAGCGTGGACGCCAGTTCGCGTGGAGCCATCCTTGAAATACCACCCTGGCAACCTTGAGGTTCTAACTCTGGTCCGTTATCCGGATCGAGGACAGTGTATGGTGGGTAGTTTGACTGGGGCGGTCTCCTCCTAAAGAGTAACGGAGGAGTACGAAGGTGCGCTCAGACCGGTCGGAAATCGGTCGTAGAGTATAAAGGCAAAAGCGCGCTTGACTGCGAGACAGACACGTCGAGCAGGTACGAAAGTAGGTCTTAGTGATCCGGTGGTTCTGTATGGAAGGGCCATCGCTCAACGGATAAAAGGTACTCCGGGGATAACAGGCTGATACCGCCCAAGAGTTCATATCGACGGCGGTGTTTGGCACCTCGATGTCGGCTCATCACATCCTGGGGCTGAAGCCGGTCCCAAGGGTATGGCTGTTCGCCATTGAAAGTGGTACGCGAGCTGGGTTTAGAACGTCGTGAGACAGTTCGGTCCCTATCTGCCGTGGACGTTTGAGATTTGAGAGGGGCTGCTCCTAGTACGAGAGGACCGGAGTGGACGAACCTCTGGTGTTCCGGTTGTCACGCCAGTGGCATTGCCGGGTAGCTATGTTCGGGAGAGATAACCGCTGAAAGCATCTAAGCGGGAAACTTGCCTCAAGATGAGATCTCACTGGAACCTTGAGTTCCCTAAAGGGCCGTCGAAGACTACGACGTTGATAGGTGGGGTGTGTAAGCGCTGTGAGGCGTTGAGCTAACCCATACTAATTGCCCGTGAGGCTTGACCATATAACACCCAAACAATTTGTTGTTTGTGTGCTCGATGGCTGAAGTCGACAACAAACCGAAAATTTGCCAGAACACGCAATACCGCATATCACATACCCAATTCGGGGAAGCGCCTCAACCGCGACTCCCCAGCTGAATTGCTTGACGACCATAGAGCGTTGGAACCACCTGATCCCATCCCGAACTCAGTAGTGAAACGATGCATCGCCGATGGTAGTGTGGGGTTTCCCCATGTGAGAGTAGGTCATCGTCAAGCACCTATCCCAAACCCCCGACCCGCGCAAGCGGGCCGGGGGTTTGCCTTTGTGCGCTGGAAAACTGAGGCGACTACTGGAAGTCGTGTCAGCGTACCGCCAGGCCGGCCAACAGTGGCGTTAGATCCTGCAGGCGTCCGGCGATCAGATGGCGTGTCGAGTGCGTGGGAGGGGGCGGGTAATGGGCCGATGCCCTGATGCCGCCGCCGGCTGCGATGACCCGGCCCGTGCGCTTGGCACTTAACCAGTTGCCGGCCGCGCTCGGCTAGAATGAGTGCACTTTCTCGAGAATCCGCTTATGTCCGATTCGGCCGACCTTCAGCCCTTGCCTGAGCTTGCAGTCGAGCGATTGATCGCCTGTCACGAGTGCGACCTGCTGATGCGCAAACCGCAGGCCGGCTATGACGAACGGGTCGAGTGTCCGCGCTGTGGTTTCGAACTCTATACCCACCGACATCAGGTGGTGCGGCGCAGCCTGGCCTTGGTGATCGCCGCCCTGTTGCTCTATGTGCCGGCCAACTTCCTGCCGATCATGCAGCTCAACCTGCTCGGACAGCGCAGCGAGGACACGGTGTGGAGCGGCGTGCTCGGGCTGTACGACAGCGGCATGCAGGGCATCGCCGCGGTGGTGTTCCTCTGCAGCATGGCGGTGCCGCTGCTCAAGCTGCTGTGCCAGCTGGCGGTGCTGCTGAGCATTCGTCTGGACCTGGGCCGCAGCTATGGCCTGCTGCTGTACCGCATCTATCACCACCTGCGCGAGTGGGGCATGCTCGAGGTCTACCTGATGGGCATCCTGGTGGCCATGGTCAAGCTGGCCGACCTGGCGGACCTCAGCCTCGGCGCCGGCCTGTTCTGTTTCGTCGCGCTGCTGCTGGTCCAGGCTTGGCTCGAGGTGAGCATGGCGCCGCACCAGATCTGGCAGGCCCTGTCGGGGGAGGATCGCCATGCGGGCGATTGATGCCGGGCTGCTGGTCTGCCACGAATGCCACCTGCTCAACCCCGCGCAGGCCGAGGTCGCGCACCAGCACTGCGAGCGCTGCGGCGGCTTGCTGCACGCGCGCCGGCCGAACAGCCTGGCGCGCACCTGGGCCCTGCTGCTGACCGCGGCGATCCTCTATGTTCCGGCCAACCTGCTGCCGATCATGACGGTCAACTCCCTGGGCAAGGGCCAGTCGGACACCATCATGTCCGGGGTGATCGAACTGGTGCACCTGGGCATGCTGCCGATCGCCGCGGTGGTGTTCATCGCCAGCATCCTGGTGCCGACCTTCAAGCTGGTGGGCATCGCCCTGCTGCTCTACTCGGTGCAGCGGCATCAGCCGATGTCGCCGCGCCAGCGCGTGCTCATGTTCCGTTTCATCGAATGGATCGGCCGCTGGTCGATGCTGGATATCTTCGTCATCGCCATCCTGGTGGCGCTGGTCAGGTTCGGCAACCTGGCCAGCATCGAGCCGGGGATGGGCGCGGTGGCCTTCGCCAGCGTGGTGATCCTGACCATGCTCGCCGCCTTAACCTTCGATCCCCGCCTGATCTGGGACAACACGGAGTCGGACCACGACCATGAATGACCTGCCACTGGCCAAAACCCGTCCGGCTTCCAACTGGTCGGCCATCTGGGTGCTGCCCATCATCGCCCTGCTGATCGGCGGCTGGCTGGGCTGGCGTGCCTACACCCAGGCCGGCATCGAGATCGAGGTGTTCTTCGACAGCGGCGCGGGCATCCAGGCCGGCAAGACCGAGGTGATCTACAAGGGCATGCCGATCGGCAAGGTCAAGGCCCTGGCCCTGGACGACAGCGGCCAGCAGCGCGGGGTGGTCGCCACCATCGAGATGAACCAGGAGGTCAAGCCGCACCTGCGCGAGAACGCCCGCTTCTGGCTGGTCAAGCCCAGCGTCAGCCTGGCCGGGATCACCGGCCTGGAGACCCTGGTGTCGGGCAACTACATCGCGGTCAGCCCGGGCGATGGCGAGCCGAGCCTGAGATTCCAGGCGCTGTCCGAACCGCCGCCGCTGTCCGACGACCAGCCCGGCCTGCACCTGACCCTGAAGGCCGAGCGCCTGGGCTCGCTGAATCGCGACAGCCCGGTGTTCCACAAGCAGATCCAGGTCGGCCGGGTGAAGAGCTACGCCCTGGCCGAGGACCAGAGCACGGTGGAGGTGAAGGTGTTCATCGAGCCGGCCTACGCCAGCCTGGTGCGCAAGCACACGCGGTTCTGGAACGCCAGCGGCATCAGCATCGATGCCGGCCTGTCGGGCTTCAAGCTGCGCAGCGAGTCGTTGGCCAGCATCGTCGCCGGCGGCATCGCCTTCGCCACGCCGGAGCACCGCAAGGACAGCCCGGCGACCGATCCGCGCTTCCCCTTCCGCCTCTACGAGGATTTCGACGCCGCCCAGGCGGGCATCCGGGTGCTGGTCAAGATGACCGATTTCGAAGGCCTGCAGGCGGGGCGGACCCCGGTGCTGTACAACGGCATCCAGGCCGGCCTGCTGAAGACGCTCAAGGTCAACGACGACCTGAGCAGCGCCACGGCCGAACTGACCCTGGACCCGCGCACCGAGGACTACCTGGTCGAGGGCACCGAGTTCTGGGTGGTCAAACCATCGATCTCCCTGGCCGGCATCACCGGCCTGGAGGCCCTGGTCAAGGGCAACTATATCGCCGTGCGTCCGGGGGAGAAGGGCGCGGCGGCCAAGCGCGAGTTCGAGGCGCGGCCCAAGGCGCCGCCGCTGAACCTGGATGCCCCGGGCCTGCACCTGGTGCTGCTGAGCGACAGCCGCGGTTCGCTGGAGGTCGGCAACCCGGTCCTCTATCGCCAGGTCAAGGTCGGCTCGGTGCAGAGCGTGCAACTGGCCCGCGACGACCAGCAGGTGGCGTTCGGCGTGCACATCGAGCCGGAGTACGCCCACCTGGTCAACAGCAGCACGCGCTTCTGGAATGCCAGCGGCATCACCCTCAAGGGCGGCCTGTCCGGGATCGAGGTCCGGAGCGAGTCGCTGCAGACCTTGCTGGCCGGCGGCATCGCCTTCGAGACCCGCGACCGGCAGGCGCCCAGGCAGGACAGGCGGGTGCAGCGCTTCCCCCTGTATGACAGCCGCGACAGCGCCCTGCAGAACGGCGTGGCGATCAGCATCCGCCTGGAACGCGGCGACGGCCTGGGCCCGGGCACGGCGATCCGCTACCGCGGCCTGGACGTCGGCAAGGTCGAGCGCATCGAGCTGGCCGACGACCTGCAGAGCGTCGTGCTGCATGGCCGGATCACCCTGGCGAGCGCGCGCATCGCCCGTGCCGGTACGCAATTCTGGGTGGTCAAGCCGGAGTTGAGCCTGACCCGGGTGACCAACCTGGACACCCTGGTCGGCGGCCAGTACCTGGAGGTGCTGCCGGCGGAGCAGGCCGGGCGCCAGCAGACCGCGTTCGTCGCCCTGGACGCGCCACCGACCCAGGCTGTGCGCGAGCCCGGGCTGCGCCTGGTGCTCAGCGCGGCCCAGCGCAACTCGCTGAAACCCGGCGAACCGGTGACCTACCGCGAGGTGCCGGTGGGCAAGGTGAAGGGAGTCGAGCTGGGGCCGACTGCCAACCGGGTGCTGGTGCATGTGCTGATCGAGCCGCGCTATGCGCCGCTGGTGCACGGCGGCAGCCGTTTCTGGGTCAGCTCCGGCATCGGCGTCGAGGCCGGCCTGTTCCAGGGGGTCAAGGTGCGCACCGAGTCCCTGGAGACCATCATCGCCGGCGGCGTGGCCTTCGCCACCCCGGAGGGCGAGCAGATGGGCGCCAAGGCCCTGCCGGGGCAGACCTTCGCCCTGTTCGAGGAGGCGCAGGAGCAATGGCTGCGCTGGGCGCCGAAGATCGACTTGGCGCAGTAGGCGCATGAACAAGGGCCGCAGCAGCGGCCCTTGTTCATGGTGCTTGCGGGCTCAGGCCGGTTCGGCGCTGGTCTCCGGCACCACGGCCTCGGCCTTGCTCGTCTCGCGGGGGCGGATGAACTTCCAGTCGGCCTCGTCGATGTAGATGCCGGCCGGGCCGCTGCCACCCTCCAGGTCGATGGCCACGTGGGCCGAGACCTGCGGCTTGACCGAGGCGAGGATGGGCACGAAGCCCAGCTGCAGGCTGGTCTCGATCAGCGCCTGCTGGTTGCGCTCGTCGATGTCCGCCGCCTCGTCCAGGTAGTAGGGCAGGCGCACCCGTCCGGCCTGCTCGCGGTCCATCAGGTGCAGCAGCAGGTACATGTTGGTCAGCGCCTTGATGGTCATGGTGGTGCCGTTGGACGCCGCCCCGTCGATGTCGGTGTGGATCACCGGCGCGCCGCCGACCTTGGTGATCTCGAACGCCAGCTCGAAGAGGTCTTTCAGGCCCAGCTGGTTGTGGTTGGCCGCCACCAGGCGGGCCAGGTACTCCTTGGCCTGCTCGTTCCTGGCGTCCTGTTCGCTGCTCTGCTGCAGGTCGAACACCGACAGGGTCTCGCCTTCCTCGTACTGGCCGGCGCTGTGGATGATCTGGTCGATGTGCTTGAGCGCCTCCTTGTTCGGCGCCAGGACGATGCGGAAGCTGGCGAGGTTGGAGACCTGGCGGCGGTTGATCTCGCGGTTGAACAGCGCCAGCTGGTGTTCCAGGTTGTCGTAGTCGCTGCGGATGTTGCGCAGGGTGCGGGCGATGTCGGTGACCGCGGCGCGGCGGGCCTTGGCCAGGGTCAGGGCCTCGTCCTGGCGATGGGCGTAGGCGTTGACCAACAGCTGCAGGCGACGCTCGACGTCGTCCTCGCTGTCGAACTTGGCCACGCCCTTGAGGCGCACCTGGGCGTAGAGTGCCTCGATCTGCCCGTCGACGCGCTGCAGGCCCTGCCAGGCGTCCTGATAGTCATTGAGCAACGGCAGCAGGTTGTCCAGGCTGTCGTCCACCGGGTCGGTGAAGGGCGTGCCGAACGGCAGGTCGGCCGGCAGCAGCTGGCGGCGGCGCAGGGCATCGTCCAGGGTGCGCTGCTTGGCCTCCAGGTCGGCCAGCTGGCGGCCGACCAGCTGCAGCTTGGCCGACAGCTGCTGCACGCGCTCGGCGAAGGCGTCGCTGGTACGTTTGAGCTCGTCCTGGGCGGCCTCCAGCTGGGCCAGCTGCTCCAGCTTGTCGGCCTCCTCGACAGCCAGGGTCTGGCTGCGGCGGTAGTCTTCCAGGGCTTTCTGCGCATCCAGCACGGCCTGGTACAGCGCCTCGGCCTGGGCCTTGCTCGCGGCGCGGTCGGCGGCCACCGCCTGCTGGGTCTTGAGTTGCTTGAGCTCGCGCTCCAGGCGGTCCTTCTGGTCGCGCAGGGCGGCGCGGTCGGCCAGGGCCTGCAGGGCCGGCGGCTCGATATGGGACAGGTCGATGGACAGGCCCGGCACGCTGAAGGTGTCGCCCTTGAAGCGCTCCAGTACCGCCTCGACGGCTTTCACCCAGTCATCACCTTCGGCCTGGATGCCTTTCTCGCCCAGCGGCAGGCTGAACAGCTGGCCGTTGAACAGGCGCATCAGGCGATCGACGTCGGCCTGGGAGAACTCCTCGCGCAGCCGTGCATAGCTGTTGTTGTCGGCGTGGTCGAGCCGCTGCCGGACCGACTTGAGGCGCTTCTCCAGGTCGCGCAGGCGCTCGTCCAGATCCTCGCTGCTGAACTGGCGGGACTGCGCCAGGGCGCCGGCCAGCTCGTCGTGGGCATCCTTGGCGGCCAGAAACTGGGCCTCCAGCACTTGGGCGTTGTCGACCAGGGCGAAGCGGTTCTTCAGCACGGCCAGCTCGCCGAGCCAGCGCTGGATCTCGCTGATCGCCCGCTCCAGGCGCATCAGCTCGGCGGTGCCGCCGCGCTGCTCCTGCTGCAGGCCGTCCTGCTCGCCCCGGTAGTGCTCGGCCTGGATCACCAGCTCCTCGCGGCGGGCGCCGGCGTAGTCCTGCCAGGTGCCGAGCAGCGAGTCGAGCAGCGGCGAGAGACAGTGCAGCTTGCCGCGCAGCTGTTCGCGCTGGGCCACGCCGGCACTCAGGGCCTCGATCAGCGGGCCGGCGCCGACCAGGGCCTGGTAGTCCTGTTCCATTCGGCGCACATCGCGGAAGGCCTCCTCGGTGGCGGCGATGTAGTCGACGCTGCCCGAGCGCAGGCTGTGCTCGAAGGCGTCGAGGAACAGCTGCTTGAGCTTGGCGGCGGTGATCTCGCGCATGTGCAGCAGGTTGATGAACAGCGCGCGGAAGGTCTTCAGGCTCTGCTCGCTGGTGGAACGCAGGGGGATCAGGGTCAGGTCCAGGGGCACCGAGGTATGGCCGCCGACCAGCAGGCGGCGCAGTTCGTCCGGCTTGAGCTCGTAGGCCTTGATGCCGACCCGCTCGAGGTTGGCGAACAGCTCGCGCTGGCGCAGGCAGCTGCCGTTCTTCTGGTAGTGCTGCAGGTCCAGCTCGCCCTGGTAGGCGAAGAACTGGTGGCCGAAACCGCCACCGGGGCCGCGGCCGGCCACGCCGATGACGTGGGGGCCGTGGGGCAGGGCGACCTCCACCAGGATGTAGCTGGTGTCGCTGGCGAAGTAGAACCGGCGCGACTGCTCCAGGCTGTACTTGCCGAAGCTCATGTCCGACATGCGCGCCAGGATGGGGAACTGCAGGGTGTTGATCGAGGCCGACTTGCCCAGGTTGTTGGCGCCGTACACCGACAGCGGGTTTTCCAGGGGGAACAGGCCGAGGCTGTAGCCGGCGGTGTTCAGCAGGGCGAAGCGGCGGATGCCGTAGCGTTCCTGGCTCATGCGTCTATCTCCTGGGCGGCGCGTTCTTCGGCCATGGCGCGGGCCAGGGCGTCTTCTTCGGATTGTTCGGCGGCGAACTCGTCGAGGGCGACGATCGCCTCGCCGCTGTCGTCGTCGAGCAGCAGCGGCGCCGGCAGCGGCAGGTCGCTGCTGTGCAGGCTGGCGGCCAGGTCGCGGTCGTGCTGCACCGCCAGGCAGACGTCGAGGAAACGGTGCATGGGCGCGAGGAAGCGGTACACGCCGTTGCTGTCGGCGGCGAAGCCGAGCTGGGTCAGGCGGCGGATGACCTTGTCCTCCAGCTCCTCCTGGGTGGTGACCTCGGCCTGGAGGAACAGGTCCTTGTATTTGTCCAGCAGCGCCGGCAGTTCGTCGCGGCCGATGCTGCCGCCGTCCAGCACGGCCAGCGGGTCGCGGCCCTGGTCGGCCAAGTGCTCGACCAGGATGAAGGTGAACAGCGCCAGGCGCTGGGCGGTCTTGTTGACCTGGGCGCCCATCTGCTCGGGCACGAAGTAGTAGAAGCCGCGCGGGTCGCACACCAGCTCGAAGCCGAGGGCCTTGAACAGCGCGCGGTACTGGTCCTGCTGGCTGGACAGCTGGGCGTAGCATTCCGGTTCGCTACGCGACAGGTGGTAGCCCTTGAACAGCTCGCGGAAGATGGCCGAGAGCTGGGTCATTTCTTTAAGGTCGATGTTCATGCGCAAGACTCGCAGGCAGTCGTAGGGTGGAAAGCCGCGAAGCGCTTTCCACCATGAAGAGGGTGACAGGTGGACAAGCTGCGCGTTGGCCACCCTACGCAGGGCTTAAGCATCGGGGCGGCCCAGCAGCGCATAGGAGCTCAGGCTGAGCTGGTGCTCGCGGGTCAGGTAGTCGCGGCGCTCCAGACGTTCGCGCTGGAAACGCGCGTCGCGGGACAGGCGCGAGAACCAGTAGAGCAACTCGTCGGTAGCGCCTTCCGGCTCCTGCGCCAGCAGCCAGAGCATCAGGTCGGGCAGCGGCAGGGCCTGTTCGCAGCGCTCGAGCATCTCGCGGGCGGTCTTCGGTGCCTGGGGCGCACCGCTCTTGCGGCTGGCGCCGGCCTTGGGGAAGTGTGCCGGCTTGGCTTCGAAGCGGGCCAGGGCATAGACGTAGGCCTCGACCTGGGAGGCGCTGCCGAGGAAGGTGCTCTGCGGCCGGCTGAACAGCGGCAGGGCCGCCTGGGGCACGGCATCCAGGCCGCGTTTACGAATCGCGGAAAGCGCCAGCGCCGCGCCGCGGGTCACCGCGTTATGCCGGCGCGCCTCCTCGCGCAGCGGCAGCAGCAGCTCGCGGGCGCGGCGCAGGGTCAGCTGGGCGGTGGTCTGCATCTCCAGGATGCGCGCGTGGGTGCGCAGCAGCAGGTCGTCGTCGACCAGCTGGCCGAGGCGCTGCTGCTCGCCGAGCAGGCGCAGCAGCACGTGCTCGACGCGGTACACGCCCTGCTCGAAGGCGCCGTCGGCGGCCACCAGCTGGATCATCGGCTCGACGTACTCGTCCCAGGTGGCCAGCACCTCGGCATAGCGCTGGCGCAGGGGGATCTGCCGGTCGCTGGTCTTGGCCCGTTCGGCCACGGCGATCAGTGCCTGCTCGTCGTTGCCGAGCTTCTTCAGCACGTCGCGCACGCGCATGTCGAGCAGGCGCAGCTGGCGCGCCAGGTCGGCGGCGTCGCGCACCTCGAAGGCATCCTGGATATAGCCGGCCAGGCGCTCCAGATGGCGCAGGTAGGCCTCGATTTCCAGGCACAGGCCGAGGCGGTGCTCGCGGCGCAGGTAGGCGAGGAAGTCGTGGATCTGCGCGTTGAGCTCGAAGCGGTTGGGGCTCTTGGCCACGGGCACCAGGATGTCCAGGCGGATCCACTGGTCGAGCAGGGCGGTGATGTCCACCGGGGTGCTGTCGGGCAGCTGGGCGGCGAGCTGGTTGCGCAGCTCGACCAGGCTCAGGGTACCGGCGTCGAAACGCTCGCACAGCGGCTCGAGCAGGGTCCAGTGTTCGGCGAGGGCGCGCAGCACGCGCTTGGGGTCGATCATCGAGGGGCCGGTCGCTCAATCGGAAAAAACGCCGATTGTACTGCATCGGCCGGCCGGCGCTTGAGTGCGAACCGATCGGAGGCACAGGTGACGCAACGCGGCAGTTTCGGACGGCCCCGGCCCGGGAGAACGGCTCGGAGCGGCCCGCAAGGCCCGTTCAAGTCGTTGATTTGCTTGGCATGCTTTCTGCGAGGCAGAGGCGCCCCCCTTTGCCGAGCGAGCTTACCTTGTCCGCCTCCGCCGCCACTCTCGATGAATGCTGGGACGCCTTGCAGGGGTTGCCCGATCTGACCCGGGACCTCGGCGCCATCACCGATCGCGCCGAGGCGGTCGCCTTTCTGCGCCGTTTCGAGAATCGCCTGTGCGTCTACTCGGGTTATGTGCAGAAGCTCTACAGCAACTACAGCTTCGTGGTGCCGCAGAGTGATCACGGCGACATCACCGTCCTGCCGGACGAGCAGGCCTGGCACGACACCTTCCACGACATCCCGGCCCACGCCGTGGCGCCGACCGGGGTGCATATCCTGCCGGGCGAGACCCTGGGGCGCAGCGGCCTGTACCTGAAGATCCCCCACGGCAACCGCCTGGTGGCTTCCGCCGAGCTGCCCTTCCAGCAAGGTCTGCGCCTGCTGGTCCAGCGCTATCGGGCGTGGGGCGAGGATTTCCTGCCGGTGCTGGTCAAGGGCGACTTGCGCGAGTACGAGGCGCGCATGCCGTCGCTGCACCTGCACCGCATTGACCTGGCCGGCCTGGGGCACTGCTCGCAGCTGAGCATCAATGCCATCAAGGGGGCGATCGCCGAGCACCTGCTCGGGCTGTTGCGCCAGGGCTGAGCGGCGTCGGCGCCAGGCCGGGCGACCGCACAGCCGCTGCAGGCTTTCCGTCGGGGGCATTTCACGCCACAATTCCTCCCTTGAGTGCCCCGCCAGTGGGCGCCTTTGCCTGAGCCCCGCCGTCGATCGAGCGAGCCCCGAGGAGTCGAGCATGAGCAGCAGCGACCGCGTCATTATTTTCGATACCACCCTGCGCGACGGCGAGCAGAGCCCCGGCGCGTCCATGACCGGCGAGGAGAAGCTGCGCATCGCCAAGGCCCTGGAGCGCCTGCGCGTCGACGTGATCGAGGCCGGCTTCGCCATCGCCAGCCCGGGCGACTTCGCCGCGGTCAAGGCGATCGCCGACAGCATCAAGGACAGCACCGTGTGCAGCCTCTCAAGGGCGGTGGACGCCGACATCGACCGCGCCGCCGAG
Organism: Pseudomonas lalucatii; assembly: GCF_018398425.1. NCBI lineage: Bacteria > Pseudomonadati > Pseudomonadota > Gammaproteobacteria > Pseudomonadales > Pseudomonadaceae > Pseudomonas > Pseudomonas lalucatii. The sequence goes on along the minus strand of NZ_JADPMV010000001.1, from coordinate 1,812,005 downwards.
GCCCTGGCCGGGGCCAACTCCGGGCGCATCCACACCTTCATCGCCACCAGCCCGATCCACATGCAGTACAAGCTGCGCATGCAGCCGGACCAGGTGATCGAGCAGGCGGTGCACGCGGTCAAGCGGGCGCGCAACCTGTGCAGCGATGTGGAGTTCTCCTGCGAGGACGCCGGCCGCTCCGAGCTGGACTTCCTCTGCCGCATCATCGAGGCGGCCATCGACGCCGGTGCGCGCACCATCAACATCCCCGACACCGTCGGCTACGCCATTCCGCACCAGTACGCCGAGACCATCCGCCAGTTGTTGCAGCGCATCCCCAATGCCGACAAGGCGGTGTTCTCGGTGCATTGCCACAACGACCTGGGGCTGGCCGTGGCCAACTCCCTGGCGGCGGTGGTGGCCGGCGCGCGCCAGGTCGAGTGCACCATCAACGGCCTGGGCGAGCGGGCCGGCAACGCCGCGCTGGAGGAGATCGTCATGGCGATCAAGACCCGCGCGGACCTGCTTGGCGTACACACCAACATCGACACCCCGCACATCCTCAGCACCTCGCGCATGGTCTCCGGTATCACCGGCTTCCCGGTGCAGCCGAACAAGGCCATCGTCGGCGCCAACGCCTTCGCCCACGAGTCGGGCATTCACCAGGACGGCGTGCTCAAGCACCGCGAGACCTACGAGATCATGTCGGCGCAGTCGGTCGGCTGGCACACCAACAAGCTGTCGCTGGGTAAATTGAGCGGGCGCAACGCCTTCCGCTCGCGCCTGGACGAGCTGGGCATCGCCCTGGCCGGCGAGGCCGAGCTGAATGCCGCCTTCGCCCGCTTCAAGGAACTGGCCGACAAGAAGCACGAGATCTTCGACGAGGACCTGCAGGCGCTGGTCTCCGACACCCTCGGTGAGGAGGCCCCGGAGCACTTCAAGCTGGTGACCCTGGAGGTGGCCAGCAAGACCGGCGAGGTGCCCCAGGCCAAGCTGGTGCTCAGCGTCGATGGTGCCGAGCGCGGTGCCGAGTCCCAGGGCTCGGGCCCGGTGGACGCGACCTTCAAGGCCATCGAGTCGATCGCCGGCTCCAATGCCAACCTGCAACTCTACTCGGTCAACGCCATCACCCAGGGCACCGACTCCCAGGGCGAGGTCACGGTGCGCCTGGAGAAGGCCGGGCGCATCGTCAACGGCAACGGCGCCGACACCGACATCCTGGTGGCCTCGGCCAAGGCCTATATCAACGCCCTGAACCTGATGCAGGCCGGGCAGAAGGCCCATCCGCAGGTGGCTGACGTTTGATTGCAGAACTGCGCCGCCGTGCCTACCTGAGCGCCATGCAGGTGGCCAGCTGGCTGCCGCGGGTGGAGCTGCCGTTCGCCGCGCCGTCGCGGCCGGAGCTGCTGGCGCCGCCGGCGCCCGAAGCACCGGTCGATGCCGAGCCGAGCGTGCAGGCGCTGCGCGCGAGCGTGGCAGCGGTGCCCCCCGCCCCGGTGGCCGAGCGGCCGAAGGTCGAGGTGCCCAAGCCCGCCGCCACGGCCCGCAACGCCAGGCCCGAGCAGAGCGAGGCCGCGGACGCCAAGCCCGGGGCGGCCAGGCCGGCGGTGGTGCCGCCACCGCGCTTCGCCCTGCAGCTGCTGCGTGCCGGCGACTGCGCGCTGCTGGTCGAGCTGCCCACCGGCGAGCCTCTGCAGGGCCGCGATCCGGCCTATCTGCTGCTCCGGGACCTGCTGCGCGCCGCCGGCCTGCCGGACAGCCCGCAAGCGGTCGGCGAGCCGGTGCGCTGGCCGCTGCTGGTGCGCGGCAACATGGATCAGGGCCCGGAGGCGGCCCTGGAGTTCGTGCAGAGCTTCGTATCCGCGCGCCTGGAAGAGCAGGCGCCCTGCGCCTGCCTGTGGCTGGTGGGGCTGCCGGCCGTACGCTTCGCCGGCGAGGCCGACGCCGACGCCTACCACCGCGAGCTGCAGGTCGAGGGCCTGGGGCCGGCCTGGGCGCTGCCCGGGTTGGAACTGCTGCTGGAAGAGCCGCAACGCAAGCGCGCGCTGTGGCAGGCGATGCGCCGGGTGCGCCAACGCTGGATGAGTCGGGCGCAATGAGTGACGCGATATCCTTCCGCCCGATGACCGAGGCGGATCTCGAGGCCGTGCTGAAAATCGAGTATGCCGCCTTCAGCCACCCCTGGACCCGTGGCATCTTCGCCGACAGCCTGAAGTCCTACGACTGCTGGCTGATGTTCGAGGGCAGCCAGCAGGTCGGCCACGGGGTGATCAACGTGATCATCGACGAGGCCCACCTGCTCAACATCACCGTCAAGCCGGAGAGCCAGGGCCGTGGCCTGGGCCTGCGCCTGCTGGAGTTCCTCATGCAGCGCGCCTTGCAGCTCAAGGCCGGGGAGTGTTTCCTCGAGGTGCGCGCCAGCAACCAGGCGGCCTACCGCCTGTACGAGCGCTATGGCTTCAACGAGGTCGGCCGGCGCCGCGATTACTACCCGGCCGTGGGCGGGCGCGAGGATGCGCTGGTGATGGCCTGCACCCTGCTCGACTGAACCCAGAACCCCGGGCGATCAGCGGCGCGGCGGGCGCTCGTCCTCCTCCAGGCCGAAGTCGTTGTCGTCCTCGTCGAGGATGCTCAGGTCGTGGTCGGCCGGCAGTTCGCCGCCTTCCTCGTAGGGCGAGCGGGCGCCATCCTCGTGGATCAGGTCCTCCAGGTCGGCGTCGTCCTTGTCCGGGCCATGCCCGGGCGGGGCGTCTTCGCTCAGACCGGCTTCCCGGCGCTGGCTGCGTTCGAACTCCTCGATCAGCTCGTGTTCCGGCTCGTCGTCATCCGCCACGTCGTCCAGGGCGTCGTCCTGCTCGAGCGCTACGCGTCTGGGCTTGTGCGAGGCGTCGGCGGGGGGCGTTGCAGGCATCTGGGTGCTTCCTCTGCAGAGGTTACTTAGGGTTGACGCCGGCGGCGGCGAAAGATTCCGTTATCCCCTGCGCGGCGCTGACTCGATCGGCGAGTGACGGCGGCCCGATCCGTCGCTGTTCCCGTGGCGAACTTGCTGGATACTGCCGCCCCAGCGCTCGGTCCGCCGCCGCCTGACCCCTATGTTCGAGGAGCCCCGATGCCTCTGCTTCGCCCCTGGATCGCCGCCTGTTGCCTGCTGCTGGCGGGCCTGGCCCCCGCCGCCGAGCGCAGTTTCACCATACTGCACACCAACGACTGGCAGTCGCGCCTGCTCGGCTTCGGCCCCAACAACGAGTACAGCCCGGCCACCACCCATGACGACGACACGGTCGGCGGCGTCGCCCGCCTGGCCAGCCTGGTCGCGGCGCGCCGTGCGGCCGCCGGCGAGCAGCCGGTGCTGCTGCTGGACGGCGGCGACTTCAGCATGGGCACGCTGTTCCATACCCTCAGCCGCGAGCTGGGCGGCGAACTGCGCCTGCTCAGCGAACTGGGCTACGACGCCGCGACCCTGGGCAACCATGAGTTCGATTTTCGTCCAGCCGGTCTGGCGGCGATGATCACCGCGGCGCACCGGGCCGAGGGGACCGCGCTGGTGCCGCTGCTGGCGAGCAACCTGGGCTTCGACCCCGAACGGCCGGAAGACGACAGCCTGCAGGCGCACTACGACGCCGGGCGCATCCTGCCCTACAAGGTGATCGACAAGGGCGGCATCCGTTTCGGCCTGTTCGGCCTGCTCGGCAACAACGCGGTGGCGGTCAGCCCCATGCTCAAGCCGCTGCGCTTCGCCGATCCGGTGGCCAGCGCCCACGCCATGGTCAGGAAACTGCGCGAGGAGGAGGGCGTCGAGGTGGTCATCCTGCTCTCGCATATGGGGGTGACCGAGCAGGCCGATGGCAGCTGGCGCGGCGAGGAGGTGGAGCTGGTCGAGCAGGTGCCGGGCATCGACCTGGTGGTCGGTGGCCACTCGCACACCGCCCTGGCCCGGCCGCTGCTGGTGAACGGACGCACCCCGGTGATGCAGGCCGGCTCGGAGATCCAGCATCTCGGCGAACTGCGCATGCGCCTGGACGATGACGGTCGGGCGCAATTGGTCGATTATCGGCTGCACCCGATCGACGACCGTATCGCCGGCGATACGGTCATCACCGCACGGGTCGAGGACTTCAAGCGGGTGGTCGGCGAGCGCATGCTGGCGCCCAGGGGCTTCGCCTTCGACCAGCCGCTGGCCAGGGTCGAGCGCCGCCTGACCCGCGACTTCGCCGATCCGGTGCTGGGCAACCTGGTCACCGATGCGTTGCGCCAGGCCACCGGCAGCGACGTGGCCTTCACCGGCAACGGCACCATCCGCGACGACCTGAGCCGTGGCCGTCATGGCGTGCAGAGCGTTTCCGACCTGTTTCGCATCGCCCCCTTGGGCATCGGCCAGTTCGACGATGCCCCGGGCTATCCGCTGCTCAAGGTGTATGTCACGGGGCGGGAGCTGAAGAACCTGCTGGAGGTGCTGCTGCTGGCCTACCAGCTGCGCGACAGCCGTAGCTACTACCCGCGTCTGTCCGGCCTGCGTTTCGCCTACAACCCTCTGCGGGTGCCGTTCGACCGGGTCAGTCGCATCGAGCTGGGTGACCCGCAGCGCGGCTACCGGCCCCTGGACCTGAACGACGCGCGCCTCTACAGCATCGGTGCCACCAGCTACGTCGGCAGTTTCACCTGGCTGGTAGGCGACCTGAGCAAGGGCCTGCTCAGGGTGCAGCCCAAGGACGCCCGGGGGCGCCCGCTGGCCGACCTCGAGGCGGCGATCATCGACAGCGACCCGACGACACTGGGGATTCAGGAGTACAAGGAGTGGCAGGCCCTGCTCGACCATGTGCGCGGCCTGCCCGACCTGGATGGCGATGGCCTGGCCGACATCCCGGTGCGCGGCGCGGCGGCCGAGCAGCGCCTGCTGCGCGAGCCGAGCCTGCATCCCGCCGCGCTGTACCGCTACGCCGGCCCGCTGCAATGGGGCGCCAGCCTGCTGTTGCTGGCCCTGGTGCTGGCGCTCTGCTGGTTGGGCGCGCGCCGGCCCGGCAGCGGCCTGAGCCGGCACCGCCGGCTTGCCAAAGGCTTCGTGCGCGCCCTATGGTGCGCACCGGCACCTCGCGGAACAGACGGCATGAGCGATCTACAGCACCTCTTCGACAACAACGCCCGCTGGGCCGAGGCGATCACCCGGGAGGACCCGGAATTCTTCGCCAAGCTGGCGCGTCAGCAGGTCCCCGAATACCTGTGGATCGGCTGCTCGGATGCGCGGGTGCCGGCCAACGAGATCGTCGGCCTGCTGCCGGGCGACCTGTTCGTGCACCGCAACGTCGCCAACGTGGTGCTGCATACCGACCTCAACTGCCTGTCGGTGATCCAGTACGCGGTCGACGTGCTCAAGGTCAAACACATCCTGGTCACCGGCCACTATGGCTGCGGCGGCGTACGCGCCTCGATGCAGGATACGCAGTACGGCCTGATCGATGGCTGGCTGCGGTCGATCCGCGATCTCTACTACGAGCACCGCGAGCACCTGGCGCAACTGCCGGGCGAGGAGGCCCGGGTCGATCGCCTGTGCGAGCTCAACGTGATCCAGCAGGTGGCCAACGTCAGTCACACCACCATCGTGCAGAACGCCTGGCATCGCGGCCAGGAGCTGGCGGTGCACGGCTGCATCTACGGCATCAAGGACGGCCGCTGGAAGAACCTCGAGGTCACCGTCGGTGGTCTCCAGCAGCTGCCGCCGCAGTACCGCCTGCGTCCGCAGGCTCAGGGCTGAGCGCGATGAGCGGTTCACGTGGCATGGCCGTGCTGGGCTTGTTGCTGGCGGTGCTCTGCTGGTCGGGCAATGCCCTGGTGGCGCGCGCTTTCAGCGACGAGATTCCGCCCTTCGCCCTGTCATTCTGGCGCTGGACCCTGGCCCTGGCCCTGTTGCTGCCCTTCGCGGCGCTGCCGCTGTGGCGCCATCGCTCGGCCCTGTGCCAGGCCGGCTGGCGCCTGCTGGTGCTCGGCGGCCTGGGCATCGCCGCCTACAATTCGCTGCTGTACAGCGCGGCGCAGACCACCGTGGCGATCAACATCACCCTGGTCAACACCTGCCTGCCGCTGATGACCTTCATCGGCGCCGGCCTGCTGCTCGGCGAGTGGCCGGCGCCGCGCGCCTGGTGGGGCATGGGCCTGGCGGCGATCGGCCTGTTGGTGCTGATTGGCCAGGGGAGCCTGGCGACCCTGGCCGCGCTGTCGTTCAACCCGGGCGACCTGATCATGCTGCTGGCGGTGGTCGACTGGGCGCTGTACTCCCTGCTGCTGCGGCGCTGGGCCCGCTATCTGCTGCCGATCCCTCCGCTGGCGCTGCTCGGCGCCCTGATGCTGCTGGGCCTGCCGCTGATCCTGCCGTTCTACCTCTACGAGCTGGCCCAGGGTGGACGCTTCACGGCCACCCCTGGCACCCTCGGCGCCATCGGCTACACGGCGGTGTTCGCCTCGTTGCTCGCCTATCTGGCCTGGAACCACGGGGTGCGGGTGCTCGGTGCGGCCAAGGCGGCGCTGTCCAACTACCTGATGCCGGTGTTCACCGCCGTGCTCGGCTGGTTGCTGTTGGGTGAAGGCCTGCAGGCCTATCACTGGCTGGGTGGCGGGCTGATCTTCGGCGGCCTGCTGCTGGGCACGCAGCTGGCGCCCAAGCGCTGACCGCGGCGCATCCCGGCGTGGGTGGTTCGGCGGCCGCGCCCCGCGGCCGGCTGAGGCGATAAATATCCACTCCTGATGAGCCGGGCTGGCCATAGAACAACTTTGTCTAGGGCAAGGCGAGCAGGGCCGCCATGGCGGGCGCGCGAACGCGGCTGCTGGTCTCTACTTGTAGAGTGAGTTCGCGTGTGTCCAGCTGTGCTCGCCGCGCCGCGCGACCAGCAGGGAGGAGGCCTATGACCCGGCAACCAGGCGGTTCCCCGGCCGACGTGTCCGAAGCCCTGTTCGTCCCGGCCCTGTTCCAGCAGTGGGCCCCGCTGGTGCTGGACGCGGCGGAGGGCGTCGGCACAGCTGGTGCTGGATGTTGCCTGCGCCACCGGCGTGCTGGCCTGCGCTGCCGCGGCCCGGGTCGGGGCGTCGGGGCGCATGGTGGGCCGCGATCCGAACGAGGACATGCTGGCCGTGACCCGGTGCAAGCAGGCGGCCGTCGAGTTCGGCATGCCGGCGCTGATCGTCTCCGCCACCTGGGCGGCATGAGGCGCAGTGCCGTTCGCTTGGCTGCGGTGTGGCGGTTCAGGCTCATGGGTTCCGGTGGCAACGCCAGCGTTCCCCGCTCGCGCCCCGCCGGCCGGCGAGTCGCTCGGCAGGTTCGCAGCAGGGCGCAAGCGGCACCGCCTTCGAATGCCGCCTTTGTAGAAGGAAGTCATCGAATGAAAATGTTGCTCTCGGTGGAGTTCCCCCATGAGCCGTTCAATGCGCTCGTCAGAAACGGCACCTGTGGCGAGGTCATCGCCCGCATCCTCGCCACCATCAAGCCGGAGGCCGCCTACTTCACCGAGCAGGACGGCACCCGGGCCGGCGTCTTCGTGATCGAGGTGCCGGAGCCCTCGGCGGTGCCGGCTATTGCGGAACCGTTCTTCCTCAACTTCCAGGCCAACTGCAAGTTCCGCATCGTCATGAGCCCGGATGACCTGCAGCGTGCGGGACTGGCGGCGCTCGGCCGGCAGTGGGGATGAGCGCGGAGGGCGCCTGCACGGTGCGCCCTCGCGGTGGACGACTAAGGTGGTCCGGGGCACACGCCTGCGATTGGCCCGTGGTGCTGGCCCAGGGGCCGCGGCGTGCTCGGCGACAGCCGCAGGCGTTTCGGTATACCTGTAGTCGAGCGATGCGGCGCGGATCTTCACTGGCGAAGCGAGGAGGGCGGCATGAGCGTTACCAACAACCAGTCGGGCACCAATGTGCATGAGGTGGCCGACGGCATCTATCGCATCAACACGCCGCTGGTGATCCCGGGCGCCGGCGGCTTCTCGTTCAACCAGTACCTGATCGTCGACGACGAGCCCCTGCTGTTCCACACCGGCCCGCGCAAGATGTTTCCCCTGGTACGCGAGGCCGTCGCCAGCATCCTGCCGGTCGAGCGCCTGCGCTATATCGCCTTCTCCCATGTGGAGTCGGACGAATGCGGTTCGCTCAACGAGTGGCTGGCTGCCGCGCCGCAGTCCGTGCCCCTGTGCGGGACGATCGCCGCCATGGTGTCGATCGAGGACCTGGCCGACCGCCGACCGCGGGCCATGGCCGACGGCGAGCGCCTCGAACTGGGCGCACGTGTGGTGCGCTGGTTCGATGCCCCGCACCTGCCCCACGCCTGGGAATGCGGCTTTATCGCCGAGGAGCGCACCGGCACGCTGTTCTGCGGCGACCTGTTCACCCAGGGCGGCTGTGATCTCCCGCCCGTCACGGAGTTGGACATCCTGGGGCCCAGCGAGGCCTACCGGCATGAACTGGACTACTTCTCGCACACCCGCAACGCCCGTGCCTTGCTCGAACACCTGGCGAGCGCCCAGCCCACCACCCTGGCCTGCATGCACGGCAGCGCCTGGAAGGGCGATGGCGCGGCGCTGCTGCGGGCCCTGGCCGATTCGCTGACTCAATAGGGGGGCGTGTGCTGCGCTCGACACTGCGGCATCGGCCAAGCTGACCTCGGCGCGCGCGGCCCGGGCGCCGGACTGCGGGCCGGGCGCGGGCGGATCGAGTGCAATAGGGCGGCGTCGGCGACAGGTACAAAGCAAGACGCCCTCGCACGGCTTGGCGTGCGAGGGCGTCTGGTCCAGGCTGGCGAGCTAGGTATCGGTCACCAGCAGGACGATTCAGCCGGCCGCCAGTGCGGGGTTGCGATAGGCGGGGGCCAGAGCGAGGTCGCCGTGCTCTTCGCGCTGCTTCGCCCACTGGGTGAGCAGCACCATCGCGAGGAAACCGCCGACGATCAGCACCGGATAGGCGGCGAGGATCTCGACCAGCGAGTATTTCCAGGACAGCGGGCGACCGACCCCCAGCATCGCCGCGTAGAACCAGGAAACCCCCGACAGGGCACCGGCGAACAGGGCGAACATGCGCATGCTGAACTTCAGCTCGAGCAGCGAGCCGGCCTTCTGCAGGGCGGGCAACACCAGGCCGTGCAGCAGCATGCCGTTGAAGGTCAGCAGCATCACGATGGCAATCTTGGCCTGCAGCTTGGGGTTGAGCAGGTAGGACAGGCCGTTGGCGTTGATATCGAGCCAGATGATGGCGATACCGCTGACCCAGAGTACCGCCAGTGCCGCGGAAACCGACTTCTGCAGGCTTTCCATGTGCTGGCTGTCCTGCAGGTGGGACTTCCCGCCCTTGAACAACTCTTTGATCATTGCGAAATCGCTGGTCAACACCATGCCGATGGCGACACAGCAGGCGATCAGGTGCGCATACACTATCCCTAGGCGCATAAACTCCATGGTCGATTTCTGCTCGAGAAATGCAGTAAGAACGTTGAAATCCATGGGGGCCTCTTTCTAGATCAGCTGAACCATGTAGTCAGGGCGTTATGGTTCAGGTGTTTTTACGTTTGCAGTGAAGAAACGTCTCCAGTGCGGCTTTCGGGTTCGGTGACGAAACCTCAAATGCAGAAAAAACTGGCGAATGAACTGCTCTCCATCATTCGATTTCCTCTTTCAAAGGTAAAGGCTCCCCCGCACATGGCACTGGCCCGTGAGAAAAAAGCTCCTGGTTCGCTGGAAGGCGAGGCGAATGCCGCCGCCGTCGACTGGCTACTCTCTGAGCGGCGCAAATGCGCTTTGTTCATTTTTTGAACGATGAGGCCGACGAACGGCAGCGTCGGCGCCACGGCTCGCCACTCGATTGCAGTCATCGGCCGGCTGCATGATGCGCTAGTGGCTACGCGCAACATCCGTCATTTCGAGTCGCTTGGCGTGGAGCTGGTAGACCCCTGGAGCTCCTAGAAAACAGCCCGGTAGTTGGAATGTAGTCTGGAGCCAGAAACGACAAAGGGCTAGCTTTCGCTAACCCTTTGATTTGTATGGTGGCTACACCGGGACTTGAACCTGGGACATCAGCATTATGAATCACCTGAGCGGCTACACTCTGCCCCAGGAAAGCCCATAAAACGGGGCTTTCAGCCTACCTCGGCCCTCGCCAAAACAGAGCTTTCCAGAAAAACAGGCCGATGTAGTCACCCCGGATTGAGCCCAAGAGGTGCCCATGTGCGGTCGATACGTCAGCCCCGATGAATCAGCCATGGAGCGCTATTGGCATATCGGCGCGCGCAACTCCGGGCGGTGGGTTCAGCGTATCTACAATGTAGCCCCGACCATGACGGTACCCATCGTCCTGAACAATGAAGACGGATCGCCCGAGGTCGTGCCGGCTCGCTGGGGGCTGATTCCGGGGTGGTGGAAGAAGCCCAGCCTGCCGACCCTGACCTTCAATGCCTGCAGTGAAGAAGCGGCCGAAAAGCCCATGTGGCGGCACAGCTACCGCACTAAGCGCTGCCTGATGCCTGCCCAGGGCTGGTACGAGTGGAACGCTCAACAGCAGGCACTCAGCCCGAGCGGACGCAAGGTAAAGCAGCCGTACTACATCCATGCCCCTGATGACTCGATGCTGGCCTTCGCCGCGCTGTGGTCCACCTGGCAGGGGCCGGATGATCGACAAGTCCTGTCTTGCGCGCTGCTCACCACCGAAGCGGCACCGACCATCCACGCCATCCACAACCGCATGCCCGTTGTCCTGGCCCCGGAACAGTTCGACCTGTGGCTGTCGGACAATCTATCGGCTGAACAAGTTGGCGAAGCGGTGGCCCAGGCTCGGATTGACCTTATCGCCCACCCGGTCAGCACAGAGGTCAACAACACCCGCAATGACTACCCCGAACTGGTGCAGAGCCTGTCTGCCGGCCCTGCCCATTAAGGATGGTCTGAAAAAGTCAGCCTTCGAAAAATACGCCCCAGCAACCATGCGGGCTACAGGGTGGTCGCTTCGCAAATTCAGGGCTTTTTCAGAGCTTCCTTAACGCTAATTGGAGCTGGCTTACGCGTTACTGAAGCTTGGGTTTATGAATCCGCTACGAACCGTCCCACTAGGCCAGAAAGCCCCATAAATCGGGACCTACAGCGCTCCCCTATGCTGGCTAGACGACTCTATTCCAGAAAAATAAGCCGATGTAGCCACTTTTTCTAACTTTTCCCCTCAAGCCTAAGGCTTTCTTTAAGAGCACTTAGCTCTTGATTAAAAATATCAAAATCGCTCATATCAAGCTCGGTTGTATACCTTTTTAGGCGATCATGCTTTAGCTTGTCTGCAAAAACACTCATCTGTATTTCAATACGTTCTTGGGGAAGTTCCTGCCATTCCTCAACAGCGGAAAGAAGCTTCTCCATCTGCGCATCAGGCAGATGCTGTCCCAACTGCAACCCCACATGAGTCGGAAGTAATTGCCGCGCTTCGTCAGTTAGATTAGCCTTTGGCGACAAGGACAGATAATTAAGCAAGAACTCTGGCCTCATAACATAAGGCGTACCGTTGGACCTAACCAAATCAGCAGTATAAGAAAGTATTCTTATTTCCTTGGTTAGCCACCAAGTGGAAAGGCCGTAGCCATCATACTTGGCAACTTCATTATTCAATTTGCGCTGAGCATATACTGCATAAGCCAAAAGAGCATCATTCTGTGCCAAGGCAGCGTTTTTTTCTGGATCTCTATTTTGTAGCGACCCAGCTAGCTTGTTAACATTATCAAGCACGACTCCCTTTTCGAGCTCCTCTCGAGACAAGAACAAAAATCCAAAGTATTTAACTAAAAAAGCCTGCAGCTGCGCTTGAGCCTCAATGTTCCGAGAGTTCAACAGAAGGAAATCTACAAACGTCCCTAAATAACTACTCCAGCTCCGGGTCTTTCCGATAGATTTTGTATAAAAGTATGCCCTGATCAGTATTCGCTGACTTTGCGAGGCAATGCTCGGAGTTATAAATTGCTCTCTTGCTGCATAATGATTCTTAAACTCTTGATTCACCGCATTAAGGTGAGTGTAAACCTCCTCAACGACTGGTTCGGTCAATATCAACTGCGCACCTGCTGCTCGCGCAACAGATAGGAGATTAGTTAAGGTTTTAGACTCCCCTCCAAGGTAGTACTCTGAAAGCGCTTTAACTATTATATCAGTGCCAATAAAAAGCCTAAACTTGCCAGTCATACCATTAAAATACTCGAGCAATTGCGGTGAATGCTTGAGCGAAATCAGCAAAAGAGAGGTGCGACTTAATTTTTTCTGAAATAAAACCTGGCGTTCGCTTGGCGAATAGAAAAACGACCTCAGAACATTAAGGGCAACACCATATAGCTTTGGAGATATTGCCTCAGCATCAAGAGACCTCATTAATTCAGTCTCAACAACCTGCTCTTGTGACGATATAGACTCTAGCCTTTTCTCCAAAAAGGCGGCTAAGACCAACCCTTGCTCAAAGAAATGTTGGTAGATAACTGAAATTGCTATATCTGCAATAAGCCTACTTTTACCATCTGCCCCGCGTTCTCTTGCGCTATCCTCTAACGATTTTCTTACGAACTCGGTTAGCTCAATGTCGGCAATGCTTTCTTCAGCAATCTCCAGTCTCATTTCATAAGGCAAACAATATGCATCTTGAGTTCTATAATAACGAACCCTAGGAGTCTCTGCTCCTCGCCTACACAACTGCTCTAATCTATGATCTATGTTTGGAATAATCATGTTTTGAGCGCCGGGCAAAGCAGCTGCTATTTTCTTCTTAAGTTCGCCTCTGGACAGTAGTGTATTTTTATCAGGGTCAGTCTCTCTGAGAGCCCAGTAAATCATTGCATCTGCGACCGGCTCTGTAAGATTATCCCTTTTGTGCCTATCACCCACCTCAAACTTCAGGAACGTATAGACTGTTGGGTCGCTCGTGAATCCTAACTTCTTCCCCTCGCTAGCAGCCTTTTGTTTTGAAAGTTCTGCAATCTCTCTTGCAAACATCTCCCTAAATAACCGCCTTGAATCATCATTTTCGTTGATCAATTGAGCGAGAGATAGTTTTTCCCTGATCCTTACAGTCACGCTTAGTGACTCAGTTAGTTTTTCTTCTATAATGTCTCGCGTAGGTATCGAAATATTCGTCCAGTACGTTATCGCTTTTGGATTTCGACCGACCTCTCTTAAGCGCTTAACTGTTCTCTCAATCTTTTTTTCCGCTCCGCTTTCCTTGCTAATTTGTACGTAGTGTTCGTTCCGCTGTTGGTAAATGCCTACAAACATTCCATCAGCGCCACCATCCTTCCTCCCACCGAGACACTCAAAACCTTCTCCATGCCTTATTCCAAGCAGCCTAGATATCAGGCTTTCCATTTCAAAGCCGTCAATAGTCCCTATCAAATAATCTATAAGTTTTTCAGATACTTCCGACTCTTTCGGGCTGCTCATACTTTCATCCTAATATAATTCTAGTATTTCCTGCCGTGCCTTGTTTTTTGTTCCTTCCATACATTCTTTCACATCATCATCAATGGCGTTCCCAGGTTTGATGCATTCCTTCATGGGAATATATGGGGGCAGACCACGGTTTTTAGCTAGGTAGGGTTACCACGTCTTCTCGCGTAGTCCTTCAATGCACTCCTTCACGTCATCGTCAATGACGCTTCCAGGCTTGATGCACTCCTTCATGCTCTTGCGGGTGCCGCGATTGGCTTCGCGCTCACGCTGATCCTGCATCTTGAGGTTGGCGCGCGCACCTTCGGCCATCGGGCCTTTGCCGCCGGCCATGACCTCAGCGAGGGTTCTGCTTACGCTTTTGCTGAAGGCTTCCACGTAGGGGGTGGCGGCTTCTGCCGCCTGGGTAGCGACTGGCTTTTCCTCATCTGCAAAAGCGGGCGCTGCCAGGATGAGTAAGGCGATAAGTGCTTGCTTCATGATGTTGCTCCGCTCCTTCGGAAATACCGCTATTCGTGTGCCTGCCTAGGGGCGGGGCAAGGCTATGGTCATGCCGCCCAGCAGTGCGCCTACCGAAATCAGCCAGAGCAGGGTGCCGATCAGGCTCAGTACGCTACCGCCGACGATGATGCCCAGGGCGATCTGCTTCCAGAGCCCCGCGTACTGGTTTGGCTGCTGGCGCCTGAGGGAAGGCGCCTCGCGCTCGGCCCGGATATTTTCAAAGCTATCTTTCACTCGATCTCTCCACCTTCCGGGCGTACCAGCGTCTAGTCACTTCCGTTGTGATTGCTATCCCGCGTTTCGACCGATCAAGTTTCGGTTGGCCTCGTCGTAGTCCGGGCTTGTTTGGTCATTCTCTGGCATGACCTCGCCTGTAATCAGCCACCACCGATAGCGTGGGAATACACGGCCGAGAATCTCGATCTCGTTGGCTCCTATCCTTGCTTTGCCCCGTTTGATGTTTTGCCAGCGGACGTATTCCGTCCCCCCGCTTTCCGCCAGCTCTTTCAAGCTTGCGCGTTCGAGAAGTAGAAGTCCTCTATCAGAAATGCCTTCGCTCATTAAAAAATGCCATGAATGTTCTATGTACACTCTGAGCCGTTTGGGTACTATGTACATGTGTATCTAGTACATATTTGCCGTGAAGGGCACAGCCATTTCGCCGGATTATAGGGGCTTTCACATGGAACAGTCTGGAGTAGTGGGGTTCAACGCACAGGGAAACGCAGAGCGCATCACCGACTTTCGTGATTCGCCTTTTTGCTCCCAGCTGGTTTTCGCCGAAATGCTCGGCATTGAAGACGTCACCCAGGACGTGGTGCGTGGCTGGGTGGAGTCGCAAGCCATCCCCACCGTGAAGATCGGCCGCCGCCGCGTGATCAACCTGCACCGCATCCGCCGCGACCTGGAGAAGGGCAAAACCATCTTCTGCGCCGGGGATTACGCAGATGAGTAGCGTGCCATGCGTCGTCGAGGTCGCCAGCTTCCATGGGGCAACCCATCAGAAACGCTGGCAGCGCTGCTTTCGGGGTGCGTCCCGCCGCGAGTGTCATCGCTTTATCGATCTGGCGGTATCTGCTGTGGTCGCTCACGACCCGCTGACCTCGATGCTCGCCCAGGAACACGCCCGGGAGCACTTCCGCATCACCATACTGAGGGGGTTGGTATGAGCCATGCGACTCGAACACTCCGCGGACTGCGCCTGCTCTGTCTGCTGGTCCAAGGCCGAAATGGCCAGGCCCGATCCTTGCCCATCCACACCATGCGCCCTGTGCCGCCGCGCCTCTGCGCTGCCGATGCGCGCCATCAAGATGGGCTTCGTAGCTGGTGCCTGGAAAGTCCTGCTCTCGGACTGGGCAGTGACACCGGCCTATATCTGCGAGAAACACACGCCACCGCTCCAGCCCCCGAAGTACTGGCGCGTTGTGCAGGACAGCGGCCCACCCATTCCATCGCTGCCGCCAGTGGATCTCTTCTATGACTTCTGAACAGATCGCCCTGCTCATCTTCCTGGCGCCGGCTGCCTATATCGTCGGCCACGGCATTACCCGCTACCTGTGGCGCGAGTGGCTGGCCTGCTGGTTCGTTAAACCTGAGCCTTGGCGCGCTTTTGCTTCTCCCTCTTCCCAGGTGCAAACCCGCTTTGCCCAAGGCCCGAGTGGGGCCCCACGTGTGGGGTCGAGGGCTGATAGATATCCACGGGCGCAGCCGGTGGGTATCTGTCCCAGGCAACTCGGGTTGCGCATCCATGCGCCGATCACAAGGGTTGAACATGAGCGATGTTGAAGTTCGGAACGGTGGGCCGCCTCACTAAAACAGTGTGTTTCGGACTTATCACCTCAACTTGATGTTTTTTTAAGCGTGAATTTTCGGCTAATTGATCGCGTATAACTAGGTACACATAACCCCCTGCAAGCCGCGCCACACCTGGCAGATAGCGAACTTCATCAGTTCATCTGCTCGGGATCGCTCGGCCTGCTGAAAGGCAAACCCGCGCAATAACGCGCAACTCAGCGAGGAAATACCAATGGCACGTTCAACGATGGAAGTTGCATTTCTCGGCACTCAGATGACCCAGGTCGATGACGCCAAATACGCCAAGATTTTCTATGGCGATGAACCGGACGGCAAAAGCGAGCACGGTCTTTCCATCATCGGCATGGCCATCGCCGAAGACGTGGCCGATGAAGTTTTCGCCGCCGGCGCCCAGTTCGACCCGCTGCAGAAGGTGCGCATCACCTTCGACGTAGCCCGCGGCGGGCAGAACAAGGGCAAAAATCTCGCCCTGCACCTGGAGGCCGTGGACGACAAGCCCGCCGCCCGCCAGCAACCGCAACCTTCCCCGCGCCCGGCTCAACAGCCAACGCCTGACGCCGCCAAGAGCTGACAGGGAGGGCCGCGCCGTGCTGATCGTCGACCGTGTGCTTTGCGACCTGTGCCTGGCTCCCATGGGCCAGCTGCACAACCTGCCAGCCGAACAGCGCGAGCGGTTAAGCGACTTCCGCACGGCGCCCGACTACGCCATCTGCCCTGACTGCCTGGACGCCAGCCAACCGGTGGCAAACCAGGCAGAGCCGGGCAACGAATAAGGGGGGATTCAACCATGGGCTCGATCGAGAGCTACCTGGTCAACGTCACGCTCGGCGACCTGTGGGCCCTCCAGTTCATCCAGGGTTTGGTCTATCTGGCCGCCCTGGGCCTCATCCACGGGCACCAGAGGTAACGGGCTATGGCTTTCACCTGGGGGCAATACCTCGTTATCGCTGGGCTGTTTGTGGGAGCCCTGGGCCTGGGCGTCGCCTGGGGCACTTTCCGGCTCGGCTGGAAAGAAGTGATCGACGCATCAACCAACTGAGGACTTTTCCTATGCAACAGACCCAACTGGCCGACGCCATCGGCCGCAGCAACGGCAGCACCGCTACCCGTGTCGGTCAAGCACGGGGCGGCAAGGTCGCTGCCATCGTCGCCACTGGCGCCCTCATGGCCACTACCGGCGCCGCTCAGGCGGCGATCACCGTGCCACAGGAAATGCTCGACGTGTTCACCGACCTGGCCACTGCCTTCGGCACCCTGGTCGCGGCGGGCGCCATCCTGTTCGGCGTGATCCGCGGCGCCATCGCCCTGTTCAAACTGGCCGGCCGCGTGTTCTCGGCCGCTGGCGCGTAACGGGGAGGCGGATAGATGCGCGCGGCTATCCGCCTGTTACTGGCCCTCACCCTGATGGGGTGGGGGCAACTCTTTCTGCTGGTTCCCGCCGCCCAGGCGGCTAGTTACGTGTGGGTCAACAGCTACTTCGGCAGATCGGGTTCCAGCCCTGCCGTCGTGTGTAATCGCCTTGGCGGCAACGCTGACCCCACCGTTTATGGCTATGTCTTGACTTCGCCCACCTCTGGTTACTGCACCTATCCCAATGGCAGTCATCCCAGCACATTTAATATCTATCGCACGGGGGATACCTGTGACCCATCAGATTATGTAATGAACCCCTCCACGGGTGTTTGTGAGGAGCCCCAAGTACCTGTCAACTGCTCCACCGCGCCAGATATCTACAGCGCTCAGGAATGTACCTACAACGAGGCACTCAAGGTTTTTTCCTGCCCGGATACCGTCAACAGCGATGGCTGCGAGTACGTCTCGGCGCCCAATGGCAAAACCAATTGCGATATTTCCACCTCCATTTGCGTAACCCGCTATTCACCATCGGGTGATCCCGCTGTATCCGGCTCGCCCGAGTGCACTGCCGATACCTGTGCGCCGTTGCCGTCCGACCCGGGCCAAGCCCCGGAAAACTGCGTCACCGGCGGTGGCTCTACCTACTGCTTCCAAGATCAAGAATCCGGCTGCGGCACTTTCAACGGCCAGCAGGGCTGCTTCGAAACCGAATCCGGCTGCGGCTACTTCAACGGCACTTGGGGCTGCTATCCGGCCAATCAGGAAACCCGCAACTGCGGCTATGCCAACGGCGAACAAGTCTGCTTCGACCCGAAGAACCCGACTCAGCAGATTCCCCAGGACTCGCCCGATCACCCGAAGAATGGCGGCAACGCAGACGGCAACGAGAACAACGACCCCAAGGCACCGGGCAGCACCGGCAATCCCGGAGCCCAGGACGGTGATCAGGGCGCCACCAACGAAGGGCTCGACCAACTGGGCGACAAGCTCGGCGCCAAGATCGACAAGACCAATTCCTTGCTCGGCGGCATCACCGATCTGCTCGGCGGTATCGGTGAGCAGCTGGACGAACTGCTCGGCGACGACTACGACGGCTCCGGCGATGGCAACGGCGACGCCATCGGCAGCGAGGCCCAGGGCTTGGGCGAACAACTCGGCGGCATGATCGGCGAGCAGACCGAACAACTCGTCGGCGAGCGCGACAGCGAGGCGCAAGAAGCCCTGGAGGACACCATTCCCGAGCTGGTGGCCGGCCAGGGCGGCATGTTCGACCCGGACGGCTACGTGGTCGCCTCCCTGGACTTTCTCAATGACGTGCTGCCGTCGGCCTACGGCTGCAACGCCTACGCCATCGAGTTCAACCTCGGCGAGTACTACAGCGCCCTCGAACTGCCGGTCTGCGAACTGACCCGGCTCAAGCCGCTGCTCGAATACCTGGTGTGGATGATCACTATCGTCGGCTTCTGGAAGATTCTCTATGCCGGGCTGCGTCTGGAAGACGCCAAAGCCAACAAGGGAGGCTTCTAGATGAGCTGGATCATCGGCTTTCTCAAGAAGTTCTTTCCCAACCTGTTCGGCCGCCTGGGGCAGTTCCTGGTGGGCTTCATCGGCCCGATCATCGGGCCGGTACTGGCCTTCATCGCCCAGTTCTTCAAGAAGATCGCCATCTTCTTTCTGATCGTCGCGGCCATCCATCTGGCGGTCAATGTGCTGGTCGAAGCGGTGGTCGAGCTACTGGGCGAAGTCCTCGGCCATGGCGCCAACAGCTACTTCGAAGTCGGCCGCATGTTCATCCCGTCCAACCTGTCGTTCTGCATCTCGCTCTTGGTCATCGCCAAGATCAAATCGCTGGTGTTCTTCTGGATTCACCGGCTTTCCGAGCAGTTCATTCATACCTGAGCACTGGTCATGGCCGTGTACATCGTCACCGGCAAGCTAGGTGCCGGCAAAACGCTACTCGTCGTTATGCGCATCCTCGCCTACCTCAAGCAGCGGCGCCGGGTGGCGGTGAACATCGACGTCAAGATGGACAAGCTGTGCCAGCGCGACAACCGTTATTCGCGTCTGGTGCGCTTGCCCGACCTGCCCTCGGCGGACGACCTGATCGGCCTGGGCATGGGCCACGACAGCTACGACGAAGAACGTTTCGGCGGCATCTTCCTCGACGAGGCCGGCGTCTGGCTGAACTCCCGCGACTGGAACAGCGGCGGCCGTACCGACCTGCTCAAGTTCTTCCTGTTCCTGCGCAAACGCCGCTGGGACCTGTGGCTGTGCGTGCAGAACGTCAACGTCATCGACAAGCAGATTCGCGAGTCGATTGCCGAGCATGTCGTCTACATCAACCGCTGGGACCGAATGAAGCTGCCGTTTCCCTTCGGCCTGCTGCTGCGGGTGTTCACCCTCGGCTGGCTCAAGGGCCGGCTGCCGAAGATGCACCAAGCCATCGTCAAGTACGGCCCCAAGTTCAACTCACCCAAGGTCGACGACTGGTTCTACCGCGGCGAAGAGTTCTACGACTTCTACGACACCACCCAGGAATACAACAAGGACTACGACAAGGGCGCCTACTCGATGCTGCCGCCCGGCTACTGGCGTCGGCCCTTGCCGCCCGCTACGCGCGATGGGGACTTCTACATGCGCACCACCAAGATCTTCTTCAAGCGCTTCGGCGTCATCAATGGCTTCTTCCTCGGCGCCCTGAGTGCTCTATGCATCAGCGTCCCGGTGTTCGCCAGCATCGCCCTGGTCAACGCCCCCAAGGTCACCACGACCGCCCAGGCCGAACGCCAACAGACCGCCGGCAAGCTGGCCGACGAGTTCCGCGACCTGCGTATCGCCAGCTACGGGCGCCTGTCCGGGCAAAGCTTCTACGTGTTCCGCCAGGCCGATGGCGCCCGGCTCAACAGCGAAGACCTCAGCGTCCGCGATGTGGTGGTGAAGGACCGCGGCCCCCGCGAAGCCCTGTTGGTGCGGGGCGACGACTACCTCTCGATCTACAGGTGAAGCCATGAGCGCACGCAAACAACACGGGGTCAGCCCCTCTGTCCTGGCCTGGCTGGCGGCCATCTTCCTGCTCGCACAGCCCGTACTGGCTGCCGAACGGGTCGAACTCTACGACGCCACCCTGCAGGACTTCGTCGAGTGGTCGGCCGACATCCTGGATAAGCCGGTGGTGGTCGGCTCCGATATCCGCTCGGCACCCATCAGCGTGTTCGCCACCTACGGCAACAAGGCCGAGCTGGAGCGCCTGCTGGAAGATGCCGTGACCAGTGCCGGCTATCATTTTTCGGCCAGCGGCGGCAGCATCCTGATCAGCTCGCAGGCGATTCCCGAGTCGCCCGACCTGCGCACCCGGGTCTTCCAACTCCAGCACCTGCAATCGGACTTCGCCTATCAGTCGATCCGCGACGTGCTGCAATCACGCAACGAGCAAAGCGAGCAATCCGCCAGCGGCGTCATGGCCACGCCGTCGCCCACCTCCAACGCGATCATCGTCACCGCCACCACAAAGCAGCTCGACGTGATCGCCCAGGTGCTCGCGGAAATCGATAAGCCGCGTCGGCAAGTGGTGATCACCGCCGTGGTCGCCGAACTGGCCGATTCTGACTTCGAAGACCTCGGCCTAAATGTCGGCCTCGACAGCAAGCGCCTCGATGCCGCCGGCGTCACCCTGCGCAGTTCCGACCGTTCCGACCTGGGTTTCTCCCTGACCTTCTCCGGGCCCACGCTCTCGGCCTTCCTCCAGGCCGTCAAGGTAACCGGCAACAACCGCATCCTCTCCACCCCGCAGCTGCTCACCCTCAACCGCGAGGCCGCTTCCATCGTCGTCGGCCAAAACGTGCCTTTCATCACCGGCCAGACCACCAGCGGTTCGACCCCAGCTTCCGATCCGTTCCAAACCATCGTGCGCCAGGATGTAGGCGTGTCCCTGGAAGTCACCCCCTTCATCACGCCATCCGGGGCCATCGAACTGCAGGTCAACCAGTCCGCCTCCAGCGTCTCGGACGACACCAGCGCCGCCGACATCATCACCAACACAAGGCGCCTCTCGACCCGCGTGCAGTTGCCCGATGGCGGGGGCGTGCTGCTCGGTGGGCTGCGCTCCGAACAGATCGACAAGTCGCACAGCCGGGTCCCGTTCCTGTCGGACATTCCGGTGGTGGGAGGCCTGTTCCGCTCGACCTCATCCAAGCTCCGCGCCACCAACTTGGTGGTGTTGCTGACCGCCTCGATCCACCGGGCGGTGGACGGAGTATCGGTGCCTGATCCAGTGCGAGAACTGATCCCCCAAGCGGTCGAGGGGGCGCGCAGCGGTATCGGCGCAGCCGGTGACGCTGCGCGCCACACGGGCCGCGCCGGGGCGCGCTGACGTCCCTGTAACACGTCAGATAAACAGAACTAAACGACCAGACTAATCCAGAGTGAAGGGTGTGAAATGGCCAGAGCAAAGGACTTCTCCCGTATCGATTTGGAAACCGGATTGGAGGATTCGAAAAGTCGTCTTTTCGTTGATCCGGGCCATATGGGCTTCGTCGACCTGTCAGGCGTTCGCCTGCTGCGCTGTGGCGTCGATACGGTGCGGCAGCTGTACCGGGGCATGATCCGTCCGGAGATCATGGCGCTGTTTGAGACGCCGGGCGTCATGGTCGATTTCGCCGGCCAGCGCTGGCATTCGGGACGGGTAGGGCGCGATTCGGGCTACCAGTACAAGCTGCAGAACGCCGACCTGGGCATCATCCTCTTGGTGAAGAACTTCAACGCCAAGCTCGACAACGTCGGCCCCCACCTGAAAATCGAGGTGTCGCCCCATGCCATCGACGCCTTCTCGCCCGAGCGTCTGCAAGAGCGCCTGGACTACTACGCCGACGCCGTGCTGACCCACCTGGAGCTCAACCAGTGCGCGGTCCATCTGGCGTTGGACCTGCAGGGCTGGACGCCGCCCGTCGATCTGGTCGCCCGCATGCACTGCAAGGCGCGCACCCACCGCGACATCTCCGGCATCAACGAAGTCCATTGGGCTACGAAAAGCAGCGTCTACGGACGTGGGGAAACCTCCATGTTCGGTTCGGCCGGTGGCATACAACTGGCCATCTACAACAAGACCGAACAGGCCCGCGCCACGGACAAGCTCGACTACTGGGAAAGCGTCTGGAAACGCCGCGACAGCTTCGACGCAGGCGACCCGGACAACTACGACCCGGCGCAAGACGTGTGGCGGGTGGAGCTGCGCTATCACCACTCGATCATCCAGCAGTTCGCCAGCGGCTCCATCGACGCCAAGACCGGTGAAGCCATCGACACCCGCTCCTATGCGGCGTTCTCGGCCCATCTGGACGGCCTGTGGCGCTATGGCCTGGGGCAGTTCAAGTTGTTGGCCCGGCCGGGTTATTTCGCGCCGATCTGGACGCTGATTCGCGATGACGTGCGGGTCGATCTGCCGGTTGACTCGCTGCTCGATCAGACCGAATACAAGCGCTATCACAAGACCAGCCGGGGCTTCTCCGGGAAGAACGTGGAGCTGTTCCTGGGAAACTTCGTCAGCCTACTGGCAAGGGAGCGGGTGGGCGCAAAAAAGGCATTTGAAACCCTCCAGCAGTGGGATTGCTGGCCGGTCATCCGCGACCACTACGCCGCCAAGGACATGAGCGAGTACGACCTGTACAAGCACATCAAGGCGCTGCTCGAGGAGCGTAATGTCAGGTGGGGCAGGGCGGTATGACGGTACGCAAGGACGGCAAGACCTGGACGGCCGATTTCTATGAGAATGGCCGCACGGGGCGCCGTATCCGCAAGAAGGGCTTTCTCACCAAGGCAGCCGCACAGCGCTATGAGTCTGACTTCTTCGCGACGCTGAACCAGACGGGCCGGCCGTTGGATGACCGCCTCTCCGATCTGGTAAAGGTCTGGTATGACCTGCATGGCTGCTCGCTCAAGGATGAGAAATACCGCCTCTCGCGGACCCTGGCAGTGGTGGAGCGCCTGGGCGATCCGCAGGCATCTGAGTTCGATTCGTTAGCGTGGGCCCGCTATCGCCAGCAGCGCTTGAAGGAAGCCTCACCGCACACCGTCAACCATGAACAACGCTATCTCTCGGCCGTGTTCTCCGAGCTGATCCGCCTTGGCGCCTGGGCGGGCAAGAATCCCCTCGCCAGCATCCGTCAGATCAAGACCGATCAGATCGAGCTGTCCTTTCTGAGCCTGGAGCAGGTTCGCCAGCTGCTCGATGAGTGCCGCAAGTCGACGAACAATCACACCTATCCGGTGGCGCTGATCTGCCTGGCCACGGGTGCCCGGTGGGAGGAGGCGGAAAGCCTGGGGCGGACGGCCATCTTCGGGGGCAAGGTGCACTTCCACCGGACGAAGAACCGCCAGTCGCGCTCGGTGCCGATCCCCAAGGCCGTCGAAGACATAGCCCTCAAGCTCGGCATGCCCGGCTCCGGTCGACTGTTCATGTCCTGCAGGTCGGCGTTTCGCAGCGCCTACGAGCGATGCGGTTTCCGCACGCCCGGCCAGATGACCCACATCCTGCGGCACACCTTCGCCAGTCACTACATGATGGCGGGCGGCGACATCCTCGGCCTGCAGCGCATCCTGGGCCATTCCTCCATCACCATGACCATGCGCTATGCGCACCTGTCGCCGGATCATCTGGAGTCGGCGCTTAGGTTTTCTCCACTGGCGCAGATTGGGTGCGTGACAGGTTGACAGGGTGGATGTATGATCAATTTAACGCTTAACGTTAAGGATTAAAGCGTGATCCTGAGTTTCAGATGTGCAGAAACCCAGGCTCTGTTCGAGTCAGGGAGCTCCAGACGCTGGGCCAACGTTCTCAACGTGGCTACGCGGAAGCTGACGATGCTGAATGCGGCTGTTGAGCTGCGAGACCTGCGTTCTCCACCGGGTAACCGGCTTGAGCAGTTGCATGGGGATCGGGCTGGGCAACACAGCATCAGGATCAACGATCAATGGCGGATCTGCTTTGTCTGGACTGATTCTGGCCCCGCACAAGTAGAGATCGTCGACTACCACTGAGGAGGTGGCAACATGGCAATCAACGGCATGCGCCCCGTTCACCCTGGTGAAGTGCTGCGCGAAGAGTTTTTGGAGCCACTGGGCATGACCCCGACGGCTCTGGCTCGCGCTCTGCATGTGTCGGCGCCGACCATCAATGACATTGTGCGGGAGCGTCGTGGCATCACCGCTGATACGGCTATCCGGCTGGGGCGGTACTTCGACACGTCCGCTCAGTTCTGGATGAACCTACAGACTGAGTATGCTCTGGCGACTACCTACGCCGAGGCTGGCGAAGAGATTGAGCATGAGATTGAGCCGCTGCGTGTAGCGAGCTAGTTATTCAGTTTGAGGGCTTAAGAAATGGAGTTCAGTTTGCTCGGCTTTACTGTTTTCGACATTGCTTTGCTGGCTGCCTGCACGTTCGGTGCGGTGATGGGCAGCATTGTTCAGTCAATTATGGCGACTATTGATCACGATGCCCCGCCAAGGGTCCTTGATGACCTCCAGATCGCTTCCCCGGAAATGCAAGAGTCCAGAGGAGCATGGATAGGGATGAGGGTCTATGTCGGTGGGGTACTAGGGTTCGTTTTCGGCCTCTACTTCATCGGCATGCTGCATGAGTCGCCAGCAACCTTCGCTCGCATTTGGGCGCTATCGTTCGTTGTGGGCTATGCAGCACCTAAGATCTGGGCTCTGAAAAGCGAACGCTTAGTCGCGCAGGTGAAGACAGGCAGGGAGGCGGCGTAGACATGGTGTAGTCACTTTGTAGTCACTACCCCAGAAATGACAAAGGGTTAGCCGAAGCTAACCCTTTGTTTTATATGGTGGCTACACCGGGACTTGAACCTGGGACATCAGCATTATGAATGCTGCGCTCTAACCAACTGAGCTATGTAGCCGAGTGGCGCGCATTATTCGCGTCCGAGGGCTGGCTGTCAACCCTGTTTGGCGGAAATTAATGCGCGCGATCAAGCGCTTAGACGTTGAAGCGGAAGTGCATGACGTCGCCATCCTTGACGATGTATTCCTTGCCTTCCAGGCGCCACTTGCCGGCTTCCTTGGCACCGGCTTCGCCCTTGTACTGGATGAAGTCGTCGTAGCCGATGACCTCGGCGCGGATGAAGCCCTTCTCGAAGTCGGTGTGGATCACGGCGGCGGCCTGCGGGGCGGTGGCGCCGATGCGTACGGTCCAGGCGCGCACTTCCTTGACCCCGGCGGTGAAGTAGGTCTGCAGGTTGAGCAGCTTGTAGCCGGCGCGGATCACGCGGTTGAGCCCGGGTTCTTCCAGGCCCAGGGACTCGAGGAACATCTCCTTCTCCTCGCCGTCTTCCAGTTCGGCGATCTCCGCCTCGATCTTGTTGCACACAGGGACGACGATGGCGCCTTCCTCGGCGGCGATGGCGTTGACCACGTCGAGCAGCGGGTTGTTGTCGAAGCCGTCCTCGGCGACGTTGGCGATGTACATCACCGGCTTGCTGGTGAGCAGGTGGAAGCCCCTGACCAGCTGCTTCTCGTCGGCGCCCAGGGTCTTGAGCAGGGTGCGGGCCGGCTTGCCTTCGCTGAAGTGGGGGATCAGCTTCTCCAGCAGCGCCTTCTGCGCCACGGCTTCCTTGTCGCCGCCCTTGGCGTTGCGCTGGACCTTCTGCAGCTGCTTCTCGCAGCTGTCGAGGTCGGCGAAGATCAGTTCCAGCTCGATGATCTCGATGTCGCGCTTGGGGTCGACGGTGTTGGCCACGTGGATCACGTTGTCGTCCTGGAAGCAGCGCACCACGTGGGCGATGGCGTCGGTCTCGCGGATGTTGGCGAGGAACTTGTTGCCCAGGCCTTCACCCTTGGAGGCGCCGGCGACCAGGCCGGCGATGTCGACGAACTCCATGGTGGTGGGGATCACCCGCTCCGGCTTGACGATGGCCGCCAGGGCGTCCAGGCGGGCGTCGGGCATGGGCACGATGCCGCTGTTCGGCTCGATGGTGCAGAAGGGGAAGTTCTCCGCGCTGATCCCGGCTTTGGTCAGGGCATTGAACAGGGTGGACTTGCCGACGTTGGGCAGGCCGACGATGCCGCAGTTGAATCCCATGGTGTGTTCCTCGCGGAGGTGAAGTCGGTGGAGAGGGGTCAGGCTTTCTGGCTGTGCAGCTGTTGCATCGCCTTGGACCAGTCGCCGGCGAGCATTTGCGGCAGCACGCCGAGGGCGAAATCGATGCTGGTATCGAGCAGCTCCTGCTCGCTGCGCGGGGCGCGGCCGAGCACGTAGCCGGAGACCATGCTGCTGTGCCCCGGGTGGCCGATGCCGAGCCGCAGGCGGTAGAAGTTATTCTGATTGCCGAGCTGGGCGATGATGTCGCGCAGCCCGTTGTGCCCGCCGTGTCCGCCACCCAGTTTGAGTTTGGCGACGCCGGGGGGCATGTCGAGTTCGTCGTGAGCCACCAGAATCGCTTCCGGCGCGATGCGGAAGAACTTCGCCAGTGCCGCCACGGCCTGGCCGCTGCGGTTCATGTAGGTGGTGGGGATCAGCAGGCGAACGTCGCGGCCCTGGTGACTGAACTTGCCCACCAGGCCGAAATATTTGCGATCGACGCTCAGGTTGACGCCCTGGCTGCTGGCCAGGCGCTCAACGAAAAGGGCCCCTGCATTGTGCCGGGTCTGGTCGTATTCGGGGCCGGGATTACCCAGGCCAACGATCAGTTGTACGGCAGTCATGTCAGGAGCCCTTTTGTGAAAATAGCCCGACCACCGAGGTGGGCGGGCTGTTTTCGGCGGTGCGAGGGTTACTCGGCAGCGCCTTCGCCTTCAGCTTCGCCTTCGCTCTCGTCTTCTTCCTTCACGACGCGGGAGGCGTGGATGTTGGCCACGGCCAGGTCGTTGCCGTGAGCCAGGGCCACCAACTCGACGCCCTTCGGCAGGCTCAGGTCGGACAGGTGGACGACTTGGCCCAGTTCAACCTTGGCCAGGTCGACTTCGATGAACTCCGGCAGGTCCTTCGGCAGACAGGAAACTTCCACTTCCGACAGGGTGTGGGAGATTTCGCCGCCCTGCTTCTTGACGCCGACTGCGGTTTCTTCGTTGAGGAAGTGCAGCGGGACGTGGGCGGTCAGCTTCTGGCCGGCGATCACGCGCTGGAAGTCGGCGTGCAGGACGAAGCCCTTGGCCGGGTGACGCTGCAGGGCCTTGATCAGCACGCTTTCGTTGCTGCCGGCGACGTTCAGGGTCAGCACGTGGCTGAAGGCAGCCTCGTTTTCCAGCAGCTTGGCGAAATCCTTGGCCAGCAGGCTGATCGATTGCGGGGCTTTCTCGCCACCGTAGATCACGGCAGGAACCAGGCTGGCGTTACGACGCAGGCGGCGGCTCGCACCTTTCCCCAGGTCGGAACGCACTTCGGCATTCAGGGCAAATTCAGTCATTTCATTTCTCCAAAATAACCAAACCGTCCTTCACGCTTGCGACCAGCGACCGGACGGTTGGGCAAAAAGCCCCGCTCGAGGCGGGGCGCATGTCGTTCAGAGCCGAGTCCGGGTTAGCGGAACATCGCGCTGATCGATTCTTCATTGCTGATGCGGCGGACCGCCTCAGCGACTACCGGGGCGATATCCAGCTGGCGAATGCGCGAGCAGGATTGCGCGGCGGCGGACAGCGGGATGGTGTTGGTCACCACCAGCTCGTCCAGCACGGAATTTTCGATGTTCTCGATGGCGCGACCGGACAGCACCGGGTGCGTGGCATAGGCGAACACCTTGGCGGCACCGTGTTCCTTCAGCGCCTTGGCCGCGTGGCACAGGGTGCCGGCGGTGTCGACCATGTCGTCGACCAGGATGCAGGTGCGGCCTTCCACGTCGCCGATGATGTGCATCACCTCGGAGTGGTTGGCCTTCTCGCGACGCTTGTCGATGATCGCCAGGTCAACGCCCAGGGACTTGGCCACGGCGCGCGCGCGCACCACGCCGCCGATGTCCGGGGAGACGATCATCAGGTTGTCGAAGCGCTGGTCTTCGATATCGTCCACCAGTACCGGGGAGCCGTAGATGTTGTCTACCGGGATATCGAAGAAGCCCTGGATCTGGTCGGCGTGCAGGTCGACGGTGAGAACCCGGTCGATGCCTACCACGGTGAGCATGTCGGCCACGACCTTGGCGCTGATTGCCACGCGGGCGGAGCGCGGACGGCGATCCTGGCGGGCATAGCCGAAGTAGGGGATGACAGCGGTGATTCGGGTGGCCGAGGAGCGGCGGAAGGCATCGGCCATCACCACCAGTTCCATCAGGTTGTCGTTGGTTGGCGCGCACGTCGGCTGGATCAGGAAGACGTCTTTACCGCGGACGTTTTCGTTGATTTCAATGCTGATTTCGCCGTCGGAGAACTTACCGACAGAGGCATCGCCGAGGGGGATGTGCAGCTGACGAACAATACGTCGCGCCAGATCGGGGTTAGCGTTCCCCGTAAAGACCATCATCTTGGACACGCGCAGTACCTGCCGGCTGAGGGTATACCTGGATGAGTATAGAAATGGCAGGGGCGGCTGGATTCGAACCAACGCATGCCAGGATCAAAACCTGGTGCCTTACCGCTTGGCGACGCCCCTGTATCGTGTGTAACCCAATGCTGTCAGCTGTACTCATAACGCCTGTGGCGTTGATGGCAGGGGCGGCTGGATTCGAACCAACGCATGCCAGGATCAAAACCTGGTGCCTTACCGCTTGGCGACGCCCCTAGTACAACTCACTCTTACGCATTCACTTCTTGGCCAGAGTTGCGAGCTTGCGGTGCAACATCGAGACGTTGCGACCCTGGGCGACAAAACTCGGCAAAGCGGCTGGAAGTTGGCGGGCGACTTTATCAGCATCGACCCTGTTTGGGAAGCTCCCAAACACACAAGCTCCAGTGCCGGTCAATCTTGCAGGAACAAATTTGTTCAACAAGATCAGAGCGTTACGAACCTCTGGATAACGCTTCTGGACAACCGGCTGGCAGTCGTTACGACCACCCCCCTCAAGAAGGCTGCGAACTTTAATGGGCGGCGTATCCCGTGTCAACTCGGGGTCGGAGAAAACTTCCGCTGTGCTGACAAGCACTTGCGGAATGGCCACGAGGAACCAGGGCTCGGCGAGTTCGATCGGGGTGAGTCGCTCGCCGACGCCTTCGGCGAACGCCGCCCGGCCGCGCACGAACACCGGCACGTCGGCGCCCAGGCCCAGGCCCAGTGCGGCCAGGCGCTCTTCGCCCCAGCCCAGCTGCCAGAGGTGATCGAGGCCGAGCAGGGTGGTAGCGGCGTCCGAGCTGCCGCCGCCGATGCCGCCGCCCATGGGCAGGCGCTTGTCCAGCCAGATGTCGGCGCCCAGCGGGCAGCCTGCGTCCTGCTGCAGGCGGCGGGCGGCGCGCACGATCAGGTTGCTGTCGTGGGCCACGCCGGCGATCTGGCTGTGCAGGCGGATCTGGCCGTCCTCGCGCAGGGCGAAACCCAGCTGGTCGCCGTGGTCGAGGAATTGGAACAGGGTCTGCAGCTCGTGGTAGCCGTCGGCGCGGCGGCCGAGGATGTGCAGCATCAGGTTGAGCTTGGCCGGCGCCGGCAGGATCAGCTGGGCGGCGGCGGGAATGGCCGGCGGTGTCATTGGCCGAGCTGGCGCGGCTGCCAGTCCTTGATCACCAGGGTCACCTGCAGGTCGTGGCCGTCGAGCCTGATGCGCTCGGGCAGCCAATAGCCGTTCTGCTGCGCATAGCGCTGGTAGTCGACACGCCAGCCGTCCTGCTTCAACTGGGCCAGGCGGCTGTCGCCATCCAGGGTCAGGCGGCTCTTGCTGGCGGGCGACGGCAGGCCGCGGATCCACCAGAGTAGATGGGATACCGGCAGGTTCAGCCCCAGTTGCTGCTGCAGCAGGGCCTCCGGCGAGGCGGCCTGGTAGCGGCCCTGATTGGCCACCTCCAGGAGGATGGCCCCGGGCCGCCCGGTCAGGCGGGCAGCGCCGCGGCCCAGTGGACCGGACAGGCGGATGTCGTAGTAGTCCTGGCGCTGCAGCCAGAACAGCGTGCCGCTGCCCGAGTCGCGGGGCGCGCGGATGCCGACCTTGCCGTTGATCTGCCAGGCGTCGAGGGCGGCGACCTGCTGTTTATGGGCCTGCCAGCGGGCGGGGTCGCCGGAGCCTTCCAGCGCTTCGCGGGAGGTCAGGCCGGCACAGCCGGCGAGCAGGGCGAGCAAGCCGAAGAGAATGAGGGGGCGGACGAATGTCATAGGGTCTCGGAGCCGGTCAGGCGCAGCAGGGTGCTGCGCAGGATGGCGCTATCGGGTTGTTCCTTGAGGGCGCCGGCCCAGACCCTGCGGGCCTCGCGCTGCTTGCCGCGGGCCCAGAGCACCTCGCCCAGGTGGGCGGCGACTTCGTGATCGGGGAAGCGTTGCAGGGCCTGGCGGAGCAGGCGTTCGGCCTCGTCCAGGTTGCCCAGGCGGTAGTTGACCCAGCCCAGGCTGTCGAGAATGGCCGGGTCGTCCGGGTCGATCTGGTGTGCCTGCTCGATCAGTGCCTTGGCCTCGGCGTAGCGGGTGGTACGGTCGGCCAGGGTGTAGCCGAGGGCGTTGAGGGCCATGGCGTTGTCCGGCTCGCGTTCGAGAATGAAGCGCAGGTCCTGCTCCAGCTGGCCCAGGTCGTCGCGCTTCTCGGCCAGCATGGCGCGGGTATAGAGCAGGTTGAGGTCGTCCGGGAACTGCTCCAGGGCCTGCTCGATCAGGGACCAGGCGGTTTCGTGGCGCTCCTGCTTGGCCAGGGCTTCGGACTCGATCAGGTAGAGCTGGATGGCATAGTCGGGCTGGGCCTCGCGGGCCTCGCGCAGGCGCGTCGAGGCCTCGGCGCCGCGCTGGCTGGCCAGCAGCAGTTCGGTCTGGCGGGCCTGGGCCGGCAGGTAGTCGTTGCCTGGGCCGACCAGGGCGTATTCGATCAGTGCGCTTTCCGGTTCCTCGAGCGCTTCATAGGCGCGGGCCAGGTTGTAGTGCGCGGCATCGACATGACTGCCGCGCTCGACCAGCTCCTCCAGGTAGACGATGGCCTCGCGCCAGGCCTCGGCCTCCAGGCAGACCAGGGCCAGGGAGAAACGCAGGTCGTCGTCGTTGGGGAAGCGTTGCAGCAGGGTGGCGAACTCGCCCTTGGCGTCGTCCAGGCGGTCCTGCTGGACCAGCAGGCGCGCGTAGGTCAGGCGCAGGCGCTTGTCTTCGGGGTGGCGCTCGAGTCCCTGCGCCAGCAGGGGCATGGCCTCCTCGCCACGCTCGAGCTGTTGCAGCAGGCGCGCCTGCAGCAGCAGCGGCGCCACGTCGTCGAGCTTGCTCGTCCGGGTCTCGAGCAGCTCGAGGGCCTCCTCGGGGCGCTCGTCCTGTTGCAGCAGCAGGGCCTTGCCGAACAGCAGCTGGCCGTTGTGCGGGTGCTTCTCCAGCAGGCGGTCGAAGCTCTGCAGCAGGCCGGCGCGGGTGTCCGGGTCGGTTTCCGCGGCGGACAGGGCGAGGAAATCGAAGTGGGTGTCACCCTGGTGCAGCAGGACGGTTTCCATGTGGCTCATGGATTCGTCGTAGCGCCCGGCGCGGGCCAGCTGCACGGCGGCGGCGCGCTGGGCGTCGAGGCTGTCCGGGGCGTTGGTCGCCCAGATCAGTGCGGTATCCAGGGCCGCCTGTTCGGCACCGAGGTACTCGGCGATGCGGAAACCGCGCTCGGCGACCCCGGGGTCCTGGGTCGCGTTGGCCTGCTGCACGTAGTTGCCCAGGGCGATGTCGAAGCGATTGCGCTGTCCGGCCAGTTCGGCGGTGAGCAGGGCGTACAGGGTTTCCTGGGTGAACGAGGCGTAGGTCTTGGGCTGCTGCGCCTGCGCAGGCGGAGAGCTGTCCTCCACGGGCGGCGAGCCATCCGGGACGGATGGGCTGAGCACTTGGCAACCGCCCAGCAACGCCAGGGCGGTCAGTAACGCGAAGGAGCTTTTCATAGGGGCAAAGACGACTGACCTGCGGTCGGGGCATCATGACACAAGCCGTTGGGCAAGCCCATGGGGCCGGCGTGTCGGCGGCCAGGGCGGGGCATGGCGAGGGCGGGTGGTTGTTCTCGCTCCGGCGAAGTAGGACAATTGCGCGCTTCCCTCTCTAGCAGCGACCTTGCATGGCCTTCATCGCCCTCGGCATCAACCACAAAACCGCCTCGGTGGCCGTCCGCGAACGCGTGGCCTTCACCCCGGAGCAGTTGGTTGAAGCGTTGCAGCAGCTGTGCCTGCGCACCGCCAGCCGCGAGGCGGCGATTCTCTCGACCTGCAACCGCAGCGAGCTGTACCTCGAGCAGGACGACCTGACGGCCGATGCGGTGCTGGCCTGGCTGGCCGACTACCACCGGCTCAGTCTCGACGAGTTGCGCGCCTGCGCCTATGTGCATCAGGACGACGCCGCGGTACGCCACATGATGCGCGTGGCCTCGGGCCTGGACTCCATGGTCCTGGGCGAACCGCAGATCCTCGGCCAGATGAAGTCGGCCTATGCCGTGGCCCGCGAGGCGGGGACCCTGGGGCCGCTGCTCGGCCGGCTGTTCCAGGCCACCTTCAGCACGGCCAAGACGGTGCGTACCGACACCGCCATCGGCGAGAACCCGGTATCGGTGGCGTTCGCCGCGGTCAGCCTGGCCAGGCAGATATTCAGCGACCTGCACGACAGCCAGGCCCTGCTGATCGGCGCCGGCGAGACCATCACCCTGGTCGCCCGCCACCTGTACGAGCAGGGCGTCAAGCGCATCGTCGTGGCCAACCGCACCCTGGAGCGCGCCAGCAGCCTGGCCGAGCAGTTCGGCGCCCATGCGGTGCTGCTCTCGGACATCCCCCAGGAACTGGTCAGCAGCGACATCGTCATCAGCTCCACCGCCAGCCAGCTGCCGATCCTCGGCAAGGGCGCGGTGGAAAGCGCGCTGAAGCGGCGCAAGCACAAGCCGATCTTCATGGTCGACATCGCCGTGCCGCGGGATATCGAACCCCAGGTCGGCAAGCTGGACGACGTCTACCTCTATACCGTCGACGACCTGCACGAGGTCATCGCGGAAAACCTCAAGAGCCGCCAGGGTGCCGCCCAGGCCGCCGAGGAGCTGGTCAGCGTCGGCGCCGAGGACTTCATGTTGCGCCTGCGCGAGCTGGCCGCGGTGGACGTGCTCAAGGCCTACCGCCAGCAGGCCGAGCGCCTGCGCGACGAGGAGCTGGCCAAGGCCCAGCGTCTGCTCGGCAAGGGCGCCTCGGCCGAGGAGGTGCTGGCCCAGCTGGCCCGCGGTCTGACCAACAAGTTGCTGCATGCGCCCAGCGTGCAGCTGAAGAAACTCTCCGCCGACGGCCGCGTCGATGCGCTGGCCGTGGCCCAGGAACTCTTTGCCCTCGACGAGGGCGTGCCGTCCGACAAAGGCCTGTGATGAAAGCTTCGTTGATCAACAAACTCGATCTGCTGCAGGATCGATTCGAAGAACTGACCGCGCTGCTCGGCGATGCCGAGGTCATAAGCAAGCAGAGCCAGTTCCGCGCCTATTCCAAGGAGTACGCCGAGATCGAGCCGGTGATCCTGGCGTTTCGCCAGTTCCGCAAGGTGCAGGGCGACCTCGAGGGCGCCCAGGCGCTGCTCAAGGACAGCGACCCGGACCTGCGCGAGATGGCCGAGGAGGAAGTGGCCGCGGCCAAGGTCCAGCTGACCGAGCTGGAGGACCGCCTGCAGCGCATGCTGTTGCCCAAGGACCCCAACGACGGGCGCAACGTCTACCTGGAGGTGCGCGCCGGCACCGGCGGCGACGAGGCGGCGATCTTCTCCGGTGACCTGTTCCGCATGTACTCGCGCTATGCCGAGAAGCAGGGCTGGCGGGTCGAAGTGCTGTCGGCCAACGAAGGCGAGCATGGCGGTTTCAAGGAGGTGATCGCCCGGGTCGAGGGCGACAACGTCTACGCCAAGCTCAAGTTCGAGTCCGGCGCCCACCGCGTGCAGCGCGTGCCGGAGACCGAGTCCCAGGGCCGCATCCACACCTCCGCCTGCACCGTGGCGGTGCTGCCGGAGCCGGACGAGCAGGCGACCATCGAGATCAATCCGGCCGACCTGCGGGTCGACACCTACCGCAGCTCCGGCGCCGGCGGCCAGCACGTCAACACCACCGACTCGGCGATCCGCATCACCCACATCCCCACCGGCATCGTGGTCGAATGCCAGGAAGAGCGCTCGCAGCACAAGAACCGCGCCAAGGCCATGGCCTGGCTGGCGGCCAAGCTCAAGGACCAGCAGGAGGCGGCGGCGCACAAGGAGATTTCCGACACGCGCAAGCTGCTGGTCGGCTCCGGCGACCGCTCCGAGCGCATCCGCACCTACAACTTCCCCCAGGGCCGGGTCACCGACCACCGCATCAACCTGACCCTGTATGCCCTGGCGGAGGTGATGTCCGGCGGCGTCGAGGCGGTGATCGAGCCGCTGCTGGCCGAGTACCAGGCCGACCAGCTGGCCGCCCTGGGCGATTGAGTCCTGTGGTGCGCATGCGCAGCCTGCGGCACGCCATGTAGGGTGCGCCGTACGCACCCGTAACACCTAGGGTGGATGACGCCTTTTTCATCCACCAGAAGCCTGCGCGGTGGATCGATAAAACGCGATCCACCCTACGAGAGGAATATGGCCAGCATCGAATCCCTACTGAGCCACGCCGAACTGCCGGACTCGCCGACGCCGCGGCTGGATGCCGAGCTGCTGCTGGCCCATATCCTGGGCAAGTCGCGCAGCTACCTGCACACCTGGCCGGAGCGCGAGCTGGAGGCCGCCCAGGTCGCCCGCTTCGACGCCGACCTGGCCCGCCGCCGGGCCGGCGAGCCGGTGGCCTATATCCTCGGCCAGCAAGGCTTCTGGAGCCTGGAGCTGGAGGTGGCACCGCATACCCTGATTCCCCGCCCGGACACCGAACTGCTGGTGGAGACCGCCCTCGAGCTGCTGCCGGCCACTCCGGCGGCGGTGCTCGACCTGGGCACCGGCACGGGGGCCATCGCCCTGGCCCTGGCCAGCGAGCGAGCGGCCTGGCGGCTCACCGGGGTGGACCGGGTGGCCGAGGCGGTGGCCCTGGCCGAACGCAATCGCGCGCGGCTGCAGCTGGCCAATGCCGAGTTTCTCCAGAGCCACTGGTTCGATGCCCTGGGCGCTCGCCGCTACGGGCTGATCGTCAGCAATCCGCCCTATATCGCCGCCGACGACCGTCACCTGGGCGAAGGCGACCTGCGCTTCGAACCGGTCAGTGCCCTGGTTGCCGGCGCCGACGGCCTGGACGATATCCGCCGGATAGTCGAGCAGGCGCCGGATCACTTGCAGCCCGGCGGCTGGCTGCTGCTCGAGCACGGTTTCGAGCAGGCCGCGGCGGTACGCCGCCTGTTGGCGGCACGCGGTTTCGCCGAAGTGCACAGCCGCCGCGACCTGGGCGGCCACGAACGCATCAGTCTGGGACGATTCGACCATGAGTGAGCAGAACATGCTGAATGACGAGGAATTGCTGCGCTACAGCCGGCAGATCCTGTTGCAACAGATCGATGTCGACGGCCAGCTGCGCCTCAAGCACAGCCGGGTGCTGATCGTCGGCCTCGGCGGCCTCGGCTCGCCCGTGGCGCTGTACCTGGCGGCGGCCGGGATCGGCGAGCTGCATCTGGCTGACTTCGACAGGGTCGACCTGACCAACCTGCAGCGGCAGATCGTCCATGACAGCCTGGGCATCGGCCAGAGCAAGGTGGACTCGGCCATGGCGCGGCTGGCGGCGCTCAACCCGCAGGTACGCCTGCAGGCCCACCGCTCGCCCCTGGACGCCGACAGCCTGGGCGCGGCGGTGACGGCGGTGGACCTGGTGCTCGATTGCTGCGACAACTTCGCCACCCGCGAGGCGGTCAATGCCGCCTGCGTCGCCGCGGGCAAGCCGCTGGTCAGCGGTGCGGCGATCCGCCTGGAAGGCCAGCTGTCGGTGTTCGACCCGCGGCGTGACGACAGTCCCTGCTACCACTGCCTGTACGGTCATGGCAGCGAAGCCGAGCTGACCTGCAGCGAGGCCGGGGTGGTCGGTCCGCTGGTGGGCCTGGTCGGCAGCCTGCAGGCACTGGAGGCGCTGAAGCTGCTGGCCGGCTTCGGCGAGCCGCTGATCGGTCGCCTGCTGCTGGTCGATGCCCTGGGCTCGCGCTTTCGCGAGCTGCGGGTCAAGCGCGATCCGGCCTGCGCGGTGTGTGGGAGCGGGCGTGGCGAATAACGCGCCGATCGGCGTCTTCGACTCCGGCGTCGGCGGCCTCTCGGTGCTGGGCGAGATCCGCGCCCTGCTGCCGGCCGAGTCCCTGCTCTACGTGGCCGACAGCGGCCACGTGCCCTACGGCGAGAAGAGCGCGGAGTTCATCCGCGAACGCTGCCGCGGTATCGCCGCGTTTCTTCTCGGCCAGGGGGCCAAGGCGCTGGTGCTGGCCTGCAACACCGCCACCGCTGCCGGCGTGGCCGAGCTGCGCGAGCTGTACCCGCAGCTGCCGATCATCGGCATGGAGCCGGCGGTCAAGCCGGCCGCGGCGGCGACCCGCTCCGGCGTGGTGGGGGTACTGGCCACCACCGGTACCCTCAAGAGCGCCAAGTTCGCCGCGCTGCTCGACCGTTTCGCCGGCGATGTGCGGGTGATCACCCAGCCCTGTCCGGGGCTGGTGGAGCGCATCGAGGCCGGCGAGCTGAACGGCGCCGCGACCCGCGCGCTGCTGCAGGGCTACGTCGCGCCGCTGCTGGCCGAGGGCTGCGATACGCTGATCCTCGGCTGCACCCACTACCCCTTCATCAAGCCGCTGCTGCGCGGCCTGGTGCCCGCATCGACCAGCCTGATCGACACCGGCGCGGCGGTGGCCCGCCAGCTGCAGCGGTGTCTCGGCGAGCGGCAGCTGCTGGCCGAGGGGGCGCCGCGGGCTGCGTGCTTCTGGAGCAGCGGCGACACCGGGCGGATGCAGGCGGTGCTGCCGCTGCTGTGGGGCGAGGCGGCCGCGGTGCATGGGTTTTGACAGCGGCGCGGCGGGCTGCTGTTATGCAATTGTCTGCTTGTATTAATAACAATGAGTTCGATACTTCAGGTGACTGCGCGGGGCGCTCCCGTGGCCTGCTGATAAAAGGAAATTTCCAATGAAGAAGCTGTTCGCTTTGGCTGCCCTTGCAGCCTTGACCATGGGGCCGGCGGTGGCGGCGCAGGCCGCCGACGTGACGTTCGCCGTGGGCAGCACCGACGAATCGACCATGGTCTATCGCCTGGGCACCCAGTTCGATTTCAGCAGCCGCTGGCTGGAGAGCTCGACCGGCCACCTGGGCGGCTACTGGGATGCCGGCTACACCTTCTGGGAGGGCGACGAGACGGCCAGCAACCACAGCCTGTCGTTCTCCCCCGTGCTGGTCTACGAGTTCGCCGGCGACAGCGTGCGTCCCTATATCGAGGCCGGCATCGGCGTGGCCTTCTTCTCCAGCACCGAGCTGGAGGGCAGCAAGCTGGGCTCGTCCTTCCAGTTCGAGGACCGCCTCGGCGTCGGCCTGCGCTTCGCCGACCAGGAGCTCGGCCTGCGCGCACTGCATTACTCCAATGCCGGGCTCAAGGCGCCGAACAACGGCATCGAGGCCTACACCCTGCATTACCGCATGAGTTTCTAAAGGCGCAGTCGAGCGATAGAGAGCCGGGCCATGGCCCGGTTTTTTGCATCTGGCGGATTGCCTCAGCGATAGATGGCGGACATGCCGCGGCGCTCGTCCAGGCACTCGGCCGAACCCATCTCGAACTCGCGGCAGATCAGCGGGCGCTGCTCGTAGATGGTGCAGCGCATGCTGTCGCGATCCAGCGCCGCGCACCAGCCGTCATCCAGGCGGCGCATTACCTCGCCGCCCCAGGCATCGGTGCCGATGAAGCGCTGCGGCACGCCGGTGTCGCTGATCAGCATGACCTCCAGCTGGCAACAGCAGGCGGCGCAGTTGGCGCAGCTGGCGGCCGGCTCCTCGGGCAATTGGGTGTGGGCGATGCGGGAAGGTTCGGTCATGGCCGCAGTGTACGCGAGCCGGGGATCGAGCGGCGCTCAGGCCGACCGGCGCGCGCGCCGGCTCTGCTCGTACTGGTGGCGGTAGAGGCGGGCGAAGCCGTGCAGTACGGGCATGACCAGCGCCCAGATCAGCGCCAGCAGGGCCAGGGTCGGCCAGGTGCCGTAGGGCAGGCCGACGCCGGCCAGCTGGGCGCCGGCGTAGTAGGACAGCGGCCCGCCGACGGCGCCGAGCAGGCTGCCGCGCCACCAGGGCTGCGCCGACCAGGCCAGGCAATGGTTGAGGGTGGTCGCCAGCAGCAGCCAGAGCAGCGCCAGCCAGAGCGGGATCAGGGTGCGCGGTTCGCCGAAGTCGAACACCCCGAGGTTGAGCAGGAAGCTGTCCAGGGCGCTGCCGGCGAGGAGCACGCTGAGCAGCAGCTTGCCTTCGGCCGCCCAGCTGGCGGTCCACAGTAAGTGCACCGCGAGGATCGGCACCAGCAACCACAACCAGGGCCAGCCGCCCAGCACGCAGGCCAGCCAGCCGAGCAGGAACAGCAGGGCATTGGTGATCAGCTTAGGCATCGAGCTTTCCGCGCAAGGGATGGGCGTACCGCCGGCCTGGCCGGCGGCATCTGGACGGTGCCGATGGTGCGCGCGTGCGCGCCACCTAGCAAGAGCGCTGGCAGAACGCCGTAGTCGATGGAAGTGCTGGCGGCAGTCCTGCTGTTCGAGCTACTGCCGAGCCCGGGCCGACGATGTCCAGCCGGAGTGGCCGGAGTGTTCGGGATTCGCTCAGGACGTGGCCCGTGCCTGGTTCTGTGGCAGCTGCCTGAAAGCCGCCAGCGCCCGTTCGCGGCTGAGGCGCAGGTCGACCAGCGGGCGCGGGTAGTCCGGCTCGTCGAACAGGCCGCCGCGCGCCGCGCTCGGCTCGTGGATGGCCTTGTCGTCGAGCCCGGCCAGCTCCGGCAGCCAGTGGCGGATGAAGCGCCCCTGGGGATCGAAGCGCCGCGACTGGCTGACCGGGTTGAACAGGCGGAAGTAGGGCGCAGCGTCGGTGCCGGTGGAGGCGCTCCACTGCCAGCCGCCGTTGTTGGCCGCCAGGTCGCCGTCGATCAGCTGGCGCATGAAGTAGCGCTCGCCGGCGCGCCAGTCGATCAGCAGGTTCTTGGTCAGGAACATGGCCACGACCATGCGCAGGCGGTTGTGCATCCAGCCGGTGGCGTGCAGCTGACGCATCGCCGCGTCGATCAGCGGAATGCCCGTGCGGCCCTCTTGCCAGGCCGCCAGCTCGTCCGGGGCGTCGCGCCAGGGCACGGCCTCGGTCTCCGGGCGGAAGGCGCGGTGCCGCGAGACCCGCGGGTAGCCGACCAGGATGTGCTTGTAGAACTCGCGCCAGAGCAGTTCGTTGATCCAGGTGACGATGCCCTGGTTGCCGCTGTCGAACTCGCCCTGGTTGGCTTGCAGCGCGGCATGCAGGCATTGGCGCGGCGACAGCACGCCGGCGGCTAGGTAGGCCGACAGCTGGCTGGTGCCCGGCTGGGCGGGGATGTCGCGCGCCTCGTGGTAGTGGTCGATCCGTTCGTCGGCGAAGCTCGCCAGGCGCTCCAGCGCCGCCGTCTCGCCCGCCGGCCAGAGCCGGCGTAGCGTCTCGCCCGGCGCGGTGAAGCCCGCCACGGCGGCGGGCACGGTGTCGCCGGCAAGCGCCAGGGGCGTCTGCGCCGCAGGCACCGACAGCAGGGTCGGCAGCGCCCTGTGCAGGCGCTGGTGGCAGAGCTTGCGGAACTGGCTGTAGACCTTGAAGTAGCTACCGGACTGGGTCAGCACGCTGCCCGGCTGCAGCAGCAGCTGATCGAGGCGGCGCTGGAAGGTCACGCCCTGCCCGTCGAGGTGGCGGGCCACGGCCTGGTCGCGGCGTTGCTCGTCGATCCCGTACTCGTCGTTGACCCAGACCGCGGCGATCCGCTGTTCGCGGCACAGCTCGGCGATCACCCCGGGAGCGGCGTCCCAGCTGTCCGCCTGGCGGATCAGCAGCGGTACGTTGAGGCGCGCGAGGGCGGCGGACAGCTCGACCAGGTTGCGCCGCCAGAAATCCACCTTGCACGGGGCGGCGTCGTGCCGACGCCACTGTTCCGGGCTGAGCAGGTAGAGCGCCACGGTCGGGCCGGCGGCCATGGCGGCGGCCAGTGCGCTGTTGTCCCGTACGCGCAGATCGCTGCGCAGCCATATCAGTTGCAGCATGGGGCCCCCTGGCGGCTGTCCTGCAGGTTGAGGTCGTTCAAGGCTTGCAGCGCGGCCAGCGGGTCTTCCGCCAGGGTCAGGTCGTCGCGCCCGGCCAGCAGCCCGCTCAGGGCCTGGCGGTGAATGCGCACCGCCGGCCCGGCCAGCAGGGTCGGGCAGTGGCCGTTGCCGAGCAGGCGCGGCAACCGCGTGGCGTCGAGCGCCTGGCCGGCATACAGCAGCAGGGCGCGGGGACGGATGCGTTCGACGGCCAGGCCCAGCTCGGCGGCGGGCACCGGCCAGTCGAAGACCTCCACCGCATGCCCGGCGCTGCTGGCCAGCCAGGCGGTGAGCCACAGGCCGGGCTCCATCGGCCGCTCCGACAGGCTGATCAGCAGCAGCGGCGCGCCGCCCTGCAGGCGGTTGTTGTGGTACAGCCGGGCGCCCAGCTTGCTGCGCAGCCAGGAGAGGAAGAACACCCGCTCCAGCTCGGCGCCGAACTGGCCGCGCCAGCGCAGCTCCAGGGCTTCCAGCAGCGGCAGCAGCAGCTGCCGGCACAGGGTCTGCGGCGGATACAGCGCCATCTCGTGGTTGAAACAGTCGTCGAGTTGGCGCTCGGCCAGGTCACCTACAGCCGTCAGCAGCTGATGGCGCTTGTGCGCCCACTGCGACAGGCCTTCCTGGGGGGCGCTGCGCTCGGATTGCAGCAGGCCCTTGACCTGGCCCACCGACACGCCGCGCTCCAGCCAGGCGAGGATCGCCCGGACCCGCGCGATATGGTCCGCGGAGTAGAGGCGATGACCCTTGGCCGTGCGCTGCGGCACGATCAGGCCGTAGCGGCGCTCCCAGGCGCGCAGGGTGACGGCATTGACGCCGGTCAGCCGCGCCACCTCGCGGATCGGCAGCAGGTCCCCGCCCGATACCGCCCGCTCGTTGCCGGCGGCGTTCATAGGGCGTTGCGCAGGCTGAGGTCTTCCGGGTGGGGCTGCAGGTAGGCCTGCTGCGCCACGTAGTCGTCCGGATGGCGGCGCAAATGGTGCTTGAGCAGGGTCAGCGGCACCACCAGGGGCACGATGCCGGCGCGGTACTGGCCGATCAGCCGGTGCATTTCCTGGCGTTCGTCCCGGCTCAGGCCCTGTCTGAGGTAGCCGCACAGGTGCTGCAGGACGTTGCTGTGGGTGCCGCGGGTGGCGCACTGCTTGAGTGCGGCCATCAGCTCGCCGAAGTAGTGCGGCGCCAACTGCGCCAGGTCATGCCGGCCGAGGTCGCCCAGCAGCCGGCCGAGGGCCTTGTACTGCAGCGGGGCGGTGGCCATCAGCAGGTACTTGTAGCGCGAGTGGAAGGCGATCAGCTTCCTGCGCGTCAGGCCCTGGCGCAGCAGGCGCTGCCACTCGGCGTAGGCGAACACCCGGGTAATGAAGTTCTCGCGCAGCACCGGGTCGTTGAGGCGGCCATCCTCCTCGACCGGCAGGTTCGGCTGCCGCGCCATCAGGGCCTTGGCGAAGATGCCCTGGCCGCCGGGTGCGCTGGGGCGGCCCCCGTCCTGGTAGACCTTGACCCGCTGCATGCCGCAGGAGGGCGACTTCTGCATCAGGATGTAGCCGCAGATGCCGTCCAGTTCCTCGGCCATGCGCGCGCCATAGGCGGCCAGGCGCTCGGTCACGTCCAGCGCCGGGTTGACCGTGCCGAC
The DNA here is from genome assembly GCF_018398425.1 of Pseudomonas lalucatii. Taxonomy (NCBI): domain Bacteria; kingdom Pseudomonadati; phylum Pseudomonadota; class Gammaproteobacteria; order Pseudomonadales; family Pseudomonadaceae; genus Pseudomonas; species Pseudomonas lalucatii. Next base: position 1,770,011 of record NZ_JADPMV010000001.1, on the reverse strand, counting down.
CGCGCGCGGCGCCAGGGGATCGCCCACCAGGCGGATCGGCTCGCGGGGGGTGGCGAGGCCGATCGCCACCTCCGGGCACAGCGGTACGAAGTCGAAGTGTTCGCCGAGCACCTGGCGGCACAGGCGCGACTCCTTGTGGCCGCCGTTGTAGCGCACTTCGGCGCCCAGCAGGCAGGCGCTGATGCCGATCCTGGGTTTGTCGTGGGCGTTCTGGGCAAGGGGCATGGTGCGACCTCCGCTGAAATGCTGTACGGGTGTCGATATCTGTACAGCTTTGGTCCAGCATAGGCGCACAATCTATCCTGTACAAGTATTTTGTATAGGTTGTGTATAGGTTGGTTGCGGCTACTGCCAGCCCATGCGCCAGTGTCGGGCATCTTGCAGGGCGCGCCAGGGCAGGCGTCGGCTGTGGCGACTGAGCACTGCCTGCAGCTCGACTGCGACGATGTGGTCGTCCTCGTCGCGCAGCAACTCGACGACCAGGAAGTGCTTCTCGCGGTCGCGCGGATGCACTGCTGTCCACTTGGACAGCGGCAGTTTGGCCGGGTTGAGGCGATGGTGGGGCGGTGTGGCGACCATTGCCGGGCTAGCTGAGGCCGGGTCGGCTCACTGCAGGTGGCCGAGCAGCTTGCGGGCCGCCTCCTGGCCGCTCAGCCAGGCCCCTTCTACACGGCCGGACAGGCACCAGTCGCCGCAGGCGTAGAGGCCCAGGTCGGCGTCGGCCAGCGCCCCCCACTGGTGGGCGGTGCCCGGGCGGGCGTAGAGCCAGCGGTGGGCCAGGCTGAAGGACGGCGCCGGCACGGTGCAGCCGATCATCTCGGCGAAGGCGCCGAGCAACCGCTCCACCACCTCCTCCTTGGGCAGGTCCAGGTGCTGCTTGCTCCAGCCGCTGCTGGCGTGCAACACCCAGGTGTCCAGGGTGGTCTCGCGGCCGGGCTTGCTGCGGTTGCGGGCCAGCCAGTCGAGCGGGCTGTCGTGCACGAAGCAGCCTTCCACCTCGGTCTGCAGCGGGCTGTCGAAGGCCAGGGCGGCGGCCCAGGTCGGCTCCATCGGCACGCTGGCGGCGGCGGCGGCGAGTTTCGGCGCGCTGGCCAGCAGGGCGCTGGCCTGGGGCGCCGGGGTGGCGATCAGCACATGGCTGAAGGGACCATGGCTGCCACCCTCGGCGTCCTGCAGGTGCCAGTGCTGTTCGCCGCGAAACACCTCGGTGATGCGGCAGGAGAAGTGCACCGGCAGCGCACCGAGCAGGGCGCGGGTGATGGCGCTCATGCGCGGGACGCCGACCCAGCGCAACTGCTCGTCCGGGGAGGCGCTCAGCTGGCCGTCGCGGAAGTGGTAGAGGCTCGGCTGCCACTCGGCGACCCAGCCCCGGCTGTGCCATTGCTGGACCGCCTCGACGAAGCGCCGATCGCGCGCGGTGAAGTACTGTGCGCCGAGGTCGAGGGCGCCGGCGTCGCTGCGCTTGCTGGCCATGCGGCCGCCGCTGCCGCGGCTCTTGTCGAACAGCCGCAGCTCGTAGCCCGCGGCGTGCAGGGTCTGGGCGGCCGACAGTCCGGCAATACCGGTGCCGATGATGGCGATGGGGGCGATTGCGGTCATGGTCTACCTCGTGTGCTAGAGCGTTGGATTACGCCTTAGACAAAAGTTCTACAATATTATTATAGTGTACAGATGTTTGGCTTCGTATCCTGTCTCTCTATATTTAGGACAGTCGGCCACGGGATAAAAGGCACGCGCCGACGCTATAACTCAGACTAGGGCGAGAACCCGGTGTTACGCCATGCGAGGAAGATGCCATGCACATATTGCTGACCGGCGGTACTGGCTTGATAGGCCGTGGCCTATGCCGGCACTGGTTGTCCCAGGGGCACAGCCTGACGGTGTGGAGCCGCAGCCCGCAGCGGGTGGCGCGCCTCTGCGGCGCCGGGGTGCGTGGTATCGGCCATCTCGAGGAACTGGGCGAGGAACCGCTGGATGCGCTGGTCAACCTGGCGGGCGCGCCGATTGCCGATCGGCCCTGGACGCGCAAGCGCAAGACCCTGTTGTGGGCCAGCCGTATCGGCCTCACCGAGCAGCTGCTGGCCTGGCTGGGCCGGCGCGAGCAGAGGCCCGAGGTGTTGCTGTCCGGCTCGGCGGTGGGCTGGTATGGCGATGGCGGCGAGCGCGAGTTGCATGAGGACATGCCGCAGGTCACCGACGACTTCGCCGCCCAGTTGTGCGGCGCCTGGGAGGAAACCGCGCAGCGCGCCGAGGCCCTGGGCATCCGTGTGGTGCTGCTGCGCACCGGCCTGGTGCTGGCGCGCGACGGCGGCATGCTCAAGCGCCTGATGCCGCCGTTCAAGCTGGGCCTCGGCGGCCCCCTGGGCGATGGCCGGCAGTGGATGCCCTGGGTCCATCTGGCCGACCAAATTGCCCTGATCGATTTTCTCATGCACCAGCAGCAGGCCACGGGTCCCTATAATGCCTGCGCTCCGCAGCCGGTGCGCAACGCCGATTTCGCCCGGGCCCTGGGTCGTGCCCTGCACCGCCCGGCGATCCTGCCGGCGCCGGCCTTCGTCCTGCGCGTGGTCCTGGGCGAGCTGTCCGGCCTGCTGCTCGGTGGCCAGCGAGCGCTGCCGGTGCGCCTGGAGGAGGCCGGGTTCGCGTTTCGGTTCACCGATCTGGATGCGGCCCTCGAGGACATTCTGGCCGATCACCATTGAATAGGACTGTGTATGACCGATCACGCCTTGTTGCTGGTCAACCTGGGCTCCCCGGCATCGACCGACGTGGCCGATGTACGACGCTACCTCAACCAATTCCTCATGGACCCCTACGTGGTCGACCTGCCCTGGCCGCTGCGGCGCCTGCTGGTGTCGCTGATCCTGATCAGGCGCCCGGCACAATCGGCCGAGGCCTATGCGTCGATCTGGTGGGCGGAGGGATCGCCGCTGGTGGTGCTGAGCCGGCGCCTGCAGCAGGCGATGGACGGGCACTGGCCGCATGGCCCGGTGGAGTTGGCGATGCGCTACGGCGAGCCGTCGATCGAGGCGGCGCTGCTGCGGCTGGCCGCCCAGGGCGTGCGCCAGGTGACCCTGGCGCCGCTCTACCCGCAGTTCGCCGACAGCACCGTGACCACGGTGGTGGAGGAGGCCAAGCGGGTGCTGCGCGAACAGGCCCTGAAGCTGGACTTCGCCCTCCTGCCGCCGTTCTACGATCGGCCGGAGTACCTCGAGGCCCTGGTGGACAGCGCCAGGCCCCATCTGCAGCAGGGCTTCGACCACCTGCTGCTGAGTTTCCACGGCCTGCCCGAGCGGCACCTGCACAAGCTCGACCCCAGCGGCCACTGCCTGCAGGGCGCCGATTGCTGCCGCACGGCGCCGCCCGAGGTGCTCGCCAGCTGCTACCGCGCCCAGTGCCTGCGCAGCGCCGAGGCCTTCGCAGTGCGCCTGGGGCTGAGTCCCGAGCAGTGGTCGGTGTCCTTCCAGTCGCGCCTGGGCAAGGCCAAGTGGATCGAGCCCTACACCGAGACCCGCCTGGACGAACTGGGCCGCCAGGGGGTGAAGAAGCTGCTGGTGATGTGCCCGGCCTTCGTCGCCGACTGCATCGAGACCCTGGAGGAGATCGGCGACCGTGGCCGCGAACAGTTCCAGGCCGCCGGTGGCGAGACCTTGGAGCTGGTGCCCTGCCTCAACGATCATCCGAGCTGGGTGGCCGCCCTCGCGCAGCTGTGCGCACGGGCCCCGGCGATGCGCTGAGCGGAAGCGTCATCAGCCTGCAGCCAGGCGCTTGATTCGCCTGGCTGATAACGGCGGGTGCTGATACTGAGTGCTCTTTATATCGACTTAAGCTGGCGCTACCTTCAACCATCGCGCACCGCCGCAGCGGTGCCGAGGAGAGCGTCCGTGCATAACAAGAATAACGGCTACCCCTCCGGCGTCCGTGCCTGGGCCACAGTTGCCATCCTCATGGTGGCCTATGTGCTGTCCTTCATCGACCGGCAGATCCTCAACCTGCTGGTCGGCCCGATCCGCCGCGACCTGCTGATCAGCGACACCCAGATGAGCCTGCTGATGGGCCTGTCCTTCGCCCTGTTCTACACCGTGTGCGGCATCCCCCTGGGGCGCATGGCCGATACCCGCAGCCGGCGCGGGCTGATCGCCATCGGCGTGCTGTTCTGGAGCGCCGCCACCGCGGCCTGCGGCATGGCCAAGCTGTACTGGCAGTTCCTGCTGTGCCGCATCGGCGTCGGCGTCGGCGAGGCGGCCCTGTCGCCGGCGGCCTATTCGCTGATCGCCGACAGCTTTCCCGCCGAGCGCCGCGCCACCGCCATCAGCGTCTACTCCATGGGCGTCTACCTGGGCTCGGGGCTGGCCTTCCTGCTCGGCGGCCTGGTGATCCAGTTCGCCTCGGCCCAGGGCGACGTGCTGCTGCCGCTGCTGGGCGAGGTGCGGCCCTGGCAGTTGATCTTCCTGTTGCTGGGCGCCGCCGGGGTGCTGTTCACCCTGCTGCTGCTGGCGGTGCGGGAGCCGGTGCGGCGTGGCGTCGGCGCCGGGGTGGCGGTGCCGCTGGCCGACGTCGGCCGCTATATCCGCGCCAACCGGCGCACCGTGCTGTGCCACAACTTCGGCTTCGCCGGCTTGTCGTTCGCCGGCTACGGCAGCGCCGCCTGGGTGCCGACCTTCTTCATCCGTACCCATGGCTGGGATGCCGGTCAGGTGGGTATCGTCTACGGCGGCATCGTGGCGGTATTCGGCTGCCTGGGCATCGTTTTCGGCGGGCGTCTGGACGACTGGATGGCCAGGCACGGGCGCAGCGACGCCAACATGCGCGTCGGCCTGTACGCCGCCATCGCCGCCGTGCCCTGCGTGCTGAGCTTCCCGCTGGTGAACAGCGGCTTTTGGGCCGCCGTGTTGATGGCGCCGACCGTGTTCTGCCTGAGCATGCCATTCGGCGTGGCCCCGGCGGCGATCCAGGAGATCATGCCCAACTCGATGCGCGGCCAGGCCTCGGCCATCTACCTGTTCGTCATCACCCTGATCGGCCTGGGCCTGGGGCCCACGGCGGTGGCGCTGGTCACCGACTACGGCTTCGGCGACGACCAGGCGCTGCGCTACTCGCTGCTGCTGGTCAGCGCGTTGGCGGTGTTCTCCTCGATCCTGCTGCTCGCCCAGGGCCTCAAGCCCTACCGGGAGAGCGTGGTGCGCCTGCAGCAGTGGGCGGCCGAGCCGGCTTGAGTTCCGTCGCGACAATTAAGAAAGCCCCGCCTTGGCGGGGCTTTCTATTGGATAGTTACCAGACGGTTTGAAAACCTAGCGAGCGAAGGCTAGGCAAGGCGAAGTCAGGCGAAGAAGCGCAATGGACTGGAGTCCATGAGCATTCTGGGTCTGATTGACTCACTTCGTTCGCCCTACGGGCCAGCCTTCGGCTGTTACTCCGCTGCGCTACGTTTCAACGCCGCATAGCCGAGTGCAGTAGTTTTCAGCGTTCTTCGCTCAGCGCCTTGCTGCGCCAGCCTTGGCCGCCGGGCAGCAACAGGTTGAGCAGGATGGCGACTATGCCGCACAGGGAGATGCCCTTGAGACTGACGTCGCCGGCGCCGATGACCATGCCGCCGATGCCGAACACCAGGGTCACCGCGACGATCACCAGGTTGCGCGCCTCGGACAGGTCGACCTGGTGACGGATCAGGGTGTTGAGGCCGACCACCGCGATGGAGCCGAACAGCAGGCAGAGGATGCCGCCCATCACCGGCACCGGGATGCTCTGCAGCGCCGCACCGAACTTGCCGATGAAGGCCAGGGCCATGGCGATCAGCGCGGCCCAGACCATCACCTTGGGGTTGAAGTTCTTGGTCAGCATCACCGCGCCGGTGACTTCCGAGTAGGTGGTGTTGGGCGGGCCGCCGAGCAGGCCGGCGGCCGAGGTGGCCAGGCCGTCGCCGAGCAGGGTGCGGTGCAGGCCGGGCTTCTTCAGGTAGTTCTTGCCGGTCACCGTGCCGATCGCCAGCACGTCGCCGATGTGCTCGATGGCCGGGGCGATGGCCACCGGCAGGATGAACAGGATCGCTCCCCAGTGCAGTTCCGGGGCGACGAAGTTCGGCACCGCCAGCCAGGGCGCGGCGGCCACCGCGGCGAACTCGACCACGCCGAGCAGCACCGCCAGGGCGTAGCCCACGGCGACGCCGCAGAGGATCGGGATCAGGCGGAACAGGCCGCGGCCGATCACCGCGACGATCAGGGTGGTGAGCAGCGCCGGCAGGGAGATCATCAGCGCCGTGTCATAGGGCACCAGTTGCACGCTGGCATCGCCGGCCTTGCCCATCGCCATGTTCGCCGCCACCGGCGCCAGGCCCAGGCCGATGGCCATGATCACCGGACCGATCACCACCGGCGGCAGCAGGCGGTCGATGAAGCCGGTGCCCTTCAGGCGCACCGCGCCGGCCAGCAGCATGTACATGACGCCGGCGGCGACCAGGCCGCCGAGGGTCGCCGGCAGGCCGAAGTCGCTTTTCGCCGCCAGGATGGGGGCGATGAAGGCGAAGCTGGAGGCGAGGAACACCGGCACCTGGTTCTTGGTCACCAGCTGGAAGATCAGGGTGCCGAGGCCGGCGGTGAACAGCGCCACGTTGGGGTCCATGCCGGTGATCAGCGGCATCAGCACCAGGGCGCCGAAGGCCACGAAGAGCATCTGCGAGCCGGCCAGGGCCTGGCGCCAGGTCGGGTCCTGCATGTGGTCCTGCATGCTCAGGCGTCCTTCTGCTTGGTGCCGAAGATCTTGTCGCCGGCATCGCCCAGGCCGGGAATGATGTAGCCGTGCTCGTTCAGGCGCTCGTCGATGGAGGCGGTGAAGATGGTCACGTCCGGGTGGGCATCGGCCACCGCCTTGATGCCCTCCGGCGCGGCGACCAGCACCATGGCGCGGATCTCCTTGCAGCCGGCCTTCTTCAGCAGGTCGATGGTGGCGACCATGGAGCCGCCGGTGGCGAGCATCGGGTCGATGATCAGCGCCAGGCGCTCGTCGATCTCCGGCGCGAGCTTCTCCAGGTAGGTGTGCGCCTGCAGGGTCTGCTCGTTGCGCGCCACGCCCACGGCGCTGACCTTGGCCCCGGGAATCAGGCTGAGCACGCCGTCGAGCATGCCGATGCCGGCCCGCAGGATCGGCACCACGGTGATCTTCTTGCCGGCGATCTTCTCCACCTGCACGGTGCCGGCCCAGCCCTGGACCTCGTAGTTCTCCAGGGGCAGGTCCTGGGTCGCCTCGTAGGTCAGCAGGGCGCCGACTTCCTGGGCCAGTTCGCGGAAGTTCTTCGTGCTGATGTCGGCGCGGCGCATCAGACCGAGCTTGTGGCGGATCAGCGGGTGGCGGATCTCGAGGATGGGCATGCGGGCTCTCCGGCGGACTGGCGAAAAATGGCGCTAGAGTAAAGCATTGCGCCGGCCAAGTGGGGCGCGCCATGTCGAGTATTGCCGGGGGATTGCGTTTAATATCCGCCTGTTCGCCGAGATAGACGGCCGGGTGGCCGCGTTTGTCCGCCAGGGCTTGCCCCGCGGCGGCCGGATGCGTACCTTTGCCGACTTTTATTTTGACGACCCGATCAGGTTCTCTGCCTCGCGCAGGGCCCTTCACTCAAGAGGAAGCACCATGCCCGCCGATCTCGCGCACATTCGCCAAGTCATGGCGGAAGCCGACTGCCTGTACACCGAAGCCGAAGTGGAAGCGGCCATCGACCGGGTCGCCGCGGCCATCAACGACCAGCTGGCCGAGCGCAACCCGGTGGTGTTCTGCGTGATGAACGGCGGCCTGATCTTCTCCGGCAAGCTGCTGCCCAAGCTCGACTTCCCCCTGGAACTGTCCTACCTGCACGCCACCCGCTACCGCAACGAGACCAGCGGCGGCGAGCTGTTCTGGAAGGCCAAGCCGGAAATCTCCTTCATCGACCGCGACGTGCTGATCATCGACGACATCCTCGACGAGGGCCACACCCTCGGCGCCATCATCGACTTCTGCCGTCACGCCGGCGCCAGCGCGGTGCACACCGCGGTGCTGATCGACAAGGACCACGAGCGCAAGGCGCGCCCGGACCTCAAGGCCGATTACGTCGGCCTGCCGTGCATCGACCGCTACATCTTCGGCTACGGCATGGACTACAAGGGCTACTGGCGCAACGCCGCCGGCATCTATGCGGTCAAGGGCCTGTAAGCCATGAGCGCGCCACGCCTGCTCGATCAACGGCTGTTCGGCGAACTGGCCGCGCAGGCCGCGGCCAACCCGCGCCAGCGCCAGCACCACAACTTCCACCAGATGGAGGAGCCCTGCCACCGCATGGCCGTGGGCCTGCAGCCGGATACCTATATCCCGCCGCACCGCCACCTGGCGGCGGACAAGGCCGAGGCCCTGCTGGTGCTCAAGGGGCGCCTGGGCCTGCTGATCTTCGACGACAACGGCGAGCTGCGCGACAAGCAGCTGCTGCAGGCCGGCGGCGACTGCGTCGGCGTCGACCTGCCGCCCGGGGTGTTCCATGCCCTGGTGGTGCTGCAGGCCGACAGCATCCTGTTCGAGTGCAAGGCCGGGCCCTACCGCCCGGTCGGCGAGGGCGAGCGGGCGCCCTGGGCGCCGAACGAGGGCGAGGCCGCTGCGGCCGAGTACCTGGCCTGGATGCGCGGGCAGTTCGCCTGAACGAGGTTGTGCCGAATTCGTCAGATTCCCCGGCTAAACGACTCAAGCCGGTGCAGGCCCGAGGCGCCACCCTAGCCGTTGGTTAGTAGAGGAGCCGCACCGTGATTCGATTGACCCTGGAACAAGCGCGCGAACTGGCGCAGGACATCCTGCGCAGCAATGGCTTCAGCGAGCCCCACGTGCAGGCGGTGACGGCCACGGTGCTGGCCGGGGAGCGCGACGGTTGCGCCTCCCATGGCCTGTACCGGCTGCTCGGTTGCGTCAGCTCGCTCAAGGCCGGCAAGGTGGTGGCCGATGCCGAGCCGCAGGTGTTCGACCAGGCCCCGGCGATCGTCCGCGTCGATGCCCGCGGCGGCTTCTCCCAGCTGGCCTTCCAGGCCGGCCTGCCGGCGTTGCTGGCCAAGACCCGCGACTGCGGCATCGCCGCCCTGGCGATCAACCGCTGCGTGCATTTCTCCGCCCTGTGGGTGGAGATCGAGGCCCTGACCGACGCCGGCCTGGTGGCCCTGGCCTGCACCCCCAGCCATGCCTGGGTGGCGCCGGCCGGCGGCACCCAGCCGGTGTTCGGCACCAACCCGATCGCCTTCGGCTGGCCGCGTTCGGGCCGTCAGCCCTTTATCTTCGACTTCGCCACCAGCGCCATCGCCCGCGGCGACATCGAGCTGCACCGCCGTGCCGGCCAGCCGATTCCCCTGGGCTGGGGCATCGATGCCCAGGGTCAGCCCAGCACCGATGCCGCCGCCGTGCTCAACGGCGCCATGCTGACCTTCGGCGGGCACAAGGGCTCGGCTTTGGCGGCCATGGTCGAGCTGATCGCCGGGCCGCTGATCGGCGACCTGACCAGCGCCGAGTCCCTGGCATTCGACGCCGGCAGCCGGTCCTCGCCCTATCATGGCGAACTGATCATCGCCCTGGACCCGCGGCGCTTTCTCGGCGAGGACGCCGACAGCCACCTGGGGCGCGCCGAGAGCCTGTTCGCCAGCATCCAGGGCCAGGGCGCGCGCCTGCCTTCGCAGCGCCGCTACCAGGCCCGGGCGCGCAGCGCCGAGCAGGGCGTGCAGATTCCCCAGGCCCTCTATGACGACCTCAAGGCGTTGATCCTCGGGTAGAACCGTAGGGTTATAACCGCGAAGCCTCGATAAAAAAGCCCCGGCTCGATAAGCCGGGGCAAGACAGCAACCCTGGGACCTGGCCGACAGCTTTCAGGGCAGGGCTTGCCGCGTGGTCTCACCGTCCACCAGGCGGGCGATGCCCAGGGGGTTGGCATTCTGCAGCGCCGGCGGCAGCAGCGCGTCGGGGCAGTTCTGGTAGCAGACCGGGCGCAGGAAGCGCTCGATGGCCGCGCTGCCCACCGAGGTACCGCGAGGGTCGGAGGTGGCCGGGTAGGGGCCGCCGTGGACCATGGCGTCACACACCTCGACCTCGGTCGGGTAGCCGTTGAGCAGCAGGCGCCCGGCCTTCTGCTCGAGCAGCGCCAGCAGCCCGGCGCAGCCATCCAGGTCCGCCGGTTCGGCGATCAGGGTGGCGGTGAGCTGGCCGTGCAGGCCATGCAGCGCCCGCTCCATTTCGGTCTGATCGGCGACCTCGACCAGCACCGTGGCCGGCCCGAACACCTCTTCCTGGAGCAGCGCGTCGCCCTCCAGCAGCAGGCGGGCGTCGGCCTGGAACAGCTGCGGCCGGGCCTGCTGCCCCGTCTGTGCACTACCTGCCAGGTGGCGGATGCCCGGGTGCGCGTGCAGCCGCTCCAGGCCGGCGGCGTAGCTCTGCAGGGTGCCGGCGTTGAGCATGGTCTGGGCCGGCTGCGCGGCCATCCTGGCGGCGAACTCCTGGACGAACGCGCTGAACTCCGCCGAACGCACGCCAAGCACCAGGCCCGGGCTGGTGCAGAACTGCCCGCAGCCGAGCAGCACCGAGCCGCTCAGCTCGCTGGCGATCTGCACGCCGCGGCTCTTCAGCGCCGCCGGCAGCAGCACCACCGGGTTGATGCTGGACATCTCGGCGAACACCGGGATCGGCTGGGGACGCGCCGCGGCCAGGTCGCACAGCGCCCGGCCGCCCCTGAGCGAGCCGGTGAAGCCGACCGCCTGGATCGCCGGGTGCCTGACCAGGTCGGCGCCGACCGTGTTGCCGTAGATCATGTTGAACACCCCTTTCGGCATCCCGGTCTTCTCGGCGGCGCGGAGCAGTGCGTCGGCCATGCATTCGGCGGTAGCCATGTGCCCGCTGTGGGCCTTGAACACCACCGGACAGCCGGCCGCCAGGGCCGCGGCGGTGTCGCCGCCGGCGGTGGAGAAGGCCAGGGGAAAATTGCTGGCGCCGAACACCGCCACCGGCCCCAGGCCGATGCGGTACTGACGCAGGTCCGGGCGTGGCAGCGGCTGGCGCTCGGGCAGCGCGCGGTCGATGCGCGCGCCATGGAAGTCGCCACGGCGCAGCACCTGGGCGAACAGGCGCATCTGGTTGCTGGTGCGGCCGCGCTCGCCCTGGATACGCGCCGCCGACAGGGCGGTCTCGCGGCACACCAGGGCGACGAAGTCCTCGCCCAGGGCGTCGATCTCGTCGGCGATGGCGTCGAGGAACTCGGCGCGGCGCTCGGCCGCCAAGCTGCGAAACAGCGGGTAGGCCGCGGCTGCGGCGCGGGCGGCGGCATCTACCTCGGCCGGGGTGGCCTGGATGAATTCATAGGGCAGGGCCTCGCCGCTGCTGGCATCGAGGCTGTGCAGGTGCACGTTGCCGGCGGCGCTACGGGCACCGCCGATAGAGTTGTGGCCGAGGATAATGGGCATGCAGGGCTCCTTGAAATGACGGGGGGACTAGAACAGTTGTCGCGGCAGCCAGGTCGCCAGCCCCGGTAGCAGCAGGATGATCAGGAACAGCAGCAACTGGATCAGGATGAATGGGATCACGCCGCGGTACATGTGGCCGTAGCCGAAATCGGGGGGCGCGATGGATTTCAGGTAGAAGATCGAAGGCGCCATCGGCGGGGTCAGGTAGGAGGTCTGGATCACCACCATGAACATCACCGCGAACCAGACCGGGTCGATACCGGCGAGCTTGATCAGTGGGGTGAAGATCGGCACGAAGATCAGCACGATGGAAATCCAGTCCAGCACCATGCCGGCCAGCAGAACGATCAGCAGCAGCGCGAAGATCAGCCAGTAGGGGCTCAGGGCCAGCTCCTGGATGAACTCGGCGAGCGCCCAGCCACCGCCACTGATGGCGAATATCGCGGTGAACAGCGTGCCGCCGACCACGATGAGCATGATCATCGCGGTGATCCTGACGGTCGAGACCAGCGCCTCGCCCAGCCGCGCCAGGCTCAGCTCGCCGAAGCACAGGGCCAGCAGCGCCGCACCGAAGGCCCCGACCGCCGCCGATTCGGTGGGCGAAGCGATGCCCATCAGCATCGAGCCGAGCACCGCGGCGATCAGCAGGAAAGGCGGCACCAGGGCCTTGAGGGTGATCCTGAGCTTTTCCGTCAGCGCCACCTGGCGCATCTCCGCCACCGCGGGTGCCAGGGCCGGCCTCAGCCAGCAGGCGACGCCGATATACAGCAGGAACAGCGCCATCATCAGCAGGCCGGGAATCAGCGTGGCGGCGAACAGCTGGCCGATCGAGAGCTGGGCCATGGAGGCGTACACCACGACTATCACCGAAGGCGGAATGATGGTGCCGAGCGAGCCGCCGGCGCAGATGGTGCCGCTGATCAGCGAACGGTCATAGCGGTACTTGGTCATGGCCGGAATGGCCATCAAGCCGACCACGATTTCCACCGCGCCGACGATGCCCGAGGCGGCGGCGAAGATGCCGCACATCAGCATGGTGGAGATGGCCAGGCCGCCGGAGAAGCCGCCGAGCCAGAGCTGCAGGGCGTTGTACAGGCGCCGGGCCAGGCCGGTCTGCTCGAGAATCGCGCCCATCAGGACGAACAGCGGGATGGCCGACAGGGTGAAGTTCGTCGAAGCCTGCAGCAGCGAGCCGTACATCTGCTGGAAGATGGTGTCGCCGAAGAACAGCATGCCGAACAGGAACGAGGTGGCGATCAGCGAGAAGGACACCGGAATGCCGAGGAAGACGAAGACGAACAGCAGGCAGAACATCAGCAGGGGAACATAGGCCATCATCGTTCAGGTTTCCTTGCTGCCGGGATGCTTGCGGTCGGTCAGGAACAGTACGGCGTCGATCGCTACCTGCAGGGTCAATGCCGCGAGGCCGATGGCCAGGGCCGAATAGAACGGCCACATCAGCGGCGCCCAGGGGCTGACGTGCTCCACCTCGCCGCTGGCGAAGGCATGCAGGGTGCGGCGGCTGGCGACCCAGGTCAGGCCGCCGAGGGCCGGCGCGAGCAGGCAGAGGTAGAAGGCCGCGTTGATCCGCCGTTGCCAGGCCGGCTTGAGCCGGCTGGCAAGAAAATCGATGCGCACATGGGCCTCTTCCTTCAGCGCATAGGCGCAGCCGAGGATGAACAGGGCACCATTGAGCATGTAGGAAATGTCGAAGGCCCACAGGGTCGGGGCATTGAGCACATAGCGCGAGAAGACCTCGTAGATCATCGCCAGCACCAGCAGCAGGGCCATCGCCGCCGCCACCCAGAGCAGCGCGATAGCGGGCAGGCCGTACCATTTGCCTTTCATATCGGTCTCCCGGGCGTGGCGGCCGGGTGGCCGCCTCGCCTTCACGATCAGTGGCGGTAGAGGTAGGAGGAGTTCTTCGACCAGCGCTGCATGTAATCGCTGTAGTCCTTGAAGATCGCCTTGGCGTCGATGTCGTCGGCCTTGCGCGCGGCGATCTTGTCGGCCATCAAGCGGTTGCCGCGCGTGGCGAGGTCGTCGATGACGTCCTTGTCCAGCTGGATGATCTCGATACCCGCTGCGCGGTAGCTGTCCATCGCCTTCATGTCGCTGTCGAGGAAATGGAAGTAGCTCTGCAGGGTGGTGAGTTTGGCGGCCTCCTCCAGCTTGGCCCGGGTCGTTTCATCGATGGCGTTCCAGCTCTCGACGGTCATGAAGAACTCCCAGACGAAGGAGGGTTGGTGGACGCCGGGCGTCACCAGATAGGGAGCCACCTCATGGAAGCCTTCGTTGAGGTTGGCGCCGGGGGTAGCCCACTCGACCGCATCCACGCCCTTGCGCTGCAGCAGGGTGTAGATCTCGCCCGGCGGCACCACCGTCGGCGCGGCACCGACCTGCTGGATGACCTCGGCCCAGGCCCCTGCGGTGCGGTACTTGAGGCCCTTGAAGTCCTCCAGGCGCTGAATCTTCTTGTTGGCATGGGCCAGCACTTCGGTGCTGCCGACGCCCACTACCAGGCTGTGCAGGCCCATGTTCTTCTCACGGAAAGCTTGCAGGTGTTGTAGGCCATTGCCCTCGTACAGCCAACTGATGGTTTCCTCGCCGGACATGCCGCCGGGAAAGCCGGCGAAGACGTTGTTCAGCGGGTCCTGGTTGACCAGGTAAGTGGGAGTCGAGTGGCCGGCCTTGAGCACGCCGCTTTGCACCGATTCGTAGACCTGCAGCGCAGGCACCACGACGCCGGCGCCGATGGGGCGGATCTTCACGCTGTCGTCGGTGAGCAGGGCGGCATTGTCGGCGAAACGCTGGAGAAAGTTGTTGAAGAAGAAGCTGCCCTCGGGCACCGAGGTCGGTACGTTATAGCTGTAACTGGCGGCCTGGCTGGTGGAGCAGATGAATGCCAGGCCCACTGCGACGAGTAACTGGGCTTTATTGCGGATCATGGGGTCTCTCCCTTGGGGTCGAGCGAACGGCCGGCGCAGTCGAGCGCGCCGGCGGCGCGATAAAGGCCCGCCACAGGACGGGCCGAAGGGGTTACAGGCCGACGTCCGGCAGGATCGGGCGGTTGGCCAGGGCCTTGGCCATGATCGCCTCGACGTGGGCGCGGTCTTCACCACGCAGCAGCAGGCGTGGAGGACGGGTCAGCTCGCTGCCGCGGCCGGCGATGGCCTCGCACAGCTTGATGCACTGCACCAGGTCGGCGCGGGCGTCGAGGTGCAGGATCGGCATCAGCCACTCGTAGATCGGCATGGCCTCGGCGAAGCGCCCGGCCTTGCACAGGCGGAAGATGGTCTCGCCTTCTTTCGGGAATACGTTGCTCATGCCCGAGACCCAGCCTTCGGCACCGACCGCGAGGCTTTCCAGCACCACGTCGTCGAGACCGGCGAACAGCACGAAGCGGTCGCCCACCTCATTGCGCACGTCGATGAAACGACGGGTATCGCCGGAGGAATCCTTGAAGCACACCACGTTGTCGCAGTCGGCCAGGGAGATGAGGATGTCCGGGGTGACGTCGTTCTTGTAGATCGGCGGGTTGTTGTAGACCATCAGTGGCACGTCGGCGTGCTTGGCCACGTAACGGTAGTGCTCGGCGGTTTCGTACGGCTTGGAGCCGTAGACCAGCGCGGGCATCAGCATCACGCCGTCGACCCCGGCCTTGCGGACCAGGTTGGCGGTATTGGCCGCGGCGACGCTGGTGAATTCGGCGACGCCACAGATCACCGGTACACGTCCCTTGGCCGCATCGACGGCCACTTCGGTAACGGCGATCTTCTCTTCAGCGGTCAGCGAGGTGTTTTCGCCGACCGAACCGCACACGACCAGACCCGAGACACCGTCGCGGATCACGTTGGAGATGACCTGATGGGTCTTGTCCAGGTTGATGGAGAAATCGTCGTTGAATTGAGTGGTAACCGCGGGGAAGACCCCGCTCCAGTTGACTTTCTTGCTCATGATTGCCTCCGGGTTTTGTATTTCGTATACGTTAGTGGTTGTAAAAAAGACCGCTAGGATTCCAGCGGCCAGGTGTCGGACAGGCGATAGCCCTGGGGCCAGGGGTCGCTCGGGTCGAGCAGGTGCTGGTGGGTGCCGGTGATCCAGGCCCGGCCGGAGAGGCAGGGGATGATCGCCGGGCGCCCGGTCACCTCGGTGAGGCTGTCGATACGGCAGTGGAACTCCGAGCCGATGATCGAGCGGCCGATAAAGCGCTCGCCGACCTGCAGCTGGCCCCTGGCGTGCAGCACCGCCATGCGCGCCGAGCAACCGGTGCCGGTGGGCGAGCGGTCGACCTTGCCGGGGCGGATCACCACCGCGTTGGCGGCGCTCAGCACGCCCTGCTCGCGCTGCAGCGGGCCGGCCAGCTGGCAGAAGGAGATGTGGTCCCAGTCCTGGTTCAGCGGATGGACGAAGCCCAGCTGCTCGTTGGCCGCGCGGGTGATCTTCAGGCCCGTGACGGCCAGGTCGGCGGCCTCGTCGGCCTTCAGGGCGAAGCCCAGGGCCTGGGCGTCGGCGATCACGAAACTGTCGCCGCCGTAGGCGGTGTCCACCTGCAGCGAGCCCAGGCCCTCCACTTCGATCCAGGCGTCGAGCTTGTCGGCGAAGGACGGCAGGTTCGTCACCTCGACGCGCTCGACCTTGCCGTCGCGGCACTGGGCCAGCGCCTCGATCAGGCCGCCGGGGGCCTCCAGCACCAGGCGGGTCTCGGGCTCGGTCATCGGCAGGATGCCGCTTTCCAGCAGCACCGTGGCCACGCACAGCGAGTTGGAGCCGGACATCGGCGGGGTGTCGGCCGGCTCCATGATGATCCAGGCCATCTGCGCCCGCGGGTCCTTGGCCGGCACCAGCAGGTTGACGTGGCGGAACACCCCGCCGCGCGGTTCGTTGAGCATGAAGTTGCGCAGGCTCTGGTCTTCGGCGATCCAGCGCGACTGCGCCCACAGCGTGTCGCCGGGCGGCGGCGCCACGCCACCGACTATGACGTCGCCCACCTCGCCCTCGGCGTGGCAGCTGACCACATGAATGATTTTCGATGAACGCATGGCGCTTCTCCTAGAGCACGGACTTGAGGAAGTCGGCGGTCTCCGCCCGCTGCGGGTTGCCCAGCACCTGCTCGGGCGTGCCGATCTCGTGCACCAGGCCGTTGCGGAAGAAGGCCACGCGGTCGGACACCTCGCGGGCGAAGCCGATCTCGTGGGTCACCAGGACCATGGTCATGCCGTCCTCGGCCAGCAGGCGCATGGTGTCGAGCACCTCGCCGACCAGCTGCGGGTCGAGGGCGCTGGTGGCCTCGTCGAACAGCATGTAGTCCGGCGACATGGCCAGGGCGCGGGCAATGGCCATGCGCTGCTGCTGGCCGCCGGAGAGTTTTCCGGGAAACACCCTGAGCTTGTCGCCCAGGCCCACGTGGGTGAGCTGCTTGACCGCCATGGCCTCGGCCTCCTGGCGGCTCTGGCCGAGCACCTTGCGCGGCGCCAGCATGACGTTCTCCAGCACGGTCAGGTGGGGGAAGGCGTTCCACTGCTGGAACACGATACCGATCTTCTGCCGCAGCTTGTTGAGGTCGGTGGCCTTGGCGTGGACCTCGGTGCCGTCGACGCGGATGCTGCCCTGCTTGATCGACTCCAGGCCGTTGATGCACATCAGCAGGGTCGACTTGCCCGAGCCCGAGCCGCCGATGATGGACACCACCTCGCCCCTGTCCACGGTCAGGCTGACGCCCTTGATCACGTCCAGGTCGCCGAAGGATTTGTGTACCTTGTCGATCTCAATCATTTTCCTGCCACCTTTTCTCCAGTTGGTTACCCAGGCGAGCCACCACCAGGCTGATGAAGTAGTAGATGAGCCCGGCGATGCACAGCACCAGCAGCGGCTCCTGTATGCGTGTGACGATGGTCTGCGAGGCGCGCAGCAGCTCGACGATGCCGATCCACATGACCAGGGCGGTGTCCTTCATCACCGACAGCGTCAGGTTCAGCCAGCCCGGAAAGGCCACCCGGGTGGCCATGGGCAGGACGATATGACGCAGGTCCTGCCAGTAGTTCAGGCCCAGCGAGCGGGCGGCGCGGCGCACGTTGGGCGACACGGCCAGCACGCCACTGCGCACGATCTCGGTGCAGTAGGCGGCGGCATAGATACCCAGCACCCCGCAGGCGACGCTGAAGGCGCTCCAGTCGAGGCCGGCGATGCTTTTCAGCGAGTTGAACAGGACGAACTGGATCAGCAGCGGCACGCTGCGGAACACGTCCAGCAGCCAGGCCAGCGGCAGGGTGGCGCGCGGCAGGGTGGCCCGCAGCAGGCCGCAGAGCACGCCGCCAAGGGTGCCCAGGAACATCGCGCCGAGGGTCAGCAGGAGGGTGGTCCAGGCGCCTTGCGCGAGGTACAGCAGGTCGGTCGAGGTAAGGCTGGTGACGAACATGGCCGGTGCTCTCCTAGTAGCGGAACAGGCGCCAGCCGAGCAGGCGGGCGGTCAGCACTATGGCTTTGGCGATCAGGTAGTAGAGGACGGCCGCCAGGGCGAAGTACTCGAAGGTGCGGAAGGTCTTCACGTTGTAGTCCTGGGTGACGCCGGTGAGGTCGTTGTTGAGGCCGACGATGACGCCCAGGGAGGTCATCAGCACCGCCCAGACCATCTGGTTGGTCAGCGGGTAGAAGACGATGCGCAGCAGCTGCGGCACGATGATCAGGCGGTAGGCCTTGAACGCGCTCATGCCCAGGGAGCGGGCCGCGCGCATCTGCGTATCGGGCACGGCCTTGAGGCCGCCGCGAAAGTTCTCCGCCAGGTAACCGGCGTTGTTGAAGGTGATCCCGGCCAGCAGCGCGGCCCAGGAGCTGATGTGCAGGCCGAAGGAGCCCAGGCCGAAGTACAGCAGGTAGATCTGGAACAGCGACGGCGTGTTGCGCGCCACCGAGACCCAGGCCTCGGCGAAGCCACGGGTCAGCGGATTGCTCGTCTGCCGCATCAGGGTCAGGCACAGGGCGATCAGCACGCCGAAGATCATCGACAGGGCGGCGGTCTCGAAGGTGACCCAGGCGCCGCCGAGCATGTCGGGCAGCGCCTTGAAGGCCGAGCGCCAATGGAAGCTGTAGTCGAACATGGCTCAAGCGGCTCCTTGGCAGGGGGTGGCCGGGTTCAGCCAGGCCGGCAGCTCGCCGCTGGCCTGGCCGCTGCAGGCGGCCTCGACGCAGGCCGCCAGACCGGCGAAATGCACCTTGCGGCCGACCAGGCCCGGGGCGTAGTGGGCGTATTTGCCGGAGTTGGTCATCAGGGTCTTGGCCGTCACCGGCAGCACCGGCTCGCCGAGCATGCACCAGCAGGTGTCGGTGACGAACTGCGCGCCGAAGGCCTCCAGCGCGGCGACGTGGCCGGCCTGGCGGGCCTGTTCGTGCACGTGGCGGCCGCAGGTGATCACCAGGGCCACCTCGAGGTGCTTGCGGCGGCCCTGGCAGAGGCGGGCGAGGGTGGCGCATTCGCTCAGGGAGAAGTGCGGGTTGCCCAGCGACACCAGGCCCAGCTCGGGGCTGTCGGCACTGTTCAGCTCGCGCCAGCTGGCGAGCAGGTCCTGCCGGCCGAGGCGCAGGGTCTGTCGCGCCGGCTCGCCTGCCAGGGCCTGCTCGGCGCTCGCGGCCTCCGGGGTCACGCCGACGATGTGGAACATCGGCGCCGCCGAGGTGGTGGCGAAGGCCGCGCCGAAGGCCTTGAGGTCATCCAGGCTCGGCGCGCTTCGCTCCAGTCCGGCAATCACCGGGATCTGACTGCCGGCCAGGGCGCCGATGTGGTAGCCCAGCAGCGGATAGAAAGCATCGTCCAGGCCTGCCGGCGCCGGCACCTCGACCAGCAGGGTGGCGCGCCGGCCCTGTTCCAGGTGACAGCCGGTCAGCGGCGCGCGGCCGGTCAGGGCGATACAGATGTCCAGGTAGTCCGGGTACTTCTGGGTGCGGGCGCCCAGCACGCTGTTGGCGTACACCACCGCGTTGGACTCGGCCCAGACCACCTGCTGGCCCGCCGTCGGCGCGCTGTCCAGCAGGTAGGGCGCGCAGGTGAAACTCATCTGCGCGCCCATTGCCATGTAGGCATCGCCCAGGGCGCTGGCCGGTTCGCCGAAGGCCGGATCGATGCCCTGGGCGCGCCAGCGGCGCTGGTCCACGGAGATGGCGTTGAGGGTGGTCGGCACCCGCACCGCCGCGCCCCAGTCCAGCAACTGGCGGGCGAAGCGCAGGCTGGCCGGGCCGGTATAGATGCAGCCATCGATATGCGCCTGGGCGATATCGATCAGTTCAGTGGCGCCCTGCAGCTCGGCCATCTGCAGGACGATCTGCATGGCCACCTGGGCGGCCTTGCCGTGCCTGCCCTCGAGCAGGGCGCGGTCGCCGTCGTTCAGGGCCACGCCACTGCGGCGGGCAAGCTGCCGGGCCAGGTCCGGCGGCGCCGGTCGCCAGCCGTCATCGGGGGGCAGATCGAAGGCCTGGACCCGGCCGCCGGCAATGCGCACGAAGTGCTTGTCGCGCAGGCAGGCGAAGGCCTCTTCGCCGACGCAGACCACCGGCAGGCCGCGTTCGAACAGGGTCTGGGCCACCAGCGCGCCCAGGCTGAGAATTTCCTCGGGCTGCGCCACCACCAGGGCGGCGGGGGCGTGGCCGTTGAGAATCAGTTCCAGCAGCACGCTGCTGCCGGTGCAGGAGCCGCGCCCGCTGGGGAGCGCCAGCACGCGGCCGGCAATGATCTGGCCGCTCAAGGGGTGATGGCGGTCGATCACCTCGCCGCTGAAGGGGTCGACCCCGCCCCAGAAGCTCAAGCCAACATCGGCGTACAGCAAGTCGCCTTGCGCGTCGCCGGCAACCAGGCTGCGCGCGTGTATCGACAGTTCAGGCATCTGTAGCTCCCGTGCGGCCCGGGGGCCGCACGTCGATTGGTGGGTTTGGGTTCAACGCGGGCGTTGCGCCACTCAGTAGTACACGCCCGGTACGGCCAGGTTGGCCGGGGTGACCTGCTCGCCGACCCACTTGTTCCACAGCTCCTGGTAGCGACCGGTGCGCACCTGCTGGTTGATGAACAGGTTCATGTAGTTGAGCAGGCCGTACTCGTTGCGCTTGGCCGCCAGGGACACGTAGTCGATGGTGTAGGGCGCGTCGCCGGCAATCTTCAGGCCCTTGTACTTGCCGGACTTGAGGGTCGAGGCGGCGACGGTGTTGGTCACCACGGTGGCATCGATATGCCCCTGGGTGACGGCGAGGATGGTGTCGTTGAGGCTCTGGTAGGCGCGGAAGCTGCCGCCGCCCCAGCTCTTCACGTCTTTTTCCAGGGCAATGGCCTCGTAGGTGCCGCTGGTGTTGCCGACCGGGCGGCCCTTGAGGTCCTGGTAGCTGTTGATGCCGCTGTCGTCGCGGGTCAGCACGACCATCTGGAAGGCGAAGTAGGGCACGGTCATGCCGACCGTCTTGGCCCGTTCCAGGGTGTCGGAGGTGGAGGCGACGATGACGTCGGCACGGCCGGAGATCAGCGCCGGGATGCGGTCCGGGAAGGGGGTCTCGACCACCTCCGGGGTGACGCCGAGGATCTTCGCCAGGTCGGCGCAATAGTCGACGTCGAAGCCGGCGGGGTTGTTGCCTTCGTCACGGAAGCCCATGGGCGGGAAGTCCAGGGTCACGGCGCAGCGCAGCTTGCCGGACTCGATGATGTCGTCGAGTTTGTCGGCCTGGGCCTGGCCGATCAGGGCGGCGCTCAGGACAGCGGTGAGGGCTACGGCAGTTGTTGGTTTTTTCATAGGGGCCTCGTGGTCGGGTGGGGTCGAGCGGTCTATGTGGATATCGTCTTTCGTACTGATGATTTCGTATACGATATTTTATATGCACTGGCTGTGCCAATGCTCGACCTCGGCGAGTCGGGGCTGTCACGGGGCGCCGGCTGTCGAGCTGCAGCCCGCTGTTCATGCATGTCGCAGCTGACAACGCTGAGGTCGCAGTGGCCGCTGCTTGGTGCTCAGGTCGCGCTCGGCGAGGGGGAGAGGAGGACGGCGGTGTCACAGAAGGAAGCAGGGTGGGTAGAACCGCACCCTTGGGCGACACGGGGTAACAGTCGACGAAACGACGACAAAGCCCCGGGGCCGCCTCGCCATCATCTATCGCCCGATTACATGCGGTTGTTCTGAGTAGGGTGCGCCATGCGCACCATTTGCCGCCGGGGTGCGTGCTGGCTGGTGGGCGCGTCGCACCCTACGGGCTGCGCTGGCGCTCGCGGTACTGGCTGGGAGAGAGGCCGGTGAGGGCCTTGAACTGGCGGCTGAAGGCGCTGTGGTCGGTGTAGCCGCAGCGCAGGGCGATCTCGGTGATCGGCCGCTCGCCGGTCAGCAACCGGGAGGCGGCGCCCAGGCGCGCGCGGTGGATCATCTGCCTTGGGTTGAGGCCGAAGATGCGCTTGCACAGGCGTTCCAGCTGGGCGACGGACAATCCGGCGATGGCGCACAGCTCTTTCACCGCGATGGGCTGGGCAAAGTGCTGGCGGATATGCGCGTCGACCGCCGCCAGCTTCTGGTAGGCCGGGTGGCTGGCCTGGGGCGCCTGCAGGTCGGCGGAGATGCCGGCCATGCCGATGATGGCGCCGTCGCGGTTGCGCAGGGCCAGCTTGTGGGTCAGGCACCAGCCTGGCTGGCGGCCGGGGTAGAGGTGCAGTTCCAGCTGGTCGCTGAGCTGGCTGCCGCTCTCCAGCACGCGGCGATCCTGCTCGGTGTAGAGCGGGCCGAAGCGTGAGGGGAAGACCTGCTCGGCGGTCTTGCCGAGCAGCGCCTGGCGCTCCTTCAGGGCGCAGCGCTGGACCAGGGTCTGGTTCACCAGCACGTAGCGCGCCTCGGTGTCCTTGATGAAGAACACCAGGTCCGGCATGGCATCGAGCAGGGGGGCGATCTGCTGCAGGCTGCCGAGCAGTTCGGGCAAGTCCTGTGGGGTGGGCAGTGGCAGGGCATCGAACAACATGGGTCGGCTGGGTCCGGGCAGGGCAGAGGGCTGCGGCTGCCACGGCGGCCGCGGCCCTACTCTACGGTGCGCTGGCGCCTTCAGGGAAGCGGCGCATCCTCGGCCGCGTCGGCCAGCTTCGCCAGACTGTCGATGCGCGCCGGCGAAAAGGGCGGACGCGGTGTCGGCGCCGGCCAGCCGAACAGGAATTGGCTGGCCGCGCCACACACCCGCCCTTGGCAGGCGCCCATGCCACAGCGGCTGTGCAGCTTGGCATCGACCCAGCCGCTGCGCCCGGCGACTTCGGCGTAGGCCACGTCCTCGCAGCGGCACACCAGGGTGTCGGCATTCGCCAGCTGCTTGAGCCTCGCATCGAGGGCAAAATGCCGACCGAGTTGCCCGGCGAAGGCCTGCCATCGGCGACGTCGCGGCCACAGGGCGCGGGCCGC
Organism: Pseudomonas lalucatii; assembly: GCF_018398425.1. Taxonomy (NCBI): domain Bacteria; kingdom Pseudomonadati; phylum Pseudomonadota; class Gammaproteobacteria; order Pseudomonadales; family Pseudomonadaceae; genus Pseudomonas; species Pseudomonas lalucatii. The sequence continues at coordinate 1,747,171 of NZ_JADPMV010000001.1, read as the reverse complement.
GGCCCGCTCGTCGACCGCGGCGTGACCGGCGATGGCGCCCTCGACCAGGGCCAGTTCGCTGCCGCCGAAACCGGTGCATTCGCCGGCGGCGTAGTGGCCGTCCCGGCTGCAGGCCTGCCAGTCATCCACGGCTATGCCCTGGCCGTCGAGGCGGCACTCCAGGGCCTGGCCCAGCTGGGTATTGGGAATCAGGCCGAAGCCGCAGGCCAGGCGCTCGCAGGCCATTTCCACCACCTTGCCGCCCTGGCTCAGGCGCACGCCTTCCAGGCGCTCGTTGCCGAGAGCGGCCAGCACGAAGCTGGCGCTGCGGTAGCGGCGATCGAACAGTTGGGCGGCCTGCAGCAGCTTGCCCGGCCAGCGCGGCAGCTGCAGGGCGAAGGCGGCCAGGGCCGATAGTGGCGCCTGTTCGGCGATGCGCAGAATCTGTGCGCCGGCCTGTTTCGCGGTGGCGGCGCTGGCCAGCAGCAGCGGGCCGCTGCCGGCGATCACCAGGCGCTCGCCGGCCACCGGCACGCCGCCCTTGATCAGGGCCTGCAGGCCGCCGGCGCCGGTCACCCCGGGCAGGGTCCAGCCGGGAAAGGGCAGCAGCAGTTCGCGGGCGCCGGTACAGAGGATCAGCTTGGAATAACGAGCGCACCAGGCGCAGGTGTCATCTTCCAGCAGCAGCCGGTGCGGGCCGGCGATGGCCACTACCCGGGTCGAGTGGAACAGCTGGATATTGCCCGCCGCCGCCAGTGCCTCCCGCATCTGCCGGGCGATGGCCGGCAGCTGGGCCAGCACGTCGTCGCGCCAGATCTGCCCGCCGGGCGCCGGGTTGTCGTCGATCAGGCCGATGCGTGCGCCACTGGGCGCGGCGGCCAGGGCCGCCGCCATGCCGGCGGGGCCGGCGCCGATGATCAGCAGGTCGAAGTCGCGGGTCATGGCCGGGTCTCCACCCGCATGCCGGGCTGGCACAGGGTCTGGCAGGCCAGGCGGCGCCGGCCGTCGATGCTGACCCGGCACTCCTGGCACACGCCCATGCCGCACAGTGGCGCGCGGCGCTGGCCGCCGACCGCGGTGCGGCTGCAACCGTCGCCGCCCAGATACAGGGCGGCCGCGACGGTACTGCCGGCGGGTACCCGGATCGTCTGGCCATCGAGGTTGAGTTCGATCATGGGGCTGGCTCCAGGGGGACGGCGGTGTGGACGAAGCGCTCGGGGCGGTAGGGGGCGGGGTCGATGGCCGGGCGCTCGCCGAACAGCTGGGCGGCGAGAAGGCGGGCACTGCCCGGCGCGGTGGTGACGCCGAGGCCCTCGTGGCCGACCGCCAGCCACAGGCCGGCCTGCTGCGGATGCTGGCCGAGCAGCGGCAGGCCGTCGGGGGTGGCGGCGCGAAAACCGGTCCAGCTGCGGATGGCATTCATCCCGGCCAGCGCCGGCAGGTAGTCGAGGGCGCGGCGCAGCAGGCGCGCCAGCACCGGCCCCTCGACCTGGGGATCGAGGCTGTCGAACTGCCGCGAGGAGCCGAGCAGGATCTGCCCGGTCGGCCGCGGCTGGGCGTTGAAGGCCACCGAGGTGCCGCTGTCGGCGTGGGCACTGGCGGCGTAACCCAGCTCGACCAGTTGGTGCTGGATACGGCCGGGGTAGCGGTCGGTGATCAGCAGGTGGCCCTTCTTCGGGCGGATCGGCAACTCCGGGCACAGCTCGCTGGCGTGGATGCCACCTGCCAGCACCACGAACTGGGCCTGCAGCCATTGGCCGCCGGCCAGGCGCACGCGGTTGCCGTCGACTTCGCCGACCTGCGCGTGGCGCAGCTGAATGCGTCCGCCGCCCTGGGCGAGCAGCCAGCGCGCGGCGTTCGGCGCATAGACGATGCTGTCGCCGCAGACCTTCAGCGCCCCGGCCAGATCCCGGCGCAGCATCGGCTCGGCCTGGCGTAGGGCCTCGGCGTCGAGCATCTCGCAGGCAATGCCCTGGGCGCCGAGGACCTCGCGCTTGTGTTCGGCCGCCAGCAGCTCCTCGCGGTTGGCCGCCAGCCACAGGGTGCCGCAGTTGCTGTAGGCACAGTCGGCGTCGAGCTGCGGCGCCCATTGGCGCCACAGCTCGATGGAATAGCGGCTGAGGGCCAGTTCCGCCGGGTTGTCGTCCATCGCCACCAGGTGGCCCATGCCCACCGCGGTGGCGCCGCCGCGCTGGCTGTCGAGCACCAGCACATCCAGGCCGCGGCGGGCGAACTCATGGGCGCAGGCGCTGCCGACGATGCCGGCGCCGATGACGATGACCTCGGCATTCATCCGCGGATGCCCCAGGCGAAGGGATCGTCGTCCTCCAGCAGCAGGGTCGCCTCGGCGCTGATGTGGGCGCGGCCGCGGATGGTCGGGATGATGCGGCGCGCGTCCTGCCACTGGTAGCTGGCCTCGAACTGGCTGCCGATCACGCTGGCCTGGCGCCACAGGGCGCCGGGCGCCAGCTTGCCGTCGGCGGCCAGGCAGGCCAGCTTGGCGCTGGTGCCGGTGCCGCAGGGCGAGCGGTCGTAGGCCTTGCCGGGGCACAGCACGAAGTTGCGGCTGTCGGCGCTGTCGTCTTCGGCGAACAGCTCGATATGGTCGATCTCGCCGCCGTCCTCGCCGCGGATGCCCTGGGCCTCCAGGGCCTGGCGCACGGCCCAGCAATAGGCGGTCAGCGCCTCCAGGTTGTCGCCGGCGACGCGCTGGCCGTGCTCGGCGATCAGGAAGAACCAGTTGCCGCCCCAGGCGATATCGCCGGTGACGCTGCCGTATCCCGGCACATTCAGGGACACCGCCTGGCGGTAGCGGTAGGCCGGAACGTTGCGCACGCTGACCGAGCGATCCTGATGCAAGGTCGCCTGCACCGTGCCCACCGGGGTCTCGATGCGGTGCAGGCCCGGCCGGATGCGCCCCAGGTGGGCCAGGGAGGCGACCAGGCCGATGGTGCCGTGGCCGCACATGCCCAGATAACCCGTGTTGTTGAAGAAGATCACCCCGGCGCAGGCCGTGGGATCGACCGGCGCGCAGAGCAGCGCGCCGACCAGCACGTCGCTGCCGCGCGGCTCCAGCACGCAGGCGGCGCGCCAGTCGTCGAAACCCTCGGCCAGGCGCTGGCGGCGCTCGCCCATGCTGCCCGGGCCCAGCTCGGGAAACCCGTCGAGCACCAGGCGAGTCGGCTCGCCGCCGGTATGGGAATCGATGACGTGGATGCGTTTCATGGCGCCGGCACCTGTGCAGTAAAGGTGCCGTTAAGCCTGGCGCTTCAGGGCGGTGCCGGCTTGATGGGAATCGTGCGAGGTGATGACGAAATCGGCACAGTGCAGGGTGCTAGGCGCGGCGCAGTCCCTGACCGGCAACCTCGTCCCGGGCCAGGCGCAGCTGGGCGGCGTCCTGGTTCATGCGCTGGATCACGTTGAGCAGTTGCTGGCGCAGCAGTTCGTCGCCGATGCGCTCGGCGGCGCGCATCACCACTATGGCGGCGGCCTCGTTGTTGGCGGCCACCAGGTCCAGTGTCTTGCAGATGTGTCGGGTTGCTCGGCTCACGGGCATCGTCCTTGGGAAAGCGTGCCGGCACTCTAGAGACCGCGTGTTGCCTTTTTATGGCAGCCGGGCCGCTTCGCTCCAGAACAACCGCGCAGTCGCGTCGAGGCTGAAACATTCACGGGGTAGACTGCGGGCGCGGCTGTGGACAGGAGGGTTCGATGCGACGCGTGGTGTTCAATCAGAAAGGCGGTGTGGGCAAGTCCAGCATCGCCTGCAACCTGGCGGCGATCAGTGCGGCGGAGGGCTACCGTACCCTGCTGGTGGACCTGGATGCCCAGGCCAGTTCGACCCACTACCTCACCGGCCTGCATGGTGACGCGGTCCCCGCCGGTATCGCCGACTTCTTCAAGCAGACCCTGGCGTCCGGGCCACAGAAGGGCAAGCCACGCGCCCAGGTGCAGGAAACCCCCTTCGCCAACCTGCACCTGATCGCCGCCTCGGCGGAGCTGGGGGCGTTGCAGGCCAGGCTCGAGGCGCGCTACAAGGTGCAGAAGCTGGGCAGGCTGCTCGACCGCCTGGCGCCGGAGTACGAGCGCATCTATCTGGACACCCCGCCGGGCCTGAACTTCTACAGCCTCTCGGCACTGATCGCCGCGGACCGCTGCCTGATCCCCTTCGACTGCGACAGCTTCGCCCGGCAAAGCCTCTACCAGGTGCTGGCGGAGGTCGAGGAGGTGCGGGCCGACCACAACGAGCGCCTGGTCCTGGAGGGCATAGTGGTCAACCAGTACCAGTCCCGTGCGACACTGCCCGGCCAGCTGGTCGACGAACTGCTCGGCGAGGGGCTGCCGCTGTTGCCCGTCTACCTGATGAGTTCGGTGAAGATGCGTGAGTCGCACCAGCTGTGCACGCCACTGATCCACCTGCAGCCGACCCACAAGCTGACCCAGCAGTTCCAGGCCCTGTTCGGCTTGCTGGAGGGCTGAGCGTGGGGTGCCTCGCGGACGGGCGATCGACTATTCTGGAGCGCAAGCCAAGCCGTGACACGAGGTTGCAATGCCCGCCATCGTCGATGCAGTGGTTGCCCAGGTTCTGCGCCTCGAAGTGAGCCTGCACCACGCCCGCGCACGGTTGGCGGCGGGCACCGACGGCGAAGCCCTGCACGACCTGCGCATCGGCCTGCGGCGCCTGCGCAGCCTGCTCAAGCCGCTGCGCGGCCGGGACAGCGTGAGCGCACTGGAGCGCGCCGCCGCGGCCGTCGGCCAGCTGACCACCCCGGTGCGCGATCTGGAGGTACTGGTCGGGGAATTGCGTCGCCGCGGCCTGCATGAGGCCGCCGAGCGCCGCGAGGCCCGGCTGGCGACCCGGTATGGCGAGATCCTGCACAGCAGCGAGTTGGCGCAGCTGTTCGCCTGCCTGGATAGCTGGCCGGCGGACTGGCGCCGGGCCGAGCGCGGCGGCGAGTTGCGGCGCCTGGCGCGGCTGCTCGACAGGCGCCTGGACAAGCAGCGGGGCCGTCTGCTGGATGCCCTGGCCAACCTGCAGCACGACCCGCACCGCATCCGCCTGCTGGTCAAGCGCAACCGCTACGCGGCCGATGCCTATCCGCACCACTCGCCCCTCTCCAGGCGTGCCCGGGCCGCCCTGAAGACCGTGCAGTCGGCCCTCGGCGATTGGCACGACCGTTACCAGTGGTGCCTCAGGGCCAGCCGCGAGGCCGACCTGCAGCCGCTGCGCCAGCCCTGGCAGGCGCAGGCCGTCGCCGCGCTGCAGCAGGCCGAGGACAGGATGCTGGTGCTGGCCGGCGAGCTGTTGCGCACCCCCAGGCGTCACGCGTCCTCCCCGCGACGCCTGTGAGTACCCGCACTCCGGCACTGGCCCGGACCGGCCGGCCGCGGAAAAGCGTGGTCCTTGGCAAGGGCAGCCCCCCTTGCCAGACGCCGCGTTTCCTGCGAGAAAGCGCCGGTCGGTCGGCCTGGGGCCGGCTCCTGAGCGAGTGCGGACGATGAGCGGTGAATTGCAGGTGGTGGATTTGCAGTTGGGCGAGGGCAAGGCGGTGGTCAAGGGCGCCTTGATCAGCACCCAGTACAGCGGCTTTCTCGAGGACGGTACGCGGTTCGATTCCTCCTACGAGCGCGGCAAGCCCTTCCAGTGCGTGATCGGCACTGGGCGGGTGATCAAGGGCTGGGACCAGGGACTGATGGGCATGCGCGTGGGCGGCAAACGCAAACTCCTGGTGCCGGCCCACCTGGGCTACGGCGAGCGGGGCATGGGCGCGCGCGTTCCGGCCAACGCCAACCTGGTGTTCGAGATCGAACTGCTGGAAGTACTGACCCGGGATGACTGACCGTCCGCTGCGCGGGGCAAGCGCCGCCGCGCTGAGGTCGAGGACGGCGATCAGCTCGGCGTCGGCCGGTTCGGCAGGTGTTCGTAGAGGGTGCGGCAGACGCCGATGATGTGCTGCTCGATCAGTTCGGCGGCCTTGTCGGCGTCGCCGGCGCGGCAGGCGGCGAGGATCTCGCGATGCTCCTGGTCGGCGCGGTCCTTGCCTGCGGACAGGCTCATCTGCATGCGCAGGTAGCGCTCGACCTTGTCGTGGATGGAGCGGATCAGGTTGACCAGGAAGGGCCGCTGCGCCGGCTCGTAGAGGCAGGCGTGCAGGGCCCAGTTGAGTTCGGCCCAGCGGCCGACGTCGGTCTCGCCGATGAACTCCTGGCAGATGCGCTCGGCGCGGGCGAAGGTCTCCTCGGTCATGTTCGGCACGGCCAGGCGGATCGCCTGCACCTCCAGCAGCACCCGCACCTCGAAGATCTGCGCCAGCTCCGGCTCGGATATCTTGGTCACCACCGCGCCCTTGTTGCGCTGGAACAGCACCAGGCCCTCGGCCTCCAGGCGCTTGAGCGCCTCGCGCACGGGGATCTTGCTGACGTTGAACAGGCGGGCGACGTCGTCCTGACGGATCGGCTCGTCCTCGGCGAAGTGGCCGCCGATGATCGCCTCGCGCAGGTGCTTGGTGATGACTTCCGAGGCGGTGGGGGTGACCCCGAGGTTGGGGGCGTTGAAGCTGGGCAGTGGCAAGGCGTGGCCCCTTTGTCGGGTGGATGGCGAAGATATTGTATACGAGGGCCTGTCGGTTACGCGCCTGCGTTGAGCGTCAGGCCGTGGCGGGGGTACACTGCCGGCCCCGTGTGGCTTGGTGAGCTGGAGTGAACGATGCGCAAAGACAAGAAGCAGGTGATTGGCGAAGAGATCGGTGACGAGTCGATCAGGCTGTTCCTCGACGTGGAACCCGCCGATGCCACGCCGCCGTCGTTGCACAAGCTGATCAAGGCCTACCGCGGCCTGCGCATCGATGACTTCGAGCGCTTCCTCGGCTTCTTCGTCGAGGCCGGTTACGACCTCGACGCCAAGGATGCGCAGGGCAACGACTTCGTCGCCCTGATTCAGGATCAGCGCCAGGCCGAGCCCTATATCGAGGCGATCAAGGCGGCCCGCCGCTGATTCGCAGCCTGACGCAAAAGCCCGCTCTCATGGCGGGCTTTTTTCTGCGCGCCTGGCGGCCTACAGCACCCCGGCCTTCTTCCAGGCCAGGTAGCGGCTGACCAGCTGCGGGCCCAGTTCCCCGGGCCGGGCATCCAGCACCGGCACGTTGTGCGCGGCCAGGCGCTCGTGCAGGCCGGCGCGGGCGTTGAGGTAGTCCACCGTGCCGCAGTAGGCCAGGGCCCCCTCGAAATCCTGCACCGGCGCCTGGCGCAGGCTGTCGAGCACCTCCTCGCGCAGGCTGGCGACCAGCACCCGGTGCTGGCGGCCCAGGCGCCTGACCGCGGCGAGCAGTTCCTCGTCGTCCTCGTCGCGCAGGTTGCTCACCAGCACCACCAGGGCGCGGCGGCGCTGACGGCCGAGCAGGGTGTCGGCGGCCGCGGCGAAGTCGACCGGCTGGCCGGTGGTCTGCAGGTCGTACACGGCATTGAGCAGCACCTTGAGCTGGGCCGCGCCCTTGACCGGGGCGAGGAAGCGCTGGTGATCGCCGGCGAAGGTCGCCAGGCCCACCGCATCGCCCTGGCGCAGGGCCACGTAGCTGAGCAGCAGGCAGGCATTGAGGGCGTGGTCGAAGTGCGCCAGCTCGCCATCCTGGCTGCGCATGCGCCGGCCGCAGTCGAGCAGGAAGACGATCTGCTGGTCGCGCTCGTCCTGGTACTCGCGGGCGATCGGCGTGCCCTTGCGCGCGGTGGCCTTCCAGTCGATCTGGCGCAGGCTGTCGCCGTCGCGGAAGTCGCGCAGCTGGTGGAACTCCAGGCCCAGGCCGCGGCGCGGACGCTGGCGCACGCCGAGCTGGCTGAGCCAGTCGTCCACGGCCATCAGCTGGGCGCCGTAGAGCCGGGCGAAGTCGGGGTAGACGCGGGTCTCCCCGGCCAGCGCCAGGTAGCGCCGCGCCTGCCACAGCCGCAGCGGGCTGGGCAGGCCGATCTCGCAGCGCGGGAAGTGGAAGTGGCCGCGGCGCAGCGGGCGCACCCGGTAGGCACAGCGGGTCAGCTGGCCCGGGCGCAGTGCCACCGCCTGCGGCAGCTGTTCCCAGGCCATGCCGTCCGGCACATGGTCGAACAGCTCCAGGTGCAGCGCGCGGTCGTAGTCGTGGTGCAGGCACAGTTGCACCTCGTGCCAGCGGCCCAGCGGCAGGTTGCCCGGCAACTGGCGCTCCAGGCGCGGCGAGGGCAGGCGGCGCAGGCTCAGGGCATCGACCAGCGCCGCGCCGAGCAGCGCCAGCAGCAGGCCCCAGCAGAGCGCGGACAGACTCGGCGGCAGCGCGATCGCCAGGGCCTGCAGGGCGCCGAGCAGCAGGGCCAGGGCGAACAGGCTGGCGAGCAGGGCCAGCAGCAGGCGCGACGGCTTCATGGCGCCCCCGGGGTGGAATCGCTCATAGGCGCGGCGCCGCCACCTGGTCGAGCAGCTGGCGCAGCACCTGGTCCACCGACAGGCCTTCGATGTCCAGCTCCGGCGCCAGGCGTACGCGATGGCGCAGCACCGCCAGGGCGCAGCCCTTGATGTCGTCGGGCAGGACGAAGTCGCCGCCGCGCAACAGGGCGCGGGCACGACCGCCGCGTACCAGGGCGATCGAGGCCCGCGGCCCGGCGCCGATGGCCAGGCCCGGCCAGCTGCGGGTGGCCCGGGCCAGGCGCACGGCGTAGTCGAGCACCTGGTCGTCGATCGGCAGGTCGCTGGCGATCTTCTGGATGGCCAGCACGTCCTTGGCCTGCAGCAGGGTGCGCAGCGCGGTGACCTCGAGCATGTCGGCCTTGGTCGAGCGGGCCACCTGGCGCACCATGCGCAGCTCCTCGTCCTGCTCCGGGTAGTCCATGCGCAGCTTGAGCATGAAGCGATCCAGCTCGGCCTCGGGCAGCGGGTAGGTGCCTTCCTGCTCGATGGGGTTCTGCGTGGCCAGCACCATGAACGGCAGCGGCACCGCCAGGGGGCGGCCCTCCAGGGTGACCTGGCGCTCCTGCATGACCTCCAGCAGCGCCGCCTGGGTCTTGGCCGGGGCGCGGTTGATCTCGTCGGCCAGCAGCAGGTGGGTGAACACCGGGCCCTTGCGCAGCTTGAACTGCTCGCTGGCCAGGTCGTACACGGCGTGGCCGGTGACGTCGCTGGGCATCAGGTCCGGGGTGAACTGGATGCGCGCGAAGTCGCCGCCGAAGCAGCGGGCCAGGGCGCGCACCAGCAGGGTCTTGCCCAGTCCCGGCACGCCCTCGACCAGCACGTGGCCGCCGGCGATCAGCGCGGTGAGCACGTCGTCGATCACCTCGCCCTGGCCGATCAGCGCCTTCTGCAGTTCCAGGCGCAGGGCCTGGGCCAGCTGGCTGGCGCGCTGGCGCTGTTGCGCCGAGTTGGCCGGCGCGGCAGTGGAGGCGGGCGCCGGGGCAGGAGTGGCCGTGGCGACCGGGCTGCTCGGTTGTTCGGGGCTGTATTCGCTCATAGGGCATTCCTGAGGGCTTGCAGGTGGGCGACCTGGCGGGTGAAATCGGCGGCGGCCAGGCGCTGCTTGGGCAGCGGCCGCATGGCTTGGCTGATGGCCCGGGGCGGCTGGCGGGTCAGGCGGCTGAGCACCTGCCACTGTTCGGCCACGCCGAGGCGCTCGAATCCGGGGTGACGCTGGCGCGCGCGGCGCCGGATGTCCTGCTGCAGCCCCTGCAGCAGGCTGTGCTGGCCGCTGCGCCGCAGGAGGAAGTCGGCGCTGCCGCGCAGGTGCTCGCGCAGCTGCCGGCGGCCGGGGCTGGCCGGTAGCTGCAGCGGGCCCTGGCGCAGGCCGACATGCCACAGGCCGAGGGCGAGCAACAGGCCCAGGACCACCAGGGCCTGGGGGAAATGACGCAGCAGCAGGGCCGGCAGGCCGTCGCGCTCGGTGCGGTAGAGCAGGGTCACGGCGCTGTCCTGGGCCAGGTACCAGAGCAGCCAGGCGTTGTCGTGGTCGGCGATCCGCTCGTTGCGCCAGATCCAGGCGTCGCTCAGCACGGTGACCAGGCCGTCGCCCTGGTAGAGCTGCAGCATGTGGGTGGCCGCCGCGCTGTTGGCCCAGGCATGGGCGCGGTTCTGTGCGTCGTACAGGTGGAAGGCGGTGTCGAAGTCGATGTAGGCCGGCGCCTCCTCGTTCTCCAGGTACAGCTGGGTCAGCTGCGGGTAGCGGTTGGGCTCCTCCAGCACCTCGAGTTCCGCCTCGTCTGCTGCGTCTTCTCCGGCGGCGGCGTCGAGCTGGTCGCTCTGGTACTGTTGGATGCCCAGGCGGTCGAGCAGCAGGTCGCCGCTGGCCCCCTCGTCCTCGTCCCACAGGCGCTCGGCGACGAACAGCAGATGGCCGCCCTGGGCCGCCCAGTCCAGCAGGCGCTCGGCCTGGGCCGGGCTCATGTGCTGGCGGTCGCCGAGCAGCAGCAGGGTCTGGCCGGCGCTGGGCAGCTCCGCCAGCTGCTGCAGGCCGTCGGCGCGCCGGACCTGCAGGCCCTGACGGCGCAGGAAGTGTTCGGCGGCCAGGTAGGGGTTGGCCCTGGCCTCGGGGGCCGGGCCGTGTTCGAGGGTGTGCTGGTAGGGCTCCAGGCGAGCCAGCAGGTAGAGGCCGAGCAGGCCGACGGCCAGGGTCAGGACGGCGCCGAGGAGGAACTGGCGACGCCGGCTCATGTGCGTTCCCCGCCGGCGAACAGGCCGCGCCAGGCGGCGCACAGCTCGGCCTTGAGGGCCTCGGGGGGCAGGCGGTGGCCGTAGGCGAGGTTCTGCCAGTGGCGGGTCACTGCCTGGCTGAAGGCGTTCAGATCGTCTTGTTGCAGCCCCCGCACCAGGGCCAGCACCTCGGCCTCGGTGTGGGCGGCCCTGAGCGGCAGGCGATGATCGTGCAGCAGGCGGCTGAGCAGGGCGCGGTAGAGCAGGCCGAGGGCGGCGCGGGGCTGCTCGGCCCAGAGCCGCTCGGCCTCGCCGGCGACGTCGGCGGGCAGGCTCTGCGGGGCGACTTCCAGGCCGAACAGCTGCTGCGGCGGCGCCTGGGCGGGACGGCGTCGGGGCAGGCCGCGTCCGGCGAAGGCGGCGAACCAGTCCCGGTAACGCCACAGCAGCATGGTCAGCAGGGCGAACAGGCCGGCCCAGAGCAGCACCTCGAAGAACAGCGCGACGCCATCGAGGTGCTTCCAGAATTCCAGCAGCTTGAGGAGTTTCTCGACCAGCGCCTCGATGTCCAGTTCGCCCTGCGGCTCGGCCTGTTCCGGGGCGGCGAAACGCCAGCGGGTGACGGTTTCCCGGTGTTCGAAGGGGGGCGCGTCGAGCAGCTCGGCGATGCTCTGCTGCGCCGCCTGGCTGTTCAGCGGCTGTTCGAGCAGGCGGGCGGCCTCGGGGCCGTGCGGGTCCTGCGGGGGCAGCGGGCAGCTGCTGGCGGCCGCCAGCGCCGGGCTCGGCGCCTGCAGCAGGGTCAGGCTCAGGCCCAGCAGCAGGGCATAGGCCAGCTTGCCCAGGCGCTGGCGCAGTTGGCGGAACGCCAGCTCGAGGTCCCAGGCTTCCAGGGTCGTGCGCCGGTTCAGGTAGAGGCTGAAGCCGCAGGCGACATAGACCGGCTCCCAGAGGATCAGCACCAGGGCGTAGAGCAGGTTGGACAGGTGCTCGAGCCACAGCCAGTCGCCGCTGCTGGCCTGGATCAGGCTCTGCCAGCTCCAGTCCTGGGTGAGCTGCTGCGGCAGCAGCAGGTAGAACAGGCTGATCAGGCCGAGCCACAGGGCCAGTTCCAGGTGCACGCCGACCAGGGTCAGCCAGGTTGCCGCGGCGCTGTCGCGCCGGCCCAGCACCACCAGGCGCGCGCTGCGCGCCGGGCCGGACAGGCCCTCGAGCTGCAATACCGGCAGGTCGAAGCTGCGCGTGGGGCTGAGGCGGCGCCAGGTCAGGCTGGCCAGCAGTTGTGGCCGGAGCAGGCCGGGCAGGGCCTTGAACGCCTGGCCGAGGGTCGGCGTTTCGCCGAACAGGGCGCGGCCGAGGATATGCAGCGGCAGGCGTTCGAAGGCCGGCTTGAGCCACCAGAAGGCGAGGATCGCCCAGCCGGGATGGTCCCACAGCAGCAGGCAGAGCAGGGCGAACACCGGCAGGCTGAGCAGCGCCCAGCTGGCCATCAGCAGCCCGGCATGCCGGCGCGCCAGCAGGGTGCCGAGGTCCAGCGCCTCCCAGGCGCTGCGCGGGCGGATCACCACGCCGGCATCAGTCAGGCGCATGGCCACCTCGTCCGGCCAACCCCAGGTAGGCCAGCACCAGCAGCCAGAGTCCGGCGCCGACGGCGTACTTGAGGCTGGCGCTGGCCAGGGTCATGGACGACCAGTAGGCCTCGACGAAGGCCGCCAGCAACAGCAGCAGGATCACCCCGCCGATCAGGCGCACGCTGCGGGCGGCGGCCCGGCGCAGGGCCTCGCCCCGCGGCAGGCGGCCCGGCGCCAGCAGCGCCCAGCCGAGCTTGAGGCCGGCGGCGCCGGCCAGGGCGATGGCGGTCAGCTCGAAGGCGCCATGGCCGATGACGAAGGACCAGAAGGTCTGGCCGTAGCCGATCTGGGTCAGGTGGCCGGCCACCGCGCCGATCATCAGGCCGTTGAACAGCAGGAAGAACAGGCTGCCCAGGCCCAGCAGCAGGCCGCTGGCGAAGGTCTGAAAGGCGATGCCGATGTTGTTCATGATGTAGAAGCCGAACATCAGCCAGTCGTCGCCGGAGTCGCGCTCGGCGAAGCGGCCGAGGCGGCTGGCGTCGGGGTCGTACATCTGCTCCATGCCGCTCACCTGCTCGGCGTCCATGACGCTGTAGACCAGTTCGGGGAACAGGTACACCAGCAGCCCCATGCCCAGCAGGCTGCCGAAGAACAGCAGGCTGGCGGCCAGCACGCAGCGCCATTCGGCCCGCACCAGGCGCGGGAAACCGCCGAGCACGAAACCCAGCAGCTGGGCGCCGAGCGGGCTGCGGTGGCGATAGAACTGCTGGTGGCCGCGCAGGGCCAACTGCTGCAGCCGCTCGACCAGGTGGTTGCTGTAGCCGCGCGCCTGGGCCAGGGCCAGTTGCTGGCACAGGCGCCGGTAGGCGGCGGCGAACCCCGTGCACTGGGCGGCGTCGGCCTTGCCCCGTTCGAGTGTCGCGAGCTGGGTGGCGAAGGCCTGCCAGTCGGCCTGGTGGCGGCTCTCGAACAGGCTCTGCTTCATGTCGGCCCCAGCAGGCCGCGGGCGATGCCGTGGAGCCCTCGCTCGGCCTGCTCCGGCGCGAGCTGCAAGGGCTCGGCGAGGATCGCCGCCAGCTCGCCGCGGCGGGCGCTGGACAGGTTCTGCGCCCGCTCGGCGAAGCCGAGCAGGGCACGCTGCTCGCCCAGGCTGAGGGCGACGGGGGCCGGCAGGGGCTCGACCTCGGGCAGGCTGGGGGCGCCGGCGGGGTGTCGCGGTAGACCACCAAGGTGCCGGCGGCGAGGTCGCCGAGGCGCTTGAAGGCCGGATGGTTGAGGCAGCTGAGCACGCCCAGGGTATAGCCGAACGGCAGGATGTCGACGAAGCGCAGCAGGTTGCGGGTCAGCGAGGCGGCCCAGCCGACCGGCGTGCCGTCGTCGTGCACCACGCGCAGGCCGAGTAGCTGCTTGCCCGGCGAGCGACCCTGGTTGAGCACCTCGAACAGCACCATGTACCACCAGGTCAGCAGAAACAGCGCGATGGTCGCCAGGCCCATGCCGAACTGACCGAGCAGGCCGAGCAGGACGAACAGCGCCGCCAGCAACAGGCCGCGGATCGCCAGGTCGATGGCGAAGGCCAGGGCGCGCGGCACCAGGCCGGCGGGACGCAGGATCAGGTCGATGCCTTCCGGGGTTTCCACCCGGTAACGGGTGTCCAGCGGCGGGCTGGGTGCGCGGGACGGTGGGGGCGAGAGGAGCGACATCGGCAGACTGCGTCGAAGAAAGCCCGATGCTAGCCAGCGGCGGGCGGGGAAGCAACCGGGCCAGGCGGCGGCCCGGTGCATCGGGAGCTGGGCTGGGCGCCGCCTTACTGGGCCGGCGGCAATACACCGAAGATGGTGCGGTACAGCACGCCCATGGCGATGACGAACAGCGGGATGCTCCAGACCAGGCCGATACCCAGCGGCAGCATGCTGACCAGGGTGATCAGGCCGAGCAGCAGGAACAGGCCGAAGACCTTGAACCAGTGCTGGCCGATGGCCTTGCGCGAGGCCTCCAGGGCCTGCCAGGGCGACAGCCCGCGCTCCACCACCAGCGGCACCGCCAGCATATAGGCCACGCCCAGGTAGAGGCCGGGGAGGATCAGCAGGAGCATGCCGGCGTAGATCAGCAGCGTCATGCTCACCGCGGTGAGCATCAGCGGCAGGGTACGGCCGAAGTGGCTGAAGATCTCGTTGAAACTGATCGGCTGGTCGGCGGCGCGGCGGATGCCGACCATGTTGATCCCGGCCATGAAGGGGTAGGCCAGGGCGGACGCCAGCACGCCGATGAGCAGGTCGCCGATGATGGCCGCGACCGAGCCCTCGCTGACCATGCCGAGGATGCCGAATACGCCGCCCAGGACCAGGGAGGCGGCCAGCATCACCACATAGAACACCAGAAAACCGCCGACGATGATGCCCTTGGTGCCTTTCACCCGCTGCCAGGCCTCGCCGAGCAGCTCGCCGATGCGAAAATCGTAGCCGCGACTCAGGGCCTGCTCGATGCTGGGCACCTGGTCGCCGTCGCGGGGCTCCTGCAGGTCGCTGGTCGGTGCGGCGTAGGGGTTGGGGCTGGTGGCGTCACTCATGGGACATCCTTGTGCGCGAGAGTTGGTCGAACCGTCACTCTAGCCGCGTCGGCTCGCTACCGGCAAGGCACCGCTCGGCCCGGCGTGCACTGGCGCAAGGTTCTGCGCCGCCAAGGCCGGGGCGACTGGATGCTAGACTGCCGCGGCCACCGCAACAGGACAGCTCCGTGACCTCCATCTTCTGGTACGACTACGAAACCACCGGCATCGACCCGCGCCGCGACCGCCCCCTGCAGGTCGCCGGCATTCGCACCGACGAGAATCTCAGGGAAATCGGCGAGCCGCTGAACATCTATTGCCGGCCCAGCGACGACATCCTGCCGCACCCGGCCGCCTGCCTGGTGACCGGCATCGGCCCCGGCCGCCTGGCGGCGCAGGGGCTGAGCGAGGCCGAGTTCATGACCCGGGTGCACGGCGAACTGGCGCAGCCGGGCACCTGCGGCGCAGGCTACAACAGCCTGCGCTTCGACGACGAGGTCACCCGCTACAGCTTCTACCGCAACTTCTTCGATCCCTATGCCCGCGAGTGGCAGGGCGGCAACAGCCGCTGGGACCTGATCGACCTGGTGCGCACCGCCTATGCCCTGCGCCCGGAAGGCATCGTCTGGCCAGAGGAGGAGGGCCGCGTCAGCCTCAAGCTGGAGCGCCTGACCCAGGCCAATGGCATCGACCACGGCCAGGCCCACGATGCCCTGTCCGACGTGCGCGCGACCATCGCCCTGGCGCGTCTGCTGCGCGACAAGCAGCCCAGGCTGTACGACTTCCTGTATGGCCTGCGCAGCAAGCAGCGGGTGCTCGAGCAGGTTCGCCTGCTGCAGCCACTGGTGCATGTCTCCGGGCGCTTCGCCGGCGCGCGGCATTACCTGGGGCTGGTGCTGCCCCTGGCCTGGCATCCGCGCAACCGCAACGCCCTGATCGTCTGCGACCTGCAGGCCGACCCCGCGCCCCTGCTCGCCGAAGACGGGGAAACCTTGCGCCAGCGCCTCTATACCCGGCGCGAGCAGCTGGCCGAAGGCGAGCTGCCGGTGCCTCTGAAGCTGCTGCACATCAATCGCTGCCCGGTAGTGGCGCCGCTGAAAGTCTTGCGCAGCGAGGATATCCAGCGTCTGCAACTGGACATGGCGACCTGCCAGGCTCGGGCGAAGCGCCTCGGCGACAGCCAGGCGCAGTGGCAGGACAAACTCGCGCAGATCTATGGCGAGGAGGCGTTCGCCGCCAGCGAGGATCCGGAGCAGCAGTTGTATGACGGTTTTATCGGCGATCGCGATCGGCGTCTGTGCGAGCAGGTGCGTCGTGCCGATCCGCACGCCCTGGCTCAGGAAAGCTGGCCGTTCGACGATGCGCGTCTGCCGGAACTGCTGTTTCGTTATCGCGCGCGAAACTTCTTCTCCAGTCTGAACAGTGCCGAACAACAGCGCTGGCGGGAATTTTGTCAGCAGCGTCTGCAGCGTTCCGAGTGTGGCGCTCCTAATACCCTGACTAGTTTCGATGCGGCGCTGGCCGAGGTCTTCGCCACGGCTTCACCGCAGCAACAGGTTGTATTGAACGAATGGCGTGAGCATGTGCAGCAATTGCGTGGGCGTTATGGGCTTTAACCCGATATGGCGAGTCGCTAACACTGCCCTGGGTATTGGCGCGAATCGCTTAGTTACCCGGCTGCTTGCGTAATGCGCAGGTCAGCAGGGCCCATGAGTTGCTTTTGCTGCGGTTATGTCCCGGCTGCAGCCTGGATTTACGGTTGTGCAACTGTTCTGCATCCGGGCGCGGAGTTTGCCGTGGCCTTTTTCGAGCAGGATCGAAAGGCTCGCAGTTGAAACACAGTCGGTTAACCATGGCGTTTGTGGGCTAAAACAGGGTTATTGGGGAGAGGGCAGGCAAGCCGGTCGTTGTTCGTTGGGCCAGGCGCCGTGTTTGTGCGTCATACCCGGGAGCGCTCGCAGTCGCAGAGCCGGAGGCTCGACATAAAAAACGCCAGCAAGGCTGGCGTTTTTTATGTGCTGATATACCGCAGTAGGCGTGGGCGACTTAGCCCAGCAGCGTGGCCCAGCTTTCAACCACATCGGCGCCCCACTTGGCCTTCCACTCTTTCAGGGTCTTGTGGTTGCCGCCTTTGGTTTCGATCACTTCGCCGGTGTTGGGGTTCTTGTACTGCTTCACCTTGCGCGCGCGCTTGGTGCCGGCCGGCTTGGCGGCGCGCGCAGGCTTGCTGACTTTGGCTTCCGGGTCGAGCAGGGCGATGATGTCGCGCAGGGATTTCTGGTATTCGCCCATCAGCGTGCGCAGCTTGCCTTCGAACTCCAGTTCCTTCTTCAGTTTGTCGTCTTGCGACAGATTCTTCAGGCGCTCCTGCAGTTCTTTGATGGCTTCTTCGGTGGCGCGGTATTCGTTGATCAGCGACATGGATTTACCTTGAATTAGTAAGGGAATGACTAAGTGTCGGTAATGATAGTCAGGCACTTTTCACAAGTAAACCGCTTTGTCAGGAATTACCGCGTTGGCACATCTTTAGTTGCACATTTGGCGGGGAATTAACTCGTGGGGCCGCTGACTGACCTGGCGGCCCCTTGCCGCGGTGGCGAACCGAGGGTGAGAACTGCCATGACACAGGTTCGGCGTGGCAGTTAGCGCGCCCGCGGGGGAGAATTCGTTGTTCGGTTTATCGCGCTGGCCAGGACATAGGCAAAGCGCCCGCTGTTTTCCAGCGCCGTGCCTGGAGTGATCGACTTTGCGGAAATCGGGAATCTTCCCGTGGCACTTTGCGTCCGCCCTTCGCCCGAGCGGGCGCATCGGCAAAGCGCTATAGGGCGGTAACTTCCAGGCCAGCGGTAATGGTTGAATGAGCGGGGGAGTCTTCACCGGAATTTTCCGAGTGCCGGGTGGTTTAGGCGCTGTACGAAAAGTGCCAGCGCTCGGTGATGTTTTGTCGGGAATAGCTTCGGCCAGCTCATTTACAGTTGGCGTCGGGGCGGCGTTTTGGGGACAAGCAGCTGGCCAGGAGAGTGCGCCCCCGTGGACTACGCTATCACTTGGAAGACCGGGTGCCGGCGTACGGCAACAGGACGGTGCGCTTCTGCCGAGCCTGCTGGCGTGGGCCGCTAGGGTGGACGACACAGGAGTTCGCTTATGCTCAAGTCAATCAAGGTGCGGGATTACATGACCCGCCATCTGGTGACCTTTCGGTCCGATACCGATCTGTTCACCGCCATCAATCGTCTGCTGGAGCACCGTATTTCCGGCGCGCCGGTGGTCGACTCCCAGGGCCATCTGATCGGCCTGCTGTCGGAGGGCGACTGCCTGCGCGGCATACTCTCCGGTGCCTATTACGAGGCGACTGGCGGCACCGTCAGCGGCTATATGATTCGCGAAGTGGAGACCATCTCGCCGGAAGTCGACATCATCGAGGTGTCCCAGCGCTTCCTGCGCGGCCGCCTCGGGCGCATTCCGGTGATCGAGGATGGCCGTCTGGTGGGCCAGATCAGCCGCAGCGACGTGCTGCGTGCGGTCAAGGAGTTCGCCCAGCACGAGCAGGGCAAGGCCGCCGGCTGACGCCGGGGTTCGGGCTATGCTGCGCGGGTAGCGGCCGGCCGCAGGCTCGGGCCTGCGCGTGACGACGCAGGCGAGCAACAGCGGAGGGTGACAGGATGAAGGATCCATTGGCGCGTGCCACGTCCAGGCCGCCGGCGACGCTCGGCGAAGGCTGCGTGCGGCGTTACGACCCCGAGGCGCTGGATGAGACCAGCGGTTGCGAGTTCCGGGGCGCCGCCGAGCTGTGGCGACGCTGGCAGGACGAACAGGCGCGTGGCGAGAAACCGCAGCCGAAATGAAACGGGGCGCTCGATGAGCGCCCCGTGAGCCGAGCCTGTCCGGGGGCTCAGATGCGGAAGCTGCCCACCAGCTGCTTGAGACGCGTGGCCTGCTGCTCCAGGTCGCCGCAGGCGCGCAGGGTGGCCTGCAGGTTCTCCACGCCTTCCTGGTTGAGGGTGTTGATCTCGATGATGTCCATGTTCAGCGACTCGATCACCGAGGTCTGCTCCTCGGTGGCGGTGGCCACCGACTGGTTCATGCCGTCGATCTCGCCGATGCGCTGGGTCACGCTGCTCAGGCGCTCGCCGGCCTGGTTGGCGATCTCCACGCTTTCCTCGCTGTAGCGCTGGCTCTCGGTCATGGTGGTGACCGATTCGCGGGAGCCGATCTGCAGCTCCTCGATCATCTGCTCGATTTCCTGGGCCGACTCCTGGGTGCGGTGCGCCAGGTTGCGCACCTCGTCGGCGACCACGGCAAAACCGCGGCCCGCCTCGCCGGCCCGCGCGGCCTCGATGGCGGCGTTGAGCGCCAGCAGGTTGGTCTGCTGGGAGATGCTCTTGATCACCTCGAGGATCTGGCCGATGTTCACCGTCTTGCCGTTGAGCGTCTCGATGTGGCTGCAGGAGCCGCTGATCTTGCTCGACAGGTCGTTCATCGCCCGGATGGTCTGCTCCACCACCTGGCGGCCGTCCTCGGCCTGGCCGCGGGCGTCGGAGGCCTGGGCCGAGGCATCGGCGGCATTGCGCGCGATCTCCTGGGCGGCCGCGCCCAGCTGGTTGATCGCCGCCGCCACGCTGTTGGTGCGGCTGGCCTGCTCGTCGGAGTTGTGCAGCGAGGAGTTGGAGGCGTTGAGCACCAGCTGGGCGACCTCGTTGACCTGCAGCGTGGCGGAGGACACCTCGCGGATCGAGGCGTGAATGCGCTCGACGAAGCGGTTGAAGGCCTTGGCCAGCGCGCCGAACTCGTCGTCCGACTGGATCGCCAGGCGCTTGGTCAGGTCGCCCTCGCCCTGGGCGATGTCCTGCATGGCCTTGCCCATCAGGTGCAGCGGCTGCATCAGCACGCGGATCAGCATGCTCAGCAGCAGGATGATGAGCACCACCGCGATCAACGTGGCGACTATGGCCGAGGCGCGGAATTCGTCGA
Source organism: Pseudomonas lalucatii (assembly GCF_018398425.1). NCBI lineage: Bacteria > Pseudomonadati > Pseudomonadota > Gammaproteobacteria > Pseudomonadales > Pseudomonadaceae > Pseudomonas > Pseudomonas lalucatii. The sequence continues at coordinate 1,727,472 of NZ_JADPMV010000001.1, read as the reverse complement.
GCATCGCGTAGGCCTTGCCCTTGTCGATGGACAGGCCGAGGTACCAGGTGACCGAGGGCAGTCCCGCGATCGGCGCGAAGGTGAGGAGGCGGGTCTGGCCATCCACCTCGACCTCGCCGAGGTCGCTGCCGATGCGCGGGGTGTTCTGCGGGAACACGTCCTTGAGGCTCTTCATCACCAGGCTCTTGTCCGGATGGACGAGGATCTTGCCGGCGCCGTTGACCAGGAAGGCATGGCCCATGCCGTCGAAGTCCAGCGAGTTGATGATGTCGACCAGGGTGCTCAGGCTCAGGTCGCCGCCGACCACCCCGGCCGGCCTGGCCGGGGTGGCGATGGTGATGATCAGCCCGCCGGTGGCGGCATCCACGTAGGGCTCGGTGAGGGTGGTGCCACCGGCGGCAACGGCGTCCTTGTACCAGGGGCGCGTACGCGGGTCGTAGCCGTCGGGCATCTGCGAGTCGGGGCGCATGGTGAAGGCGCCGTCTGCGCCGCCCAGGTAGCTGAAGGCGAAGCTCGAGGCCAGCGCGCGCTGCTCCAGCAGGCCGCCGACATTGCCGCTCGCGGCGTCGCGGGCCAGGGTCTGGGCCGTGTTCTCGACCAGCAGGATGCGCCCGGACAGCCAGTTCTGGATGGTCCCGGCGGTCACCTCGCCCATCTCGTGCAGGTAGTTCTCCAGGTTGGCGCGGATCGCCTGGCGTTGCAGGTAATCGTTGTACAGGGTGAACAGCGAGAAGGCGGCGATCACCACCAGGGAGGCGGCGAGGAGAATCTTGTGGCTGAATTTCAGGTGGTTGGTCATGGCATATGCTGTCCGTTATGGTCGGCTACCAGTCTTGGCTGGCTCGAGGGGCACGCAGAGGCGGGAGCCGAGTGCCGGGGCACTGGGCGCGCCGATTATGCCGGGAGCGCCCGGGCAAATCTTTAGTCCAGGAGACAGCAAGATGCCTGTATCAGACCAGTTCGTGTTCGGCGCCGACCAGGGCGGTCAGCCGGTAGGCCAGCCGCTGCGCCTGGCCAATCGTCATGGCTTGGTGGCAGGCGCCACCGGCACCGGCAAGACCGTGACCCTGCAGCGCCTGATCGAGGGCTTCAGCGACGCCGGCGTGGCGGTGTTCGCCGCCGATGTGAAGGGCGATCTCTGTGGCCTGGGCGCGGCCGGCGCGCCCCAGGGCAAGGTGGCCGAGCGCATCGCCAGCATGCCCTGGCTGGCGCATCGGCCGACGGCCTACCCGCTGACGCTGTGGGACATCCATGGCCGCAGCGGCCACCCGCTGCGTACCACCTTGAGCGAGATGGGGCCGCTGTTGCTCGGCGCCCTGCTCGAACTCAGCGACAGCCAGCAGGCGGCGCTCTATGCCGCCTTCAAGGTGGCCGACCGCGAGGGCCTGCTGCTGCTCGACCTGAAGGACCTGAAGGCGCTGCTGGCGCACCTCAGGGCCAATCCGCAGGTGCTCGGCGATGACGCCGCGCTGTTCACTGCGGCCTCGGCACAGGCCCTGCTGCGCCGCCTGGCGAGCCTGGAGCAGCAAGGGGCCGAGGCGCTGTTCGGCGAGCCGGCCCTGCAGCTGGAGGACATCCTGCAGCCCGACCGCGACGGGCGCGGGCGCATCCATCTGCTCGATGCCAGTCGCCTGGTGCACGAGGCGCCGAAGGTCTATGCGACCTTCCTGTTGTGGCTGCTGGCCGAGCTGTTCGAGCAGCTGCCCGAGCGCGGCGATGCCGACAAGCCGGTGCTGGCGCTGTTCTTCGACGAGGCGCATCTGCTCTTCGCGGACACCCCCAAGGCCTTGCAGGAGCGCCTGGAGCAGGTGGTGCGGCTGATCCGCTCGAAAGGTGTCGGGGTGTACTTCGTCACCCAGTCGCCCGGCGACCTGCCCGACGACGTGCTGGCGCAGCTCGGCCTGCGCATCCAGCACGGCCTGCGCGCCTTCACCGCCCGGGAACGGAAGGCCCTGCGCGCGGTGGCCGACGGTTTTCGCCCCAATCCGGCGTTCGACACCCTGGCCCTGTTGACCGAACTGGGCATCGGCGAGGCCCTGGTCGGCACCCTGGAGGACAAGGGCACCCCGGCCATGGTCCGGCGCGTGGCCATCGCGCCGCCGCAATCGCGTATCGGGCCGCTGAACGAGGCCGAGCGTGCGGCCCTGGTGCGCCAGTCGCCCCTGGCCGGCCGCTATGACCAGGCCGTCGACCGCGAGTCCGCCTACGAGCTGCTCGCCGCCCGCGCCGCAACCGCCGGTGCAGCCGAACGGGCCGCCTCGGCGGAGGCCGGTGCGGCGTCCGCCGGCATCGGCGGTATGGCGGGGGATCTGCTCGGCAGCCTGGCCAGCCAGGCGCTGAAGAGCGCGGTGCGCCAGGTGGCCAACCAGATAGGCCGGCAACTGGTGCGGGGGCTGATGGGGTCGCTGCTGGGCGGCAAGAGGCGCTAGCCGGGAGGGTGCGCACTCTTGGGGACATGTAAGCCGGCGCAGTCAGTCGGCGTTTTTGTCGGCTTTGTCGTGCAACTCTTTCTCGATCTTTTCCAGCTCTTTCTCGAAGGCTTGGTCGAGAAGATTGGCCTTCTTACGCCAGGGCTTGCGCTCGGGGTCCGGTTGAGCGGCGTAGGTGATGACTTCCCCGCCGTATACATCCTTGTAACGCTGCGCCTGGCGCTCGAGTTCGGCGCGCAGTTCGTCTTTCGTCACGTGGTTACCCATGGTCTGGAACTTATAAGGTGACATCGCAAGGCTGCCTGCCTCGCTGTTACGGTCACCATTCTTGGTGCGACGTGAGCCGCCGTGTTGTTGTCGGAGATGTTTCTTCTTGTGTTTATTTGTTTTAATTTCAATTAAAACAACGACTTGGATGTTTTTGTAGTTTATTGCCGCGACGCCTCGGGGGCGTGCGCCAGTAATTATGGCGAGCGCGCGTTAAAAGTCTAGCGCCGCCTGAGCCATAGTGAAGAACAGTGCATGCGCGCTGTCACGGGTTTTCTTCCGGGTTGTTCGCGCAGGGGCTGGAGTGCTCATGCGCGAGTTGCGCAAAGTGTGCGGCGTGACCGCTCGGTCATATAGGCAGGAAACTTTCGCAGCGGGCCGCGGGGGCCTGCGAGTTGCCAAACAGGGCGCATGTCTGAGGATGCCCGGCGCTCGAAGTCGGATGAAGTCGGGACGGAAATAATCGTGCGGCCGATGTCGAATTCCTGCGGCGGCGCACGACTAGCGAGAGCCACCGCGATAACCATAGAACTGGAGAGCCCCATGAAATACCTGTGCCTGGTCTACAGCGACGAGCAAGCCCTGCACGACGCCCCCGACAGTCCCCGCGACGAGGAGTGCTTCGCCTACGCCGAGGCGGTGCGGCAGAGCGGCCGCATGCTCGCCGCCGAGGCCCTGCAGCCGGTGCGGACGGCCACCACGGTGCGCCTGCGCGGCGGCCAGCTGGCGATCACCGACGGCCCCTTCGCCGAGACCAAGGAGCAGCTCGCCGGCTTCTACCTGGTGGAGGCCCGCGACCTCAACGAGGCCATCCAGATCGCCGGGAAGATTCCCGCCGCCCGGGTCGGCTCGGTCGAGGTGCGGCCGGTGCGCCAGCTGGATGTGCAACCCCTCCCTATTGACTAAGAAGGTGCCAGCCGGTCTCCGCAGGCGCCCACGAGCGCTGCAGGTGGCGGGCCGCATCACAGGAGCAGCGAAATGAACACAGCATCCCTGCGTCATGACCAGCAACAACTTGAGGTTCGCGCTCTGCTGCAGAGCTGGGCCGAGGCTGTGCAGGCCAAGGATGTCGCGCGCATCCTCAGCCACTACGCGGCCGACGTTGTCGCCTACGACGCCATACTCCAGTTGCAGTTCAAGGGCCTGGAGGCCTATGGCGCGCACTGGCAGGCCTGCATGGAGATGTGCTCGGGACCGGGCGTCTTCGCGGTCCACGAGCCGACCCTCTTGGTAGGCGACGAGCTGGCCCTGGCCTACTACCTGTGTCGCTGCGGCGGCAGCGACGATCAGGGCCAGGAGCAGGCGTCCTGGATGCGCGTGACCCAGGGCTATCAGCGCCGCGACGGCCATTGGCTGATCGTCCACGAGCACTTCTCCGCGCCGTTCGACATGCAGAGCGGCAAGGCGCTGTTCGATCTAAAACCTTGAGCCGCACCACCGAGCCCCGGGAGGACGGGGCTATTATTCACGGGGCGGGTTAGCGACCGTCGAGGAGTATCCATGAACAGGAGTGCCAACCGCATGCTCGCCTATGCCCTGATCGCCTTCGCCCTGATCGTCACCCTGGTGCTGGTGGCCAGGCAGCCGGACAGCTTCCGTGTCGAGCGTTCGCTGAGCATGGCGGCACCGCCGGAGGCGGTGTTCGCCCAGGTCGACGATCTGCGCAACTGGCAGCGCTGGTCGCCCTGGGCCAAGCGCGATCCGGCCATGCAGCAGTCCTACGAGGGCCCCCATGCCGGCGTCGGCGCGATCTACCGCTGGGCCGGCAACAAGGAAGTCGGCGCAGGCAGCATGAGCATAATCGAGAGCCTGCCGAGCCAGGCGATCCGCATCCGCCTGGAATTCCTCAAGCCTTTCCAGGCCAGCAACGAGGCACAGTTCCTGTTCGTGCCAGAGGGCGAAGGCACCCGGGTGACTTGGAGCATGAGCGGCTCGAACAACTTCATGGCCAAGGCGATGCACCTGGTGATGGATATGGACAAGATGGTCGGCGGCGACTTCGAACAAGGCCTGGCGCAACTCAAGGCTGTGGCTGAGGCGCCGGTCACGCCGAAACGGGCCGCCACCGCGAGGGACGTGCCGCCGGCCGGTTAGCGGGCCAGCCGCAGCAGGCGCCGGGCCTGTTCGCGCAGGACTCCGCGCAGTTCCGGCGGCTGGTGGACCTCGAAGTCGAAGGGCAGGCGTGCCAGCTGGCGGGCGAACCAGGTCAGGCTGTCGGTGCGGGTGTTCAGGCGCACGCCGTCCGGGTTCGGCACCAGCAGGCCGACGCTGCTGCCCAGTTCGAGGGTGGCGCTGTGCAGGTCGGTGTGCAGCTGTACCTCGACCGGGAAGGCGCGCGGCAGGTTGGCGATGCTGGCGTTCAGATGCCCGGCGGCGTCGAACTCGGCCGGCCGCGCGAAGCGTTGCTCCAGGGGCTGTACCGCCTGGACCCGGTCCAGGCGGAACGAACGCAGGCCCTGGCGCAGATGGCACAGGCCGCTCATGTACCACAGTCCCCAGCGGTAGACCAGGCCATAGGGATCGACCTCGCGCTGGCTGACCTCGCCCCGATCCGAGCGGTAGCTCAGGCGCACCCGCTGCCTGGCCTGGGCCGCGTCGGCCAGGGCGAGCAGCAGGCGGTTGTCACCGTTCGCCCGGCTAGGTGGCAGGTCCAGGGTGGTGCTTTCGCTCAGGGCGCGAACCCGTTGCTGCAGGTTGGCTGGTAGCACCCGCTGCAGCTTGGCCTGGGCGCTGAGTACCGCCGGCGTGGTCTCGGCCAACCCCAGGCTGCCCGCGGCGAGCAGGCCGAGGGCGATGGCCTGGGCCTCCTCGACGGTGAACATCATCGGCGGCAACTTGAAGCCGGCGACCAGGCGGTAACCGCCGTGACGGCCCCGCTCGCTGGTCAGCGGGATGCCCAGTTCCTCCAGGGTGCTGATGTAGCGGCGCAGGGTGCGGCCGTCAACCTCAAGGCGTTGGGCCAGCTCGCGACCGCTGATCTGCCCCTGGCTCTGCAGTAGTTCCAACAGGGCCAGCACGCGGGTGGTGGGATTGGCCATGGCATTATTTTCGGGTGTCGATTTTATTAGGGCGGAATATAGCCTATTTACCCCTTAGCTTGTGCTCCAGCCGGGGCAACAGAGGCTCCGGCATCCCGCAAACGGCACGTGAAGGAGCCAAGTCATGCAACCCGTATTGTTCTATGGAGTACCCCAAGGCTGTTCGTTCGGTTCAATCGTCGCTCTGGAGTGGCTGGGCCAACCCTACCAGTTGTGCCGCATCGAGATGCTCGAGCAGCCCTGGGATCGCCTCTTCGGCCGAATCAATCCGCTGTACCAGACTCCGGCGCTGCTACTGGAAAGCGGCGAGGCGCTGAGCGAGAGCCTGGCCATCCTCCTGCACCTGGCGGCCCGGGCACCGGACACACCGCTGGCGCCGCGCCAGGGCTCGCCTGCGTTCGACCAGCTCAACCAGATGCTGTCCTATTTGGTGACCGACTTTTTCTCGGCCTTCGTCCCGCTCTGGGTCGCCTACGAGAAGCCCGAGTTGAACGACGAGGCGCGCTCCGTCCTGCGCGCGCTCGGGCAGGAGAAAGTGGCGGATGCCTGCGCCTACCTGGACCAGCTGTTGAGCGACCGGCCATGGCTGCTCGGCGAACGGCGCAGCCTGGCCGATGCCTACCTGGCCGGCGTCGCGCGCTGGGTCGAATACCACCAGCTGTTCGACCCGCACCGGGATTACCCGCACCTAGCGCGCTACCTGGCCCGGCTGGCGGCCGATCCGGCGGTGCGTTTCGCCACGGCGTTGGAACAGGGCGAGGCGGCGGACGGCAGCGCCGGCTTCATGGGCCATGTGAGCCTGGAGCAACTGCGCCCGCGCTTGGTTGGCGAGTAGGGCGTCCGGCACCCCCGCGGGATGACGATCGGCCGCCCGGAGAGGGGCCGGCTGCGGCCCTGTGAGCGCCTCGCACGGGTGGCTCCACTGGGTCAGTGCGACCCGGGCGCGTGGTGTCTGCGAGCCTCGGGCGCATTTCTGCTTGCCCGCCGACAGTCGTGTAAGGGGGCATGCCTTCCATGTCGCCGTGCTCTTGGCGGTCGGCGGTGGAACTGCGATGCTCGCTGCCATTGCTAATCCCCTGCGCCCGAGGCAAGCATGCACATCAGCTCCGACTTCGACAGCGGCAATATCGAGGTGCTCGATGCCGGCAATCCGCAACAGGTCCTGCTGGCCATGCGCCCCGACCTCAACAGCCATCACTTTCAGTGGTTCCATTTCCAGGTCGCCGGCCTGACGCCGGGCCAGCGTTACGGCTTCAGCCTGGTGAATGCCGGCGAGTCGGCCTATCCCCATGCCTGGGGCGGCTACCACGCCGTCGCCTCCTACGATCAGCGCGACTGGTTCCGCGTGCCCAGCCGCTTCGAGGACGGCGCGCTGCGGTTCGAGCTGGAGCCGCGGCAGGCGCAGGTCTGGTTCGCCTACTTCGAGCCCTACAGCCGCGCGCGGCACGACGGGCTGATCGCCCGGGCCCTGGAGCAGGCCGGCGTCGAGCTCTTCGCCTGCGGCCAGAGCGTCGAGGGCCGGGATATCCAGTTGCTGCGGGTCAGCCGCAACCGGCAGGCCCGGCGCAAGGTGTGGATCATCGCCCAGCAGCACCCCGGCGAGCACATGGCCGAATGGTTCATGGAGGGGCTGATCGAGCGCCTGCAGCGCGGCGACGCCGAGCTGGACGCCTTGCTGCAGCAGGCCGATCTCTACCTGGTGCCGAACATGAACCCCGACGGCGCCTTCCGCGGCCATCTGCGCACCAACGCCGCCGGCAAGGACCTCAACCGCGCCTGGCAGTCGGCGAACGAGACGGAGACTCCCGAGGTGTTCTTCGTCCAGCGGCAGATGCGCGCGGTCGGCGTCGACCTGTTCCTCGACATCCATGGCGACGAGGAAATCCCCCAGGTGTTCACCGTCGGCTGCGAGGGCAACCCCGGCTACAGTCCACGCCTGGCGGCCCTGGAAGCGGATTTCAAGCACCGCCTGCTGGCCAGCGGCGCCGAGTACCAGACGGCCCGCGGCTACCCGATCGATGCGCCGGGCCAGGCCAACCTGACCCTGGCCTGCAACGCCGTGGGCCAGGAATTCGATTGCCTGTCCTTCACCCTGGAGATGCCGTTCAAGGACCACGACGACCGCCCCGAGCCGCGTACCGGCTGGAATGGCGCGCGCGCCAAGCGTCTGGGCAACGAGGTGCTCGGGGTGCTGGCGGGGCTGGTCGAGCGGCTGCGCTGAACGCCGCCGGGACAGAAAAAAGGCGACCCGCGGGTCGCCTGTTCAGCAAGTGCCGCGCCGCTCAGGCGATCTTCTCGCCGTGGGCCTGCTGGTCGGCGTGGTAGGAGGAGCGCACCAGGGGGCCTGCGGCGACGTTCTTGAAGCCCATCCTGGCGCCTTGCTCGGCGAACCGGGCGAAGGTGTCCGGGTGGACGAAGCGTTGCACCGGCAGATGGCTGCGCGAGGGCTGCAGGTACTGGCCGAGGGTGAGCATGTCGATGTCATGCTCGCGCATGCGCTGCATCACCTCGATGACTTCCGCGTCGGTCTCGCCCAGGCCGAGCATCAGCCCGGACTTGGTCGGCACCTGCGGCACCAGTTGCTTGAACTTCTGCAGCAGGTCCAGCGACCACTCGAAGTCCGAACCCGGGCGCGCCGCCTTGTACAGCCGCGGCACGGTTTCCAGGTTGTGGTTGAACACGTCCGGCGGCTCGCTGGCGGTGATCGCCAGGGCCACGTCCATGCGCCCGCGGTAGTCCGGCACCAGGGTCTCCAGGCGGATGGCCGGGCTCAGCGCGCGGATCTCCCGCAGGCAGTCGGCGAAGTGCTGGGCGCCGCCGTCGCGCAGGTCGTCGCGGTCCACCGAGGTGATCACCACGTACTTCAGGCGCAGGTCGGCGATGGCTACCGCCAGGTTCTTCGGCTCGTCCGCGTCCAGCGCCTTGGGCCGGCCGTGGCCGACGTCGCAGAAGGGGCAGCGACGGGTGCAGATGTCGCCCATGATCATGAAGGTGGCGGTGCCGCCGCTGAAGCATTCGCCCAGGTTCGGGCAGCTGGCCTCCTCGCAGACGCTGTGCAGCTTGTGCTTGCGCAGCAACTGCTTGATCCGTCCCACCTCGGGCGACGCGGCGATCGGCACCCGTATCCAGTCGGGTTTGCGCGGCACCTGCTCGGTGGGGATGATCTTCACCGGAATGCGCGCCACCTTGTCGGCGCCGCGCAGCTTGACGCCCGCCTCGACCCTGGCCGGCGTGCCGGCGCTGTCCACAACTGTGCTCATGTTCGGATTCCACTGATGGCCGGCGCGCGCCGCGCCGGCAGGGTTCGGCCGGCGGGGCGGGCCAGGCGCCGCCCCGGGGGGCTCAGCCGCGGTAGTAGCGCTGCGGCACGAAGGGGGTCTTGGCGACCTTCATGGCCACGCGCTTGCCGCGCACCACCGCCCAGACTTCGCTGTCCAGCGCCACGTGGCTGCTCTGCACATAGCCCATGGCCACCGGCGCACCGAGGGTCGGGCCGAAGCCGCCGCTGGTGACCGCGCCGATCACCTGGCCGTCGGCATCGACGATTTCCGCGCCCTCGCGGACCGGCACGCGCTCCTGGGGCAGCAGGCCGACGCGCTTGCTGGCGACGCCGCTCTGCTGCTGGGCGAAGATCCGCTCGGCGCAGGGGAAGCCGCCGGCCCGCGCGCCGTCGGCGAGGCGCGGCTGGGACATGGCCCACAGCAGGCTGGCCTCGATCGGCGTGGTGGCCGTGCTCATGTCGTGGCCGTACAGGCACAGGCCGGCTTCCAGGCGCAGCGAGTCGCGGGCGCCGAGGCCGATGGCCTCGACTTCCGCCTCGGCCAGCAGGGCGCGGGCCAGGGCCTCGGCCTGCTCGTTGGGCACGGAGATCTCGTAGCCGTCCTCGCCGGTGTAGCCGGAGCGGCTGACGAAGCAGTCGACGCCCAGCAGGCGCACGCTGGCGAACTGCATGAAGGTCATCTTGGCGACGTCCGGGGCCAGGCGCGCGAGGACCTCGGCCGCCTTCGGACCCTGCAGGGCCAGCAGGGCGCGCGACTCGAACAGGCTGTCGATCTCGCAGCGCTCGCCGATCTGGCTGCGCAGGTGGGCCAGGTCCTGGTCCTTGCAGGCGGCGTTGACCACCAGGAACAGGCAGTCGTCGGCCAGCCTGGCGACCATCAGGTCGTCGAGGATGCCGCCGTTGGCGTCGGTGAACATGGCGTAGCGCTGCATGCCCACCGGCAGGTCGATGATGTCCACCGGCACCAGGCTCTCCAGGGCCTGGGCGGCGTGCGCGCCGCGCAGGACGACCTGGCCCATGTGCGAGACGTCGAACAGACCGGCCGCCTCGCGGCAGTGCAGGTGTTCCTTCATCACGCCGAGCGGGTACTGCACCGGCATGTCGTAGCCGGCGAAGGGCACCATGCGCGCGCCGAGTTCCAGGTGCAGGGCGTGAAGCGGGGTTTTCGCCAGGTTTTCGCTGGTCATGCAATGTCTCCGGTAGGGTGCGCGGTGCGCACCGTTTAAAGGGGTTGGTGCGCCGCGCGCAGGGTTAGGGCCGCGGTGCGCGAGGCGCATTCGGCGAATCAGCACTCGATGATGTTGACCGCCAGGCCGCCGCGGGCGGTTTCCTTGTACTTGCTCTTCATGTCGGCGCCGGTCTGGCGCATGGTGCGGATCACCTTGTCCAGCGACACGTAGTGCTGGCCGTCGCCGCGCAGGGCCATGCGCGCGGCGTTGATCGCCTTCACCGAGCCCATGGCGTTGCGTTCGATGCAGGGCACCTGGACCAGGCCGCCGATCGGGTCGCAGGTCAGGCCGAGGTTGTGCTCCATGCCGATCTCGGCGGCGTTCTCCACCTGCGCCACGCTGCCGCCGAGCACCTCGCACAGGGCGCCGGCGGCCATCGAGCAGGCCACGCCGACCTCGCCCTGGCAGCCGACCTCGGCGCCTGAGATCGAGGCGTTCTCCTTGTAGAGGATGCCGATGGCGGCGGCGGTGAGCAGGAAGCGCACCACGCCGTCTTCGTTGGCGCCGGGGATGAAGCGCATGTAGTAGTGCAGCACCGCCGGCACTATGCCGGCCGCGCCGTTGGTCGGAGCGGTCACCACGCGGCCGCCGCTGGCGTTCTCTTCGTTGACCGCCAGGGCGTAGAGGTTGACCCAGTCGAGCACGCTGAGCGAGTCGCGCAGGGCCGCTTCCGGGTGCTTGCACAGCTGGCGGTGCAGGGCGGCGGCGCGGCGCTTGACCTTGAGGCCGCCGGGCATGATGCCCTCGTTGTGGCAGCCGGCCTCGACGCAGTCCTGCATCACCTGCCAGATCTTCAGCAGGCCGGCGCGGGTCTCGGCCTCGGGGCGCCAGGCCGTCTCGTTGGCCAGCATCACCTGGCTGATCGACAGGCCGTGCTCGGCGCAGTGGGCCAGCAGCTGCTTGCCGGTGGTGAAGGGGTAGGTCAGGGGCGTGCGGTCCTCGACGATGCGGTCGGCACCGGCGGCCTCCTCATCGACCACGAAGCCGCCACCCACCGAGTAGTATTCGCGTGCGCGCAGCTGCAGGCCGGCGCCGTCGAAGGCGCGGAAGATCATGCCGTTGGGGTGGTAGGGCAGGGGCTTCCTGATCATCGCCAGGTGTTCCTTCTCGACGAAGCGGATGGGCTTCTCGCCGAGCAGCCTGAGTTCGCCGGCCTTGCGCATCGCCGCCAGGCGGGCATCGATGGTGCTGGTGTCGATGGTATCGGGCTGCTCGCCCTCCAGGCCGAGCAGCACGGCCTTGTCGCTGCCGTGGCCCTTGCCGGTGGCGCCGAGCGAGCCGTACAGCTCGACCTTGACCGATTCGGTGGCGGCCAGCAGGTCGTCGCGGCGCAGGCCCTCGACGAAGCGTACGGCGGCGCGCATCGGCCCGACCGTGTGCGAACTGGAGGGACCGATACCGATTTTGAACAGATCGAAAACGCTGAGTGACATGGTGGACTCCGGCTTCTTGCGCTGCCGCGACGCGCGCCCTGTCAGGCGCGCGTCGGGCTAAGCAACCTAGTTATCTATTCAGCGTAGACCGGGAAGCTGGCGCACAGGCTGGCGACCTGACCACGGACCCGCTCGATGACGCCGGGGTTGTCCAGGTCGTCCAGGATGTCGCAGATCCAGCCGGCCAGTTCGCGGCACTCGCCTTCCTTGAAACCGCGGGTGGTGACCGCCGGGGTGCCGATGCGCAGGCCCGAGGTGACGAACGGCGACTGCGGGTCGTTCGGCACGGCGTTCTTGTTCACCGTGATGTGCGCGGCGCCCAGTGCCGCGTCGGCGGCCTTGCCGGTCAGGCCCTGCTTGATCAGGCTGAGGAGGAACAGGTGGTTGTCGGTGCCGCCGGAGACCACGTCGAAGCCGCGCTCGATGAACACCTTGGCCATGGCCTGGGCGTTCTTGATCACCTGGGCCTGGTACTCCTTGAACTCGGGCTCCAGGGCCTCCTTGAAGCACACCGCCTTGGCGGCGATCACGTGCATCAGCGGGCCGCCCTGGGCGCCGGGGAACACCGCGGCGTTGAGCTTCTTCTCGATCTCCGGGTTGCTCTTGGCCAGGATCAGGCCGCCACGGGGGCCGCGCAGGGTCTTGTGGGTGGTGGTGGTGACCACGTCGGCGTAGGGCAGCGGGTTCGGGTACAGGCCGGCGGCGACCAGGCCGGCGACGTGGGCCATGTCGACGAACAGCAGCGCGCCGACCTTGTCGGCGATCTCGCGGAAGCGCGGGAAGTCCAGGGTCTTGGAGTAGGCGCTGAAGCCGGCGACGATCATCTTCGGCTGGTGCTCCACGGCCAGGCGCTCGACTTCGTCGTAGTCGATCAGCCCGGTGGCGGTGTCCAGGCCGTACTGCACGGCGTTGTACAGCTTGCCGGAGGAGCTGACCTTGGAACCATGGGTCAGGTGGCCGCCATGGGCCAGGCTCATGCCCAGCAGGGTGTCGCCGGCGTTGAGCAGGGCCAGGTAGACGGCGCCGTTGGCCGAGGAGCCGGAGTGCGGCTGGACGTTGGCGAAATCGGCGCCGAACAGCTGCTTGGCGCGGTCGATGGCCAGCTGCTCGACCAGGTCGACGTGCTCGCAGCCGCCGTAGTAGCGCTTGCCCGGGTAGCCTTCGGCGTACTTGTTGGTCAGCCCGGTGCCCTGCGCCTGCATCACCGCGGGGCTGGTGTAGTTTTCCGAGGCGATCAGCTCGATATGATCTTCCTGGCGGCGCTCTTCGGCGGCGATGGCGTGGGCCAGGGCCGGATCGTAGTGGTCTAGGGTCAGGCTTTTATAGAACATCGGATCAGTCCTGTACTAAGGGCGCGACCGCCTCGCGGTCGCGCCTGGGGGGTTAGCGTTGTACGGGGGCGCCGCCGGCCACACGGCTTTCGCGGGCGAAGTGGTCCTTGGTCAGCTTGACCACCACGGGGCTGAGCAGCAGCAGCGACAGCAGGTTGGGCAGCGCCATCAGGCCGTTGAGGGTGTCGGCGACCAGCCAGGCGAAGTCCAGTTGAGCCACCGCGCCGAAGGGCACGGCCAGCACCCAGAGGATGCGGAACGGCAGGATTGACTGGGTGCCGACCAGGTACTCCCAGCACTTCTCGCCGAAGTAGCTCCAGCCGAGGATGGTGGTGAAGGCGAAGACCACCAGGGCGATGCTGAGGATGGCGCCGCCGAAGCCGGGCATGGCCGACTCGAAGGCCGCCGCCGAGAGCCCTGCACCGCTGGCGCCGCTGGTCCACACGCCCGAGGCGATGATCGCCAGGCCGGTCAGGGTGCAGATGATGATGGTGTCGATGAAGGTGCCGAGCATGCCGATCATCCCCGAGCGCACCGCGCTGGTGGTGGTGCCGGCCGCCTGGGCGATGCCGGCGGTGCCCAGGCCCGCCTCGTTGGAGAAGATGCCGCGGGCCACGCCGAAGCGGATCGCCGCCATCACCGCGGCGCCGGCGAAGCCACCGGTGGCGGCCACGGGGGTGAAGGCATGGGTGAAGATCAGCGAGAAGGCGCCGGGGATGGCGTCGACGTTGACGATCAGCACCACGATGGCGGCGGCGACGTAGGTCACGCACATGGCCGGCACCAGGGTCGCGGCGACCTTGCCGATGCGCTTGATGCCGCCGAGGATCACCAGGCCGACGAAGACCATGGCCACCAGGCCGGTGACCCAGGCCGGCACGCCGAAGGTGTCGGTCAGGGCGTGGGCCATGCTGTTGACCTGGACCATGTTGCCGATGCCGAAGCCGGCCAGGCCGCCGAACACGGCGAAGGCGCTGCCGAGCCACAGCCATTTCTTGCCCAGGCCGTTCTTGATCGCGTACATGGGGCCGCCGACGTGTTCCTTGCGCGCGTCGGTCTCGCGGTAATGCACCGCCAGCACCACTTCGCAGTACTTGGTGGCCATGCCGACCAGGGCGGTGCACCACATCCAGAACAGCGCGCCGGGGCCGCCGAGGAAGATCGCCGTGGCCACGCCGGCGATGTTACCGGTGCCGACGGTGGCGGCCAGGCAGGTCATCAGCGCCTGGAACGGGCTGATCTCGCCGCTGGCCTCGTCGTCTTTCTTGCGCCCTTGCCAGAGCAGGGCGAAGCCCGCGCCGATCTTGCTCAGGGGCATGAACTTCAGGCGCAGCATGAGGAACAGACCGGTGCCGAGGATCGCCACCAGCATCGGTGGGCCCCAGACCAGGCCGTTGATTTGATTGGTAAGGGTGTTGATGAATTCCATGTAGAGCACCTCTTTCTTGTTGTAAGCGCGGGTTTACCCGCGTCGGATAGGGGCTTTCGTGCGGTTGTGCCGCAATGGGAATCGCTGGTGTGCAGGGTTGCGGCCGGTAGGCGGCAACCATTGCGGGGAGGTGCGGCGAGCACCATGGGTTTGCCGACACGGGCACTACGCCGCACCCCTCGCAAGGGGTCTGACCGCCGTCACAACGGGCGGTCAGGCGCGGCCGCCGGGATGCCTGGGCATCCGGCCGGCCGCGCTACTCTCAGGCCTCCTGATAGGCTTCGATGGACGGGCAGGCGCAGACCAGGTTGCGGTCGCCGAACACGTTGTCGACGCGGCCGACCGGCGGCCAGTACTTGGCTTCGACCAGCGAGGCCAGCGGGTACACCGCCTGTTCGCGGCTGTAGCCGTGGTTCCATTCGCCGACCAGTTCGGCCGCGGTGTGCGGCGCGTTCTTCAGCGGGCTGCTGTCGGCCGCCACGGCACCGTGTTCCACCGCGCGAATCTCCTCGCGGATGGCGATCATGGCGTCGCAGAAGCGATCCAGTTCCTGCTTGGACTCGCTCTCGGTCGGTTCGATCATCAGGGTGCCGGCGACCGGGAAGGACATGGTCGGGGCGTGGAAGCCGAAGTCGATCAGGCGCTTGGCCACGTCGTCGACGCTGATGCCGCTGGTCTCCTTGAGCGGGCGCAGATCCAGGATGCACTCGTGGGCCACCAGGCTGTTGCTGCCGGTGTAGAGCACCGGGTAGTGCTCCTCCAGGCGGCGGGCGATGTAGTTGGCGTTGAGGATGGCCAACTGCGACGCGCGCTTGAGGCCTTCGCCGCCCATCATGCTGATGTACATCCAGGTGATCGGCAGGATGCTGGCGCTGCCGAACGGCGCGGCGCTGACCGCGCCCTGCTTGCGCGCCATCTTGTCGTGGCCGGGCAGGAAGGGGATCAGGTGGGCCTTGACGCCGATCGGGCCGACGCCCGGGCCGCCGCCGCCATGGGGGATGCAGAAGGTCTTGTGCAGGTTCAGGTGCGACACGTCGCCGCCGAACTGGCCCGGGGCGCAGAGGCCGACCATGGCGTTCATGTTGGCGCCGTCGATGTACACCTGGCCGCCGTTGTCGTGGACGATCTGGCAGATCTCGCGGATGCCTTCCTCGAACACGCCGTGGGTCGACGGGTAGGTGATCATCAGCGCGGCCAGGCGCTCCTTGTGCTCGATGGCCTTGGCGCGCAGGTCTTCGATGTCGACGTTGCCCAGGCTGTCGCAGCTGGTCACCACCACGCGCATGCCGGCCATGCTGGCGGTCGCCGGGTTGGTGCCGTGGGCCGATTGCGGGATCAGGCAGATGTCGCGCTGCTCGTCGCCGCGGCTGCGGTGGTAGGCGCGGATCGCCAGCAGGCCGGCGTATTCGCCCTGGGCGCCGGAGTTCGGCTGCAGGGAGACGCCGTCATAGCCGGTGGCGGCGCAGAGCATGGCCTCCAGCTCGTCGGTCAGCTGACGGTAGCCCTGGCTCTGCTCGCTGGGGGCGAAGGGGTGCAGGTTGCCGAACTCGGCCCAGGTCACCGGGATCATCTCGCTGGTGGCGTTGAGCTTCATGGTGCAGGAACCCAGCGGGATCATGCTGCGGTCCAGCGCCAGGTCCTTGTCGGCCAGCTTGCGCAGGTAGCGCATCAGCTCGGTTTCGCTGTGATAGCGGTTGAACACCGGGTGGGCGAGGATCGCCGAGCGGCGCAGCAGCGCCTGCGGCAGGCGTGCGGCGACGCTGCTCGCCAGCTCGGCGAAGACCGGCAGCTCCTGGCCGTCGGCGAATACCGCCCACAGCGCTTCGACGGCGGCCGGGGTGGTGGTCTCGTCCAGCGACAGGCCGAGGCGCTCGGCGTCCACTTCACGCAGGTTGATCCCGGCGGCGCGGGCCTTGGCGTGCAGGGCGGCGGTCTGGGCGCCGCTGGCGACGCTCAGGGTGTCGAAGAAGGCTTGCTGCTCGACGCTGTAGCCGAGCTGGCTCAGGCCCTGGGCGAGGATGGCGGTCAGCTGGTGCACGCGCTGGGCGATGGCGGTCAGGCCCCGGGGGCCGTGGTACACGGCGTACATGCTGGCGATGTTGGCCAGCAGCACCTGGGCGGTGCAGATGTTGCTGGTGGCCTTCTCGCGGCGGATGTGCTGCTCGCGGGTCTGCATGGCCAGGCGCAGGGCCGGCTTGCCGAAGCGGTCGACCGAGACGCCGACCAGGCGGCCCGGCATGTCGCGCTTGAACGCCTCGCGGGTGGCGAAGTAGGCGGCGTGCGGGCCGCCGAAGCCGAGCGGCACACCGAAGCGCTGGGCGCTGCCGATGGCGACGTCGGCGCCGAACTCGCCGGGCGGGGTCAGCAGGCACAGGGCCAGCAGGTCGGCGGCCACGCCGACCAGGGCGCCCACGGCATGGAAACGCTCGACCAGCTCGCGGTAGTCGAAGATGTCGCCGTTGCTCGCCGGGTACTGCAGCAGGGCGCCGAAGTAGGCGCCGACGTCGCCGATCTCGCGCTCGTCGCCGACCACCACCTCGATGCCCAGGGGTTCGGCACGGGTGCGCAGCACGTCGAGGGTCTGCGGGTGGCAGTGCTGGGAGGCGAAGAAGGTGTTGCTGGCCTTGTTCTTCGACAGGCGCTTGCAGAAGGTCATGGCCTCGGCGGCGGCGGTGGCTTCATCCAGCAGCGAGGCGTTGGCGATCGGCAGGCCGGACAGGTCGCTGATCAGGGTCTGGAAGTTCAGCAGCGCTTCCAGGCGGCCCTGGGAAATTTCCGGCTGGTAGGGGGTGTAGGCGGTGTACCAGGCCGGGTTTTCCAGCAGGTTGCGCAGGATCGGCGCCGGCGTGTGGGTGCCGTAGTAGCCCTGGCCGATGTAGGTCTTGAACTGCTGGTTCTTCGCGGCGATGGCCTTGATCTTGGCCAGGGCGTCGGCTTCGCTGAGGCCGGCGGTCATCTCCAGCACGCTGCTGCCCTTGATGCTCTCGGGAATCACGCTGTCGAGCAGGGCTTCCAGCGAGGCGTAGCCGAGCAGCTCGAGCATGGCGGCGACGTCGCTGTCGCGCGGGCCGATGTGCCGGGCGATGAATTCGTTGTGGGTCGTGAGTTCAGGCATGGCGCGGGCCTCAGGCGTCGTCGTTGGCTTTGAGCAGGCGGTCGTAGCCGGCCTGGTCGAGCAGCTCGGCGACTGCGCCGGCATCGGCCGGACGGAAGCGGAAGAACCAGCCCTTGCCCAGCGGGTCTTCGTTGACCAGCTCCGGGCTGCTTTCCAGCTCGGCGTTCACTTCGACGATTTCGCCTGCCAGCGGCATGGCGATGTTGCTGGCGGCCTTCACCGACTCCAGCACGGCCACTTCGGCGCCCGCGGCGTAGGACTGCGCGTCCGGCAGCTGCACGAACACCACGTCACCCAGGGCGTCCTGGGCGAAAGCGGTGATGCCAACGGTAACCAGGCCATCGGCGTCCTGACGCAGCCATTCGTGATCGACAGTAAAACGCAACTCGCTCATGTGGACTCCTCAAGTAGTCAGACTCGC
Organism: Pseudomonas lalucatii; assembly: GCF_018398425.1. NCBI lineage: Bacteria > Pseudomonadati > Pseudomonadota > Gammaproteobacteria > Pseudomonadales > Pseudomonadaceae > Pseudomonas > Pseudomonas lalucatii. The sequence continues at coordinate 1,709,500 of NZ_JADPMV010000001.1, read as the reverse complement.
CCCGATTCTTGTACGGGCGATGATCAAGGTGCTCGTGCCGGGCAGCGAGCGCTCTTGCGTGAGTAGTTAGCAAGGCCGATGCCATGTTGATTTTTATCAATTAAATCAAATACTTAGATTGTTTGCGCGAGAATTGAGGAAAAACAGCCGTAGCGAATTCGATACGGAGCGCGCCTCGCGGGGGCGCAAAGCGGGGGAAAAGCCCGTGGATGTCGCGTCGTGACAGGTCGGTGTCGCTTTCGTGTCGTATTCATTACGCTGTATCTAAATCGATACGATTGGTGCCGGAAGCGCTGGCAGGGGCCGTCGCCGGCCCGGGGCGCCTGGCGCCCGCGCCATTCAGCCGCTCGATAGTGCGGCATCGAGCCGGTCCATCGGCGGCGCCAGAGCGCCGTGGCGGGCGGGGCTTCATCCTTTCGGCTGACGGGGCAAATACCACTTTCGGGCGCTTATCCGCCCGGGGGCGACTGGTTAGCGTTGGGGCTCGACACGCAACCATGCTTTCCAGGAGAGCCGCATGACAACAAGAACAAGACATGCCGTGTTCCAGCCCTGCGCGCTGGCCGTCGCCGTCGCCCTGGGCGGCGTGGCGCCGGTGCAGGCGCTCGACTTCAGTCTCGGCGAGATCGAGGGGCAGTTCGACTCGTCGCTGTCCGTCGGCGCCAGCTGGGCGGTGCGCGGCGCCGACCCGGACTTCATCTCCACCGCCAGCGGCGGCTCCGCCTCCTCGCGCACCTCGGACGACGGCCGGCTGAACTTCAAGAAGGGCGAGACCTTCTCGAAGATCTTCAAGGGCATCCACGACCTGGAGTTGAAGTACGGCGACAGCGGCGCCTTCATCCGCGGCAAGTACTGGTACGACTTTGAGACCAAGGACGAGCACCGGCTGTTCTACGACATCGACGACCACAACCGCAAACAGGCGGCGCAGTCCTCGGGGGCGGAGATCCTCGACGCCTTCCTCTACCACAACTACAGCCTCGGCAGCCTGCCGGGCAGCGTGCGGGTGGGCAAGCAGGTGGTCAGCTGGGGCGAGAGCACCTTCATCCAGAACTCGATCAACTCGATCAACCCGATCGACGCCGCCGCCTTCCGCCGCCCCGGCGCGGAGATCAAGGAGGGCCTGATCCCGGTCAACATGCTCTACCTGTCGCAGAGCCTGAGCGATTCGCTGAGCCTGGAAGCCTTCTACCAGCTGGAGTGGGACCAGACGGTGGCGGACAATTGCGGCACCTTCTTCTCCACCGCCGACGTGGTCGCCGATGGCTGCGAGGACCGCCTGGTGGTGTTCGGCCCGGACCTGCCGCCGGGCGAGTCGAACAACAGCTTCGCCCCCGGGGAGAACCTCTACATCCCCCGCGCCGGCGACCGCGACGCCCGCGACAGCGGCCAGTACGGGGTGGCCCTGCGCTGGTTCGCCGAGGCGCTGCACGACACCGAGTTCGGCCTCTACGCCATGAACTACCACAGCCGCAACCCGGTGTTCAGCACCATCCGCACCACCACGCCGTCGCCGGCCTTCATCCCGGGCGCGCCGAACGCCCGCTACTTCATCGAGTACCCGGAGGACATCCGCCTGTACGGCGTCAGCTTCCAGACCAACGTCGGCGGCACCGCGCTATCCGGCGAGGTCAGCTACCGGCCGAACATGCCGCTGCAGATCAACTCCACCGACCTGTCCTTCGCCGCCCTCGGCCTGCCGGTCGCGCCGGTGTTCACCAGCGGCCATGCGCAGAATGTCGCCGGCGCCGATATCCACGGCTACGAGCGCCGCGCCGTGACCCAGGCGCAGATCACCGCGGTGCAGTTCATCGACCGGGTGCTCGGTGCCAGCCGCCTGACCCTGCTCGGCGAGGTCGGCTACAACCACATCAACGGCATCGACGAGGACGTCGGCGAGCTGCGTTTCGGCCGCGATCCCATCTTCGGCGCCGGCGAGTTCGCCGCCCCGGGCGTCTGCGCCCTGTTCAACTCGGCCAACCCGGACGAGTGCCAGGGCGACGGCTTCTTCACCAGCAACTCCTGGGGCTATCGCCTGCGCGCCAGCGCCGAGTACGCCAACCTGATCGCCGGCATCAACCTGACCCCGAGCATCGCCTGGTCCCATGACGTCGACGGCTACGGGCCGAACTTCAACGAAGGCAGCAAGGCCGTCAGCCTCGGTCTCAGCGCCGACTACCAGAACACCTACAACGCCAGCCTCAGCTACACCGACTTCTTCGGCGGCGAATACAACACCATCACCGACCGCGACTTCGTCGCGCTGAGTTTCGGCGTGAACTTCTGATCAACCCCGCGCAAAGGATCCCCACCCGATGAAAAGCACAAGAATCCTGCACACCGGCGCATTGGCCCTGAGCCTGCTGGCCGGCAGCGTGATGGCCGCGGTCTCCGAGCAGGAGGCGGCGCAACTGGGCGTCAGCCTGACCCCGCTGGGCGCGCAGATGGCCGGCAATGCCGACGGCAGCATCCCGGCCTGGACTGGCGGCCTGCCGGCCGACGCGGCCAAGGTCGATGCCAAGGGCTTCCTCGCCGACCCCTTCGCCGACGAGCAGCCGCTGTTCACCATCGATGCAAGCAACGCCGAGCAGTACCGCGACAAGCTGTCCGCCGGCCAGCTGGCGATGCTCAAGCGCTACCCGGACAGCTACAGGCTCCCGGTCTACCGGACCCATCGCACGGCCGCGGTGCCCGAGGCGATCTATGCCGCGGCCAAGCGCAGCGCCCTCAACACCGTGCCGGTGGACGGCGGCAACGGCCTGCAGAACTTCGCCGACAGCCGCTACTACGCCTTTCCCATTCCCAAGAGCGGGGTCGAGGTGGTGTGGAACCACATCACCCGCTACCGCGGCGGCAACGTGCGCCGCCTGATCACCCAGGCGACGCCGCAGACCAACGGCTCCTACAGCCTGGTCAAGTTCGAGGACGAGGTGGCCTTTCCCGCCGACATGCCCGATCTCGACCCGGCCAAGGCCGGCAACATCCTGCTCTACTTCAAGCAGCGGGTGACCGCCCCCGCGCGCCTGGCCGGCAACGTGCTGCTGGTCCACGAGACCATCGACCAGGTCAAGGAGCCGCGCCTGGCGTGGATCTACAACGCCGGCCAGCGCCGCGTGCGCCGCGCCCCGCAGGTCGCCTACGACGGCCCCGGTACCGCCTCCGACGGCATGCGCACGGCGGACAACTTCGACCTGTTCTCCGGCGCCCCGGACCGCTACGACTGGAAGCTGATCGGCAAGAAGGAGATGTACATCCCCTACAACAGCTACAGGCTCGACTCGCCGGCGCTGAGCTACGACGAGGTGATCAAGGCCGGGCACATCAACCAGGACCTGACCCGCTACGAGCTGCACCGGGTCTGGGAGGTGGAGGCCACCCTGAAGGGCGGCGAGCGGCACATCTATGCCAAGCGCCACCTGTACTTCGACGAGGACAGCTGGCAGCTGGCCCTGGTCGATCACTACGACGGCCGCGGCCAGCTGTGGCGGGTGGCCGAGGGCCACGCCCAGCAGTACTTCAACCACAAGGTGCCGAGCTACACCCTGGAGGCGCTGTACGACGTGGTCGCCGGACGCTACCTGGCCCTGGGCATGAAGAACGAGGAGAAGTCCGCCTACGACTTCGGCTTCGATGCCAGCGCCGCCGACTACACCCCCGCCGCCCTGCGTACCTCCGGGGTGCGTTGAGGCCCGGCGCGCTCAGACGACGCGAAGATTCGGCGGCCTGCGGGCCGCCTTTTTTATTGGCGACCATCAGGGCGGCTGATACAGCTGTCGCCGCGGCGGGTCGGCGGCTAGCCTCGGAGCAACCGGTTTGTCCGATAAGAACAATCAACGACCGCCATGACCGTTCCTGCCCAAGCGTCCGTCACGCCCTTCGCCCCGTCGCCCTGCGCCCGCGCTACGCCGCCGCGCCAGCCCCCCGGGCATATCCGCCGCGAACCGTTGCAGCAGCGCCTGCTGCAGCAGGACTGCCGCCTGCGCCTGCTCATCGCGCCGGCCGGCTTCGGCAAGTCGGTGCTGCTCGCCGACTGTGCCCGCGCCTGCCCGCCGGACTGCCGCGCGCTGTGGCTCAACTGCGCCGGCCAGCCCTGGTCGCCGGCCACGCTCTGCGAGCAGCTGGCCCTGGCCCTGGGCTATCGGCCCGGGGGCGAGGCGCAGCTGCTGGCGCGCCTGGAGCAGGAAGCGCGGCGCCTGTGGCTGTTTCTCGACGACTACCCGCGTGAGCCGGACGCCGCCCTGGACGCCTGCCTCGACCGCCTGCTCGGCGCGGCCGCCGCCGGCATCGGCTGGTGGCTGGCCAGCCGGCGGCGGCCGGCCTGCAACCTGCCGCGGCTGCTGCTCGAAGGCGAGCTGTTCGAGCTGGGCGCGGCGGATCTGCGCTTCAGCGCCGAGGAGGTCGGCGCCTGGCTGCGCCAGGTCGATGCCGCCCGGCTGGCCTGGGCCGACAGCCTCCACGGGCAGAGCCGCGGCTGGCCGGCGGCGCTGCGCCTGCGCCTGCTGGCCGCCCAGGGCGAGCGGGTGGCGCAGGCGCCGGGCGAGGAGCACGACGGCCTGGTGCGCGAATACGTCGAGCACGAGGTGCTGCACGGGTTGCCGGCCGAACTGCAGCACAGCCTCGGCCAGCTGGCGCAGATCCCCCGCTTCAATGCCGAGCTGTGCGAGCACCTGCTGGGCGTGGGCGAGGGCGCCGACTGGCTGCAGGCGTTGCGCGCCCGCGGCCTGTTCATCGACGAGCTGGAGGACCAGGCCGACTGGTACGAGGTGTTCCCGCCGTTGGCCATGCTGCTGCAGCAGCTGGCCAGGGGCGCGCCCTGTACCAGCCTGCACCTGCATGCCAGCCAGTGGTTCGCCGCCCGGGGCGATACCCGGGCGGCGGTGGCGCATGCGCTCAAGGGTGGGCAGCCGGAGGTGGCGGCGAGCTTTCTCGAGCGCTTCACCGAGGAGCAGGTGCTGCAGGGCCAGGACCTGGCGCTGATCCTGCGCTGGCGCGGCGAGCTGCCGGCGAGCCTGTTGCTGAGCACGCCGCGGTTGATCCTGCTGAATGCCTGGGTGCTGCTGCTGGTCGGGCGCCTGGACGAGGCCCAGGCCTGCGCCGATCAGCTGGCGCGCTTCCAGCCCCGGGGCGATGGCGAGCGCACGGTCGAGCTGTTCGCCCAGTGGCAGGCGCTCAGCGGCATCGCCGCGTTCGGCCGCGGCTGTGCCGGGCAGGCGCGCCTGCACCTGCTCGAGGCCCTGGCGCTGCTGCCGGAGCGGGCCTGGGCGCAGAGCCTGCTGTGTCGCTCGGCGCTGACCCAGATGGCGATCGGCGAGGGGCGCCTGGAGGAGGCCCAGCGCCTGGGCTACGCGGCCTTGAAGCAGGCGCGGCGCCACGGCAGCGCGGTGTTCGAGGCGCTGCTGGAGCTGGACCATGGCCTGCTGCTGGAGTCGCGCGGCGAATTCGCCCGCGCCCAGGCCCTGCTGCAGCGGGTGCTCGAGCAGCTGGACGGGCAGCCGTCGCGGCCGACCCGGTGCGTGGGCGGGTCCTCCTGCGCCTGGGGCGTCTGGCCCTGCGCCAGGGCCAGCTGGAGGAGGCCGCCGGCCGCCTGCAGGGCGGGCTCGAGGAGGCGCTGCGCCACGAGGACCCCGGCGCCTTCCACGGCTTTCTCGGCCTGGCCGAGCTGGCGGCGCGCCAGCGCGACCTCTCCGGGGCCTTCGCGCGGCTGGCCGAGGCCGAGCGCCTGATGCAGCGCCAGCGGGTCGCCGATACCCTCTACCGTGGCGTGCTGCTGCTGGCCAGCAGCCGCCTGTGGCTGTGGCAGGGGCATCACGAGCGGGCCCGCGAGGCCCTCAGCCGGGTCCTCGAGCATGGCCGCCGGCATGCCGCGCTGCTGCCTCCGGCGCCTTTCCCCGAGCTGCTGCCGCGCCTGCGCTATCTGCTGTTGCGCCTGGAACTGGAGCAGGGCACGGACGTGCGCCAGCCCCTGCGCGTCCTGCTCGACCAGGTCCTGGGCGAGGGCCGCCAGGCGCTCGCCAGCGAGCTCTGGCTGAGCCTGGCCGAGGCCTGCGTGGCGGCCGGCGATGCCCAGGCCGCGGCCCAGGCGCGGCAGGCGGGCCAGGCCCTGCGCCAACGCCTGAACTACCGCTGCCTGTGGTTCGAGGCGGACGAGGGCGGCGCCGGTGCCGCCGCCGATGGCGACGGCCCGGCGCCCCTGAGTGGTCGCGAAGTGGCGGTACTGCGGCTGATCGCCCAGGGCTGCTCCAATCAGGAGGTGGCCGAGCAGCTGTATATCTCCCTGCACACGGTCAAGACCCACGCCCGGCGCATCAACGGCAAGCTCGGCGTGGCCCGGCGCACCCAGGCGGTGGCGCGGGCCAAGGCACTTGGGCTGTTGTAAGGCTGCGGCGGTTCGTGCTCAGTGCAGCGCCGGCGTGGTGCTCAGTCGGCGCAGGCGCTCGCCGAGCTGCAGGCGCTGGGCCGCATCGTCACACAACAGCAGGGCGCGCTGCAGGTCGAAGCGCTCGCCCTGGGGGCAGTCCAGCTGCCGGTACAGGTCGGCCCGGGCCAGGTGGTCGGCGAGGCTCGGCGCGCCCAGCTGCAGCACCCGCTCGGCGTCCTTCAGCGCGGCCAGGTAGTCCTGGGCCTGCAGGTGCAGCTGGCGCAGGTTGCGCGACAGGCGCTGCAGCATCGCGTGGGCATCGCAGCCCTGCAGGTGGCCGGCGTTGAGCTCGGCCCGGGCGCCGAACTGGTGCAGCAGCAGCTCGCGGCAGTCGCGGGGGTACAGGCGGCGGCCGCCGCAGGGGTCGAGCAGGTGATCGGCGCCCGGTACGCGCAGCAGAAAATGCCCGGGGAAGTTCACCCCCTGCAGGGGAATGGCCAGGCGCCGTGCCAGCTCCAGGGCGATCAGCGCCAGCGACAGCGGCTGGCCGCGGCGCCGGCGCAGCACCTGATGCAGCAGGGCGGCCCGCGGCGCTGGCGGCTGGGCCTCGTCTTCGTGGAAGTCCAGCTCGCCCAGGCGCCGCAGCAGTGGTTGGGCCAGCTCCCGGGCGGGCAGGCTGGGCAGGCCGGCGTCGACCTGCTGCTGCAGGCCGTGCAGTTCGCCCAGCACCTGCCGGGGTTGCAGCGTCGAATCGTGCTCGGCGGCGATCCACAACGCCGCCTCGAACAGGGCGGGCGGTTCGCGCTCGAGGCAGGCTAGGCAGGATTGGCGCGGGCTCATGCTCACCTCCGCTGATGACAGGGTTGTAGCCGGCCGCCGGCGCGGCGTCCAGCCCCGGGACGGTGGACTTATGTCGGCTCGGCCCGGCAGCGGCGGGGAGCGCGCCTATACTGGCGTTAACGAAGAGACTCGCAGGCGCCGGCACGCCGCGTCAGTGCCGTGCCGGCCCCGAGGCCAAGGAGCCACAGCATGTTCGCCATGATGGAAGCCTCCCGGCAGGAGGCGTTGCACTTCGCCCAGGACCCGGCGACCGGGCTCAAGGCGGTGATCGCCATCCACAGCACCCGTCTCGGCCCGGCGCTCGGCGGTTGCCGTTACCTGGCCTACCCCGACGAGCAGAGCGCGATCCACGACGCCATGCGCCTGGCCCAGAGCATGAGCTACAAGGCGGCCCTGGCCGGCCTGGAGCAGGGCGGCGGCAAGGCGGTGATCATGCGCCCGGCCCACGTGGCGAACCGCGGCGCGCTGTTCGAGGCCTTCGGCCGTTTCATCGAAACCCTCGGCGGACGCTACATCACCGCGGTGGACAGCGGCACCTCCAGCGCCGACATGGACTGCATCGCCCAGCACACCCGCCATGTCACCAGCACCTCCCGCGGTGGCGATCCTTCGCCGCACACGGCCATGGGCGTGTTCGCCGGGATTCGCGCCAGCGCCATGGCGCGCCTGGGCAGCAACGACCTGGAAGGGCTGCGGGTGGCGATCCAGGGCCTCGGCCATGTCGGCTACGCCCTGGCCGAGCAGCTGCATGCCGTCGGCGCCGAGCTGCTGGTCAGCGACCTGGATGCCGGCCGGGTGCAACTGGCGGTGGAGCAGCTGGGCGCCAAGGCGGTGCCCTGCGCAGACCTGCTCGCCACGCCCTGCGACATCCTCGCGCCCTGCGGCCTGGGTGGCATCCTCAATGCCGAGACGGTGGGGCAGCTGCACTGTGCGGTGGTGGCCGGGGCGGCCAACACCCAGCTGGCCGATCTGGCGGTCGCCGACAGCCTGCAGAACCGCGGCATCCTCTATGCGCCGGACTACGTGATCAACTCCGGCGGGCTGATCTACGTGGCGCTGCAGCACCGGGGCGAGAGCCTGACCACCATCACCGCGCACCTGACCAAGATCAGCGAGCGCCTGACCGAGATCTACGCCCACGCCCAGGCCGAGAAACGCTCGCCGGCGCGGGTCGCCGACAGCCTGGCCGAGCGCCTGCTGTACGGCCGCTGAGCGGCGCGGCAAGCGCCCTGCCGAAGCCCGCCGCGACGAGCCGCGGGGCGCGTTCAACCACCTACCCGGTGCCGAGGAGGTTTCGCATGCCTGAGAGTCTGAAACTGCCCTACACCCGCTACCTCGAGCCCGATGGCCGCCTGCTCGGCCGCCTGCCGGACTGGGCCGACGACTTCGACCTGCTGATTCGCCTGTACCGGCAGATGGTGCTGACCCGCCTGTTCGACCAGAAGGCCGTGGCCCTGCAGCGCACCGGACGCATCGGCACCTATGCGCCGACCGTCGGCCAGGAGGCCATAGGCGTGGCCATCGGCGCCCTGATGCGCGCCGACGACGTGCTGGTGCCCTACTACCGCGACACCGCGGCGCAGGTGATGCGCGGGGTGAAGATGGAGGAGATCCTGCTCTACTGGGGCGGCGACGAGCGCGGCAGCGCCTACGTCGACCCGGCCGTGGGCCAGGATTTCCCGCTGTGCGTGCCGATCGCCACCCAGGCCCTGCATGCCTGCGGCGTGGCCACGGCGATGAAGATCCGCGGCGAGCACCGCGTCGCCGTCACCACCTGCGGCGACGGCGCCACCAGCAAGGGCGACTTCCTCGAGGCGCTGAACGTCGCCGGTGCCTGGCAGCTGCCGGTGGTGTTCGTGGTCAACAACAACCAGTGGGCCATCTCGGTGCCGCGGCGCATCCAGTGCGGCGCCCCGACCCTGGCGCAGAAGGCCCTGGGCGCCGGCTTCCACGGCGAGCAGGTCGACGGCAACGACATCCTCGCCGTCTACGACCGCCTGCGCAGTGCCCTGGAGCGGACGCGCCAGGGCAAGGGGCCGGTGCTGCTGGAATGCCTCAGCTACCGCCTCGGCGACCACACCACGGCGGACGATGCCAGCCGCTACCGCAGCTCCGAGGAGGTCAAGCAGGCCTGGCAGGAGGAGCCGATCAAGCGCCTGCAGAGCTACCTGGCGGCCCAGGGCGTGTGGGACGAGCAGCGCGAGCAGGAACTGGTCGGCGAGTGCCAGGGCCGGGTGCAGCAGGCCGTGGCGGCCTTCGAGGCGGCGGGCGAGCAGGCCCCGGACACGGTCTTCGACTATGTCTACGCGCAGTGGCCGGCGGCCCTGGCCGAGCAGCGCGAGCAGTTCCGCGAGCGGGCCGCCCGCCGCGAGGAGAACCGCCATGAGTGAACGCAAGCTGAGCCTGCTGGAGGCGGTCAACCTGGCCCTGCACCGGGCCATGGCCGAGGACGACGACGTCGTGGTGCTCGGCGAGGACATCGGCGTCAACGGCGGGGTGTTCCGCGCCACCGCCGGCCTGCGTGAGGCCTTCGGCTTCAAGCGGGTGATCGACACGCCGCTGGCCGAGACGATGATCGCCGGCCTGGCCGTGGGCATGGCCGCCCAGGGCCTGAAACCGGTGATGGAGATCCAGTTCATGGGCTTCATCTACCCGGCCCTGGACCAGCTGGTGTCCCACGCCAGTCGCCTGCGCAACCGCACCCGCGGCCGCCTGACCTGCCCCATGGTGCTGCGCACGCCGATGGGCGCCGGCATCCGCGCCCCGGAACACCACAGCGAGAGCACCGAGGCGCTATTCGCCCATATTCCCGGCCTGCGCGTGGTCATGCCCTCGTCGCCGGCGCGGGCCTACGGCCTGCTGCTGGCGGCGATCGACGACCCCGACCCGGTGATCTTCCTTGAGCCGACCCGGCTGTACCGGATGAATCCTCAGGTGCTGGTCGACGACGGCAAGCGCCTGCCGCTGGACAGCTGCTTCACCCTGCGCGAGGGCGGCGACCTGACCCTGGTCAGCTGGGGCGCCAGCGTCCACGAGACCCTGCAGGCGGCCGCCCGCCTGGCCGAGCAGGGCATCGCCGCCGAGGTGATCGACGTCGCCTGCGTCAAGCCGCTGGACCTCGACACCCTGGAGGCCTCGGTGCGCAAGACCGGGCGCTGCGTGATCGTCCACGAGGCGCCGAAGAGCTGCGCGGTCGGCGCGGAGATCGCCGCCAGCCTCTACGAGCGGGCCCTGCTCGACCTGCAGGCGCCGATCCAGCGGGTCACCGCGCCGGACATCCCGCCGCCGCTGTATCGCCTGGAACAGCTCTACATCCCGGGCGTCGAGGACATCCTCGCGGCCTGCGACACCGTGCTGAACTACGCCTGAGGAGCGTCGCCATGAAGTATTTCAAGCTGCCCGACCTGGGCGAGGGCCTGCAGGAAGCCGAGATCGTCGAGTGGCACGTCAAGGCCGGCGACGCGGTGAAGACCGACCAGCTGCTGGTCTCGGTGGAAACCGCCAAGGCCATAGTCGACATCCCCGCGCCCTACGACGGCGTGGTGCTCAAGACCTTCGGCGCCGAGGGCGACATCCTCCACGTCGGCGAACCGTTGCTGGCCTACGAGGGCGAGGCCGACTCCGGCACCGTGGTCGGCCGCCTGGAGGGCGGCGGCGAGGCCCAGGACGACAGCTTCTTCGTCGGCGCCGCGCCCTCGACCCGCGAGCACCTGGCGCCGCGCGCCACCCCGGCGGTGCGCCAGCTGGCGCGCCAGCTGGGCGTCGACCTGAGCACCCTGAGCGGCAGCGGCAGTGACGGCCTGATCACCCGCGCCGACGTCGAGGCCGCCACCCAGAGCGCCCGCGACAGGTTCGGCGGCGAGAAGCTGCGCGGCGTGCGGCGCAGCATGGCGATCAACATGGCCCGCTCCCACGCCGAGGTGGTGCCGGTGGTCATAGTCGGCGACGCCGACCTGCATCGCTGGAAGCAGGCCCGCGACCCGCTGGTACGCCTGGCCCAGGCCATCGCCGTGGCCTGCCAGGCCGAGCCGGTGCTCAACAGCTGGTTCGACGGCAAGAACCTGTCGCTCAAGCAGCACCAGCAGCTCGACCTGGGCATCGCCGTGGACAGCCCCGAGGGCCTGTTCGTGCCGGTGCTGCGCAACGTCGGCGCGCGCAGCGCCGAGGACCTCAAGGCGGGGGCACAACGCCTGCGCGCCGACGTCAAGGCGCGCTCCATCCCGCCCCAGGAGATGATGGGCGCGACCCTGACCCTGTCCAACTTCGGCACCCTGTTCGGCCGCTACGCCAACCCCATCGTGGTGCCGCCGCAGGTGGCGATCATCGGCGCCGGCGGCATCCGCGACGAGCCGGTGGCGGTGAACGGCAAGGTGGTGGTGCATCCGATCCTGCCGCTGTCGCTGACCTTCGACCACCGCGCGGTCACCGGCGGCGAGGCGGCGCGCTTCCTCAAGGCGCTGGTGCAGGCCCTGGAGCAGGCCGAGGGCTGAGCGGGCGCGGCGTCTCGGCCGCCGCGCCCATGCCGCTACTGCCGCGGGGCGAAGCGGAACACCAGCAGCAGGCCGAGGAGGATCGCCAGCATGCCGCCCAGAGCGCTGGTCGACAGGCGATTGCCGAGAAACAGGTAGTCCATGGCCGCGGTGACCACCGGCACCAGGTAGAACAGGCTGGTGACGTTGACCAGGTTGCCGGCGCGAATCAGGCGATACAGCAGCAGCTGCGCGGCCACCGAAATGACCAGCGCCATCCACAGCAGCGGCACCAGGAAGTCCAGGGAGAACTGCACTTGCCAGGGCTGGAAGGGCAGCACCAGCACACAGGCCAGCAGGCTGACGCCGTACTGCAGTGGCAGCACGGCCAAGGGCGCCTGCTCCTGGCCTTTCTGGCGGATTGCCCCGAGGGTCATGCATGCCAGAGCCGCCAGGGCGAACAGCATGCCCTCACCGGACAGGCGACTGCGCTGCAGGCCCTCGTTCACCACCAGGCCTAGACCGCCCAGGGCCAGGCCCAGGCCGACCAGGCGCAGCGCGGCGAAGCGCCGTTCCAGCAGGGCCAGGGTGAGGATGGGTTGCACGCCTAGCACGGTGGCCAGTACCCCGGGAGTGAGCCCGCGGTCCAGGGCCAGCAGGTAGCAGATGGTGTAGCCGCCGATCATCAGCAGCCCGGTCAGCAGCGTTCGCCGGCGCTGGCCAGGCGCCGGCAGCCAGCGCCCGTGCAGGCTGGCGAGCAGCAGCAGGGCGGCGCAGGCGAGGGCGAAGCGCAGGACCAGGAAGGCGAAGGGCGAGGCATGATCCAGGCCCACGCGGGCGAAGATCGCCCCGCTGCCCCAGAGCAGGACGAACAGCAGGGTCGAGCCGCAAGCGGCCCAGGAGGTCTTGTCGAAAACCATGGTGAAGCACCTGTCGATAAGTCGCGACGAGCTCCGACGGGCGAGGCGCGCAGGCGCTCGCCGGCCGTCAGGCCAGGTTCGGAGCCGGTAAGGGAGCGGGTATCAGCCCGCTACGGCGAAGGCCGGGGGCGGCGGCGGAGTGCCGGCCCGGCGGACGCTGGGCGGCGAGACAGGTGGTGGCACGGCGCACGCGCGGACGGCTACGCGGCGGGTGGCGGCGTGGCGATCGAGGCGGAAAGGCGACGCGTGCGGGCTCATGGCGGAACCGTAGGGGAATGCGGCGAAACGAGGCCTAAAGCTAGCCAGTTGCACGACAGGGGTCAAGCTGTGCATGGCGGGCGTCGCCGCGTTGGCCGGCGCTAGCCGACGAAGGGACAGGCGGCTGCCGGGGCGCCTCGGCGCGCCCGGCAGGCCGCGGCGCGGGCGTCAGTACCCCAATAGGGCGGGCAGGGTCAGGCTGATCGCCGGCACGTAGGCGATGATCAGGGTGGCGATGGTCAGGATCGCCACGAAGGGCAGGGCCTTGTGCGAGATGTCCTCGATCGCCGTGCCGGAGATGCCGGAGGCGATGAACAGGTTCTCGCCCATCGGCGGGGTCATGAAGCCGATGCTCAGGCAGCAGATCAGCACGATGCCGAAGTGCACCGGGTCGATGCCCAGGCTGTAGGCGACCGGCAGTATCACCGGGGTGAGGATCATGATGGCCGCCAGGGTCTCCATGAACATGCCGACGAACAGCAGGAAGCCGATGATCAGGATCCAGATCAGGTAGATATTGTCGGTCAGGCTGAGCATGCCGTCGGCGACTATCGCCGGAATCTGGTTCTCCACCAGCAGGCGGCCGAACACCGTGGCGGTGAACAGTATCACCAGCACCCGCCCGGTGATCCAGGTGGTGGTCTCCAGCGACTTGAACAGTTCCGGCAGGTGCAGTTCGCGGTGGATGAACAGGCCGACGAACAGGGTGTAGAAGATCGCCACTATGGCCGACTCGGTGGGGGTGAACAGGCCGGTGTAGATGCCGCCGAGGATCACGAAGGGTGCGAGGATGGACCAGATGCCATCGCGCAGGGCCTTGCGGATCTTGCTCCAGGACCAGCCCTCGCCGCTGCCGGTGTAACCCAGTTTCTTGCAGCGGAAGTAGTTCATCACCAGCAGGCCGCCGGCCAGCATCAGCCCGGGGACCACGCCGGCGATGAACAGCTTGGGGATGGACACCGAGCCGAAGGCGCCGAACTTCTCCACCGCCTCGGGCGACGGCAGCAGGCCCATGGCCGAGATGCCGAAGATCACCATGGGGATGGACGGCGGGATGATGATGCCCAGGCCGCCGGAGGAGGCGGTGACCGCCGAGGCGTAGCCCTTGGCATAACCGCGCTTGACCATGGCCGGGATCATCAGCATGCCCACCGCCGCGGTGGTCGCCGGGCCCGAGCCGGAGATGGCGCCGAAGAACAGGCAGGCCATCACCGCGGAGGCGGAGATGCCGCCGGTGATCGGCCCGGCGCAGCTTTCTGCCAGGGTCACCAGGCGTTTCGAGATGCCCGCCGCCTCCATCAGCGCGCCGGCGAGAATGAAGGCCGGCAGCGCCATCAGCGGGAAGGAGCCCACCGAGGTGAAGGCGATCTGCACGAACTTGATCGGGTTCTCGCCCAGGTAGAGGAACGAGGCCAGCGCCGAGACCGCCAGGGAGATGCTGATCGGCGTGCCGATCAGCAGCAGCAGGATGAAGGAGCCGAAGAGGATGTAGACAATATTGGTATCAACCATGGACTCGCTCCCGGAATTGCTTGCCGTCGTTCTGCGCGGAGTCGTGGATGATCTTGTCCAGCTCCTCGGTTTCCGGGTCGCGGATGTCGATGCCCTTGACCAGCTTGTAGTAGTTGACCTGGAGCACGCGCAGGGCCATCAGGCTGAAGGCGATGGGCAGGACCAGATACAGGTACTTCATCGGGATGCCCAGGGTCTGGGACTTCCAGAACAGGTTGGCCTTGGTGAAGAAGAGAATGCTGAGGTAGACGAAGTAGCCGTTGAAGGCGACCCAGATCAGGTCGGAGAAGGCCTCCAGGCCGGTTGCCAGCTTGCGCGGCATGAACTTGAACTGGAAGGTGACGCGGTTGTGGGCGGCCAGCTTGGCGGCGTAGCTGGCGCCGAAGAAGGCGAACCAGACGAACATGTAGGTGACCAGCTCCTCGGTCCAGGAGATCGAGTGGTTGAACAGGTTGCGGCTGAGGATCTGGGCAAACAGGATGACCACGAACAGTGCCAGCAGGGTGCGGCAGATGTAGTTTTCCAGGTTGTCGATGATCTTGAACAGGGTACTGGCCGGTTTCATGGTGGGCCTCCCGAAGCGCTGCGCCCAGGCCGGGACACAGCGTTTCATCGCGTGGAACGAGGCGCCAGGCGTGGCCGGATGGCGGGCTGGCGGCGCTGGGTGGACAACGCCGGGGGGACGACCTCCCGGCGCTCGTACAGTGGGCCCTGGGCCCTCGCGCTGGGGACTAGAGCGGGTCGCGACCCATGGCTTGCAAGGCCTTGTTCAGGTTGTCCTTGCCGAGCTGGTCGACGTACTTGGGCCAGACCTGAGCCACGGCGCGGTCGATCCACTCCTTCTCGCCGTTGGCCGGGTCGGCGATGACCATGCCCTTGGCGGTCAGCTCCTTCTTGATCTTCTCTTCCTCGGCCACCAGGAACTGGGCGCTATGCTCGGTGGCGGCCTTGCCGGCGGCGAGAATGGCCTGCTGCACATCGGCCGGCTGCTCCTGGAACACCGACTCGCTGATGATCAGGGGCTCGATGGAGAACAGGTAGCGGATGTTCGTAATGTACTTCTGCACCTCGTCGAACTTCATCGCCGACACGGTGATATAGGGGTTGTCCTGCCCGTCGACCACCTTGAGCTGCAGGCCGGTGAAGGTTTCCGCCCAGGCCATGGGCGTCGGGTTGATGCCCCAGGCGCGGTAGGTGTCGATCATGATCTCGTTCTTCGGCACGCGGATCTGCAGGCCTTCCAGGTCGGCCAGGGTGGTCACCGGGCGCTTGGAGTTGGTCAGCACGCGGAAGCCCGAGTAGGCCCAGCCGATGATGCGCACACCGGCGTCGCGCACGGTGTTGTCGGTCAGGTTCTGGCCGATCTCGCTCTGGGTCAGGGTCACCGCATCGTCCAGGCTCTGGATCATGTAGGGCAGGGTCAGTACGCCGACCGAGGGCGAGAAGGGGGTGACGTTGTTGATGGCCAGGATGGAGAAGTCCAGGGTGCCCATGGCGGCGTTGCTGACGGTGTCCTCCTCGCTGCCCAGCTGGCTGTTGGGGAACAGCTTGGCCTCGTGCTTGCCGCCGGTGCGGGCCTTGAACTCCTCGGCGAACTTGACGCCCAGCTCGTACTGGGTGCCGCCGACATTGTCGCCGATGGCCATGCGGAAGGTCTTGGCCTGGGCCAGGGTGCTGCTCAGGGCGGTGGCCGTGAGGCACAGGGCCAGGCCGAGGGTGCGGGTGAAGTGCTTGCTGGGTGTCATAACTGCGTACTCCGTTGTAGTTGTTGTTGGCTACGAAAGTGCAGGATGGGGCCATGTCGCCGAGCCGGTGGCTCCGTAGCGGCTCGGGCAGTGCCCTCCAGGGGAGTGTCTCAAGGTGAGGTCGGTGGCGTTGTGCTCTGGGCGACGCTCGTCTCGCTGGAAACTCCAGGTCGCCTCCCTTCGACAGGTCCAATAGTCCCCCCAGGCTACCGAGCTGTTTAGGGCCACATTCACGGCGTTTCTGGAGCCAGTGTGGCGGGCGGACGAAAGCCGATGCAAGCGCTCTGGAACGCCCGTTAGCGTCGCCGCGGCGCCGCATCAGCGGCGCCGCGCCAGCAGCTGCAGCACCTCGTCGAACACCGCGTTGTCCAGGCTGCGCGACAGGTCCAGTTCCAGGCTGTGGCGATAGTAGGCGCTCAGGTCCAGGCCGACGCCCAGGGCGTACAGCTCGATGCGGCCCTCCTGCTCGATCTGCTGCGTCACCTGCTTGAGGTGCAGGTCGAGGATGTCCTGGGCGTTGGCCTGGTGGGTGGCGCTGTCCATCGGACAGCCGTCGCTGACGACGATCAGCAGGCGTCGTCGCGCCTCGCGCTGCAGCAGGCGCTGGCGCGCCCAGAGCAGCGCCTCGCCGTCGATGCCCTCGCGGAACAGGTCGGACTTGAGCAGCGCGGCGATGTGCGGCCGGGCGCGGCGCCAGGAGGTCTCGGCGTCCTTGTAGACCAGGTGGCTGAGCTCGTTCAGGCGCCCCGGCTCGGCCGGCTGGCCCAGGCCGCGCCAGCGCTTGAGGGGGCGCCCGCCGTTCCACTGGCCGGTGGTGAAGCCGAGGATCTCGCTGCGCGCCCCGGCCAGCTCCAGGGCGCGGGCGAGCGCGTCGGCGAGCAGGGCGATGTGCTCGATGTGGTTGCGCATGGAGCCGGAGTTGTCGATCAGCAGGCTGACCAGACAATCGCTGTGCGGTCGCTCGCGTTCGTGGCGGAAGATGTCGCGTTGCTCGGGGCTGACGATCAGGCGGCTGAGGCGGCCGCTGTCGATCTGTCCGTCGGTCTGGGCGAAGGCCCAGCCATCGCGGCGCGGCGCGGCCAGCAGGGCGCCCAGGCGCTTGCCCAGGCGCGGCAGGTTGAGGCCCTGGCCGGCCAGGCGACGGTCCAGGCGCAGGCGCAGCTCGTGCAGCAGCTCGGGGCGCACCAGGCTGGCGGCGCTGCGTTCGCGATCGTAGTCGCGGCTGAACACCCGGTAGGCGAAGCTCTCGGCGCCGTCGCGCGGATTGCCCGCGCCGACCCCGCCGCTGCTGCCGTCGCCCTCGCCGTCGTGCTCGACGTCCAGCAGCAGGGCGAAGGCCAGGTGGGTCTTCTCGGCGACCTCCGAGACCTTGCGCTCGTCGTTGCCGAGCAGTTCGGCATCCAGCTGCTCGAGCAGTTCCTGCACCTTGGCGGCAATGCTCAGCGCCTGCTCGGCGAATGCCGCCTGGTCATGGCGACAGCGGCGCAGCAGGCCGAAGGCCGCGCCGAAGTGGCCGAGCAGGCTCAGCCTGGGGGCCTCGATGAGCATTTCCATCTGTTCGCTGGCGCGCCCGCCGCACAGCAGCATCCAGCTCATCTGCGCCAGGGTGAAGAGCAGCAGGCCGACGTGGCCCTCGGTCTGTCCCGAGTCGAGGAACTGCTGGCTCCACTGCTCGAAGCGCCGCAGAAGGTTGCGCCGCACCCCTGGATGGCAGTCGGCCACCAGCGATTCCACGCGCAGCTGCTCGAGCAGCTCGAACACCAGGCGCTCGACCGGCTGCGCCGGCAGCGTCTGGCGCAGCTGCTCCGGATCGCTGTGTTGCAGGCGCAGCGCCAGGCTGTCGGCGACCCCGCGCCAGGCCGGGAACTCATCGCGCTCGGGGTCCGGGTGCAGGTGCGGGGCGCGCACCGGTACATGGCGGCCGCGGACCTCCAGGCGTCCGCCGCGGTAGCGCAGGCGCGCCTCGCCGGACAGCGCCCGCAGCGTCGCCGCGCAGAGTTCCTCGAGTTGTTGCTGGCGCTTCTCGCGGCGTGGCGGCTGGCTCATGGGGCGGCTCCTGTGCGGGGTCAGGCCAGGGCGAGGCGGGGCAGCGCCGACTCGCCCAGCTCGTGATCGAAACAGCGCTGGTAGTACTCGGCGACCAGCGGCCGCTCGGCTTCGTCGCACTTGTTGAGGAACGACAGGCGGAAGGCCTGCGCCGGGTCGCCGAAGATCTCCAGGTTTTCCGCCCAGGAGATCACGCAGCGCGGCGACATCAGGGTCGACAGGTCGCCGGCGGCGAAGCCCTGGCGGGTCAGGCCGGCCACCGCCACCATCGACTCGAGCAGCGCCTGGCCGTGGCGGGCGAGCAGGTGCGGCACCCGCCCGGCGACTATGGCGACCTCCTCGGCCGGGGGCAGGTAGTTGAGGGTGGCGACTATGTTCCAGCGGTCCAGCTGCGCCTGGTTGAGCACCTGGGTGCCGTTGTACAGGCCGTTGAGGTTGCCCAGGCCGACGGTGTTGGCGGTGGCGAACAGGCGGAAGTAGGGGTGCGGATGGATCAGCTGGTTCTGGTCGAGCAGGTTGAGCTTGCCGCCCTGCTCGAGGATGCGCTGGATCACGAACATCACGTCCGGGCGACCGGCATCGTACTCGTCGAAGATCAGCGCCGTGGGCCGGCGCAGCGCCCAGGGCAGGATGCCCTCCTGGAACTCGGTGACCTGCAGGCCGTCGCGCAGGACGATGCCGTCCTTGCCGATCAGGTCCAGGCGGCTGATGTGACCGTCCAGGTTGACCCGCACGCAGGGCCAGTTGAGCCGCGCGGCGACCTGCTCGATATGGGTCGACTTGCCGCTGCCGTGCAGGCCCTGGAGCAGCACCCGGCGATTGCGGGTGAAGCCGGCGAGGATGGCCAGGGTCACTTCCGGGTTGAAGCGGTAGGCCGGGTCGATCTCCGGCACCTGCTCGCTGCGGTTGAGGAAGACCGGCACGCGCAGGCTCGAGTCGATGCCGAACAGCTCGCGGGCGGGCACCAGGCGGCTGGCGGGTTCGATATTCAGGTCGGTCATGGGATGTCGCCTCTGGGCCGGGAGATGAGCATCGATTCTAGGGAGGCGGTACGGCCGCGAGAGGGACCAGTTGCCGGCACGCGATGCGGCCAGTACCGCCCTGGCGCTACGCCCGGGGCACAACTGGCTCTATGGTCCGGGGCGCTGGCGGCTAAGGATGGGGCCAGATTATTTCACCGGAGGTCGACGCGATGGCAACGCACACCCTGACGATCGAGCTGGACCCGCAGTTGCAGGAGCTGTTTCGTCGCTACGAGGCGCACACGCGGATCACCGCGCAACTGTATGTCGGCGAACTGCTGGCCAAGACCCGGCCGACCCTGCAGGCGGTGGTCGAGGCCCTGGACGAGGCTGCCGGCGACTCCGAGGCCCTGGCCCAGCTGTTCGGTCGCAAGATGGCCAGCCTGATGCAGCAGCAGGCCGAGCCGGCCGGCGCCTGAGGGCGCCTCAGTGCAGGCGCTCGATCTTCTCGCGGATCTCGGCGAGCTTGGCCTCGACCACCTTCTCCAGGTGCTGCAGGTCCTGCAGCAGCTCCTGCTTGGGTGACAGGGCATGCTCGCTGCTGCCGGTCAGCTGCTTGAGCTCGTCCAGGGCCTTCTGCAGCATCGGGCTGCAATCGCTTAGCTGCTGCCAGGCCTGGCTGTGACGGCTCTGCCCGGGAATGGCCTGGCGCGGGCGGGCGAAGGTGAACTTCTGGCTGTGCGGACGCAGCGAGGTGGTGGGGCGCAGGTAGTAGATCTTGAGCACGTCGCGGTCGTGCTCGCGGCGCAGGCTGAAGCGGGAGATGAGTTCGAAGGAGCTGATGCCCATTTCCTTGAGGGTGGCGAATTCGGTCATGCGGGTCTCTCGTCTGTGGTTCTGTTGGGTTGTCGGGCTCCTGTGGCGCATAGACGGCAGACCGCCGCGTCGGCCAGGGGCGGGCGCGGGGAGGTCTGGCGGGATTGTTATTGTTTTTCGACCCTCGGCTGCGTGCGCCGTCGCGAGGCGGCAGGTGGGCCGGGGTGAGGAGGCCTCTCTCGTCGAGCGAGAGGTACGCGCAGTTTAGTCGGCGTAGACCGCCGGCCAAGGACCAGCCCCGCGTGGCCGATGGGGCCAGTGCCGGCCGTCGCCGGGCTGGATCGGTGGCTTGGCGGCCACTGGCTCTGGGGCTCGGCTGCGCCCCCGGTTAAGGTTTTCCTTTGATTTACGCAGCGTCCTTCTTTTGTTTTATTCAGGAGTCCTCCATGAGTCAGAGTTCCGCGCCGCTGAGCCGCAAGAGCCCGGTTTTGAGTGAGTCGGCCCAGGTCGACCAGCAGTCGATCCAGCCCTTCCCCCGTTCGCGGAAGATCTACGTGCAGGGTTCGCGCCCGGACATCCGCGTGCCGATGCGCGAGATCAGCCTGGACGTCACCCCCACCGAGTTTTCTGTGGGAGAGGGGGGCGGCGAGGTCAACGCGCCGGTGCTGGTCTACGACACCTCCGGCCCCTACACCGACCCGAGCGTGACCATCGACGTGCGCCAGGGCCTGGCCGACGTGCGCAGCGCCTGGATCGAGGACCGCGGCGACACCGAGCTGCTCGCCGGCCTGAGCTCCAGCTTCGGCCAGGAGCGCCTGGCCAACCCCGAACTGACCGCCATGCGCTTCGCCCACGTGCGCAACCCGCGCCGCGCCAAGCCCGGCCAGAACGTCAGCCAGATGCACTACGCGCGCCAGGGCATCATCACCCCGGAGATGGAATACGTCGCCATCCGCGAGAACCTCAAGCTGCAGGAGGCCCGCGCCGCCGGCCTGCTGGACCAGCAGCACGCCGGTCACAGCTTCGGCGCCAGCATTCCCAAGGAAATCACCGCCGAGTTCGTCCGCGAGGAGATCGCCCGCGGTCGCGCCATCATCCCGGCGAACATCAACCACGTGGAGCTGGAGCCGATGATCATCGGCCGCAACTTCCTGGTGAAGATCAACGGCAACATCGGCAACTCGGCGCTGGGTTCCTCCATCGAGGAAGAAGTGGCCAAGCTGACCTGGGGCATCCGCTGGGGCTCGGACACCGTGATGGACCTGTCCACCGGCAAGCACATCCACGAGACCCGCGAGTGGATCATCCGCAACTCGCCGGTGCCGATCGGCACGGTGCCGATCTACCAGGCCCTGGAGAAGGTCGGCGGGGTGGCCGAGGACCTGACCTGGGAGCTGTTCCGCGACACCCTGATCGAGCAGGCCGAGCAGGGCGTGGACTACTTCACCATCCACGCCGGGGTGTTGCTGCGCTATGTGCCCATGACCGCCAAGCGGGTCACCGGCATCGTCAGCCGTGGCGGCTCGATC
Organism: Pseudomonas lalucatii; assembly: GCF_018398425.1. Lineage (NCBI taxonomy): Bacteria > Pseudomonadati > Pseudomonadota > Gammaproteobacteria > Pseudomonadales > Pseudomonadaceae > Pseudomonas > Pseudomonas lalucatii. Next base: position 1,688,045 of record NZ_JADPMV010000001.1, on the reverse strand, counting down.
ATGGCCAAGTGGTGCCTGGCGCACCACAAGGAGAACTTCCTCTACACCCACTTCGAGGAAATCTGCCAGATCATGAAGGCCTACGATGTGTCCTTCTCGCTGGGCGACGGCCTGCGTCCGGGCTCCATCGCCGACGCCAACGACGAGGCGCAGTTCGGCGAGCTGGAGACCCTCGGCGAGCTGACCAAGATCGCCTGGAAGCACGACGTCCAGGTGATGATCGAGGGCCCCGGCCACGTGCCGATGCAGCTGATCAAGGAGAACATGGACAAGCAGCTGGAGTGCTGCGACGAGGCGCCGTTCTACACCCTCGGCCCGCTGACCACCGACATCGCCCCGGGCTACGACCACATCACCTCGGGCATCGGCGCGGCGATGATCGGTTGGTTCGGCTGCGCCATGCTCTGCTACGTTACCCCCAAGGAGCACCTGGGGCTGCCGAACAAGGACGACGTCAAGACGGGCATCATCACCTACAAGATCGCCGCCCATGCCGCCGACCTTGCCAAGGGCCACCCGGGGGCGCAAATTCGCGATAACGCCCTGAGCAAGGCGCGCTTCGAGTTCCGCTGGGAGGACCAGTTCAACCTGGGCCTGGACCCGGACACGGCGCGCAGCTACCACGACGAGACGCTGCCGAAGGACTCGGCCAAGGTGGCGCACTTCTGCTCCATGTGCGGGCCGAAGTTCTGCTCGATGAAGATCACCCAGGAAGTGCGGGTCTATGCTGAAGAGCAACGCATCGCCGCCCTGGACCTGGATGCAGAGGTCGAGCAGGGCATGCAGGCCAAGGCCGAGGAGTTCAAGGCGCAGGGCGCGCAGCTCTATCACAAGGTGTGACGGGGCTGCGGCGATGAACGGGTAGGGAGAGAGCGGGCCGAACGGCCCGTTTTTTTATGCCTGAAATTCGCCTCGGTCCCGCGGTCTGCCTGCCGTCTCCCGGCCTGCGCGGGGCCCTCACGGGCTGAAGCTCTCGGCGCCTTGACGGCCATAGAAGCGAATGCCATCTGCTTATTTCAGTTTAGTGAAAAAATAATATAGTTTTTCATTGATCTATTTTTTTATTGTGTATAGCATCATTTTTACCCGGAGCTGATCTCGTAATGTTCACTGCTCTGGCAAGAGCTCTGCTTGGGGTGGTGCGCGGGTTGTCCAGGCAGATCGATCTAGGCGGGTGCGGATTCGCCGGGGCGGCTTCGCGCGCCGGGGTCGATGTACATCCGCCTGCGCATTGCGAACCGGCCATCAAGAATAAAAGAGAGGGTTTATGAGCAGCTCAATGCCGAATCAGGCGCAAGTGGTGATCGTGGGTGGCGGCGTGATCGGCTGCAGTCTGGCCTACCACCTGACCAAACTGGGCATGCGCGATGTCGTGCTGCTCGAGCGCAAGACCCTGACCAGCGGAACCACCTGGCACGCCGCCGGCCTGGTCCCGACCCTGCGCGCCAACTACACCATGTCCATGCTGGCCAACTACAGCGCCAGCCTCTACGAGCAGCTGGAGGCCGAGACCGGCCAGGCCACCGGTTTCGTGCGCAACGGTTCCCTGACCATCGCCACCAACAAGGAGCGTCTGGCGGAGATCAAGCGCGGTGCCTCGATGGCCAAGGTGGCGGGTTTTCCCTGCAACCTGATCGGCCCGCAGCAGGCGCTGGAGCTCTGGCCGCTGCTGAACATCGACGACGTGATCGGCGCCATCCACCTGCCGATGGATGGCATGACCAGCCCGGTCGACACCACCCAGGCGCTGGCCAGGGGCGCACGGATGGGCGGCGCGAGGATCTTCGAGAATACCCGCGTGCTGGACCTCAAGACCCGCGATGGCCGCGCCGTCGGGGTGGTCACCGAGCAGGGCGATATCGACGCCGAGTACGTGGTCAACTGCGCCGGCATGTGGGCCCGCGAGTTCGGCCGCAAGGCCGGGGTCAACGTGCCGCTGCACGCGGCGGAACACTACTATGTGGTGACCGAAAGCATCCCCGAGCTGCAGGCCGGCCTGGCCACGCTGCGCGACATGGACGGCTTCAACTACTACAAGCCGGATGCCGGCAAGCTGCTGATCGGCACCTTCGAGCCCAACGCCAAGCCCTGGGGGATGGAGGGCATCCCGGAGAGCTTCTGCTTCGACGAACTGCCGACCGATTTCGAGCACCTGGAACCCTACCTGGAGTCGGCGATGCACCGCCTGCCGGTACTCGAGCGCACCGGCCTGCAGGTGTTCTTCAATGGTCCCGAATCCTTCACCCCGGATGACCGCTACCACATCGGCGAGGCGCCTGAGCTGAAGAACTACTTCGTCGCGGCCGGCTTCAACTCGGTGGGCATCCAGTCCGCCGGCGGTGCCGGCAAGATGCTCGCCGAGTGGATTCACAAGGGCCATGCGCCGCGCGATCTGTGGGGCGTGGACATCCGCCGGAACATGCCGTTCCAGGGCACCCAGCGTTACCTGTACGAGCGCACCACCGAGTCCCTGGGGTTGCTGTACGAGACCCATTACCCGTTCAAGCAGTTCAAGACCGCCCGCGGCGTGCGCCGCTCCGTGCTGCATGAACAGCTCAAGGCCCAGGGCGCCTGCTTCGGCGTCGAGAACGGCTGGGAGCGGGCGAACTGGTTCGCCGGCGAGGGGCAGAAGGCGGAGTATGAATACTCCTTCGGGCGGCAGAACTGGTTTGCCAACAATGCCCTGGAGCACGCCTGCGTGCGCAACGCGGTCGGCGTGATCGACCAGAGCTCCTTCTCCAAGTACCAGGTCGAGGGGGCCGACGCCGAGGCCTTCCTCAACCGTATCTGCGCCAACAACGTCGCGGTCGCGGTGGGGCGGATGGTCTACACCCAGTGGCTGAACGAGCGCGGCGGCATCGAGGCCGATGTCACCGTGACCCGCCTGGCCGCCGAGCGCTTCCTGGTGGTCTCCGGCGTGGCCTGCCAGAACCGCGACCTCGACTGGCTCAAGCGCAACAAGCCCGAGGACGCCCGGGTGGTGATCACCGACATGACCTCGGCCTATGCGGTGGTCACGGTGATGGGCCCGAGTTCCCGCGAGACGCTGAGCAAGCTGACCGAAGCCGACCTGTCCCACGAGGGCTTCCCGTTCGCCACATCGCGGGAGATCGACCTGAACTATGCGGTGGTGCGCGCCTCGCGCATCACCTACGTCGGCGAGTTGGGCTGGGAACTGTATATCCCCACCGAATACGCCCCGAGCGTCTATGAGGCGGTGCTGGCCGCGGGCCAGGAGTTCGGCATTCGCCCCTACGGCTACCACACCATGAACTCGTTGCGCATGGAGAAGGGCTACCGCCACTGGGGCCACGACATCACCGACGAAGACACGCCGCTCGAGGCCGGGCTGGGCTTTGCCGTGGACTTCAACAAGGCCGGCGGCTTTATCGGCAAGGAGGCGCTGCTGGCGCAGAAGGCCAAGGGCACTCCGAGCAAGCGCTTCGTGGCCTTCCTGTTCGAGGACCCCGAGCCGCTCTGCTACCACGAGGAGCCGATCTACGCCGATGGCGAGATCGTCGGCCGCACCACGGCGGGGATGTTCGGCCACACCCTGGGCACCACCATCGCCATGGGCTATGTCGAGCATGCTCCGGGCGTGAGCAAGGAGTGGCTGGAGAACACCCAGTTCGAGATCGAGGTGGAGTGCGTGCGCTACAAGGTGCAGCCGTCGCTGCGGCCCTTCTACGATCCGACTAACGAACGCATCAAGTGTTGATTGATTAGGCATTCAAGCAGGAGAACAGCGCATGAAGATCTTGGTAGGCGTGAAGCGGGTTATCGACCACAACGTAAAGGTGCGAGTCAAACCGGACGGCTCGGGCGTGGACTTGGACAACGCCAAGATGGCGATCAACCCGTTCGACGAAATCGCCGTGGAGGCGGCGATCCGGCTCAAGGAAGCCGGGGTCGCCAGCGAGGTGGTGGCGGTGTCCATCGGCCCGGAGAAGGCTCAGGAAACCTTGCGCCAGACCCTGGCGATGGGCGTCGATCGGGCGATTCTCATCCCCTACGACGGCATCACCGAACCGCTGTCGGTGGCCAAGACCCTGCAGGCGCTGGTGGCCAGGGAGTCGGCGCAACTGGTGATGCTCGGCAAGCAGGCGATCGACGACGACTGCAACCAGGCCGGGCAGATGCTGGCGGCACTGCTGGACTGGCCGCAAGGCACCTTCGCCTCGGGCCTGAAGCTGGCCGACGGCAAGATCGAAGTGATGCGTGAGGTCGACGGCGGCCTGGAGACCCTGGCCCTCGATCTGCCGGCGGTGGTCAGCGTCGATCTGCGCCTGAACGAGCCGCGCTTCGCCTCGTTGCCGGCGATCATGAAAGCCAAGAAGAAGCCCCTGGAGCAGGTCACTGCGCAGGAGCTGGGTGTCGACCTGACGCCGCGCCTGGAGCTGCTCTCGGCGACCGAGCCGCCGGTGCGGCAGGCGGGTGGGGTATTGGTAGCGACTGCCGCCGAGCTGGTGGCCAAACTGAAAACCGAAGCGGCAGTGCTCTGAGGAGTCGAAGAATGTCCAGTCTGGTAATTGTCGAACATGACAACGCCGCCATCGCGGCTGCAACCTTCAACACCCTCGGCGCTGCGCAGCAGATCGGTGGTGACATCGACCTGCTGGTGATGGGGCACGGCTGCGCTGGCGTCAGTCAGGCGGCCGCGGCCATCGCCGGGGTGCGCCGGGTGATCAGCGTCGAGGCCGAGTACCTCAAGCAGCCGGTGGCCGAAGACATGGCGCCGCTGGTGCGCGAATATGCCGAGGGCTACAGCCACCTGCTGGCCCCGGCCAACAGCTTCGGCAAGAACCTGATGCCGCGGGTCGCCGCTCTGCTGGACGTGGCGCAGCTCTCCGATATCAGCGCGGTGATCGATGCCGAGACGTTCGAGCGGCCGATCTACGCCGGCAACGTCCTGGCCACCTACCGCAGTCGCGAGGCGATCAAGGTGATCACCGTACGCAGCACCAAGTTCGAGCCGGTGGCCGCCACCGGTGGCGCCGCCGAACAGCTGAGCCGACCGGCACCGGCACCCCGGCAGGGTGCCGTGGTGCTCAGCCGCACCGAGGCCAAGTCCGAGGGGCCCGAACTGGCGACGGCGCGCGTGGTGATTTCCGGTGGACGTGGCATGGGCAGTGGTGCAAGTTTCGCCCTGCTCGAGGCGGTCGCCGACAAGATCGGCGCCGCGGTCGGTGCTTCGCGCGCCGCAGTGGACGCCGGTTTCGCCGCGAACGACCTGCAGGTCGGCCAGACCGGTAAAGTGGTGGCCCCCGAGCTGTATATCGCCGTGGGCATTTCCGGGGCGATCCAGCACCTGGCGGGCATGAAAGACTCCAAGCTGATCGTGGCGATCAACAAGGATGCCGACGCGCCGATCTTCCAGGTGGCCGATTACGGTATCGTCGGCGATCTGTTCGAGGTCCTGCCGCAGCTCGAAGCGGCGCTCTAATTCAACCCGTGCGAGTCAGAAGAGAATCGAAATGAAGAACAAACCCTCATATATCCTCAAGGTTTCCTGCCCGGGGCGTGTCGGCATCGTCGCCGCCATCGGCAACTTCATGGCCGACCGGGGCTGTTTCATCAAGGAACTGCACCAGTACGACGACCTGGATTCCGGTCGCTTCTTCTCCACCATCCAGTTCGTCTTCGAGGGCGAGCGCACCTTCAGCGTCGAACAGCTGAAGGCGGCCTTCGAGGTCACGGCGCTGCGTTTCGAGATGGACTGGGAGATTCACGACGCCTCCGAGCGCGCCAAGGTGCTGATCATGGTGTCGAAGTACGATCACTGCCTGCGCGACCTGCTCTACCGCCGGGCGACCGGCGAGCTGCCGATCGACATCACCGCCATCGTGTCCAATCACCAAGACCTGCGGGCGATGGCCGAGCACGAAGGCATCGAGTACATCCACCTGCCGGTGACCAAGGAAACCAAGCCGGAGCAGGAAGCCCGCCTGCTGGAGATCATCGACAGCACCGGCACCGAGCTGGTGGTGCTGGCGCGCTACATGCAGGTGTTGTCCGACGAACTGAGCCAGAAGCTGGCCGGCCGCTGCATTAATATTCACCACTCCTTCCTGCCGGGCTTCAAGGGCGCCAAGCCCTATTACCAGGCCTACGACCGCGGCGTGAAGCTGATCGGGGCGACGGCGCACTACGTCACCGGCGACCTCGACGAGGGGCCGATCATCGAGCAGATGGTCGATCGAGTGAATCACTCGCATGATGCGTTGCATCTGACCCAGATTGGGCGGGATATGGAAGCCCAGGCGCTGGCCCGGGCGGTGAAGTATCACGTATCCCACCGCGTGTTCCTGAACGGGCTGCGCACCGTCGTTTTCTGAGACCGAGGACTTGCACCGATGAGCGATCTGGCAACCGAAATCCACCAGGCTGTACCCGCGGCAGAGCTAATCGACGGCAAGGCCTTCGCGGCGCAGCTGCGTGGCGAAGTGGCCGAGGGTGCGGCCGGCTTTAGCCGCGACACCGGGCGCCAGCCGGGTCTGGCGGTGGTCCTGGTCGGCAACGACCCGGCCAGTCAGGTCTATGTGCGCACCAAGATGCGCCAGGCCGCGGAGGTGGGTATCGCCTCCTTTCCCCATCTGCTGGACGCCAACACCGGCGAGGCCGAGTTGCTGGCCCTGATCGACTCGCTCAACCACGATGACAGTGTCGATGGGATCCTGGTGCAGCTGCCGCTGCCGGCCGGAATCAGCGAGGCCGCGGTGATCGAGGCGATAGCGCCGGCCAAGGATGTCGACGGTTTCCATCCCTACAACGTCGGACGCCTGAGTGCCGGGCAGCCGGTAATGGTGCCTTGCACGCCCCTGGGCTGCCTGCTGCTGTTGCAGGATCGCCTGGGCGACCTCTCCGGTCTCAAGGCGGTGGTGGTCGGGCGCTCCAATATCGTCGGCAAGCCGATGGCGCAATTGCTGCTCAACGCCAACTGCACGGTCACCACGGTGCACTCGCGCAGCCGCAACATGGCCGAGGAGTGCCGTCAGGCCGACATCCTGGTGGTGGCCGTCGGTCGTCCGGGACTGGTCGGGGTCGAGCACATCAAGCCGGGCGCCACGGTGCTGGATGTGGGCATCAACCGCGTCGAGGACGAGCAGGGGCAGTCGCGCCTGGTCGGCGATGTCGACTTTGCCGCGGCCTCACGGGTGGCCGGCGCCCTGACGCCGGTGCCCGGCGGCATCGGGCCGATGACGGTGGCTTGCCTGTTGCGCAACACGCTGACCGCCGCCCGGCAGCGCACCCGCTAACGATTCGCCTTCGGCGTCCGAGGCTGTAACAGCCACGCCGCTGCGCGTCATGACGCGCAGCGGCGGCCTGCCCCTGCGCCCGGTTTTTCTCGAGCCCGAGTCAATCCGCTAGCCGGACCGGTCCCGGCTACCTACAACAATAAGGAAACCTTTCGTGAGCCAGACTGCGCGTGAATCCATGGAGTTCGATGTTGTCATCGTCGGTGCCGGCCCATCGGGTCTGGCCGCCGCCTGCAGGCTGATGCAGCAGGCCCAGGCGGCGGGGCAGGAGCTGAGTGTCTGTGTGGTCGAGAAGGGCTCGGAGGTCGGCGCCCATATCCTCTCCGGGGCGATCCTGGAAACCCGTGCGCTGGATGAGCTGTTCCCCGACTGGGCCGAGCGCGGCGCGCCCCTGCACACCCCGGTGGTGCAGGACAGGATCCTGCTGCTGCGCGACCAGCGGCGCGCCCTGCAGCTGCCCGACTGGATGGTGCCGAAAAGCCTGCACAACGCCGGCAACTACATCATCAGCCTGGGCAACCTCTGTCGCTGGCTGGCCGAGCAGGCCGAAGCCCTGGGCGTGGAGATTTTCCCCGGCTTCGCGGCGAGCGAAGTGCTCTATCGCGAGGATGGCTCGGTCAAGGGCATCGCCACCGGCGACATGGGCGTCGGCCGCGACGGTGAGGCCAGCGACGGCTTCATGCCGGGCATGGAACTGCATGCCAAGTACACCCTGTTCGCCGAGGGCTGCCGCGGGCACCTGGGCAAGACGCTGTACCAGCGCTTCGCCCTGGATGCCGACGCCGACAGCCAGCACTACGGGCTGGGGATCAAGGAGCTGTGGGACATCGAGCCGGGCCAGCACCGCCCCGGCCTGGTCCTGCATGGCACCGGCTGGCCGCTCAGCGACGGCACCTCGGGCGGTTTCTTTCTCTACCATGGCGACAACCATCAGGTGGTGGTCGGCCTGATCGTCGACCTCAATTACTCGAACCCGCACGTCAGCCCCTTCGATGAGTTCCAGCGGCTCAAGCACCACCCGGCGCTGGCCCAGTACCTGGCGGGCGGCAAGCGCGTGGCCTATGGCGCGCGGGCCATCGCCAAGGGCGGTTTCAATGCCCTGCCGAAGATGACCTTCCCGGGCGGGCTGCTGATCGGCTGCAACGCCGGTACCCTGAACTTCGCCAAGATCAAGGGCACCCATACGGCGATGAAGTCGGGAATGCTGGCCGCCGAAGTGGTGTTCGAGGCGCTGTGCCGGGGCGACGGCGGTGGCAACGAGCTGTCGGCCTACGGCGAACGCTTCGAGGCCTCCTGGCTGCATGAGGAGTTGTACCGCAGCCGCAACTTCGGTCCGGCGCTGCACAAGTTCGGCCCGCTGCTCGGGGGCGCCTTCAACTTCATCGACCAGAACCTGTTCGGCGGCAAACTGCCGATTCGCCTGCGTGACAATGTGCCAGACCATGCCCAGATGAAGCAGGCGGCGCTGTGTCCGCGGATCGTCTACCCGAAGCCGGATGGCGTGCTGAGTTTCGACAAGCTGTCCTCGGTGTTCCTTTCCAACACCAACCACGTCGAGGACCAGCCCTGCCATTTGCAGCTGCTGGACCCGGAAGTGCCGCTGCAGCACAACCTGCCGCGATTCAACGAACCGGCCCAGCGTTACTGCCCGGCGGGGGTCTACGAGGTGATCGAGGAGGAGGCCGGCAAGCGCTTGCAGATCAACGCGCAGAACTGCCTGCACTGCAAGACCTGCGACATCAAGGACCCGGCCCAGAACATTCGCTGGGTGGCCCCGGAGGGCGGCGGCGGTCCCAGCTACCCGAACATGTGAGGATTCTCCGTGCTGCCGGCTCATGCGCCCGCGGGTGCGCTGGGGGGCTGGCAGCTTTGCAGGCGGCACTTTCCTGAAGGCACGAACCCGGCTCGTGCTTTTTTTTTTTGCATGTGCGTGGACCGCCGCGCCGGCCCTGGCGGCAGGTCATGGCACGGGGGAGTCCTGGCGCACGGCGCTACGCGCGCAGGGCCGAGGTGCTCGGCTGGTCGGGTGGGGTCGGGGCAGGCTGCATTGCGCTGGCGGCTTTGTCGAGCGCCGCCCGGAAGCGGCGCGGCGGGGGGCAGGGGGGAATGGGCGGCCTCCGTGCCACCCCGAGCCGGGGTCTGGGCCGATCAGCACTCGATGACGTTGACCGCGAGACCGCCGCGGGAGGTCTCCTTGTACTTGTCGAGCATGTCCCTGCCGGTGTCGCGCATCGTCTTGATCACCTTGTCCAGGGAGACGAAGTGATGGCCGTCGCCCCGCAGGGCCATGGACGCGGCATTGATGGCCTTCATGGCGGCCATGGCGTTGCGCTCGATGCAGGGCACCTGTACCAGTCCGCCAACCGGGTCGCAGGTCAGGCCGAGGTTGTGCTCCATGCCGATCTCGGCGGCATTCTCCACCTGCTGCGGCGTGGCCCCGACGGCTTCGGCCAGGCCCGCCGCGGCCATGGCGCAGGCCGAGCCGACTTCGCCCTGACAGCCCACCTCGGCGCCGGAGATCGAGGCCTTGGCCTTGAACAGGAAGCCGATCGCCGAGGCCGCGAGAAAGAAGCGGATCACCCCCTCCTCGTCGGCGTTCGGGCAGAAGTTCACGTAGTAGTGCAACACGGCCGGAATGATCCCGGCGGCGCCATTGGTCGGAGCGGTGACGATACGCCCACCGGCGGCGTTCTCTTCATTCACCGCCAGGGCATACAGGTTGACCCAGTCCATCGCGCCGAGGGACGGGGTGATCAGGTCCATGCGCGTGCGGTTCTGCAGGTCGCGGTGCCAGGCGGCGGCGCGGCGCTTGACCTTCAGCCCACCGGGGAGGATGCCTTCATTCTTAATACCCTGCCCGACGCAGTCCTGCATGACCTGCCAGAGCCCGAGGATCTCGCGGCGGATCTGCGCTTCGCTGCGCCACAGCTTCTCGTTCTCCAGGGTGATCTCGGCGATCGACAGGCCTGTCTCCTGACAGATCCGCAGCAATTCATCCGCCGACCTGTAGTCGTGCACCAATGCGACTGTCTCAGCCTGGATGACGCCGGCGCCGACGGTGTCTTCGCCGACGATGAAGCCACCGCCGACCGAGTAGTAGGTTTTCTGGCACAGCTCGTCGCCGGTCTGATCGAACGCCGTACAAATCATGCCGTTGGGGTGAAAGGGCAGGGATTCCGTGCGGTGGAAGACCAGGTCGTGCTCGGCCTGGAAGGCGATCTCGTGGGTACCCAGGAGTAACAGGCGCTCGCGCGCATGAATGGCCTCGGCGCGAGGCCCCATGATCTGCGGGTCGACCAGATCGGGGGCGTGCCCCTCCAGCCCGAGCAGCACCGCCGCGCCGCTGCCGTGGCCTTTGCCGGTGGCGCCGAGCGAGCCGTAGAGTACGGTGCGCACGCGCGCCACGCGGTCGAGGAGCGCGTCGTTCTGCAGCCGTTGGGCGAACATCTGCGCCGCGCGCATCGGCCCCACGGTATGGGAGCTCGAGGGCCCTATACCCACTTTGAACAGATCGAACAGACTGATTGCCATGTGCCGGCCTCCGGTAGGGGCATTGGGGGAGGGCGAGCGGATGTCCTTGCCCGGCCTCCATGCGGATCGCGACGTTCGCGGACCTTCTAGGCGTAGACCGGGTAGTCCGCGCACAGCTCTGCCGCCAGGGTGGCGACTCGGGCTTCCACCTCGCCATCGCCGAGGTGGTCGAGGACGTCGCAGATCCAGCCGGCCAGGGCGACGCACTGGGCCTCCTTGAAGCCGCGGGTGGTCACCGCCGGGGTGCCGATGCGCAGGCCCGAGGTGACGAACGGCGACTGCGGGTCGTTCGGCACCGAGTTCTTGTTCACCGTGATGCCGACGCGGCCCAGGGCGGCGTCGGCGTCCTTGCCGGTCAGGCCCTGCTTGATCAGGCTGAGGAGGAACAGGTGGTTGTCGGTGCCGCCGGAGACCACGTCGAAGCCGCGCTCGATGAACACCTTGGCCATGGCCTGGGCGTTCTTGATCACCTGGGCCTGGTACTCCTTGAACTCGGGCTCCAGGGCCTCCTTGAAGCACACCGCCTTGGCGGCGATCACGTGCATCAGCGGGCCGCCCTGGGCACCGGGGAACACCGCGGCGTTGAGCTTCTTCTCGATCTCGGGATTGCTCTTGGCCAGGATCAGGCCGCCACGGGGGCCGCGCAGGGTCTTGTGGGTGGTGGTGGTGACCACGTCGGCGTAGGGCAGCGGGTTCGGGTACAGGCCGGCGGCGACCAGGCCGGCGACGTGGGCCATGTCGACGAACAGCAGCGCGCCGACCTTGTCGGCGATCTCGCGGAAGCGCGCAAAGTCCAGGGTCTTGGAGTAGGCGCTGAAGCCGGCGACGATCATCTTCGGCTGGTGCTCCACGGCCAGGCGCTCGACTTCGTCGTAGTCGATCAGCCCGGTGGCGGTGTCGATGCCGTACTGCACGGCGTTGTACAGCTTGCCGGAGGAGCTGACCTTGGAACCATGGGTCAGGTGGCCGCCGTGGGCCAGGCTCATGCCCAGGATGGTGTCGCCCGCATTGAGCAGGGCCAGGTACACGGCGCTGTTGGCCGAGGAGCCGGAGTGCGGCTGGACGTTGGCGAAATCGGCGCCGAACAGCTGCTTGGCGCGGTCGATGGCCAGCTGCTCGACCACGTCGACGTGCTCGCAGCCGCCGTAGTAGCGCTTGCCCGGGTAGCCTTCGGCGTACTTGTTGGTCAGCCCGCTGCCCTGGGCCTGCATGACGCGCTTGCTGGTGTAGTTTTCCGAGGCGATCAGCTCGATGTGGTGCTCCTGACGCGCTTCTTCGGCGTTCATCGCCGCCAGCAGTTCGTCGTCGTAGCCTTGGATTTGATCTTGTTTGCCGAACATTGCGTGCTATCTCCTGCAGCAAGGCGGGCCATGGCCCGCCTGGAAGGGGCGCTGTCCGCTCGCTGTGGACGGCTCAGCGCCTGGGGGCCTGCTAACGGTCAGTTGATGACATAGGCCTGGAAGGCCTCGACACCGGCCTGGGCGACGATCTCGTCCTGGTCGGGGGTGCCCGAGCTGCAGCCGATGCCGCCGATGATCTGTTCGTGGAGAAACAGCGGCAGCCCGCCGGCGACTATGGAGAAGCGGCCCTGGTTGCTGGTGTTGATGCCGAAGGCCGGTTTGCCCGGTACGCTCACCTCGCCATAGGCGCGGGTCGATTTACGGGCGGCGGAGGCGGTGAAGGACTTGCCCATGGCGATGTCGATGCTGGTGATGCGGGCGTTGTCCATGCGCTGGAACAGCAGCAGGTGGCCGGCGTCGTCGGTGATGGCGATGTCCATGTCGACGGCGATTTCCCTGGCCTTGCGCACGCAGGCCTGCATGATGACCTGGGCGTCGGCCAGGGTAAGTCTGGGTACCATTTTCATTGTTATCGACCTCAGTCTTGTCAGTGATTCGGGCTGGCGAGCGCCGCTCGGGCGTCGAGGACGCCGTCGAGGGCCTGCTCGAGGGTTGCCAGGGTGCGTTCGACGTGGTTCAGCTTGTCGAGACCGAACAGGCCGATGCGGAAGGTCTGGAAGTCGCTCGGCTCGTCGCATTGCAGCGGCACGCCGGCGGCGATCTGCAGGCCCTGGGCGGCGAACTTCTTGCCGTTCTTGATATCGCCATCGTCGGTGTAACAGACCACCACGCCGGGCGCCTCGAAGCCCGGCGCGGCGACACTCTTGAAGCCTCTGCGACTCAACAACGCACGCACCCGGTCACCCAGTTCCTGTTGCTCGGCGCGCACGGCCTCGAAGCCATAGGCCTGGGTTTCCTTCATCACGTCACGGAAGCGGGCCAGGGCGTCACTGGGCATGGTGGCGTGGTAGGCGTGGCCGCCCTGTTCATAGGCCTGCATGATCTGCAGCCACTTCTTCAGGTCGCAGGCAAAGCTGCTGCTCTGGGTGGCGTTGACGCGCTCGAGTCCCCGCTGGCTGAGCATCACCAGCGCGCAGCAGGGCGAGCCGCTCCAGCCTTTCTGCGGCGCGCTGATCAGCACATCGATGCCACAGGCCTGCATGTCGATCCACAAGGTGCCCGACGCGATGCAGTCCAGCACGAACAGGCCGCCGACGCCATGCACGGCATCGGCCACGGCGCGCAGGTAGGCATCGGGCAGAATCATGCCCGACGAGGTTTCGACATGGGGGGCGAAGACCACCTGGGGCTTCTGCGCCCGGATGGTGGCCAGCACCTCCTCGAGCGGCGGCGGGGCGAAGGCGGCCTGGCGCTGCGCCGCCAGCGGACGGGCTTTCAGCACGGTGGTCGCCGCAGGTATGCCACCCATCTCGAAGATCTGCGACCAGCGATAGCTGAACCAGCCGTTGCGGATGACCAGGCATTCCTGATCGGTGGCCAGCTGGCGGGCCACCGCCTCCATGCCGAAGGTGCCGCTACCCGGTACGACCGCCACGGCCTGGGCGTTGTAGACCTCTTTCAAGGTACTGGAGATGTCGTTCATCACCCGCTGGAACGACTGCGACATATGGTTGAGGGAGCGGTCGGTGTAGACCACCGAGTATTCGAGGAGGCCATCGGGGTCCACGGCGGAGATCGCATTTTTCATTTTTACACCCTCGTGAAATAATTGTTTTGTTTTTCACTATGCTGCACCAAGGCGTTCTGCTTGACAAGGGTGCCGAGGTCCGATTTTCGGCGGCTTGCCGTCGGTCCCGGCCCGCTATCCACGGCGTCGTCGCCGTGGGATGGCCCTTGCGGCAGACTGAAAGCCGACAGCCGGCGGTCGCCGCGACTGGGCCGAGGCATCGCCGGGGCAGAATTTCATCGACTTCTGATAACCCTGTATTCATGAAAAAAATCCTGTTTTTTTAATGTGGCAAGGTTTCTGCTATGCTTTGTCCACTCATACGTCACAGAGCAATGCATTCCTCATGTCAGAGCCACTTCCCGCCAAGGGCAACGGAACCGACCCCGAGAGTCTGCGGATCGGCCGGCAGATCCGTGACCTGCGCAAATCGAAGCGGATAACCCTCGCGGCCCTGGCGGAGAAGCTGGACCGCTCCGTCGGCTATCTGAGCCAGGTCGAACGCGGCGTTTCATCCCTGCCGATCGGCGTGTTGCAGGCGATCAGCGAGATACTGGGGGTCAGGGTCAGCTGGTTCTTCCAGGGGGACGATGAGATTCCCACCGAGGAGCGCGAGTACCTCGTCCGCGCCGATCACCGGCGCTCGATGACCTTCTCCGGGATCGGGGTTCGCGAAGAACTGCTGTCGCCCCGCTTGAGTGGTCAGCTGCTGCTGATCATGACGCGCCTCGCCCCCGGGGCGAGCGGTGGCAAGGAGCCACGCCAGCGCAAGGGCGAGGAGGCCGGCTATGTCGAGGCGGGGACCCTGGAGCTGAAGATCGGCCAGCAGACCTTCCTCCTCGGTCCCGGCGACAGCTTCGCCATCACCGGCGACGAGCCCCACCTGATCTACAACCCGGGTGATGTCGAGACCCGGGTGATCTGGGTGATGACGGGCGTCGAATACTGATCGCTGCCCACCGCCGCGCGGCCGACCGCCCGTCCTCCAGGGGCGGCCCAACCTAGCCCCTGTGGCGCCTGAGCCCGCAGCGGCCGGAGCCTCCTGGCCGCTGTCCCGAATCCCCGCCGTCACTGCCCGAGACGGCCGTGGTCCGCGCCGCTGCCGGCCTTGGCCGCCTCGGATGCTGCGGCCTCGATCGGGCCGCTCGAACCCCGCCCTCGACCGCCCTTGCGGACGCCCGCCGTCGCCCCGCGACCACCCCTGCCGAGCCTGGCCACAGGCATGCCGGCTCATGGGACAAGCTAAGTGCTTGTTTTTCATGTGCGCATGGTAAATAGAATAATCAACCGGCTTTTAAGTGAAAATTAATTTGTAATTTTCATTTTGAGATTATTTTTTTCTGTTAGTCTCTTGCTCGTGGCGTGGCTGCATGGCCTTCGATGCCGCACTGAACTCTCTGATAACAATATAAACAGTGAGGAATACGTTATGAGCTACCACCGCAAACCGAGCAGCACTCCCGGGCGCCTGCTGCGTAGGGGCCTCTGCGGCTCCGTGCTGGCGTTGATGATGGGGGCGTACGCCCAGGCCGCAGACCTTACGGTCGCCTACTTTCCGGGCTGGCCCACCACCCACCAGGTCGGCGAGGAGAAGGGCTGGTTCAACGAGGCCGTGGGCATGGACGTACAGTTCCGCGAGTTCGACACCGGCGCCGCCATGGCGGCGGCGATGCTCTCGGGCGATGTTCAGGTCGCCTATTCGATGGGCGTCATCCCCTTTGTTATTGCAGTCACCCAAGGCGCACCGCTGGACCTGGTGGGTGTCGCGGTGACCTACTCGGAGAACGACAACTGCGTCGTGCGCAATGGCAGCGGCATCGCCTCGCCGCTCGACCTCAAGGGCAAGACCGTCGGCGTGCCGTTCGGCACCGTGTCGCACTACAAGATGCTGAAGACCTTCGAGAACGTCGGCGTCGATGTCGGCACCATGAAGGTGGTCGACATGGCGCCGCCGGATGTGGCCGCGGCGATGACCCGTGGCGACGTGGACCTGGGCTGCGGCTGGGAGCCGGCGCTGTCCAGCATGCTGAAGAACGGCGAGTTGCTGGTCAGTGCCAAGGAGCAGGAGTCCTGGGGGCTGAAGGTGTTCGACGTGATCGTGGTCAATCGCGACTTCGCCAAGCAGAACCCGGAGAAGATCTCCGCATTCCTCTCGACGGTGGACCGGTCCACCGACTTCTACCAGGCCAACGCCGCCGAGGCGACGGCGATCATCAGCAAGAAGGCCGGTATCTCCGAAGAGCAGACCCGCTCGATCATGGCCAAGTTCGGCTTCCCCAAGCGTGAAGAGCAGCTCAGCCAGGCCTGGCTGGGCAAGGACGTGCCCGCGTTCCTCAAAGGCGTTGCCGATGTGATGGTCGCCAACGGCGAGATGGACAAGGCGCTGGACGACTACAGCCCCTACGTCAAGGCCGGCTACTACACCGACACCACCGCACCTTAGTGCACCTGGCGGCCGGGCCCGATCGCGCGTGCGCGGGCCGAGCCCGGCTACCTGCCCTGCCTAAGGGTTCCATGACATTCGTCTGCAAGGGGAAAGGCTGTGAGTGAATTGTGTGTAAAGGGCGTGTCGATGACCTACGACGGCAGCGATGGTCAGCCGGTCAGGGCGCTCGAAAATATCAATTTTTCCATGAGCCAGGAGGACATCGTCACCGTCCTGGGTCCGTCCGGCTGCGGCAAGAGCACCTTGCTCAACATCATCGCCGGCTTCCTGAGCCCGACGGCGGGCAAGGTCCTGGTCGACGGCCGCGAGATCGCCGGGCCCGGCCAGGATCGCGGCATGGTGTTCCAGCACGGCGCGCTGTTCGAGTGGCTCAGCGTCGGCGAGAACATCAATTTCGGGCCGCGCATGGCGGGCGTCGATGCCCGCCAATGCGCGGCGAAGGTCGACGAGCTGCTCGGCCTGGTCGGTCTGGACGGCTTTCGCGATACGCCGATCTACAACCTGTCCGGGGGCATGCAGCAGCGCGTGGCGCTGGCCCGCTGCCTGGCCAACAACCCGGACGTGATCCTGATGGACGAGCCCCTCGGCGCGCTGGATGCGCTGACCCGGGAAAAGATGCAGACCCTGGTGCTCAAGCTCTGGCAGGAGACCCGCAAGATGGTGTTCGTGATCACCCACAGTGTGGAGGAGGCGATCTTCCTCGGCTCGCGCCTGGTGGTGATGGCGCCTCGGCCGGGGCATATCGTCAAGGAGTTTCAGCTGCCGTTCGCCGCCGCGGGGCGGGACGCCAACCCGCGCGAGATCAAGTCCAGTCGCGAGTTCATCGCGGTCCGCGAGGAGGTGCTCGAGATGATCTGGTCGATGGAAGAGCAGCTCTCGCCAGCAGGGGTATGAATCATGTCTGAAGCCAATGTAAGCAAGAAACGCATGTTTTTCCTGTACCGGCTGTGGAACACCGACGGCCTGGCCCAGCGCAAGACCGTCACCTTCGGCGACCCGGCCGCGGTCCAGGGCGGCGCCATCTGGGGGGTGCTGTCGGTGCTGACCACGGCACTCATCTGGCAGCTGGTCTCCATGGCCGAGATCGTCTCGCCGCTGTTCTGGCCGAGCCCGCAAGCGGTGTGGAACAAGTTCGTCCTGATCGCCACCGAGGGCTACAAGGGCTTCACCCTGGCCGAGCACCTGGGCATCAGCCTGTACCGGGTCCTGGCGGGCTTCGGCCTGGGTTGCCTGCTCGGTATTCCGGTCGGCCTGGGCATGGGCCTGAACAAGGTCATCAAGGGCTGGATGGACCCACTGATCGAGTTCTACCGTCCGGTGCCGCCGCTGGCCTATGTGCCGCTGGTGATCATCTGGATGGGCATCGGCGACAGCGGCAAGGTGCTGCTGCTGTTCCTGGCGACCTTTTCGATCATCGTGATCAGCGCCCGGGCCGGCGTCGCCAGCGTGGCCATCGAGAAGATCCACGCGGCCTACTCGCTGGGCGCCAGCCGCTGGCAGATCCTGCGCCACGTCATCCTGATCAATGCCCTGCCGGAGATCTTCACCGGCATGCGCGTCGCCATGGGCGTCTGCTGGGGCACCCTGGTGGCCGCCGAAATGGTCGCCGCCACCTCCGGTGTGGGCTGGATGGTGCTCAATGCCAGCCGTTACCTGAACACCGACATAGTGCTGATGGGGGTGATCCTGATGGGCGTGGTCGGCTTCATGATCGACCTGTGCATGCGCCGCCTGGAGCAGAAGCTGATCCCGTGGAAGAGCAAAGGCCGCGGTTAAACCCCAGTTCAACAGATTTCCTGAGACCGTTTCCGGAGAACGAAGACATGATGACGCATGCAAAAGTATTGGTGATCGGCGGTGGCATCGCCGGGGTGAGCACGCTCTACCATCTGGCCAAGAGGGGCTGCGACAACATCGCCCTGGTGGAGCGAACCGAGTTGACGGCCGGCTCGACCTGGCACGCGGCGGGCAACCTGCCGCACTTCAGCACCAGCCTCAACGTGATGCGCCTGCAGCAGTACAGCATCGCCCTGTATCAGCGCCTGGAAGCCGAGACCGGCCAGGCGGTGGGCCACCACAAGAGCGGCGCGTTGCGCCTGGCGCATACCCAGGAGCGTTTCGAGGAATTCCAGCGGGTCGCCGGCATGGCCGATTCCTGCGGGCTCGACTTCAAGTTGCTCAAGCCGGAGGAACTGCAGCAATACCACCCGTTCCTCGAGAGTCACGACCTGGTGGGCGGCCTGTGGGACCCGGACGACGGCCACATCGACCCGACCAGCGTGACCAACGCCATGGCCAAGGGCGCCCGCGACCTGGGTGCGCAGATCTACCGCAACAGCCCGGTCAGCGCCATCACCCGCACGGCCGACGGCCTGTGGCAGGTGGACACGGCCAAGGGCACCATCACCGCGGACATCATCGTCAACGCCGCGGGTTTCCGCGCCAACGAGATCGCCGCGATGATCGGCCACCAGCTGCCGATCGCCTCGATGGAGCACCAGTACCTGGTCACCGAAGGCCTGCAGGAAGTCGCCGACTGCGGTCGCGAACTGCCCATGGTCCGCGACCCCGACGTGTCCTACTACCTGCGCCAGGAACGCAACGGCTTCATCCTCGGCCCCTACGAGCCCGGCGGCCTGCCGTGCTGGACCGACGGCGTGCCGCCGGACTTCGGCCAGGAGCTGTTCGAGCCGTCGCTGGACCGCCTCGAGGACATCATCGCCACGGCCATGGAGCAGATCCCGCTGCTGGAGAAAGCCGGCGTGCAGACCGTGATCAACGGTCCGATCACCTATACCCCGGACGGCCATCCGCTGATCGGCCCGGTGGCCGGCTTCGACAACTACTTCGTCTGTTCCGGCTTCAACTTCGGCATCGTCCAGGGCGGCGGCGCCGGCTATTTCATGGCCCAGTGGATCCTCGACGGCCATCCGGAGATCGATCTCAACGAGCTGGACCCGCGCCGCTTCGGCGACTACGCCAATGCCCGCTACACCGTGGCCAAGGCCACCGAGGTGTATGCCCACGAGTACGCCAACGGCCTGCCCTACGAGTACGAGAACCGCCCGGCGGCGCGTCCGGCCAAGACCACGCCGATCTACAGCCGCCTGAAGGAAAATGGCGCGGTGTTCGGCGCCCGCTTCGGCTGGGAACGCGCCAACTGGTTCGCCCCGGCCGGCATGGCGCCGCGCGACGAACTGAGCTACAGCCGCAGCAACTGGTTCGAGACCGTCGGCGAGGAGTGCCGCGCGGTGCGCGAGAGGGTCGGCCTGCTGGACCTGTCGGCCTTCGCCAAGTTCGAGGTGTCGGGGGCGGGGGCGGTGGCCTATCTGGAGCGGCTGTCGACCAATCGCCTGCCCGCCGAGGTGGGCGGCATCGCCCTGACCTACATGGTCTCCCCCTCGGGGCGGATCCTCGGCGAGTTCACCATCACCCGCCTGGCGGCCGAGCGCTTCTACCTGATCAGCGCCGCCGCCGCCCAGGTGCACGACTGGGACGAGCTGCGCCGCCGCCTGCCGGCCGACGGCTCGGTGCGCCTCGACGACGTCACCGCGCGCTACGGCACCCTGGTCGTGGCGGGGCCCAAGGCCCGTGAAGTGCTGAGCCAGTTGACCTCTAGCAATCTGGGCAACGAGGCCTTCCCCTGGCTCAGCGCCCAGGAGATCTCGGTGGCCGGCGCCCCGGTACGGGCCCTGCGGGTCAACTACGTCGGCGAACTGGGCTGGGAGCTGCACCACCCCATCGAGTATCAACTGGGCCTATACGATGCCCTGGTCGAGGCGGGCGCCGAGTTCGGCATGCGCAACTTCGGCACGCGGGCGATGGATTCGCTGCGCCTGGAGAAGGCCTATCCGATGTGGGGCCACGAGCTGACCTGCGAGAACACCCCGCTGGAAGCCAAGCTGGGCTTCTTCGTCAAGACCGACGCGCGCGACTTCGTCGGTCGCGAAGCCCTGGTGCAGCAGCGCGAGCAGGGTGTGAAGGTGCAACTGGCCTACCTGGAAGTCGACGCCGAGGGGGCCGATGCCTTCAACTTCGAACCGGTGCTCGCCGGTGACAAGGTGGTCGGCGTGGTCAGCTCCGGTGGCTACGGCCACTGTGTGCAGAAGAGCCTGGCGTTCGCCTATGTGCAGGCCGATCAGGCGGCCGTCGGCACCGCGCTCAGCGTGCTGATCCTCGGCCAGCGGCGTGCGGCCCGGGTGATCAAGGCGCCGGCCTTCGATCCGCAGAACCTGCGCCCGAGAGGGAACTACGAGGGCTGATGGGCCGGCGGCCTCGCTCCCGCAAGGAGCGGGGTTGCTCGTTTCCCAGCCAAGCCGAATGGCCCACTGGCCAGCAGAATCATCGACCGTCGCAATGGCGGTTCGGGTTCGGCTGGCCAGTGGGCCATGCTCGTTCTGGCCCCGGTGTCCCCGGGCAGTGCTGGGCGCGCCGAGCGGTCGGCGGCCACCGCTGCCGTCGCTCCGCCGGTGGCGGCGGCGATGATCGCGACCCGGCCTCGCTCGCCCTTGTCCGCCCCCGGCACCACCATCTCCCCATCTCCCCATCTCCCCATCTCCCCACGTCCCACGCTCCACGCCCCTGCCGCGCCAGTGGCGCGGCAGGGGGTCGTCGCTTTCGCCGGGCGCGCGGGCAGGCAGACCGTGACGCGCGACGGTGCTCAGTGCCTGGCCGCAGCCGTACGTGCCGCATAGGCTCCGGGCGGGGCTAGGTCTCGGTCTGGGGAGTTGTCGACCCGTCCGGGACAGCCCTCGCGGCCAACGGCCAAGGGGCGAACCGGGGATGGGGCCTTCCGGCAGCTGGCTAGCTGGCCTGTGGCCCGCCGGGCGCCGAGGCATCGAGTGGAGCGGGGGCCTGTATCCAGGGCGGGAGCCCTGGCTCTTGGCGTTGCGGGCGTGGCTCGCCAGCGCGGGCGAGCGGCGTGGCATGCGCCACCCGCCCGGCGCATCGCATAAAAAACCCTTCGGCCGGCGAGGCGCCGGGCGAAGGGCAGGGGGCAGCGGGTTGGGCGGTCAGGACGTGGCGGTGCTGGCGGTGATGCCGACCTCCTCATGGGCCACCTGTTCGCCCTTGCGTTTGCCGATCCACCAGGCGCAGTAGGCACTGACGGCGCCGGCGAACAGCACGTAGAAGCAGGTGCTCCAGGGTTCGCCATCGCTGCTGCGCATCAGCGCGGTGGCGATGATCGGGGTCAGGCCGCTGGCGAAGATGCCGGAGAACTGATAGACGAAGGAGATTCCGGTGTAGCGCACCTTGGCGTCGAACAGCTCGCAGAACAGCGCGGCCTCCGGGCCGTAGACCGCGGCGTAGAAGATGCCGAACGGAATCACGATAGCCATCCAGATCATGAACATGTCGCCGCCGCTGGTCGTCATCAGCCAGAAGGCCGGGAAGGCGGACAAGGCGGTGATCAGCGCGCCCCAGAAGTACACCCGGGTGCGGCCGATGCGGTCGGACAGGGCACCGAACAGCGGGATGGTGAAGCACATCACCACCGCGGCGGCCATCACCCCGATCAGCGCCTCGGAGCGCGGCAGGTTGAGGGTCTGGGTCAGGTAGCTGAGCGAGAACACGCCGAACACGTTGAAGAACACCCCGTCGATATAGCGCGCGCCCATGCCGGCCAGCACGTTCTTCGGATAGCGCTTCATCATGTCGACGAAGGGAATGGCGGCCTCGGCGTTGGCTTCCTTGACCTTGGCGAACTCCGGGCTCTCCATCACGTTCAGGCGGATCCAGGTGCCGAGGAAGACCAGGGCGGCGCTGAGCAGGAAGGCGATGCGCCAGCCCCAGTCGAGGAACTGGCTTTCGGTCAGGCTGTAGGAGAGCGCCGCCACCACTCCGGAGGCCAGGCACAGGCCGATGGCCAGGCCGATCTGCGGCAGGCTGGCGTAGAAGCCGCGCTGGTGTTTCGGCGCGTACTCGAAGGCCATCAGCACCGCGCCGCCCCATTCGCCGCCTAGGCCGATGCCCTGGAAGATGCGCAGCAGCAGCAGGAGCAGCGGCGCCCAGATGCCGATGCTGTCGTAGCTGGGCACCAGGCCGATGAGGAAGGTGGCCACGCCCATGATCATCATGGTCATGACCAGCATGCTCTTGCGGCCGATCTTGTCGCCGAAGTGGCCGAAGATCACCCCGCCGATGGGGCGGCTGAGGAAGCCGACGGCGAAGGTGCCATAGGCCAGCATGGTCGACACCAGCGGGTCGTCGGCCGGGAAGTACAGCTGGTTGAACACGATGCCGGCGACGACGCCGTAGAGGAAGAAGTCGTACCACTCGATGGTGGCGCCTATGACACTTGCGATAACGACCTTGCGCACGGGGTTGGGCGTGGACATGTCAGTATTCCTATTGTTGTCTTTGTATGGATGGTGAGCGCGGCTGGCGCGCTCCCTTCAGGCTTCCATTAGGAGGCGAGCGTGCTCAGTTCGGGGGCCGTCGCAGCGGCCCTGGGCGCCGGGGCGTCGGCCTGCAGGCAGTCTTCGAGAATCATCGCGCTGGCCTTCTCCGCGATCATCACCACCGGGACATTGGTGTTGCCCGAGACCAGGGTCGGCATGATCGAGCAGTCGACCACTCGCAGCCCCTGCAGGCCGTGCACGCGCAGGCGCGCGTCGACCACCGCGAGGGGGTCGCTGCCCATCTTGCAGGTGCCGGACGGGTGGAAGATGGTCGCCCCGTACTGGCGGCAGAACTCGAGAATCTGCTCGTCGCTCTGTTGCTCGCTACCGGGGCGGTACTCGCGGCGGATCAGGCGCTTGAGCGGTCCCGTCGCGGCCAGCTGGCGGGTCAGGCGCACGGCCGCGATCACGGTCTGGCGGTCCAGTTCGGTGGACAGGTAGTTGGGCTGCATCGACGGCGGCTGCTGCGGGTCGCTGGAGGTGATGCGCACGTAACCGCGGCTCTCGGGGCGCAACTGGCACACCGACATGGTGAAGCCGGAGAAGGGGTGCACGCTGCCGCCGGCGGAGTCGGCGCTGAGGGTACCGAAGTGGTACTGGATGTCCGGAGTGCTGCTCTGCGCCAGCGCCCGGGTGAACAGTCCGCCCTGGTTGATGCCGATGGCCAGCGGCCCGCTGCGGGTCAGCAACCACTGCAGGCCCATGCGCAGCTTGCGCAGCGGCGAGCGCAGCTCGTCGTTGGTGGTGATGGGCTGGTTGCACTCGTAGATCAGGCGAATCTGCAGGTGGTCCTGCAGGTTCTCGCCCACGCCGGGCAGGACATGCACCGGGGCTATGTCGAACTGCTTGAGCAGCTCGGCCGGCCCGACGCCGGACAGCTGCAGCAGCTGCGGCGACTGCAGCGCCCCGGCACTGAGAATCACCTCGCGCCTGGCGCGCACGATCAGCGATTGACCGTTCTGCCGGTAGCGTACGGCAACGGCGCGATTGCCCTCGAACAGCACCTTCTCCGCCTGGGCGAGGGCCTCGATGGTCAGGTTCGCGCGCCGCTTGGCGGGGCGCAGGTAGGCCACCGCGGTGCTGCAGCGCAGGCCCTTGCGGGTGGTCAGCTGGTAATAACCGACGCCTTCCTGGTCGCCGCCGTTGAAGTCGTCGGTGCGCGGTATCCCGAGCTCGTTGGCGGCCGCGATGAAGCCCTCGGTGAGCGGGTGCCGCGCCTTGATGCTCGAGGCCGACAGCGGGCCGTCGGTGCCGCGGGTGGGGCCCGGGCCGAGGTCATTGCACTCGGCCCGGCGGAAGTAGGGCAGCACGTCGTCCCAGCCCCAGCCTTGGTTTCCGGCGCGGGCCCAGGCATCGTAGTCCTCGCGCTGGCCGCGGATATAGATCAGGCCGTTGATCGAGCTGCAGCCGCCGAACACCCGACCGCGTGGCCAGTAGATGCGCCGGCCGTTCATGCCGGGGTCCGGGTCGGTGTAGAAGCCCCAGTTGTAGACGGGGTGAAACATGGTCTTGGCGTAGCCGATCGGGATGTGGATCCACGGATAGCGATCCGCAGGTCCGGCCTCGAGCAGGCAAACGCTGTATCGTCCGTTCTCGCTGAGTCGATTCGCCAGCACACAACCGGCGGAACCGGCACCGACAACGACGAAGTCATAGGCGCGTGACATTCGAAATCCTCTTGTTTTTATAGGCGTGAAACCGAACAGCAGGATTAAAGTAGAACAAGGTGGTTCATTTTTGTGGTGCCAGCCGTGGGGTTGGAGTGAGGCCACGCGCCGCTGCTGCGCCTGTTTTGCTCGGTATTTTCTTGTAAATGAATGGCTTGGCTCGATGTCCAACTCGATACGGATTTTTTGATAATGGAACAAAATGATCCAAAAACCGAATGGCTGCCTTCCGGGGATGCCGGCAGCGGCCCGGATCGCAGCCTGCGCGCCCTGTTGTTGCTGGAGATCGTCGCCACGGCCGACGGGCCCCTGTCGCTCGCCCAGCTGAGCGAGCGCCTGGAGGCGCCCAAGGCCACGCTGCTGCGCCTGCTGGGGGCGCTGGAGCGGCTCGGTTATCTGCTGCGCGAGGTGGACGAAAAGACTTACCTGCTCGGGCCGCGCGCCGGGCGCCTGGGGCTGCTGCTGCTGCGCAACGAGGTGGTGCTGCAGCGGCACCGCCTGATTCTGCGGGCGCTGGTGCGCCAGCTCGGCGAGACCTGCAACCTGACGGCGCTGGACGGGGATCAGGTGATCTATATCGATCGCGTCGAAACCAGCGAGCCCCTGCGCCTGCATGTACAGCCCGGTACCCATGTGCCGCTGCACTGCACCGCCAGCGGCAAGCTGTTCCTCGCCGAGATGCCGGGCGAGCGCCGCCGCGCGCTGCTCGAACGCCTCGAACTGCGCCCGCAGACCGACCGCAGCATTACCGATGTCGACCTGCTGGAGAGCGAACTGGGCCGGGTCCAGGCGCGCGGCGTGGGCCTCGACAGCGAGGAATTCGTCAGGGGGATGGTGGCCGTGGCGGTGCCGATCAGAAATGCCGAGGGGCACTGCGTGGCGGCGCTGGCCTGCCATGCGCCCACGGCGCGCAAGAGCCTGAACGACTTGATCGAGTACATTCCCCAGTTGCAGGCCGCCGCCGCGCAGCTGGCAGCGTCCTTCGCCCTGCCGGCGGCCGGCGTCTGAGGCCCGGGCGCCGCCTGCGGCGGCGCGGCTGAGCGGCTAGAGGAACAGCCCGCTAAGCGGCGAGGAAGCGTCGCCGCTGAGCCGGCGCGGCATGCGCCCGGCCAGGTAGGCCTCGCGGCCGGCCTCGACCGCCTTGCGCATCGCCTGGGCCATGCGGATCGGCTCGCGGGCACGGGCGATGGCGGTGTTCATCAGCACCCCGGCGCAGCCCAGTTCCATGGCGATGGCGGCGTCCGAGGCGGTGCCGACGCCGGCATCGACTATCACCGGCACCTTGGCGTTCTCGACGATCAGGCGGATGTTGTAGGGGTTGCGAATGCCCAGGCCGGAGCCGATCGGCGCGCCCAGCGGCATCACCGCCACGCAGCCGAGCTCCTCCAGGCGCCGCGCCACCAGCGGGTCGTCGCTGGTGTAGACCATCACCCTGAAGCCCAGCTCGACCAGCTGGCGGGCGGCGATCAGGGTCTCGCCGATGTCCGGGTAGAGGGTCTGGCGGTCGCCGAGCACCTCCAGCTTGACCAGGTCGTGGCCGTCCAGCAGCTCGCGCGCCAGCAGGCAGGTGCGCACCGCATCCTGGGCCGTGTAGCAGCCGGCGGTATTGGGCAGCAGGGTGTAGCGCCCGGGTTCGATCACCTCGAGCAGGTTGGGCTGGTCGGCGTCCTGGCCGAGGTTGCTGCGGCGCACGGCGAAGGTGACGATCTGCGCCGCGCTGGCCTCCACCGCCGCGCGGGTCTCGCTGAGGTCGGCGTAGTGGCCGGTGCCGACCAGCAGGCGTGAGGCGAAGGCCTGGCCGGCAATGAGCAGCGGATCGGGGGCTGAGGTCGCGATGGTCATAAGAGGCTCCGGGTAGGGGAAGGGGCGTGGTCGCCGATCAGCCGCCGCCGATGGCGTGGACGATTTCCAGGCGGTCGCCCTGTTGCAGGCGCACCGTGGCGTACTGGCTGCGGGGCACCACGTCCAGGTTGTGTTCGATGGCCAGGCGGCGCGACTGCAGGTCCAGGCGGACCAGCAGTTGCGCCAGGCTGAGGCCATCGGGGAGGCGCTCGCGCTTGCCGTTGATCTGCACGTCAATCATCCACCCCTCCTGGCATGGGCACTTGTGGCTGTAGTGCCTGCATGGTTGGCGCGTCGGCGGCGTCCTTGAAGGGCCAGTCGCGGCCGCGGCACTGGTCCAGTGCCGCGCCGGGGGCTGGCATCACGGGCGGACAACAACTGGTTCTAACTGCGCCTGCGGCTTGCTCTTAGTTTCGTCAGCAAGGGTGGCGTGGCGCGTGCCGCATCGCGATGCGCAGCGTCGTCGCCGCCGTCGACCTATCGGTGTCTGGAGTTCCTCTCCCGCCCGGCGGCCCACAATAAAAATGCTCCAGTCAGGAGGTAAGCATGAACAGCACAGCTCACGAATACGATGCAGCCGAGGCCTTGGCCAGCGACCGCGCCCACGTCTGGCATCACCTCTCCCAGCACAAGCCGCTGGAGCAGAACGACCCGTTGATGATCGTCAAGGGCAAGGGCATGCGGGTCTGGGACGCCAAGGGTAACGAATACCTCGATGCGGTCTCCGGCGCGGTGTGGACCGTCAACGTCGGCTACGGCCGCGAGAGCATCGCCGATGCGGTGCGCGAGCAGCTGGTGACCATGAACTACTTCGCCAACACCGCCGGCAACATCCCCGGCGCGCTGTTCGCCAAGAAGCTGATCGAGAAGATGCCGGGCCTGAGCCGGGTCTACTACTCCAACTCCGGTTCCGAGGCCAACGAGAAGGCCTACAAGATCGTGCGGCAGATCGCCCACAAGAAGTACGGCGGCAAGAAGCACAAGATTCTGTTCCGCGAGCGTGACTACCACGGCACCACCATCACCGCCCTGAGCTCCACCGGCCAGTTCGAGCGCAAGAACCAGTACGGCCCCTTCACCCCGGGCTTCGTCGAGTTCCCGCACTGCTGCGAATACCGCTCGCAGTTCGGCGCGGTGGCCGACTACGGCGTGCGCGCCGCCCTGGAGATGGAGAAGGTGATCCTCGCCGAGGGGCCGGACACCGTCGGCGCCGTGGTGCTGGAGCCGATCACCGCCGGCGGCGGGGTGATCACCCCGCCGGCCGGCTACTGGGAAACCATCCAGGCGCTCTGCAAGAAGTACGACATCCTCCTGCACATCGACGAGGTGGTCTGCGGCCTGGGCCGTACCGGCAAGTGGTTCGGCTATCAGCACTACGGCATCCAGCCGGACATAGTCACCATGGCCAAGGGCGTGGCCAGCGGCTATGCGGCGATCTCCTGCACCGTGACCACCGAGGCGGTGTTCGAGGCGTTCAAGGGCGAGGCCGACGACCGCATGGGCTACTTCCGTGACATCAGCACCTTCGGCGGCTGCACCGCGGGCCCGGCGGCGGCGCTGGAGAACATGCGCATCATCGAGGAGGAAGGCCTGCTGGAGAACGTCACCCAGATGGGCGAATACTTCCTGGGCCGCCTGCGCGAGCTGCAGGACAAGTACCAGGTGATCGGCGACGTGCGCGGCAAGGGGCTGTTCTGCGGCCTGGAACTGGTCAAGGACCGCACGACCAAGGAGCCGGTGGCCGAGAGCCTGCCGATGGCCATCGCCGCCGACTGCATGCGCCAGGGGGTGATCATCGGCCGCACCAACCGCAGCTTCGAGCAGTACAACAACACCCTGTGCTTCAGCCCCGCGCTGATCGCCACCCAGGCCGAGCTGGACACCATCATCGCCGCCCTGGACAGCGCCTTCGGCCGCCTGGCGCCCAACGCCTGATAGCGGGCCGCGGGTGCGCAGCCGGGCTCCCCACCCCAGGTGGGCGGCCCGGCTTTTGCCGTGTCCGGGTGAACCGGGGCGCGCGTTGCCGATGGTCTTACCCCGGCTGTTGTTGCTAGTCTGCGGCGCAGGTGTCGCGCAGGCGACAGTCCGCGCATTGTGAAGGCGTTGGCCGCGCTAGGGTGGGCCAACGTTCGTCGTCCTTTCAGCCGAGGCCATCCATGTTCCAGCTGTTCCACCTGTCAGCCGCAAAAGCCACCAGTCTGCAGCAGCAGCTGCGCGAGCAGATCGCCCAGGCCATCCTCAACGGCAATATCCCGCTGGACACGGCGCTGCCCTCCAGCCGCAAGCTGGCCAAGCAGCTGAGCATCGCGCGCAATACCGTGGTGCTGGCCTACGAGCACCTGCTCGACGACGGCTACCTGCTGGCCCGCGAGCGCAGCGGCTACTACGTCAACCCGGACATCCTGGCGCGCAAGGTGGAAACGCCGTCGGCGGCCACGGCCACGGCCGCAGCCGACGGCAGCGCGCCGGACTGGTCGCGGCGCCTGGTGGTGCAGCCGTCGCAGCAGCGCAACATGAGCAAGCCGCGGGACTGGCAGAAGTACCAGTACCCCTTCATCTACGGGCAGTTCGACCCGGCCCTGTTCCCCACGGCCAACTGGCGCGAATGCTGCCGCGATGCGGTGAGCATTCCGGCGATCCGCGACTGGGCCTCGGACCGCTTCGACAACGACGACCCCTTGCTGATGGAGCAGATCAGGACCCGCCTGCTGCCGCGCCGCGGGGTCTGGGCCTCGCCCGAGCAGATCCTGGTCACGGTCGGCGCCCAGCACGCCCTGTACATGCTGGCGCGCCTGCTGCTGCGTCCCGACAGCCTGATGGGCATCGAAGACCCGGGCTATATGGACATCCGCAATATCGCCACGCTCAATCCGTCGCGGATCCAGCCGCTGGCGGTGGACCAGCATGGCCTGGTGCTCGGCGACGAGCTGGACCGCTGCGACCTGATCTACACCACGCCCAGCCACCAGTGTCCGACCACCGTGACCATGCCGCTGGAGCGCCGTTACGAGCTGTTGCGCCGGGCCAACCAGCACGACTTCCTGATCATCGAGGACGACTACGAGAGCGAGACCAACTTCAAGGCCAACCCGATACCGGCGCTCAAGAGCCTGGATACCAACGACCGGGTGCTCTACGTCGGCAGCCTGTCGAAGACCCTGGCGCCGGGCCTGCGGGTCGGTTACCTGGTCGGCCCCGAGGCGCTGATCCGCGAGGCGCGGGCGCTGCGCCGGCTGATGGTGCGCCACCCGGCGGCGAACAATCAGCGTTCGGTGGCGCTGTTCCTCGAGCGCGGCTACCACGACGCGCTGATCATGAGCCTGATGCGCGCCTACCAGGAGCGCCACGAGCAGATGGGCGACGCCCTGCACGAGTACCTGCCGGAGTCGTCCCAGGAGCCGAGCTTCGGCGGTTCCTGCTACTGGGTCCAGGGGCCGGAAGGCCTGGATGCGCGGCAGTTGCAGAAGGAGGCCGCGGCCCAGGGCATTCTCATCGAGCCGGGCGATATCCATTTCTGCGGCGACAACCCGCCGCTGAACTACTTCCGCCTCGGCTACTCCTCGATCGCCACCGAGCGCATCCGTCCGGGCGTCAAGCTGCTCGCCGAGCTGATCCAGCAGCAGCTGCGCCGCCAGGCCTAGCGGCCCGGGTGGCCGGCGCCGCGGCCACCCCCTCCCGATCCACCGACCACTAGCGCGACAGGCCGCCAGGCGCCTGGCCCTCGCCGTGCCCGCCGCCCGGCGCCATGGGGCAGCGGCGCATCGCGCCGCCAGCGAAGCGCGCCGTCCTGGCGCAACAGCTGCCCCGCAACTGGTTCTATCTGGCTCTTTCCCCCGGCTCCTACTCTAGCCCCAAGCCAGCCGCACCACCCTCGGGTGCGCCACGGCGGCTCGCTCGACTTGCCTCACTGACTCCACACAACAACAACGGGAGAGACCGGCATGCTTATCGGCGTTCCGAAAGAGATCAAGAACCACGAGTACCGCGTCGGCATGGTGCCAGCCAGCGTTCAGGAGCTGACCAGCCGTGGCCACGCCGTGCTGGTGCAGACCCAGGCCGGCGCCAGCATCGGCTTCAGCGACGACGACTACCGTGCCGCCGGCGCGTGCATCGCCGACAGCGCCGAGGAGGTGTTCGCCCGGGCCGAGATGATCGTCAAGGTCAAGGAACCCCAGGCCAGCGAGCGCAAGCAGCTGCGCCGCGATCAACTGTTGTTCACCTACCTGCACCTGGCGCCGGACCGCGAGCAGACCGTCGACCTGCTGGAGAGCGGCGCCACCTGCATCGCCTACGAGACCGTGACCTCGAGCCGGGGCGGCCTGCCGCTGCTGGCGCCGATGTCGGAAGTGGCCGGGCGCATGTCGATCCAGGCCGGCGCCAGCTGCCTGGAGAAGTCCCGCGGCGGCCGCGGCGTGCTGCTCGGCGGCGTGCCGGGGGTGGAGCCGGCCAAGGTGGTGA
The DNA here is from genome assembly GCF_018398425.1 of Pseudomonas lalucatii. Lineage (NCBI taxonomy): Bacteria > Pseudomonadati > Pseudomonadota > Gammaproteobacteria > Pseudomonadales > Pseudomonadaceae > Pseudomonas > Pseudomonas lalucatii. The sequence continues at coordinate 1,657,417 of NZ_JADPMV010000001.1, read as the reverse complement.
TCCTCGGCGGCGGCGTGGTCGGCTCCAACGCCGCGCGCATGGCCCTCGGCCTGGGCGCCCAGGTGGTGGTGCTGGATCGCAGCATCGAGGTGCTGCGGCGCCTGGTCAGCGAGTTCGGCACCCAGTTGCAGACGGTGCTGTCCAACCGCGCCGAGCTGGAGGAGCACGTGCTGTCCGCCGACCTGGTGATCGGCGGCGTGCTGATCCCCGGTGCCGCCGCGCCCAAGCTGGTCAGCGCCGAGATGGTGCGGGCCATGAAGCCGGGCTCGGCGGTGGTCGACGTGGCCATCGACCAGGGCGGCTGCTTCGAGACCTCCCGTGCCACCACCCACCAGGAACCGACCTACCTGGTCGATGGCGTGGTGCACTACTGCGTGGCCAACATGCCCGGTGCGGTGGCGCGCACCTCCACCCTGGCGCTGAACAACGCCACCCTGCCGCACATCGTCGCCCTGGCCGACTTGGGCTGGGAGGAGGCGCTGCGCCGCGATCCGCACCTGGCCAATGGCCTGAATATCCATGCCGGGCAGGTCACCTGTCCGGAAGTGGCCGAGGCCCTCGGCTATCCCTGTGCGCCCATGCCGCCGCGCGGCTGAGCCCCGATAAAACCGGCGGCTCCGTCGCCGTCCCTTAAGCAACGAGAGGAATACCGACATGCCACGCATGACTCCCAGCGAAGCCCTGGTAGAAACCCTGGTCGCCAACGGCGTTACCGACATCTTCGGCATCATGGGCTCGGCCTTCATGGATGCGATGGATATCTTCGCCCCGGCCGGCATCCGCTTCATCCCCGTGGTCCACGAGCAGGGCGCCGGGCACATGGCCGACGGCTACTCGCGGGTCAGCGGCCGCCATGGCGTGTGCATCGCGCAGAACGGCCCGGGCATCACCAACTTCGTCACCGCCGTGGCGGCCGCCTACTGGGCGCACAGCCCGGTGGTGGTGATCACCCCGGAAACCGGCTCCATGAGCCAGGGCCTGGGGGGATTCCAGGAAGCCCAGCAGCTGCCGTTCTTCGAGACCATCACCAAGTATCAGGGCCACGTCGCCAATCCGGCGCGCATGGCCGAGCTGACCGCCCGCTGCTTCGACCGCGCCATGCTGGAGAACGGCCCGACTCAGCTGAACATCCCGCGTGACTTCTTCTACGGCGACATCAACGTCGAGATCCCCGCGCCGATCCGCATCGAGCGCAGCGCCGGTGGCGCCCAGAGCCTGGCCGAGGCCGCGGCGCTGCTGGCCGAGGCGCAGAACCCGGTGATCATCTCCGGCGGCGGCGTGGTCATGGGCGACGCGGTGGAAGAGTGCAAGGCGCTGGCCGAGTACCTCGGCGCGCCGGTGGTCAACAGCTACCTGCACAACGACTCCTTCCCGGCCAGCCACCCGCTGTGGTGCGGCCCGCTCGGCTACCAGGGTTCCAAGGCGGCGATGAAGCTGCTGTCGCGGGCCGACGTGGTGATCGCCCTGGGCACCCGCCTGGGCCCGTTCGGCACCCTGCCGCAGCACGGCCTGGACTACTGGCCGAAGCAGGCCAAGGTGATCCAGATCGATTGCGATCCGAAGATGCTCGGCCTGGTGAAGAAGATCACCGTCGGCATCTGCGGCGACGCCAAGGCCGCCGCCAGCGACCTCCTCGGTCGTCTGGAGAACCTGGCGGTACGCTGCCTGGAGAACAAGGGCGCGCGGGCCGAGGAAATCGCCCTGGAGAAGGCCAACTGGGAAGCCGAGCTGAACGCCTGGATCCATGAGAAGGACGAATACTCGCTGGACATGATCAAGGAGCAGAGCGGCGAGGAGGGCAGCTACCTGCACCCGCGCCAGGTCCTGCGCGAGCTGGAGAAGGCCATGCCGGCCGACGCCATGGTCTCCACCGACATCGGCAACATCAACTCGGTGTCCAACAGCTACCTGCGCTTCGAGCAGCCGCGCTCGTTCTTCGCCGCCATGAGCTTCGGCAACTGCGGCTACGCCCTGCCGACCATCATCGGCGCCAAGGTCGCCGCGCCGCACCGCACCGCCATCTCCTACGCCGGTGACGGCGCCTGGGGCATGTCGATGATGGAGATCATGACCTGCGTGCGCGAGAACATCCCGGTCACCTCCATCGTCTTCCACAACCGCCAGTGGGGCGCGGAGAAGAAGAACCAGGTGGACTTCTACAACCGCCGCTTCGTCGCCGGCGACCTGGAGAACCAGAGCTTCGCCGGTATCGCCCGCTCCATGGGCGCCGAAGGCGTCACCGTCGACCGCCTGGAGGACGTCGGCCCGGCGCTGAAGGCCGCCTGCGAGGCGCAGAAGGCCGGCAAGACCACGGTGATCGAGATCATGTGCACCCGCGAGCTGGGCGATCCGTTCCGCCGCGATGCGCTGTCCAAGCCGGTGCGCTTCCTGGAGAAGTACAAGGACTACGTCTGAGTCGCCGCGGCAACGCGCTTCGCGATGAAAGGGAAAGAGTCCCTAGGTAACACCGCAGCGGCGCCTTAGGGCGCCGTTGCGGCTTCGACCGCGAACAATCGGGAAAGCAATCATGTTGAGCACTATTCCACGGGAATGCCCGGCGTTCCTCCTCGAGCGGGCCAAGGCCCTGCCGCGGGTGGTCACGGCGGTGGTCAACCCGGTCAACCAGCTGAGCCTGGAGAGCGCCAGGCAGGCCAGCGAGGCGGGGCTGATCGAGCCGGTGCTGGTCGGCGATCCGGCGCAGATCCGCGCCCTGGCCGAGGCCATCGACTGGGACCTGCACGACCTGCGCATCCTCGCCGCCGCCGACGAAGGGCAGAGCGCCGAACTGGCCTGTGCCCTGGCCGGCGCCGGGGAGGCGGCGGCGCTGATGAAGGGCCACCTGCACACCGACACCCTGCTGCGCGCGGTACTCAAGCGCGAGGCCGGGCTGCGCACCGCCAGCCGCCTCAGCCATGTCTTCCACATGACCCTGCCCGGCAGCGACAAGGCGCTGTCGATCACCGACGCGGTGATCAACGTGCAGCCGAGCATAGTCGACAAGATCCATATCGCCCGCAACGCCATCGAGCTGATGCATGCCCTGGGCTACCAGCTGCCGCGCATGGCGGTGTTGTCCGGCACCGAGGAGGTGACCCGCAGCATGCCCTCCAGCCAGGATGCCGCGGAGCTGGTCAAGCTGGCGGCCATCGGCGCCCTGAGCGGCGCCTGCGTCGAGGGGCCGCTGGCCTTCGACAACGCGGTATCGCTGGAGGCGGCGCGGATCAAGGGCATCGGCGGCGAGGTGGCGGGTAATGCCGATATCCTGCTGGTGCCGAACCTGGAAGCCGGCAACTTCCTGTTCAAGCAGATGGTGTACTTCATGAGCGCCACCGCCGCCGGCCTGGTGCTGGGGGCGCGGGTGCCGATCGTGCTGACCTCGCGCGCCGACCCGCTGGAGGCGCGGCTGGCCTCCTGCGCCCTGGCTTCCATCTTCATCGACCACCGTCAGCAGGCGCCGCGCCGCGCCCTGGCCCACTAGCGAGGAACCGCCAATGGCTCTGCAACGTTATGCCTTCATCTTCAAGGCCCCCGGCATGGACTTTCTCACCCACAACGGCTGCCTGGAGTCCGAGGCGTTCGCCGCGACCCTGTGCGGCGTGGCGGACGTCGAGCAGGCGGTGCTGGTGGCCCAGGAGCTGCTGACCCGCAACGTGCAGCTGATCGAGCTGTGCGGCGCCTTCAGCGCCGCGGAGGTCGAGCAGGTGCGCGGCGCCCTCGGCGGGCGCATTCCGGTGGGCGCCGTGCAGTACAGCGCCGCGGAGCGCGAGCGCCTGCAGCAGGCGTTCGCCTGAGCCGGCGCGGCCGGCGTCAGTCCGTGGCGGAGGCGGCCAGCCAGGCCGCCAGCACCCGCCGGCGCCACCAGTCGCCGCCTTCGATCAGCTGACGGATCAGGGCCTGCTGGCGGGCATCGCCGGCGAACTGCCGGGGCCGTGGCAGCACCGGCAGCTGGGCCTGCAGCTCCTGCGCGCGCTGCAGCCAGGGGCGCTGCGCGGCGCCGGCCGGCATCGGCAGCAGGGGCAGTTGCGGGCAGAGGTAGAACAGCAGCCAGCTGGTCGCGCGCTGCCCGGAGTCGTCGTCGAACAGCGCCCGGTTGCCGGCCTCCAGCAGCGCCAGGGCCGGCTCCAGGCCCTCGCCGCCGCGCCACTCGTCCAGCTGCACCCAGCGCGGCGCCAGTTCGCGGCGGATGAAGCCATCCAGGCGCGCGGCCAGCTCGTCGGCGCTCAGGCCGAGGAAGTCCAGGCCGGCACGGTCCCCGAGCATGCGCAGGTAGGTCTTGTCGATCAGCGTGCGCCCGGCGTTCTGCCAGGCGGCGCCGGCGGCCCTGGCCAGGTTGCCGTAGCAGGTCAGCAGCAGGCCGTTGTCGCTGCTGCGCGCATCCCGGCCCGCGGCGAACGCCGGGTGCGGCTGCTGCCAGGTCGCGCACAGGCGTTCGCCGAGCTGGACGATGCGCAGGTTATCCAGGGTCATGGGGGCTCTCCGGGTGATGGGCGGGCGCCCGCCGTCTCCCCACGCGGGGGCCTGTCGCGGGGCGTGCGCGCACCACTATAGGGGCCGGCCGCGGTGGCCCCGTAGCGCCAGCTGGCGCCTTCGTTCTGGGCCAAGCGCGCTCCGGCGGCTGGCCCCTACGACGCCCGCGGCGTGGCCCTAATGGGGGGTGGACGGTTTCTCTAGCATCGAGACTCCGAGTCTTAGCCTCTAAGGGTGTAGGTGCCGACATGACAATAAAACAACACCACACGATCCCGCCCAGCCACAGCCAGACCACGGATGCGGCGGTGCCGACGTCCTGGCTGATGTGCCGCCGACAGCGCCTCGCGCTGCTGCTGCCCGGGGTGATCGCCTCGGCCGTGGTCGCCGCCAGCGCGGCCTTCCTCTCCGAGCACTACGGCGCGCCGGTGATGCTGATGGCGCTGTTGCTGGGCATGGCCCTGGGCTTCCTCTCCGAGGAGGGCCGCGCGGTCGCCGGCATCCGCTTCACCTCCAGCACCATCCTGCGCATCGGCGTGGCCCTGCTCGGCATGCGCATCACCCTGGAGCAGATCCTCTCCCTGGGCAGCACCCTGATGGCGGTGGTGATCGGGGCGGTGTTCCTGACCATCAGCTTCGGCATCCTGCTCGCCCGTCTGCTCGGCCAGCCGCGCGACTTCGGCATTCTCAGCGGCGGCAGCGTGGGGATCTGCGGCGCATCGGCGGCGCTGGCCATCTCCGCGGTGCTGCCGCAGAACAAGGACAGCGAGCGCAACACCATCTTCACCGTGATCAGCGTCACCGCGCTGAGCACCATCGCGATGATCGCCTACCCGCCGATCGCCCAGTGGCTGGGCCTCGATGCCCAGCAGGCCGGGGTGTTCCTCGGCGCCACCATCCACGACGTGGCCCAGGTGGTCGGCGCCGGCTACAGCATGTCGGACGAAACCGGCGACAGCGCCACGGTGATCAAGCTGCTGCGCGTGGCCATGCTGGTGCCTATCGTCTTCAGCCTGTCGCTGCTGCTGCGCAAGAACGGCGAGGGGCCGCGGCCGGCCTTGCCGCTGCCGCTGTTCATCATCTTCTTCGTGGTCTTCGTGGCCATCAACAGCAGCGGCGTGGCCTCGGCGCAGGTGCAGGAATTCGCCGGCGACGTGTCGCGCTGGTGCCTGATCACCGCCATCGCCGCCCTGGGCATGAAGACCTCGCTGAAGTCGCTGCTGGAAGTCGGCTGGCGCCCGGCCACCCTGCTGGTCAGCGAGACGCTGTTCCTCGCGCTGCTGATCCTCGGCGCGGTGAACTGGCTGGGATGAGGCCGGCCACCGGCCGGCATGTCCAGCTGCGTGCCCATGGGCCGGCTGTGGCTGGCGCGGGCCCATAGGCGGGCCGGCCGAGGTGGCCGGCCAGGGAGGCGGGATGAGTGTGCAGGTGCATCTGTTGTTCCTCGGCTGCGTCGCCCTGGCGACCCTGGCGCAGGGCCTCACCGGCTTCGCCTTCGGCCTGATCCTGCTCGGCCTGGTCGCCAACCTGCAGGTGCTGCCGCTCGGCGAGGTGGCGGTGGTGATCAGCATCCTGACCCTGGGCAATGCCATGGGCACCCTGGGCGGGGACAGGCCGCAACTGGATCGCGGCGTGCTGATGCCGGTGTTGCTCAGCAGCCTGCTCGGGGTCAGCCTGGGTATCTGGGGCCTGGGCGCCCTGGGCGACCAGCAGATCGTCTGGCTGCGCCTGCTGCTCGGCGTGCTGATCGTCGTCGCCAGCCTGATGCTGGTGGTGCAGAGCAGACCCCGGGCGAAGCTGTCGGGGCAGCCCTCGTTCTGGCTGGCCGGCGGCCTGTGCGGGCTGCTCAACGGCCTGTTCTCCAGTGGCGGGCCGCCGATCGTCTATCACCTGTATCGCCAGCCCCTGGCCTACGAGGTGATCCGCAACACCCTGATCACGCTGTTCGCCGCCAATGCGGCGGCGCGCCTGGGGCTGGTCCTGGCGCAGGGGCAGTTGCATGCCGCCACCCTGTGGCTGAGCGCCGAGGCCTTGCCGCTGGTATTGCTGCTCAGCTGGCTGCTGCGCCGCTATCCGCCGCGCCTGTCCCTGCGGGGCGTACGCTGGCTGGTCTTCGCGCTGATGGCGCTGGCCGGCGTCGGCCTGATCGTCGATGCCTTGCCCGGCCTGCTGGCCGTCTATTAGAGGGTGGCGGCTACTGCGCGGCCTCGTCCTTGCCCAGCTCGCCCAGGGCGTCGGGCTGGTTCTTGAAGGCCTTGGCGAAGATCTCGCGGTGCTTCGCCATATAGATACCCAGCTCCTCGCCCTGCTGCTCGTTGAGCGAGGGCACGGCCTTCTGCAGCACCTCGGCGAGCAACTCGGCCAGTTCCAGCATCTTGTCGTGACGATCGGCTTCGGCCTTATCCATAAACAAACGCTCCAGGTCTCGACTGCTGCGGTACACCACTTCGACGGCCATTCATCACCTCTACGCCTTCACGCTGATAGGGTTGCTAGAAAACTGTTTATTTATACAGTAGTGGCGCAGTGTACTGCACGGGCGGCGTCCTGCAAAGCGTCGCGCGGCGGCCCGGCGGGGGTCATTGGGTGTGGCGCCGCACGATCCGCTCGATTTCCCCGGAGCGGTGCAGGCGCTGCAGGGCGGCGTCCAGTTGCCGGGCGAAGTCCTGTTTGAAGGGGAAGCGCTCGCCGGTCCGGTCGCTGAAGCCGACATGGCTGTTCTCCATGGAGATGGTCGGCCCCTCGACTATCGCGCCGGCGTTCGTGGTGCCGTACAGCCCGTCGCGGCGCATCTGCGCCAGCTCGGCGAGGACCGACAGGCGCTCGTTGAAATAGCAGTCGATGCGCCGGTGCAGCAGCTTCTGCAGGTTGGCGCGATTGCCCGGGGCATCCTCGATGCGGATCTGGCCGCGGCGCACGGCGCGCCAGAACGGCTGGTCCGCCGACAGGTAGCCCGGGTTGTTGCCGAAGCGCAGGCCGTGATAGTCCCGCGGCCAGCGTGGGCGCGGCCCTTCGGCGAACACCTCGCGGTGGCAGAACACCACCACCCGCTCCTGCAGGATGGGCCGCGAATAGGGCTTGATCCACGGCCGCTGCTGCGGGCGGTAGTAGGGCGGGACGACCGCCAGCGCCCGCCCGGCCTCGATCTCGGTCATCGCGCGCAGCCAGGGCATGGGCTCGATTTCCAGGCGATAGCCGCGCAGCAGCGGTTCGGCCGCGCGCAGTATCTCGACATAGATGCCGGCGGCCTGGCCTTCGCTCGAGCGGTAGGTGAACGGCGGATAGGCCTCGTCGATCAGCAGGGTGACCCGGGTCTCGGCATGGCTCGCCGCTGTCAGGGCCAGCAGCAGGGTCAGGGTCAACAGGCCGCTCAGGCGGCGCTTCAGGCATTCGATCATCGGCGTCATTCGCTTGCGCTGCCGGGGGCCGGAGTCGGCATGGGCCCGGTGGACTATCGTGGTAGGTAAGGCTTGCGCCTCGTCCATCCCGCACCGTCGCCCCGGTGCGGGTCGATCTCGCCGGTGAGCGGCGGGGGTAGGTGATGAGAAACAGTATAGGCTTCCGCCTCAATGCCCTGTTCGTCGTGCTGGTCACGGCGCTGCTCAGTTGTTCCGGGGCCCTGGCCTACTGGAGCATGCGCAGTCAGTTGCTCGAGCAGTACCAGCGCGACCGCGACAGCGTGCAGCAGCGCCTGCAGACCAACCTGGTCAATCCGCTGTGGAACTTCGACACCGCGACCCTGCAGGAAAACCTGGCCGCCGAGGTGAAGCCGCCGGTGCTGGGCATCGAGGTGCACAGCGAGCACGGCGAACGGCTGGCCTCCGCCGGCGTGCGGGAGCCCGCGCGCCGCCAGGGCGCCCGCTACGATCACCTGGAGTTTCCCCTGCGCAACCGCGGGCGGGACGAGCAGCAGGTGCTCGGCCGGGTGCAGGTACTGCTGTCGCGCCAGGCCATGCACGACACGCTGAACGAGCAGGTGTGGCGGCGCTTCCTGGAGATCCTCGCCCTCGACGTGCTGCTGGTCGCGGCGTTGTCGCTGAGCCTGCGCCTGCAGGTGCTCAAGCCCCTGGCGGCGCTGCGCGACGCCCTGCACCAGGCCGCCGAGCACCGTGGCCCGCCGGAGTCGCTGGTGCTGCCGGGTACCCGGCTCGACGAGTTCGGCGAGGTGCTCGGCGGTTTCAGGCGCATCGCCCAGCGCCTGGCCGAGGACCTGGAGGCCCGGCGGCAGGCCGAGAGCGACATCCGCGGCGCCTACGAGGAGCTGCAGCGCGCCCAGGCCACCCTGATCCAGGCGGAAAAGCTGGCGGCCCTCGGCGGTCTGGTGGCGGGCGTGGCCCATGAGATCAACACACCCCTGGGCATCACCCTGACCGGCGCCAGCGTGCTGGCCGAACAGACCCGGCGCTTTACCGCCCAGCTGGAGGCCGGGCGTCTGAAGAAGTCGGAGGTCGAGGGCTATCTGCGCAGCGCCGGGGAGGGCGTCGAGCTGATCCTGGCCAACGCCAACCGCGCGGCGCACCTGGTGCACAGCTTCAAGCAGGTGGCGGTGGACCAGACCAGCGAGGCGCGCCGCGAGTTCGACCTCGCCCGTTACCTGGACGAGGTGGTCGAGAGTCTGCGGCCGACCTACAAGCGCCTGCCGATCCAGGTGCGCAACGGCTGCCCGAAGGGCATCCAGCTGGACGGCTACCCCGGCGCGCTGGCCCAGGTGGTGACCAACCTGCTGGTCAACGCGGTGACCCATGCCTTCCCGGACGGGGCGGCGGGGCAGGTCCGGCTCGACGCCCGGGTCGACGGCGACTGGCTGGTGCTGTGCTTCGAGGACGACGGCCAGGGCATCGCCGCCGAGCATCTGCCGCACATCTTCGAGCCCTTTTTCACGACGAAACGCGGCGTCGGCGGCAGCGGTTTGGGCCTGCACGTGGTCTATAACCTTGTGACCCGGCGCCTGGGCGGCCAGATCCAGGTGGCGAGTACGGCGGGGCAGGGCACCTGCTTCACCCTGCGCATTCCGCGCATCGCCCCGCAGCCGCCAGAGGAGGCAACGTGAGCAAAGAACAGGCCTACGACGAGGACGACTGGCTGATCGACGACAGCGCCGAACCGGCGGTATTGCACTGTGAAATGCCGTGGCGGCTGCTGATCATCGACGATGAGCCGGATGTGCACCGGGTCACCCAGTTGGCCCTGCGCGACGTCGAGTACAAGGGGCGCAAGCTGGAGTTGCTCAGCGCCTATAGCGGCGCGGAGGGCTTCGCCCTGCTGCGCGACCAGCCGGATATCGCCCTGACCCTGCTCGACGTGGTGATGGAGACCGAGGATGCCGGCCTGCGCCTGGTGCAGCGGGTGCGCGAGGAACTGGGCAACTCGCTGGTGCGTATCGTCCTGCGCACCGGCCAGCCGGGGCAGGCGCCCGAGCAGGAGGTGATAGTCGCCTACGACATCAACGACTACAAAGCCAAGACCGAGCTGACCCTGCAGAAGCTCTACACCACGGTCATCTCCTCCCTGCGCGCCTACGAGAGCCTGGTGGCCATCGAGCGCAGCCGCCAGGGTCTGAGCAAGATCCTCGAGGGCTCGGCCAACCTCTACCAGATCCACTCGCTACGCGAGTTCGCCTCCGGCGTGCTGGCGCAGATCGGCGCCATCCTCGACGTCGGCACCCACGGCATCCTCTGCGTGCGCCGCGGCGCCGGCTCGGGCTCGGTCGCCCTGCAGGTGCTCGGCGCCACCGGCAGCTTCGCCGAGACGGCCCGGCACGACGAGCTGGATGAGGACCATCCGGCCTACCCGCTGATGCTGCGGGCCATAGAGACGCGCCAGAGCCTCTATGCCTATCCCAACGAGGTGCTCTACATCCCGACCCAGACCCGTCACGAGTTCCTCCTGTACTTCACCCCGCCCTGGCCGCTGACCGAGGTCGACAAGGACCTGCTGGAGGTGTTCTGCAGCCGCATCGCCTCGGCCTTCGACAACCTCCATCATCACCTGCAGATGACTCGCGCGCAGGAGGCGACTGTGGTGGCCCTGGCCGACCTGGCCGAGTACCGCGACTGCGACACCGGCGATCACGTGCTGCGCGTCGAACGCTGGACCGCGCGCACGGCCCGGCGCATGGCCGCGCGCGGCGACTACCCCGATCAGCTGACGCCGCGTTTCCTCGAGCTGGTCGGCATGGCCAGCATCCTCCACGACGTCGGCAAGGTCGCCACCCCCGACCTGGTGCTGTTCAAGCCCGGGGTGCATGACCAGGCGCAGCGCGAGGTGATGCGCCGCCACGCCAGCATCGGCGCGGCCATCCTGCAGCGTTCGGCGCGCATGGTGGAGGGGCAGAGCTACCTGTCGATCGGCGCGGAGATCGCCGGCGGCCACCACGAGCACTTCGATGGCAACGGCTACCCCCAGGGCCTGAAGGGCGAGGAGATTCCCCTCTCGGCGCGCATCGTCGCGGTGGTCGACGTGTTCGACGCGCTGATGCACCGGCGCCCCTACAAGGAGCCCTGGTCCCTGGCCGACTCGCTGGACTATATCCGTTCGCGCAGCGGCAAGCAGTTCGACCCGCGCGTGGTGGCGGCCTTCCTCGAGGAGGTGGAGCAGGAGTACGCCCAGGCCTAGGCACGCCCCACGGGCGGCGGCTTGGCCGGACGGCAGAAACGCTCAGCCCGGCACTGGGCCGGGCTGAGCGGGGTGGTGGTGGGCGTGGGCCGCTTACTTCACTTCCACCGCCAGGCTTTCGGCGATCTTCTTGTTCCAGATCGCCGGGCCGGTGATGTGCACCGACTCGCCGTTGGTGTCGACCGCCACGGTCACCGGCATGTCCTTGACCTCGAACTCGTAGATGGCTTCCATGCCCAGCTCGGCGAAGGCCAGCACCTTGGACTTCTTGATGGCCTGGGCCACCAGGTAGGCGGCGCCGCCGACGGCCATCAGGTACACGGCCTTGTTGTCCTTGATCGCCTCGATGGCGATGGGACCGCGCTCGGACTTGCCGATCATGCCGAGCAGGCCGGTGCTTTCGAGGATCTGCCGGGTGAACTTGTCCATCCGCGTGGCGGTGGTCGGGCCGGCCGGGCCGACCACTTCGTCGCCGACCGGATCGACCGGGCCGACGTAGTAGATGAAGCGGCCCTTGAGGTCCACCGGCAGTTGCTCGCCCTTGTTGAGCATGTCGACCATGCGCTTGTGCGCGGCGTCGCGGCCGGTGAGCATCTTGCCGTTGAGCAGCACGGTCTCGCCCGGCTGCCAGCTCTGCACCTCTTCCGGGGTGAGGGTGTCCAGGTTCACCCGGCGCGCGCTCGGCCCGGCTTCCCAGACGATGTCCGGGTAGGCGGACAGATCCGGCGCCTCCAGTTCGGCCGGGCCGCTGCCGTCCAGCACGAAGTGGGCGTGGCGGGTGGCGGCGCAGTTGGGGATCATGCACACCGGCAGGGACGCGGCATGGGTCGGGTAGTCCATGATCTTGACGTCGAGCACCGTGGTCAGGCCGCCCAGGCCCTGGGCGCCGATGCCCAGCTGGTTGACCTTGTCGAACAGCTCCAGGCGCAGCTCCTCGATACGGTTCTGCGGGCCGCGGGCCTTGAGCTCGTGGATGTCGATGGACTCCATCAGCACTTCCTTGGCCATCACCGCGGCTTTCTCCGCGGTGCCGCCGATGCCGATGCCGAGCATGCCCGGCGGGCACCAGCCGGCGCCCATGGTCGGCACGGTCTTGAGCACCCAGTCGACGATGGAGTCGGAGGGGTTGAGCATGGCCATCTTCGACTTGTTCTCCGAGCCGCCGCCCTTGGCCGCGACGTCCACCTCGACCTTGTCGCCGGGGACGATGGAGTAGTGGATCACCGCCGGCGTGTTGTCCTTGGTGTTCTTGCGCGCGCCTGCCGGGTCGGCCAGGATCGAGGCGCGCAGGACGTTCTCCGGCAGGTTGTAGGCGCGGCGCACGCCCTCGTTGATCATGTCGTCGACGCTCATGGTCGCGCCGTCCCAGCGCACGTCCATGCCGACGCGGATGAACACGGTGACGATGCCGGTGTCCTGGCAGATCGGCCGGTGACCGGTGGCGCACATGCGCGAGTTGATCAGGATCTGCGCCATGGAATCGCGCGCGGCCGGGGACTCCTCCTTGAGGTAGGCCTCGTGCATGGCCTGGATGAAGTCCACGGGGTGGTAGTAGGAGATGAACTGCAGGGCGTCGGCGACGCTCTGGATCAGGTCGTCTTGCTTGATCACGGTCATGCTGGGCGCTCCTTTGTAGGGCAGGAACTGCGAGGGGCGCCGGACCACGACCCGGCGCAGGCTTTCAAGGTAACTTGGCGCTTAAAAAAGGCGCGGCAGTATAGCGCGCAGCGCACGCAGGGGACACCCGAGCAGGGGCGAAGGCGGTCGCTGATCGCCCGCCGGGTGCTAGGCATTTGCCCGGTACAGGGGTAGAGTGACGGCCAGATGCCAGTATGGGATGGAGCCCATAAACCCATGAGCTCGAGCAGCCAGCGGGTCACTCAGCATAGGCTAAAAGGCTTGCTGCTAAAGCGCTTCGGCATGGCGGCGGCGACCTATGCGCTGATCGCCCTCGTGTGCGCGGTCGCGCTCCTCAACGACCTGTTGCCGCCCCCAGCCGGCACCGGCCTGCTGTTCGGCGGCCTGGTGGCGCTGAGTCAGCTGGGCTTCTTCATCCTGTTTCGTACCGGCAAGAACCTGCGTTTTCGCGACCCCAGTCTGACCGAGGCGCAGATACTGGTGGCCCTGGTCTGGCTGACGCTGTTGCTGGCGGCGTTCGACCAGGGGCGCGGCAGTCTGCTGGTGATCTACCCGCTGATCATGCTGTTCGGCGTGTTCCAGCTGCAGCCCAGGGTCTTCGTGCGCTGCGCGCTGCTGGCCTTCTTCGGATTCGCCGGCCTGAACCTGTTCGAGGCGTACAGCCTGCGCCTGGCCGACCCGGCGGTGGCGATCCTGCAGATCAGCGTCCTGGCGGTGGTACTGGTCTGGCTGAGCCTGTTCGCCAGTTATGTGCAGGCCCTGCGCCGGCGCATGCGCCAGCGACGCTTCGCCCTGCAGGCGCATCAGGACACCCTGCGCGGCATGATGCGCCAGCTGGAGGACCTGGCGGCGACGGACGAGCTGACCGGGCTGTTCAACCGCCGCCACTTCCTGCGCCTGGCCAGCCGCGCGCTGGAGGCCCTGGAGGGCGGGCGCCACCACGGCCTGGCGCTGATCGACCTGGACCATTTCAAGCGCATCAACGATGTCCATGGCCATGCCGCCGGGGACCGGGTACTGCAGACCTTCGCCACCGTCGCCCGGGCCTGCCTGCGCGACGGCGACATCCTCGCCCGCTACGGCGGCGAGGAGTTCGTGCTGTTGCTGCCCAACACCGACTGCGAGCAGTTCGCCGCCTGTTGCGAGCGCCTGCGCGATGCCTTCAGCCGGGCCGAGCCCATGGGTGTTAAGGTGGACGATCTGAGTCTGTCCGTCGGAATGACCCTGTTGACCCTGCACGATGATCTGGACGAGGCGCTGCACCGCGCCGATCAGGCGCTGTACCAGGCCAAGCGCAGCGGGCGCAACCGCTGCACGGCGGCCTGGGAGGCCGTCGATGCCTGAACTGCGGGTAGGCGAGCGCCGCCTGGCCGTCAGCCCTGCCTGCAACCTGCTGGATGCCTTGCTCGCGGGCGGTGTCGCCGTGCCCTACAGCTGCCGTGCGGGCAGCTGCCATGCCTGCCTGGTGCGCTGCCTGCACGGCGAGCCGCTGGATGCCAAGCCGGGGGCGCTCGATGCACGGAGCCGCGACCAGGGCTGGCGCCTGGCCTGTCAGTGCCGTGTCGTCGACGATCTGCAGCTCGAGGTGTTCGACCCCCTGCGCGACGGCCGGCCGGCCCGCATCGACAGCTGCGACTGGCTCAGCCCCAGCGTGCTGCGCCTGCGCCTGATCCCGCAGCGGCCGTTGCACTACCGCGCCGGCCAGCATCTGGTGTTGTGGACCGAGGCCGGGGTGGCCCGGCCCTATTCGCTGGCCAGCCTGCCCGGCGAGGACCCCTGGCTGGAGTTCCACCTGGACTGCCGGCAGAGCGGGGCCTTCAGCGACGCGGCGCGGACCATGCGGCCCGGCGACAGCCTGCGCCTGGGCGAGTTGCGCGGCGGCGCGCTGCATTACGACCCGGACTGGCAGGCCCGGCCGCTCTGGCTGCTGGCCGCCGGCACCGGCCTGGCGCCGCTCTACGGCATCCTGCGCGAGGCGCTGCGCCAGGAGCATCAGGGGGCCATTCGGGTCGTGCATCTGGCCCACGATGCCGCCGAGCATTACCTCGCCGAGAGCCTGGCCGCCCTGGCCGCCGCACACCCGCAGCTGCAGGTCGCCAACACCTGCGCGGCGCAGTTGCCCGCGGCTTTGGCCGAACTGCGCCTTGTCTCGCGCAGGACCCTGGCCTTACTCTGCGGCCAGCCCCACAGCGTCGATACCTTCGCGCGGCGCCTGTATCTGGCCGGTGTTCCGCGCAACCAGGTGTTCGCCGATCTGTTTCTGCCGCATGCGTGATGACCCCGGCGGCGCTGCCCGAGGAGGAGCGATGAGCGAACATGTGCTGGTCGAGCGCGAGCAAGGCTTGCTGACCCTGCGCCTCAACCGCCTGGACAAGAAGAATGCCCTGACCCGCGCCATGTACGGGCGGATGGCCGAGGTCCTGCAGCAGGCCGAGCGGGACGCCAGCGTGCGTGCCGTGCTGCTGACCGGAGGCGAGACCTGTTTCACCAGCGGCAACGACGTCGCCGACTTCATCCAGGCGCCGCCGAGCGGGCCCGACAGCGAGGTGTTCCGGTTCATGCGGGCGCTGTTCGATTTCAGCAAGCCGGTGGTGGCCGCGGTCAGCGGCCCGGCGGTGGGCATCGGCACCACCCTGCTGCTGCACTGCGACCTGGTCTACGTCAGCCGCGATGCCCTGCTGAAGATGCCCTTCGTCAACCTGGGGCTGTGCCCGGAGTTCGGCTCCAGCCTGATCCTGCCGCGGCTGCTGGGGCATGCCCGGGCGGCCGAGTTGCTGCTGCTGGGCGAGAGCTTCGGCGGCGAACAGGCGCTGGCCTGGGGCATTGCCAACCAGCTGCTGGACGACGGCGCGGCGACCCTGGCCAGGGCCCGCGAGATGGCCCTGGGCTTCCAGCGCCTGGCGCCCTCGGCGGTGCTGGACAGCAAGCGCCTGATGCGCGCGCCGGGCCGCGAGGAGCTGCGCCGGGTGATCGAGGAGGAGGGCGCCCTGTTCGGTCAGCGCCTGCGCTCCCCGGAAGCCATGGAGGCCCTGAGCGCCTTCATGCAGCGGCGTCCGGCGGATTTTTCCCAGTTCGTTTAAGCGCCAACCTGTCGGGGGCAGTGCGCTGTGCCCGCCGGCAGCTCCCATGGCCCCCTGCGCCGGACAAACGAAAAGGCCGCTCATCGAGCGGCCTTTGTCGTGTGGCGGCGGGTACTACACCAGCTTTTCGCCGACATGCAGCATCTTCATGCCGTTGGTGCCGCCGATGGTGTGGTAGCTGTCGCCCTTGGTCAGGATGACCCAGTCACCCGGCTCGACCACGCCGCGGCGCAGCAGTTCGTCGACCGCCGCCTGGCTGACCTGCTCCGGGGGCAGCGCGGCCGGGTCGAAGGGCACGGTGTAGACGCCGCGGAACAGCGCCGCCCGGGCCTGGGTGGCGCGGTGCGGGGAGAAGGCGAAGATCGGCACGCCGGAGCGGATCCGCGACATGATCAGCGGGGTGTAGCCACTCTCGGTCAGGGCGATGATCGCCTTGACCCCGGGGAAGTGGTTGGCGGTGTACATGGCCGCCAGGGCGATGCTCTCGTCGCAGCGGTTGAAGGTCTTGCCGACGCGGTGGCTGGACTGCTGGCTGGTGGGGTGCTTCTCCGCGCCGAGGCAGATGCGCGCCATGGCCTGCACCGCCTCTAGCGGGTAGGCGCCGGCGGCGCTTTCCGCCGAGAGCATCACCGCGTCGGTGTAGTCGAGCACGGCGTTGGCCACGTCGGAGACCTCGGCGCGGGTCGGCATGGGACTGTGGATCATCGACTCCATCATCTGCGTCGCGGTGATCACCGCCTTGTTGTGGCGGCGCGCGTGCAGGATGATCTTCTTCTGGATGCCGACCAGCTCGGCGTCGCCGATCTCCACGCCGAGGTCGCCGCGGGCGACCATCACCGCGTCGCTGGCGCGGATCAGGCCGTCGAGGGTCTCGTCGTCGGCCACCGCCTCGGCGCGCTCGATCTTGGCCACCAGCCAGGCGCTGCCGCCGGCCTCGTCGCGCAACTGGCGGGCGTATTCCATGTCCGCGGCATCGCGCGGGAAGGACACCGCAAGGTAGTCCAGTTCCATCTCCGCGGCCAGCTTGATGTCGGCCTTGTCCTTCTCGGTCAGCGCCGGCGCGGTCAGGCCGCCGCCGCGGCGGTTGATGCCCTTGTGGTCGGACAGCGGGCCGCCGATCAGCACCTCGCAGTGCAGGGCGTCGGCGGTGGCGCTGGTCACGCGCATGACCACCCGGCCATCGTCGAGCAGCAGCTCGTCGCCCACGCCGCAGTCCTTGACCAGGTCCGGGTAGTCGATGCCGACGATCGTCTGGCTGCCCTCGCTCAGCGGATGGCTGGTGGAGAAGGTGAAGCGGTCGCCGACCTTGAGCTCGATGCGCTTGCCGGCGAACTTGGCGATGCGGATCTTCGGTCCCTGCAGGTCGCCGAGCAGGGCGACGTGGCGACTGTGCTTGGCGGCCAGCTCGCGGACCAGCTGGGCGCGGGCCCTGTGCTCGTCCGGCGTGCCGTGGGAGAAGTTCAGGCGGGCCACATCGAGGCCGGCGAGGATGAGTTTTTCGAGGACTTCGGGCGAGTTGCTGGACGGGCCGAGGGTGGCGACGATTTTGGTACGACGAAAGGTCATGCGCAGACTCCTGAATTGAAGCTGGCCGGGAGGCTACTACGGCGCCCCCCTGTAGTCATCGTTCCTCTGCACTACCTTGCTCCTCGGGTTTCAGGATCAGCAGATCGCAGCTCACGCTCTCCAGGATGCGCTCGGCGGTATGGCCGATCAGCGCCGTGTCCAGATGGCCGCGGGCGATGGCGCCCAACAGCAGCAGGTCGATCTGCCGCTCGCCGACGAAGCGCGGCAGGACCTCCTCGGCGAAACCCTCGATCAGGTGGGTGTCGGGCAGGGCGATGGGGTAGTGGCCGAGCAGCTGCTCGAAGGCCTCGCGGTGTTGCGCTGCGCTGCGCTGCACATAGTCCTCGTAGTCGCTCACCAGCTCGGCGTCGAATACCAGGCTGCGCGGCAGTGGCGCGTGACAGTGCAGGTAATGGGCCTGCAGGCCGAGCTGTTCGCCCAGGCCGATGGCCGCACGGATCAGCTGGTGGTCCAGGGCCGCCGGTTTGTCGGCGCTGTGCAACGGATCGAGTGCGGCGCACAGCGTGCGTCCCTGCCACTCGCCGGGTTGCACCAGCCACAGCGGCACGGGGCAGTGGCGTACCAGCTGCCAACAGCTGTTGCTGTGCAGCAGGCGTTGCAACAGGTTGTCGTGGACCATGGACTTGAGCACCAGGTCCGGGCTCATCTCCGCCACTTTCTCCTCGATCAGGGCATGGGGCGGCTTGCCCCAGCGCACATCCAGGTGCAGCTCCAGGCCCTCGGCGCGCAGCGGCGCGACCAGTTCCTCCAGCCAGGTACCGCGTTGCTCGAGCAGCGCGGCGCGGGCCCTGGTCTGCAGGGCACTGTCGAAGAAGCGGCTGGCGTCCAGGGCGGCGCTGTATTCGACCAGCAGCAGGTACAGCTGCGCCTGGCACTTGTGCGCCAGCCACGCGGCGCGCTCCAGGGCCGGCTGGCGGGTTTGCTGGGGGTCTATGATGACCAGTAGCTGGCGCAGACGCATGGCTCCGAACCTCGCTGGGCGAAGCTGCCCGCGCGGGGCAGCGGCGTTTATCTCTATCAGCATAGCCCCACGTCGCGCCACGCCCGTGGGCGGGCCTGTAGATTTCCCGGCCGCGGTCGATACAGTGGGCAGTGGAGGAGTGGCCCATGCGAACCCTGTTGATCCTGAGTCTGGCGCTGAGCGCCGCCGGCTGTACCCGTTGGTCGCTCGACCATCACCTGAACAGCGCCTACCGTGCCTACGCGCAGGGCGAGTGCGAGCGGGTCATGCTCGAGCTGTCGCAAGCCGAGCGCAAGAGTCGCGCGCGCGGCTACCTGCAGCCGGAGATCTCCCTGCTGCGCGGCCAGTGCCTGGAACGGCAGAACCTGTTCGTCGACGCGGCGCAGACCTACCAGTTCATCGTCAGCCAGTATCCACGCAGCGAGTATGGCTTCCGTGCCAAGGCACGCCTGGAAACCTTGCGCCAGCTCGGTCACTATGACCGACCAGAGGCCGCCACGGCTGCGCCGGCCGGGCTCTAGCCGGCGGTGTGCCTGGCCGCGGTCGGGTCTGTGATTCGTCCAGGGAGGAAAACATGCGCACATGGCTTTGCCTGTTGCTGCTGCCGGGGCTGGCTGCGGCGGAGATCTATCGCTGGGTCGACGCCGACGGCCGGGTGCATTTCGGTCAGCGGCCAGCCGCGGCGGGGGCCGAGCAGGTCGAGGTCCGGCCGCAGGTGATCGAACGCGATGCCGCCACCCGCGAGCGGCTGGAGCGCACCGAGCGTTTCTACGATGCCCGCCGCCAGGAACAGGCCGATGCGGCCGCCTCCTCGGCCCAGCGCCAGGCCAAGCGTGACCAGGAGTGCGGCGAGTTGCGCCGGCGCCTGGCCCAGGTGCCGGAAGGGCTGCGCTATTACCGGAAGGAGGCGAATGGCGAGCGCAGCTACTACAGTGATGAGGAACTCGACGCCGCGCGCCGCCAGCTCCGCCAGCGCCTGGCCGAGCGCTGCACCTGAAGCGGGCTTAACGGCAGTAGTGCGGTCCTACTCAAGGGCCACCCAAGGCGACCCGCCACTATGCATGCCCAGCGCCATATCGAACGCCACCAGCTGCCCAGCTACCTGAAGGTGTTCAACCGTGTCACCGACAAGCCGATGGGTTACATCGGCAACGTGTCGCTGGACGGTCTGATGCTGATCAGCCAGCTGCCGCTGCTGGTGGGCGCGCGTTTCGATCTGCGGCTGAAGATTCCCGGGGTCGAAGGCGCGCGCTGCGTCGACTTCTCCGCCACCTGTCAGTGGTGCCGGGAGGATGTCACCCCAGGCTACTTCGACTCGGGTTTCGCCCTGGTGGCGCCGCCGGCCGAGTACGTCGAGATGGTCGATGCCTTGCGCCGCTACTTCAGCTTTCGCTCCCTGGCCGCCTCCACCTAGTGGCCTGTTTGGTTAATTCAGTTAGTCAACTTCGCCGCCTGAGGCCCTGATACTGCGTTGCCGCTCAACCAATTAACCGCACAGGCCAAGAGCGGCGCCTGAGCGTTTTCCGGTGTCATGAAAAAACCGCCTGGGAGGGCGGTTCTTTCGTTCCGGGCGCAGGCTCAGGCCAGTGCCGCTTCCTTCTCGGTCAATTGCAGCAGCTCATCCGAGCGCGCCTGCACTTCGCGGTAGCGCTCGGCATCGCTGGCCAATACCTTGCCCATGGCGGGGAAGATCTCGTTCAGCTTGCGGGTCCACTGCTCGGACCTGGACTGCTCGGGGAAGCAGCGCTGGATCAGCTCGAGCATGATTGACACGGTCACCGAGGCGCCCGGCGAGGCGCCGAGCAGGGCGGCGATGGAGCCATCCTCGGCGGCCACCAGTTCGGTGCCGAACTGCAGGATGCCGCCGCGCTTGGGGTCCTTCTTGATGATCTGCACGCGCTGGCCGGCCACTTCCAGACGCCAGTCCTCGGCCCTGGCCTCGGGGTAGAAACCGCGCAGGGTTTCCAGGCGCTGCTCCTCGGACTGCAGCACTTCCTTGACCAGGTAGCGGGTCAGGTCGAAGTTGTCGCGGGCCACCGCCAGCATCGGCCCGATATTGCCCGGACGCACCGACAGCGGCAGGTCGAGGTAGGAGCCGTGGCGCAGGAACTTGGTGGAGAAGCCCGCGTAGGGGCCGAACAGCAGCGAGGTCTTGCCATCCACCACGCGGGTGTCGAGGTGCGGTACCGACATCGGCGGCGAGCCCACGGCCGCCTGGCTGTAGACCTTGGCCTGGTGCTGCTTGACCACCTCGGGGTTGTCGCAGCGCAGCCACTGGCCGCTGACCGGGAAGCCGCCGTAGCCCTTGCCTTCCGGGATGCCGGACAGCTGCAGCAGTGGCAGGGCGGCACCACCGGCGCCGAGGAAGACGAACTTGGCCTGGATCTCACGGTGGCTGCCGTCGGCCTGGTTCTTGATGCTGACACGCCAACCCTGGGCGTTGCGCTTCAGGCCGGTGACCTTCTGGCTGCACTTGACCCGGGCGTCCGGCTGCTTGGCCAGGTGCTCGAGCAGGTGTCTGGTCACGGCGCCGAAGTTGACATCGGTGCCGCCCAGGACCCGGGTGGCGGCGATCGGCTCGTTGGGATCGCGTCCCGGCAGCATCAGCGGCATCCACTTGGCCATGGTGGCGCGGTCTTCGGTGTACTCCATCTCGGCGAAGGCATGGTGCTGGGTCAGCGCCTGGAAGCGCTTCTTCAGGTAGGCGATGCCCTCATGGCCGCGGACGAAGCTCAGGTGCGGCACCGAGGCGATGAACGACTTGGGCGCGCCGAAGCTGCCTTTCTCGATCAGGTAGGCCCAGAACTGCTTGGACTCTTCGAACTGGGTGTTGATGGTCACCGACTTCTTGATGTCGATCGAGCCATCCGCCGATTCCGGCGTGTAGTTCAGCTCGCACAGCCCGGCATGGCCGGTGCCGGCGTTGTTCCAGGGATTGGAACTTTCGATCGCCCCGGACTCCATCAGCTCGATGATTTCCAGCTTGGTAGCCGGGTCGAGTTCCTTCAGCAGCACGGCCAGGGTCGCGCTCATGATGCCGGCTCCGACCAGCACCACATCCAGTGTTTCGTAATCGTTATGCGCCATTACCACTTCTCCAAAAAATCAGCACCCAATTGACGGCAAGAGACCTTCGCGTGCGAACACGCGGTTCAGCGGTCGCTGGACTGTCCTGGGGGCGCGGAGGTGATGACGGTGCCTGTGCCCGCCGCAAGATCGTTCATTATTCGCCACACTCTTGTGAAGTTGTTGAAACCGTTTTTTCACGCTCTTTTGGAGCGGTGAACCTCAAAGAAACGCGTCTGCCCGGGCTGGCCTTGTTCCTCTGCGCAACACGCCGTGGCGAAGCGACACGGTGTTTTCGGCGAGGCAATAGGCGGCAGCCGCAAGGGCAGCGCGAAGTGGGCGACTCTCTGGGGCGAGGCCGATGGCTAGTGCATCAGCGGGACGGCGAGGCCCGATCAGGAGGCGTCCTTATAATCGGGGCGCGATTATAAGGCGAAAGCGGGAAAATTGATCGTCCCGTGTGACTTTTCTTCTTCCGCCGGTCAGGCCGCCAACGCCTTGGCGGACGACGGGTGCGCGGCGACCGGCAGTAGGCGCGCACTGGTCGGAAGTGGCTGGCCGAGCCAGCCGAGACGCTGCTCGTTGACCTCGCTCCAGCCCGCGCCCCGCGGGGCCTGGAGCGATTGGCGGAAGGCGCGGCAGCGCCCCTCGGCGTCGAGCAGGACGAAGGTCCGCAGCGGCCGGCGAGGCGCGAACAACGAGCGGATGAAATGCATGGCGCGGCCCTCGGGCGATGACGACTAAAGTCTTATGCCAGAGCGCCATGACAGGCCGGTGACAGGAACCCCTGCGGGGCGGGAGAGGTCATAAAGGCGACGCTGTCAGCGCAACGAGCCGCTGGTTATACTGCCGGCCACTTCGCCCCCCTCTATGGAGAGATGAGCATGCTGCATCGCCTGCTGTTTGGCCTGATGGCTGTCGCCAGCCTGACCCTGGTCGGCTGCGCCCACAGCCCGCAACAACTCAGCCCGCAACCGAAGATCAACAGCCCCCTGGTCGCCGTCGGCCAGGGCCAGCCGGTGGTGGTGCGGGTGGTCGACGGACGCCCGTCGCCGGTGCTCGGCACCCGCGGCGGCCTGTACCCGGAAACCAGCGCGATCAGCGTCAGCGGCCAGGACATTCTGCCCAAGCTGCAGGCCCAGGCCGAGGCCGCGGTGCGCCTGCTCGGCTTCACCCCGACGCCGAATGCCTACAACGCGCCGCAACTGACCCTGACCCTGGCCGAACTGAAGTACCAGTCGCCGAAAGAGGGCCTGTACGTCACCGAGTCGGACATCACCGCCACCTTCCGCGCCGATGTGCAGAACAGCTCGCGCCGCTACAGCGGCCGCTACGGCGCCTCGCTGAACCAGCGCTTCGGCATGGCGCCGAACCAGGAAACCAACACCAAGCTGGTCAGCGACGTGCTGAGCGATGCCCTGACCCGCGCCTTCAAGGACCCGACCATCGGCCAGCTGCTGCAGCAGTGAGTCGACGCCGGTCAATGAAAAGCCCGGACATGTCCGGGCTTTTTTTTTTGGGGCGTCGGTCGGGCGTCAGGCCGCTTCGGCGTACAGCTCCGGCAGGCTCAGGCCGGTGCGCCGGTCGATGTCCGGCAGGTCGTAGTGCTCGTGACCGCCGAGGGCGCAATAGATCAGCCATTGATGGTCGTGCACGTTGAAGGACAGGCCGTCGACCAGGTCTTGCACCTCGTCCAGCGAGTCGATCAGGTAGTCGCGGTCTAGGGGTTGTGGGTTGAGCATGGCAGGGTCTCCGTGGCGGGTTGAATACGCTGCCGTACGGCGGTCACGGTGGCGTACCGGGATAGGATTCAAACCCTAGGCCAGCTTTGTGACGATTCCGGGATGTATTCAGACGATTTCGGGATAGCGGCCGCGTTCGTCGGGAGCAAAACTTATAACCACGGGGCTCCGGTAAACTGCCCGGCGTATTTCACCCGCCCCGTTCGCCGCCCGCCGGCCGAGCGGGGCGAGATCGTCCCTATTCCGGTGCGCCTGGTTGGGCCATGCACCGTTGTGATGTGGAGGTTGTCGATGTCCTTGCAGGCGCTCTGGTCGCTGTTTCTCGCCCACCCGGCCCAGCTGGCCAACGCCCTGGCGCTGTTCTTCGCCGTGGCCGGGGCCTGGTTGCTGCTGGCCACCCGTCTGCGCGAACAGCGGGGGCTGGCCCGTCTGGCCGCCGAGAACCCGCTCGAAGAAGATGCCCAGGCCAGCCTGCTGAGCGAGGCGACGCTGCGGATGAACCGCTTCTTCTACCGTTTCGGCTACAGCTGCCTGGGGCTGGCGCTGGCGGTCTCCGGGATCAGCACCAGGCTGTGAGCGGTGCGCGCGGAACAGAAAAAAGGCAGCCGGGGGGCTGCCTTTTTTGCATTTCCGCTCATTCCTAGAGCGGCAGGCCGGCCTTGACCCGGTACTGGTTGCGCACCGGATTGGCGTACTGCAGCACCAGGTAGGGCTGCTGCTCGGCCGGGCAGGTGGCCAGTCGCTGCTGCCACTGCGCCTGGGCGGCGGCCAGTTCCTCGGCCGGGAACAGCTGGGTGGCGTCGGGCACCTGCAGCTCGGGATCGCGTCCGCTCCACATGGCATAGGCCAGGTAGTGCACCGGGAACAGGCGATAGCCGGCGAGTATCTGCCGGTCCATTTCGGCGGCCAGTTGCTTGCTGTCGTCCAGGCCGCGGCTCAGCGGCTCGCCGAAATGCACGTGGACGCGCCCCTTGTAGCCGGTGATGCCGAGGGCGATGCTCTTGTCGTCCTCGCCGGGGGCCTTGTCGTAGCGGCCGCTGCTGGCGCGGACGAACAGCTCGCGGGCCTTGGCCTGGTCGCAGGGGTCGTATTCGTAGCTGATCGACACCGGGGTCAGCTTCAGCGAGGCGATGACCTCGGCGAAGGCTTCGTCCTTGCGGCTCATGTGGAACATCTTGAGGATCGCCGAGTCGGTACGGTCGTCGCCGTCCTTGGCGCGGCCCTCGGCCTGGGCGATCCAGATCGACTCGCCGTCCTGGCGGATCGAGTGGTTGATGTAGGCCGACAGCAGCTGGTAGGCGGCGAGTTTCTCGCGGCGGCCGCTGAGCGAGCGGTGCACGATGAAGCTCTTGTTCAGGCGCATCAGGTCGCTGACGAAGGGCTTCTGCAGCAGGTTGTCGCCGATGGCGATGCGCGGCGTCGGCAGGCCGGCGTGGTACACGGCATAGTTGACGAAGGCCGGGTCCATGACGATGTCGCGGTGGTTGGCCAGGAACAGGTAGGCGCTGCCGGGCTTGAGCCGCTCGACGCCGGAGTAGGTGACGCCGTCGGTGGCGTGTTCGATGGTGCGGTCGACGTACTGCTCGATCTTGTCCTGCAGTGTCCTCACCGAGGCGACGTCGCGGAACTCACGGCGCAGCCGATAGGCTATAAGGGGTTTGAGTAGCCAGCCCAGCGAGCCGGCCAGGCGCGGAAAGCGGAACTGGGTGAGGATGTCGAGGAACGCATCGTCGGCCAGCAGGCGTGCCAGGACGGCGGGGACTTCGGCGTCGGCGTAGGGTCGGATGGCATCGAATTCGCCCATCATGCTCTCTTGTCGTGATTCGGCTGCACTAAACAGGCCTGTTGAGGGTGACTGCCCGGTAGCCCGGGGCCAGCAATAGACCGGCGATTATACGCGCAAGTCACAAGGAGGCCGCGATGCTGGAAGTCCAGGAATATCAATGCCCCTACTGTGGCGAGGCGGTCGAGGCCGTGCTCGACCTGTCCGCCGGCGACCAGCAGTACATCGAGGACTGCCCGGTGTGCTGCCGGCCGATCGTCTTCGACCTGCGCAGCGATGGCGTAGACTGGAGTCTGGAAGTCCGTGGGGAGAATGACTGATGCAGCGCATCTACGAACCGCTGGACCTGATGGAAGGGGAGATGCTGCTGGGCATGCTGGCCAGCGAAGGCATCGAGGCCCATCTCGTCGGGCGTCACCTGGTGGGCGCCGTCGGCGAGCTGCCGGCCTGCGGCCTGCTCGGCTTGATGGTCGAGGACCCCCAGGCCGAGCGCGCACAGCGGCTGATCGCCGCGTACAATGCCGCCCAACCGCTGCCCGGCGACGAGCCGGAAAACACCCAGGGCGTGCTGATCTGCTGATCCGCCAGCGCCCGCCCGCTATCGAGTTGCCCCATGAGTGGACGTTACGCCCTGTTCCGCTGGACGCCCGCCTTCGCGGCGCTGCCCGGCTTTCCCGCCGACCAGCTACCCCACTGGAACATCGCGCCCCATGCCCAGGTGCTGCTGCTGCGGCAGATCGCCGGCGAGCGTCAGTTGACCCGGGCGCGCTGGGGCCTGACCCCCGCCTGGCTGACCGACCTGTCGAAGACCCCGGCGCAGGCGCGTGCCGAGACCCTGGCCGAACAACCGATGTTTCGCCAGGCCTTTCGCCAGCGCCGCGGCCTGCTGCCGGCCAACGGCTTCTACGAATGGCGCGGCAGCGCGCGCAAGCGCCCCTACTGGCTGACCGGAGAGGGCTCGATGCTGTATTTCGCCGCGCTGTGGGAGGCCTATCCGGTGCAGGGGCATGTCTACCTCAGCACAGCCTTGGTGACCCAGGCGGCGGCCAGCCAGCGCCGCCCGCTGATCCTCGACGAGGCGGGGCAGGCGGCCTGGCTGGCCGAGGACACGTCCCAGGAGCAGCTCCTGGCGTTGCTGGCCCGCCCGCAGCAGCCGCTGCGCGAGCGGGTACTGGCCAACCTGGTCAACGACCCCCGGCTCGACGGGCCGGAGTGCCTGACCCCGGCCTGACGCCCGCCGCCATCCGGCGCCGCCGCTCGATCATGCCCTGGATTCGCCCGTGGCCTGCTGTGCCGGGTTGTGCTTCACGCCGGCCGTGCAGAAAAAGAGGCATTGCGTGAAATGCGTGAAGCTGGTGTCTGTCTAGATGCCACGCGGTTGCCGGTTATTCCCGCGCCGCCGTAGCATACCGGGCTTACATTTATGGAGAAGCACCATGGCCAAGCCTTTATACCTTTGTGGACTGACTGCGGCCCTGCTGCTGGCCGGATGCCAGGCTGTAAACACCACCAGCGGCGGTGCGGTGGGGGTCGAGCGCCAGCAGTACATGTTCAGCATGCTCTCGAGCCAGGAAGTCAATCAGATGTACGCCCAGTCCTACCAGCAGACCCTGGGGGAGGCGGCGAGCAAGGGCGTGCTGGACAGAAACAGCGGCAATGCCAGGCGCCTGCGGGCGATCACCGACCGGCTGATCGCCAAGGCGCCGATCTTCCGTCCCGATGCCGCGCAGTGGCAATGGGAGGTCAATCTGATCAAGAGCGACGAGCTCAATGCCAACTGCGGCCCCGGTGGCAAGATCATCTTCTACAGCGGGTTGATGGACCGGCTGCAGCTGACCGATGACGAGATCGCCGCGATCATGGGCCACGAGATGGCCCATGCCCTGCGCGAGCACAGTCGTGAAGCCATGTCCAAGGCCTACGGCCTGGGGCTCGCCAAGCAGGGGGCGGGTGCCTTGCTCGGCCTGGGCGAGGGCACCATGGCCATCGCCGACGCGGCGGTGGAGTACGGCATGACCCTGCCCAACAGCAGGGGCAACGAGAACGAGGCCGACCTGATCGGCCTGGAACTGGCCGCGCGTGCCGGTTACAACCCCAATGCCGCCATCAGCCTGTGGCAGAAGATGGCCCAGGCCAGCAACGGCGCGCCACCGGAGTTCATGAGTACGCACCCCTCGTCGAGCAGCCGGATCGCCTCGCTGCAGGCAGCCATTCCCAAGGTCATGCCGCTCTACGAGCAGGCCAGAACCGCACGCTGATCTCGGCGGGGCCCCTGCGTCCGGCGACCGCTATCCGGCTCCGGGCGTTTCGGTTTTTCTTGCGCAAGGAGCGGTCGTGAAATTCGCCGTGCTCGGTGCCACCGGCCTGCTGGGCCATCATGCCGCCCGCGCCATCAAGGCGGCGGGCCATCAGCCGCGGCTGATCCATCGTCCCTCCACGCGCATCGAGCGGCTCGCCTATCTCGGTGCCGAGTGCCGGGCCGCCGAACTGTTCGACCATGCCGAGCTGTGCCGGGCGCTGGATGGGGTCGACGGTGTGCTGTTCTGCGCCGGCCACTACCCGGGCCCGCCGCGGCGCTGGCAGGACGAGGTGGCCAGTGCGCTGGACCAGAGCAATCACTTCTATGCCGCCTGCCAGGCGGTGGAGGTGCCGCGCATCCTCTATGTCGGGGCGGCCATCGCCCTGCCGCGGCATCCGCAGGGGCTGGCCGGGCACGAAGGGCTGTTCTACGAGGGCATGCCGCACTGGCGCAATGCCTACCTGCTGTGCAAGTGGGCCCTCGACGAGCAGGCCCGCGAGCAGGCCCGCTGCGGTCTGCCGGTGGTGATAGCGATTCCGGGGATGACCCTCGGCGCCTTCGACGTCGGCCCGAGTACCGGGCGGCTGATCACCGCGATCGCCAGCGGCGCGATGCGCTACTTCGTGCCGGGGGCGCGCAACCTGATCGACGCGGCGGAGGCCGGGCGCGGGTTGTTGCTGGCCCTGGAGCGCGGCCGGGTGGGCGAGCGCTATCTGCTCACCGGGCAGAATATCCAGCTGGCCGAACTCACCGCGCGCATCGCCGCGTTGCTGGGCGTGGCGGCGCCGCGACCGATGCCGCTGGCGCTGGCCCGGGGCGTGGCGGCGCTGGGGCGGTTGCGCTATCGGCTGACCGGCCGCGCGCCCTTGCTGGACGATACGGCGCTGGCGGTGATGGCGGGGGGGCAATACCTCGACGGCAGCAAGGCGCGCGAGGAACTCGGCTTCGTCGCCGTGCAGTCCCTGGATGACACCCTGTTGCGGGCCATCCAGTGGTTTCGCGAGAACGGCTATATCGAGGGCTGAGTGCCCTCAGGGCAGGGCCTTTTCCGCGTAGGGGCGGGCGTCCAGCCCGAGCTGGGCGCGGAAGCTCTCCATGTCGAACATGGTGCAGATTTCCCGGACCTCGTTGGCGGGGGTCAGCGTCCAGAAGGCCATGGCCGAGATGCTCAGCACCTTGTCGCTCGGTGGGTAGCCCAGGGCCGGTTGTTCGATGGTGCCGATCAGGGTGCTCCAGGTGACCACCTTGTCGCCCTCGGCGATGCACTCCTCGACCACCACCTCCAGATCCGGCATGGCGCGGCGAATGTCCTGCACCAGCTGGGCGAACGAGCGGCTGCTCAGCGGGCGTCCGGCGAAGGAGCTCTTGTACAGGAAGTCCTGGCTGTGCAGCTGTTCCACCAGGGCCAGGTGGCCCTTGTTCCATGACAGGTCGATATGTCGACGAACCAGTTTCTTCCGTTCTTCCAATGACATGACGCCCTCCATGACGTGCGATGAGACTGAGCAAGATCTTGCGCAGGATATCAGTCGCCGCCCCGGCTGGGTATCGGCCGGGGCGCCTCCCCGCAGCGCTGCGCCGGGTTCAGGCCAGGCCGCCGAGCTGCAGCGCCTGGTAGCCGGCGTAGAGCGCCAGTGCGGCGAAGGCAGCGGCGGCCAGGCGACGGATCAGGGCCAGCGGCAGGCGCTCGGCGGCGAAGTCGCCGACCAGCACCACCGGCACGTTGGCCAGTAGCATGCCGAGGGTGGTGCCGAGCACCACCAGCACGAAGTGCGGGTATTGCGCGGCCAGCATCACGGTGGCGACCTGGGTCTTGTCGCCCATCTCGGCGAGGAAGAAGGCGATCAGGGTGGTGAGGAAGGCGCCATGGCGCTTGAGTCGGGCGCCTTCGTCATCGTCCAGGCGGTCGGGGATCAGCGTCCACAGGGCCACCGCGGCGAAGCTGACGGCGAGGCTCCAGCCCAGTTGAGCGGGCGAGAACAGGCCGGCGACCCAGGTGCCGAGGGCGCCGGCGGCGAAATGATTGGCCAGGGTGGCGGCGAGGATGCCGGCGATGATCGGCCAGGGACGACGAAAGCGCGCGGCCAGCAACAGGGCGAGCAGCTGCGTCTTGTCGCCGATTTCGGCCAGGGCGACGATCAGGGTGGGGACGAACAGGGATTCCAGCATCGAAGTTCCAGAGGGGCGGGTCGACTCGGCTATGACACGTACGACCTTCCCGCCCCGGGTGAGGTGTGCGTGTCATAGGTCTTGTCAAACCCCGGCACCTGCCGCGCCCCCTGGGCGGGTGGCTGACAATCTGCCGGTCCGCCTGGGCGGACCTCGGGTCGCGCGCGCCATGGTCGGTTGACCAAGTATGTTGACGCGCGCCGGGCGGGCGCTGCAACCGGCGCTCGCGGGAGACTACTCCCCTAGGACGGGCGCATTGTGCCCAGTCGACCGGCTGCGGGCAAGGCCGATCTGCCTGCTCAGCGGGGGCTGGCGCGGTAGACGCGAAAGCCGTTGGCCTCGGCCAGGGTCTGGCAGGGGCCCAGATGCTGCTCGATCAGCGGCGGGTACTTGAGGAAGCTGTTGGCCACCAGGCGCAGCTGGCCGTTGGGCTGCAGGTGCTGGGCGGCCTGGCGCAGCAGTTGCTCGGTGGCCTGGTAGTGGGTGTGGACGCCCTGGTGGAAGGGCGGGTTGCTGAGGATGGCGCTCAGGCCCCGGGGCGCGGCCTCGATGCCGTCGCCGCTGATGACTTCGGCCTCCAGGCCGTTCGCGCTCAGGGTCAGGCGGCTGCTGGCCACGGCGAAGGCGTCGACATCCAGCAGCGTCACCCGGCTGTCGGGGTAGCGCCGTTTCAGGGTGGCGCCGAGCACGCCGGCGCCGCAGCCGAAGTCCAGCAGGTGGCCGGCCGGCAGCTGCTCCAGATGCTGCAGCAGCAGGGCGCTGCCGACGTCCAGGCGACCATGGCTGAACACCCCCGGCAGGCTGACCACGGTCAGCGGGCCATCGGCCAGCTGCAGGTCGTAGCGTCGCGCCAGGGCCTGCAGGTCGGGGGGGGAAGGCGCCTGTTCCACCTGCACCTGCCACAGTTGGCAGTGGCGGGCGCTGTCGAGCTTGCGCGGCGTGCCGAAGGCGGCCAGCTGCTTGGCCGCCCGTTCGATGCCGGCGCGCTTCTCGCCGACCAGGAACAGCGGCCGGCCGGCCAGGCGGGCGGCCAGGGCGGCGAGCAGGTAGTCGGTCAGCTCGCGGGACTTCGGCAGGAACAGCACCGCGGCGTCGAACCCGTGCTCCGGCGGGTTGACGCCGAACTGGCTGCGCCCGGCAAAGCGGCCGGCCAGGGCCGCCTGCTCGCCGGCATGCCAGCTCCAGCCGTGGGCCGCGGGCAGCTGGCCGAGCAGATCGTCGGCCGGCAGGCCGGCCAGCAGGGTGGCGCCGGCAAAGAGTTCGGCCTGGCGCAGCAGCACTTCGCTTCGCGGGTCCATAAGCGCTCCTCGCAAAAGCCGCGAAGCTTAGCCGACTACCCGGCGCGGCGCACCGGCGAAGAACGCCTGGGCGTTCTCCGCCAGCTGCATGACGATGCGCTGGCGGGCCTCGCGGCTGCCCCAGGCGCTGTGGGGGGTGACGATCAGGCGCGGGACATCGGCGGCCAGCAGGGGATTGCCGTTGCGCGGCGGCTCCTGGGTCAGCACGTCGCAGGCGGCACCGCCCAGGTGGCCGCGGCGCAGGGCGTCGGCCAGGGCCTGTTCGTCGACCAGGCCGCCGCGGGCGGTGTTGACCAGGAAGGCCCCCGGCTTCATCAGGCTCAGCTCGTACTCGCCGATCAGGTTCTCGGTCGCCGCGTTCAGCGGGCAGTGCAGGCTCAGGGCGTCGACCCGGGGCAGCAGTTCGTCCAGGGGCAGGCGGTCCTGCCGGGGCGGGCGTCCCGGCAGCTGGCCGAGCAGCACGCGCATGCCGAAGGCCTCGGCCAGGCGGGCCACCGCGCCGCCCAGTTCGCCGTGGCCGAGCAGGCCGAGGGTCTTGCCCTCCAGCTCGACTATGGGGTGGTCCAGCAGGCAGAACTGCTGCGCCTGCTGCCAGCGTCCGGCGCGGATGTCCTGCTGGTAGTCCGGCAGGCGCGTGGCCAGGGCCAGCAGCAGCATCAGGGTGTGCTGGGCCACCGAAGGCGTGCCGTAGCCCTGGCAGTTGCTCACGGTGATGCCCCGGGCGCGGGCCGCGCCCAGGTCGACGTTGTTGGTGCCGGTGGCCGCGACCAGCACCAGGCGCAGCTCGGGGCAGGCGGCAAGGGTCGCGGCGTCGAGCGCAACCTTGTTGCTGATGGCCACCTGGGCGCCCTGCAGCCGCTCGATGACCTGCTCCGGGGTGCTCTGGGCGTGCAGTTGCAGGTCGGCGAAACACTGTTCGAGGGGGGACAGGTCGAGGTCGCCGAGGTCGAGTGAACGGTGGTCGAGAAATACCGCGAGGCTGTTGTTGCTCATCAGCTGTACCTTTCCTAACTGTCCAGGCGAGGGGTAATGTGGCGAGCCTAACAGACCCGAATGACGTCGCGGAGGCTCGATGTACTGGACTGAATTTCTCACCGTGGCGCTGATCCATCTGCTGGCCGTGGCCAGCCCCGGACCGGACTTCGCCATCGTCGTGCGCGAGAGCGTGGCCTATGGACGGCGCGCCGGCATCTTCACCGCCCTGGGGGTGGGCGCCGGCATCTTCGTGCACGTGGCGTATTCCTTGCTGGGCATCGGCCTGATCGTGTCGCAGTCGATCGTGCTGTTCAATGCGCTGAAATGGCTGGCGGCGGCCTACCTGCTGTACATCGGCATTCGCGCGCTGCGGGCCAAGGCCGCCGGGCCGGCCAGCACCGATCCGGGGGCCGGGGCGGGAGGGCGGACGGCCGGCGCGGCCTTCGTCACCGGCTTCGTCACCAATGGCCTGAACCCCAAGGCCACGCTGTTCTTCCTGTCGCTGTTCACCGTGGTGATCGACCCGCATACGCCGCTGGCCGTGCAGGCCGGCTACGGTCTCTATCTGGCCGCGGCCACGGCGCTGTGGTTCTGCCTGGTGTCGCTGCTGTTCAGCCAGGCACGGGTGCGCGCCGGATTCGCCCGGCTCGGCCATTGGTTCGACCGCCTGACCGGGGCGGTGCTGGTGGGGCTGGGGGTGAAGCTGGCGTTCAGCGAGATGCGCTGAGCGCCAGCCGAGGGGCGCCAATCCGGCGGGCGCCCCTGGTCGCTGCGTTCGCCTCAGTAGCGGTGCCGGCCCGCACCTATGGCCTGGAACAGCGCCGCGTCCAGCAGACGGTAGCCGTCGGTGCCGGGTAGCCAGGCGTAGACCGGCTCGCCGTTGCTTTGCCCGGGGTCGAACGCCTGTTGCCTGAGGGTCTTCTTCTGGTACTTGAAGGTACCGGTGGTCTCCATGCCCGGCCGCAGGCGGATGAACAGCGGCACGGCATAGGGTGGCAGCTTGCCCTGGGCGAAGCGCAGCAGGTCGTCCATGTCCAGGGGCTGCTCGGCATCGGCCAGGGTCAGCGCGGCCATGCCGGCGCGACCGTTGGTGTTGGGCACCTCGACGCCATAGACCACCGCCTCGGCGATCCGCGGGTGCTGGACCAGCAGGTTCTCCACCTCGGTGGTCGACACGTTCTCGCCCTTCCAGCGGAAGGTGTCGCCCAGGCGGTCGACGAATTGGGCGTGGCCCCAGCCGATGTCGCGCAGCATGTCGCCGGTATTGAAGTAGCGGTCGCCCTGCTCGAACACATCCTGCAGGAGGACCTGGCGCGTCTTCTCCGGGTCGGTGTAGCCGTCCAGTGGCGCCTTGTCGTCGACCTTCGCCAGCAGTAGACCCTGGCCGCCCTTGGCCACCCGCTTGAGAAAGCCGCGGTGGTCGCGCACCGGCTCGCCTTTCTCCTGGTCGTATTCGACCAGGGCCCAGGACATCAGGGAAAAACCTATGGTGTTGTCGAAGTTGAGCACGTT
The DNA here is from genome assembly GCF_018398425.1 of Pseudomonas lalucatii. Lineage (NCBI taxonomy): Bacteria > Pseudomonadati > Pseudomonadota > Gammaproteobacteria > Pseudomonadales > Pseudomonadaceae > Pseudomonas > Pseudomonas lalucatii. The sequence goes on along the minus strand of NZ_JADPMV010000001.1, from coordinate 1,624,225 downwards.
GCTGAAACCGATATTGCCTTCGCTGGCGGCATAGAACTCGCAGACATGATCGATGCCGAAGCGCGCCTTGAACGGGGTGCCGACGCCAGGGCGCAGGCCGTTGCCGACCATCTTCACCACCGGGTTGTCCGCGTCGTCCGGGCGCGTCGGCTGGTCCAGCAGGTAGCGGCAGAGCTCGCCGACATAGCCGATGGTGGTGGAGCGGAACTTGCGCACGTCCGCCCAGAACGCGCTGGCGCTGAACTTGCGGCGGATCGCCAGGGCGCCGGCGCCGGCCATCGCGGAGCCCCAGCAGACGCACAGGCCGGTGCCGTGGTAGAGCGGCAGGGTGCAGTAGAGGACGTCATGGGGGCGCATGTCCAGGGCGATGATGCCGAAGCCGGCCTGGGTCTTCATCCAGCGCCCGTGCTTGAAGATGCCGGCCTTGGGCAGGCCGGTGGTGCCCGAGGTGTAGATGTAGAAGCAGGGGTCGTCGGCGAATACCTGCTGGGTGCTGGCCGGGTTGTGCTCGGGCTGGTTGCACGACGCCTCCAGCAGATTCCGGTAGCCCGCGGGGGCGGGTGTCTGGCCGCCGTGCTCGGCGACGAAGAAGGTCCGCTCGGGCGCCAGGCCGACCTGTTCGCGCACCTCGGCATAGGCCCCCAGCAGCTCCTCGCCGACCAGCGCCGCGGCGGGGTTGACCAGCTTGAGGCTGTGGGCCAGCACGTCGCGGGTCTGCGAGGTGTTGAGCATGGCGCTGACGGCGCCGAGCTTGGCTGCGGCCAGCACGACGAGCAGCAGCTCCGGACGGTTCTCGAGAAAGATGCCCAGTACCTCGCCCTTGCCGATGCCCTGCTGGGCCAGATAGTGGGCGATGCGATTGGCCCGCCGGTTCATCTCCTGGTAGCTGAAGCGGCTGTCCTCGTACAGCAGCGCGGCGCCATCCGGGTTGCGCTGCGCGGCCTGCTCGAAGCTCCAGCCCAGGCCGCAGGGCTGGGTCGGCGAGGCGACCTTGGAGAGCCTCAACCCCCTGATCACCCGTGGCAGGCTCTGCAGGATGCGGGGGGCCTTTCTGGCCATCTTGGCCCAGGTGATCATGTCGCTGCTTGTCGTGTCCATGACAGGTTCCTTGTGACGGCGTCTAAGGTTGGGCCAGGCTAAGTTCACCGCTGTCCTCGGGGCGAAACCAATCTCGCCGAGGCCCTGCCTGGGCGCTCCGGGTACTGGTGATTCGAAAGGCGTTACAGCCTCTGCGCGGGGGCTAAGCCGCGCGCTGTTCGGCGAAGGGGCGCGGCGGTCGAGCGAGGGCAGGCGAGGGGGGCGTTGGGGAAGCGTCTGGTCATCACATGCCATCCATAGCGTTTGTGGTTATTGCCGAGTGCCTGCATTAGCCGGAGGACACCGGGGCGGTCCCTCCGAATATCGAAGGAAATCCGCTTGGGGGCGACCCTGGCTTTGTAATGATTTGTAGTCGCCTGGGCAGCGGCGCGCGTCGGCCGTGCGCGGGACGAGTCGAGGACGGATGTCGATGATCGATGTCGGCGCCTAGCGCGCTTTGCCTGTCGCGCGCGAGGCTTCGCCGCCACCGCTACGGAACTATTTTTCGGCCGCGCGGGCGTGCGCGACCATCATGGAACCTGCGGCCATGGGCAAATTCATTCTTTTGACTGATTTGTGCGTCAGGCTGGCGGCCTAGAGTCATAACCATCCGAAACCGATACGACCGCAGACAAGGTGCCTCCCCATGTTGCAAACCCGCATCATTTCGCCCGCGACCAATGCCTATCAATTTCCCCTGCTGATCAAGAGCCTGCTGCTTTCCGGGGTGCGCTACGAGAAGACCCGGGAGATCGTCTATCGCGATCGCATGCGCTACAGCTACGCGACCTTCAACGAGCGCGTCGCCCGCCTGGCCAATGCGCTGACGGCGGTCGGGGTCAAGGCCGGCGACACCGTGGCGGTGATGGACTGGGACAGTCATCGCTACCTCGAGTGCATGTTCGCCATCCCCATGCTCGGTGCGGTGCTGCACACCATCAACATCCGCCTGTCGCCGGAGCAGATCCTCTACACCATGAACCATGCCGAGGACCGCTTCGTGCTGGTCAACAGCGAGTTCGTGCCCCTCTACAACGGCATCGCCGGTCAGCTGACCACGGTCGAGAAGACCCTGCTGCTGACTGACACGGAGGACACCGGCGCCGACCTGCCGGGGCTGGTCGGGGAGTACGAGCAGCTGCTGGCGGCGGCGGGCACCAGCTATGCGTTCGCCGACTTCGACGAGAACTCGGTGGCCACCACCTTCTACACCACCGGCACCACCGGCAACCCCAAGGGCGTGTACTTCACTCATCGGCAGCTGGTGCTGCACACCCTGGCCGAGGCCAGCGTGCTCGGCAGCCTGGACAGTGTGCGCCTGTTGGGGACCAACGACGTCTATATGCCGATCACGCCGATGTTCCACGTGCATGCCTGGGGCATCCCCTATGCGGCCACGATGCTCGGCATCAAGCAGGTCTATCCGGGCCGCTACGAGCCGGAGATGCTCTGCCGCCTGATCAGGGAGGAGAAGGTCAGTTTCTCCCACTGCGTGCCGACCATCCTGCAGATGCTGCTCAACACGCCAAGCGCCCAGGACCACGACTTCGGCGGGCTGAAGATGATCATCGGCGGCAGCGCCCTGAACCGCGCCCTGTATGACGCCGCCAAGGCCCGCGGCATCCAGTTGACCGCGGCCTACGGCATGTCGGAAACCTGTCCGCTGATCGCCTGCGCGCACATCAACGAGGAATTGCTGGCCGGCAGCGAGGACGAGCGCATTACCTACCGGATCAAGGCCGGGGTGCCGGTGCCTCTGGTCGATGCGGCGATCATGAGTGCCGACGGCAAGCTGCTGCCGGCCGATGGCGAGACCCAGGGCGAGCTGGTGCTGCGCTCGCCCTGGCTGACCCAGGGCTACTTCCGCGAGGCGCAGAAGGGCGAGGAGCTGTGGGAACACGGCTGGCTGCATACCGGCGACGTCGCCACGCTCGATGGCATGGGCTTCGTCGACATTCGCGACCGCATCAAGGACGTGATCAAGACCGGCGGCGAGTGGATCTCCTCCCTGGAGCTGGAAGACCTGGTCAGCCGCCATCCGGCCGTGCGCGAAGTGGCGGTGGTCGGGGTGCCCGACCCGCAGTGGGGCGAGCGGCCCTTCGCCTTGCTGGTGCTGGCGGCCGGGCAGGCGCTGGACGCCAAGGGGCTCAAGGAGCATCTCAAGCCCTATGTCGAGCAGGGACACATCAACAAGTGGGCGATTCCCACCCAGATCGCCCTTGTTACCGAAATTCCCAAGACCAGTGTCGGCAAGCTGGATAAGAAACGCATTCGCCTGGATATCGCCCAGTGGCAGGCGGCCGGAAGCGAGTTTCTCTCCACGCTCTAGGTCCCGCTATTGCTACCTCGGCAAAGTGACTACACAGTCAAACAAGCGTTTGGCTTGCTAATTGCTGCTTTCAAGCCATTCTTGGACCGTCGTGAACCGGACCGGTCGGTCAGAAGCGGCGGGCCAGAGTGCCTGGGGCTGCAAATCACACTTTCGAGGGATCAAGCAGTACGACCCGCTGGCTATAGTCCGCACCATCCATAACAAAAAAGCACATGGAGTAGCGTCGATGACAAAGACACAACCGTTCTGGCGCCTGGCAAAACTGCCGCTGGCCGTCAGCCTCGCATCCACCCTCGCTGCACCGGCGTTCGGCGTCACCTTCAACATCGGCGAGATCGAAGGTCAGTTCGACTCGGCGCTGTCCGTGGGGGCCAGCTGGTCGGTGCGCGGTGCCGATAAAGACCTGATCGGCTTCAACAACGGTGGCGACGGCCTGTCGCAGACCTCGGACGATTCCCGGCAGAACTTCAAGCGGGGCGAGACCTTCTCGAAGATCTTCAAGGGTATCCACGACCTCGAGCTGAAATACGGCGATACCGGCGCGTTCATCCGCGGCAAGTACTGGTATGACTTCGAGCTGAAGGACGAAGATCGCCTGTTCAAGCAGATCAGCGACAGCAACCGCAAGGAAGGCGCCCAGGCCTCCGGCGCGCAGATCCTCGACGCCTTCGTCTATCACAACTACGACATCGCCGACCTGCCGGGCTCGGTGCGCCTGGGCAAGCAGGTGGTCAGCTGGGGTGAAAGCACCTTCATCCTCAACTCGATCAACTCGATCAACCCGGTCGACGTGTCGGCGTTTCGCCGTCCCGGTGCGGAGATCAAGGAAGGCCTGATTCCGGTCAACATGTTCTACGTGTCCCAGAGCCTGACCGACAACCTGTCGATGGAGGCCTTCTACCAGCTGGAGTGGGACCAGACGGTCGTCGACAACTGCGGCACCTTCTTCGCCCAGCCGGACGTGATTGCCGACGGTTGCGATCAGAACCTGGCGGTGCTGCGTACCCAGAGCCAACTGGCCGGTGCCCTGGGGCCTTTGAATCCGGCGGTGCGTGGCGTGCTCGCCAACAACGGAGTGACCTGGGGCAACCCGGATGAAGGCGTGATCGTGCGCCGCGGTGGCGACCGCGATGCGCGGGACGACGGCCAGTTCGGCGTGGCCTTCCGCTACTTCGCCGAGCAGCTGGACACCGAGTTCGGCGCCTACTTCATGAACTACCACAGCCGTACCCCGGTGTTCAGCGCCACGGGCGCGCCTGCCAGCACCTTCGGCCTGCTCAGCCCGCTGAACCCGGCCGGGCTCGGGGCGCAGCTGGGCGGCGCCGGTGTGCCCGGTGCACTCATCCCGACCGTGGCCACGCAGGTGGCGCCGCTGTTGATCGCCGGCAACTCCCAGTACTTCGTCGAGTACCCTGAGGACATTCGCCTCTACGGCCTGAGCTTCTCCACCACCCTGCCCACCGGCACCGCCTGGAGCGGCGAGATCAGCTACCGGCCGAATGCCCCGGTGCAGATCAACACCACCGACATCCTGTTCGCCGGCCTGACCCCCCTGAATCCGAACTTCTCGGTGCTGCAGGGTGCTCCGGGTGCCGATCTGAACGGCTATCGGCGCAAGGAAATCACCCAGTTCCAGACCACCTTCACCCACTTCTTCGACCAGGTGATGGGTGCCAGCCGCATGACCCTGGTCGGCGAGATCGGCGTGAGCCACATCGGTGGACTGGAGAGCACCAGCGAGGTGCGCTACGGCCGCGACCCGGTCTTCGGTCCGGGGCCGCTGCCGGGTACCCTGGGTGGCCTGCCGACCTGCCAGGCGCTCAACGTCGGTACCCTGGGCAACAACCCGAATGCCGAGAACGTCAGCAAGTACTGCGAGGACGATGGCTTCGCCACTTCCACCTCCTGGGGTTACCGCGTGCGGGCGATCTGGGACTACAACGATGCCATCGCCGGCATCAACCTGAAGCCCAGTGTCTCCTGGTCCCATGACGTCGATGGCTATGGCGCCAACGGTGTGTTCAACGAAGGCAACAAGGCCGTCAGCCTGGGCCTGGACGCCGAGTACCAGAACACCTACACCGCGGGCCTGTCGTACACCGACTTCTTCGGCGGCAAGTACAACACGTCGATCGACCGTGACTTCGTTGCGCTCAGCTTCGGTATGAACTTCTAACGGTCAGGACATTTGAGGAAGACTATGTACATGAAAACAACAAAAGGTCTGTTGCAAACCGGCGCCCTGACCCTGTCGCTGCTGGCCAGCAGCGTGATGGCGGCGGTCTCGCCGGAAGAAGCCGCCCAGCTGGGCACCAGCCTGACGCCGATCGGCGCGGAGATGGCGGGTAACGCCGATGGTTCGATCCCGGCCTGGACCGGCGGTCTGGCGACCAACGCCGGCACCGTCGATTCCCGGGGTTTCCTGTCGAATCCCTACGCCAACGAGCAGCCGCTGTTCACCATCACCGCGCAGAACGTGGAGCAGTACAAGGACAAGCTGACCCCCGGCCAGCTGGCGATGTTCAAGCGCTACCCCGACAGCTACAAGATGCCGGTGTATCCGACCCATCGCAGCGCCACCCTGCCGGACGCGGTCCTCGCCGCGGCCAAGAGCAACGCGCTCAACACCAAGCTGGTGGAGGGCGGCAACGGTCTGGAGAACTTCACGACGGCCAACCCCTTCCCGATCCCCAAGAACGGTCTGGAAGTGATCTGGAACCACATCACCCGCTATCGTGGCGGCAGCGCCAAGCGTCTGGTGACCCAGGCGACCCCGCAGGCGAACGGCTCCTACAGCCTGGTTTACTTCGAGGACGAGTTCACCTTCCGCGATGCCCTGAAGGATGCCGGCAACGGCAAGGGGAGCAACATCCTGTTCTACTTCAAGCAGCGGGTGACTGCGCCGTCGCGCCTGGCGGGCAACGTGCTGCTGGTGCACGAGACCCTGAACCAGGTCAAGGAACCGCGCCTGGCGTGGCTGTACAACGCCGGCCAGCGTCGCGTGCGCCGTGCACCGCAGGTGTCCTACGACGGCCCGGGTACCGCCTCGGACGGCCTGCGCACCTCGGACAACTTCGACCTGTACAACGGCGCGCCGGATCGTTACGACTGGCAGCTCAACGGCAAGAAGGAAGTCTACATCGCCTACAACACCTATGACCTGGACTCGCCGAAGCTCAAGTACGAGCAGATCATCAAGCCCGGTCATATCAACCAGGAGCTGAGTCGCTACGAGCTGCACCGCGTCTGGCACGTGACCGCGACCCTGAAGTCGGGCGAGCGGCATATCTATGCCAAGCGCGACTTCTTCATCGACGAGGACACCTGGCAGGCCGCCGCCATCGACCATTACGACGGTCGCGGTACTCTGTGGCGCGTGGCCGAGGCGCATGCCCAGTACTACTACGACAAGAAAGTGCCGTGGTACACCCTGGAGGCGCTGTACGACCTGCAGTCCGGGCGCTATCTGGCCCTCGGCATGAAGAACGAAGAGAAGGAGTCCTATCAGTTCGATATCGGCTCCAAGGAAAGCGACTACACCCCGGCGGCCCTGCGCCAGGCTGGCGTGCGCTAAGCGCGCGACAGACGGCCGAGCGCCGGACTCGGCAAGCGGGGCATACCCCGCTTGCCGAGTGGTCGATCCAGGCAATGCCCGTATCTGTCGATACGGGCATTGTTGTTTTGGGCTCCGCGGCGGGGCGTCGCCGTTCCGCCCGGGACATTCCCGACAGGGGCGTGTCGCCCCGGGTGAGGCCGCGCGCGGCAATTGCAACGAATTGTTAAGGCGCACGGGACGCACTTCAAATGGCCGGCCCAAGGGGCTAGGCTGGCTGCTCGAGCCAAGCTGAAGGCGCTCCTGCGCCAAGAATCCGGGTAATGACCGAGCTGTCCAGTTCTCATCGATTCGCCAGTCCGAACACGCCGGGGGCCGAGGGGCATTTCTTCCGTCCGCCGCTGCCGGCCGGCCACATCCTGCGCCCGCGCCTGTGCGAGCGCCTGGCCGGCGGCCTCTCCGGGCGCCTGATTCTGGTCAGCGCGCCGGCGGGTTTCGGCAAGAGTTCGCTGGCGATCGAGTTCTGCGAACGGCTGCCCGGGCAGTGGCAGAGTCTGTGGTTCGGCCTGAGCCGCCGCGACGGCGACCCCGGACGCTTTCTGGAACGGCTGCTGAGCGGTCTGCAACAGTTCTATCCGGGGCTGGGGAGCGACGCGCTGGGGTTGTTGCGGTTGCGTCAGCGGCACCAGCCCTTCGCCTTCGAGGAGTGGCTGGATGGCCTGCTCGACGACCTGGCGCTGCGCCTGGACCCGGACAACCCGCTGCTGCTGGTGCTGGACGATTACCACCTGGCCCAGGGCGCGGTACTCGATCGCTGCCTGCAGTTCTTCCTCAACCACTTGCCGCCCGGCCTGCTCTTGCTGGTGACCAGCCGCCAGCGGCCGGACTGGCACCTGGCCCGCCTGCGTCTGTCGCGGCAGTTGCTCGAGCTGCCGGAGCAGGAGCTGCGCCTGAGCGCCGAGGAGGTCGGCGAGCTGCTCTCCGGCCACGGCGCCGCCTTGACCGAGGAGCAGCAGGTCGATCTGCTGCAGCGCAGCGAGGGCTGGGTGGCCGGGCTACGTCTCTGGTTGCTGGCGGCTGCGGAGGCGTCTGCCGATGACGGCGATATGGCCCGGCCCCACGGCGCCGAAGGCTTGATCCGTGAGTACCTGCTGGAGGAGGTGATCGACCGGCAGCCAGCGCAGGTGCAGGCCTTTCTCTATGACACCGCCTGCCAGGAGCGCTTCTGCGCCGAGCTGTGCGATGCGGTGCGCGAGGCCCACGACAGCTCGGCGATCCTGGAGCACCTGCAGGCGCATCAGGTATTCCTGGTGCCGCTCGACGAGCAGGGGCGCTGGTTCCGCTATCACCACCTGTTTTCCGACCTGTTGCGGGCGCGGCCCACGGCGGCCTTGCGTTCGGCTCCGCCCGGCGCGCACCTGCGGGCCTGTCGCTGGTTCAGCGCCCAGGGCCTGTTGGACGAGGCGGTCGAACAGGCCTTGCGCGCCGGCCAGCCGGATGTCGCCGCCAACCTGGTGCAGAACCTGTCCGAGGAGCAGCTGCTGGCCGAGCAGAACGTCGCCACCCTGCTGCGCTGGAAGATGGACTTGCCGGACAGCCTGCTGGCCAGTACGCCGCGGCTGATCGTCCTGTACAGCTGGGCCCTGGCCCTGGCCTGTCAGCTGGACGCGGCCGAGGAGCTGGTCGCACAGCTGAGTCGCTTCCTGCCGGCGTCCACGGCGGCCCAGCAGCAGAGCCTGCTGGCGCAGTGGCAGGCCCTCTGCGGGGTGATCGCCCGCGGTCGCGGCGACAGTCTGAAGGCGCAGCGCCACTGCGCCGAGGCGCTGGCCGGGTTGCCGGCCGAGCGCTACGGCCAGCGCCTGATGTGCCTGTCGACCCTGGCCAACCTGGCCATCGTCCAGGGCGACCTGTGGCGGGCCCGGGGCCTCAACCGCGAGGCCCTGGAGCTGGCGCAGCGGGTCGGCAATCCGCTGTTCGAGGCGTTGGCGCACTATGACCGGGCGCGCGTGCTGCAGGCCCGGGGCGAGGTGTTGCGTGCCCTCGACGAGGTGCGCCAGGGGCTGGAGCGTCTGCGCGGGCTGCCGCCGCAGCGGCTGTATGCGCTACGGGCACGTCTGACCCTGTACGAGGGCTACCTGCTCAGCCTGCGCCTGCAACCGCAGCTGGCCCGCCAGCGGCTGCAGGCGGGGATCGCCGAAGGACGTGCCTGTCGCGATATCAGCCTGTTGATCGGCCATTGCGTGCTGGCCAGCCTGGAGGGGCGCGAAGGCGACCTGCCGGAGGCGTTCGCGCGGCTCGCCGAGGCCGAGCGTCTGATGCATATCTGGGACGTGCCGCCGATCTACTACCTGGCGATGATCACCCTGACCAAGTGCGAACTGTGGCTGCGCCAGGGCCAGACCGAGGTGGCGGCCGCCTGGCTGGTACGCCTGGCCGAGGCCTACGGTGGCGAACAGGCCACCGCGGCGCCGGAGTTCCATCCGCAACTGCCGCTGTACATCGAATTGCAGCAGGCGCTGCTGGAGCAACGGCAGGGTGAGCTGGTCCAGGCCGAACGGCGCCTGCGCGCCCTGATCCAGCGCGCGCAGGCCATGGGCGGGCAGTTGCTGGCGCTGATCGCCCAGGTGCAGCTGGCCCTGTTGCTGCGCGCCAATGGCCAGGAGCGCGAGGCTCAGCAGCAGCTCAGCGCCAGCCTGCAGGCGGCTGCCGGAGGCGCCTTGTCGCCGTTCCTGGCGGCCCTGCAGAAGCAACCGGACTGGCTGCGCGAGCAGCTGCTGAACCAGCCCGAGAGCCCGCTGCGCGAGGCTCTGCTGGGCGAACTGCCCGCGCCGCCGACGCTAGCGGGTCATGACCCAGGCCTGGTGCTGGGGAGTCTCAGCTCCCGCGAGCTGGCGGTACTGCACCTGATCGCCCAGGGGTGTTCCAACCAGCAGATCAGCGAACGCCTGTTCATCTCGCTGCATACGGTGAAAACCCACGCCCGCCACATCAACAGCAAGCTTGGAGTCGAGCGTCGTACCCAGGCGGTGGCGCGGGCCAAGAGCCTGGGCCTGCTGAGCTGAGGCTTGCCCTGGGGCATGCATCCGGACGCGGCGGGTGTGACGGGCGATAGGGGCCGGCGGCGATTTTCGTCGTGCATTGCCCAGGTGGATGGGTAAGCTAACCGGCGCCTACCCTACCGAGGAGTCACCGATGAGTTCTGCCGCGTCACCTGCCCTGATCCGCGAAACCTTCCCCGTCGGGCCTTTGCAGTGCAACTGCACGATCATCGGCGACCCCGTCAGCAAGCAGGCCATAGTGGTCGATCCGGGCGGTGACCCCGAGTTGATCATGGCGCGCCTCGACGGCCACGGGCTCAAGGTGGTCAGCATCATCCACACCCATGCCCACCTCGATCACTTCCTCGCGTCCGGGCAGATGAAGGAGAAGACCGGCGCCACCCTGCACCTGCACAAGGAGGACCAGTTCCTCTGGGATAACCTGGAGGTGCAGTGCCGCATGTTCGGCGTGCCCTACACGCCGGTGCCCGCACCGGACCGCTGGCTGGCCGACGACGAGGCATTGCCCTGCGGCTGTGGCGTGGCCCTGCATACCCCCGGGCACACACCGGGCTCGATGAGCTTCTGGTTTCCCCGGGACAAACTGCTGATCGCCGGCGACACCCTGTTCAAGCGCGGCATCGGCCGCACCGACTTGTGGGGCGGCGATTACCCGACCATCGAGCGCTCGATCAAGCAGCGCCTGTACCGCCTGGACGAAGACGCCACCGTGGTCACCGGTCATGGTGCCGACACCCGGCTGGGCGACGAGATGCGCGAGAACCCGTTTGTCCGTGCCTGACGGCGAAAGGTCGCGTGGCTGACTAGACTGAACGCTGACCATTTCGATGGAGGGTTCGTCATGCCTCATTCGCGCCTGATTCTGAGCTGCTGCGGCGCAGCCCTGCTGCTGGGCTGCGCCTCCCAGAACCCCTACGACGGCCAGCCCAGCAGCAACAAGACGGCGACCTATGGCGGCCTCGGCGCCTTGGCCGGCGCGGTGGCCGGGGCGGCGATCAGCCATGACGACCGTGGCAAGGGCGCGCTGATCGGTGCGGCCGTGGGGGGGGCGGCAGGGGCCGGCTATGGCTATTACGCCGACAAGCAGGAAGCCGAATTGCGACGCAGCATGCAGGGCACCGGTGTGCAGGTGGCCCGGCAGGGCGACGTGATCCAGCTGATCATGCCCGGCAACATCACCTTCGCCACTGACTCGGCCGAGATCGCCGGCAGCTTCCACACGCCGCTGAACAACCTGGCCAACTCCTTCCGCCAGTACCCGCAGAACAGCATCGAGGTCGTCGGCCATACCGACAGCACCGGTTCCCATGCCTACAACATGGGCCTGTCGCAACGCCGTGCGCAGAGCGTGGCCAACTACCTGATCGCCCAGGGCGTCGACCAGACGCGCCTGAGCACCCGGGGTGTGGGTCCCGACCAGCCGCTGGCGAGCAACGCCTCGGCCGAGGGGCGGGCGCAGAATCGACGGGTCGAGGTCAACCTGCGACCGCTGCCCGGCGCGCAATAGCGGCGCTCGGCCGGCGGCCCCTTGCGACGCGTCGCAACATGTCGGGGAAGCGCCTGCTAAGCTGCCACGGAACTTCGAGGCGCCTGGCGCCTCGAACACCTCTGCTCGACCTCCAACTCGCAGAACAACCCCGATAAGGACCTATCTATGAAGCACTGGCGTAACCCGACCCTGCTGGCTGCCGCCTTGACCCTGTTGGCCGGCTGCACGACCAACCCCTACACCGGCGAGCGCGAGGCCGGCAAGGCGGGAATCTACGGTGGCGTCGGCGCCGTCACCGGAGCGGTGATCGGGGCGGCGACCTCGAGCAAGAAGGACCGCGCCAAGGGCGCGCTGATCGGCGCGGCCGTGGGCGGCGCCGCCGGTGGCGGTTACGGCTACTACGTCGATACCCAGGAGGCCAAGCTGCGCCAGACGCTGCAGGGCACCGGGGTGCAGGTCCAGCGCAATGGCGATGAGCTGAAGCTGATCATGCCGGGCAACATCACCTTCGCCAGCAATTCGGCGGATGTCTCCAGCGGCTTCTACCCGACGCTCAATTCCCTGGTGCTGGTGTTCAAGGAGTTCGACAAGAACGGCATCGACATCGTCGGCCATACCGACAGCACCGGCTCGCTGGCACTGAACCAGGACCTGTCGAATCGCCGTGCGCAGAGCGTGGCGGCCTACCTGTCGGGCAACGGCGTAGCGCCGGCGCGGATCTCCGCCTATGGCGCCGGCCCCAACCAGCCGATCGCCAGCAATGCCAACGAGGCCGGCCGGGCGCAGAACCGTCGCGTCGAGATCAATCTGCGCCCGCTCTGAGCCGGCGCAGACGGCAAGCCCCGCGTCTGCGGGGCTTTTTTCTGTGCGCCACTGACCTCCAGCGCCGGCCCTGTGCCCGATTCCTGACTAGACTGCTTCCTTGAGTTCCACGACGTGCTTGCCCCTCTGGTTGGGCATGGCCGTCATGGCAGGATTCAGGAGAAGTCATGGACGACCAGTCGCGATCCGTTTCCCCCAAACCCTGGTTGGCGCTAGGGGTCACCCTGGCCCTGCTGCTCGGCTTGGGTGGCTCGATCGTCTGGCAGTGGCAGGCCCTCGAGACGAGCAGTCGGGAAGAAGCGCGGCAGCGCTTCGAGCTCGAGGCGCAGGACGTCGGCCAGCGGATCATCCATCGCATGCGCGCCTACGAAATGGTGCTGCGCGGTATGTCCGGGCTGATCATCGGCAGCGACGAGGTTTCCCTGCTCGAGTGGGAGAGGGCGGTCGAGCAGTTGCATCTGCAGGACCGTTATCCGGGCATCCAGGCCCTGGGCTGGGCCCGCTACCTGCGCCGGGGGCAGCTCGACGACTTTCTCGGCGCGATCGAGGCCTCCGGTCGCGAGGACTATCGGGCCTTTCCCGCCGGCCCGCGCGAGGAATACGTGCTGATCGACTACATCAGCCCGTTCGACTGGCGCAACCGGCGAGCCCAGGGCTACGACATGTTCAGCGAGCCGCTGCGCCGGGAGGCGATCGTCCTGGCCCTGCACAGTGGCGATGCGGCCCTCAGTGCGCCGGTGATCCTGATGCAGGAGACCGAGTCGGACGTGCAGGCCGGGATGCTGCTGTACCTGCCGGTGTTTCGTCCCGGCTTGCCGCTGGACACCGAGCGGGCGCGGCGCGAGGCCTTGCATGGCTACGTCTACGGTGCCTTTCGCAGCCATGACCTGATGGCCGGCATTCTCGGTGCGCAGAGTCGGCTGTTCGATATCCGCGTCGTGGATCGCCAGGCGGGCAGCGCCCTGTTGGGCGAGGCCGCCGAAACCGCAGGCGCGGCTGCGCTCTTCACCCACACCATGGAGTTGCCGCTGTATGGCCGCACCTGGACCCTGACCGTCAGCAGCAGCCGGCTGTACGAAGTCTCGCTGGCGCGGCGGAGCATGACCTTCAGCCTGTGGATGGGGCTGACCGCCGCCGGTCTGCTGGCCCTGCTGACGGGCGGCTACCTGTACCAGCGCGAGCGCCAGCTGTACGTCAGCCAGACGGCGACCGAGCAGCTGCGCGAACGCGAGGAGCGTTTTCGTATGGTGGTGGAGGCCTCGCCCAACGCCATCGTCCTGGTCGACAGCGATGGCCGGATCGCCATGGTCAACCAGCAGGCCGAGCTGCTGTTCGGCTATCCGCGCCAGGCGCTGCTCGAACAGCCGCTGGAGATCCTCCTGCCGGAGGACAAGCGCGCCGGGCACGTGCCGTCCCGCCGCGCCTACCAGGACAACCCCGAGCCGCGGCGCATGGGCAGCAACCGCGAACTGTTCGGCCAGCACCGCGACGGCCGGCTGATCCCCCTGGAAGTCGGCCTGTCGCCGCTGCGCAGCGGCGACAACATCCTGGTGCAGGCGGTGATCATCGACATCAGCGAGCGCAAGGCGGCCGAGCGGCGGCTGCACGAGCAGGCCGAGCAACTGGTGCTGGCCAACCGCTACAAGTCCGAGTTCCTCGCCAACATGTCCCATGAGCTGCGCACCCCGCTCAACAGCATCCTGATCCTCAGCGACCAGCTGCGCCAGAACAGCGCCGGCAACCTCACGCAGAAGCAGGCCCAGCACGCGGATATCGTGCACCGCGCCGGCAGCGACCTGCTGCAGTTGATCAATAGCGTGCTCGATCTGGCCAAGGTCGAATCCGGCCGCATTCAGCTCAAGCTGGAGCCGCTGGACGTGCGCGAGGTGCTGGTGGAGCTGGATGCGAGCATGCGCCCGATGGCCGAACTCAAGGGCCTGCAGCTGCATACCCAGGTGCAGGCGGAGGTGCCGCCGCTGGTGTATGCCGACCGCGCCCGCCTGCAGCAGATACTGCGCAACCTGGTGTCCAACGCGGTGAAATTCACCGAGCGGGGCGAGGTGCGCCTGGACGTGGCGGTCGAGGCCGGGCGTGCCGACGACGATGGACCGCGCCTGAGTTTCGACGTGCGCGACAGCGGCATCGGCATCGCCGCCGACCAGCACGAGCTGATCTTTCAGGCGTTTCAGCAGATCGACGGCTCCACCAGCCGCCGCTTCGGCGGCACCGGCCTGGGCCTGGCGATCACCCGCCAACTGGCGCAGGCCCTCGGCGGTGAGGTGCGGGTGCAGAGCGCGCCGGGGCAGGGCGCGTGCTTCACCCTGAGCCTGCCCCTGCAGCAGCCGCCGGTGCAGGAGGCGGCCCCCGACGACCGACCGCAGCGGCGCGGCGTGGGCCCCGCGGTGCTGATAGTCGAGGACAATGCCAGCTTCGCCTCGGTGCTGGCCGAGGAGGCCTATGCGCACGGCTTCGCCAGCGTGCATTGCCGCACCGGCCGGCAGGCGCTCGAGCTGTTGCGGCACGAAAGCTTCAGCGCGGTGATCCTGGACATCCTGCTGCCGGACATCAGCGGTTGGCAGCTGTATCGGCACCTGCGCGGGCAGGCCGAGCATCGCGAGACGCCGGTGCACATCATCTCCTGCGTGCCGCAGCCGGCCGACTGGAGCGAGGACGGCCCGCGCTACCTGGTCAAGCCGATCAGCCGCGACGACCTCGAACGGGTCTTCGTCGAGCTGCGGCGCGACGGCCAGACCCCGGCGCCGGCCCTGCTGCTGGTGGAGGACGTCGAGGTCGAGCGCGAGCACTACCGCGAGCATCTGCAGCAGCTGGGCTTCGAGGTGGTCAGCTGCGCCAACGCCGGCGAGGCGCTGGATGCCTATGCCGAGCGCAATTTCGCGGCGCTGGTGATCGATCTCGACCTGCCCGACCGGGACGGCTTCGACCTGCTCGAGACCCTCGACCGGCACAGCCCCTTGAAGGGCGCCCGGGTGGTGATCAATACCGGGGTGGACGTCACCCAGCTGAGCCTGCAGCGGCTGCGGCGCTACAGCGCGGTGGTGGTGCGCAAGCAGGGCGAGGACCTGCACGCACTGAGCCTGGCCGTGCAGGGCTTCCTCGGCAGCGTGGGTGCCGTGGAGCAGCCCTTGGCGCTGCCGGCCCGGTCGGTGACGGCGGGGCTGGCCGGCCGGCGCGTGCTGCTGGTGGACGACGATGTGCGCAACGTCTACGCGCTCAGCGCGCTGCTCGACGAGGCCGGCCTCGAGGTCAGCGTCGCCGGCGACGGCCTGGAGGCCATCGCCAGTTACCTGCAGGCGGGCAGCGACCTGATCCTGATGGACATGGCCATGCCCCGGATGGACGGCTACAGCGCGACCCAGGTGCTCAAGCAGGAGCACGGCTGCATCGTGCCGATCATCGCCCTGACCGCCCATGCGATGAAGGGCGACCGGGAGAAATGCCTGGCGGCCGGAGCAGACGACTACCTGGCCAAGCCGGTCAGCCAGGGGCAGTTGATGGACATGCTGACCCGCTGGCTGAGCACGCCGCCCCAGGGCTTGGACGGGACACGGAGCGTCCCCGCCGGCCCTGCCTGATCCGCGAGGATCGGCAGGGAACGTCATCGAGAACACAGGAGACAGGCATGGCACAGCTGCAGGAAAAGCGAAAGCCGGGGCGGGCGCAGACCCTGCTGGTGGTGGATGACCGACCGGAAAATCTCGAGGCCATGCAGGCGCTGCTCGAGGACGGCGACTGGCAGCTGCGTTGCGTGAGCTCCGGGGAAGCCGCGCTGCAGTGCCTGTTGAACGAGGATGTGGGCCTGGTGCTGCTGGACGTGCAGATGCCGCACATGGATGGCTTCGAGGTGGCGCGGCTGATGCGCGGCAACCCGCGCACCCGCTTCATCCCGATCATCTTCGTCTCGGCCATCGCCCAGACCGAGGATGCCGTGCTCCAGGGCTATGCCACCGGTGCGGTGGACTTCATGCTCAAGCCCTTCGACCCCAAGGTGTTGCGCCACAAGATCCACTCGCTGCTCGATCACGAACGCAACCGCAGCGAGCTGCTGCAGCTGACCCAGCAGCTCGACAGCGCACGGGCCTTCAACGCCTCGGTACTGGATAACGCCGCCGAAGGCATCATGGTGGTCGGCGAGGATGGCCTGGTGCGTTTCGCCAACCCGGCCATGGCGCAGATGCTGCGCTGCACGGTGGCGGAGCTGCAGGGCAGCGCGCTGCTGTCCCACCTGCGCAGCCCCGAGGTCGGCTGCGACTGGCGCTCGTCAGAGTTCTACCAGCAATGGCAGCAGGGCAAGACCTATCGCGTGCATGAGGCGAGCCTGCGCACCGGGGACGGCGACAGCGTGCCGGTGGCCCTGTCCTGTTCGCCGCTGCCCAGGCTGCAGCGGGCCATGGTGGTCCTGGCCCTGGACATGTCGGTGGTGCGAACCCTGCACACCCAGCTGGAATCCCTGGCGGTGACCGACCCCTTGACCGGCCTGCTCAATCGGCGCGGCTTCCACCAGGCCCTGGAGGCGGCGCTCTCGCGCTCGGGGCGCAGCGGCCAGCGTCTGGCCCTGCTCTACCTCGACCTGGATGGATTCAAGCGGATCAACGACTCCCTCGGCCATGGCGTCGGCGATCAGTTGCTGCGCCGGGTCGGCGAGCAACTGAGGCACAGCCTGCGCCCCTACGACACCCTGGCTCGGGTCGGCGGCGACGAATTCACCGCGGTGATCGACGGCCTTTCCCATACCGAGGACGCGGCGCGCGTGGCGGAAAAGCTGATCGAGCAGGTGTCGGTGCGCCACAGCCTCAACGGCGTCGACTTCACGGTCGGCGCCAGCGTCGGCATCGCCTGCTTTCCCGAGTGCGGACAGAGCGTGGAGAGCCTGCTGCGTGCGGCGGACATGGCGATGTACGAGGCCAAGCGCGCCGGCCGCCAGCAGTACCGCTTCTTCCTGCCGGAGATGAACGGCCGTGCGCGTTCGCGGCTGATGCTCGAGGAGAGCCTGCGCACCGCCATCGAGCAGGACGACTTCACCCTCGTCTACCAGCCGCAGATCTACCTGGACAGCGGCCGGCTGCGCGGCTTCGAGGCCCTGCTGCGCTGGCAGCACCGGGTCGCCGGAACCGTGGCCCCCAGCGTGTTCATCCCCCTGCTCGAGGAAACCCGCCTGATCAACCGCCTGGGCGACTGGATCTTCCGCCAGGGGGCGCGGCAGTTCTGCGACATGCCGCGGCCCGCCGGCGGCGACCTGGTGCTCAGCCTGAACGTCAGCCCGGTGCAGTTCGGCATGCCGCAACTGGCGGATGACCTGGGGCGGGTGCTGGACGAGTACGAGCTGAACCCGGCGCAACTGGAGGTGGAAGTGACCGAGAGCGCGCTGATGCAGAGCCTGGAGAACACCCAGGAGCAGCTGCGCCAGTTGCGCCAGCTGGGGGTGAAGATCGCCATCGACGACTTCGGCACCGGCTATTCCTCCCTGGCCTATCTGCGGCACTTCGAGCTGGACACGCTGAAGATCGACCGCCTGTTCATCGCCAACATGCTGGAGTCGCCACGGGATGCGGCGGTGGTCAGCACCATCATCGACCTGGGCCGCAACCTCGGCCTGGAGGTGATCGCCGAGGGGGTGGAGACCGCCGCCCAGCGCGACTGGCTGGTGGAGCACCAGTGCGCGATCATGCAGGGCTTCCTGGTCGCGCCGGGGCTGCCGCTGGACGACGCGCAGGACTTCCCGGCGCAGCTGGACTGGGACGCGCTGCCGCTGTACCCCAAGCCCAAACGCTAGCCGCCGGAGCGCGGGGTCAGCGGGCGGGGTCGCGGCGGTGCAGCTCGGCCAGTTCGGCGTCCTTGGCCAGCCACAGCTGGTTGACCCATTGCTGGAACGCCAGGCGGTAGTCATCGTCCTGATCGTAGTTGCGGCCGATGAAGGCGGGGTCGATCGGCAGCCGGCGCAGGTTCACCACCACGTCCCCCAGCTCGCCGCTGAGCAGGGTCCAGAAGCTCGGGTTGCCCTGGGGGTAATGGATGGTGACGTTGACGATGGCGTGCAGCTGCTCGCCCATGGCATCGAGCACGAAGGCGATACCGCCGGCCTTGGGCTTGAGCAGGTGGCGGAACGGCGAGGCCTGGGCGCTATGTTTGGCCGGGGTGAAGCGCGTGCCCTCGAGGAAGTTGAAGATGCTCACCGGGTTGTCGCGGAACTTCGCGCAGGTGCGCCGGGTGGTCTCCAGGTCCTTGCCCTTCTTCTCCGGGTGCCTGGCCAGGTAGGCCTTGGAGTAGCGCTTCATGAAGGGGAAGCCCAGGGCCCACCAGCACAGGCCGATCACCGGCACCCAGATCAGCTCCTGCTTGAGAAAGAACTTCAGCGGACGGATGCGCCGGTTGAGCAGGTACTGCAGGGCCAGGATGTCGACCCAGCTCTGGTGATTGCTGGTGACCAGATAGGAGTGCTGGTAATCCAGATCCGGCAGGCCCTCGACTCGCCAGCGCGTCTGCCCCAGCAGATTCATCCAGGCCTTGTTGCAGCTGATCCAGGCCTCGTGGATGAAGTTCATCAGCCGATTGCCCAGGCGCTGCGCGGCGGCGAACGGCAGGCAGATCTTCAGCAGGGTCACGGCGAACAGGGGCCAGCACCAGAACAGGGTGTTGAGCGCCAGCAGGCTGGCACCGAGCAGGCCGCGCAGGGCGGCGGGCAGGAAATGCAACATGGGGGGCATGTGCCTCGGCCAAGGGGGACAGGCCCCGGTCGTCGGATGCCCGCGGTTGTCCTCCGCGGGTCGGTCGGCGCACAGGTTAACCGCTGCCGACCGAACTGCAAGCCCGGCGAACCCTGGCGATCAGCACAAATCGCCACCAGTTGCCGCTGTTTCTGCCAGCGAGGCCGCGGCCTATGGCAGGTCGGCGGCCTGGATGGCCGTCAGGGCGACGGTATAGAGGATGTCATCGACCTGGGCGCCGCGCGGCAGGTCGTTCACCGGCTTGCGCAGCCCCTGCAGCATCGGCCCCACGCCGACGCAGTGGGTGTCGCGTTGCAGCGCCCGGTAGGCGCTGTTGCCGCTGTCCAGGTCGGGGAACACCAGCACGGTGGCACGCTCTGCCGGCGGCCGGTCCGGCGTCTGCAGCCGGCCGCCGGCGGCGTCGTAGGGCAGCGGGCCGTCGAGCGCCAGGTCCGGCCGGCGCAGCCGGGCCAGGCGGGTCGCCTCGGCGACCTTGGCGCTGTCGGCACTGGTGCAGCTGAGCATCGCCAGTCGTGGGACGATGCCCAGGGCCCTGGCCGAGTCGGCGCTCTGCAGGGCGATTTGCGCCAGCTGCTCGGCGTTCGGCTGCGGGTTGACCGCGCAGTCGCCATACACCAGCACCTGGTCCGGCAGCAGCAGGAAATACACCGAGGACACCAGGCTGTAGTCCGCCGCGGTCTTGATCAGCTGCAGGGCCGGGCGGATGGTGTTGGCGGTGGTGTGGATGGCACCGGCGACCAGGCCGTCGACCTCGCCCAGCGCCAGCATCATGGTGCCCAGTACCACGTTGTCCTCCAGCTGCGCGGTGGCCATCGGCGCGTTGAGGCCCTTGCCCTGGCGCAGCTCGACCATGGGCGCGACATAGCGCGCCCGGACCAGGTCCGGGTCGAGAATCTCCAGCCCGGGCGGCAGCTCGATGCCCTGCGCCTGGGCCACGGCCCGGACCTCCTCGGGCTTGCCCAGCAGCACGCAGCGGGCGATGCCGCGGGCCTGGCAGAGGGCGGCGGCCTGCACGGTGCGCGGCTCGCTGCCTTCGGGCAGGACGATGCGCCGGTTCGCCGCCATGGCCCGCTGCAGCAGCTGGTAGCGAAACGCCGCGGGGGACAGGTGCAGCGCCTGCGTGCCGCCGCAGCGGCCGCGCAGCCAGTCGTGATCGACGTGACCGGCGACGAACTCGGCGACCTTCTCGGCGCGTTCGCGGTCGTCCAGGGGAATCTCCTTGTTCAGCCGGTTCAGGTGGGTGGCGGTGTCGTAGGAGCCGCTGCTCACGGTCATCACCGGCAGGCCGCTGGCCAGCGCGCCGCGGCACAGCTGCATGATCCGCGGGTCGGGATTGAAGTCGCTGCACAGCAGCAGCCCGGCCAGCGGCACGCCGTTCATCGCCGCCAGGCTGGCGGCGAGGATGATGTCGTCGCGGTCGCCCGGCGTCACCACCAGGGTCCCGGGCTTGAGCAGCTGCACCGTATTGGCCACGGCGCGGGCGCAGAGCACGATCTGCAGCACGCGGCGCTGTTCGTAGTCGCCGGCATTGAGCAGCCGCGCGCCGAGCAGTTCGGCGATGTCGCGGCTGCGCGGGGCATTCAGCTCGTCCTGCCAGGGGACGCAGCCGAGCAGGCGGAAGTGCTCGCCCCTGAACAGCGCCGAGCACTCCTGCAGGCGCCGGGCGTAGGCCGCGATGCCGTCCTCGCTGCGCACCTTGTTGAGGATCACTCCGAGCACCTTGGGGTCCTGGGTGCCGCCGAACTGCTGCGCCTGGATCTCCAGGCGGTCGCACAGCTCGCCCAGGCCCTCCTGCTCCGGGGCGGCGACCAGGATCACCTCGGCATCCAGGCTCTTGGCCAGGTGGAAGTTGACCCGCGCCGCGTAGCTGGTGTGGCGGGTCGGCACCATGGCCTCGACTATCACCACGTCCTTGTCCGCGGCGGCCTGCCGATAGCGCTCGAGGAGGTCCTCCAGCAGCTCGTCCAGCCGGCCGTCGCCGAGCATCTGTTCCACCCGGCTCAGCGCCAGGGGCGCGGGCGAGTGCAGGCCGTGGGTGCGGGCGATCAGGGCGCTGGAGCGCTCCGGGCCGGTGTCGTCCGGGTGCGGCTGGGCGACGGGCTTGAAGAAGCCGACCCTGAGCCCGGCGCGTTCCAGGGCGCCGACCAGGCCGAGGCTGGTGGAGGTCAGGCCGACGCCGAAACCGGTCGGCGCGATGAAGAAGCAATGCATGGAGGGTTCCTGGCAAGGGGGGCGATTGGCGTCGTTGGCCGCTGTGATTCGCCTGCGGGGTCGAGGCGGGTCCGGGGCTAGCGCGTTTCGTCCGCAGGGGGCGGGGCCGGTCGAGCGCCGTTCAGGCACCAGCCGCAGCGAAACCGCTGGCCGCGGCGGGCGTCGCGCTGGGCGGGGTCGAGCACCCAGGCGCGATTCTGCCACGGCGGCTGGTGGCGCAGGTGCTGGGTGTGACCGCAGGACAGCACGGCGACCCAATGACCGTCCTCGTCCTGGCGCAAATCCAGCAGGCGCACGGCGCCGCCCGTCTGGCGAGGGGCCGGGCTCGGGTCGCTTTCGGGCGTGGCCTTGGTTACACTCGTTCGTTCATTCTTCATATGCAAAAGGTCTCGCCCCATGCTGATCGCCGCCAACAAGGCCGTCTCCATCGACTATACCCTGACCAACGATGCCGGTGAGGTGATCGATAGTTCCGCTGGCGGCGCGCCGCTGGTTTACCTCCATGGCGCAGGCAACATCATCGGCGGCCTGGAAAAGGCCCTGCTGGGCAAGCAGGCCGGTGACGAGCTGACCGTGGCCGTCGAGCCGGAAGACGCCTACGGCGAGTACAGCGCCGAGCTGGTCGCGACCCTCAACCGCTCGATGTTCGAAGGCGTCGACGTGCTGGAAGTCGGCATGCAGTTCCACGCCTCCGGCCCGGACGGCAGCATGCAGATCGTCACCATCCGCGAGCTGGACGGCGACGACGTGATCGTCGACGGCAACCACCCGCTGGCCGGCCAGCGCCTGAACTTCCAGGTCAAGGTGGTCGATGTGCGTGACGCCAGCGAAGAGGAAGTGGCCCACGGTCACATCCACGGCGAGGGTGGTCACCACCACTGATCCAGGCATCGCTCGCCGCCGTCGTCGGATGACTCTTGCGCGTCCCGACCGCGGCGGTGGCTGCTACGCTGAGTACAACGAAAAGGCGCCCGACAACGGCGCCTTTTCTGTCCGGGGTACCTTTTCCGCAGCAGTTTCAAGGAGTTAGTCATGAGTGCCTTTCACGACCTCAATCTGCGTGCTCTGGATGGCGAGGACCTGCCGCTGGCTCCTTTCAAGGGGCAGGTGGTACTGGTGGTCAACGTCGCCTCCAAGTGCGGTCTGACACCGCAGTATGCCGGCCTGGAGAAGCTCCACCAGCAATACCGGGCCCGCGGCTTCAGCGTGCTGGGCCTGCCGTGCAACCAGTTCGCCGAGCAGGAGCCGGACAACGAGGCGGCCATTCGTGAGTTCTGCAGCCTCAACTACGGGGTGACCTTTCCCCTGGGCAGCAAGCTGCAGGTCAACGGCCCCGAGCGCCATCCGCTGTATCGCCTGCTGGCCGGCGAGGGCGCCGAGTTCCCCGGCGACATCACCTGGAACTTCGAGAAATTCCTGGTCGGCCAGGACGGCCGGGTACTGGCGCGCTTCTCGCCGCGGACCGCCCCGGACGACCCGGCGCTGATCCAGGCCATCGAGAATGCCCTGAGCTGAGCCATGGCCACCGGCATCGGCGCGGTCCGGTGCGCCGATGCCGGCGTGTGCCAGGCGCCCGTCGGCTCCCCCTCCCGGCGGTCACGGGCCGTCTGCCTGTCGTCGCCAATCACCGCCATCAATAGTGCTGGGCGGGCGAGACGACCGGTCATATGCTCGCCGCCATGAGCACATCCATCCGACTCGACAAGCGTGACCTGATCCTCGCCAAGGGCGCCGAGGTGATGACCCGCCGCGGTTATCACGGCGCCGGCGTGCAGGAGATCGTCCTGGCCGCCGGGGTGCCCAAGGGCTCCTTCTACCACTACTTCGCCAGCAAGGAAGACTTCGCCCTGCAGGCCCTGGCGCAGGTCTACCAGCCGCGCCTGGAACGCTACGCCCTGGCCCTGGGCAACCCCGCGCTGAGTCCGCGCCAGCGCATCCTCGGCTACTACGCCGAGCTGGTGCAGCGATTCGCCCGCCAGGAGAAGCTCGAGTACCACTGCTTCATCGGCAGCCTGAGCTTCGAGATGGCCGAGCTGTCGCCGGCCATCGGCGCGGCGGTGGACGCCATCCTGCAACGCTCGGCGGACATCCTCCAGGCCTGCCTGGAGCAGGCCCAGGCCGCCGGCGAGCTGGCGGCGGACGAGGATTGCCGCAACCTGGCCGCGTTCATCGCCAACGCCTGGCAGGGCGCGTTGACCCGCCTCAAGGTGGCCAGCGACACCCGCGTGCTGGACGACTTCCTGCAGCGCCTCGAGCGGCTGCTCGCGGCCTGAATTCTTCCCCCTACGAACGAGACGACCGGTCGCCTGGCCGGCACAGAGGAGCAACCATGAACGCCCCGGTACAAGCTTTGTTCCAACCCTTCAGCCTCGGCGCCCTGGAGCTGCCGAGCCGCGTGGTGATGGCGCCGATGACGCGCTCCTTCTCCCCGGGCGGGGTGCCCAACGCCAAGGTCATCGAGTACTACCGCCGCCGCGCCGCCGCCGGCGTCGGCCTGATCGTCACCGAGGGCACCACGGTCGGCCACAAGGCGTCCAACGGCTACCCCAACGTGCCGCGCTTCTACGGCGAGGATGCCCTGGCCGGCTGGCAGCAGGTGGTCGAGGCGGTGCATGCCGAGGGCGGCAAGATCGCCCCGCAGCTGTGGCACGTGGGCAACGTGCGCAAGCTCGGCACCGAGCCGGATGCCGAGGTGCCGGGTTACGGCCCGAGCGAGAAGCTCAAGGACGGCAAGGTCATCGTCCATGGCATGAGCAGGGACGACATCCAGGAGGTGATCACCGCCTTCGCCCAGGCCGCCGCGGACGCCCAGCGCATCGGCATGGACGGGGTGGAGATCCATGGCGCCCACGGCTACCTGATCGACCAGTTCTTCTGGGCCGGCAGCAACCAGCGCAGCGACGAGTACGGCGGCGACCTGGCCGGGCGCTCGCGCTTCGCCATCGAGCTGATCCAGGCGGTGCGCGCCGCGGTCGGCCCGGATTTCCCGATCATCTTCCGCTTCTCGCAGTGGAAGCAGCAGGACTACAGCGCCCGCCTGGTGGAGACGCCCGAGGCCCTGGCGGCCTTCCTCGAGCCGCTCAGCGCGGCCGGCGTGGACATCTTCCACTGCTCGACCCGGCGCTTCTGGGAGCCGGAGTTCGACGGCTCCGACCTCAACCTGGCCGGCTGGACGCGCCAGCTGACCGGCAAGCCGACCATCACCGTGGGCAGCGTCGGCCTGGACGGCGAGTTCCTGCAGTTCATGGTCAACACCGACAAGGTGGCCCAGCCGGCCAAGCTGGAGGGCCTGCTGGAGCGCCTGCACAAGCAGGAGTTCGACCTGGTGGCCGTCGGCCGTGCCCTGCTGGTCGACCCGGACTGGGCGCTGAAGGTGCGCGAAGGCCGCGAGGGCGACATCCTGCCGTTCAGCCGCCAGGCGCTGATGAGCCTGGTCTGATCCAGCTTTGCTGCGGCGCGACCCGGCGCCGCGCTCCTCGAGCCCCGACCTGTCGGGGCTTTTTTTCGTCTGGGTTTCAGCCGGCGGGGAGGAACAGCATCTGCGGCGGCTCGTGCATCAGGAAGTCGCGGTGCGAGATGTTCCAGGCGTAGGCGCCGGCCAGGGGGAACACCAGCAGGTCGCCCACCGCCAGCTCGGCCACCGGTTGCTGGCGGGCCAGCACGTCCTTGGGCGTGCACAGCTGGCCGACCAGGGTCACCGCCTGCTCGCGCAGCTCGGCCGGGCGCGCGCCGCGCACCACCGCGAAGGGGTGGTCGTGGCCCTGGGCCGCCGGGGTGCGGAAGTGGTGGGTGCCGCCGCGGCCGATGGCGAAGTACTGGCCGTGGTTGCGTTTGATGTCCAGCACCTCCATCAGGTAGTAGCCGCAGGCGGCACTGATGAAGCGGCCGATCTCGAAGCGCAGGCGGGTGTCGCCCAGGCGCTGCTCGTCGAGCAGCGCCGCGAGGCCCTGGCAGAACGCCGGCCAGTCGAAGGAGTTGCCCGGGTCGCGGTAGTCGATGCCCATGCCGCCGCCGACATTGAGCAGCGGCAGCTCGAGACGGTGTTCGGCGCACAGGCGGCGGAAGCAGCCCAGGTAGGCGCGCATCAGCTGCAGGTGCGCGGCCACGTCCAGCTGGTGCGACAGCAGGTGGAAGTGCAGGCCCTGCAGCTCCAGCCAGGGCTCCCCGCGCAGCAGCGCCAGGGCCTCGTCCAGCGCCTCTTCGTCGAGGCCGAAGGGGGTCGGCTTGCCGCCCATCACCAGGCGGCTGTCCGGGGCTTCGGCCAGTTTCAGGTTCAGGCGCAGCAGCACCGGGGCGCGGCGCCCCCGGGCGGCGGCGATGACGGCCAGGCGGCGCAGTTCGCCGAGACTCTCCACGTGGATCGCCGCGACGCCGCAGTCCAGCGCGGCGGCCAGCTCGCCGTCGAGCTTGCCGGGGCCGCCGAAGATCAGCGGCAGCTCGGGGTGCAGCCCGTGCAGCCAGCGCAGCTCGCCGCCGCTGGCCGCCTCGAAACCGTCCACCAGCGGTGCCAGGGTGCGCAGGATCGCCGCCTCCGGGTTGGCCTTGGCGGCGTAGAACAGCTCGCAGCTGGCCGGCAGCGCCGCGCGCATGGTGCGCACATGCTCGGCCAGCGCGGCGAGGTCGTAGAGGTAGGCGCACAGGGGCTGCGTGCGCTCGGCGCGCAGCCCGTCGATGGCCCGGACGATGGCGTCAGGCAGGTTCATGGGCGCACCTGCGTGGCCGGACCGGCCAGGGGACTGGGCAGGGGGGTGTAGCCGGCCTCGCGGTCGGCGCGCATCAGCAGGCGGGTCATGAAGTTCTCCTTGCTCGGCCAGGGCGCACCGGCGCACAGCTCG
Organism: Pseudomonas lalucatii; assembly: GCF_018398425.1. Lineage (NCBI taxonomy): Bacteria > Pseudomonadati > Pseudomonadota > Gammaproteobacteria > Pseudomonadales > Pseudomonadaceae > Pseudomonas > Pseudomonas lalucatii. Next base: position 1,598,104 of record NZ_JADPMV010000001.1, on the reverse strand, counting down.
GCCAGGGCCGGCGGATCGTCGAGGCGCAGGCGCTGCGCGTCGAGCCGCTCGCCGAGCTGACGCCACAGGCGTCGCTCCAGCGTCTCGTCGCCGGCGGCGAGGTGGAAGATCGCCTCGCCCAGGTTGTTCACCAGGGTGCAGTAAACCACCCGCTTCCAGGCCTTGTCGGCGTCGTAGTAGAGCGAGGCGCGGGTGCGCTCGGCGAGGTGTGCGAGGCGCGCCGCCGGCCAGTGCTCGGGCACCAGCTTGGTGCCCTCCAGGTCGCGGATCCATACCCGGCAGGGCAGGTCGTCGGCGTCGAAGCCGAGCAGGGTGTTCTGCAGGTGCGGCTCCAGCACCACGCCGCGGCGGAACAGGCAATGCAGCACGCCGCCGAGCAACTGCTCGGCATAGCCGGCGAACCAGCGCAGGGCGGCCTCGGCGTAGCCGACGCCGAGCCGGCCGGCGCTGCGCTCGACCGCGGCCTGGGCCACGCTCTGGCCGTGCCGGTCCCAGGTGAACAGGGCCATGGCCACCTGCGGCCGGTAGCGCCGGCGGCAGTCGGCATCGAGGTTCTGCCGGTAGAGGATGCCGAAGCACTCGGTGACTTCCCGGGCCTGTTCCAGGCTGCCCAGGGCACCGAGGTCGAGGGTGCTGGCAGCCGGCTCGGGCATCAGCGCGAAGCCGGGCTGCTCCCGGGCCAGTTCGTCCATCAGCGGGGTCAGCAACTCGGTCAGGGCCACCGCGCTGTCCAGTTCGTACCAGGCGTTCTTGCGCACGCAGTTGGTCAGGCGCACGTGCACCGAGAACTTGAGGAAGTACGCCAGGTCGGGGTGGTAGAGGGTGCGCACCGAGGACGTCGGGTAGAGCGTCAGGCCCTGGGGCCCGAGGTGCTCCATCAGTCCCAGCGCCTGCGCCTGTTTCACCAGCGGGTCGGCGAGGATACGCGCCACCTCCCAGGGGTGGCAGGGGTAGCGATCGTCGTGGCCGCCGAGCTGGCGCAGGGTCGCTCGCGGGTCGGCGCCCTGGTGGCGGATCAGCGCCGGGTCGACGCGGAACCAGTGCAGGGCGAAGCAGGCGCCCACCTCCGGCGAGCAGGCCAGCAGGGCGTCGAGGGCGACGCCTTCGCGGCTCTTGGGCGTTGGGTGCAGGGCGTGGCCCCAGACCTGGTGCTGTTCCGAGGCCAGCAGGCTGTCCGCGGGCTCGGGGCCGTCGCCCGCCTGCTGGTTGGCGGCGCGGGCATGGCGCAGGAAGGTGCCGGTGATCTGCAGGCTGTTGTCGATCTGCGCGAGCAGCTCGCCGTGGCGCTCGGGGCCGTTCAGCGGCGCGAGCAGCAGCCGGGCCAGTTCCGCGGCGCCGAGGGCCTGCCAGAGCTGGCCGGGACGCTTGAGGTAGGGGGCGCTGAGGAAGCGGCAGCGGCCCAGGGCGCTGGCGCGCTCGACCAGCAGGGCCAGGCGCCCGCCCTCGGGCAGGCGGATGAGGATGCGGCGGGCGGCGAGCTGGCGCAGGCTCATGGGCAGGTCGAGGTCGCGGCAGTCCAGGTCGGCCTCGCCGCGGGGCAGGGCGTATTCGCGCAGGTAGCAGTTGAGCAGGCACTCGATGGCGTGGCGTTGCGCCTCGCCGTCCAGGGCGAGGTCGCGCAGCGAATCGGTGGAGGGGGCAAGGTTCATGCGGGTAGCTCCCGTGGACAGGCGACTAGGGGGCGCGCCAACAGCAGGGCCGCGCAGGCGGCGACACAGGCGACGAGGAAGGGTGAGGCGATGCCGTAGCCCTGGCTGAGCAGCCCGGCGCTGACGCCGGCGACGGTGCCGGCCCACTTGCCGCTGGCGTCGTACCAGCCGAACAGGCGGCCGGCGCCGCCCTGGCGGCTGCGCTGGCTGAGGCAGCGGTGCAGGCCGACGAAGGCCAGCAGCATGCCGGCGCCGCTGAGCAGGCGCAGGGCCAGCAGCGGTTCGGGCTGGACGATGGCGAACTGCAGGGCGTTGCCCAGGGCCAGCAGCGCCAGGCCGACGCCCAGGGGGTTGGCCGCCCGCCGCTGGGCCCAGGGCAGGGCCAGCAGGTAGACGCCGTGGGGCAGGCTGTAGAGCAGGCCGAGCAGGGCGTCGTTGGCGATGCCCAGCCCCTCGCCGTAGGGCACGAAGTAGGGGAAGGTCACCACCATGGCGAAGCTGAACAGGAACTGCACGGCGAGCAGGCGCTGCAGGTCTCCGGGCAGCCGGATATTCGTCGTGGCGCTCCCCGCGGCACGCGCCGGCCGCCGCGGCCGGTCGGCCGGCAGCGGCAGGACCAGGGCGAAGGCCAGCAACGGCAGTGGCGCCAGCCAGCGGTACAGCTCCAGGCCCAGGCCCTGGGCGGTGAGCAGGCCGAGCAGGATCGGCCCGCTGATCATCGCCAGGCGTGCCGAGTACTGGGTCCAGTTCAGCGCCCGCGCCAGGCCGTCCTTGTCCAGCTGGGTGGCCAGGTAGGCGTTGGACGCCGCCATGGCGCCGCCGAAGGTGCCCTGGATCACCAGCGCCAGAACGAACAGCGCCAAGTTGGGGCTGAAGCCGGCCAGCAGGAAGCCGGCGCACAGGCCGAGGTGCGCGCGCAGCAGCGACAGGCGGCAGCCGTGGCGATCCGCCAGGCGGCCCCAGAGCGGCGCCGCCAGGGCGGTGCACAGGGTCGGCAGGACGAACAGCACGCCGATGCTCCACAGCGGCGCGTCCGGCGCCAGGTCGGCGAGGATGCGCGGCAGGTACAGGGGGATGCCCAGGGCGGTGAAGGCCGACAGGTAGTGGCCGAGCAGCACGCTGGCGATCAGTCGGCGCTGCATGGGCCGTCCTCCAGGAGGAAGTTCGCCGCGCTGTAGCCGTAGAACTTGTTGATGTCGGCGGCGCCGGATTGCGCCTTGCTCAGCAGGCTGCCGGCGCTCAGCAGGTACTTCACCGGCAGCTGCGGGCTGTCGAGCAGGAAGCACCGTGCCTCCGCGGTATCCAGACCCTCGTCTTCGAGCTGCGCGAGGCAGGCGTGCAGGCGTGCGCGCAGTTCGGCGTACAGCGCCGCGCGCGGGGCCAGGCCGGCGTCGGCGATGGCTTCCAGGGGCGCGACTATGTTCAGCTGCAGGGTGATGGTGCAGAACATCTCGGCCAGGGCGCGCCAGCCGTCGACGCGGATGCGCTCGTCGCGCAGGGCGTCCGGGCACTGCGCCAGGTCCGGGCAGGCCGCGGCGAAGCGTGCCGGCCACAGGCGGGCGGCGTCGTTGTCCTTCATCAGCAGGCGCAGCGGGCGGCCGGCCTGGAAGATCAGCACGGCGTTCTGCTGGTTGGCCTCCAGGGCGATGCCGTAGCCCAGCCACAGACGCAGGTGCACCTGCAGCAGCAGCTCCAGGTAGTCCTGCCACCAGCGCTGCAGGTCGCCGCCATGGAAGCGCTCGACCAGCTGCGCGACGAACAGCCGGCCGTCGGCCTGGGGACTGGCCAGGGCCGCCACCGGCACCAGGGTGCAGTCCTCCAGCCCGGCCGGGTAGCGGCGCACCAGGTAGGCCAGGTGGCGCTGCTCGGCGGCGTGGCCGCCGTGCTGCTCGTCGACGTGCAGGTAGCGCGCGCCCAGCGCGGCGTCGCGCCCGGCCAGCGCCTGCAGGCAGGTCTGGAACCAGTGGCCGTCGTACAGGGTGCTGGGCTTGATCAGGCGCAGGTTGCGCGCGCCCAGGGTGCTGACCAGCAGCGGCAGCTTGATGTGCAGCTCGGGCTGGGCGACGCACATCAGGGTGCGCACCGAGAGGGTCGGCTCCACCTCCAGGGCGCTCGAGGGCGCCTGGTGCGCGCCGGCCGGCAGGCCGTGCCGCTGCAGCTGCGCCCAGGTCAGCGGGTGCACCGGCAGCAGGGCATGACTGGCGGCCAGGTCCGGGTCCAGGCCGACTTCGGCGAAGCGCGGCCAGAGCGCCGGCGGCGGGCTGCTCAGGTGCAGCTCGGCGCGGGGCACGGCCAGCCAGTTGAGGCGAAAGCGCGGGCCGAACTCCGGGGCGTAGGCCGCCAGCGCCGCGGCGTCGAAGCCGCTCTTGGCCCGGGCGGTGGGGTAGAAGGGGTGGTCGAGGTAGCTGGCCAGGCGGTCGATACCGAGCAGGCGCCGGCCCCAGTCGGGCTCCTCGAGCACCCGGGCCAGCGCCGGCCCGTGCCGGCGCTGGGCGGCCCGGCACAGGCTGCGGTGCTGCGCCGCGCAGTCGGCCTCGTCCCGGTAGGCGGCGAACAGCGCCAGGCTGTCGGCGTCCAGGCCCTGGCCCAGGTGCTCCAGCCAGCGCCGGTAGCCCTGTTCCGGCTCGACCCGTCCGGCCTGCCGCCACAACCAGGCGTCGCCACAGGCGCTCCAGGCCTGCAGCGGCGCGCCGCGGCGCACCGGCAGCCACAGCTCGCCGGCGCCGAGGTGGGCGATGTGCAGCCAGTGACCGTCGGCCGGTTGCGGCCAGTGGCTGGCCAGGGCCCGGGGCAGGGGCTGCACCCGGCCACGGCTGAGCAGGCCGCGCAGGTCCTCGCGCAGGCAGCAGTCGATGATGCGCTGGCCGATCACGGCCGCGTCGCGGGCGGCGTTCATGCCTGCTCCCAGCGCAGGTCGGCGAGGATCGTCGCCAGCTGGGCGTCGAGGCTGGCGGCATCCGGGGCGATCAGCCGCAGCACGCCGAGGTAGTCCTTGTTCGAGTGGCTCAGGCGGATGGCGTCGCCGACCTGGCGCAGGGCGCGGTAGTCGCACCAGTGGCCGGGGCGCTGCTGCTCGAAGCTGGCCGGCGCCTGGCGCAGCTGGCCGTCCCGCGCGGCGATCAGGTAGTGCACCAGGGCGCAGGCGTCGCCGGCGTCGGCGTCGGCGGTGGCCAAGGGCTCGCCCAGGTGCAGGGCGAGGATGGGGGCGAACCAGCCACCGGGCAGCAGGCGGTCGAGGAGGAACTCGCGGCCGTCGCCGATGCTGCGGTAGTTGATCTCCACCAGCACCGGCCCCGCGGCGGTGAGGATGAACTCGCTGTGGCAGACGCCGAAATTGATGCCGAAGGCCGCCACCTGGGCCAGCGCCGCGGCCCGCTGGGCCTGGCTCAGCGCACCGTTCCAGCGCGCCGCCTGCTCGATGAAGTGCGGCGCCGGCGACAGTTCGACATCGAAGCCGCCGACGGCCCGCAGGTTGTGACCGTCGCCGAGGGTCTCCAGGGTGAACAGCGGGCCCTCGAGGTAGGCCTCCAGCAGCAGGGCGCGGCGGGGCTGTTGGCGCCAGAACTGCGCGCAGTAGTCGGCCAGCTCGACGGCGTCGCGGCACAGGCGCACATCCAGGCTGGCGACGCCTTCGCGAGGCTTGGCCACCAGCGGGTAGGGCGCATCGCTCGGCAGTTCGGCGCCGGGCGTCAGCACCTGGAACCAGGGCCCGGGCAGGCCCAGGCGCTGCAGGCGCTCGCGCATGGCGGCCTTGTTCTTCGCCGCGTAGCACAGGCGCCAGTCCTTGCCGGGGCAGCCGAACAGTTCGGCGACCAGGGCGGCAGCGGTCTGCAGGTGGTCGCTGTTGCTGAACACCGCCGCCGGGCGCAGGCCCTGGGCGTCGAGCAGCTCCACCACCGCCAGGGGGTTGAACACGTCGCACTCCAGCACCTGCAGGCCGTCCGCCGGCACCTCCAGCTCGGCGAGGCGGCGGCGGTGCTCCTGGGCATGGTCGCTGATCAGCAGCACCGGCCGGCCACGCTGGCGCGCCGCGGGCAGGAAGCCCTCGACGACGGCCGGGTGCAGCACGTGGCTGAGGATGACGATGGGCTGTTGCGAGGCGATGCGACCGTGCATGGGGAGTCTCCTTCGGGCAGCCGCCTCCCGCCCCGGGGCGCGGGGCGCGACCGGGAAGGAGGGGCAGGGGGTTGGGCGCGGGGGCGCGGATCAGAAGCGGTAGTTGACGCCGAGGGTCAGGGTGCGGCCGGGTGCCGGCTGGCGGCCCCAGGGGCTGGTGTCGATGCCGCGGAAGTAGTACTGGCGGTCGAACAGGTTGCTGACCCCGGCGGAGGTGGTCAGCAGGCTGCCGTCGTCGAGCTTGAACTCGCGCTCGATGGCGGTGTTCCACAGCCAGTAGGCCGGCAGGCGGCCGACCGAGGCGTTGGCGTTCTCGTCGCGGCTGTTGGCCGCATCGGTATAGGCGCCGCTGACATACAGGCCGTCCAGGCTGTAGGTCCAGACCTCGGCGAAGCGGTAGCGGCCGTCCAGGGTGATCTGGTGGCGGGAGGCGAAGGGCACCTCGTTGCCGGCGAAGGCACCGGCGCGCTGCTCGCTGTCGAGGTAGGCGTAGCCGGCGTGCAGGTCGAGGTTCGGCAGCGCCGCCGGGGTCCAGAACACCTCGCTCTCGAGGCCCTGGTGGCGGGTGCTGCCGAGGTTCTCGAAGCGGTCGTTGCTGCGGTTGTATTCGATCTGATCCTCGAAATCGATGCGGTACAGGCCGAGGTCGACGCGCAGGCCCTGCCAGGGGGTGTAGCGCACGCCCGTCTCGTAGTTCCAGGCCAGCTCGGCGGCGACGTCGCCGTCCTTGACGATCGAGGTGATCTGCGGCACGCGCAGCGACTTCTGCGCGTTGGCGTAGAGGAACCAGGCGTCGTCGAGCTGGTAGCCCAGGCTCAGGCCCGGCAGCCATTCCTCGGCGATGCTCTGGCGCTCCACGCCGCTGACGCCGTCGGCGTACTCCATGCGCGCGTGCTCGTAGCGCACGCCGGGGGTCAGGGTCAGGCGGCCGTCGAGCAGCTTGATCTCGTTGCTGACATAGGCGGCCTTGGCCTCGTCGTCGAAGGTCCAGTCGCGGATCACGCTGTGGGCGCCGGTGCCGAGGTTCTGCCGGTTGACCTCGAAGTCGACGTCCTCCTTGACCAGCCGCGCGCCGAGCAGCCAGGTCTGGCTGACGCTGTCGCCGTCCAGGCTCAGGCTCAGGCGCGGCTCGCTGCCCCAGACGCGGAAGTCCCGCGGCGCGTCCTGGAAGGTGGTCGGCGTGGCGTCGGGGGTGAAGGGCAGGCCGATGAGGAAGTTGCGGTAGCTGTGCTGGGCGAAGTTGGTCCAGCTGAACTCCACCGCGTCGAACGGGCCCATGGCGCCCAGGTACTGGCTGTAGGTGCCCCAGACGCGGTCGCTGTCGCCCTCGAAACGGTCCAGGTCGCGGGTCGACTGGCGCGGGTCGTCCTTGTAGTCGGCCACGCTGAGGGCGCCGGCCAGGTCCAGGTCGGCCTTGTAGCGCTGCACGCCGAAGCTCAGGCTGCGGCTGTCATCGATGTCCCACTGGCCGCGCAGGCGATAGTTCTGCACCTCGCTGTCGGAGTGCTCGCGGCCGTATTCGCCGGTGATGGTGTTGAGGTCCAGCTGCAGGCCGAAGTTGTCGGTGAGGTAGCCGCCGGTGCCGAGGTAGCTGTCCCACAGGCTGCGCCCGCCCGGGGCGAAGGTGGCCTTCTCCTGCAGGGTGGTTTCCCACTGGCGGGGGATGGGCCGGCTGATGAAGTTGATCACCCCGCCGACGTTGTTCGGTCCGTACTGCACGGCGGCACCGCCGCGCACGATGTCGATGCGCTCGACCGTGGCCAGGGTCTGCGGGAACAGCGACAGGCTGGTCTGGCCGTAGGGCGCCAGGGCCAGCGGGATGCCGTCGGAGAGCACCTGGACACGGCCGCTGCGGCTCTCGTAGAGGCCGCGCACGGCGATCTGCGGCAGGGCGCCGGTGCCGGTCTCGTCGAACACCTTGATGCCGGGGACGCGCTGCAGGGCGTCGTCGAGGCCGCGCACGCTGGCCTTGCTCAGCTCTTCGGCGTCGACGACGCTGCGGCTGCCCGGGTAGGTGCGCACTTCCTCGTCGCTGGCGCTGCCCAGCACGTCGCCCTTGATCACCATGGGGGCGAGGGTGGCTTGCTCCGCGCGCTGTTCGGCGAGGACGGGGTGGGCGATGGCCAGGCTCAGCAGGCTGAGGGGCAGGGAAAGCAAACGGTTGGGGGTCATGGCGGACTTCATCAGGTTATAGGAGTGGGGTTGAGGGTCTGCAGGCGGGCCTTCAGGGCCTGGTGCAGCAGGCCGCGGTCTTCGCCGGCGAGAAAGCTGCGCAGGCCCAGGGCGCGCCAGTGCGCGTGTTGCTCGGGGCTGCGCGGGTTGGCGCAGAAGGGGATGCCGGCGGTGGCGCAGGCCGTGGCCATTCGCTGCAGGGCCTGCCAGACCTGCGGGTGCAGCGGCGCGGGGCCGACGCCCAGGTCCAGGGCCAGGTCCAGGGCGCCCTCGAGCACCATGGCCAGCCCCGGCACGGCGAGGATCTGCGGCAGCGCCGCCAGGCCGGCGGCGCTTTCGATCATCGGCACGATGCGCGGCTGGCGGTTGCTCAGGGCGATGTAGTCGCCCAGGGCCAGGGCGCCGAAGCCGGTGTTGCGCCCGCCGCTGATGCCGCGCCGGCCCTGCGGCGGGAACTGCGCGGCGGCCACGGCGCGGGCCACCTCGGCGGCGCTCTCCACGCGCGGCAGCACTATGGCCTCGGCGCCGGCGTCGAGCAGGCGGCCGATCAGCTTGTCGTCGACCTCCGGCACCCGCACCCAGGGCGCCAGGCCGGCGGCCTCGCAGGCGCGCAGGCAGTGCATCAGCTCATCGCCGTCGCGCAGCAGGTGCTCCAGGTCGAGGATCACGAAGTCGTAGCCGGCGTGGCCGATCATCTCGCAGAGCAGCGGCGAGGCCAGTGAGTTGAGCAGGCCGTAGACCGTTTCGCCGCGTTCCAGCTGGGCGAAGACGGTAGAGGGGCGAAGCATGGCGCCGTTCCATTATTGCGATCAATTGCTTAATGGTAATGTTTATCGTTTGCTGCTGTAAATGCTTCGGTTCTCATTTTCGCCGGGCGACCGAAACGGCGCCCCGCCGCGGCGCAAGCGAGGCGCGGGTCGAGGCCGACCCGCGGGAGGGAGGGGAGGTGTGGCGCCTGGCCGGGCGTCGAACGAACTAGTGACGTTCTTCGACGCCCGGCCAGGGGGCCGGGCTTGCGCGGGCCGGCCCGCAGCCCGGGTCGAGGGCGCCGCGCAGCTGACGTTCGAACAGCTCGACAATGCCGGCCCAGCCCTCGCGGGCGGCATGCTGGCGGGCGTTCAGGCGCACCCGGCGCAGGCTCTCCGGATCGTCCAGCAGCCACTGCGCCGCCTCGATGAACCCCTGGGAGTCCTTGGCGGTGGCCAGCGCGCCGTTATGCCCGTGGCGGATATGTTGCGCTGCCGCGGCCTGGTCGAAGGCGACCACGCCGAGGCCGGACGCCAGGGCCTCGAGCACCACGTTGCCGAAGGTTTCCGAGAGGCTGGGAAAGAGGAACAGGTCGCCCGAGGCGTAGTGGGCGGCCAGCGCCTCGCCGCGCTGCAGGCCGCAGAACCGGGCCTCCGGCAGCTGCTGCTGGAGGCTGGCGCGCTGCGGACCGTCGCCCACCAGGATCAGTTTCAGGCGCCGCTGCGGCTGGGCCGCCTGCAGGGCGCGAAAGCCCTGCACCAGCAGGCCGAGGTTCTTCTCCGCGGCCAGGCGGCCGACGTGCAGCACGGCGATATCCTCCTCGGCCAGGCCCCAGCTGCGGCGCAGCTCGGTCGAGCGCTTGGCCGGGTGGAACAGCTGGCCGTCGACGCCGCGGGCCAGCAGCACCAGGCGTTCGAAGCCGCGCCGCTGCAGCTCGAGCTGCTGGCTGGCGCTGGGCACCAGGGTCAGGCGCGAGCGGTTGTGGAACCAGCGCAGGTAGGCGGTCATGGCGCGGGCCAGCAGGCCGATGCCGTAGTGGCCGGTGTATTGCTGGAAGTTGGTGTGGAAGCCGCTGACCACCGCAATCCCCAGGCGCCGGGCGGCGCGCAGGGCGGACAGGCCCAGGGGGCCCTCGGTGGCGATGTAGAGCACGTCGGGCCGGCGTTGCCGCCAGTGGCGCAGCAGCTTGCGCAGGGCCGGCTGGCCCCACTGCAGGCCGGGGTAGCCGGGCAGCGGCCAGCCGCGGGTCAGCAGCAGCTGCTCGCTGCTCTTCTGGCCCTGGTCGCCGGCCTGCCGCGGGCGCACCAGCTGCAGGCAGTGGCCGCGGGCGCGCAGGCCGTCGGCCAGGCGGCCGAGGGTATTGGCCACGCCGTTGATTTCCGGCGGGAAGGTTTCGCTGATCAGGGCGATATACAGGGGGGATGCGCTCATGACCGCAGTCTCGACTGTCGCCATGTAGCGAATATGACGCTAGCGTTGCGCTAGTGTGACAGCGCCTTCGTCGTGCTCGCGCAGCCAGGCGGAACCTGTCCGGCCGGCCCGCCTTTGATTCTGCAGGACAGCTGCGTTAGCGATGCGCAGTGAGCCTCTGGGCGCTTCGGCTAGACCTCAGTCACAGCACTTCCCGGGACACGATCCCCTTGTGCCCAAAACCCCTCATCTACTCCCGCTCACATAGCCTTCATTTCAGCGATATCACGCACCACCTGATCTGCCGAGCGGTCGAACATCGCCTGCTCCTGCGCATCCAGAGGCAACTCGAGCACCCGCGCAATCCCCTCCTCTGCCAGCACACAGGGGACACCCATGGCGATATCTGTTCGCCCGTACTCGCCTTCGAGAATCGCGACCGCCGGCAAAATGCGGTTTCGCCCATTGGCGATAGCATCCACCATCTGAGCAATTGCCACGCCCGGCGCATCGCAGGCGCTCCCCAGCTTCTTCAGTCCCAGAATCTCGCCGCCGCCCTGGCGTGTGCGCTCCACAATCCGCTCTATCTGCTGACTGGACAGGAAGTGAGACAGCGGCACCGAACCGACCGCACAGTAGCGCATCAGCGGCACCATGCTATCGCCATGTCCGCCCAGCACCAGCGCCGTGATATCCCGAGCAGAAAACCCTGTCTCCTCGGCAATGAAACACTTCATGCGCGCCGTATCCAGCACCCCCGCCTGGCCGAACACCTTGCCGCGTCCCAGCCCGCTGAGAGACCAAGCCCGATAGGTCAGCACGTCGACTGGGTTCGACACCACCAACACCGTCGCCGCCGGCGCATGACGCTTAATGTCCAGCATGATGCCATCGAGAATTGGCAGATTGATACTCAAGACGTCCTGGCGCGACTGACCTGGCTTGCGGGGCACTCCCGCCGTAATCACCACCAGGTCAGAATCCTGCAGCAGTTCGGCATTGGACCCGCCGTAAACCCGGGTATCGGAACCCGACTCAACTGCCGCCTGCCAGACGTCCAGCGCCTTGCCCTGTGCCAACTCACCCTGCACATCAAGCAACATCAACTCACGACAGAACTCTTCCCGGGCGATGATCTGGGCCGCGGCCTCACCCACCATCCCGACACCCACAATTGATAGCTTGTTCACCTCACACCTCCCTGCAGCGCGCGCCACCGGCATCACGCCCACCTATACAGAAAAGTATTACCCGTTAATGCAGAAAGGCCACCCGAAGGTGGCCTGTAGTTGTTCTACCTGCTTTTTGCCAATCCCATGGGGGGCATTACTTCAGCCTCCGATACCCCCATAGGCCGAGTCGTGCGGCCTTAGCGGACCGCTCCAAGTCGATCAGGGATTGATCGCTGTTGTAGTGGCGCTACGGGATTTCGATAGGGCAGCCGACGTTGAGATGCCTCGAGTTCTGTCAGAGCTGGAGTGATCAGTCCGTTCCTGGCCGGTCGCTGTCTGTCGCCACCGGCCGCTCTGGGCCAAGGTTGGGTGAAGAATCTCAAGTGCCAGGTGCGGATCACTTCATAAGCAACGCTGGTGCCTTTGCGTCTACCCAGTGTGGGCTCATCCCCAAGGCCTGGGCATAGGGGTACGGTGCTGGCGTTACGACCGAGTGACCGCCCGCTCGCCGCGTTCGCGCACCCAGAACAGCGTGGCGCCGGCCACCGCCGCCGGCATCATCAGGATGTTCAGCCCCGGCACCAGCAGCGCCGCGTAGGTGATGCCGCCGAAGCCCAGGCTCTGCCAGCGCTTCTCGCGCAGCCAGGCGAGCATGTCCTGCCAGCTCATCTTGTTGTTGTCCGCGGGGTAGTCGATATATTGGATGGCCATCATCCACACGCCGAACAGCAGCCACAGCGGCGCGGCCACCAGGTTGAGCACCGGGATGAAGGTGAGGATCAGCAGGCCGATGGCCCGCGGCAGGAAATAGGCCAGCTTGCGCGCCTCGCGGCCGAGGGTGCGCGGCACCATGGCCAGCAGTTCGCCCCAGCTGAAGGCGGGGAAGGGGTCTTCGCCGCGCACCACCACCTCGACCTTCTCGGCGAGGAAACCGTTGAAGGGCGCGGCGATCACGTTGGCCAGCATGGTGAAGCTGAAGAACACCATCAGCAGCACCAGCACCACGAACAGCGGCCAGAGCAGGTATTCGAGGAAGCTCAGCCAGTCCGGCAGGCTGGGCATGAAGGTGTCGACCCAGCCGCCGAACTGCTGCACGGCGAAGCCGACCAGGGCGGCGAACAGCAGCAGGTTGATGGTCAGGGGCAGCAGCACGAACAGTCGCAGGCCGGGGCTGAGCACCAGCTTCAGGCCTTCGCCGAGGTACTGCGGACCGGTTAGCACGGGAGCAGGCATGGGAATCTCCGCCAGGTGAAAGTCGCGCCGACCTTACCGGCTTTGCCGGGCAGGGGAAAGCCACGGCAGCGCACCGCCATTGCCGATCTCTATCCCCTGGATTGGCAAAGTGCATTTCCCCGGCCGGCCGGGCTTGGGTAGCCTGCGCGCAGTTTCCCTTTGCCGGGCTAGCGCCTTTACCCAGCCTTCCCCAAGTGCTTGGCTAGCCCCTTTTAATTCGCACCGGCCCCTGGCCGGGAGGAGTCCGCTATGTCTGCAGCACGTCACGCCCGGGTGATCATCCTCGGTTCCGGTCCGGCCGGTTACAGCGCCGCGGTGTATGCCGCGCGGGCCAACCTCAAGCCGCTGCTGATCACCGGCCTGCAGGCCGGTGGCCAGCTGACCACCACCACCGAGGTCGACAACTGGCCGGGCGACGTCCACGGCCTGACCGGCCCGGCGCTGATGCAGCGCATGCAGGAGCATGCCGAGCGCTTCGAGACCGAGATCGTCTACGACCACATCAATGCCGTGGACCTGGCCGGCAAGCCCTTCACCCTGGTCGGCGACAGCGCCACCTACAGCTGCGACGCACTGATCATCGCCACCGGCGCCAGCGCGCGCTACCTGGGCCTGCCGAGCGAGGAGGCCTTCATGGGCAAGGGCGTCTCGGCGTGCGCCACCTGCGACGGCTTCTTCTACCGCAACCGCGAGGTGGCGGTGGTCGGCGGCGGCAATACCGCGGTGGAGGAGGCGCTGTACCTGGCCAATATCGCCAGCAAGGTGACCCTGGTGCACCGCCGCGAAACCTTCCGCGCCGAGAAGATCCTGCAGGACAAGCTGCGCGCGCGCATCGCCGAGGGCAAGATCGAGCTGCGCCTCAACGCCGAGGTCGACGAGGTGCTGGGCGACAACCTGGGCGTCACCGGGGTGCGCCTGAAGCAGCGCGACGGCGGCAGCGCCGAGCTGAAGGTCGACGGCCTGTTCGTCGCCATCGGCCACACGCCCAACACCTCGCTGTTCGAGGGCCAGCTGGCGCTGAAGGACGGCTATCTGGTGGTCAATGGCGGCCGTGACGGCAACGCCACCGCGACCAGCCTGCCCGGCGTGTTCGCCGCCGGCGACGTGGCCGACCACGTCTACCGCCAGGCGATCACCTCGGCCGGTGCCGGCTGCATGGCGGCCCTGGACGTCGAGCGCTACCTCGACGGCCAGTAAGGCGTACGAGACGAAAAAGCCCCGCATGCTGCGGGGCTTTTTTCTGCGCGTTTTCTGCGCGGAGGAGCTGGTCCGGGGGCTCAGTCCTTGCGCTGGAGGGGCTCACGCTCGAAGCGCACGCCGGCCAGGCCGGTGTCCATCAGCGCGCGGATGTTGCCGTGGTCGCTGCCGTCCGGGGTGGCCAGCACGCTGCGGTAGTGCTCGCCGAAGCACAGCAGGGTTTCTTCCAGGCTCAGGCCTTCGAGCAGGGCCAGGCCCAGGGTCTTGCACGAGCCCTCGTTCTGCCCGGCGGCATTCTCCACCGCGCCGTTGCGGAAGGCGCTCGGCTGGTAGTCGTAGTGCGCTTCGATAAAGGCCAGGGTCTCGGCGAAGGCGAACTGCTCGCTGCGCAGGCGGGCGCGGAAGTCGGTCAGCGCGCTCATGGCTGCTTGCCCTTGGCGAACGCCGCCTGCTGCTCGGCGCTGGCTTCCTTCTGGTACTTGGCCTTCCATTCGGCATAGGGCATGCCGTAGATCTCCTCGCGGGCCTGGTCCGGGCTGACCTGCAGGCCGAGGTCGTCGGCGGCGGCCTTGTACCACTTGGACAGGCAGTTGCGGCAGAAGCCGGCCAGGTTCATCAGGTCGATGTTCTGCACGTCCGGACGGCTGCGCAGGTGTTGGACCAGGCTGCGGAAGGCCGCAGCCTCGAGTTCGAGGCGTTCTTGTTCGGTCATGGCGATGCTCTCGGGGACTGGCTGGAGAGGGAGGCCGCCGATGATAAGAGTCCGCCGCCCGCCCGGCAATGGCCCGGCGCGGTGTCGCGCCGGGCGGTCCGCCAGCGGCCTCAGCGATGCCCGGCCAGGGTGATCGACACCGACTCGGCGAAGCGCAGGGCGTGGGGCTTGTCGACCTCCACCTCGGCGTAGCGCACCGCCTGGTGTGCCATCACCAGGTCGAGGATCTCCTGGGTCAGGCGTTCGAGCAGGGCGAAGCGGTTGCCCTCGACGTGCTGGATGATCGCCTTGGTGATGGTGCGGTAGTTCAGCGCGTGGTCGATGTCGTTGCCCTGCACCGCGTCCACCGCCGGGTAGAGGATGGTCAGGTTGATCAGCACGTCCTGCTTGTTGTTGATCTCCTCTTCCTTGATGCCGATATAGGTGCGCAGGCGCAGGTCCTTGACCCTGATGCGCGCCATTCCGGGTTCCAGTCGCGGCATGGCTATTTGCTCCGTCCGATCAGTTGCAGGAATTCCTGGCGGGTGTTGCTCGACTCGCGGAAGGCGCCGAGCATCACCGAGGTGCTCATCAGCGAGTTCTGCTTCTCCACCCCGCGCATCATCATGCACATGTGCTGGGCCTCGATCACCACCGCCACGCCGGCGGCGTTGGTCACCTGCTGCACCGCCTCGGCGATCTGCCGGGTGAGGTTCTCCTGGATCTGCAGGCGGCGGGCGAACATGTCGACGATGCGCGCGATCTTCGACAGGCCGAGCACCTTGCCGGTGGGGATGTAGGCGACATGGGCCTTGCCGATGAAGGGCAGCAGGTGGTGTTCGCACAGCGAATACAGCTCGACGTCCTTGACCATCACCATCTCGTCGTTGGCGGAGGCGAACAGGGCGCCGTTGACCACCTCCTCGAGGCTGGTCTGGTAGCCGTGGCAGAGGTACTGCATGGCCTTGGCCGCGCGCTTGGGCGTGTCCTGCAGGCCTTCACGCTCGGGGTCCTCGCCGACGCCGATGAGGATCTCGCGGTAGTGGTCGGGCAATTCTCGGTTCATCGAAGCATCCTCGCGGCGCCCTCACTTGAGGTGGCGGCCGCCGTTGACGGTGAGGGTGGTGCCGGTCACGTAGGGGTTGTCCAGCAGGTAGCGCAGGCTCTGGTAGATCACCTGCGGCCCGGGCTCGAGGCCCAGGGCGGATTTGGCCAGGGTCCTGGCGCGGTATTCGGCGTCGTCCTCGGGGTTGAACTGGATCAGCGCCGGGGCGATGCCGTTGACCTTGATCTGCGGGGCGAACTGCGCGGCGAAGGACAGGGTCAGGCTGTCCAGCCCGGCCTTGCTGGCGCAGTAGGCCGGGCGCTTGGCGCTGCCCTTGCGGGTCACGTCGTCGCCGATGTGGACGATGTCGGCCGGCGTCGAGCGGCGCAGCAGCTCGGCGCAGTGCAGGTTGATCAGGTAGGGCGCCAGCATGTGCACGCTGAACAGCTGCTGGAACACCGCCGCTTCCTGGCCCGGCGCCGCGCTCAGCCAGGCGGAGGCGTTGTGCACGATGGCGCGCAGGCTGTCGGTGTGCTGCTTGAGCTGCGCGATGAAGGCGAGGATGCCGGCCTCGTCGGAGAAGTCCGCCGGCAGGGTCAGCGCGCCACGCCCGCGCAGGCGCTGCAGCCCTTCGCGTTCGCGGCGGAAGCTCACGATCACCGGGTACCCGTCGTCGAGCAGGCGCTCGGCGCAGTACAGGCCGATGCGCTGGCTGGCGCCGGTGATCAGAATGGGGGCTGGGCTCAGGCTCATGGACGGCTCGGGCTGATGACGGGGCGGCCCAGCGACGCAGTGCCCGGGAACCTGACCAGTGGGGCGCCGCATCGACTGGGCCTGCGGCGAAGTTATAGCAGTGGGCCGCTTTGTACAAGCCGGGTGCGCCTGGGCGATCCACCGCCCGGCCCGGGCAAGTGCCTGCCTGGCTGAGTTGCATGGCTTTCTGTGGATGGCGATGGGGGTGGGGCTGCTGTCCTTAAGTTATGCAGATTAGTGTTTTTGTATAGATTTTCGTCGTGCAGGCGGCCCCGGGCCGCCGTCCGTGCCGCGGTGGCGCCGCATGTGGGCGGTGCCGGGGCCGAGCGGGGGCGCGTGGCGAGCTGGACGACCCCTGGCGGCCGTGGGAGCGCTGTATAGATTTTGGCCAAGGTGCCCGCCGGGAGCTGGGTTACAATGCGGGCAACCTTACCGTCGTGATAGCTCCCCATGTCCGATTTCGCTGGTGCCCCGTCCCTCGCTTCCAGTGTCCTCAAGCAGGAAGAGTTGTTCCCCATCCGTGAAGTGGCGCGCCTGACCGGCGTCAACCCGGTGACCTTGCGCGCCTGGGAGCGACGCTACGGCCTGATCCAGCCGACCCGCACCGAGAGTGGCCACCGCCTGTACTCGCAGGCCGATATCGAGGCGGTGCGCAGCATCCTGGCTTGGACCGAACGCGGGGTGGCCGTCAGCAAGGTCGGCAAGATCCTCGCCAAGAGCGGCGCGGCGAAGGCCGCCGGCGCGGCGGAGCAGCCGGAATCGGACACGGGCGAGTGGGCGGACTGGCAGGCCCAGGTGCGCCGGGCGGTAACCGCCTTCGACGAGCCCGGCCTCGAGCGCCTGTATGGCCAGGTGTTCTCCAGCTATCCGCTGGCGGTGGTGTTCCAGGACGTGCTGATGCCGCTCTGGCAGGAGTTGCTGGTCCGCCAGGACGAGTACGGCCAGACCAGCGAGTGGCTGTTCCTCGACGGCTTCCTGCGTGGCCGCGTCCTGCAGCGCCTGCAGAACCAGCGTGCCCAGGCCCGCGAGCGGGTGCTGCTGGCGGCCCTGCCCGGGCATTGCCGCGAACTGGAGTTGCTGGTGGCCGGGTTGCTGCTGAGCGGTGCGGACGGCGCCGTGAGCGTGCTGGGGCCAGGCCTGCCGCCGGAGGAGCTGGCCCTGGTCTGCGACAAGCTGCGGCCGCAGGCGCTGGTGCTGTTCTCCAACCAGCCGCCGAGCGGCGACCTGCCGCGCCTGCTGGCGCGCCTGGCCCTGGCGGTGAACTGCCCGCTGCTGTTGGCCGGCGAGGGCGCGGAGCTGGCCGAGGAGAGCCTGCGCGGCACGCCCGTGGCCTGCCTGGGCAACGAGGGACGCCTGATGCAGCGGCGCTTGCGGCAGTTCCTCGCCGGCCACCTGGACACCTGAGGGCCGCCGCTCCCCCGCGCCGGCGCTAGGCGCGGTGGGCGTCCGGGAAGAGGGTGCGGTGCTGGTCGTAGATGAACTGCAACAGGCGATCGTTGCCGCGCTGGTCGAGGGCCTCGAGCCGGTAGGCCAGCAGGCCGTCGCCGGTGTGGCGCACCCGCGTCCCCGCGATGGCGATCGGCTTCTGCCCGGTCAGCGGCAGGAGCAGGTTGAAGTGGCTGGGCGCCTCGTGCTTGCCGCGGTAGTCGATCAGCAGGCCGTTCATCGACAGTTCATGGACCCACAGCTCGCTGGCCTTGCCATTGCGATGGCGCAGCGCCACGGCGGGCTCCAGGGGCAGGCGCCAGGCGCGGCTGGCCGGCCCCTCGTCGAAGATCTGCGGGGTGCCGAGCTCCAGGAGCTGTTCGTGGTGGGCGTTTTCGCTCAGCTGCACGGTGAAGGTCAGGCGCTGGTTGGCGAAGTGCGCTTCGATGGTCAGCGGCTGGCTGGCGGCGCAGTTGGCCAGTAACGCCATCAGCTGCTCGCCGGCGTCGACCTGCAGGTTGGGCGTGGCTTTGCGCTTGGCCGCTGCCGGTTGAAGTTGCAGTTGCTGGATGAAGTCCCTTTCCGCCTTGGTCAGCAGAGGTTGGTCTTGCATGGAGGAGTACTACACAAAGGGGCTAGAACTCCTCTGACAGCGGATTTCGCCTTTTGTTACGGCTGTGCCCGCAGCAGCGCCAGTTCGGCCTGCAGGCCGGCCAGCTGCACCTCCAGCCGTTCGGCGCGCTGCTGCGCCTGCACCTGTTCGGTGACGTCCTTCTGGATGCCGATGTAGTAGGTCAGCTGGTCGGCGTCGTTGAACACCGGGGTGATCGACAGCTCGTTCCAGAACAGGCTGCCGTCCTTGCGGTAGTTGCGGATGATCTGCCGGCAGGGGCGGCGATCCTTCACCGCCTGGCGGATGATGGCCAGGCCCGGCTGCTCGCGGTCGTCGCCCTGGAGGAAGCGGCAGTCCCGGTAGAGGATTTCATCGTTGCAGTAGCCGGTGAGCCGCTCGAAGGCGGGGTTGGCGTAGATGAGGATGTGGTCGTCGCCTTCCTGCTCGGCCACCACTATGCCGTCGTTCGAGGCGTCGATCACCAGTTGCAGCAGCTTGGCGTTGATCATGGGGGCGTTTTCCAGAACCTGATCGTTGCATTCTAAAACATCCGGATGGGCTGTCCACTTGCGGCATAATGCCCGGCGATTTCCGCACGTTATGGAGCTGTTCTATGAGAGTCGCCATCCTGTCCGGGTCGGTTTACGGCACCGCCGAGGAAGTCGCCCGGCACGCCGAGCGCCTGCTGCGCCAGGCCGGTCTCGAGGCCTGGCACGACCCGCGCGCCAGCCTGGCGGACGTCCAGGCCTTCGCCCCCCAGGCCTTCCTGGTGGTGACCTCCACCACCGGCATGGGCGAGCTGCCGGACAATTTGCAGCCGCTGTACTTCGCCATCCGCGACCATCTGCCCGCCTGGGGCGGCCTGCCCGGCGGCGTCATCGCCCTGGGCGACGCCAGCTACGGCGACACCTTCTGCGGCGGCGGCGAACTGGTGCGCGAGCTGTACGCCGAGCTGGGCATCCGCGAGGTGGTCGAGATGCTGCGCCTGGATGCCAGCGAGACGGTCACCCCGGAGAGCGACGCCGAGCCCTGGCTGGCCGCCTTCGGCGCCGCGCTGCGGGCCTGAGCACGGGCCCACGCCCGCACTTGACCCGCTGGGCCACTAAGCTGGCGGGCAGGGCGACTCCGCGCCGCCGCCCGTCTCGCTAGACTCCAGGGCAGATCATCCGAATGACTGCCCCGGAGCCGCCATGAGCCTTGCCCACGCCCTGCCCGCCGAGAACCTCAAGGACCAGGTGTCCGCCGCCGAATGGCAGACCCGCGTCGACCTCGCCGCCTGCTACCGACTGATCGCCCTGTACGGCTGGGACGACCTGATCTTCACCCACATCTCGGCCAAGGTGCCGGGCTGCGACGAGTTCCTGATCAACCCCTACGGCCTGATGTTCCACGAGATCACCGCCTCGAACCTGGTGAAGATCGACCTGGCCGGCAACAAGCTGATGGACAGCCCCTTCGACATCAACCCGGCCGGCTACACCATCCACAGCGCGGTGCACGAGGTGCGCCACGACGTTGCCTGCGTGCTGCACATCCACACCGCCGCCGGCATCGCCGTGTCGGCGCAGCAGCAGGGCCTGCTGCCGCTGTCGCAGCAGTCGCTGTTCGTGCTCTCCAGCCTGGCCTACCACGGCTACGAGGGGGTGGCGCTGAACCACGACGAGAAGGCCCGGCTGCAGGCCGACCTGGGCGACAAGCACTTCATGATCCTGCCCAACCACGGCCTGCTCACCGCCGCCGCCAGCATCGCCGACGCCTTCCTGATGATGTTCACCCTGCAGCGCGCCTGCGAGATCCAGGTCATGGCGCAGAGCGGCGGCGCCGAGCTGATCCATATCCCCCAGCCGATCCTCGACGGCGCCCGGGCGATGGTCGCCGGGGTGATGAAGTCGCCCCAGGGCATGGGCGGCGCGCTGCCCTGGCCGGCGCTGCTGCGCAAGCTCGATGCGCAGCTGCCGGGCTACGCCGAGTGACGGCCTTGGCCGGCATAGCCCCGGACGACTGGCGCGAGCGGGCGCAGCGCTTCGAATTTCGCGGCCAGGCCATCCGCTACTGGACGGCGGGTGCGCAGGATGCCGAGCCGCTGCTGCTGATCCACGGCTTTCCCACCGCCAGCTGGGACTGGCACCGCCTGTGGCAGCCGCTCGGCGAGCGCTACCGGCTGATCGCCTGCGACATGCTCGGCTTCGGCTACTCGGCCAAACCGCGCGTCCATGCCTACAGCCTGCTGGAGCAGGCCGATCTGCAGCAGGCCTTGCTGGCGCATCTGGGTGTCGACGGCGCCGTGCAGGTGCTGGCCCACGACTACGGCGACAGCGTCGCCCAGGAGCTGCTGGCGCGGCACTACGAAGGGCGCATCCGCCTGGGCGGCTGCGTGCTCCTCAACGGCGGCCTGTTTCCCGAGACCCATAGACCCGTGCTGGTGCAGAAGCTGCTGCTCGGCCCCCTCGGGCCGCTGCTCGGCCGGCTGTTCGGGCGCAAGCAGCTGGCGGCCAGCTTCGCCCGGATCTTCGGCCCACGCACCCGGCCCGATGCCGCCGAGCTGGACGCCTACTGGCGCCTGATCGCCCACAACCAGGGGCAGCGGGTGATGCACCGGCTGATCCGCTACATGCCGGAACGCCGCGTGCAGCGCGAGCGCTGGCTGGCGGCGATGCAGCGCGGCGGGGTGCCGCTGCGGCTGATCGACGGAGGCTTCGATCCGATCTCCGGCGCGCACATGCTGGCGCGCTACCGCGAGCTGATCCCGGACGCCGACTGCGTGCTGCTCGAGGGCATCGGCCACTACCCGCAGAGCGAGGCGCCGGACCTGGTGCTGGAGCACTACCTGGCGTTTCGCCGGACGCTGCAGGGCCCTGGCGCCAGCGTCGGCCAGGCGTGAACGGGCAAGGGCCGCGGCGCGCCGGCCCGCGACTATCCCGGCACCTTATCGCGCACCATTCACCCGCGATCGTCTTGGTTGTGACCGGGAAGCGCCTGCACGACACTCGGGGCATCCGTGTAACTGATCAGGAGTCGATCCATGAGTGATGCCGTGCGTTTCCAGGACCAGGTCGTCATCGTCACCGGCGCCGGGGGTGGCCTCGGTCGCGCCCATGCCCTGCTGTTCGCCAAGCACGGCGCCAGGGTGGTGGTGAATGATCTGGGCGGCAGCACCCACGGCGAGGGCGCCAACGCCTCGGCCGCGGATCGGGTGGTCGAGGAGATCCGCGCCGCCGGCGGCACCGCGGTGGCCAACCACGACTCGGTGACCGACGGCGACAGGATAGTCCGGCACGCCCTGGACGCCTTCGGCCGCATCGACGTGCTGGTCAACAACGCCGGCATCCTGCGCGACAAGACCTTCCACAAGATGGAGGACGCCGACTGGGAGCAGGTCTACAAGGTCCACGTCGAGGGCGCCTACAAGGTCACCCGCGCCGCCTGGCCGCACCTGCGCGAGCAGGGTTACGGGCGGGTGGTGTTCACCGCCTCGACCTCGGGCATCTACGGCAACTTCGGCCAGTCCAACTACGGCATGGCCAAGCTCGGCCTCTATGGCCTGACCCGCACCCTGGCCATCGAGGGGCGCAAGAGCAATATCCTGGTCAACGCCATCGCCCCCACCGGCGGCACGCGCATGACCGAGGGGCTGATCCCGCCGCAGGTGTTCGCACAGCTCAAGCCGGAGCTGGTCAGCCCCCTGGTGGTCTATCTGGGCAGCACGGCGTGCGAGGAAACCTCCGGGCTGTTCGAGGTCGGCGGCGGCTGGATCGGCAAGCTGCGCTGGGAGCGCAGCCTGGGCGTGGGCTTCGACCCCCGCGGCGGTTTCGGTCCGGACGACGTGGCCGCCCACTGGCAGCAGATCTGCGACTTCGACGGCGCGGCGCACCCGGCCGACAACATCGAGGCGCTCAAGGAGATGATGGCCAACCTGCAGCGCTACGCCCTCTAAGCGGCCCGGCAGGCGGCCGGGCGCAGCTAGCGCTTGGCCGGGATGCCGTACTTGCGCAGGCGCATGGCGATGGCGCTGTGCGAGGTCTGCAGGCGTGCGGCCAGCTGCCGGCTGGAGGGGTGGCTGGCGTAGAGCTTCTCCAGCAGGGCCTTCTCGAAGCCCGCCACCGCCGCTTCCAGGCTGCCGATGTCGCCCTCGTGCGGCTGTGGCGCCACCGCGGTGCCGGCGATGTCCAGGTCGTCGATCTGCACCAGGTTGCTCTCGCAGATGGCCGCCGCGCGGAAGATCACGTTCTGCAGCTGGCGCACGTTGCCCGGCCAGCGGTTGGCCAGCAGCGCCGGATAGGTGTCCGGCGCCAGGTGGCACTGCAGGCGCTGAATCTGCGTGCAGGCCTGGCGCATGAAGTGCCGCGCCAGCAGCAGGATGTCCTGGCCGCGCTCGCGCAGCGGCGGCACCTCCAGGTTGAGCACGTTGAGGCGGTAGAACAGGTCCTCGCGGAAGCCGCCGTCGCTGACCATCTTCTCCAGGTCGCGGTGGGTGGCGCTGAGGATGCGCACATCGACCTTGACCTCGCGCTCGCCGCCGACCCGGCGGAAGCTGCCGTCGCTGAGGAAGCGCAGCAGCTTGGCCTGCAGGTAGGGCGACATCTCGCCGATCTCGTCGAGGAACACCGTGCCGTGGTTGGCCAGCTCCAGCAGGCCCGGCTTGCCGCCGCGCTGGGCGCCGGTGAAGGCGCCGGGGGCATAGCCGAACAGCTCGCTCTCGGCCAGGTTCTCCGGCAGGGCGGCGCAGTTCAGCGCCAGGAACGGCGCGTTGCAGCGGGCGCTGATGGCGTGGCAGCCGCGGGCCACCAGTTCCTTGCCGGTGCCGGTTTCGCCGTGGATCAGCAGCGGCGCGTCGAGGCTGGCGACGCGCAGGGCGCGGGTCTTCAGGGTGCGGATCGGCCCCGACTCGCCGAGCAGCGAATCGAAGCCCTCGACGTGGTCGTGGTGCAGCGCCGCCAGGCGCTCGCCGATGCGGCTCGGCGCATACAGGGTGAGCAGGCCGCCGGCCAGCTGGTGCAGGCCGGTGTCGCCGGTCTCGCTGATCGGCGTGGCATCGAGCAGCAGCGCCTGGCCATTGAGCGTGACCTCGCGCAGCGGCAGGCGGAAGCGCTGCTCCAGCAGCGCGGCATGCAGCGCCGGGTCGGCGAACAGCTCGCCTAGGGCCAGGCCTTCCGGCTCGCGGCCGCACAGGTCGGCCAGGGCCGGGTTGGCCAGCAGCACCCGGCCCTCGCCGTCGAGCGCCAGCACCGGGTCGCTCATCGCCGCCAGCAGGGCGTCGAGCTGCAGGCGCCGGCGCTGGCCGGGGAGGATGTCGACCACGGTCACCGCCTGCACGCCGCGCACCTTGAACAGCGCCTCGCGCAGCTCGTCGAGCACCGCGGCGCTGAGGGTCGGCGCGTCGATATAGACGTTCGGCGGCACCATCTCCACCGCATCCAGGTTGAGGTTGCGCCCGCCGAGCAGGGCCAGGACTTCCTGGGTGATGCCGACGCGGTCGATGAAGGTGACGTGGATGCGCATAGGATAGGGCTGGGCGGCTGGAATGCAGGTGCGGCAGTATGCCCGGTCTGCGCGCCTTAGTTAACCGAGGCGCGCGGCGGCAGGCCGGATCAGGGCTTCACTCTCAGCCGCAGCTGATGCGCTGGATCAGCTCGGCCTCGTCGATCTCTATATTCAGGCGCTGCGAGTCGTAGTCCAGGGTCACCGCATCGCCGGGCGCCAGTACCCGTACGGATCTCGCCCCGGTCTGTTCCCGCGCCCGCTCGACCCGTTCGGCGGTGGCCGGCTTGCCGAGCATGCCCGGCACCGCCTCGGCCTTGCAGCCGCTGTGTGCGGCGGCGCCCCGGGGCTCGGACCCGGGCGTGGCGGTCGTGCTGCAGGCGCCGAGCAGGGCGAGTGCGGCCAGGCCGGCGAGCGTGTGGATGGGCTTGAGCGACATGCGAGGGTCCTCCTTGTGGACGCGTGCGGGTTGCGCCGAGCCGCCGGCAGGGGCGGGCAGCGGCATGTTCATGCTTGTTTACGATAGGACAGCAGGACGATGCCGCCGACCACTATCGCTGCGCCGCCGATCTGCATGGGGCTCAGGGTCTGGCCGAGGATCAGCCAGCCGAGCAGCAGGGTGGCCACCGGCTCCATGTTCATCACCGGCGCGTTGCGCGCCAGGTCGAGGCGCGGCATGCAGACGAACAGCAGGGTAAAGCCCAGGCCGTAGAGCAGTGCCAGCACGCCGAGGCCGAGCCAGCCGGCGCTGGCCGTGGGCGGCGCCACGGCACCGGGCAACAGGTCGCTGGCGCCGGCGAGCAGCGCGCCGACGAACACCACCAGCATGGTCAGCAGGCTGCGCAGCGAACCGCGCAAGGACGCCAGGCGGTGCTCGGTGACCCACAGCGCGCCGGCGAAGGCGCAGGCCGCACAGAGGGCCAGGCCGATGCCCGGCAGCCATTCCGGGCCGCCACTGTCCTGGCCGCCCAGGCGGGCCGGCACGTCCAGGGCGAACAGCAGGCCGAACAGGATCAGCCCCATCAGCCCGGCGCTGCGCCGGCTCGGCGGCGGGCCGCCGAGGGCCCAGGTGAGCAGCGCCAGGATGATCGGGAAGGTGTTGGCCGCGAGCAGGGCCAGGGCCACCGGAATGCGCGCCACCGCCGAATACAGGCAGAGGCTCTGGATGGCGATCAGCAGGCCGGCCAGCAGCTGCCAGTGCCAGGTTCCGGGCGGCAGGCGCAGCGGTTGCCGTTGCCAGGCGACCAGGGTACCGAGCAGCAGCAGGGCCACGCCGGAGCGGCAGAGGATGGCCAGCAGCACGCCGGCATCGTGGTCGAAGGCGATACGCGCGGCGATATGGTTGCCGGCGAAGGTGCAGGCGAGCGCGGCCAGCAGCGCGACGGCGAGGTGGCGGGGAAAGGGCGCGGGGGTGGACATAAAGCGCGTACAGCTCCTTGGCAGGGGGCAGCGGCATTCCGGCCGCCGGCGCAGGGTAGCGCGGTCGGGGCGTCCGGTCAGCCCCGCGCGGCAGCCGAGGAGCGGGGGCGGGGGCGGGGTCAGGCGACGATGCGCAGGGCCAGGTAGGGCGCCAGGTTGAACAGCAGGATGGCGAGCTTGTACAGCGCCATGCCGGCGTAATGGATGGCGTCGAAGCGTTCCTCCGTCAGGCGAAACCAGCGGCCGTGCAGCTCGTGCAGCCAGTCGCGGGCGAAGGCGAAGAACAGCAACCACAGCAGCAGCGCGGTGTAGTTGATCAGCGTGCTGCACAGGAGCAGGTCTTGCCACAGTTGGAGGGTCATGGTTGGGCTGCCTCCTGCAGGGGCTGCGTGCCAGGCGCCGCTGCGCCGAGGGTCTTGCACAGCAGGCTCGCGGAGGCGGGGCACAGGCCGGCGAATTGCGCGCTGCTCCGGATGGCAGGGGGCGCCGCGGCTCTGTCCAGCGCCGCGTAGCCGAGCCGGGTGAAGAAGGGCGCGGCGTCGGTGGTCAGCAGGAACAGCCGCTCGACGCCCAGGGCGCGGGCCTGCGTCTCGGCGTAGGCCACCAGCTGCCGCGCCACCCCCTGGCCGCGGTAAGCCGGGGCCACGGCCAGGGAGCGCAACAGGCCCAGGGCACCGCTCGGTTCGAGCCCGACCACGGCGATGCAGCCGCCCGCGCCGCGCAGGCCGAAGAAGCGCTGCGCCGGACCGGGGGCTATGTCGCCCACCGGCAGGTCGCAGGCGCGCAGCAGCGGCAGGAGATCCGCGGGTTCGGTGAGAGGGGTTGGAGTTCGGTTCATGGACGTTCGCTCGGGTTCTGCCGGTGCCGCGACCGGGATGCTGGCGGTATGTCGCTGCTCTGACTCAGTGTGGCAGGTCGTGGGCAAAAGTCCCGGCCCCGGGCGTGCAGTCGACTAGGCTGATGGGGGTTAGCCGATTGAGTTGGGGGCCTTGTTCAACAGGAGAAACCAAGATGCACAGCTTGACTCTCACCCGCGCCCTGCCGGCGGCCGTGCTGGCCCTGGCCTGCAGTTTCGCCAGCCAGGCCGAGCAGGCGGAAATGACCTTCTTCGTCACCAGCCAGGGCTCCGGCCAGGGCGCCGACTTCGGCGGCCTGATCGGCGCCGATGCGCATTGCCAGCGCCTGGCCGCCGCCGCAGGGGCGGGCCAGCATACCTGGCGCGCCTACCTCAGCAGCAGCGCCGTCGACGGTGCGCCGGCGGTCAATGCCCGCGACCGCATCGGCCCCGGACCCTGGCAGAACGCCGAGGGCGTGGTCATCGCCGGCAATGTCGCGCAGCTGCACGGCGACAACCAGTTGGACAAGGCCACGGCCCTGGACGAGCGGGGCATGCCGATCAAGGGGCGGGGCGACTCGCCCAATCAGCACGACATCCTCACCGGCTCCCGGGCCGACGGCACCGCGTTCGCCCCCGGCGAGGACCGTACCTGCGGCAACTGGACCAGCAGTGGCGAGGGCGCCGCCCAGGTCGGCCACCACGACCGCATGGGCCTGCGCGACGACGCGCCGTCGCGCTCGTGGAACTCCTCCCATGCCAGCCGCGGCTGCAGCGACGAGGCCCTGGCCAGTACCGGCGGGGCGGGATTGCTGTACTGCTTCGCCCAGGACTGAGGTAGCCGGTCGCGGCTCACTGCGCCAGCGCCGCCTGCCGAGGGCCTGGCCTCAGTCCCCGTCGCGACGGAATACGTAGAGCAGATTGGGCTCGCTGACCAGATAGAGCGTGCCGCGTTCGTCCAGGGCCACGCCTTCGGCCTGTGGCACCGCTTGCTTGAGGCCATGCCAGTTGCGGCTCAGTTCGAGGAAGCTGAGGAGGCGGCCCTGGGGGCTGACCTCGCTCAGCAGCCGCGACTCGTCGCTGAGCACCAGCAGGCTGCCGCTGGCCGGGTCGTAGTGCAGGCCGGCCAGGTCGTCGTTGAAGGCCAGCGCGCCCTGGGCCTGGGGCAGGTCGCTCTGCAGCTCGAGCTGTCCCGGGGTGGGCTGCGCGAGCAGGCCCTGGAGCTTGTACAGGCGCATCGGATCGCGCTCCTTGACGACGAACAGGCCGTCGTCCGTCGGGTCCCAGGCCACGCCCTCGAAGCCCTTGTTGTTGCCGCCCTCCAGGCCGAGGGTGAAGCTGCGCGCCTGGCTGCGCTCGACCTGGGTGGCGGCGTCCGCCAGCTCGATCAGGATCAGGCTCTGCTGGCGCTCGTCGGCCAGCACATAGCGATTGCCGCCCACCCAGTCGACGCTTTCGACGTCATCGAAGCCCAGCAGCTCGATGCGGCGCAGCAGTTCGCCCTGGGGGCTCAGCTCCAGCAGCCGATTGGGGCCGTTGAGCACCAGGAACAGGCTCTGGCGTTCGCGGTTCCAGGTCAGGCCGGAGGCATTGTCCTCGACGCCGGGCAATGGCCGCGCCTCGATAGCGACGCGATAGCCGTCCAGGCCGATGGCGTGGGCCTGCTGTTCGGCGGGAGTGCTGAACTTCAGCCAGACCAGATACAGGCGATCGTCGAGGTCCGTCCACAGCAGCAGCTGTTGCACGGCGAGCAGGATCAGGCTGGTCAGGGCCAGTGGTTTCAGCCAGGGCTTGGTCCAGGGGTGGGCAAGGGTAAGCATGGGGAACACTCTCAAGCGTGAATGAGAATGACCTCAATGATCATGGGTGGTTCAACTCGGTGCGGCTTCGCCCGTCAGGGCCGAGGCCGCTGCTCGGGGGCCGTCCTGGGCGGCAGGTCCTTGGCCACCCTGTGTTGACTCTCGTAGGCCGGCGCCTCGACCGCCTGGTAGTCGCGGCTGTAGCGGGTGGCGAAGCCGTCGACGCCCCATTGCAGGTACTGCTGGACGTGGTGCAGCTCGTGGGCCCAGAGCGCCACATCGTCGAGGGCATCGTCGGCCTCGCGGAAGACGATGATGTCGATGAGCGTCACGGCCCTGACGTCCGGGTTCTGCAGCAGGGTGTGCGCGGCGCCGAACTGTGTGGTGTCGCCGACCTTGTAGCGGGCCGAGTCGAGCACCTGCAGGTCGAAGTAGGGCTCCAGGTGGGCGCGAATGTGCAGCGGGATCGGCCGTATATCCGCCGTCGCGGCGCTATTGCGCGAGCGCCGCAGCCATTGCCCCAGGCCGGAGGCGGCCATCTGGCCCATGTCCTCGAAGAGCGCGCCCATGTCCTCCCGACTGCCCGGTGCGCAGAAGCAGCTGACCATGCAGACCTGGTGCTGACCGGGCGGGCAGGCGAGGGCGGGGAGGACAAGCCGAGGGCGGCGAACAGGGCCGCCCAACGCAGCGAGCGAGGGACGTGGACAGACGGCAAGGGTGACTCCCACAGGCAAGGACGATCGACGAACGACAGGCTGGGCCGTGGCTCGGCGCCAGCCGCGGGTTGGACCGCGGCCGCAGGCGTTGGTTGCCGCGCGGCGGGTGAATTATCGCCTGCCGCATCGGTGGCCGCCCGGTGCCGCCCGGGCGGCCGCGCAATCCTCGGCGATGGCACGTAGAATCGCCGGGTGAACAGGGTTGAGGTGGCGGCGGTGGATCTACAGCAGGGCTTTGTCCTGACCCGGCATTGGCGTGATACGCCCGCCGGTACCCAGGTCGAATTCTGGCTGGCGACCGACCAGGGGCCGCGGCGGGTATGCCTGCCGGTTCAGCCCTCGGTGGCCTTCATCCCGGCCGAGCAGCGGCCGCGCGCCGAGGCGCTGCTGCGCGGCCAGGACGGGGTCGAGCTGCGCCCGCTGGGCTTGCGCGACTTCCACCAGCGCCCGGTGCTCGGCCTGTACTGCCGCCAGCACCGGCGCCTGATCGACCTCGACAAGCGCCTGCGTCAGGCCGGCGTTGACGTCTACGAGGCCGATGTCCGTCCGCCGGAGCGCTACCTGATGGAGCGCTTCATCACCGCGCCGGTGTGGTTCGGCGGTGCGGCGGATGAGCGGGGCGTGCTGCATGAGGCGCAGCTCAAGCCGGCGGCGGACTACCGCCCGGCGCTGAAACTGGTGTCCCTGGACATCGAGACCAGCGAGCACGGCGAGCTGTACTCCATCGCCCTGGAGGGCTGCGGCCAGCGCCAGGTGTATATGCTCGGCGCGGACAGCGGCGCGCGCGCCGCGCCGGATTTCGCCCTCGAATACTGCGCCAGCCGCGCCCAGCTGCTGCAACGGCTGAACCAGTGGCTGGCCGAGCACGACCCCGACGCCATCATCGGCTGGAACCTGGTGCAGTTCGACCTGCGCGTGCTGCAGGCCCACGCCGAGCAGCTCGAGGTGCCGCTGCTGCTCGGTCGCGGCGGCGAGGCGATGGGCTGGCGCGAGCACGGCAGCGGCAAGCATTACTTCGCCGCGGCCGCCGGGCGGCTGATCATCGACGGCATCGAGGCGCTGCGTTCGGCGACCTGGAGCTTCCCCTCGTTCAGCCTGGAGCACGTCGCCCAGAGCCTGCTCGGCGAGGGCAAGGCGATCGACACGCCCTACCAGCGCATGGACGAAATCAACCGCATGTTCGCCGAGGACAAGCCGGCGCTGGCGCGCTACAACCTCAAGGACTGCGAGCTGGTCACGCGTATCTTCGCCAAGACCGAGATCCTCGACTTCCTGCTCGAGCGCGCCAGCGTCACCGGGTTGCCGGCCGATCGCATGGGCGGTTCGGTGGCGGCCTTCACCCACCTGTACCTGCCGGCCATGCACCGCCAGGGCTTCGTCGCGCCGAATCTCGGCGACGTGCAGGGCGACAGCAGCCCCGGCGGCTTCGTCATGGATTCGCGGCCCGGGCTGTACGAGTCGGTGCTGGTGCTCGACTACAAGAGCCTGTACCCCTCGATCATCCGCAGCTTCCTGATCGACCCGGTGGGCCTGGTCGAGGGCCTGCGCCAGCCCGACGACGCCCATTCGGTGGCCGGCTTTCGCGGCGCGCGCTTCTCGCGCCGCACGCATTGCCTGCCGGCCATAGTCGAGCGGGTCTGGCAGGGCCGCGAGGCGGCCAAGCGCGACGGCAACCAGCCGCTGTCCCAGGCGCTGAAGATCATCATGAATGCCTTCTACGGCGTGCTCGGCTCCAGCGGCTGCCGCTTCTTCGACCCGCGCCTGGCCTCGTCCATCACGATGCGCGGGCACCAGATCATGCGCCAGACCCGCGAGCTGATCGAGGCCGAGGGCTATGCGGTGATCTACGGCGACACCGACTCCACCTTCGTCTGGCTCAAGGGCGCCCATGCCGAGGCGGACGCCGCGCGCATCGGCCGCGCCCTGGTGCAGAAGGTCAACCAGTGGTGGCGCGAACACCTGCGCGCCGAGTTCAACCTGGACAGCGCCCTGGAGCTGCAGTACGAGACCCACTACAGCCGCTTCCTGATGCCGACCATCCGCGGCGCCGAGGAGGGCAGCAAGAAGCGCTACGCCGGCCTGGTGGTGCGCGCCGACGGCAGCCGCGAGATGGTCTACAAGGGCCTGGAGACGGTGCGCAGCGACTGGTCGCCGCTGGCCCAGCGCTTCCAGCAGGAGCTCTACCGGCTGATCTTCGACCGCCGGCCCTACCGCGACTACGTGCGCGACTACGTGCGCCGCACCCTGGCCGGCGAGCTCGACGAGCTGCTGGTCTACCGCAAGCGCCTGCGCCGGCCGCTGCACGACTACCAGCGCAACGTGCCGCCGCATGTGCGCGCCGCGCGCATCGCCGACGCCTACAACGACAGCCTGGGCCGGCCGCGGCAGTACCAGAACGGCGGCTGGATCAGCTACCTGATGACCCTGGCCGGACCGCAGCCGCTGGAGACCCAGCGCCTGGAGAACCAAGGCGCGGCCATCGACTACGAGCATTACCTGAGCCGCCAGCTGCAGCCGGTGGCCGATGCCATCCTGCCGTTCGTCGGCGACGACTTCGCCGCCCTGATCGACCGCCAGCTGGGCCTGTTCTGAGCCGGCCGCGGCGGCCGCCGGAGCGCCGCGCAAGGCTTTCCGTCAGCCGCTGTCCGGCGCCGCCCGCTTTCACGCTAAAATGCGCGCCCCGTTCACGCCGCGACGAATAGCCATGTCCCTGCCAGCCCACCACCTCGAACTCCTGAGCCCGGCGCGCGATGCCGCCATCGCCAGGGAAGCCATCCTGCATGGCGCCGACGCCGTGTACATCGGCGGCCCCAGTTTCGGTGCGCGGCACAACGCCAGCAACAGCGTGGCGGACATCGCCGAACTGGTGCGCTTCGCCCACCAGTTCCACGCCCGGGTGTTCGTCACCCTCAACACCATCCTGCATGACGACGAGCTGGAGCCGGCCCGCCAGCAGATCCGGCAGCTCTACGAGGCCGGCGTCGACGCGCTGATCGTGCAGGACATGGGCGTGCTGGAGCTGGACATCCCGCCGATCGAGCTGCATGCCAGCACCCAGTGCGATATCCGCGGCCTGGACAAGGCCCGCTTCCTGTCCCGGGCCGGCTTCTCCCAGCTGGTGCTGGCCCGCGAGCTCAACCTGCAGGAAATTCGCACGATCAGCGCCGGCGTCGACTCGGCCATCGAGTTCTTCATCCACGGCGCCCTGTGCGTGGCGTTTTCCGGGCAGTGCAACATCTCCCATGCGCAGACCGGGCGCAGCGCCAACCGCGGCGACTGCTCCCAGGCCTGCCGCCTGCCCTACACCCTCAAGGACGACCAGGGCCGCGTGGTCGCCTACGACAAGCACCTGCTGTCGATGAAGGACAACAACCAGACCGCCAACCTGATCGATCTGGTCGACGCCGGCGTGCGCTCGTTCAAGATCGAGGGCCGCTACAAGGACATGAGCTACGTGAAGAACATCACCGCTCATTACCGCCGCGAGCTGGATGCCATCCTCGAGCAGCGCCCGGCGCTGGCCCGCGCCTCCAGCGGCCTGACCGAGCATTTCTTCGTCCCCGACCCGGACAAGACCTTCCACCGCGGCAGCACCGACTACTTCGTCAGCGAACGCAAGATCGACATCGGCGCCTTCGATTCGCCGACCTTCACCGGCCTGCCGGTGGGTCAGGTGGAGCAGGTGAACAAGCGCGACCTGATCGCCGTGACCGATACGCCGCTGTCCAATGGCGACGGCCTCAATGTGCTGATCAAGCGCGAGGTGGTGGGTTTTCGCGCCAACCTCGCCGAACTCAAGGGCGAGTTCGAGGAAGAGGGCGCCAAGCGCTTCCGCTACCGCGTCGAGCCCAACGAGATGCCGGCGGCGCTCAAGCAGCTGCGCCCGCAGCAGGTGCTCAACCGCAACCTCGACCACAACTGGCAACAGGCCCTGCTCAAGACCTCGGCCGAACGCCGCGTGGCGGTGCGCTGGCAGGCGCGCCTGGATGAAGCGCGGCTCGAGCTGAGCGTCACCAGCAGCGAGGGCATCCAGGCCGGCGCCAGCCTGCCCGGTCCCTTCGGCCCGGCCAAGGATGCCGAGCAGGCCCTCGGCCAGCTGCGCGACACCCTGAGCAAGCTGGGCACCACCATCTATTACGCCGAGGACGTGCAGATCGACGCGCCCCAGGCCCTGTTCGTACCCAACTCCCAGCTCAAGGCCCTGCGCCGCGAGGCCATCGAGGCCCTGGGCGCGGCGCGCCTGGCCGCCCACCCGCGCGGCGGGCGCAAGGCGGTCAGCGTGCCGCCGCCGGTCTACCCCGAGTCGCACCTGACCTTCCTCGCCAACGTCTACAACGACAAGGCCCGCGCCTTCTACCAGCGCTACGGCGTGCAGCTGATCGAAGCGGCCTACGAGGCCCACGAGGAGGCCGGCGAGGTGCCGGTGATGATCACCAAGCACTGCCTGCGTTTCTCCTTCAACCTGTGCCCCAAGCAGGCCAAGGGCGTCACCGGCGTGCGCACCAAGGTCGCCGACATGCAGCTGATCCACCAGGACGAGGTGCTGACCCTGAAGTTCGACTGCAAGCCCTGCGAGATGCACATCATCGGCAAGATGAAGGGCCATATCCTCAACGCCCCGCAACCCGGCAGCGCCGCCGCCACGGTCGGCTATATCAGCCCGGACGACCTGCTCAAGACCATCAAGCGCAAGCCGGCCGGCTCGCACTGATCGCTCGCCGGTCCGGAGCGCGCGGGGCAGGCTAGCAGCTAGCCCCCGGCGGCCTGCTCTGCCGTTGCCAGCCTGCGCAGAGGAGGGGAGCGCCGCGCCCGGGCGCTTGCGTCAAGGACGCATGGCTGGAGGCGACCGATAGTGTTGAAAAAGTCAGTTCGCCGAGGCTGCGCAAATATTGGCCAGTGAAAACGCTCTTTGTGCACGCTGCTGCGTGAGATCAGGGCCCGGAAACCTCTGTCCAAAGCGGGGGGAATCTCAGTCACGTACGTTTTTGCCGCGGGAACCAAGGTCGAATTTTTCAACAGGGTCGGCCAAGAGTCGTCATCGAGCAGGTTCAGCGCAATGACCACGCCCGGCTGGTCCGGACACCGGCCGAATCGACTTGCCCACGGCTAAACGCGGGCGCCTGGGGCGCCTGAGGCGCCGCCAGCGTACTTCTTCTGCAGGACCATCGAGGCTTCGTTGTAGGCATTCAGGAAGGCGTCGCCGCCGATCCAAGCCACTGCCGTGTCTTCGTCTTCATCGTGGAAGATCCCGCGATAGGTGATCAGCAGGCCCATCATGAAGTCGGTGGCCGCGTCTTCCTCCTCCTCAGCGACCACCAGCTCCAACACCGGGTATTGCAGGAATACCAGGCACATCGCGAGCAGGCTGATGCCTTCGCCGACTTTCATCGCCTGGAACAGATCGTCGAAGTCCGCCGGGTCGAAGCCATTCTCTTGGATGTCCTTGAAGTCGAAGGTGCTCAGGTCGATTTCGACATCATCGAACGGTTCGTTGATCAACGGATTGGCCAGCAGCGGATGTATGACATTGGCTTTGGCCTTGCCGGAACGGTTCTGCTTGGCCTTGGCTTTGGCCCGCTGGGCGCGTTTTTGCTGTTTATCTGGGGAGGCCATGGAGGCGAGTTCCTGGTTCGGTGCAGCCATATTCATGGCCCAGGGTAATCGGGCGCAATTTGTATTCTGCGAGAGACCCATCATCGGCAAGATCAAGGGCCACATCCTCAACCTGCCGCAACCCGGCAGCGCCGCCGCCACGCTCGGCTATATCAACCCGGACGACCTGGCGCAGACCATCAAGCGCAAGCCCGCGGCATGATACTGCGCATCGCCAGCGCTATGGGAGCAACGGGCGAGCAGGTTTGGGCAGCCGCCCCAAGCCTGCCCGGCCAGCGCGCTCAAGCACCGCGGCATCGCGAATATCGCCCCGGAGAGCCAGGCGGTGAGGCCGCGGGGACGCGGCGTTATCGGTTACGCAGCCGCCACGAGAGGCGTAGCGCGCAGTCGAAGGCCGACTTTCTCGCCACGGCAGCGCCCACGACCGCAAGGCCGGCCTATCTTTAATGGATGCCGGGAGTAGAGCCCGGTCGCTTAGTACAGAGGAGGCGCGGCATGGACCGATTCACCGGCGGTTGCCTGTGCGGCAAGGTGCGCATCGTGGCATCGGGACGCCCCTACCGGGTCGGCCTCTGTCACTGCCTCGACTGCCGCAAGCATCACGGCGCCCTGTTTCACGCCTCCGCGGTATTCCCCCAGGAGGCGGTGACCATCGAGGGCGAAACTCACGACTACGCCGGGCGCTACTTCTGCCCCCGCTGCGGCTCGTCGGTGTTCGGCCGCAGCGCAGACGAGATCGAAGTGAACCTGGGCGCCCTGGATGCCCCCGACCAACTGACGCCCACCTACGAGCTGTGGACCGTCCGCCGCGAGGCCTGGTTGCCGGCGTTTCCGCTCAAGCGGCGCTACGAGCGCGATCGTGACGCCGAGGGGCGTTTCGAGGAGTAGATGGCAGGAGCCGACCAACAGATGCCGGTCGTGACGGGTAACAACCGGCCAATAGCGGACGGTTTAGTTGTAGTGCTACGCAATAGCGTCAGTATATCAATACGCTCTGTTCTGGAATTAATACTCAGCAAACCCAAGCGTTTGGGAAAATTCCTGCCATCATCAGGGAAGCAGTTGTAGGGCTGATATATCGACAGCCTCAGACATTCTTGGCATCATGGCTCAGAGTGGTATCACTGATGCATAACTAAGCAAAAAAACAACTGGAAAGGATTCGGCGGTGAGTGAAGAAGAGGCGTATCCCGAAAGCGCAATTTCATCTTGGAGTGGTTTTGTATACCAGGGGAAAGTAGCTCTCTACCATTGTTTAAAGCTTATTGAGGGTGGCGAACAAGACTTTGAACTTCAGCTGGACAGCACGGACGACTTTGCAATCTATAAAGATGGTGAACTGAAAAGCTCTCACCAGGTTAAGGCGAAGGTTGGAAAATATCGCTCGGCTTACCAAGGGGCTCTTGAAAAATCAGCAGCAATATCTGGGGATAGAATTCAAGGAACTAAAAGATTTTTCCACATTTCAGTGGAAATCTCCGACACAAAGGACTATACGGCCCCCAACAAGGAAGTCGTCAAATTTTATGACTATAACGGAAAGAAGTACTGTGGCCTAGGTGAAATAGAGCCAATATCCAAGGAGCTTGTTAAAAGAATCTGCCAAAGTTGGAATGGTAGTGTCGTATCTAGTGAGAATAGCCTGAATCTGAATTACTGCTTGCTGTCCGAGAGAATCAGTTCGAAAGCAATCGAAATCCACAAGAAAAATCAGGTGGATGGATTATCTGAAGACGAGGCAGCTTATAAATACAGAATCAGCTCAATGGAGATTCTAGACGACTTGCTAAATAAGGATCCATACAAAGATATTGGGCACTACTCTTCGGAGTTGCGAAAGGATCTCTATGAACATCTGGAGGTAACGCTGGATGACCTGCTCCCATCGATGTCTGATGCTCAGTATGAAAGAGCGAGAAATCTGTTCGATCACCTACAAGAATTAAGCTCGAGCGAATTGCAGCGCCTCTGTCAAATGATCAAACCGTCAGAGAACTTCTCAAAGATCCAGCAAATGGATATTGAGCGTTACTCTGAGCTTATAAAGTCCTTCTGCGTCGATCCGATATTCAACGGTTTGCCGCACTACAGAGATCAGGAGAAAAAATTCTATCTTCCAACAGCGATTTCTCTAGTTAGTGAAAATGAAAGCAAAAGATGTACGGAGCATCTGAGGCGTCAGCTATCGGAAAACAGGAATTTAATCTCAATATTATTTGAATACAATAATTTAATTGCGGCTTACGCGCCTAGGTCATTCAAAGTTGACTCAAGAATAACTGAAGGAGATGAATTCGACCCGCAGAACACCAAAGACAATAGAGGTGATAGAATAACTAAGCTACTTAGCGTAAGCGTGCTTACGATAGCGGATGCGGAGAGCAAGTTAAATGCTTAGGGATATAATAAACTCTGCCTTGACTGAAAACGACTTCGAGCTGATCCATCAAAGTGACTTCACAAGTTACTACGTCTCCGAGCAGGGCGATGCTGTACGATTCTCTATCCTGCATCAGATGACCTCTTTGCCAACCCCAGAGGAATTGAACTCTGAGGTTACGCAAAATGCTCCTTCGTCTTTTATTGAACACCCAGCCTTCAAAAAGAACTGCGACCTAATCTGCATCTTTAAGCTTGAAACGTTATCAGGCTTTAAAGACATTGAAGACAGTATCTTCTCAATCGAGGAAGATCCATACCACTACAAGAAGTATGTTTTATATTACAGCGACTCAGAGGAGCAGCTTCTTAGCAACGCAAGCTACAAAGACATCATCGATACCATTTCCGACAAGAAACAGTTCGATGACTACAAAGACAAACCATTGGCTCCCTCAATGTACAGCATTGCAGCGAAGGTATTTATAAAGCTTCCTTTTCTGAAACTGCCCTTCAAGAAGCGCGAGTTAGTCCCTTTGAAGCAACAGGCATTGGAAGTCGTAAGTGAGTCAGGTCTAAATCATTACTATGATCTGATTCAGAAAAATAGCGATATTCAAAAAACAATCACGGATTTGATTAATCATGAATTGGAAAATATCCCGGATTGAAATTGCCAGTTTTAAAGCCTTTAGGAAGTTGAGTCTGGACGTGACGGGCGCCTCACTATTGACTTTAGACGGGCCTAACGGCTTCGGAAAAACCAGCATCTTTGATGCGCTTGAACTGCTGTTCACCGGGAAAATAGAGCGAGTAAAGCGTCTATTCACAAAACTAATGACAGCGCAGAAGATACATTATCAAGACAACCTATACTGGAATGTCCGCTCAACGGAATCCGATTTATATGTTAAGGTCGAGTTTTCAGACGGCACCAGAAGCCTCGTGCTTGCACGTCACGCGAAGGCTAAAGACCGCAAAACCACAACCAATAGAGCGGACAAGTTTGAGCCATTTCGGCTTTATAAACTTGACAGCTTCGAGTCTACTGAACTTATACCTGTCAGCGAGAGCTTAATTGCGCAGGAGTTTGGTAGTGGCTTTCAAGGAAACTATGCCTTCCTAAACTATTTAGAGCAAGGACAAAGTGAATATTTATTCTCCACTCGCATAGATCATAGAAAGAGTGCTCTTGAGGAGCTGATTAACACTACAGCGATAAATGCAGATATTGAAAAGTGCAAGGAGGCCGAGCGCGGACTGAACCAGAAAATCAAAGTTCATGAAGCTCAGGAAAAGGAGCTTGTTGATGCCAGTAATTTGCTCCGAGCTCTACTGGAATTTGGATTGGAAGGTGTAGAGCACAAACGAATTAGCACTAGCGACATTCAGCCCGGGTGGGACAAGGAACAGTTATTTACTACATATTCCAAGGAGGCACATGATAATTATATCGCGGATGTACGAAAGCTTTCTGAGTTAATCCCTCTTAAGCAAGCCATAAAGATTAGAGTCGATAATGAGAGAATTGAAACTTACATAGTTCGAAACAATGAACTTCTAAAGGCCATAGCCCAGCTTGGAAAAACTACCGGAGAGTTGAGTAATCTCGATAGCTTAAAAAAGGAACTCGACCTGTTAAGGTCTGCCCAGGGCGCGTTGCAAAAAGGGTCAATTGCTATAAGTTTTGCGGAAATAGCAATGCTGCCCTCTTGGGATCCTGATGAATTTAAAGAGCTTGAGGAGCAGATCAAGCATCGTGACAGGTTGGTTCAGACAACAGCCGCAGGCGCTACCATATCGGCCGAAATAGCTAGGCTAAAGAGAGAGCTTGTTGCCGAGCACCTTAAGCTAGTAGCTGATGATAAAGACTGTCCGCTTTGTGGTGCCGATTGGGGTTCTCATCAAGCGCTACTGCTTGCAATAGAAAAAAGAGCCGAGGCCATTGAGAGCTCACTGAGCGCAGATGGAAAAACGCTTCTAGAAGTTGCAATCCTTATTGGGCAAGCATTAGGCACTCTCTCCCAAAGAGTTGACGAGCGTATTGCAAAAATTCTAGAGGCCTACAATGCGGATCTACATAGACTTCTGATAGAACAAAAAGAAAAAATCCCCCGGATTCAAGAAATAATTATTCGCCTTGAAGCAAATAATTATACCTGCCCACATAATTACACTCTTGATCATCTGGATATAGAAGGTCGTCACTCCCAAATCCTTGCATCCATTCGAGCAACAAAGAAAGATGAAATAGAGGCGCTACCTGAGGACTGGCGAAGTATTATTAACTCAGCATTTAAGGCTGAGGATGATTTTTATTTGCTTGAAATGAGTAATCTCGATCTGAAATCCAAATACATCGCCCTGAAGGCGAACGAAGCCAAGAGTGCGGATCTGAGTAACCACACGGAAAAGCTAAAAAAGATACTCAAAGAGAAACAAGCTGCGACGGCTGCGAAGGAAAAACTAACACAGCTGAAGAATATCTTGATTGGTGTTGAAAAAGTCTACTCAGACCAGACAATTTCAGAAATTGAACTTATTTTTCACATCTACAGTGGAAGGCTTATACAAAACTACCAGCGCGGACTCGGACTATTTATAGAAAGTCGAGATGGGAAGCAGCTTAGATTCTCAACTGCCGAAAGTTCTGAGCATGACGCCATTCTGGCCATGAGCTCCGGACAGATCTCAGCGCTGAGTCTTGCGTTTTTCTTCTCGTTAAATAAAGTATACTCCCGTGTTCCAATTGTAATGATTGATGACCCTTCTCAATCTTTGGACGAAGTCAACATAGCTTCTCTTACTGATCTACTTCGCTGCGAACTCAAGGACCGTCAGCTGATCGTCTCCTCTCACGAGGAGGATATTTCATCTTACATGAGGTATCGATTTGCAAAAGCTGGACTAACGCCCTTGACGCTTAACATGCAAAGTCTGTCGAGAGAGGCAAGTTGATCTGCCGGCGAGTAACTGGGAAGCTACCTGAGTAGCTAGGTAGCTTCATTCGAAGCAACATCGGTAGGCTTCACTTTGATGTGAGTCGCCGTGGCAGGAAACTACATCCGAGTATTCTCGCGCTCTTATTTTAAAAGTTTCTGCGTTCTCGATTGGATTTTCCGGGAGCTCTCTAATTTTTCGCTTACAGTTCTCCAGAGAGCTCGTCAATAAAGTTTAACTAGTGCTATCCACTGAGTGAATAATCCACATACCCAACGCCTCTTCAGATTAGTGTGCGAGTAAATGAATTCTGACTTTGTATAAATCTGCGAGCGTCTGCAAATGGCCGTATCCAGTCCCTCAACATCTGCCACGCGAGCTACCAGCGGGCCTTCTCCCGATGCCGCTCCAGCCCCGGCGAATGCCCGTCCGGAGCGACTGAGGGGTCTTGCAGCGGGGGCCGTCACCCTCCGCTATGAATAGGGCGTCTCCGGCCTTTCCGGGGCAATCGAGCGCAGGCGTCTGGCCAGGCCGAGCTGGCGGGCGATGTCGACGAAGGGGGTGACGATCAGGCTGTAGAGGGTCAGGTAGCGGTGCGGGTCGCGGTCTTCGGTGCCGTAGGCCAGGGTTTCCGGCTGCGCGCCGGTGACGTAGAGCGTGCCGAACATCCAGTCCCACAGCGACAGGTTGGTGGCGAAGTTCTTGTGGAAGTGCCGGGGCGCGTCGCTGTGGTGGATCTGGTGCTGGGCCGGGCTGTTCAGCACATGCTCGATCACCGGGCCGAACGACAGCCAGACGTGGCTGTGGCGCAGGTTGGCCGCCAGCGCGTTGAAGATGAACATCAGGTAGGTCACGCCGAACAGGGTGTAGCTGCCGATCTTGCCGCCACAGGCGTACCAGAAGAGGCCAGCGTAGGCGCCGACGCAGACGCCCTTGGCCAGCTTGCCGACGATCTTCTCGACGAAGTGCACCCGGCTGGCGGTCGCCGGCACCAGCACCGGGGCCGAGTGGTGGACCTTGTGGAACGGCCACAGCCAGCGGGAATGGAAGGCGCGGTGGACCCAGTAGTGGGTGAAGTCCAGCACCAGGAACAGCCCCAGCCCGTACAGCAGCGACAGCCAAAGGTTCTCGCCCAGTTGCGGGCGCGCCCCCCACAGCTTGGTGAAGAAGGCGACGTAGTCGGCCGAGCGCAGGATATAGGGGTCTATCAGGCCGACGATGGGCAGCACCAGGGCGACCTTGAGGATGGCCCGCACGAAGTAGTAGCGGTAGTCGAGCAGCGCCGAGGGATGGAGGTGGACCCGGCTGCCGCCGATGAACTGCCAGAACGAGGGCGCCTGCGTCTCGCCGCGGCGCTTGCGCAGGCGGAACAGGCCGTAGGCGACACCGCAGGAGATCAACAGGAACAGCAGGCCGAAGCGGCCGTTCAGGTCGAAAATCCCGGAAAACTGCGCGGTGACCGGCTCGATCACCAGCGTGTTCAACAGGTCATGGGCAAGGGAGAGAACATCCACAACGGGCCGGCCTCGGGTAAAAGGCGGCTATTGTAAATAAGAATTCGAATTAACTGTATTGCGTATGCGCTTTGCGCCGCGGCTGGGGCTGCCGCTGTCGCGTACGGAGCCTGGCGGGTCGCTCGTCCGGGGCGCGCAAGCGTCGTTTCGCCCGTGTCTCAGAGCTGGCCGAACAGGTCGTGGGCATCCAGCAGCCGGTAGGCGATCTCCGGTCGGCGCTCCAGGCCGCGGCGAATGGCCGCCGGAATCGACTGGCGGGTCTTGCGGCACAGGCCGGGCAGCTCGTCGATCTGGATGG
The DNA here is from genome assembly GCF_018398425.1 of Pseudomonas lalucatii. Classification (NCBI taxonomy): domain Bacteria; kingdom Pseudomonadati; phylum Pseudomonadota; class Gammaproteobacteria; order Pseudomonadales; family Pseudomonadaceae; genus Pseudomonas; species Pseudomonas lalucatii. The sequence continues at coordinate 1,556,890 of NZ_JADPMV010000001.1, read as the reverse complement.
CGATGCCGCGCATGCTGCGTACCTCGTTGGGGCCCGGCGCGACGGCCACGCGGATGCCCAGCTGCTGGTACATGCGCTGTTGCAGGCGCTCGAGATCGTCCAGGCTCTCGATAGTCTCCAGGCGCTCGAGCAGGCGCTTCTCCTCCTGGCGGGTCAGCAGCAGGATGCGCGCATCGCCGCCGGGGGCGTCCAGCAGCCGTTCGCGCCCGCAATCGCAGGCGCCGGGCGGGCAGGGTTGGCGGATCTGGGGAGAAGGGCTCATGGGCTCCGATAATAGCCAGCCGAGGCCGTGGTTGCCCATAGGCTTCGGCGGGCCTTGCCATGGCGGGCCAGCCGCTCAGGCGAGGCTGGCGGCGGCCAGCTTGTCCTGGGTCTTCAGGTCGAAGTCCGAGGCGTCGTGGCGCTCATGCAGCTGTTCCGACGGCTCGCCCCAGGTGCGGTTGACCTTGCGACCGCGTTGGACGGCGGGGCGCTCGAGGATCTCCTCGGCCCAGCGCCGCAGGTGCTTGTAGCTTTCGACCTGCAGGAACTCGCCCGCGCCATAGGCCAGGCCCAGCGCCAGGTTGCCGTACCAGGGCCAGGTGGCGATGTCGGCGATGGAGTATTCGTCGCCACCCAGATAGCGGTGCTCGGCCAGCTCGCGGTCGAGCACGTCCATCTGGCGCTTCACTTCCATGGCGAAGCGGTTGATCGGGTATTCGAATTTCTCCGGCGCGTAGGTGTAGAAATGCCCGAAACCGCCGCCCAGATAGGGCGCCGAGCCCTGCAGCCAGAACAGCCAGTTCATCACCTCGGTGCGCGCCGCGGCGTCCTTGGGCAGGAAGTGCCCGAACTTTTCCGCGAGATACAGGAGGATCGCGCCGCTCTCGAAGACCCGGCTGCCGCTTGCGCTGTCGAGCAGTGCCGGGATCTTCGAGTTCGGATTGATCTCGACGAAGCCTGTCGAGAACTGCTGGCCCTCGCCGATGCGGATCAGGTGCGCGTCGTATTCCGCTCCGGTCTCGCCCAGCGCCAGCAACTCCTCCAGCATGATGGTGACCTTCTGGCCATTGGGCGTGCCCAGCGAGTAGAGCTGCAGCGGGTGCTTGCCGCGCGGCAGGCTGGCCTCGTGCGTGGGACCGGCGATGGGGCGGTTGATCCTAGCCCATTCCCCGCCATTCTCGGCGTCCCAGGTCCAGACTTTCGGCGGGACGTAGCTGTGCGTGTCAGACATGCTTCGGCGTTCTCCATTGATTGTTGAGGGCGCGCTCAATCCGCCATCTCGGCCAACTGTGCCAGGATGCGCCTGTAGTTCTCGACCCCCTGGGCACCGGTCACCAGGTGGCGGCGGTTGAAGATCATCGCCGGCACGCCGCGAATGCCCTGGCTCAGCCAGGCGTGCTCGGCGGCGCGCACGTCCGCGGCAAAGCGTTGATCCGCCAGCACCGCCAGGGCGTCGCCCCGCTCCAGCCCGACTTCCGCGGCCACGTCCGCCAGCACGGCGGGGTCCGACAGGTTGCGCCGCTGGGTGAAGTGGGCGGCAAACAGCGCCTGCTCCAGGTCGTGCATGCGCCCGTGCCGGTCGGCCCAATGCAGGAGCTGATGCGCGTTGAAGGTGTTGTGCATGCGCATGTCGTCGGCAAAGCGGAACTCGAAGCCGAGGTCCGCGCCGATCTCGCTCATCCTGCTCCGGCTGTCCGCCGATTGCGCCTTCGTGGTGCCGTACTTCTCGGCCACATGCTCGCGCAGGTTCTGGCCTGCGGCCGGCATGTCGGGATTGAGCTCGAACGGATGCCAGTGGATCTCATGGGCGCTGCCGCTCGCCTCCAGGGCCTGGGCGAGCTGGCGATAGCCGATGATGCACCAGGGGCAGACCACGTCGGAGACGATGTCGATCCGCAGTGTTTGGCTTGGGCTGGGCATGGCGGCCTCCTTGGAGTGGGTGGGGTGAGCGTCCCCGCACCCGGATGGTGCCACTTTTCGGCCTGGCGGTGAGCGCTTTGCGCCCATCTGCCGAGCGCGGCATGCAACCGTGGGCAGGCTGCCTGGGCGCCGGCCGCCGCCGATTCGCAGAGGCGCCTCGATGCGTTGCGCCATGCCGTGGGCTCCTCGGTTGTGCCGGGCGGTCGAGGGGGCGCGATGGCCGTCGTCAGGACTGCTTCTTGCTCCAGGCGAACCGCTCGAACGGCTCGTCCACAGGCGTCCGGGCGATGTGGTTGGTGTAGTTGCCCATGATTTTCCGGCTCAGGCCCAGGATGACTTCCAGCACGTTCTTGACCGTCTGCCACACCACGGTCTTCTCATCGGCGCTGAAACTGCTGCTCACGAACAGGCCGTGCAGCACTTGATAGCCCTCGAGCAGACCGGGGGCTTCGGCCATCACCCCATGCCGGCCCGAAATCATGCCGAAGGCCTGCTGCGACTGTTTCAGCAGGGGGCTGGCTGCTTCGGCGGCGCTGTTCTGGTCGTGCAGGGTAAAGCCGCTTATTGGATGCATCTTGCCCAGGCGCTGCAGGCCTATGCCGGCAGTGGCGCAGACAGCTTGCGCCAGGCAGTCGAGGCGTCGACGGGCGTGGTGGGCGGGCCGAAGCGCTACCTGCAGGCATGCGCCGGGCCCTGCGCCGGCGCCGCGCGCGTCCGCCAAAGCCGCGGGCGCCCGGGTGGCGAGCCGCGTAGCGTCTTCCCCGCAGCGCTCCGCCGGGTCGTCTGGCTTACTGGAACAGTGCCGCGTTGGCGGCCAGGACTTCGTCGGCACACTGCGCGTCCAGGTGACCGCCCGGGGCGCCGGCCACGCCGATCGCACCGATGACGCTGTCGCCGGCCTTGACCGGGACGCCGCCGCCCAGCAGCAGGAAGCCCGGAATATCGCTCAGGTTGGCGGCCCCCGGGTTCTTCTGCGCGGTCTCCATGACGGCCAGGGTCGGCGCCTTGGTGGAGGCGCTGGTGAAGGCCTTGGCGCGGCTGGCTTCAATGGTGTGGGGGCCGGCGTTGTCGGCGCGGGCGAAGGCTTTCAGCAGGCCGGCACGGTCGACCACCGCCGCGCTGACGTTGTAGCCCTTGGCCTGGCAGGCGGCGACGGTGGCGGCCGCCAGCTGCTGCGCGTCGGCGGTTGCGAGGTTGCTTTCCTTCAGCACGGCGGCATTGGCGGCGCCGGCGACGGTCAGGGTGCAGAGCAGTGCGGCAAGCGAATAACGAGACATGGCGACGTCCTTGGGTGAGTCGACTTGAGGAGTGGCCAGTGTGGCCGGGGCGCGTCGGCCGCGGTATACGCCCGATTACCCGACGCGCTCCGTAGTGCTACGGAGGCGGCGCGTCGAGCAGGGTGGCGTACTGGCGGATGAGTTGCGCCAGCGAGTCGGCTTCGAGCTTGGCGAAGACGTTGGCCCGGTAGGTTTCCACGGTGCGCGGCGACAGAGCGAAGGCGCGGGCGATTTCCTTGTTGCTCATGCCCTGGACGATGCGCGCCAGCACCTCACGCTCGCGCCCGGACAGGCGTGCCAGGCGTTCGGCGGCGGCCTGCGTCAGCGCCTGGCGTTCGCGGCTGGCGACATGGCTGCGCACGGCGGCCTGCACGGCGTCCAGGAAGACGTCGTCGTCCACCGGCTTCTGCAGGAACTCCATGGCGCCGCCCTTGAAGGCGCGGCGACACAGGTCGACGTTGGCGTGGCCGGTCAGCATCACCACCGGCAGATCGGCCATCTCCGCCAGCCTCGCCAGCACCTCCAGGCCGCCGATGCCCGGCATGCGGATGTCCAGCACCACGCAACCTATCGACTGCGGCGACAGCGCGGCGAGGAAGGCCTGGGGGTCGCCATGCCCCTCGCTGCGCAGCCCGACGCTGCGCAGCAACAGCGCCAGGCCAGCGCGCACGGCGTCGTCGTCGTCGACCAGGTATACGAGGGGGGAATGTGCGGGAAGGCTCATGCATCGGCTCCGGCGAGGGGCAGGCGCAGCGCGACGCAGGCGCCCAGGGGGTCGAGGTTGCGGGCGCTGATGCGCCCGTCCATGGCGCCGGCCAGCGTTTCGCACAGCGCCAGGCCCAGGCCCATGCCGTGCGCCCGCGTGGTGTAGAACGGCTCGAACAGGCGCGGCAGGACCTCGTCGGGGATGCCGGGGCCGTTATCGCTGACGCTGAACTGGTATTCGGTGCCTTCGACGCCGCCGCTCAGGACGATGTGGCGGGCGCCCGGCGCGTCCGCCAGGGCGTCGGCGGCATTCTGCACCAGGTTGTGCAGGATCTGCTCGAGCGCCACCCGGTCACCCAGCGGGCGGGCACCGGGGCTGGTGTTGCGCCACGTCAGGCGGATGCCGCGGCGGGCCAGCTCGTCCTGGCGCAGGAACAGCAGGGAAGCGGCCAGCGTATCGGGGTCCACCGCCGCCGGCGACGAGGGCGAGCTGGGCGTCACCAGCTCGCGCATGCGCCTGATGATGTCGGCCGCGCGGCGCGCCTGGCCGGCGCTGGCGAGCAGCGCCTGACGCACCGCGGGGCGCTCTTCCTCGTCATCCAGCAGGCGCTCGGCGGCACGCACCTGCGCGAGGATGGCGGTCAGCGGCTGGTTCAGTTCGTGGGCGACGCCCGGCGGCAGCAGGCCACTGGCGGCCGCCCAGGCCAGCCACGCCGCCCAGGGCCAGTCGGCGGGCGTCAGGGTGCGCCAGCTGTGCAGGGGAAAGGGCTGGCTGGCCGCGCCCAGCGGCTTGCGCAGGTCGATGTGCCAGCCCGCTGGGCGGGCGGCGGCCTGGCGCGCCAGCAGCGTGAGCGGGCCGGCTCCCACGTCCAGGGTCAGCATGGCCAGGGAGGCGGGGAAGTCGGCTGCGGCTATGAGTTGCCGTGCGTCCAGCAGCAGGCTCCAGCTCGACGGGGCCACCAGCCAATAGCGCGACGCGTCCAGCGGCAGGGTGACCGGGCGCCCCGCCTGGCGGGCGTGCTCGACCGCCGCCGCCAGGTTCGACGGCGGCGTGCGGCTGCCTGCCCAGACCCCGTCGCGCAGGTGACCCAGCCCCAGCAATTGCGGCATGGCGGGCTGCAGGCTGGGGAGCAGGCGCTCGGCCACGGGCGGATGCGACAGCGCGCCCAGGGTGGCCAGCACCGCTTCGTGTTGCACGGTCTTCTGGCTGAGCATGCGCTGGGCGATGCTGGTGTCCTGGGCGAAACGTTCGTAGCGGGCGGCGTAGTCCTGCCAGCCGATCCAGGCCGCGCCGGGGCAGAACAGGACCAGCCAGAGCAGGGAAGTGCGGATCTTGGTCAGGGGCTTCACGGCGGACATCATGCCTTGCCGCCTCGGGCGCCGGCCATCCGTAGGGCTACGGAGGCACGCCATGGGCGGCCGCGCTGAGCTGGGGTGTCGATAGCGGGCCTCCGTTCGGCCTGGACTCCGGGAATCGGCACGGCGCCGCCCGTCTCGCCTGGCGAGCATGCCCGTGCCGTGGAGCGGCCATTGTTGCATGGCCGCGGTGGGCATGGACGCCCTCGGGCCGGGTCGCCGTGTCCGGGTCGCGTCGGGACCGGCCGCGGATGCCTGCCCGGGTTCACAGCACGTAGCGCCACACCGCGACGAAGTGCAGCAGGCTGCCGGCCATCACGAACAGGTGCCAGATGCCGTGCCAGTGGCGAAAGCGCTCATCGAAGGCGAAGAAGACGATGCCCAGGGTGTAGCAGATACCGCCGGCGGCCAGCCAGGCGAAGCCGGCGCTGCCGAGGGTGGCCAGCAGCGGCTGCACCGCCACCAGGACGATCCAGCCCATCAGCGCATAGATGACGATGGACAGCACCCGGGCCTCGGAGCGCGGCTTGAGCTCCTGCAACATGCCGCCCAGCGCCAGGCCCCAGACCACGCCAAACAGCGACCAGCCCCAGGGACCGCGCAGGCTCACCAGGCAGAACGGCGTGTAGCTGCCGGCGATCAGCAGGTAGATCGACAGGTGATCGAGCTTGCGCATCACCGCCTTGGTCCGCCCGCGCAGGCTGTGGTAGAGGGTGGAGATGCTGTACAGCAGCACCAGGCTGAAGCCGTAGATGGCCACGGCCACGATCTTCCAGGGGTCGCCCTCGAGGCCGGCGCGCACCAGCAGCCAGACCGCGCCCAGGCCGGCGAGCAGGGCGCCGACCAGGTGGGTCCAGGCGTTGAGGCGTTCTCCGTGATACATCGCTTCCTACCTTCAGCCGCTTATGGCATCCCTGGCTTATGGCCCAAAGGATCGCCGCCTGCAACCGCTGCTCGGCACGGTGCTCGGTTGCAGCCGCAGGTCTGCTGCTGCATGAGTCGGCGGCGATTGCCAATCGGCTTCGTCGGGATCAGCTTGTTCTGCCCCCCCCCCCGAATTGCTGGCTTAGGCTAGCGTTGCCGTAGCGTGGCAACGGGGTGACGCCGATGCGAGCGGTTTCGTGTGCTCGGATACTTGGAAATGCCAGCCGGATAGTTATCGAGTCGGGGGGGCAATACATCGGGCTGAGCTGCAGGCGTGAGCAAGTGGCCGTTACTTGCTTTGTATGCGAACACCAACATTTGGTTTGCTGTGAATTCTTGAGGCGCCATTTGTGCAGGCGATGGGTTAGTATTGCGTATTGCGTATTGCGTATTGCGTGATGTGGATTTAATTGTTAGTTGCACGAGGTGGGTGATAACCATATGACAAGGAAATTGCCCTCATTGAATTCATTGCGCGCATTCGAGTCGGTGGCGCGTAACCAGAGTTTCAGGCGCGCAGCGGATGAATTATGCGTGACCCATTCGGCTGTCAGCCATCAGGTCAAATTGCTGGAGGATGATCTGGGGGTGCTGCTGTTCCATCGGGCCGGCAGAAGCATTGCCCTGACCAAGGATGGCTTCTACCTTTATCCGGTGGTGCGTGACAGCTTCCACAACATTGGCGAGGCAGTGAGCCATATCAAGGCCAGTCATGAATCGAAAACCCTGACGATTCAAACCTATGTGACCTTTGGCACCACCTGGTTGATGCCTCGGCTGAATGAGTTCCAAAGCAAGCACCCGGATATCCGGGTAAGAATTTCCATCTCCTTTGTGAATGTCGACTTCGATAAGGATGATGCCGATATCGGCATTATCATGGGCGAGCAAGCTTGGTCGCACTGGTCTTATGAATATCTGTTTGATACGGATATATTTCCGGTGTGTTCGCCAAAGTTGTTGGAAACACACACGTTGGCGACGCCCGCCGATTTAAAACAGCATAACTTGATCAATATCGAACTGGCCGCCGAAGACTGGCGTTTATGGCTAGAGGCGGCAGGCCTGGATCCGGAACTCTGCAGCCAGGGGGCGGTGGTCGACAATTATCTGCAGGCGCTTGGCCGGGTCTATAAGGGCGATGGGCTGGTGATGGCGAGAGAGGCATTTGCTCATCAGGATCTTGAGGACGGGCGCCTGGTCAGGCCGTTTGCGCTGAGTATCGACGAGCCGGGCAGCTGGTTTATGGTCTACCCGAAGGAGCGCAGCATCAAAAATGAAATCATCCTGTTCAAGGAGTGGTTGCTGGAGCAGGTCCGTCAGGACCCCCATGTGAAGATCCGCTGAGTCGGCAACCGCGGTCGATGCGATTGAGTTCATCGGGGGGCAACCAACGCTGCCGCAGGGCTTTGGGCGCAGTGCCGAATATGGCGCTTCCCTCGAGTTTTTGGCTGTTGCCGGTCAGGGTTCGAATGGGCTTCTCTCAATTTCTGTGCTGGAGTTGTTACCAGGGTGGCGGGCGCAGCCGACGTCGACCATTACACCTTGGGGTGATATCGGGTGCGCGTCGTGCGGGTCTAGCGTTCGATGGCCAGTGCAACGCCTTGACCGCCACCTATGCACAGGGTGACCAGGCCTTTGTGGGCGTCACGGCGAGCCATTTCATGGATCAGGCTGACCAGAATACGGCAACCGGACGCACCGATCGGGTGACCAAGGGCAATGGCGCCGCCATTGACGTTGACCCTGGCGCTGTCCCAGTGCAGTTCGCGGCCGACCGCGAGGGCTTGGGCGGCGAAGGCTTCATTGGCTTCGATCAAGTCGAGTTGCTCCAGGCTCCAGTTGGCTTTTTCCAGGGCGCGGCAGGTGGCGAACACCGGGCCAATGCCCATGGTCGCCGGATCTACGCCGGCACTGGCGTGGGCCCTGATCCGCGCCAGCGCCGGTAGGTTCAGCTCGGCGGCCTTGCGTGCGCTCATCAGCATAACGGCGGCAGCGCCGTCGTTGAGGGTTGAGGCATTGCCGGCGGTGACGCTGCCGTCACGCTTGAACGCTGGGGGGAGTTTGCTCAACGTTTCCAGGGTACTGCTGGCGCGCGGTTGTTCATCGGCGGCGACGATGAGGCTGTTGCCCTTGCGCTGGGGGATCTCGATCGGAGTGATTTCACCGGCAAAGCGGCCCGCTTCGATAGCGGCGCAGGCGCGCTGCTGCGAGCGAGCGGCGAAGGCATCCTGTTCGACGCGGCTGATGCCGTACTGCTCGGCCAGGTTTTCGGCGGTGATGCCCATGTGGTAATCGTTGAAGGCGTCCCACAGGCCATCGTGGATCATGCTGTCGAGCAACTGGCCGTGGCCCATACGCAGACCATTGCGTGAACCACGCAAGACGTGGGGCGACTGGCTCATGTTTTCCTGACCACCGGCGATGATCACCTCGGCGTCGTTACAGCGGATCGCTTGAGTGGCCATGATCACCGCCTTGAGCCCGGAACCGCAGACCTTGTTCAGGGTCAGCGCCGGTACGCTGTGCGGCAGGCCAGCCTTGAGTGTGCTCTGTCGGGCGGGATTCTGCCCGGCACCGGCAGTGAGCACCTGGCCGAGTATCACTTCGTCCACCAGCTCGGCAGGCAGACCGGTGTTTGCTAGCAGGCGGCGGATTACCGCAGCTCCTAAATCGACGGCTGAAACGCTGCTCAACGCACCCTGGAAGGCACCAATGGCGGTGCGGGTGGCGGCGACTATGACGACTTCTTGCATGCTCTTCCTCGTGGTGCCAGGGCACCCAGTGGCTCGAATAAAAAAACGCGACGGCCTCAATGGACGCCGCGAAACGCTCAACCGTTGCTCGCAGTTACCGCCACGCTGACGGTGTTATGCCAGGATCGGCTTTTGCGGGGCGATGAGGGATTTCACCAGGGCGATCGTCATCAGCAGCATGATGAACGAGAAGGGCAAGGTGCCGATGATCATGGCTGCCTTGAGCGCCCCCAGGCCTCCGGCCAGCAGCAGCACGGCGATGATGGCGGTGAGGAAAACGCCCCAGATAATGGTGTGGTTATTGTTGGATCTTTCCGTGGCGCCACCGGTGTTGATGCTGTTGATCACCAGGATCGCCGAATCCGCTGAGGTCACCAGGAAGGTCAGCAGCAGTACCACCACCAGCGCCGACATGGCTTTCGCGGCATCCGCCGAGAGCATCACGTTCAGCACCTGAAATATCTGCGCGGAAATGTCCGCATTCAGAATCTGCCCGTTTGCGATATCGCTCAGCTCCAGGTCGAGGGCGGTGCCACCGACGAAGGTGAACCAGATAAAGCAGACCAGGGACGGGATCAGCACCGAGCCGAGGATGAACTCGCGGATGGTCCGACCCTTGGAGATCTTCGCGAAGAACATGCCCACGAACGGCGCGTAGGCGATCCACCAGGCCCAGTAGAAGATCGTCCAACCGGCTTGCCAGTCGCCGAGTGCGGTGCCTTTCTCTTCGACATTGAAGGCCAGTGGGATAAAGGTGATCAGGTAATCGACCACGCCGTTGCCGAGTAGCTGGAGGGCGACCAGGGTGGAGCCGAACACCAGGAAGAACACCAACAGGACGAACGACAGGCTCATGTTGATATTGCTCAGCCACTTGACCCCGCGGCCGACGCCGCTGATGGCCGACACAGTGGACAACAGCATGACCACCACCAGCGAGAACGCCAGCGCCAGACCTGTGGGTTTACCGGCATTGACTATCCATTCGGCGCCGCTGATGTTGTACAGGCCGGATGCGAGCTGGGTGATGCCGAAGCCGATGGTCACGGCGATGCCGAGGAGGGTGGCGAGTACCGCGGTGATATCGACCAGATGTCCGAGGTGCCCATTCAGGGTCTTGCCGAACAGCGGGAACAGGCCCGAGCGGATGGTCAGCGGCAGGCCCCGGTTATAGCCGAAGTAGGCCAGGGACAGGCCAATCAGCGAGTACACGGTCCAGGCCGAGAACCCCCAGTGCAGGAAGGAGTAGCGATACACCGAGTCGAGGGTTTCCGGCATTTTCGCCTGTACCAGGCCCTTGATGATCTCTGGGTTGTCGGCGAAGTGGTAAATCGGCTCGCCGGTGGCGTAGGTCAGCATCCCGACACCGATACCGGCACCGAACATCATGGCGAACCAGGAAAAACTGGAGAACTCGGCTTTGGCGTCCGCGCCACCCAGGCGGATGCTGCCAATGCGCGGCGGGATGGTCAGCAGGAAGCAGACCACGGCGAACAGCGCCATCACGTAGATGTAATAGCTGCCAAAGGTATCTAGGACCTGCCCCTGGATGTTGGCCAGCACGGCACCGGCTTGTTCGGGCTGCAGCGCGGCCCAGAGCACGAAGGCGGTAATCAACAGCATCGAGCCAAGGGTGACGGTGTGGTTATAACCTTTGAAGAAGCCATTCTCAGCCGTGGCAATGGCTAATCTTTCTGGTAAGACTTGCGTGTTCATGTAGCTAACCTCTCTGCATTCGCATGCGATTGTTTTTATTGTGCGTAGTGCCCAGTGCTGGTTATGCGTCCTGCCTTGTTGGTGCGCCGGCGTAGGCCGGTGACCGAGATTTGAAATGGCACGGCAGCCATGCCTCATGGCTGCCGTGTAGCCTGCTTTTGTGCTGCTCGACAGGTGCAGGGTGGCAGGCTGTCGAGCGTTTGGTGCGCTTGATTCGACGCTTTATAGCGCCGCTTCGCAGGCTTGCCGGCTGTGCTTGAGCTGCGGCCCCGGAGCCGTTTCGCGGGCGATGATCAGCGCGTCTACGGCGATGCAGCCATTGGCACCGACGATCAACGGGTTGATATCGATTTCGGCGACTACATCGGCCAGGGCCGCGGCCAGGCGGGAGAACTGCGCCAGGGTTCTGGACAGTTGCTCGAGGTCTGCCGCCGGCTGACCGCGTACGCCATCGAGCAGCGGACGGGTTTTCAGGCTGTCGAGCATGCGCAGCGCTTCCGACTGGTCGAAGGGCGCAAGCGAGAAGCAGCGGTCCTCGAGAATCTCGATATAGATGCCGCCGCTGCCGACCATCACCATAGGGCCGAACTGCGGGTCGTTGACCATGCCGAAGGCCAGCTCGATGCCAGTCGCCACCATGGGCTCGATGGTGACCCGCGGGCCCAGTCGCTCGCGCAACTGGTTGTAGGCCTGCTGTACATAGGTGGCGCCGGTCAGGTTGAGTTTGACCCCACCGACATCGGATTTATGGTGGATGCCCGGCTCGGCGGTCTTTAGCACCACCGGGTAACCCATGGTTTCGGCGGCGGCCAGGGCGGCGGCCAGGCTGTCGACTTCCCTGGGGGTCGCCACCGGGATGCCAAAGTCGGCGAGCAGGTTGAGGCTCTCGGTTTCGCTGAGCTGGACGCCGTTGGCGATGCGCGATCGCCATTTGCCCAGCAGGCTGACGTCGTTCGCCGGACTGTCTTCGAGCACCGTGCGGTATTGGACCATATCGCGCTGTTTGAGCAGGTTGCGCACCACCTTCACGGCGTTTTCCACGCCATTGACCAGCGGCACGTTGGCGTCCATCAGGTCGTTGGCGATGCCGGCGTTCATCGCGCTGGAGAAGGTGTTGATGACGAAAAACGGCTTGTCGCAGTAGCTCGCTACTTCCTTGGCGATCTCGATGAACTCCGGCATATAGATGTAATTGTCGCGGGCCTCGAACTCGAACACGCCTATGGCCACGGCCGGGTCGCTCATGATGTAGCGCACGCAATCGCGGAACACCTGCGCGTAGTCGGCGGTGAAGGAACCGGCGGCATCCAGTGGGTTCACCGGCTCCAGGCCATGGGGCAGCCTCTCGCGCAGCTTGTCGACGGTCGCCTGATTGATCCGGGCGAAGGGCACGCCATAGTTCTCCGCGGTATCCACGAACAGCTCGCGCAGCCCGCCGGAGTCGGACACATAACCCAGCTCGCCCTGCCCCAGGGCATGCCCCTGGGACAACACCAGGGCGGTGGTCATCAGGTCGTCCAGGGTCTCGGTGCAGATCACCCCGTACTTCTTGAACAGCGCCTCATAAGCGGTATTGTTGCCGGCGATGGCGCCGGAATGGGTGGCCGCCAGCTGGGCACTGACTTCGGTGCGACCGACCTTGGTGACCACCACCGGTATGCCCTTGGCCTTGGCTTTTTCCAGCACGGCGACGAAGCCCTGCGGGTTGCGGATGGCCTCCATAAATACGGCCAGCACGCGAGTCGTTGGCTGCTCCAGGGCGAAGTCCATGTACTGGTCGAGGCTGGTGGAGATTTCCTGACCGGCGGACACCACAAGGTTGAAACGAAAGCGCGGGTCGTTGCCGGTAGGCAGCACGAAGATCGAGCCGGAGTGGGCGATCAACGCGATGTGCCCCGGCTGGCGTGAGCTGGGCGACTGGAAGCTGACATGGGTGTTGCTGTCGAAGTTGTAGTAGCCCATGCAGTTGCCACCGCAGATCGGCATGCCGGCTTGCTTGGCCTTGGCCTTCAGGCGGTCGAGCAACAGATCCGACTTCTCACCTTCGATCATGCAGTAGTCGAAGATGGTGACCCCACCCACCTTCAGGTGAATGGCTTCGTCCAGCAACTCTTCCATGCGATGCCCGGCGACACTCAATACCGCCATCTCGATGCTGGCGGGAATGGCACTCAGACTGGGGAAACAGGCAATGCCATCTATTTCCTGATAGTTTGGGTTTACCAAGAATATCTGGCCGCGGTAACCACCCTTACGAAGCACTTGGAACATGTCGTTTCCGACACTTCCAGGGCGCGGTGAAACACCGACAAGTGCAATACTTCTGGGTTTTAGCAGAGGATCGAGAAAGTGTGTATGGCTATTGTTGTTGCTGTTCATCTGCTAACACCCTTTATATACAGGTTTACGTTTTTCCGTGAATGCTCGCGAGCCTTCCAGATAATCATCTGAATGCAGCATCTTTTCGTAGGCCGGCAAGCTGCTGTTGCCTTGCCAGGCGCGGCGTGTGCAGGCAAAGGCGGCCTCGACATTCAAAGCGTGGGTCTGTGCCAATACTTCTTTCATGGCCTGCTGGGCCAGAGGTGCGCCTTCGGCTATGTGTTGGGCCAGTGCGAGGCTGCGCTCGCGTAACTCGGCGGCCGGTACCACCTGGCATACCAGCCCCCAGCGCTGTGCCTCATCGGCGCCCATGGCGCGGCCAGTGAGCATCAACTCGGCGGCCAGGTTGTAGGGCAGGCGCTTGGCCAGGCGTTGCAGGCCGCCGGCGTCGGGCAGGAAGCCCAGGCGGGTTTCCGGGAGCATGAACTGTGCATGCTCGGCGGCGATGATCAGGTCGGCGGCCAGGAGCATTTCAAAGCCACCACCGATGGCCTTGCCGTTGACCGCGGCGATCACCGGCTTGCTCAGCCCCCAGAACTCGCTGAGGCCGCCCAGGCCACCTGGGCCCAGATCGTAGTCGCCACTGGCGAGCAGGTCGTCGCCGTTCGCGGCGTACTCTTTGAGGTCCCAGCCGGCGGAAAATAGCCGCTCACCAGCGGCGGTGAGAACAGCAACCCTTAATCGAGGGTTTTCCTGAAAGTCTTTAAAGGCCTCATACAGGTCGGTACTTGTTCTTAGATCAATGGCATTCACCGGTGGCCGGTTAAGGATTATTTCCAGAACTTTGTCATGTTGAATGCGGGTGACTGAAGTGCTCATCGGTATATCCCAAGTAAGCCGCTAGTTGATCGGGGGAACTAGGCTGGAACTTTTTGCTGTTGCGCTAGGCCCGGGTCAAATGCTGCGCGCTTAGGCTGGATCCGTAAATTGATATAAATATGATTACTGGTCTAATCAGCTAACCAATAACGCCAGGTTCTGGTTGGGCAGTGGTGGAGGGATGACGCGTATGGTTGGGCTGCTGCGGTAAGCGAGGCACTGAGGCCGAACGCGCGCTGAGCACTGATGGAGGGTGTGCGAGGGCAGGCGGTCGCGGCGGGTTAGGGCTGTGACCCGATGCGGTGCGAGTCGCGGCCAGCAGGCGGCGGTGTGCCAGTCTGGCGGATCAATGCCGCCTGCCACTGGCCGGCGGTGAAGGCGTCGGCCTCCTGCAGCAGCGCGATCCTGCCGGCGGTCAGGCTGGCCACCGGCACGCCGTCGCGGTAGAGGAGGCGGTTGCCGGCCAGGGCCGGCACCTTGTCGCCGGGCAGCAGGGTGCCGAGCAGGTTGAGCGGATCGCAGGCCGACAGGCTCAGCAGGGCGCCGTCGGCCGGGCGCTTGCGCACCTCGCGCAGCAGGGCCACGGCCTCCGGCAGGGCGAACTGCTCGCCGACCACGCCACTGACGAAGCGCCCGCCGCGGATCTCGCCGCGCGCCTCCAGGCGCTGGTAGATGCGCAGCAACTCGCGCCAGGCCGGCAGCCAGTCGGCCTCGCGCTCGAGCAGGCGCCAGCAGACCACGCCGTAGCGGCGCAGCAGGGTCCGCGCCACATGCTCCAGGGCCTCGGCGTCGATCTTTGCGCCGGCCGCCTCGGCGCTCCGCTCTCGAAGAAGCGCCCAGCGCCCGGCATCCTGCATATTGGCCAGGGCGCGACGGGCGCGGCGTTGCTGCTGGCTGCGCTTGGCCGCCGGCAGCAGCAGCGAGCGCAGGCCGGCGAAGCTGTCGGCGTGGGCCAGGCCGAGGCTGACCAGTTCGCCGAGGGCGTCCTCCAGTTCGCTGCGCAGCAGGTGCGCCTCGTCCTGCAGCTCGTCGAAGAACAGCGCGCCCTGGCCGGCCAGCACCTGGCGCAGGCGTTCGGCGCGGGGCGACGGCTCGGCCGCCGGCAGATCGCCGAGGCAGGCACGCCACAGGCCGAGGCTCTTGCGCGGCAGCAGGACGATCGGCGTGCTGCGCAGCGGGCCGCCGGCGGCGCGGCTGCGGCCGGCCAGGCGACACCAGAGCCAGCGGCCGGAACGGCACAGCTCGTCCAGCCAGTTGATCCCGTAGTCGACCACCCGGCTCGGCAGTATCTCGCTCTCCCAGGCGCCGGCCGCCGCCTGGAAGCCTTCCAGCTGGCCGAGTACCCCGGCCAGGGCCTCGGCGCCGCGCACCCGGCTGTCCGCGGCCACGCGCTGCCAGTCGAACAGGAAGCGCATGAAGTCGGCGCGCGACACCGGCTCGATCTCCCGGCGCAGGCGCCCCAGGGTGTAGCGGTGGATACGCGCCAGCAGGTGGCGTTCGCACCATTCCTCCTCCCGGCCACCTGGGGAGAAACGCCCGCGCAGCACATAGCCCTCGCGTTCCAGGGCGAGCAGGGCCTGATTCACCCCCGACTCCGTTTGCCGCAGATCGGCGGCCAGGCGCGACAACGCCAGCGGGCCGAAGCCGCCGAGGCGCCCACGGACCAGCTCGACCAGGGCTTCCTCGGCCGTCCAGGCATCGTCGAACCCCAGGGGCGCCTGGATCGCCGGCTGGAAAGTGCCCTGCGGGTGCAGCGCCTGCCATTGGCCCAGGCGCTCGGCCGCCAGCCACAGGGCCGGTGCGCCGTCGAGCAGCAGGCAGCAGGCCCGTTTGCCCTTGGCCAGCTGCGCCAGCCAGGCCGGCCAGCCGGCGTTGCCGCGGGCCTCGGCCTCGGTCACGGCGCCCAGGCTCAGCAGCGCCTCGTGCATCTCGTCGGCCTCGCGCACCTCGGGCCAGGCTTCCTCGCGCACCGCGGCTATGGCCCCGGCATCCAGGGCGCCGAGCTCGTCGGCGGATTCCGGCTCGCGCCAACGGCGGCTGTGTACCGCCTGGGTACGCCGCTCCTCCAGCGGCGCGTCGTCGAGGAAGGCATAGGGCCGGGCACTGAGTATCTCCGCCGCCAGGGCCGAGGGCGCCGGCAGGTCGCGGGCGACCAGCTCGATTTCGCCGCGCTCCATGCGCCGCAGCAGGGCCAGCCAGGCCTCGCAGTCCATGGCCTCGTGCAGGCAGTCGTCGAGGGTCTGGGCCACCAGCGGGTGGTCGGGAACCTCGCGCTCGCCGACTATGTTCTCCAGGCAGGCCAGCTGGTCGGGGAACACCGTGGCCAGCAGGTCCTCGCTGCGCATGCGCTGCAACTGCGGCGCCACCTTGCGCCCGCCGGCGAAGCGCGGCAGGGCCAGGGCGACGGCGGCGTTCCAGCGCCAGCGCACGGCGAACAGCGGTGCGTCCAGCACAGCCTGGATCAGCAGGTGCTCGGCGCTGTGGCTGTGCAGGTAGCGCCACACCTCGTCCAGCGGGAAGCTGTGGCTGGTGGCCAGGGAGAGGATCAGCGCGTCCTCGGTGGCGGCGGCCTGCAGCTCGAAGTTGAAGCTGCGGCAGAAGCGCTTGCGCAGGGCCAGGCCCCAGGCGCGGTTGAGGCGACTGCCGAACGGCGAGTGGATGATCAGCTGCATGCCGCCGGACTCGTCGAAGAAGCGCTCCATGACCAGGCGCTTCTGGGTCGGCAGGGCGCCCAGGGCGGCATGGGCGCGGGCCAGGTAGTCGACGATCTGCTGCGCCGCCGATTCGCCGAGGCCGAGCTCGTCGGTGAGCCAGGCGCTGGCGGCTGCCTCGCCATGGCTTAGCTGCTGTTCGATCGCCTCGCGCAGCCGCGCCACCGACGCCGACAGCTCGTCGCTGCGCCCCGGCGCCTCGCCCAGCCAGAACGGGATGCTCGGCGGCAGGCCGCGGGCGTCCTCGACCCGCACCTTGCCCGGCTCGACGCGCAGGATGCGGTAGGACTGGTTGCCCAGCTGGAAGATGTCGCCGGCCATGCTCTCGATGGCGAAGTCCTCGTTGAGGCTGCCGACCGTCAGGCCCTGGGGTTCCAGCAGCACCGCGTAGTCGCCGCTGTCGGGGATGGTGCCGCCGCTGGTGAGGGCGGTCAGGCGGGCGGCGCGGCGACCGCGCAGGCGGCGGTTGACCGCGTCGCGATGGAGATAGGCGGCGCGCACGCCGCGGCGGCCGCTGTAGCCCTCGGCGAGCACCTTCAGCAGGGCGTCGAAGGTCTTGCGGGGCAGGTCGACGTAGGGCGCGGCGCGGGTCAGCAGTTGGTAGAGGTCGTCCTCGCGCCACTCGCGGCAGGCCACCTCGGCGACGACCTGCTGGGCCAGCACGTCCAGCGGCGCGCGGGGGATGACCAGGGCGTCCAGCTCGCCGCGGCGCACGCAGTCGAGCAGCGCCGCGCATTCGACCAGTTCGTCGCGCGATTGCGGGAACAGCCGGCCCTTGGGCGTGCCGCCGACGCTGTGGCCGGAGCGGCCGACCCGCTGCAGCAGGGCGGCGATGCTGCGCGGCGAGCCGAGCTGGCAGACCAGCTCCACCTCGCCGATGTCGATGCCCAGCTCCAGCGAGGCGGTGGCCACCAGCACCTTGAGTTCGCCGCGCTTGAGCCGCTGCTCGGCGTCCAGGCGCGCCTCCTTGGCCAGGCTGCCGTGGTGGGCGGCGACCGCGGCGTCGCCGAGGCGCTCGGCCAGGTGGCGACAGGCGCGCTCGGCCAGGCGCCGGGTGTTGACGAATACCAGGGTGGTGCGCTGTTGCCGCGCCAGCTCGGCCAGGCGGTCGTAGACGCTGTCCCAGACCTCGTTGCTCATCACCGCCTCGAGGGGCACCGGCGGCAGCTCCAGGGCCAGGTCGCGGGCGCGCTGGTAGCCGATGTCGACGATCACGCAGTCGCCGGGCCCTGCGGGTAGCCTCTCGGCTTCGGCAAACAGGGGCGGCTCGCAGTGCTCGGCCTGCTCATCCGGTGGCGGCAGCGGCGCCTGGCTGCCGAGCAGCAGGCGCGCCACCGCCTCCAGCGGCTTCTGCGTGGCGGACAGGCCGATGCGCTGCAGCGGCCGCCGGCACAGGGCCTCCAGGCGCTCGACGCTGAGCATCAGGTGGCTGCCGCGCTTGCTGCCGGCGATGGCGTGGATCTCGTCGACGATCAGGCTGCGGCAGCCGGCCAGCATGGCCCGCCCGGACTCGGAGCCGAGCAGCACGTAGAGCGACTCCGGGGTGGTCACCAGGATATGCGGCGGCCGCTTGCGCATGGCCTCGCGCTCGCCGGGGCTGGTGTCGCCGGTGCGCACCGCCGTGCGGATCTCCACATCGGCCAGGCCCTGACGCCTGAGTTCGGCGCGGATGCCGGCCAAGGGCTGCTCCAGGTTCAGGCGGATGTCGTTGGACAGCGCCTTGAGCGGCGACACATAGACCACGCAGCAGCGGTCTTCCAGGCTGCCGGCGGCGGCCAGGCCCTGGCGCACCAGCAGGTCGATGGCGGCGAGGAAGGCGGTGAGGGTCTTGCCCGAGCCGGTGGGCGCGGCCACCAGGGTCGAGCGCCCGGCGCCGAGCGCCGGCCAGGCGCCGGCCTGGGCCGCGGTGGGCGCGGCGAACTGGCTGCGGAACCAGGCGGCGACGGCCGGATGGAAGGCCTCCAGCACGGCGTCGGGTTGCGCTGAAAGAGGGGGCTGGCTCATGGCGTCCATAATGCTCGCGCCGCCCGGCCAGCTCAACGGTCGGGCGCCGGACAGCCTACGGGGCGGGCCGGCGGCTATTGCGGCCGCTGCCCCTGGTCGGCATCGAACAGCGTCTCCAGCTCCGCGCGTGCCTCGCGGGCCGTCTGCAGCACGGCGGCCTTGTCGTTGTAGACGCGGTGCTGGGCCTCCAGCACCTGTTCGTCGTGGTGCTGGAAGCGTTCGATCCTGCGCGCCGCCTGCTCGGCGTCGAGGCCCAGGCCGATCAGGATCTGCCGACTCATTTCCAGGCTCGAGTGGAAGGTCTCGCGCACCGGTTGCGCGCCGGCATCCAGCAGGCGATGGACATGCTGGCGGTTGCGCGCGCGGGCGATGATCTTCATCTGCGGATAGAGGCGGCGCACCAGTTCGGTGAGCTGCAGGCAGACGTCCGGGTCGTCGGTGGCGACGATGAAGAACTCGGCCTGGTCGGCCTTGGCCGCGCGCAGGATTTCCGGGCGCAGCGGGTCGCCGTAGAAGATCGGCATGTTGTCCAGGCTGCGCGACAGCTCGATGGTGTCGACCTCGATATCCAGCGCCACGAAGGGCAGCCGCTGGGCGCGCAGGAAGCGCGCGACGACCTGGCCCATGCGGCCCATGCCGGCGATCACCACCCGCGGCGCGTCGCTGTCGATCTCCCGGTAGTGCGGCGGCACCTCGCGGGCTACCGGCTTGGCCCTGAGCAGCCGTGCCAACAGCAGCATCAGCAAGGGGGTGACGGCCATCGACAGGGTGATGGCCAGCACCAGCTCGCTGTGCAGGCGCGGCTCGAACAGCCCCTGGTCGCGGGCCATCTGGAACACCACGAAGGCGAACTCGCCGCCGGCGGCCAGGACGATGCCCAGGTTCAGCGCGCTGCGTGCGCCGAGGCCGCCGGCCAGGCGGCCGACCGCGAACAGCAGCGGCAGCTTGATCAGGATCAGCAGGGCGGCGAGGGCCAGCACCCGCATCGGCTCGTCCAGCAGCAGGCCGACGTCCGCGGTCATGCCGACGCTGATGAAGAACAGGCCGAGCAGCAGCCCCTTGAACGGCTCGATCTGCGATTCCAGCTCGTGACGGTATTCCGAGTCGGCCAGCAGCAGCCCGGCGAGGAAGGCGCCCAGGGCCATGGAGATGCCCGCCAGCTCCATCAGCCAGGCGGTGCCGATCACTACCAGCAGCGCGGTGGCGGTGGAGACTTCCTTCAGGCCGGTCTTGGCGACGATGCGAAACACCGGGCGCAGCAGGTAGCGCCCACCTATGACCACCAGGCCGATGCTGCCCAGCACCTTGAGCAACTGCCCCAGCCCGCCGCCGTCGCTCGCCGCTTCGGCGGCGCCGAGCAGCGGCACCAGGGCGATCAGCGGAATGGCGGCGATGTCCTGGAACAGCAGGATGGCGAAGGCCAGGCGGCCGTGGGGGCTGGTCAGCTCCTTGCGCTCGGCGAGGATCTGCAGGCCGAAGGCGGTGGACGACAGCGCCAGGCCCAGGCCCAGCACCAGCGCGCCGTTGAGCGGCTGGTCGAAGCCGAGCATGGCCACCGCGCCGATCACCAGGGCGGTCAGCAGCACCTGGGCCAGGCCCACGCCGAACACGGCCTGGCGCATCACCCAGAGACGCCGTGGCGACAGCTCCAGGCCGATGATGAACAGCAGCAGCACCACGCCCAGTTCGGAGATGTGGCTGACCCCCGCCGGGTCGTCCACCAGGCGCAGGACCGCCGGGCCGATCAGCACGCCGGCCAGCAGGTAGCCGAGCACGGCGCCCAGTTGCAGGCGCTTGGCCAGGGGCACCACCAGCACCGCCGCCAGCAGGAACACCACGGCGGTCTGCAGCAGGCTGCCTTCATGGGGCATGGATCACTCCTTGTCGGGGGCGGGGGAGCGGGTTCTCCCGGCGCACAATGGGCAGGCGCACGCGTAGTCCTCAGGCCGCCAGCGGCCCGGTTTCGGGGGGCAGGCACTGCGTCGCGGCGAGACGGTCGCCTCAGTCGTCCGCCCAGGGTAGCGCAGGGGCCACCAGCGGCGCACCGTCGTAGCCCTCGACCCGGCCGAAGCGCGGGTGGCCCGCCGCCCAGTCACGCTGGGCCTGAGCGAGCTCGGCGCGGCTGTGGCCGACGAAATTCCACCACAGCAGGATCTCCTCGGCGAAAGGTTCGCCGCCCAGCAGCAGCGCCCGGCTACCGGGCTCCAGCTGCAGGGCCAGGCGCTCGCGGCCGCGGCCGAGATAGGCCAGCTGGTTGACTTCGAAACGCTCGGCCTGAATCTCCACCGAGCCCTGCAGCGGCAGCACGCCGTACTCGAAGGCCGGCTCGAGGGCCAGCTCGAGGCTGGCGCCCTGTGGGCTGTGCAGGTCGATGCCGAGCAGGGGCGAATGTACCCGGGCCGGCGCCCGCTGGTCGCCGTACTGGCCGGCGAGCAGGGTCAGGCGGCAGCCGTCCTGTTGCCAGCCGGGCAGATCGGGGTGGTGCTCGAACGCCGGTTCGCGCTGGCGTTCGGGGCCGGGCAGGGCGATCCACAGTTGCGCGGCGTGCAGCTGCTGTTCGGCGGGCAGGGTTTCCTCGCTATGGCTGATGCCGCGCCCGGCCGTCATCAGGTTGACCTGGCCCGGGCGCACCACCTGGACATGGCCGAGGCTGTCGCGGTGCAGCACCTCGCCGGCGATCATCCAGGTGAAGGTCTGCAGGCCGATGTGCGGGTGGGGGCCGATCCGCAGGCCGGCGCCGGCGCCGGCGGCGAAGGTGGCCGGGCCGGCGTGGTCGAGGAAGCACCAGGCGCCGATCATCCGCCGCTGCGGCGACGGCAGCAGGCGGCTGACGCCGATGCCGCCACCGATCTCTGCGGCGCGCGCGGTCACCCGCTGAATGGCGCGCTGGCCGTCGTCCAGCGGGCAATCGACGGACGAGGACAGTTGGCATGGGCTCTCGTGAGTGCTCATTGCGTTACCTCCGCTGCGGGCCGGGACCGCGCACGCACGGTCCCGGCGACTTGGCTCACTTGCCGGCGGTGAGCGTGGTGTAACTGTTGATCAGGTTGCGGTAGTCGGGGATATGGTTGGAGAACAGCGCGCCCAGCCCCTCGATGTCGTTGCGCCAGTCGCGATGCAGTTCGCAGGCCGCGCCAAACCAGGTCATCAGTTGCGCGCCGGAGGAGGACATGCGGTCCCAGGCCGAGTGGCGGGTGATCTCGTTGAAGGTGCCGGAGGCATCGGTGATCACGAACACCTCGAAGCCGGCCTCGATGGCGGAGAGGGCAGGGAAGGCCACGCAGACCTCGGTGACCACCCCGGCGATGATCAGTTGCTTGCGTCCGGTGGCTTTCACCGCCGCAACGAAGTCCTCGTTGTCCCAGGCGTTGATCTGCCCGGGGCGGGCGATATAGGGCGCGTCCGGGAACTGCTCCTTGAGCTCGGGCACCAGCGGGCCGTTGGGGCCGCTCTCGAAGCTGGTGGTGAGGATGGTCGGCAGTTCGAAGTACTTGGCCAGGTCGGCCAGGGCCAGCACGTTGTTCTTGAACTTGTCCGGGTCCAGGTCGCGCACCAGCGACAGCAGGCCGGTCTGGTGGTCGACCAGCAGGACGGCGGCCTGGTTCTTGTCGAGGCGTGTGTAGGCAGTGCTCATGGTGATGTCCTCATGCGTGGGTGAAGGCCGGGCGCACGGCGGCGCGCGGCGGGGGATCGCGGGGCGAAAGCGCTCAGCGCTGCGAGTCCAGGACTTCCTGGTTGCTCACCACGGCCTGCGCCTTGAGGTAGCTCTCGATCAGCAGTTGGTAGTTGGGGAAAACCCGGCTGTAGGCCTCGGCCCACTGCGCGGCGTCCGGGCGGTTCCAGGTCTGCTGGATTTCCGAGCAGACCGCCGCGGTGTCCATCGGCACCACGCCGGCCTGGACCACCCGGGCCAGGGTGATTTCCTGGGCCATCTTCGAGTAGGTGCCGGAGGCGTCGATCACCGCGAACACCTTGTAGCCGGCGGCCACCGCGCTGATGCTGGGGAAGGCCATGCATACGCTGGTGATGGTGCCGGCGATGATCAGGGTCTGCTTGCCGGTGGCCTCCACCGCCGCCACGAAATCCGGGTTGTCCCAGGCGTTGATCTCGCCCTTGCGCGCCACGTACTGGGCGTGCGGGGCGGCCTCGTGGATCTCGGGAATCAGCGGGCCGTTGGGGCCCTGCGGCACCGAGGCGGTGGTGATCAGCGGGATGTTCGCCAGGCTGGCGACCTTCGCCAGGGTGATGGCGTTGGCACGCAGCTCGGGCATGGGCATGTCCTTGACCGTCTGGAACAGCCCGCTCTGGTGGTCGATCAGCAACATCGCCGTGTCGCTGGGGTCGATGGTCGGCTTCTGGCCGTTGAAGTTGGCGATATTCGCGAAGCTGTGCATGTTCAGGCTCCCTTGCTAGGTGGGGGACCCTGGCCGTTTCCGGCGGTCAGGGTCTGGGTTAGGAGAGGGTCACGGGTCCCTGTGCGCCGGTCCATTGAGACTAGGCGCTGGGGCCGCTGGCGCAGAACCGTTAGGCGGGTAACTGGCCGAACGAGCCGTTGCGCAGGTCCTCGACCGCCTGGGCGATCTCGGCCTCGCTGTTCATCACGAAGGGGCCGTAACCGACCACCGGCTCGTCGATCGGCTCGCCGCTGAGCAGCAGCACCAGCGCCTGGCTGTCGGCTTCCAGCAGCAGTTCGTCGCCGGCGCGGTCGAGCAGCACCATCTGCGCCTCCCTGACCAACTGGCTGCCGTTAATCTGCACGCTGCCGCGCAGCACGATCAGGGCGCTGTTGCGGCCCTCGACCAGCGGCAGGCTCAGCGGCTTGTCGGCATTCAGGCGCAGGTCCCAGACATCCATCGGCGTGAAGGTGCGCGCCGGGCCCTGCTGGCCGGCGAACTGCCCGGCGATCAGGCGCAGCGAGCCGGCGCCGTCGGCGAGCGGAATCAGCGGAATGTCCTGGTTCAGGATTGTCTGGTAGCCGGGTGCGGCGCGCTTGTCCCGGGCCGGCAGGTTGACCCACAGCTGCACCATCTCCAGGGTGCCGCCCTGTTGGGTGAAGGCGGCGGAATGAAATTCCTCGTGCAGGATGCCCGAGGCCGCGGTCATCCACTGCACGTCGCCGGGGCCGATCAGGCCGCCGCTGCCGGTGGAGTCGCGGTGCTCCAGCTCGCCCTGGTAGACGATGGTCACCGTCTCGAAGCCGCGATGCGGGTGCTGGCCGACGCCGCGCGGTCGCTGCGTGGGGGCGAAGTCATGGGGGCCGGCATAGTCGAGCAGGAGGAAGGGGCTGATGTGCTGGCCCAGGCTGTCATAGGAAAACAGCGAGCGAACCGGAAAGCCGTCTCCGACCCAGTGCGGCCTGGGGCTGCCGTAGAGACCGAGTACCTTTTTCATGCTGTGCCTCCTCTTTGTGCATGGAGACACCATAGAATTGCAACGCTTGGTGCGGTAGACCGGATAAATTAGTCTCAGTGTTCTATCTGGAGAACACCTATGGACGACCTCAACGACCTCTACTATTTCGCCCAGGTGGTCGAGCACGGCGGTTTCGCCCCGGCGGGCCGGGCGCTGAACACGCCCAAGTCCAAGCTCAGCCGGCGCATCGCCCTGCTCGAGGAACGCCTCGGCGTGCGCCTGCTGCAGCGTTCCACCCGGCATTTCTCGGTCACCGAGATCGGCCAGGAGTATCACCGCCATTGCCTGGCCATGCTGGTCGAGGCGCAGGCCGCGCGCGAGGCCATCGAGCGCAGCCGCGCGGAACCCCAGGGGCTGGTGCGCATGAGCTGCCCGACCACCCTGTTGCAGTACCGGGTCGGCGACCTGGTCGGCCGCTTCATGGTCGAGCATCCCAGGGTCCAGGTGCAGCTGGAGGCCACCAACCGGCGCGTCGACGTGCTCGGCGAAGGCCTCGACCTGGCGCTGCGGGTGCGCTTCCCGCCGCTCGACAGCAGCGACCTGGTGATGCGCGTGCTGGGCCACAGCCCGCAGCGGCTGGTCGCCAGCCCCGAGTTCCTGCGCGGGCTCGAACTGCCCCTGCGACCGGCCGACCTCAGCGGCCTGCCCAGCCTCGACTGGGGGCCGCCGCGGGACCATCTGTGGAGCCTGGAGGGGCCGGACGGCGCCACGGCCGAGGTGCGCCACCGACCGCGGCTGATCAGCGACGACATGACCTGCCTGCGCCAGGCCGCCCTGCGTGGCGTCGGCGTGGTGCAGCTGCCGTGCATGGTGGTCGAGGGCGACCTGCAGGCCGGGCGCCTGCTCGACATCATGCCGCAATGGGCGCCGCGCAGCGGGGTGGTGCATGCGCTGTTCCCGTCGCGCCGCGGCCTGTTGCCTTCGGTACGCGGCCTGATCGATTTTTTGGCCGAGCATCTGGGGCAGGCCTAGCGCGTAGGATGGGTTGAGCGCAGCGATACCCCTCAATAGATGGGTTAAGCCGCTGTGCGGCTAACCCACCCTACGGATTGCGCGCCGCCGGCTCGATGAGCATGGCACTTGCCTGACCCCACCCCTGTTTCCCTACACTCTGCCTTTCTCTTCTCCAGCCAAGGCCATTTCGTGCAACCGGTTATCTCCATCCAGCAACTGAACAAGACCTACGCGTCCGGCCATCCGGCGCTGCAGGACATCGACCTGGACATCCGCCAGGGCGAGATCTTCGCCCTGCTCGGGCCCAATGGCGCCGGCAAGACCACCCTGATCAGCATCATCTGCGGCATCGTCAATCCGGGCAGCGGCTCGGTGCGGGTCGGCGGGCACGACATCATCGCGGACTATCGCGCGGCCCGTGCGCAGATCGGCCTGGTGCCCCAGGAGCTGGTCAGCGACGTGTTCGAGACGGTCTGGGCCACGGTCAGGTTCAGCCGCGGGCTGTTCGGCAAGAAGCCCGACCCGGCCTACCTGGAGCGCCTGCTGCGCGACCTGTCGCTGTGGGACAAGCGCGACGCCAAGATCATGGAGCTGTCCGGCGGCATGAAGCGCCGGGTGATGATCGCCAAGGCGCTGTCCCACGAGCCGCAGATCCTGTTCCTCGACGAGCCCACCGCCGGGGTCGACGTGGAGCTGCGCCGCGACATGTGGAACATGGTCCGCGGCCTGCGCGCGCGCGGGGTGACCATCATCCTCACCACCCACTACATCGAGGAGGCCGAGGAGATGGCCGACCGCATCGGGGTGATCAGCCGGGGGCGGATCATCCTGGTGGAGGACAAGCAGGTGCTGATGCACAAGCTCGGCAAGAAGCAGCTGACCCTGCAGCTGCAGCAGCCGCTGGCGAACATCCCCGCCGAGCTCGACGGCCACCCGCTGGAGCTGGCGGACGAGGGCCACGCCCTGGTGTTCACCTTCGACGCCCAGCGCGAACACACCGGCATCGCCGAGCTGCTCAAGGACCTGGCCCAGCACGGCATCGACTTCAAGGACCTGCAGTCCAGCCAGAGCTCGCTGGAGGAAATCTTCGTCAACCTGGTGCACCGGGAGCAGCGCCCATGAACCTCTATGCCATCAAGGCCATCTACCTGTTCGAGCTGGCGCGCACCTGGCGCACCCTGCTGCAGAGCATCGCCACCCCGGTGATCAGCACCTCGCTGTACTTCGTGGTGTTCGGCTCGGCCATCGGCAGCAGCATGACCGAGGTGCACGGGGTCAGCTACGGCGCCTTCATCGTGCCGGGGCTGATCATGCTGGCGCTGCTCACCGAGAGCATCTCCAACGCCTCCTTCGGCATCTACATGCCCAAGTATTCCGGCAGCATCTACGAGCTGCTGTCGGCGCCGGTGTCCTACCTGGAGATACTCGTCGGCTACGTCGGCGCGGCGGCCACCAAGTCGATCATCCTCGGCCTGGTGATCCTGGCCACGGCGCGGCTGTTCGTCGACTACCAGATTCTCCACCCGGTCTGGATGCTGGCATTTCTGGTGCTGACGGCGGTGACCTTCAGCCTGTTCGGCTTCATCATCGGCGTCTGGGCCGATGGCTGGGAGAAGCTGCAGATAGTCCCGGCGCTGATCGTCACGCCGCTGACCTTCCTCGGCGGCAGCTTCTACTCGATCAGCATGCTGCCGCCGCTGTGGCAGACGGTGACCCTGTTCAACCCGGTGGTCTACCTGATCAGCGCCTTCCGCTGGAGCTTCTACGGCGTGTCGGACGTCGACGTGGGCCTCAGCCTGGCGATGATCCTCGGCTTCCTGCTGCTGTGCGTGCTCACCGTCGGCTGGATCTTCAAGAGCGGCTACCGGCTGAAGAACTGACGCCCGTCGCCGCGCCCGGCGAGGGGCAAACGCCCCGCTCGGAAGCGGGTCGAATACCGGTGTTCCACAGGCAACGGAGACTGCAATGGACGAGGCGCTACGTACCCGGCTCGAGGACACCTACCGCGCCGAGTCGCGGCGGGTGCTGGCCACCCTGATCCGCCTGCTGGGCGATTTCGACCTGGCCGAGGAGGCCCTGCACGAGGCGTTCCGCGCCGCCCTGGAGCAGTGGCCGCGCGATGGCGTGCCGGCCAATCCGCGGGCCTGGCTGGTGTCCGCCGGGCGCTTCAAGGCGATCGACAACCTGCGCCGCCAGCGGCGCTTCCAGCCCCTCGACGAGCGGCACGAGGCGGTGGCCGCTGCGGCGGTCGAGGAGGCCGAGGGGGTCGAGGACGACCGCCTGCGGCTGATCTTCACCTGCTGCCACCCGGCCCTCTCGGCCGATGCCCAGGTGGCCCTGTGCCTGCGCGAGATCTGCGACCTGACCACCGAGGAGATCGCCCGCGCCTACCTCAGCACGCCCAGCACCCTGGCCCAGCGCATCGTCCGCGCCAAGGCGAAGATCCGCGACGCGCGCATCCCCTACGAGGTGCCGGGACGCGGCGAGCTGGCGGCGCGCCTGGAAGCGGTGCTGCGGGTGATCTACCTGGTGTTCAACGAGGGCTATTTCGCCAGCTGCGGCGACTCGCTGACCCGCGGCCAGCTGTCGGCCGAGGCCATCCGCCTGGGGCGGTTGCTGCTCGAACTGCTGCCCGAGCCCGAGGTCATGGGCCTGCTGGCGCTGATGCTGCTGCACGAGGCTCGTTGCCCGGCGCGCCTCTCGGCCAGTGGCGAGCCGGTGCTGCTGGAGGAGCAGGACCGTGCGCTGTGGGACGCCGGGCTGATCGCCGAGGGCCAGGCGCTGGTGCTGCAGGCCCTGCGCTCGCGGCGTTTCGGCCCTTACAGCCTGCAGGCCGCGATCGCCGCGGTACACGCCGAGGCGCCAAGCATGGCGGCCACCGACTGGGCGCAGATAGTCGGGCTGTATGACGCGCTGCTGCAGGCCTCGCCCTCGCCGGTGATCGAGCTCAACCGGGCGGTCGCCCTGGCCATGCGCGACGGCCCGCGGGCCGGCCTGGCGCCCATCGAGGCCATACTGCAGCGCGGCGAGCTGACCGACTATCACCTGGCCCACGCCGCCCTTGCCGACCTGCACCGGCGCCTGGGCCAGTGGCCGCAGGCGCGCGAGGCCTATCGTCGCGCCCTGGCGCTGGCCCGACAGGCCCCGGACCGGGTATTCCTCGAGCGCCGCCTGCGCGAATTGGCCGAGGAGCCGCTAGGGTAACAGGGCAGGGCCGCCCCGATCCTGGCGCTCATGCCCAGGTGCGGCAGAGGGCGGATTTCTTTGCCTGACCTATGACGTTCGTCCCATTTTCCGGGTAGCCTAGTTGCGTACCGGCCCAGGCCAAGGAGCAATCGTATGGATACGAAAAGCCGCCAAGTCACGGAACTGCTCAGTCTTTCCGCGCGCAGCATGACCCACCTGACTGCCGCGCTGGCTCAGCTGTCGTTCGAGCTGATGCGCAGCGGCGACCCATCCAGCCAGCGCGCCGGGCAGCGCATGATCGACCACCTGGCGCAGATCAGCGGCGAAATCGACCAGCAGTGGGCGATGATCGGCGCGCTGACCGGCCAGCCCGTGCCCGAGGAGAAGACCGACCTGGTGATCGAGGTGCAGATGCAGGCCGCGCCCGGCGACGACTGGTCCTCCGGCGGTGGCGGTTAGGCCTGGTCGGCCGGGGGAAAGCGCGTAGAATGCGCGGCTTTTTTCCACCGGCTGGAGTGCCCGATGAGTTACAACCTGGCAGACAAACCCGCGGCAGAGCGCGACGTGGCGGAGGCGGAGAAGGCCCGCCTGTTCGAGCTGTGGCAGCACAACCTGCAGCGCGCCAAGGCCGACGCGGCGCGCCTGTTCGCCGAGAAGAGCAAGCGCAAGGGCAAGTGGGAGGAGTGGCTGCGTGCCCAGCTGGGCGAGATGTCGCCGGCCGAATACGCCAGCATGGTGCAGCGCGAGGTCAGGAGGCTGGCCTCGCCACGCTGAGCGAACGCGTGGGTGGCGTGACGGGCCCTGTCCGAGTCTCCTGCACGGTCACCCACGCTCCCCTGGCAGGCTCGGATCGTGCAGAGGCCCCGGGCACGGCCGCGCGGGGGCCGTCCCTGGGCCCGGCG
Organism: Pseudomonas lalucatii; assembly: GCF_018398425.1. Lineage (NCBI taxonomy): Bacteria > Pseudomonadati > Pseudomonadota > Gammaproteobacteria > Pseudomonadales > Pseudomonadaceae > Pseudomonas > Pseudomonas lalucatii. The sequence goes on along the minus strand of NZ_JADPMV010000001.1, from coordinate 1,527,887 downwards.
CGGTCCACGGCGTCTATCGCCGGCCACTGACCAGGGGCGGGGTGCGCGGCGGGATCTGGCGCTTGCTGCCGAGCGACTCGAAGGCCGAGGCGAAGCGCAGCAGCGCCGAATCGTCATAGGCGCGACCGGCGAAGGTCAGCCCGACGGGCATGCCGATATCCGCCATGACGCCCATCGGCACGGTCACCGTCGGCACCCCCAGGTGGCGGATGGCGAGGTTGCCGTTGGCGACCCAGACGCCGTTGCTCCAGGCGATGTCGGCGGACTGCGGATCGACATCGGCGTTCGCCGGGCCGACGTCGGCGACGGTCGGGAAGAGCACCGCATCCAGGCACAGATGCGCCATCCAGTCCTCGAGGTCGATGCGGCGGGTCTTCTCAAGCCCGCGCAGGCCGTCGGGCAGCGTGGCGATCTGGTCCCAGGGGGTGATGCCGCGCTCGGCCATGCGCACGTACTCGTCCATGCCTGCGGCCAGGTCGCCCTCGCGATTGGGCAGGGTTCCCGGGTCATGGGGGAAGATCTGCGGTCCGTCGACGTCGATCAGGCGATTCAGATTGGGATCGCCGTTGGCCTGAAGAAAATCGTCGAAGGCCCAGGCCGTCAGGTCCCACAGCTCGTGATGGAGGAACTCCTTGGATACCAGGCCGCGGTTGAACACGGTCGGCGCACCGGGGCGATCGCCCTCGCAGTTGGAGACCAGCGGGAAATCGACTTCGAGCACTTCGGCGCCGGCGGCCTCGAGTGCCTGACGGGCGGCCTGCCACAGCTCGATCACCGAGGGGCGGGTGTGGATGCGCTGGCCCGTCGGGCCGCCGATGCCCGGCGACTCGGCCGTGCCCGCGTCGGAGTCGGCGTTGATGTACATGCGCGGCACGCCGAAGCGCTTGCCCTTGAGTGCTTCGGAAGTCGCGGCAAGTTCGGCATAGGCGGCGGGCCGCACCTCGGCCACGCCGGGAATGGGCACCCAGGGCTGCATGCGCCACAGGTCGCCCCGTGTGTCGGGGTCTTCCGCCACCACCACCTCGAGCACCTCGAGCAGGTCCGCCATGGTCCTGGCGAAGGGCACGACGACGTCCATGGTCGGGGTCAGCGGCCAGTTGCCGCGCACCGAGATCACTCCGCGCGACGGCGTATAGGCGCACAGGCCATTGTTCGAGGCCGGGCCGCGGCCGCTCGACCAGGTTTCCTCAGCCAGGCCGAATGCGGCGAAACTGGCGGCGGTGGCCGTGCCTGCGCCATTGGAGGAGCCCGAGGCGAAGGGGGCGGTGAGGTAGTCGGCGTTGTACGGGCTCTCCGCCCGGCCGTATACGCCGCGCTGCATGCCGCCGTTGGCCATGGGCGGCATATTGGTCTTGCCCAGGCAGATCGCGCCGGCCGCGCGCAGGCGTTCGACGGTGAAGGCATCGCGATAGGCAACCAGCTTGGCGAACGCGGGGCTGCCGGAAGCGGCCGTGAGGCCCTTGACCAGGTAGCTGTCCTTGGCCGTATAGGGGATGCCATCGAGCGGCCCCAGGGTCTCGCCTCTGGCCCGGCGCGCATCGCAAGCCTGTGCCTCCTCGAGGGCATCGGGATTGGGCACCACGACGGCGTTTAGGGCGGTGGGCGTGTCCGGGCCGTCGTAGGCAGCGATTCGGGCGAGATAGGCCTGGACCAGCTCGACCGCCGTCGTCTGGCCGGATTCGAGCGCCGCACGCAGTTCGGCAATGGATACCTCGGTGACCTCGATCATGGGCTCACCGCCGGCAGTCGATGGGCGGCGGGGAGCAGGCTGGCCTCATGTGCGAGCCTGGGTTCGAGCACAGCAGGTTTCTCGGAGTGGGTTCTCATATCGGTCCTCGTTGTGCCGCACCGCGCGATAGGGTCTGGACTTGCGTCTGGGCTGGCGGAGCGCCTGAGCATTCTGCTGGGCGCCAGGCCAGGTGTTAGGGCATTAGTGTAACGACTCCCTCGCCGATCGCGGCTTCTGGACGAGACTGGAGGTACAGGTCGGCGCGGTCGCTCGGTCGCCGCCCCGTGTGACGGCGCAAATCATATGGGTCGGCGGCGTCTGTGATGAGGCGACCCCGTTGGACTGAGTCTAGGGTTCGGCTAGCAGGGCCCTGGCCTGCGGCTTCTTGGGGCGCTCGAGCGGTATACCGTGCCATTCCCTTGCCGACGAGGGCGCGAAGTCGCCGCCCGTTTTCGACCATTGCCGGCGCGCAGAGCGGCGCGTTAGAGCCGTCCATTGTGTGATTGACGCTGCCGGCGAGCCAGTGCGGCAAGCGTTTGTTAATAAATGATTGTCAACCATTAACCATGATGGTAGTTTTGCCCATGCCGCCGAACGCGTGCGGAACCCATAAGCAGTGACTACTAGCGGAGGATGTAACGATGGCAGAGTTTGAAGGGGCCACTTCGGCCAAGCCGCGCTTCACCCAGGACGAGTGGAATGTACGAGTCGACCTGGCAGCGATGCATCGCCTGGCCAATGTCTACGGCTACGATGACATTGTCTGGAACCACATCACCGCGCGGGTTCCGGGCACCGATCACCACTTCCTGATGAATCATTTCGGCCTGCACAACACCGAGATCACCGCCTCCAACCTGATCAAGATCGACGAGCACGGCAACGTGCTGGACGGTCCGCCCGAAGTGAATACCGCCGGCTTCGTCATCCATCGCGGCATCCACCTGAGCATTCCGAACGCCAAGTTCGTGTTCCACTCCCATGCGCCGGCCGGCCTGGCCGCCACCGCGATCCGCGACGTGGTGCACCTGGTGCAGGACTCCTCGATGCTCTACGGCAAGATCGGCTACCACGACTGGGAAGGCCTGTCGGTGGACACCGACGAGAGCCTGCGCATCGCCGACAACCTGGGCAACAACAAGTGCCTGATCATGCGCAACCACGGCTTCCTGACGGTGGGTGAAACCGCTGGTGAGGCCTTCATGAACATGCACTACCTGGTGCGTGCCTGCGCCAACATGCTGCAGGTGTGCGCCACCGGCCTGCCGCTGGCCGAAACCGATCCGAAGATGTGGGAGAAGGCCGCCCAGCAGTACGCCGCCTTCGTGCCGGGCAAGTACGAGTGGCCGGCCCTGCTGCGCCAGATCGATCGCATCGACCCGTCCTACAAGTACTGATCAACGTCCTTTAATAGCAGGAACCCGATATGCAGATTTCTCTGGAAGGCAAGCGCGTCTTCATCACCGCTGGCGGTGCCGGCATGGGCCGCGCCACTGCCCTGGCCATGCACAAGCTTGGCGCCCAGGTGTTCACCTGTGACGTGGATGAGCAGGCGCTTTCTACGCTGCCGGACGGTATCACCACCTTCGTCTCCGACGTTTCCGATCCAGATGCGGTCGATGCGATGTTCGATGCGATCCTCCCGGGCGGTCTCGACATCCTGGTCAACAACGCCGGCATTGGCGGGCCGACCAAGCCGGTCGAGGATGTCACCAACGAAGAGTGGCGGGCCTGCATGAGCGTGTGCATCGACTCGCAGTTCTACTGTGCGCGTCGTGCCGTGCCGACCTTCCGCAAGCAGCAACACGGCGTGATCATCAACCTGGTATCGGCGGCTGGCATCCTCGGTTTCCCCAATCGCAGCCCCTATGTGGCGGCGAAATGGGCAGTCACCGGGTTCACCAAGACCCTGGCCATGGAGCTGGGCCAGGACAATATCCGGGTCAATGGCATCGTCCCGGGCAACGTCAATGGCGAGCGCATGGAGCGGGTGATCAAGGCCCATGCCGAGGCCGAGGGTCTGGATCCCGAGGAAGTGCGCCGGCTCTACGGCATCGGCGTGTCCATGCAGTGCTACGTCGACCCGGAGGAGATCGCCGACATGATCTGCTTCCTCTGTTCCGACTACGCCAAGCATGTCTCGGGGCAGATCGTCGGGGTGGACGGAAACACCGAGACCCTGTACCCGCGGCAGTAACGGATCGCTGCGTCAGGCGCGACGGGTGGCCCCATAGTCGTACAGGTGGCCACCGGTTGTGCGTCGGCGACAGTGCGCGCTAGCGAATAGGCTTGGCAGGTGAAAGGAGGCTTGTGATGGTGCAGCTGAGTGAATATGACAAGCGCCTGCTGTCAGGCGCCGAGGGCAAGGCCAAGCGGCTGGCCATGCAGATGATGGTCAAAGCTGCAGAGGCGATGGGGGCCGAGCGACTGGTCGATGTGTCCATGGCCCATGTCAACAGCTGCTTCTACAGCGGCAAGGTCGGGCTGGATTTTGCCGAGTTTCTCTTGGCGGACGGCGTCAAGGTGGCGGTGCCAACCAAGACCAATGTCGGCCTTGTAGATTTGCTGCACCCCGAGCTGCGCCCGGAGAAGGCCAGCACCGAAGAGGTGCAGGGCGCTCGTCGCCTGATGAAGATCTACGAACAACTGGGCTGCGAAGTAGTGTGGACCTGCGCGCCCTATCAGCACAAAGTGCGGCCCAAGCTGGGCGACCAGATCGTCGGTTCGGAATCCAACGCCGTGGCCTTCTACAACTCGGTGATTGGCGCCAGAACCAACAAGTACGGTGACTTCCTCGACATCTGTGCCGCGATCACCGGCCGAGTCCCCTATGCCGGTTTGCACCGTGACGAATGCCGCAAAGGAGAGATTCTGTTCAGCCTTGCAGGGGTTCCCCGGAAGCTGCTGGAGCAGGACATCTTCTACCACGTACTCGGCATCGTGCTGGGACGTGAAGCCGGCAGCAGTGTACCGGTGATCGAGGGCTTGCCGGCCGCGACCAGCGAGGATCAGCTCAAGGCGATCTCGGCGGCCGGAGCGGCCTCGGGCGCGGTCGCCCTGTTCCATGCCGTCGGCATCACGCCGGAGGCTACCAGCCTGAGCGATGCCTTCCACGGCCAGCAGCCGGACCGGGTCGTAGAGGTGACGCCACAGATGCTGATCCAGGCGCGCGATGCCCTGACCACCACGGCCGCTGGCAGCGTCAGTGCCGTGTGCCTGGGAACGCCGCATTTTTCCTTCACCGAGTTCGAGCGCCTCACGCCACTGCTGTCGGGTCGCCGGGTGCATGCTGATCTCGGACTGTACGTCTCGACCAGTCGTTACGTGTTGGCGCAAGTGCGTGAACAGGGTTGGCTCGCGCAGCTCGAGCAGGCCGGGGTAAAGATCGTGGTCGATACCTGCACTTACTTCACCCCGGTGGTCAACGGCATCAAGGGCCGGGTGATGACCAATTCGGGCAAGTGGGCCTACTACGCCCCCGGCATTCTCGATGTGGATGTGGTCTTTGGCAGCCTCGAAGAGTGCGTGGAGTCAGCGGTGAGTGGTGAGGTCTGGCGCGACGAGCGCCTGTGGAGCGGTGATTTCTGGGGGGCGGCGACATGTCAATGAAAGCCAGTGTGCTGAATCCAGGCTGTGTCAGTGGGGAGCTGTTGGTGCTGGATGAGCCCCTGAGCTTCTGGGGCGGTTATGATCCGCAGACCGGCACAATCATCGATCAGCAGCATCCTCAGGTGGGGATCAAGGTGACTGGCAAGGTGCTGGTGATGCCAGGAACACGCGGTTCGTCGGGCACTCCAGGCGTACTGGGCGAATCCCTGCGCCTGGGCACTGGCCCGATCGGCCTGATTCTCGGTAAGCCGGATGTCAACGTGATGGCGGCCGCCCTGGTGGTTTCCGAGCTGTATAACATGCCGGTGCCCGTGCTTGTCCTGGCGAAGGATGGTTACGCGGGCCTTCGCAATGGGCAGATGGTCAGGCTAGAGAGTGATGGCGAAGTGCTGCTGCAGCAGTGAGCGGCCAATGGCATCGGCAACGGTTGGGGGAAACCATGCGCGAAACTCTGGCAAATGCGCCTGCTGTTGGAGGCGGCGCGACGGTGAATCGAGGCATCGGCCTCTGCCTGCTGGCGATGCTGGTGTTCGCCAGCCAGGACGCCATCACCAAGGTGCTGGTGCAGGATTTCGCCGTGGCCCAGTTCATCATGCTGCGCTACTGGCTGTTTCTGGTCTTCGCCCTGGGCTATGCCCACCTGCGCGGCGGCATCGCACTGGCGGCAAGGACGCGGCACCCCTGGCTGCAACTGTTGCGCTCGCTGCTGTCGGTCGGCGAGATCGCCATCTTCAGTCTGGGCCTGCGCTATCTGGGCCTGGCCGAAAGCCATGCCTTGTTCGCGGTGTTCCCCTTGCTGGCCATGGCCTTGGCGGGGGCCGTGCTGGGCGAGTTCATCGGCCTGCGCCGCTGGCTGGCGGCGGCGGTGGGTTTTGCCGGCACCCTGGTGATTTTGCGTCCGGGGCAGGGGTTGTTCGAGCTGGCGGCGCTGATTCCGCTCTCGGCGGCGCTGGCGTTCGCGGTCTACAACCTGGTCACGCGCCTGGTCAGCCGCGAGGATGGTTTCACCACCAACATGCTGTACATGGCAGCCGTCGGCGCCGTGGTATCGACGGTATTCGGCCTCCAGGCCTGGCAGCCGCCGAGCCCTGGCGAGTGGGGGCTGATGGGCCTGCTGTCGGTGAGCGGGATAATCGCTCACCTGTTTCTGGTCAAGGCCCTGGAGTATGCACCGGCCGGGGTCCTGCAACCGTTCAATTACAGCCTGCTGATTTTCGCCATGGTCATCGGTCTGGTGGTCTTCGGGGATTTCCCCGACACCTGGACCCTGGTCGGTGCCGCCCTGGTGGTGGCAGGCGGTTGTTACGCCATAGGTGCACCTAAGTTAACCAACTCATCGGCCGTCTGATACGGGAGAGAGCTCTTCATGAAAATCGCTTTTATTGGTCTGGGTAACATGGGCGCGCCGATGGCCGCCAATCTGGTCAGGGCCGGCTTCGATCTGAACGTCCATGACGTCGACCGCAGCAAGGCCGAACCTCTGCTGCAGGCCGGCGCGCATTGGGCCGACAGCATTCAGGCTGCCGTCAGCGAAGCCGACGTGGTGATGACCTCGCTGCCATCGCCGGCCATCATCAAGCAGGTTGCCAGCGGGGCGGACGGGCTGATCGCCCTGATGCGCCAGGGTGCGATCTGGATCGAGCTGAGTACCAACAACCTGGAGGTCTGGCGCGAGGTGCGTGCCCTGGCCGATGCCAAGCAGATCCGCACCCTCGATGCGCCGATCTCCGGCGGTGCCGAAGGCGCGGCCGCCGGCACCCTGACCGTGCTGGTCGGTGGCGATCAGGCCACCTTCGAGCAGTGCCAGCCGATCTTCGCCGCCATCGGCAAGCGCATCGACTACCTGGGCGAGGCCGGCGCCGGCTACGTCGCCAAGATCGCCCAGGTGGTGCTCTGCTACCTGCACTCGGTGGCCCTGTCCGAGGCCCTGATGCTCGGCGTCAAGGGCGGCGTGCCGGCAGACAAGATGCTCGCCATCATCCAGAACAGCACCGGGCGCAGCTACGTCGCCGATCGCTATGGCCCGAGCATCCTCAACGGCGACTACGATCCGACCTTCGAACTGGGCCTGGCCCTCAAGGACATGCGCCTGACCCTGGAGCTGGCCGGTCAGGTTTCGGCGCAGCTGCCGATGTGCGAGCAGGTCGAGAAGGTCTACGCCCAGGCGGTCGAGCAGTTCGGCGGCAAGGCGCCGCACCTGATGGCGGTCAAGCTGCTGGAGCAGGCCAACGACAAGCCGCTGCGGGGCTAGCGCAGGGCGCGGACGGGACGACACTGTCCAGCACCTAGATGACATAGTGGCACTTCGGTGCTTTTAGCCCTGGATTCCAGGGCTTTTTTTTGTGTGGCGGCAAGGTCGACAGCGTTGCGCACACCAGGGGGAAGGCGATGAGAACGGTGGTCAAGACGACGGGAGCGCTGCTGCTCAGCATGGGCCTGCTGATGCTGGGCAATGGCCTGCAGGGCTCGCTGATCGGGCTGCGTGCCTCGCTGGAGGGGTTCTCCACGCAGATCGCCGGCCTGCTGATGAGCGGCTACTTTCTCGGTTTCCTCGCCGGCTCGACGCTGACCTCCAGGATAGTGGCGCAGGTCGGCCACATCCGGGTGTTCGCCGCACTGGCCTCGCTGGCCTCGAGCATGGTGCTGCTGCACCCGGTGTTCATCGACCCCTGGCTGTGGTTCGGCATGCGCCTGGTCAGCGGCTTCTGCATCGCCGGGCTGTTCATCGTCGCCGAGAGCTGGCTCAACGACAGCGCCAGCAACGCTACGCGCGGGCAGTTGCTGTCGCTCTACATGGTGATCACCACCGGCGCGATGGCCTGTGGCCAACTGCTGTTGAACCTGGCCGACCCCGCCAGCTATGAGCTGTTCATCCTGATTTCGGTGCTGGTCTCCCTGGCGCTGCTGCCTATCCTGTTGAGCGTGACGCCGGCGCCGAGTTTTGCCGCCCCCGAGCACATGAGCCTGCTGCGCCTCTACCGCAGCTCGCCCCTGGGGATCGTCGGGTGCATGGGCACCGGCATGTCGATCGGCGCGATGTTCGGGATGGGGGTGATCTATGCCCAGCAGTCGGGCTTGCCGCTGAGCCAGATCGCCCTGTTCATGGGCTTGGTGTTCGTCGGTGGGGTGGTGCTGCAGTGGCCGATCGGACGGTTCTCCGACCGCCTCGACAGGCGCCGGGTCATCTTCGTCGTCACCGCCCTGGCGGCGCTGAACGCCTTGCTGGCCGTGGCGATAGCCAAGGCCTCGCCGGTGGGCCAGCTGGCCGTGGCGTTTGTCTGCGGTGGCCTGGCGTTCCCCATGTACTCCCTGTGCGTGGCGCATACCAACGATGCCCTAGAGCCCCGGCAGATGGTCGCGGCCAGCAGCAACCTGGTGCTGGCCTTCGGTTTTGGCGCCGCCATAGGGCCGAGCCTGGCCGCCGCGGTCATGGGCGCCGTGGGTCCCGATGGCTTCTTCTGGTACCTGGGCACGGTGCATGCTGCCATCGGCTGCTTCGCCCTGTACCGCATGACGCGCCGCAGCGCCGTGCCGCTGGACGAGCAGGGGCTGTGCGTACCGGTCGGCTCGGCGGCTTCCCGGGTCGCCATGGCCATGGTCCAGGAAACCGTGGTCGGTCAGGCGGATGAAGGCTCGGCGCAGCCGCCGGTCGTCGTGGCCGCGGCCCAGGGCGACGGCAAGGGATGAGGCATCTTCGCCCCGGGACTTGTCCCGGCGCGAAACTGGCCCGCTATCGAGCGGTGCTTATCGCTCGTGTGGCGATTCGCGGCAGGTCGGCGCCGGGCCGGGCGCCGTGGCGCCCGCTCGCAACGCGCGAAGGGTCCGTGGGGGCGGCCGGTCGCTCCCGGACGGGGCGAATCGGCCGAGCGCAGGGGACACAGGCCGGCGTGACGCCGTCGCGCCGGCCTGGCGGGCGTTACTCGAGGCGAGCGATGACCTTGGCGGAGACCTCCTTCGGTACCCAGGTCGTCCAGATGGCTTGATGAGTCTTCAGGAAGTGTTCGGCGACTTCTGCAGGATCGGCTTTGTTGTCCTCGCCCCAGGCCAGCAGCTTGTTGACCGTGTCATTCTCGAAGCTGACCTTGGTCAGGAACTGGTAGAGCTCCGGCGCACCATCCTTGAGCTTGCTCGAGACCAGCGTGTTGACATCCACCACCGGATAACCGCCAGCGCTGGGCGTCGGGCAATTGGCCTCGGCGTTGCAGGCGTCGTTCGCCGCATCGTAGTCGTTCATGCTCAGCTGGACCATGTCGTACTTGCCGAGAATGGCGGACGGCGCCCAGTAGTAGAAGAACACCGGCTTCTTGCGCTTGTAGTTGGAGCTGATGGCCGAATCAAGCGCGGCCCCGGAGCCTGCCGAGTAGATGTCGTAGTGCTGGTCCAGGCCGTAACCGCGGAACAGGTTGGTACTGCGGGTTTCGTTGGACCAGCCGGGCAGGCTGTTGTAGAAGCGTCCCTTGTCCGAACCCTGGCTCTTGAACAGGTGCGCGTAGCGGGCCATGTCCTGAACGGACTTGATGTCCGGGTACTGCTCGACCACGTACCTGGGCACCCACCAGGCATCCAGGCCACCGCTCGCGAAGACCTTGCCGGCGATGCTGATGGTGCCCTTTTTCTCGCCTTCTTCCAGCAGCGTGGCGATGTTGCTGCTCCACACCTCGGGGGCGATGTGCGGGCGGCCCTTGTTGACCATGGTGGTGGCGGCGGTGACGGTTTCGAGGGGGACCAGTTCGGTCTTGCAGTCGTAGCCGAGCTGGAGAATTTTCGACTCGATATGGGCAATCGCAGAGGCCGAGGCCCAGCTCATGTCGGCAATCTGGATCCTTTCGTCTAGGGGGCAGGCTGCCTGGGCGCTCAGCGCCCCGGCCGAGATCAAGGCAGCGACCAGGAGTGGGAGCTTTTTCACGCGTGTATTCATGCTTCACCTCTTGTTGTTGTAGACGGGCTCACGAATGTTGCGTCTTGCGGTCTTGCGGTCTTGCGGTCTTGCGGGATGAATCGGTGGCGGCCAGGGGGCCGGCGGAGCGTTCGGCGCGGCGGGCAGGGCGCAGGTGTCGGGCCCCGGCCACTCTGGCTTACGGGCAGGCGCCTGTTCAGCGGCTGAGCGCGGCCATCACGTCGGGCTTGTCGAGGTAGCCGACCAGCGTGCCTTCGTCGTTGTGCACCGCGAGCGGGTCATCGTTGTCCATCAGCAGCGGCAGCACCTGCTCCAGCGACTGGTGCAGCTGTACGTGGCGGATGCTGGATGACTGGGGTGCGGCGCTGTCGCCGGCGCTGACCATGCTCAGCGCCGGCTTGCGCAGCAGGTGGCTGACGCGGATCGCCTTGTAGCGATTGACTCCGCCGATGAACTCCTTGACGTAGGCGTCGGCCGGGCGCATCAGGATGTCGGACGGGGTGCCCTGCTGGATCAGCTCGCCATCCTTGAGGATGGCGATGCGGTCGCCGATCTTCAGCGCCTCGTCGAGGTCGTGGGTGATGAACACTATGGTCTTGTTGAGCTTCTTCTGCAGCTGCAGCAGCTGATCCTGCATCTCGCTCTTGATCAGCGGGTCGAGGGCGCTGAAGGCCTCGTCCATCAGCAGGATATCCGGGTCGTTGACCAGCGCCCGGGCCAGGCCGACGCGCTGCTGCATGCCGCCGGAGAGTTGCCGCGGGTAGTGTTGCTCGACCCCGGCCAGGCCGACCTGTTCCAGCCAGTAGCGCGCCTTCTCTTCGCGTTCGGCGCGGTTCACGCCCTGGACCTTGAGGCCGAAGGCGGCGTTGGCCAGCACCGTGTCGTGGGGGCACAGGCCGAAGCGCTGGAACACCATGCTGACCTTGTTCCGGCGGTAGTGCTCGAGTTCCTTCTTGCTGAACTGCAGCACGTCCTGGCCGTCGACCAGCACCTGCCCGCTGGTCGGCTCGATCAGGCGGTTGAAGTGGCGGATCAGGGTCGACTTGCCGGAGCCGGACAGGCCCATGATCACATGGATATGCCCGGCTTCGATGGCCATCGAGACGTCGTTGAGACCGACTACGTTGCCAGTCTGCTTGAGAATCTCGCTCTTGCTGGCGCCGCCCTTGATCTTGGCGATGGCGGCGCTCGGGTCCGCACCGAACACCTTGTAGATGTTCTTGATCTCGATCTTGTAATTGCTGCTCATAGTCGTACCCAATCAGCTGTTGGTGTGCAGGTGCGCCTGGGCGCGCTTGCCAAAGGCCTGGGTGATGCGGTCGAAGACCACGGCCAGGAGGACGATGGCCAGGCCGGCCAGCAGGCCGCGGCCGACTTCCAGGCGAGTGATGCCCTGCAGGACCTGGAAACCTAGGCCCTGGGCGCCGATCATCGAGGCGATCACCACCATCGACAGCGCCATCATGGTGGCCTGGTTGATGCCGGCCATGATGCTCGGCAGTGCCAGGGGGATCTGCACCCAGAACAGCTTCTGCATGCGGTTGGCGCCGAAGGACTGGGCCGCCTCGATGATCTCGCCGTCGACATGGCGAATGCCCAGGTCGGTCAGGCGGATCAGCGGCGGTACGGCGTAGACCACGGTGGCCAGCACGGCGGGGATCTTGCCCGGGCCGAACAGCATGATCGCCGGGATCAGGTAAACGAAGCTGGGCATGGTCTGCATGATGTCCAGCACCGGCAGCATCAGCGCGCGGAAGCGGTTGGACCAGGACATCAGGATGCCCATCGGGATGCCGATCAACGTGGCCACCAGGGTGCACACCAGCATCAAGGCCAGGGTGCGCATGCCGTCTTCCCAGAGCCCGAGAAAGCCGATGGCGAACATGGCCAGGGCGATCAACGCCGCGAGCAGGACCTTGCGCGAACTGGCGTAGGCCGCGGCGGCGACCAGGCCGATGATCAGCCACCAGGGGCTGCCCAGCAGCAGCGACTCGAACAGGTTGAGCAGTTGCAGGAAGGGGTAGAAGGCCTCCTCGAGGAAGGTCGCCCACTGGATGACGAACTGCTCGATGGAGTCGTCGACGGCGCCCCGGAAATACCGGGGGTCTATCAATTCAGGAAACATGGCGGCAGGGCCTCGCATCGGTTGGACGCGACCAGGGTCGCGCCCAGGGGCGGATGGTTACTTGAGCTGGGCAATCACCTTGGCGGCGACGTCCTGCGGTACCCAGGTGGTCCAGATGGCCTGGTGGGTCTTCAGGAAGTGTTCGGCGGTCTGTTCCGGATCGGCGCTGTTGTCCTCGCCCCAGGCGAGCAACTTGTTCACCGTGTCGTTCTCCAGCTGCACCTTGCTGAGGAACTGGTAGATCGCCGGGGCCTGCTGCTTGATCTTCCCCGCCACCACGGTGTTCACCGCCACCACCGGGAAGCCGCTGGTCGATGGCGTCTGGCAGTTGGGCTCGGCGTTGCAGGAGTCGTTGGCGGCATCGAACGGGACCATGTCCAGCTTGACCATGTCGTACTTGCCGAGGATGGCCGAGGGCGCCCAGTAGAAGAAGAAAATCGGCTTCTTGCGCTTGTAGTTGGAGACGATGGCCGCATCCAGAGCGGCGCCGGAGCCGGCCGAGTAGACCTCGAACTGCTCATCCAGGCCGTAGGCGCGCATCAGGTTGCTGCTGCGGGCCTCGCTCGACCAGCCGGGGATGCTGTTGTAGAAGCGGCCCTTGTCCGAGCCCGCCACCTGGAACAGCTCGCTGTGGCGCGCCAGGTCCTGCACCGACTTGATGTCCGGGTTCTGCTCGACCACGTACTTGGGCACCCACCAGGCATCGATGCCGCCGCCGGCGAACACGCTGCCGGCCACGCTCACGCTGCCCTTCTGTTCGCCTTCCTCGAGCAGTTTCTTGGCATTGCTGCTCCACAGTTCCGGGGCGATATGCGGACGGCCCTTCTTGACCATGGTGGTGGCGGTGGTGACGGTTTCACCCGGGACGAACTCGGTCTTGCAGCCGAAGCCATGTTCGAGAATCTTCGACTCCACATGGGCAAGAGTCGAAGCCGAGGCCCAGCTCATGTCGGCGATCTGGATCGTCTCGTCGAGCTCGCAGCTGGCCTGGGCCGTGAGCGCGCCGGCCGAGAGGATGCAGGCTGCTAGGGTGCTGAGGGTCTTGACTGAAGTGCGCATGGTTTACCTCTTGTACTTATTGGTTATGCAAGTGATGTTCGATGGGGCGCGAGCGGTGGGGCGGGTCCGCCATGGAGACCTCGGCCTTCGCCGGGTGCGCGGATGGCCGAGCCACGGGCTGGCGCTCACGCGGGGCGCCCGTACACCGCGACCGGCGTGCCGAGCGACTCGAGGTCGGCCTCCACGCCCAGGCCCGGTGCGTCGCTGGCATACAGCTTGCCGTCCGCCATGCGGGGCGCCGGCTGGCCGGTACGCTCGTTGTTGTAGCTGTGCAGGTCGGTGGTGTTGAGGAGGAAGTCGGTCGGCGTGGAGGCGGCGAAGTGCGCCACCGCCGCGGTGGCGATCTCGCCGCCCCAGGTGTCTTCGCTGACCACCTTGATGCGGTGGTCGACCAGGTAGTCGCGCATGCGCTTGGCCTTGGACAGGCCGCCCTGCTTGGACAGCTTCAGGCACACGTACTCGAATGCCCGGTCGGCCACCACCCGCTCGGCCATGCGCAGGTCGGCAATGCACTCGTCCAGCTTCATCGGCTGGTCGAAATGGCGCCGCACCTGCAGGCATTCCTCGTAGCTGTGGCAGGGCTGTTCGATGATGAAGTCCAGGCCGCGGGTCGCGCGGGCCACCTGGATGGCCTCGTCCATGTACCAGCCCTGGTTGGCGTCGGCGATGGCCTTTTCGTTGCTGCGGAGCAAGGGCGCCACGGCGTGGATGCGTTCCACATCGGCCTTCCAGTCGTTGCCCACCTTGATCTGGAACTGGCGGTAGCCGTTGCCACGCAGACGCTCCAGTTCGACCTCCAGCTGTTGCGCCGCGCCCTGGGGCGCGGAGCGGTACATGGGCGCGCCGTCGGTGAGCTTGCCGCCGAGCAGCATCCACACCGGCTGGCCGGTGGCCTTGCCGAGGATGTCCCAGCACGCCGAATCGAAGGGCGCCTTGGCGTAGCCATGGCCGAGAATCACGCTGTCCATCAGCCGCTCGATGCGCGCCAGCTGCCGCGGGTCCTCGCCCAGCAGGCGCGGCGCCAGCAGGCGTGCGGCGGCTTCCGTGCCCTCGCTGTGGGCCACCATGTAGTTCTCGCCGCAAGGGCAGAACTCACCGACGCCGCTTATACCCGCATCGGTGTCGATCACCACCACCGTGGAGGAACTGGACTCGATCACGTTGCCGCGTCCCCAGGCGAAAGCACCGCTTTCGTAGCTGAGACTCTTTCTATAGATCGAGATGCGCGTGATTTTCACCGTTCGCTCCTGAGTCGGGGAGTTGTTCTGCGGGCCATACAGGCCAGTTGGCGCTGCGACTGGTGTTCTTTGTAAATCGATAATTGATGATTGTCAACCATCATCAGCGACACTATGCTGGTCACCGTAAGTAGCAGGCCAGGCTCGTGCACGAACAGTGCCCGAGCGACCGGCTTGTCCCGTGCTGAGCCTCAGGTAGGCGCTCAAATCAAGCGAGTCAGGAACTGTGCAAATGAAGATTACGAATCTGCGTACCGTGCTGGTCGAGGTGCCCCTGGAGAAGCCGCTGATCACGGCCATTCACGAGACGCGCTCGGTGGGCTGTGTGCTGGTCTATCTGGAGGCCGACAACGGCCTGGTCGGCGAGAACTACATCTTCACCCTCAATAGCGCCCGGCTGAGCGTGTTCGACACCATGATCAAGAGCCTGGCCCACCATGTGGTGGGGCAGGACCCGCACTACGTGGAGCGGATGTGGGACGGCATGTGGCGCGAGATCAACCCCATCGGCCACGAAGGCATCACCATCGGCGCGATGGCGGCGCTGGACACGGCCTGCTGGGACCTGATCGGCAAGGCCGCCAACCAGCCCGTGTACAAGCTGTTCGGTGCCTACCGCGATTCGGTCAAGGCCTATGCCAGCAGCGGCCTGTGGCTGTCGCAGAGTGTCGACGAGCTGGTGGAGGAGGCCAGGGGCTTTCTGGCCCAGGGCTTCCGCTCCATGAAGATCCGCCTGGGCAAGCCGCGCATGGAAGAGGATGTGGCCCGCGTGGCCGCGGTGCGCGAGGCGATCGGTGCGGACATTGAGCTGCTGGCCGACGGCAACCAGGCCTTCGCGCCCCATCAGGCGATTCGTCTGGGGCGCATGCTGGAGCCCTTCAACCTGGGCTGGTTCGAGGAGCCGGTGGCCTCCTACGATCACCAGGGCCATGCCGCCGTGGCCGCGGCGCTGGACGTGCCGATCGCTTCGGGCGAAACCGAGTACACCCGTCATGGCATGCGCGCGATGATCGAAGCCAAGGCCGCGGACATCCTGATGCCCGACCTGCAGCGGATCGGCGGGCTCACCGAGTTCCGCCGCGCCGCGAGCCTGGCCGCCGCCCACAATGTGCCGGTGTCCACCCATATCTTCACCGAGCAGAGCCTGAGCATCGCCGGTTCGGCGCCCAACTGCATCTCGGTGGAGCATGTGTCCTGGTTCTCGCCGCTGTACCGGGAAAAGATGGAAATAGTCGAGGGCAAGATCGCCATCCCGCAGCGTCCGGGGCTGGGCTTCAGCCTCGATCCCGATGCCGTGGACCGTTACCGCGTGCGCTGATCCCATCCACTTCCACAGCGGAGGCCCCATGGCATTGCTGTTCAGTTACGCAGGCGCCGACCCCGAGTCCTGGCGCCAGGAGTTCGCCAAGCACATACCCGACCTGGACTTCCGGGTCTTTCCCGATGTCGGCGACCCGGCCGACATCGCGTACGTGGCGCTGTGGATGCACCCGCTCGGTGACCTGCGGCGCTACCCGAATCTCAAGGCGATCCTGTCGTTCGGCGCCGGCGTGGAGCACATCATCCGTGATCCGGAGTTGCCCGAGGGCGTGCCCATCGTGCGCTTGGTGGACGATCTGGTGGTCCGCGACATGGCCATGCACGCCGTGCACTGGGTGATCCACTTTCACCGCAACTACCATCTCTACCAGCAGGATCAGCCGAAGAAGCTGTGGCGCCGCCATCCCCATCGCGATCCCGCGCAGCGCCGCGTCGGCTTTCTCGGCATGGGCGCCATGGGCGCGGTGGCGGCGACGTTCGTGCGCGACCTGGGTTTCAGCGTGGCCGGCTGGGGACGCGATCCGGTCAGCGTCGAAGGCGTCGAGTTCTACCAGGGCGACGAGCGCCTGGCCGATTTCCTGCGGCGCACGGACATCCTGATCAACGTGTTGCCGCTCACCCCGGCCACCGAGAACCTGCTCAATGCCGAGCGCTTCGCCCTGCTGCCGGCCGGCGCCTGCGTGATCAACATCAGCCGCGGGCCGATCCTGGTCGAAAAGGACCTGGTGCAGGCGCTGGACAGCGGTCATCTGGAGGCCGCGGCCCTGGACGTGTTCTGCAGCGAACCCCTGGCGGCGCAAAGCCCCCTGTGGAGTCACCCCAAGGTGTTCGTCACCCCGCATATCGCCGGCATCAATTACGCCCACTCGGCCGCCAGGCTGATGGCCGACAACATCAAACGCATCGAGGCGGGGGAGCAGCCGTTCCCGATCTACGATCCGGTTCGCGGCTATTGAGCCCGGGAGGCTGAGATGAACGGCAGGCTGGCTGGCAAGGTGGCGATCGTCACCGGCGGTACCCGCGGCATCGGCCGGGCCATCGCCGAACGTTTCCTGGCCGAGGGCGCGCGGGTGGTGGTGGCCGGGCGCAGTGAGCCCGATCGGCCATTGGCCGGCGGCAGTGCTATGTTCTGCCGTACCGATGTGGCCAAGGCCGAGGAAGTGCAGGCGCTGCTGGACTTCACCCTCGAACGCTGCGGGCGCCTGGACGTGCTGGTCAACAGCGCGGGTGTACAGCTGGAGAAGCCCATCGGCGAGACCAGCGAGGCCGAGTGGGACTGGCTGATGGGCATCAACCTCAAGGGCGTGTTCCTCTGCGCCAAGGCCGCGCTGGAACCCATGTGCAAAGCCGGCGGCGGGGTCATTCTGAATATCGGCTCCTACGACGGTTTCGCCGCCGATCCGGGGCTGGCCGCGTACTGCGCCTCCAAGGGCGGCGTGCATGCCCTGAGCAAGGCCATCGCCGTGGACTACGGCGCCGCGGGCATTCGCTGCAACGCCATCTGCCCGGGCTGGATTCGCACCGAGATGATGGACGCCTACCTGAAGAGCCAGGCGGACCCGGCCGAGGCCGAGGAGGCGGTGATCGCCCAGCATCCGGTCGGTCGTCTCGGCCAGCCGCAGGACATCGCCAGCCTGGCGACCTGGCTGGCCTCGGACGAGGCCTCATTCGCCAGCGGCCAGCTGTTCGTGCTGGACGGCGGCCTGACCGCCCATGCCCCCTACGTGCAGGGGCGTAAACAATGATTTCGATCAACCCACCAGGAGTAAGCTGAATGCCGACCATTCGAATCCAGGCCATCGCCCCCGCAAGTTGCGACATCGGCCGCTTGTTGACCCGCTGCACCGCCGCGGCGGCCGATGCGCTGGGCATCCCCCAGGGTTATTGCTGGGCGATATTCCAGCCGGTCGCCCCCGGCACCTATGCCGAGGGCGACCGCGTCTGGAGCGCGTCGGAAGCAGGGCGAGCCGCGCCGCTGATCTCGATCACCGCCCTGGAAGGGCGCACGGGCGAACTCAAGGCGGCGGTTTTGCGCGCCACCGCCGCTGTGGTCGCCGAGTCCCTGGCGGTGCCGCTCGAGCAGGTGTTCGCCGAGTACCGTGATATTCCCAAGGGCCAGGCCTTCAGCGGCGGGGATATCTGCTGATCCGCCACCACAGATACAGAGGGAGGTCGACTATGAGTACCGAAAAAGCTGTCGCCGTGGTCGCCGGGGTCGGTCCCGGGCTGAGCGCCGCGGTCTGCCGCACGCTGGCGGCGCAGGGGTATGCGGTGGCCGGGCTGGCCCGGCGCCAGGAAGTCGCTGACGGCCTCGCCCAGGAGATCGGCAATGCCGGAGGCCTGATGCGCGCGTACCCGTGCGACCTGACCGACGAGGCCGCTGTGGAGCGGACCTTCGCGGCCATCGAGCGTGAACTCGGGGTGCCCGAGGTGCTGGTCTGCACGGCCGGCACCTTCCTCTGCAAACCCTTGCTCGAGACCACGGCAGCCGACTTCGAAACGCTGTGGCGGGGCAACTGCCTGGGGGCCTTTCTCTGCGCGCAGCAGGCCGTTTCGCGGATGCTGCCCACAGGCAAGGGAACCGTCATCTTCACCGGCGCCACCTCGGCGGTGAAGCCGGGCGCCCAGTTCGCCGCCTTCGGCGCCAGCAAGTCCGCCCAGCGCGGCCTGGCCCAGGCCATGGCCCGTGAACTGGGGCCGCGCGGGATTCATGTGGCGCACGTGATTCTCGACGGGGTCATTTGGGCGCAAGGGGAAGATGAGGCCTCTACCCTCAAGGCCGAGGCCATCGCTGCCAGCTACCTGCACCTGATCCAGCAGGACCGTTCGGCCTGGACCTTCGAACTGGACCTGCGCCCGGATGTCGAGCGCTTCTAGATCACCCGCTCGCGCGGAAGGGGCGTTCAGTACGACGCCCCTTCCGCGCTCAGGCCTCAAGCCATAAGGTCTTCCTCGAATGGGTAGCGCGACAGCACCTCGCAGCCGTTGGCGGTGACCAGTACCTGCTGCTCCAGCTTGACCCCTTCGAAGCCGCCCTCGGCGCCCATGTAGCTTTCCACGCAGAGGGTCATGTTCTCCTCGATCACCCCGTCGTAGCCGTGCTTCTCGAAGTCCTGGGGATAGAAGATGCTCGGGTGCTCGTCGCACATGCCGATGCCGTGGGCGATGCACGGGTAGCGGTTGGCGACGAACTCGGCTGGCGGCTTGAAGGCCTTTTCCGACAGTTCGCGGTAGCTGACGCCGGGGCGGATCAGTGCGAGGTTGTGCTGGATCTCGTGGTGGGCCAGCTGGTAAAGCCGGCGCTGGGAGTCGGAGGGCTTGCCCGGGCCGCAGTGGAAGGTACGCGAGACGTCGGCGCAGTAGCCCAGGGGGCCGATCATGTCGGTGTCGAAGGCCACCAGCTCGCCGGGACGGATGATCCGCTCGCTGGCCTCCTGCAACCAGGGGTTGGCGCGGTCGCCGGAGGACAGCAGGCGGCAATCGATCCACTCACCGCCCATGGAAATGTTGGTCTGGTGCAGGATCGACCACAGCTGCACCTCGGTCATGCCGGGCGTCAGCGCCTCGCGCATGCGCGAAATGCCGACCTCGGCCACGGTGATTGCGTGGTTCATGCACAGCACTTCTTCCGGCGACTTGATCAGCCGTGCCGCTTCCACCAGCTCCTGGGCATCGAAAATGTCATGGCCGCAATTGGCCAGAGCCAAAGGAATGCGCGCATCGGTGCGGCCAATCGCCAGGCGCCGGTTGCCGCCGCCATGCTCATGCAGCAAGGAGGCGACCTCATCGACCCACTGGTTGACCCACTCCTGCTCCCGGCTGCCGCCGAAGAAATAGTTGAGCTGCAGCGCCGGGCGGCACTCGTCGATGGTCTCAAGGCCCTTGGCTATGTGGTAGGAGGACTCCGACTCGTAGAGGATCACCGGGCCCTGGGCCGGCACGAACAGGTAGCTGCAGGGGATATGCATCTGGAACAGGGCGTAGTTCCGAAACCCGGTGGCGTAGCGAATGCTGATCGGGTCGAAAAGGATGCAGGCGGCGTAGTCGCGCTTGATCAGTTGCTCGCGGATGCGGCCCAGGCGGTAGGCACGCAGGCGGCGCATGTCGATCTGCGCTTCGGTATCGGTCAGGCGCATCACCGGCGAGGTGTGGGCCAGGCGAACCATGTCGATGTTGTTCATGCTATGGCACCGGATAAGTAGTGGTAGGGGGCGTGGTGGCGGTGGCGGGCTCAAAAAAAGCGCCGTCGATTGCTCGGACGGCGCTGTAAGGGAGCACAGGGCTCAGTCGAGCAGGCGATCCGGGCGCTGCGCTTCGCGTTCGTAGTGGATCGGCTCGGCGCGACCATAGAACTGCTTGGCCCGCTCGGGGCGGTTGACGCTGTGCGGGTCCAGCACATAGGTCGGCAGGGCGATGTAGCGGGTGCGCTCGCCCTCGATCTTGGTCACCCGGTGCATGGAGAAACGACCCTTGAAGATCTGCAGGTCGCCGGGCTGCAAGTCCAGTTCATGGACCGGGCCGCGGTCGCCGCGCAGCACCTTGGTGACGGCTTCGAGGTTCTCGTTCTCCGGGGTGCGCAGGTCCGGGCAGTACTCGAACATGCCGCCTTTCTCGGCCCCCTGGACCAGGATGCTGACGGTGAATTCGTTGCCGTCGAAGTGCCAGGCGAACTCGTGGCCCGGGTCCATCACGCTGTAGGGGTTGCGCCCCAGCGGATCGGCCCAGCGGTAGATCGGCGCCACGCCGAGGCAGTCGGAGACGAAGCGCAGCACCTCGTCGGAGTCATAGGCCGCGCGCAGGTCCGAGTCGGCCTCGAGGATGTCGGAGTTGATGAAGCCGTTGGTGCGCTTGTTGAAGATGCGCTTGGGATGATCCTCTGGCAGCGACGGGTCGTCCTTGGTCATGTAGGGGTTGTTGGCGTTCTCGGACCAGTAGGTCTGCGGCTTCAGACGCTCGGCCTCGGCGAGCATGCGGGCGATCGACTCGGGACGGACGAAGCCGCGCACGCAGCAGCAACCCACGGCATCGAGTTCGGCGCGGCACTGCTCGACCAGCGCCATGGTCAGCGGGTTCTCCGGCTGGTGGATCGGGTAGCGGTCGAGGTCGATGATCGCATCCAGCGCTGGGCTGATGACGGGTTCGGCGAGGGCTTGAGCGGCTTGAGGCATTGCGATGTCTCCGGACAGAAAATGTTTGGGTTGCGGCGCGCTGGGCGCATGGCCGGATCATCTGCAAAGCGCTTATATTAGAAAAACGATTTTATTTGCTGCTCCCCATTCAAGAAATCGATTCGAGTAGAGAAATACCTTGAACATCAACCACATGAAGGCATTCCTGGAAGTCGCCAAGAGCGGCGGCTTTCAGCTGGCGGCCGATCGTTTGCACATCACCCAGTCGACGGTGAGCGCACGCATCAAGGTGTTGGAGACGCAACTGGGCCGGCAGCTGTTCGTGCGCAAGCGCGAGGGCTGCGAGCTGACCGTGGCCGGGCGGCATTTCCACCGCTTCGCCCACGCGGCGGTGCGGGCCTGGGAGCAGGCCCGTCAGGAGGTGGCCCTACCCGAGGAGCTCAATGCGGTGGTGACCCTGGGCGTGCAGATGAACCACTGGGAGCGGATCGCCCCGGCCTGGGTCGAGAGCATGCAGGCCCGTGCGGCGAATGTCGGCACGCGGGTGGTGGCCGATTATTCGGAGAATCTCCTGGCCGACCTCAGCGACGGCCTGATCGACCTGGCGATGACCTATATCCCGCGTCAGCAGCCCGGGCTGGCCTGCGAACTGCTGATGGAGGACACCCTGGTGCTGGTCTCGACCACGGCGCGCAAGGTGACCAAGCACTGGCAGCCGGACTATGTGTTCGTCGACTGGGGCGCCGAATTCCGCGCGGCGCACAGCCTCGCCTATCCGGAAACCCGGGCGCCGCGCCTGTCGGTAGGGCTGAGCATGATCGGCCTGGACTACATCCTGAAACATGGTGGCTCGGGCTACTTCTCCGCGCGCACGGTGGAACCATTGCTGCAGGCGGGCCGGCTGCACCTGATCGAGAAGGCGCCAACCTTTCAGCGACCGGTCTACCTGCTGCATCCCAAGGAGCCCATCGATGCGGAGCTGCTGGAGCTGGCCAAGGGGGCGCTGAAGGACGTGGTGGCCATCGACATGCGCCATGAGCAAATGCCGTGAGGCAGCTCCATGTGGCCAGTCGCTGGCGCAAGCGCTCAGTGCCGGCGAATGCCAGTTGAATTTAATAAATCGATGGATGGCCGGAATTATATTTGTTTGCTTGGTGTAAGAGCGGTGGTGATCATGCGGGCCGATGTGCAACCCATTGGCTGATTGGAGGCCCCATGACTACAGCACCTGCGTCCGTTACAGAGCGCGCCACCCGGTCGCTTGCCGACATCATCGACCTGGAGCGCTACCCGATTAACACGCCAGACCACCCCAGAACCCAGGCGCTGATCGCCCAGTGCCGGGCGCAACTGGATGAGACCGGTTGCAGCGTGGTGCCCGACTTCATCCAGCCCGAGGCCGTGGCGCGGATGCGGGCTGAAGCCTACCGCCTGCGTGAGCGGACGTTCTGGTCGAAGCAGAGCCACAACCCCTACATGACCGCGGAGGACCCCTCGCTGCCGGAACATCACCCGAAGCGCTTCTTCGAGCGGCGCACCAGCGGCTTCATCAACTCGGATATCCTCGAGGCCGACTCCGACCTGCGCGCGCTCTACGACTGGGATGCCATGACCCGCTTCGTCGGCGCCTGCGTCGGCGTCTGGCCGATCTACCAATGGGCCGATCCCCTGGCCCGCTGTCCCTACGCGATCATGGAAGACGGGCACTACTTTCCCTGGCACTTCGACGGCAATGAATTCACCATCAGCGTGTCGGTCGAGCAGCCGGAGCAGGGCGGGGAGTTCGAGTACGTGCCGAACATGCGCTCGCTCGAGGATGAGAATTTCGAGGGGGTCAGGCGCGTGCTGGATGGCGACCGCAGTCGCGTGCACAGATTGGTATGGGAGCCGGGCGCGCTGCAGCTGTTCAAAGGGCGCTACTCGCTGCATCGGGTGACCCGGGTAGAAGGCGAGGGCGCGTGGATCACCGCATTGCCGACCTACGTCCTGGACCCTGAAACGGTCAACCGGCCGGAGCGGGCGAAGCAGTTCTATGGATACGCCATGCCCATTCACTATGAGCGAGAGGCCAAGCGGCCTGATCGCTTGACCGACTGACCCGCAGTGGAAGGTCACTCGCCAGCGGCCATGGCCTTGGCGAGTGACCGGGTTGTTAGGCCTACTTCTGGGTTTCCATCTGCCGCAGGCTGCTGATCAGGGCGTCGCCCTGAGAGGCGTTGTGCTCCTTAGCCAGGCGCTCGGCGGCATCGGCGTCGCCCGCCAGTATCGCCTGGACCAGCGCGGCATGGCGTTGGCCGATATTCTTGTAGTCGGAGAATTCGGAGTCGCAGGAGGCGATGAACACGCGAATCTGCTGCTCTGTCAGCTTGTAGTGCTCCTGCAGCCGGCCATGTCCCGACAGCGAGACGATCAGCTTGTGCAGTTCGAAGTCGGCGTTGGCGATGTCCTTGGGGTCGCTACCTTCGCAGGTTTGGCAGAGGCGCTGGTAGGCTTCTTCAAGCTTTTTGGCGCCTTCGGGCTCGATGCGCTCCGCCGCCAGGCGCGCGGCCAAGCCGTCGAGCACTCGGCGCAGGTTGTGCAGTTCCCAGGCGTCCTGCGCGTTGATGGCGATGACATGCCAGCCGGTGTAGGGCACCTGCGAAACCAGGCCCTCGTTGTGCAGCTTCTGCAGGGCCGCGCGGATGGTGCCGCGGGATACGTGGAACTGCTCGGTCAGCTTGGCCTCCGTGAGGCGAGAGCCGGCCTCCAGGTTTCCGGTAACGATCATCTCGCGAAGAATATTGGCCGTTTGCACGTCGAAGCTCTGCTTCGAGATCGCACTGCTTCCAGGCATGTTGGTTACTCCGATCACTCAGTACTGTGTTTAGACGGGATCATCCCTGATGGTGCGGCTGATTATCGTACAATTGTTAACAATTGTCATGCCGTGCGTCGCAAATCCACAGGCATGTGTTGGCTCGGCGAACCGTACTTTGAGCGGCGGAGGCTCGACTAGCTCGGCGAGCGGAGCAGCCTCTAGGGAGCAGGGACGCCGGTCAGTCGGCGTGTCCTAAGGGGGGAGGGGTAAGGCACGCGGACACAAAAAAACCGGCTCTGATGGCCGGTCTGCCTGGGTTCCCGGTTCATGTTGAGGCATCTCGAAACATGCCGGGATAAGAATCTGGAGCGGGCGAAGGGAATCGAACCCTCGTCATGAGCTTGGGAAGCTCATTTTTGTTGTTTTTTGTATCGTGTGTGGAGATACACAACTGGCCATGTAAGCCAGTAAAATAGGGGCTTTCACGGGTTTTCAGAGTCTCGTGGTGTTTCAGGGCGTGCCTTCTTGTTTTAGGTAAACGGCCCCCAGAAACGGCCCCCAAAAAGGAATACCAATGCTGACTGAAAAGCAGATACGTGCGATCAAGCCCTCCGAGAAAGAATTCACCGTCAGTGATGGGCGTAGTGCAAGAGGGGAAGGAGTGCTGATGCTGCGCGTGCGGCCGAACGGCACCAAAGAGTTTTACTTCCAGCGTCGTCAGGGCAGTAAGAAGATCAAGATCAAACTTGGTACCTGGCCCTCGCTCAGCCTGACCGAGGCGCGGGATAAAAGCCGGGAAGAAAAAGAGGTTCGGCTCTCTACTGGCACTTTCGGTGATCTCATGGATTCCTACGTGGCCAAGCTCAAGGCTGAGGGGGCCGCTACCGCCAAGCACGTCGAATGGTCTTTCAAGCGCTATGTCAGTGAGCCCTTTCCCAGCCTCGTCACGCGCCCAGCAGTGATGATTGGTCCGGCCGAGATTCGGGATATCTTGGCGAGAATGATTGCCAATGGCGTGACAACCCAGACCAACCGTCTGCGTTCGCGGCTGCACGCCGCCTTTCAGTTTGCCATGCGCCAGGAGTTCAATCCGCGCAACTACCTCAAGGACGAGGTGCGCTTCGGTCTGCAGAGCAATCCAGTTGCCAGCATTCCGGTGCAGGCTGACTGGGAACAGCCAGGTGACCGTGCTCTTTCGGTCAAGGAGCTGGCGACGCTCTGGAATCTGCTGCCTGAACACCTTTCTCTCACCACGGCCGAGCTGCTCAAGTTCCTGATAGCTGCAGGTGGCCAGCGCCCCGAGCAGTTGCTGCAGTCTGAGCGGGCTCTTTACCTGGCTGACCATGTCACTATTCGCAGCAAGAAGGGTGTGGAGGGGGAGCGCTCGCTGCATGTCGTGCCCATGAACAAGCTGATGAAAGGCTGCTTGAGGGTCATGGATGAGATCAGCACAACCAGTGCATACCCGTTCCAGGGAAAAATTGAGGGGCAGTCGCTCAACGTGCAGTCGCTGTCGCGTGCCGTGACCAAGCTCTATGGCCGACACGCCGACAAGTTCGACGCGCCTTTCACCCTCAGGGATCTGCGTCGTACCTGCAAGACGTTGATGGGCAAGGCAGGGCTGGATAAGCAGCTGCGGGATCGAATCCAAGGACATGCGTTCAACGACGTGTCCGCAAAGCACTATGACCGTTACGACTACTTCAAGGAAAAGAAGCGCGGACTCGATCGCTGGGCTATTTGGCTGGAAAAGAACGTTATCGGCCAAAAACGCTGAAGGCCGCTTGCGGATTTCGGTGAGCGTGACCGAGCGTTTCGCTAGTACGTGACCGGTGCTTCCACCCCGGTTGCGCGGGTTCTGGATTGTAATCGCATCGGTCACGATGCGGTTTGTTCCTCGGCTTTTTTCCGGCGCAGTGACTCGCCCTTCATCGTCAGTCGGTAAGCGTTGTGCACCAGGCGGTCGAGGATGGCGTCGGCCAGGGTCGGGTCGTTGATCCAGCCATGCCAGTGCTCGATGGGGAGCTGGCTGGTCAGGATGGTTGAGCGACTGCCGGCGCGGTCGTCGATCACTTCCAGCAGATCATGCCGAGCACCTTCCTCCAGCGGGGCCAGCGCCCAGTCGTCCAGCACCAGAACGTCGACCTTGGCCAGCTGTTGCAGGGTGCGGCCGAAGCTGCCGTCCCCATGGGCGATGCGCAGTTGCTCCAGCAGGCGCGGGGTGCGCAGGTACAGGGTGCTGTAGCCCTGACGGCAGGCCTGGTTGCCCAGGGCGCAGGCGAGCCAGGTCTTGCCGGCGCCGGTCGGGCCGGTCAGCAGCAGGTTGTGTTGCTGGCGTATCCAGTCGCCGTTGGCCAGGCTGGCGATCAGGCGCTCATCCAGGCCGCGGCCGGAGCGGCGGTCGAGATCTTCCAGGCAGGCGTTGGCGTACTTGAGCTTGGCCTTCTTGCGCAGCCGTACCAGGCGCTGGTTGTCACGCCAGGCCAGCTCGCGGTCGAGCAGCAGGCCGAGGCGTTCATCGAAGCTCAGACTGTGGCTGGCCGGCAGCGTCCATTGCTCTTCCAGCGCGCGGGCCATGCCGTCCAGGCGTAGCTGGTGCAGTTGATTCAGGCTGTGTTGGGGCATCATCGAACAGCTCCTGTTGCGGGGGTTGGTAGTAGTCGGCGCCACGGACGTTGGCATGCTGGGTAGGCAGGCGCGTCTCGGCTGCACGCTTGGGCAGCGGCTGTCGATCCAGGCCTTGCTGGAGCAGGTTGCGCACACTGCGTCCGGTGAAGGCGCGCAGCTGGACGGCCCGTTCGGCGGCGGCTTCCAGGCGTGCATGGCCATAGCGACGGGCCAGCGAGAGCAGCCCGAGACAGGCGCGGTAGCCCATCTCCGGGTGCGGTTTGTGGGTCAGCTGGTGATCGATCAGTTGGCGCGTGCAGGGGCCGATTCGCGCACCCCAGTCGAGCAGGCGTTGGGGCGTCCACTCGCGATGCGCCTGGTGCGCGGCGGGCATGTGTTCGCGCTGCGTGCTGTAGGCGCCGCGACGACCCAGCAGCAGGTGGCTGGCCACCCGCCGGTTGCCATGCAGCACCTCCAGGGTGTGCGCCGTCAGCCGCACATCGACGCTCTGCCGGGCCAGAGCCGAGGGCACGCTGTAGAAGCTGCCATTGACCTCGATGTGGTAATCGATGTTGACCTTGCAGCGCTTGAAGCTGGCGACCTCGTAGGGCTGGGCCGGCAGCGGGCGCAGGGCCGGGCGATCCAGGCGCTCGAACCAGTCGCGTCGACAGCCGTCGAGGCGCTTGAACGGGCGCCGATTGAGATCCTCCAGCAGTTCGGCGATGGCCTGATTGAGCGCGTGCAGGCTGAAGAACTGCCGGTGGCGCAGGCGCGCCATGATCCAGCGCTCGACGACCTGCACGGCGACCTCGGCCTTGGCCTTGTCCTGGGGTTTGCGGGGCCGTGCCGGCAGAATCACCGTCTGGTAATGGCGCGCGCACTCCAGCGTCGCGCGGTTCAGGCCCGGCTCGTAGCGATCCGGCTGGGCGACCAGGGCGCGTGGATTGTCCGGCACCACCATCTCCGGCACGCCGCCGAAATAGGTCAGCGCCTGGCCCAGCGAAGTCAGCCAGTCCACCTGGGTTTCGCCCGGTGTCGCGCAGACATAGGTGTAATTCGAGGCGCCCAGGGCCGCGACGAAGATGTGCGCCCGACGGACTTCGCCAGTGGCCGGATCGACTACCGGCAGCGTCGGCCCGGCATAGTCGATGAACAGCTTCTCGCCTGCGCGGTGCAGCTGACGCATCGAGCGCTTGAGGGTCTGGGCATAGCGCCGGTAGCGCTCGACGAACTGGGTATAGCGGTAGGTCGGCTGTCCCGGATGTGCGGCGAGATACTCCTCCCACAGCAGCTGCAAGGTCACGCCCTTGCGGCGCAGCTCGCGGTGGATGCTCAGCACGTCCGGCAGCACCCGCTCACCGCGCGACTTTTCCGTCGACACCGGCGCAAACAACGCAGCCGCCAGCGCGGCCTCGTCCATGACCACCAGCGCCGGCCAGTCCAGCCCGGCCACCCGCGCTGCCGTGACGTACTTGCTGACCACGCCCTTGGACAACTGCAAGGCACGGGCGATCTTTTCGTGGGACAAACCGGCCTCAAGCTTGAGGCGCAGACATTCTTTGATGTTTCGCATGGCTACTCGCGGCGCCGGCATCCCTCGTCTCCCGAAATCGGGCGAGGGTGACGGTCGCGTCAGGTCATGCGCAACGAGGAGGAATGATTTCGCTAAGCCGTGACCGGCGATTTCGGTAAGCCGTGACCGCCTGTTTCGGAACAGGCGAAAAGTCGGTCACGTTGCTAGCGAAACGAGCGGTCACGCGTTAGCGAAATGACCGGTCACGATCAACCGAAACGGCCGGTCACGATGCTCCGAAATCCGCAGGCCGCTCAAGCGGCCTCCTGCGGTTTCCATGTTGTCGGGCACTTCTGCCAGCGTGCTACCTCCGAAGCCCTCCAGCCGACGCGCCCAGGGGTTATGGGCACCGGTTTCGGGAAGCGTTTGGCCTTAATCTCTCGCCATAGAGTGGATCGTGCGAGGCTGGTTAGTTCGAGTACTTCGGCCTCGCGCAAGAACCTGTCCAGATCACTGTTCATAGCGAGGCCCTCGGCTTGCCCTGTCGAGGGAGTTGCTGGCGTATTCGTTGCGCTGCAGTTTCAGAATTAACAGTGTTTTCATCGCTCCATGCCACCATGTCATTCCAGTGAGTCCAGCCTATGGGCGGTGTTCTTGGTGGCAAACCACCTCTATCGCAGACGGGCGTAGAGGAAGGGGGCTGAAACTCTCATTGAGTTGCTTGGGATGTAAGCAGGCCGGTCAGTGGTCGAGTCAGGACAGTTCGGATGATGCTGGCAAGGGCCAGTCTCAATGCGGTCGAGCAGGGGCGCGAAGCAACGTGTTCCTGACGGACTCTCTGTCCCAGGAGCAAGGTCGAAACAAGCGCCCGTAGCTGCCGGCCCGCTCAGGCCAGTTAGGCGCCAGCTCAGGTCAGATCAGTCGCTCGTACTCCGAGAGAAGCTTGACGCTCTGCGTTAGACCTTGAACCAGAAGCCGGTCCAGAAGCTCCCGGGCGGTATGCGGTGGATTTTTCAGGGAGGCTCGTTGTGCTTGCACTGCCTCAAGCACGGCGGCCTGATCCAAGTCGAAGAGATCGGCAATGAAGTCGTCTGGATGCACCGCCTCGATCTCAAACGGCTCCAAGACCTCAGATGGGAAGTCCTTCAGGTTGAAGGTCACGATCACGGATGCGTTGCACTTGATTGCTGCAGCCAAGACGTGCCGATCATCTGGATCGGGGAGGTTGAGCCCCGCACACAGGGGCTCGTATCCGGTGACCAAGGCATCCGGTATAGCTCTATCCATCGCGGCAGATGTGCGATCCAGTTGCGCCTGGGTCAGATCCTGCCGATTGAGCAGGAGATTGCGCTTCCATTCTTCATGGATCAGGGCCGTCCAGCGCGCGCGGTACACACCAGTTAGCGCCAGGTGCATGAGTAGATCGCGCAATGGCGCTGGGTAGAGGACGTTTGCGTCATACACCGCGGTGAACGGTGAGTGCCTCATTCGTACCCCATCCCCAGCTCCTGAGCTTGTGCTGCGAGTTCATCCATGGCTTGGCGGCTTTCAGCAGTCCTGCGCTGTTTGTAGCCCATGAGGTCTGCGAACTTCACTCGGCGATGACGGCCGACCTTGGTGTGGGGAATGACATTCTCATCCAGCAGCTTTACCAGGTGCGGGCGCGAGACATTGAGCAGGTCCGCTGCTTCTTGGGTGGTCAGCTCCGCATGGATCGGAACGACTTTCACAGCATTCCCCATTGCCAGCTCGCTCAGGATTTCGTCAAGAAGACGCAGAGCCGAAACGGGCAATTGAACGGTGTGCGGCCGCTGCTCATCGTCCAGTATTTCAATGCGCTGGGTCTCCAGCTTGGTCGACAGGAAGGCGGCGAGCTGGCGGCGCGACTCTACGGCAGCAGCAATCTCCCTTTCGTCGGGGAGCATCGTGCGATTGAGGTCCGCGATGGTCATGGGTGTCTCCAGAATTACTTGTGTGCACGCAGGCAGGTGTGCGGCGCATCGGTGCTATTTTATAAACGAAATAAACGAAAATCACAATAAACGAAACGAAGCCTCTGAAGGCTTGCACGTCCAATCCCCTCTCGCTACGACTGTCGTCTCAACGGACGCGAGAAACGCTGAGTTATCGGGCGCTGTGGTCTGAGTGGCATTTCCTTGGCCGTGTCCTGCGAGAAGTTGCTCGGTACCAAGCGCATGGTCGCCCTGCGTTGTGGTCCCGATGTTGAGGGGATCGGTTTTAAAGTTAAAGGTTGTCGGTTGACAACCTTGTTGGCCGTGCGAATACTGGAGATCACGCCCCCCGTCCTTTTCACTCGAAGAAAGAGGTTGAAGAAGCACTGAGGCATGCCGAGGGGCAGGGCTGGCGCATAGAGCTGGGTGGAAGTCACGCTTGGGGGCGAATCTACTGTCCAGACAACGATGATGAGTGTCGCCCAGGCGAATTCTGCATCCCCAGCGTGTGGAGCCCCCCCAAGATCCCTGGCAACCATGCGCGTGCTCTTCGGCGCGTCGTAGATAACTGCACCACGCACCGTAAGCAACTGCACGCCGCTGAGGGCGCAGAGGAGTAGTGCTATGGAATACACCTTCACTCTGAAATACCAACTGGCCGACGATGACCGTGACCCGGAAGCGTTGGTCGAGCGCCTCGGCGAGGCTGGCTGCGACGATGCCCTGATCGGTACTGGCCGGCCAGGCCGGCTGGCGCTGGAGTTCACCCGTGAAGCGGAGAGCGCTGAAGTGGCTGTGCGCAGCGCACTTACCGACGTACGCAGTGCCGTGCCGTCGGCCAGGCTGATCGAGATGGCGCCGGATCTGGTCGGTCTCACCGATGTGGCGGAGATCGTCGGTGTGTCGCGCCAGAATATGCGCAAGATGATGTTGGCTTATCCGAGCAGTTTCCCTACACCGGTACATGAGGGCAGTGCATCGATCTGGCATCTAGCGGACGTGCTGACCTGGCTGCAGGCCAAAGGCAGCTATTTGCTGCCTAGTGGCGTCCTGGACGTGGCTCAGGTGGCCCTGCAGGTCAATCTAGCCAAGGAAGAGCGACGGCTCACTCGCCCGGCCTCTACGGAACTGCAAGCCCTTGTCGGATGAGGCCGGCGCCGACTTCATGCTTGGTTGGAGCCCGCTCGGACAGGGTGCGATCTGCCTCAGTTCATGCCGACGGATTGTGCGCCGGAAGGCCAGCGGCTGTCCTTCGGAAACTGCGGAAGCGATTCGTAGGCTTCCGTGCCCGGTAAGGGGAGGGACTGATCAGCGTCAATATCGAGAACCTCGGTGTATGCGAAGAAGTATCCATCTCTATCTCCATGATTACTCTCCATGGGTGGATGGTGGTTTCAATACCAACTGAGACAACTTGCTGTGGCGTAGAAGGCTCTCACCGCTGGTGCTTGCGACTAGTCATGGAGTCTCTGCTCCACGTGGGCCGATACAGTATTTGTCTGGCTGTCGCTAGCGCGATCATTTTCGCTTGGCGTGTTGAGACTGTGCTGTTTGAACGCCTGTGCGACAGTGTTCCGCAGTTGCTCGTCGTCCCAGGGTTTGGTGAGAAACTTGTAGATGGCGCCCTGGTTGATCGCCTCAGTCACCGACTGGAGATCCGTATAGCCAGATAAGATGACGCGCATAGTCTCCGGATAGAGGTTCTTGACCCGGCTAAAGAACTCCGTACCGCTCATCTCCGGCATGCGCTGATCCGAGAGAATGACCTGTACATCATGTTTGGCTAGAAGGGCGAAGGCGTCCTGGGCTTTGGTAGCGGTGATGATTCGATAGCCGTCACGGCGTAGTACGCGGGTCAGGGCGCGCAAAATATTAGTTTCGTCGTCGAGTAATAGCAGGGTTTGTGGCGGGCTGGATGACTCGCTGGCGGGCGATTGCTGGCTGTGCTGTCCATGTGGATTACGCAGGAAGTGTTCTAGCTGGGCCAGCGGCATGGGTTTGGCGAAGTGGTAGCCTTGGAATTCGTCGCAGCGGCTTTTTTTAAGGAAGGCGACTTGGGATTCCGTTTCGACGCCTTCGGCGATCACCTTGAGTTCGAGGTGATGAGCCATCGAAATGATGCCTCGCGTTATTGCCGCATCATGACGGTCGCTGATCACCTCTTGGACGAAGGAGCGGTCGATCTTGATCTTGTCGACCGGCAGGCGTTTGAGGTAGTTCAAACTAGAGAAGCCAGTGCCGAAATCGTCGATCGAAAGCTGCACGCCAAGATCCTTTAACGCATGCAACGTGTAGACGGCTCTTTCGGTGTTATCCAGTAACACTGTTTCGGTGATTTCCAGTTCTAGCAGTTTGGCCGGCAAATGCGCCTGTTCGAGGACGCTGCGCACGCTCTCGACGAAGTTGGCCCGCCTGAACTGAACGGGTGAAACATTGACTGCCATCACCACATCACTCCAGCCCTTGTCGGCCAGTATGCGAGCATCACGGCATGCGGTTTTCAGCACCCAGTCGCTCAACGGAATGATCTGTCCGGTTTCCTCGGCCACTGGGATGAACTGCGCTGGTGAGATGAAACCATACTCGGCATGCCTCCAACGCAACAGGGCCTCGACTCCCACGACTTTACCGCTACGGCCATCGACCTGTGGTTGGTAATGGAGTTGAAAGGCTTCGGCCTCGATGGCTTTCTGCATTTCGTTGCGCAGGTTCACGCGCTCGCTGATCTTGTGTTCCAGGTCTGCGGTATACCACTGACAGTTGTTATGGCCTTGCTGCTTGGCTTTGTGCATGGCCATGTTGGCCTGCTGGATCAGCTGGGTGGGCTGTTCGATGTTGCCATCGCTCAGGGTAATGCCGATGCTGGCGGTTAGGTGCAGATCGGCATCATCGATTCGGTAGGTGCGGGCGATGTGGCCGATTAGCCGCTCGCTCACCAACAACACATCTTCCTCCCGTGCCAGATCAGGCAGCACCACCACGAACCTATCGCTGTCCAGGCGCGCAGCGGTGTCACCTGGACGTACCTGCTGGCCAATGCGCTGGGCCACTTGGATTAGCAGCTGATCGCCAACCTGATGGCCCAGGCTTTCGTTGATAGTCTTGAAACCGTCAAGGTCGATGAACATTACTGCCAGGCTACGTTTGTAACGCCGGCTAATCTGGCAGCCCTGGTTGAGGCGATCCTCCAGTAGCGAACGGTTAGGTAGGCCGGTGAGCACGTCGTGGCTCACGTTGTAGGCCAGTTCGGACTCGTAGCGCTTCTGCTCGGTAATATCGTTTTGCACGCCAATGAAGTGGGTGATCTTGCCCTGTTCATTGGGTACCGGGGCGATATACAGGTCATTCCAGAACGGCGTGCCATCCTTGCGAAAATTGCGCAACACGACGTGTGCATCTTCCTGCCGCGCGAGGCGCTGGCGGAGCTCGCTTATCCCAGCCTGCTCACGGTCGTCGTTTTGCAGGAAGCGACAGTTGCGGCCAATGGCCTCCTCGGCGCTGTAGCCGGTGATGCGTTCAAATGCAGTGTTGGCGTAGATGATCGGCAGGTCTTCTGCCAGGGCATCGCAGATCAGCACGCCGTTGTAGCTGGCCTCGAGGCTACGCTGCAGCAAGCGCAATTTATGTTCGGCAGTCTTGCGTTCGTGGATATCGCGTAGCGACAGCAATCGTACCGGTTCCCCGTCCCATTTGGTCTGGGTGCACTGCACTTCCGCCTCCAGGGTGCTGCCATCGCTCAGCGGTATGCTCCATTCATAGAGCCGGCCTGGCTCATATGCCCTAGCCAGGTAGGGCTCTGCTAGAGGCGTGAGTGGTGTGCCGAGCAGCCTTGCTGCTGCCGGGTTGGCCAAGAGTACGCCGCCGTCATGCTTCACCAGCAACTGGCCATCGAGGCTGTTAGTGAAGATTTGGAGAAGGGCCCTGTTCTTGAGTTCAACCTCCCGGCGAGCCTGAATGGTCTCGGTGATATCCCTGGCCATCACCAGAAAGGCTGGTGTAGCGTCGTACTCGAACTTATGGACCAGCACGTCCATCGCCACGTCATGACCATCCTTATGACGATGTGACCAAATGCCCTGGTTGGATGGACCGTCACTGTGGAGCACCTGAGTGACGGACTCCAAAAGACGTTCCCGTTCTTTGGGGGCGAGGATATCCGCCACCGTCATGCGCAGCAGCTCTTCACGCGAATAACCATGCGCTTTGACTGCGGCCGGGTTCACCGCCAGGAAGGCCAGTGATTGTTGGTGAACGACGTACACGGCTTCCGGGTTGGTTTCGAACAGCAGGCGATAACGGGCTTCGCTACTGGCCAGTGCGTCTCGGGCATGCACCCGGCCCAAGGCGTAGCGGATGCTGCGCACCAGCATCTGGCTATTGAATTCGCCCTTGATCAGGTAGTCGGCGGCGCCCATGTCGATGGCGCTGGCATCCAGCTCGTCGTCGCCTTGCCCTGTGAGGAGGATCAGCGGCGCCCTTATTCCCAGGCCCTGGGCGTGGGCAATCAGGTCGAGACCGTTTTCGGTGCCGAGGCGATAATCGACGAGGTAGAGATCGTGCGCCCGCTGCTCTAGGGCGGTAAGTGCCGCCTCGTAGTCGCTGACCCAATCCAACTGGTAGCGCAGCTGCCCACTCTCCCTTAGAAGATCTCGGGTGATCAGGTAGTCGTCCTCATCATCCTCGATCAACAGCAGGCGTAGGTTGTGGGTACTCATCGGATGTCGTACTCCGTTGGCAGTACGGCAGTTTCGAGCCAGAAGCTGCGTACATTATGAGCTAACGTGACCAGACCAGAATAGGAGGCCGGTTTGGTGATAAAAGCATTGGCCCCACTCTCGTAGCTTTGCTGCACATCCTCGCTTGCATCTGAGGTCGTCAGTATTACGACGGGGATACTGCGTAGGTTTGGGTTGTTCTTGATGTCGGTCAGGGCCTCACGGCCATCTTTGCGTGGCATGTTCAGATCGAGCAGGATTAGCCCGGGTAGGCGATAGCAATGCTGCAGGTAGTCCAGCAACTCTTCACCGTCATGTTTAATGAGCACCTGATTGACGACCATATTTTCCTGCAGTGCCTCCTGTAACAGCAGGCAGTCGTCGGGGTCGTCGTCGACGATGAGAATATCCAGGCCGTTAATGCTGTCCATGGTGGTTATTCCTGCTTGTTCAGGGTAAACGTGACGCGAAATAAACTGCCCTGCCCGGGTGTGCTGGAGGCGCTGATGCGCGCGTGGTGGCGCTCGACGATTTTTTTTACGATCGCCAGGCCGATTCCTGTTCCTGGGTAGACACCGCGGCCGTGCAGGCGCTGGAAGGGATTGAAGATCCGATCCAGATACTTCTCGTCGAAGCCAATGCCCTGATCCTCGACACAGAGTGCCCACTCACCGCTCTTTACTTGTTCAGAATAGATGCGGATGCATGGCGGTTGACCGTCCTTGTGGAATTTTACTGCGTTACTCAACAAGTTTTGCAGGAGCTGGCGTATCTGGGTCGGGTCACCAAGGATCGGCGGTAGCGGTTCGCGCCGAACTTGCGCATTGCTGTTCTCGAGGTCGGTTTCCATGTCACGCAGTACGCCGTCGAGAATTTGCTCGGTATCCAGCATTTCGAAGGGCTTGCCGCGGGAACTGACGCGTGAGTAATCGAGCAAGTCGCGGATCAGTACCTGCATGCGGTTGGCGGCAGCCCCCATGCGCTCCAGGTAGTCACGGCTCTGTGGGTCTAAGCTTTCCGCACGTGCTCCCAGCCGTTCGGAAAATGTCTGGATCTTGCGCAGGGGTTCCTGCAGGTCATGGGAGGCGACGAAGGCGAACTCCTGCAGTTCGCTGTTGCTGCGCTGAAGTTCTTGCAGGGTGGCCTGTAGCTGCTCCTGGGCTTGTTTACGCGCGCTGATGTCCTTGGCCACGGCAAAAACGCCGACTATGGCGTCGTCCACTCGAATAGGTAAAAAGGTCAGGCTCAGGTCGCGAGGGTTGCCACACAGACCCACGCAACGCGCTTCAACGCGTTGTGCGTTGCCGGCGCAGGATTCGGCAAAACGTTGGCGAACCTGGGGTAGGTCCGCATCGAGGATGCAGTCGGAGAGTTGTTTCCCCAGCAGTTCTTTGCCCGAGCCGAATAGCTCGCCCGCTGCGTGGTTGAGGCTTTCAAACCGGCCAGTGAGGTCGAGGGCGGCGACGGCGTTGGGGCTGAAGCTGAACAGCGAGCGGAAGCGCTGCTCACTCGCCTGCAAGTGTTTGCGGTCCTGCTCCCGTTCGATGGCAATCGACGCGAGCTGGGCGGCATTGGCCAGCAGTTGCAGTTGTTCGTCGCTCGGTGTCATCTCCTCGCGATGGTAGATGGCTAGGCTGCCGAGCGCATGTCCTTGGTTGGATCTCAGGGGAATGGACCAGCACGCACGCAGGCCGTGCGCCAGGGCCGAGGTTCGATAGTCCTGCCAGAGCGGGTCCTGCGCGATGTCTTCGACTATCACCAGCTGCTGGCGGTACACGGCGGTGCCGCAGGAGCCAGCGCTTGGGCCGATGGCTACTCCGTCGATGGCCTGGTTGTAGGTCTGCGGAAGGTTGGGCGCCGCGCCTAGGTGCAGGCTCTGTTGCGCCTTGTCCGCCAGCAATATCGAGCAGAGCCCGGTCGGGTCGCGGGATTCGGCCATTTGGCAGATGGCGTTGAGA
Source organism: Pseudomonas lalucatii (assembly GCF_018398425.1). Lineage (NCBI taxonomy): Bacteria > Pseudomonadati > Pseudomonadota > Gammaproteobacteria > Pseudomonadales > Pseudomonadaceae > Pseudomonas > Pseudomonas lalucatii. The sequence continues at coordinate 1,491,239 of NZ_JADPMV010000001.1, read as the reverse complement.
ATTTCGTTCAGCGGTTGGTTGGTGGAGATCATCCCGAGAATATCGCGTTGATCTTCAAGGTAAGCTTCATAAAGCATCAGGTGGGTAATGTCATGGCCCGCGCAGACGAAGCTGTGTTCGCTCTCCGCCCAGCCGCATGACCAGAGCAGGTGGGCGATGCTGCCGTCCTTGTGCCGGCATCTGTTCTGAAAGTCACGCGGCGGCTCCCCCGACATGGTGGCATTGAGGGTGGAGCGGGTGACTGCTTGATCCTCTGCGAGTACATAGTCCAGGAGAATTCGGCCGACCAGCTCTTCGGGTCGGTAGCCCAGCAGCGGGTAGCATGCGGAGTTGATCTCGATGATGCGGCCGTGTGCATTCAGCGTGAGCAGCAGGTCGGTCGAATGGAGCATGATCCGCTGGTTCAGGGTCTGCAGTGACGCCTGGCGCTGCAGACTGGCCTCCAATGCCTGATTGCTGCGCTGCACTTGCCGTGAGTGCAACACGGTCTGCAGGCGCAAGCGCTGACTGAGCATGAGCATGAAACTCAGCGTGAGGCCGAACAGCAGGACCAGGCTTGGCATGCGCCGCGCCGACGGTTCCAGGCCAATGTTGCCCACGTAACTGACCAGTCGCCACTCCGAGTCGCGCAGACCGCGAATCCGCATCTGGCTGACAGATTTGGGCGTCGTCCTGGGGGGCTGAGCGTCGGAGTCGAATAGCAGCTGCTCATCCTCGAAGACGCGCACGCGGAAACCCTCAAGTTGGTCGTTCAGGGCATCGCCGAGCAGGCGGGAGAGGTCGATGCTTGCCAGCAGCAACCAGCCGGGCTGGTTGGGCAGACCCAGCGGTATGGCACTTAAGCGATGTGGCGGAATGTCCTGGCTCGAGACGGTGATGCCATGAGGACGAGTGTGGTCGTCGAGGGCTTGCAGCCAAGTGCGCAACTGCGGCTGCTTCAGCAGTTGGTAGGCCTGGTCTGTGTCGGCAAAACTGCGGCTGGAGAGCATCTTTGGCTGCAGAGTTGGGTCGAGCAGGGCGAACAGCTCAAAACCAAGAAGGTCACGGAAAAAACTGTGGGTCTCCTTACGCCAAAGCGAATCCGAAGGCAGCTCGTTATTCGCTCGCCAGCGTTCGGCCATACGCAGCATCGCCTGACGGTGTCCCTGAACCGTGCGCTCTATGATGCTACTCAGTTTGTCGAGCATTATCTCGCTGCGACGAACATCCGCTTGCAGGTTATGGAGGCTCAGGAGGTACCAGCCCATGGCGCTCATCACGGCGCACAGTAACCCGACGGCCAGGGTGACTCGATCAAACGGGGTGATGTGCTTTACTGCGCTCACGCCCATACACACTAGGGCCAGCCCACAGCACAGGGTTAAGAGGTTGGCCGCGTCGTAGGCTGCATAGCTGGTGCCCAGTTGCCAACCGCTCAGGGCGGGGTGGTCCGTGGCCAGTTGTGAGAGTCCTGCGAGGCCGATCAACGCCACGCCAAGGCCGCAAGTCAAGCGCCTGCTCAGGGGGTGCCAGCGAGCGATGAGCAGACCTGCGGCAACCAGACAAAAAACCAGGGCCATGGAGCTGCGCATGGGGGGGGCGTCGCTGATCAGCGAGCGGGCCTGAGTGCTGTCTGGCGCTAGCGCATTGACCAGTAGGCTGTACAAACCGATGGCCAGCAACAGTCCGGCCGTTATGCGAAGCAGGCTTTGCCGGTGATTGGCGTAGGCCAGCATGCCGACGCCCAACAGCAGGGCGGCCAGGGTGCTGTCGAGTAGCAGCATGCTGTGGGCGAGGTAGGCGGAGTCAGCCAGCAGATAACCGCCGAGGCTGATGGTCGATATGGCCAGCGCGGCGAGGCCAAGGGTATGGAGATACACCAGGCAGACCACATGTCGAAGGCTAATGTCCATCCTGAGATCCTTGTATGCGTCTAGCAGGGTGTTGAAAAACTACTGCGCTCGGCTATTCGGCGTTGAAATCAATCTCAAAATGCTCATGTACAGCTCGTGCGCTGCGCTTTTTACTCGCTTCGCTCGCCCTGCGGACCAGCCTCTTTCTGTTACTCCGCTTCGCTGCGTTTCGGCTGATTTCGCCTTGTCTAGTTTTCGCTCACTACATTTTTCAACGACCTGCTAAAGGATGTGCGCCGAATACCGGACGGTCGCAGTTAGCCGTTGAACCCATCGATCAGCACCGAGCCGTCACTGTCGCGGCGCACTCGGGTAAGGCCTGGATGCTCCGTTTCCAGGCGCAGTAGTTCCTGTTGCTGGTGGTCCAGAGCGCTTTGCTGCAGGTGCAGCTGCTCGAGTAGGCGTTGGTTCTCGGTACGCAGCAGGTAGAGATCGATGGCGCTGCGCAGGGCAGACTCGACCTCGTAGTCTTCCCAGGGTTTGGAGATAAAGCGATAAACCTCCGCCTGGTTGATGGCCTTCATCATCGATTGACGATCGCCCTGACCGCTCAGTAGTAGGCGCATGGCGTTCGGTTGCCGCTGTTTGGTGAACTGCAGGTAGGTGATACCGTCCACATGGGGCATCTTGTAATCTGAAACGATCACCGCATATTCATGCTCTGTCAGCGCATCCAGTGCCTGATTTACATCACTGAAGGCGTGTACCTCCCAGTCCTGGAGCCGGAGTAGTCGCTGCAGGGCTTTGAGAATCTGCGGTTCGTCGTCAACCAGCTGGATCTTGATCATCAAACGGCGTCCTGTGAGGTGATGCTAGTTTGGGGCGCGGGGCGAACGAACAAGGTGTAACGCGCCCCTTCGCTCTGCTCGAAGGCGATCAGTTTATCGATCAGCGCACGGCTAAGTTGCTTGCCTTCGTTGAGCAGCAGGGTGCCATTTTCAGCATTTAGATTTCGGGCCAGCAGCATGCCAGGCTCCAGTCGCCGGGTGTCGACTGCCAGGATGCTGGGGTCCGCCAGTGCCAGATCAGGAGCGAGTTCAGTACACAGTACGACAAAGCGCTCGCACAGCTGTGGGTCATAGAGTTTGCCGCTGTATTTCTGGATCAGCAGCAAGGCTTCGTCGCGGCTCAGCCTGCGCTCCAACACCAGGCCGCATTGCAGTTCGACGAAGTCCACCGCCAGCTTGAGCAGGCGTGCGCCCAGGGGGATAGTCTCGCCCTTGAGGCGGTCGGGAAAACCGCCACCGTCCCAGCGTTCCTGATGATGGCGAATCAGCCGGGCAGCATCCTGCAGCGGCTCGAGACTCATCAGCAGGCTTTCACCCAATACCGGGTATTGCCGATAGCGCTCACGTTCGGTCTTGTAGAGCAGATCCGCCGGACTTCGGAGCAGATTGTCATTCCAGGTCAGCTTGCCGAGATTGTACAGCGCCGCAGCCATGGCCAGGTCGCGGCTCATGTTCTCATCGTAGCCATGGTGCTCGCAGTAGGCGCGGAGCAAGGCGATAACCTGGCTGTTGGCCTGCTTGTCACGCGGAATACGCTGGGCGACCAGTCCGGAGAACACCTCGGTGGCAGTCACGTAGCTGCGCTTCAACTCGGCATAGGCAAGATCGAGCATGTCGGCGGTTTGCTGCAGCTCCTCGGTGCGGGCGCGAACCCGCAGCTCGAGAGTCGTGTTGAGCTCTTGCAGTCTTTGGTTCTGTTCCTTGGTGAGTTGCTCGAGGCGCTCGCGCTCACGCTCGGAGTGCTGGAATGCCAGCGCCTGACGGATGGTCAGGCGCAACTCCTCATCATCCCAGGGTTTACTGATGTAACGGTAGATTCGCCCCTGGTTGATTGCCTTGATCGTAGTGCTGAGGTCGGCTTGCCCGGTGAGGAGGATGCGCACGCATTCAGGCCAGCGCTGCTGCACCTCGGTAAGCAGGGTGGCGCCATCCATGCCCGGCATGCGCGCGTCGGAAATCAGCAAGTCAACAGACTTTTGATTGAGCAACTGCAGAGCCTGTTCGGCGCCGTTGGCGATGAGGATTTCGTAAGGCTCGTGACGTAGCTGGCGGCATAGGCTCTTGAGGATGTTTTCCTCATCATCGACCAGCAGCAGGGTGGCGCTGAGCTGCTCGTGCTGCTCGTGCTGCTGGGTCATGTCAGGGCACTGCCGTCGCTCGCGGTGCCAGGCTGGCGGATGGGCAGCCAGATGCGGAAAATCGTGCCTTGGCCCGGTTTGCTGCTGACGTCTATGCGGCCATGGTGCTTCTGTACGATGTTATACGACAGCGACAGGCCCAGCCCTGTACCTCTGCCAACAGGCTTGGTTGTGAAGAAGGGCTCGTAGATACGATTGAGTACATGTGGCGCAATACCCACGCCGTTGTCCTCCACTTCCAGCCAGACCCAGTCGTCTTGGTGGCCACTACGAAGGGTGATGCGGCCGAACTGTTCGATGGCGTGGGCGGCATTGATCAGCAAGTTCATCAGCACCTGATTGATCTGCGAGGGAATGCATTCCACTGCGGGTAACTGGCCATATTCCTTGATGATTTCAGCCTTGTACTTCAGCTCGTTGTTCACCATGTTGAGAGTGGTCTCTAAGCCAGGGTGAAGCTCGGCGAAACGGAACGCATCTTCCTCAACGTGGGAGAAATCCTTGAGGGCGGTGATGATCTTCTTGACCCGTTCGATGCCATCCTCGGATTCGCCAATCAGGGCTTCGACATCGCCGCGGATGTAGTCGTACTCCAGGCTGCGCTTGAGCTGCCGAAGTTCGTCCAGATCCGCCGCACTGTCGACTGCGTCGCTGATGCGCAGCAGGTCATGAACATAGCTGGCGAGAGTCTTGAGGTTGGAGAACACGTAGCCGATGGGGTTGTTGATCTCATGAGCGACGCCGGCGGCAAGTTGACCAATGGCCGCGAGCTTCTCCGATTGCAGGAGCAGGGCGTTGGCTTTTTCCAGCTTCTTGATCAGCTGGTCCTGTTCGGTTTGCTTGCCGCTGAGTGCGTTTAGGGCTGCATCCAACTGTTCATTTGAGCGCGCCAGTTCGGTGGTGTCATACAGCAGCAGTGCCAGGCACTGCTCACCTTTTGCATCCAGGAAAGGAAGCAGAAGGGTGCTTTGCAGCATTAAATCTGCCGACTCTCTCGATGGTTTATAGGGCAGTTGGATCAGGTAGGGGTTATCGCGCCACTGGGTGTATACGTGCTGGCCATGATCTCGTGCCTGCACCACCATCTGGCTGAAACGAGGGGTATCCGCCTCTGGGAAAATATCGGTCAGCAGTTGATGGCGAGCTTGCTCGAGAGGCTTGCCACTGCAGTGGCTGATAAAGGGGTTCCAGTATTGGATGCGTAATCCCATGTTAAGGATGATCACCCCAACTCCAATCTGATCTACTAGAGCAGCGGACCAGCTGTTACTGCTGCAATCCATCGCCGGCTCCTTGGCGGGTAGCGGAGAGGGGGGTAGGGGGTGTGAAGTCTGTCTCAAGGATTGGAGTGCTCGATTGACATTTTAATGGCGCCTTGATTATGACGTCATGAATTGAATGCTACCATAGCTTTTTTACCATTCCTCAAACTCAGGTTAGACCATGGCTCTAGAGGATGTGGATGACTCGGTCATCCGCTACCAGTTCCGTTTTCAGGACGGTCGCAAGTGGCGGCACAATGTGGAACTGCAGCCTCAAGAGGAAGATCGTGGGCCGTCGCCGCTGCCATTGTGGACTCGACTGGATTTTCATCAATGCATGCACTGTCCGCTGAGCCCAGAGTCGACCCCGAACTGCCCTTACGCGGCATTGCTGGTGGCGCCGGTCGAGATGTTGGCACAATCGCCTTCGTACGAGCAGGTCGAGGTCGAGGTACGCTCACGCGGACGGGAGACTCGCCAGAGCACATCTATGCAGCGTGGCTTGGGCTCTTTGGTCGGGGCTATCGGCGCGACCTCGGATTGTCCGCATATGCGCCTGCTGAAAGCCATGGCGTGGTTTCATTTGCCTTTCAGTGGGAGCGACGAAACTCTCTACCGCGTGTTCGGCACCTACTTGCTCGGCCAGTACCTGCGAGGGCAGCGAGGTTTGAGTGCGGACTGGTCAATGGGTGGGCTACGCGAGGCGTATCGCAACTTGCGCCTGGTCAACCTGGGCATGACCAACCGCTTGCGCGCTACGATGGTCGAGGATTCAGGGCCAAACGGGATGATCCTGCTCGATTTGTTGGCTGCCGACACCCTCTATTCACTGGATCAATACGAAGGCGAGCTAGATCGTTATTTCACTACGTTTTTTGAATAGGTAGGTTAGGGAGCAGCCTCGCAAGCGCAGAAATGCTGTGACTTGAGCCGATAATCAGTCTCCGTGGCTGACTTGGATGCGCTCGACCCAGAAGTGGAAATTGCTACCTTTGCGTAAGCGTCCAGCCAAGTCACCTTCCGAAGTTGAATTGCTGCGAGAGCTGAAGGGCATCACAGGAGGTGGTGATCTGATGTTCCCAGGGCTGAGGCACCCTGACAAACCAGTCGATGGGTCGACGTTTAACCGAGCGCTGGAGCGGCTCGGGATGAAAGGGTTTTCATGCCACGACTTCCGGGCGACGGCCTCAACACACCTATATGAATCTGGGCTTTTCAGGGCTGAGGTGATTGAAATGCAGCTATCGCATGCCGAGGGAAACAAGACGAAGGCAGCATACAACCACGCTGAATATCTGCAGGAGAGACGAGAGCTGATGCAATGGTGGCAGGACTTCGTCCTGGCTGCTGGTAACTGAAGTAGGGCGGCTCAGGCCGCCCTACTTTGCTTCATCTGCTCAATCCAGCCTTGTACTTCGATCTGTGACCAGCGGGAGTATCGGCCAAGCTTCACCGGTGCCGGAAATTCCTCTAGCTGGATCATGTCATAGAGCTTGGAGCGGCCGCACCCTACTTGCTCTAGTACTTCCTCGATCTTGATGAGGCGGTCGAGTGGCTTGTTCATACGTCCTCCTCTGCCGGCCAAGTGTTGATTGTGTCTTTCATTTTTCCATGCCTTAGCGCTATTCCAATGGGGTCAGCCTATTGGCGCTAGGTCTGATGGCAAACAGGCTAAGTCGTAGATGGGCGCGGGGGAGCGGGTGACGCCTTGGACGGCGTCGGCGCCGTTGATGAAACGGCGCCAACGGTTCGGTAAATCGTTATTGCAGCCAGCTTTCGACGACGTCAGCGCCGAACTCTTCTTTCCAAGCTTTCAAGACTTTGTGGTTGCCGCCTTTGGTTTCAACAATCTCGCCGGTCTTAGGATGCTTGTAGCGTTTAACTTGGCGAGGACGGCGTACGCCGGAGTCCTGTTTGCTGAGCTTGCCGATATTGGTTTGCGGATCGAGGATAGCAATGATGTCGCGCAGGCCTTTGTCGTACTTCGACATCAGGGTGCGGAGTTTTTCCTCGAATTCCATTTCCTTCTTCAGGCCACCGTCTTTCTTGAGAGCTTCCAGCTCTGCCAGTTGAGCGGCCAGTTGCTGTTCAAGGGCGCGAAATTCGGCAAGCTTCGACATTTTATGTGCTTCCTTTTATATGGCTGATTTGAGTATCAACTATAACTCGATTCCACGACTGTTGCAGACGATAAAGGTGAGGGTTGCCGCCGGTTTTCAAGATCGTAGCGGTGGGCAGAAATATCACCCTTGAGGAGGGGCAGGCTGCCTCTATTGAGATCGCGTCTTCGGCACAATGCCAACTTGCATCCCAAATGGATTGAACACGCTATTCAGGGTCTGCACGGTTGGATTTGACTCGTCATGCTCCAACTGACGAAGGGCACGCAGGGAAAGTTTGCACATCTGCGCGAAACGGGCCTGCTGCAATCCGGTGATTTCCTTCCGCAACTTGCGCACAGCCTGGCCGATGCTCAACTCGCCCGACGCCAGTTGGGTCTGTATTTCGCTCAGAATACGGTTGCGCTCGATGATGTCCATTTAGACAAGCCCCCATCGGCTGAGTCGTTGCTGGAGGTTTCGCAGCGCAATACGTGGATGATTCATGGTGGAGTTTGGCAGCCCCTGATCGTTCAGTAGGTCGGGAAGGGCGAGGAAGTTGTGCGCTGCGCCTCTGAGCCTTTCATATAGAACATCTGCGTCGGTCCATTGCGCCAGTGCGGCACAGGCTTGGCGCCAGTTAACCACGCCGGCAATCTCTATAGGTTGAGGCCATTTTGTAGTGCGAGTGATGCCTTCATCATCCATCACCATGGGGGCAAGGTCGTAGATGGGGGCGAGTTTCAGGCCAGTGCTGTTTCGCAATATTGAAGTATTGCGGCCATGGTTGTCCGAATTGCCAAGGATTTGGTTGAGTAAGTCGCGCTGCAGATACTCAAAGATCATGTCACCAACTTGCGTGCCTTGCCCCGTCTGCTGCCACAGCCTGACCAGGTGCTTCAGGGCGTCGGTATGCAGTAGGTAACTGCCCGGCACGGTTACTCCTGCCAGCGAGTACAGGGACTCCATGGCGCTGCGCTCTACACCAGCGGCACTGAGACGACGGTCAAAACGACGCATCCACAGGCTAGGCTTGCGGCCTTCCTCTAGAGCCAGACCTTCGGCAGGTACGGTATCCAGGCCAAGCCGCTGGACGGCCCTGTAGAAGCAGAACTCGCTACGCAGTATGTCTTGGTCGGTCTGCCTAGCCTGGTTACGCGCGAACTTCACGAACCAGTGACAGGTCGCATAGGCATCCGGCAGAGCCGCATCCGGATGCAGGGCACCTTCTCTGTCTTCAGTCAGTAACAGTTTGGGCGCTTCGCCACCCGCGCCTGTGGCGCCACCGATAGCCGCACCCTGCTCGTAGGCGTATTCCAGAAAGCGCGAATCGCGGTTGATTACATCTTCGCGAGAGAAACCCAGCAGCGGATTTCCTTGAAGTGCTAATGCCGCCTCCTTGATGCGCAGGTTGCCCACCGGCGCCGGAGCGCACCGACTCAGCAGGAATAGATCCAGTTCCAGATTCTCGGGTTTCTGTTCGCCCAGACGCTGGAGTAGGAAGCGGCGTGCCGCCCCTGCGGGCAATATGTCGTGAAGGAATGCGGGAGCCGGGGTGCCCCGATAGGAGTCCCAGCCCAATGGCACTGTGGCGCTAACTGCATGCTCAAGGCGGCTGCCCATGTGCTCCAGCGTCTCAAGCAGATATGTCTGCTCATAGCCAAAAGAACACGCACCTGCCAGACCCACCTCGGGCTGCTCGAAGTTGAGGTGCATGGCGTCGTGCCAGGCATGACCACTGTACAGTTGCAGGGTGAGAGAGTGCATATGGACTCCGGCACTTTAATGCCGTTAAGGCTACTGGTTGTCGCGAATAAAGGCAATAAAATGCCTTAAATCACTCCATTACCAGGTCTAAAGAGCACTTTAGTGCCGATTTATTTGGGGCTGATCAAGTAGCGATTTCCATATTTGATCGCAATGGCTGGCTTGCGACAAAGCGTTCAACTTCAAGAAGTGGACTCCGTGTTGGCTCTCCTGAACACCCGATCCCTCGCCATGAACGCCTCCAGCATGTGCGGAATGAGCGTCAGGGCATCGACCTCTTCGCCATAGGCTTGCGAGTGCAGCGAGGCGTAGCGCTCGAGGTCGGCCTTCAGGCTGGCGGGGCAGGTGAAGGTCAGCTTCAGGCTCTCGGTTTTCGGCAGCGGGCCGAGGCGCAGCTTGGGCGTGCTCATTGCGGGTTCCTCTGTTGAGTGGAGAAGGACTGGTAGGGGCGCAGCACCAGGTCGCGATTGACGATCACGCGCAGGGGCAAGCCGGGGCGCTGGGTCAGCGTGGGTTGGATATCGAGATTGCGGCGGGTGACCTCCTGGCCGACCTGGTTCACCGTGTCCTGCAGGCTGTCGCGTCCGGCGATAATGATGCGGTCGCCGTCGGTGCGACTTTCAGGCGCCGCTAACTCGGCACCGATGCCCAGCAGGCTGGTCATGGCTGCGCCGGCGACGATCCGGTCCCAGTGCCAGTCGACGCCATCCTCCAGGCCGGCATAGCCGGCGGCGTCGCTGCCGACCAGGTTGTCGAGCTGGAAGGACGAGGTGTCCGGCAGGATCACCCGCTGCCACACCACCTGCACGCGACTCTGCCCGTAGCTCACCTGGCTGTTGTAGCGGCCGAGCAGGCGTGAGCCCTGGGGAATCAGCACATGCTGGCCGGTGGCGCTGTCGTAGACCGGCTCGGTCACGGTGGCGATCACATCACCCGGCAGGTCCGACTTGATCCCGGTGACCAGGGCCGCCGCGATGACCGTACCGGCCATCACCTGGTAGGGCGAGTCGGGCATCTGCAGCAATCCGGAATTACGAGTTGGTGCATTTACGGATTTACTGAGAAACGCCCCGTTCTGCTCCTGCTGGGCTGGTGTTCCAGATACTCCGGATACCGTGGCTGACGACGCTGCGCCCAGGATCGCGGGATCGAGTTGGGCGCCCCCAGTGGGTGCGACGTTCGATTTCCTCGCGCTGCCGGTCTGGAAAAACACCGAAGACAGCGCTGCTTCCTCGGCTTCCTTGAGCCTGGCCAGGCGTTCGGCCTCGGCCGGGTCGGGACCGGCTTTGCCGTAGCCATAGCCCTGTGCCTGCTGCTCGGCCCTGAGAATGGCGCCACCCAGGTCGCCAGGCAGCGGTGGCCCCAGTTGCGGCACCTCGGGTGCGGCGGGGGGAGGCAGTTGTGAGTAGTCGGCGGGCAACTGCTCCAGGCCCTCGGAGCGGGCGATGCGCTCGACGTTGTACAGCTCGGTCTGCTCTGCGCCATCGCGGCGCGGTTGGGGCTGCAGCGACCACAGCATGGCGCCGAGCACCGCGCTGGCCAGCCCTCCGACCAGTACCGCCAGCATGCGTGGATTGAGGCGGGTGACCGGGCGCGGTTGCGCACGCAGCTCCAGCGACTCCGGTGCCTCCTTGGGCAGCGGCGTCGGCGCCGCGGTTTGGTTGTCGTCCTTGGCCGTCATGTTCAGGGCCTCCGTGCCACGCCATCGGTGCGCTCGATCCGCACCAGGTCGCCCTCGTCGGCGCCCAGGCGCAACTCGGCCGCGCCGAACAGGCGGTCGACGATGTAGTAGGGCGAGCGGAAGCGGTAGTTCACCAGTTGCCCGTCACCTTCCGGGCCGATCACGAATAGCGGCGGCAACTCGCCCTGGGCAATGCCGGCGGGGAATTGGATATACACCTTGCGCCCGTCGTCGAAGGCGCGCAGTGGCTTCCAGGGCGGGTTGCCGCCGCTGATCGCATAGCGAAAGCGCAGCTGCTCCAGCGCCAGGCCGGCGCCCACAGGTGCCGCCACTTGCGCGGCACTGGCACGACGCTGCAGTGCGAGCATGCGGTCCTTGGGGTAGTCCCAGGACACCGAGGCCATCCAGGCGTGCTCGGTGGAGCTCAGTTCGATCAGGTAGGTGCGCCGCGTGGTGGTGATCACCAGATTGGTCTTGAGGTCGGTTCGGGTCGGCTTGATCAGCACGCTGACCCGCAGTTCTTCGCCGCTGCCGCTGGAGGTGTCGCCGACGATCCAGCGCACGGTATCGCCCGCTGCCACGGTGACCAGCTCTTCGCCGGCCTGCAGGTTGATCGCCGTGACCCGACCGGGGCTGGTGTAGACCTGGTACAGCGCACCGTCGGAGTAGGGCCAGACCTGGATGGCGTTGATATAGCCCTCTCGGCTCGGTGGGACCCGGGCATCGCGGTTGGCGCGCGAGACCCGCACGCGCTCATCGGCCGGCTCCTTGGCCGGCTTGCTGGGTTGAGTTTCTGGCAGCGGCTTGAGCTGCGCCGGCAAGGCCAGCGGCTGCGGCACCGCCACCACCTCGATGGGCTTGGGCGGCTCTGGCAGACGCTTCGCTTCTACCGGTTCGTCCAGCGCGATCACCGGTGGCTCATGGCTGGCGCAGCCGGCCAGCAGGCTCAGCAGCAGGGGGCAGATGCAGAGGTTTAGGGCGTTTTTCATGGCTTATTGGCTCCTTGCGTAGTGTCCAATTCGCGGCTCCAGGACAGGCCGTTGACGTAGATGCCCAGCGGGTTGCGGCGCAGCTTCTCCTCGGTGCGCGGCGGCTGCAGCACCAGCGAGATCACCGCGGTCCAGCGCTCGACCCCGGCGGCTGCGCCGTTGACGAAGCGCCGCTCGATCCAGCGCACCTGGAAGGAGCTGTCACTGGCCCGCACCACGCTGCTCACCTCGATCGTTACCGACTCCTTGCCGACCCGGCTGAAGGGATCGTTGGCGCGGGCGTAGTCGTTGAGGGTGGCGGCGCCGCGGTCGGTGGTGGAGTGGTAGGCCTCGAGCCAGTTCTGCCTGACCACCACCGGGTCGATGGACAGCCCGCGCACCAACTCGATGAAACGCGCCAGGTGATGGGCGATCTGCGCATCCTCGGGCTGGTAGGGGCTGGCGGCCTCGCCGACGGCGCGGACCTGGCCGGCACGGTCGACCTCCACCACATAGGGCGTCACTGTCGACTGGGCCGAGCGCCAGAGCAGCCCGCCGGCCATCAGCAGGGCCAGACTCAGGCAGCCGAAGGCCATCAGTCGCCAGTTTCGGGCCTGCGCCAGGCTGCTGCCCAGGCGCCGATCCCAGACCTGGGCCGCGGCCTGGTAGGGCGTGGCCGGTTGCGGGCTGTCGCCGTAGCGCACCCGAGGGCGTTTGAAGCGCATCGTCGTTCTCCTTCACGTATTCGAGGGGTCGCGCACCTGCGGCCCGGGGGATGAGCCACCGCCATCGCCGCCGCGCAGGGTATGGGCGACGGTGGTGGCTGCCTGGGTGAGTTGCTGCCTGCGCTGCAGGCGCTTGGCCCATTCGGGTTGCTTGGCAGGGGTTGTCGATGGGCCGGCCGCCGTGGCGGCACCACCTGTCTCTGCACCTGTTGCTGCAGAACCCGGCGCCATGCCTGCGGCCGATGATTTGGCTCCGCCCATGGCCAGGCGTGCCGCGCCAGGTGCCATGCGGGCCCCGGCCAGCACCGCGCCGCCGACGCCAGGGGCCACGGCAGCGGCACCCGCCGCCATGCCCGCCGCGCCGAGCGCGGTGCCGGCTGCTGCGCCGGCACCCAGTTGGGGGGCGCCGGAAACCAGGCCGGTGGCGATGCCAGGGCCGAAGATGCCCAGACCGAGCAACGCCAGGGCGGCGAGCATGACCACCAGGGCGTGGTCGATGGTGGGCTCGTCCGGCACGGCCTGGAACTCGGCGAACAGCCTGCTGCCGATGCCGACGATCACCGCCAGCACCAGCACCTTGATGCCGGACGCGACCACGTTGCCCAGCACCTTCTCGGCGAGGAAGGCGGTCTTGTTCCACAGCGCGAAGGGCACCAGGACGAAGCCGGCGAGGGTGGTCAGCTTGAACTCGATCAGGGTGACGAACAGCTGGATGGCCAGGAAGAAAAAGCTGACGATCACCACCAGCCAGGCCAGAAACAGCACCAGGATGCTGTGCAGGTTGCCGAAGACCTTGGGGAAGTCACTGAGGCTGCTGATCTGATCGAGCAAGGGTCGCCCCGCCTCGACACCTATGGCGGCCAGGTTCCCCGGCTGCAGGAGCTCGGCCTGGCTCAGTGCGGAACCCGAGGCCAGCAGGCCCAGCCCGGCGAAGGAGTGGAAGAGTATTTTCGCCAGTGCGTTGAAGTTGCCGATGATGAAGGCGAAGGCGCCGACGTAGAGAATCTTGCGGATCAGCTTGGCGCTGACGTCCTCGCCGCCCATGGCCCAGAACAGCCCGGCCAGGGTCATGTCGATGGCCACCAGGGTCAGGGTGAGAAAGGCCACCTCGCCGCCGAGCAGGCCGAAGCCGGTATCGATATACAGGCCGAACACCTCGAGGAAACGGTCGATCACGCTGACGTCGTTCATCGCACGTCCTCGTCGAAGCTCGGCGGGATCGCCGGCAACTCCGCGGCGCTTCGGAACTCGCCCGGTCGCGCGCAGCCGGAATAGAAACGCTCGCTCAACGAAGTGTCGGGCCTGGTGTCACTGGCGTTGCCGCCCTGGCCGCAAGCCGCGAGGCCGAGCAGGACCGAATACAGAATCGACACTCTCATCGCCCCGACCTCCCTACCGATAGAACTGCACGGGGTAGGGCGTATAGGGCGTGCCGCTGCCCATGAAACGCCGGCGCAGTTCCCGCGCTTCCTCGGCCGCGGCGGCCTGGCGCGCCAGCTCCAGGGCGATGGCGCGGTTCTGGGTGATCTGCAGTTGCTGGGCCTGGATCGATTGCTTGGCCTGCAGGGCCAGCAGTTGGTTGGTGGCCTGGGTGGCTTGCAGCGCACCGCCGGCGGCCTGGCTCTGCTGTACCAGTTCGGCCAGCACGCTCTCGTCCTGGGCCAGGTTCTGCGACACCTGGGCCTGTACGCGCAGGGCGGTGTGCAGGCCGTCGAGCCCGTTCCTCCAGCGCTCGCGCGCTTCCTGGGCCAGGCGCTGGCCGCTGATGCCGCTGGCATATTCGGCCGGGTACAGGCGGGCGAACTCCCGGTCCAGGCGCTGCACCTCGAAGGCCAGTCCCCGGGCCTCGGCCAGCAGCCGCTCGGTGCTGGCCAGGGTCACCCGCAGGCGGTTGACCGCGTTGTAGTCCAGCTTCGCCAGATGCCGGGCCTGGTTCAGCAGCATCTGGGTTTCGTTCTGCAGTTGGCTGACCTGGTTGTTGATCATCTCCATGGTGCGCACCGCGGTCAGGGTGTTCTGCACCAGGTTGGTCGGGTCGATTACGGTCACGGCGTTGGCCGGCCGCAATGCCAGCAGGCCCAGAGTCAGTAGCGTGACGACAGGCGCAAGACGGGTAAGGGGCTTCATCACAGGCACTCCTGGCGTGGCGGGGGATAAGAGGCGAGCAGCTCGGCGGCCCAGTCCAGGCCGCGGTGGCGCAACCAGGCAGGGGCGAAATCCGCGGTGCCGGATTCCTGCAGAATGCGATCGATCTCACGCTGCTCGGCCGGGCTGGCGGAGGCGGCGAAGGCCAGCGCCACCGGGCCCAGGTCGAGGTCGAACAGGCGGTTGCCCTGGCGCGACTGGTAGTAGTAATCGCGCTTGGGCGTGGCCTGGGCGATGATCTCGAGCTGCCGGTCGTTGAGGCCGAAGCCCTGGTAGATGCCGCGGATCTGCGGCTCGCCGGCCTGGGGGTTGGGCAGGAAGATGCGACTGGCGCAGCTCTCGATGATCGCCGCGGCGATGCTGGAGTCCTGGATGTCGGCCAGCGACTGGGTGGCGAAGATGACGCTGACGTTCTTCTTGCGAAGGGTCTTGAGCCACTGGCGGATGCGCGCGGCGAACAGCGGCTCGTCGAGAAACAGCCAGGCCTCGTCGAGAATCAGCAGGGTCGGCGCGCCGTCGAAGCGCTCCTCGAAACGGGCGAACAGGTAGCCCAGCACGGCCGCCACTGCCGCCTTGCTGTGCATCAGCTCTTCCATCTCGAAGCACTGCACCTCGGCCGTGCCCAGGCGATCCTGGTCGGCATCCAGCAGCCGGCCATGGGCACCGCCCAGCACGTAGGGCTGCAGGGCCTGGCGCAGGGCGTTGTCCTGCAGCAGCACCGACAGGCCGGTCAGCGTGCGCTGCGCCTCGGGGGCGCCGGCCAGGCTGTCCAGGGCGGTCCACAGCGCGGCCTTACGCTCCGGGCCGACGGCAACCCCCTCCTGCAGCAGGCGCGCCTCCAGCCACTCGGCGGCCCAGGCGCGGTAGCCGGGCTGGTCGATGCGCGCCAGGGGCTGGAAGGCCAGGTCGCCATCGCCGCCCAGGTCGTAGTGCTCGCCTCCCAGGCCCAGCACCGCCGCCCGCAGCGAGCGGCCCATGTCGAAGAGGAACAGGCGCGAGCCCGGGTAGCGACGAAATTGCATAGCCAGGGTCGCCAGTAGCACCGACTTGCCCATGCCGGTGGGGCCGGCCACCAGGGTGTGGCCGACATCGCCGACGTGGGTGACCAGGCGGAAGGGCGTGGCGCCGTCGGTGCGGGTGATCACCAGCGGCGGGCCGTCCAGGTGGTCATTGCGGGCCGGGCCGGCCCACACCGCCGAGAGCGGCATCAGGTGGGCCAGGTTGAGGGTGGAGATCAGCGGTTGGCGCACGTTGGCGTAGGCGTTGCCGGGGATCGACGACAGCCAGGCCTCCACTGTGTTGAGGCTCTCGGCAATGGTGACGAAGCCGCGGCCCTGGATCACTCGCTCGACCCGGCGCAGTTTCTCGTCGGCGACCCGGGCGTCGCGGTCGTGGACCGTCACGGTGGCCGTCACATAGCCGAAGGCGACCTGATCGGCGCCCAGCTCCTGCAGCGCCGCATCGGCGTCGCCGGCCTTGTTCGCCGCGTCGCTGTCGAGCAGCGGGCTTTCCTGCTGGTAGATCGCCTCGCGCAGCAGCGCCAACACACCCTTGCGTTTGGCGAACCACTGCCGACGCAGGCGCACCAGCTCTTTCTCGGCTTCATCCTTGTCCAGGCAGATGAAGCGGGTCGACCAGCGATAGGCGAAACCCAGGCGGTTGAGGTCATCCAGCACACCCGGCCAGGTCGAGGTGGGAAAGCCGCGCACCGACAGCACGCGCAGGTGCTGTTCGCCCAGCCGCGGCGCGAGGCCGGTGGTCAGCGGGCTGTCGGCCAGCAGGGCATCCAGGTGAAACGGCACTTCCGGCACGGCGACCCGCTGGCGGTGGGTCGATACCGTGGTATGCAGGTAGCTCAGGATCTGGCTGTCGTCGAGCCAGGCAAGCTCCGGCATCACCCCGTCCAGCAGGTCGAAGAAACGCTCGCTCTCGGCGACGAAGGCGGCCAGCCGCTCGCGCCAGTCAACGCCACGCTGCGCCCGGTGCTCATAGAGCAGGCCGGCGGCGCGGGCGCGTGACTCCTCCGGCGGCAGGTAGAGCAGCGTCAGGTGGTAGGCGCTCTCGAAGTGGCTGCCCTGGGCCTCAAAAGCGGCGCGGCGCTCCTGGTCCACCAGCCAGGACAGCGGCTCGGAAAAATCACTTTCGGGGTAGTCGGCTGCCGCCAGACGCTCGGCCTCGATGAACAGCGCCCAGCCCAAGCCGAGGCGGCGCAAGGCGTTGTTCAGGCGCGCCGAGGTGGCCACCAGCTCGCCCTGGGTGGCGCTGTCCAGGTCGGGCCCGCGAAAGCGCAGGGTGCGCTGGAAGGCGCCGTCCTTGTTGAGCACCACGCCCGGGGCGACCAGGCCGGCCCAGGGCAGCCAGTCGGCGAGCTGGGCCGGACGGCGTTGGTATTCGCTGAGGTTCAGCATGGCGGCGCTCCTCACACGTCCAGCAGCGAAGGCTGCTTGATATGGCGGGCGAACACCTGCAGGAACTGCGGATCCAGGCGGGCGCCCCAGACGGCCAGCGAGTGACCGACCAGCCAGAGCGCCAGGCCCGGCAGCCACAGCTGCAGACCGAGGCCGACCACCGCCGCCAGGGTGCCGTTGAGGATGGCCACGTTGCGCGGCGCGCCGCCGAGCAGGATCGGTTCGGCCAGGGCGCGGTGCAGTGGCACCTCGAAACCGGGGATGAGTTCGCGTTCGCCGTTCATGCGACCAACGCCCCGCCGGCGAAGCTGAAGAAACTGAGGAAGAAGGACGAGGCGGCGAAGGCGATCGACAGGCCGAAGACGATCTGGATCAGCTTGCGGAAGCCGCCGCTGGTGTCGCCGAAGGCCAGGGTCAGGCCGGTGGTAATGATGATGATCACCGCGATGATGCGTGCCACCGGTCCCTGCACCGAGTCGAGGATGGACTGCAACGGCCCTTCCCAGGGCATGCCGGAGCCCGCCGCAAAGGCCGGCAAGTTGGCGCCGAATAGCAGTGCACCCAGTACTAGGGCGCGGGTGGTGCGTCGGCGCAACACAACGGGGACATGAAGAGGATTCATGGCTGATCTCCTGAGGCAGTGGGCAGGGAAGGGTTGCTATCGAGGGTGTCGATGGGCTGGAGGCGGTAGCCGCGTTCGTCATGGCCGACGACCCGGGCGATCTGCTGGACATGGCGGGTACGGCCGCGCCCAGCGAGGAACACCACCAGGTTGACCGCCTCGGCGATCAGCGCCCGTGGCGCGGCCAGGGCGACCTCCAGGATCAGTTGTTCCAGGCGCAGCAGGGCGCCCTGGGTGGAGCCGGCATGAATGGTGGCGATGCCGCCCGGGTGGCCGGTGCCCCAGGCCTTGACCAGATCCAGCGCCTCTCCGCCACGCACCTCACCGACCACCACCCGGTCGGGGCGCAGGCGCAACGTAGTGCGGACCAGGTCGGCCATGCACACCACGTCGGGTTTGGTGCGCAGGGCGACGTGGTCGAGGGCCGGGCACTGCAACTCCACCGTGTCTTCCAGCACCAGCACGCGGTCGCCACTGCCGGCCACCTCGGCCAGCAGCGCGTTGGCCAGGGTGGTCTTGCCGCTGCTGGTACCGCCGGCAACCAGGATGTTCAGGCGGTTGCGCACAGCGTCGCGCAGGTACTCGGCTTGTCCGTAGGAGAGAATGCCGTCGGCCACGTAACGCGCCAGGGGGATGACGCCGGCGGCGCGCTTGCGCAGGGCGAAGGTCGGCCCGGCTGCCACCGGAGGCAGCACACCCTCGAAACGCTCGCCGGTCTCCGGCAGCTCGGCACTGAGCAGCGGCTTGCCCCGATGTACTTCGGCGCCGATGTGCGCGGCCACCAGGCGGATGATCCGCTCGCCGTCGGCGGCGGACAGGGTGCCCAGCCGGCAGCGGCCACCCGAGAGGCGGTCGAGCCAGAGCGCGCCGTCGGGGTTGAGCATGACCTCGACCACGTCCGGATCATCCAGGGCCGCGGCAATCAACGGGCCCATGGCCGTGCGCAGCATGCGGGTGCGGCGGTCCAGGGAGGCTGCTGCCGCGGTCAGCACTGGGGAGTAAGCAGCGCTCATGAGCGCTCTCCCGTGGCCTGAGGCGCCGGCTGACCCTCCTCGTGCACCTCCCTGGTCAGGCTGCGGCCGCGCTGCAGGTGACGGCCGAGTTGCTCGACGAACTGGGTGAAGCGCAGCTTGCCCTGGGCCCGCGCCGCCTCCTGATGGGCCTCTGGCACCGGCGTGCTGACCGTGAGGTAGTAGCGCACGTAGAGCGCCACGGTCTCGATCAGGATGTGCTGGTCGCGCTCCAGCCGCTCGAACTGGCGCGACAGCCGGTCCAGGCGCTTGGCGATGGCCACTTCCCGTTGCTCGCCCGACTCAGGCGACAGCCAGGAAGCCAGCGCCGCGGCGATGATCGAGGACTTCGACACGCCCTTGCTGATCGCCAGTTCGTTCAGGCGCTTGGCGTGCTCGGGTTGGATAAACAGGTTCAGGCGGGCTCGGCTCATAGGGCTATTCCATCGTCGGGGTCGAGGGCGGCCAGCCGCGCCACGCGCTGCAGGCGCGGATCCGGCTGGGTAGGGAAGGGAGCGGGGACGTCGTCCTCGTCGAGCAGCAGCAGGTCGCTGGCCAGGTCGTCGGGCTCAGGCAGCTGGGCGAGCTCGGCCAATTCGGGCTGACGGCGAGGTCCGCCATCCTCGACGGTCTCGTCGTCGCCCAGGCTAACCGGTGAAGCGTCCACGAGCGCAGGCACGGCCAGGCCACTCCAATCGTCCGCCCGCGGCGCGGGCGCATCCGCGTAGCGACCGGGTTGCAGTTGCGGCGCCGGCAATATCCGACGCTGGAAGTTGCCGTCACCGAAGTAGCGCAGCTTCTTCGCCCTGATCGGCGCATGGCCGGAGAGCATCACCACGGCCTCATCAGTGGGCAGTTGCATCACCTCGCCCGGCGTCAGCAGCGGCCGCGCGGTCTCCTGGCGCGACACCATCAAATGGCCCAGCCAGGGCGCCAGGCGGTGGCCGGCGTAGTTGCGCTGCGCGCGCAGCTCGGTGGCGGTGCCCAGGGTCTCGGAGATGCGCTTGGCGGTGCGCTCGTCGTTGGTGGCGAAGGTCACCCGCACATGGCAGTTGTCGAGGATCGAGTGGTTCTGGCCGTAGGCCTTGTCGATCTGGTTGAGCGACTGCGAGATCAGAAAGGCGCGCAGGCCATAGCCGGCCATAAAAGCCAGGGCCGACTCGAAGAAGTCCAGCCGTCCCAGCGCCGGAAACTCATCGAGCATCAGCAGCAGCTTGTGCTTGCGCGCGATACCGTCGGCGCCTTCGAGGGACTCGGTCAGGCGCCGGCCGATCTGGTTGAGGATCAGGCGGATCAGCGGCTTGGTGCGGCTGATGTCCGAGGGCGGCACCACCAAGTACAGCGACACCGGATGTTCGGCCGAGATCAGGTCGGCGATGCGCCAGTCGCAACGCGAGGTGACCTCGGCCACCGTCGGGTCGCGGTACAGGCCGAGGAAGGACATGGCCGTGGACAGCACGCCCGAGCGCTCGTTCTCGCTCTTGTTCAGCACCTCCCGTGCGGCCGAGGCGACCACCGGGTGGGGGGCCTCGTCCAGGTGTGGCGTGGTCATCATCCGCTGCAGCGTCAGCTCGAAGGTGCAGGCCGGGTCCGAGAGGAAGTTGGCGACGCCGCGCAGGGTCTTGTCCTGGCCGGCATAGAGCACGTGCAGAATGGCGCCGACCAGCAGCGCATGGCTGGTCTTCTCCCAGTGGTTGCGCCGCTCCAACGCGCCCTCCGGGTCGACCAGGATGTCGGCGATGTTCTGCACATCGCGCACCTCGTGGGTGCCGCGGCGCACTTCGAGCAGCGGGTTGTAGGCGGCCGAGGCCCGGTCGGTGGGATTGAACAGCAGGCAGTGGGAAAAGCGCGAGCGCCAGCCTGCGGTCAGGCTCCAGTTCTCGCCCTTGATGTCGTGGATCACCGCCGAGGCCGGCCAGGCGAGCAGGGTGGGCACCACCAGGCCGACGCCCTTGCCCGAGCGCGTCGGTGCGAAGGCCAGCACATGCTCGGGGCCTTCATGGCGCAGGTACTGCTCCTGAAACAGGCCGAGGAACACGCCGGCCGGCCGGGTCAGCCCGGCCTGGCGGACTTCATCCGCCTCGGCCCAGCGCGCCGAGCCGTAGGTGGTGACCCGCCGTGCCTGACGGGCGCGCCAGATCGCCATGCCGATAGCCACTCCCAGCGCCAGCAGGCTGCTGCCGGCGGCGATACTGCCACCGACGTTGAATACCTCCGGGGCATAGGCATCGAAGACGAACCACCACTCGAACAGGCGCCAGGGGTGATAGACCGGCGTGCCCAACAACTCGAACCAGGGCGCACCCAGGCGTGCCTGGTAGCCGAGCGCGGCCGCCGTCCACTGGGTGGCAGCCCATATCCCAGACAGGGTGATGGCCAACACCGCCAGCACCTGGCCGTACAGCACCGTCGTCGCTTGCATCCCTGAGCCCAGCCTCCCTGGCGAATCGCGCGGCACGCACAGGTGCCGCGGGCGAGAGGTTGGGCATTGGCGGGGAAGGGGTCAAAGACCGTTTCGAGGATGATGCTGACTTCGAGCGCGATGGTCCCAGCTAGGGATTGGGGGAGAAGAAGTCAGCGGGGCATGGCGTACAGCGGAAGGTGATGGTCATGGACCTGCGCGCCGCACACGGCCGGCCAAAATTGCTTCGTAGCTGCCTCTGGAAACCGGCTGACCCGGCAAAAAAGGGGACGGACTGACCTATAAATTAATACGTCCTCTTTCTCCACGACTCGGCACGTCGGGAGAGACCCGAAGGAAGACAGGAGCGATTCCAATGAAAGGCACCAACTACGAAAGACGCCAGGTCCTGCTCGGAACAGCCGGCCTCGGCCTTGCCGCAATGCTACCCAGCGCTGGGATAGGGCAGCCATCCGGCACTGTCGGCTCATTGAAAGTGCCGGCAACCGATATTGGCAAGTACCATCGCGAAATCCTGTTCGAGACAACCCACCTGCTAAGCGGTCAACCTCTGTTTTCTGAGGGAGCCTTCGATGTGCAGGTCGATAGTCTTGTGAAGAAAGAAATTATCGGAGAAGGCGATGCCGAGATACTCAGGGAGTTCAGCAAGAACCTGCTGAGCGAGCAAGCGTTCGAAGAGATCGAGGACGATCTGCGAGCCCTCTCGGATAAACTCAAGAGCGCGGCGAACGAAGTTGCCGCAGCGATCGGCAGCATCACCGAGGATAGTCTCCTCTACGTGAAGGAACTCTCGGGGAGACTGGACAAAAAGAAGTTGGCACTGGTGATCGCGCATGACGTGCAGGGCGCGTTGACTGGCGCTGCGACCGGAGCGGCTCTGGGCGCGATCATAGTGGGACTCGGAGCAACTCCTGGAGCCGTCTGAATCGCCCCTAGTTTCGTAAACACCTCCAGGCCTCATAATACGGCCCACTAGGAGGTGCCATGAGCAACCCGCGTTATCCCGAAGAATTCAAAATCGAAGCAGTCAAACAGGTGACCGAACGAGGTCTGCCAGTGGCTGAGGTAGCTGTTCGTTTGGGCATGTCGACCCACAGCCTGTATGCCTGGGTTAAACGCTACAGCAAGCCCCAAGAGCAGCGCGCGCAAGAGGACGATCAGCAAGCTGAGCTGCGTCGTCTTCGTGCCGAACTCAAGCGCGTGACCGAAGAGCGAGACATCCTAAAAAAGGCCGCCGCGTACTTTGCCAAGGAGTGCGGCTGAAGTACGCCTTCATCAACCAGCTATCCGCTGACTATTCGGTTCGCCGCCTGTGCCTGACGCTGAAAGTACATGCCAGTGGTTACTACACGTGGCTGGCTGAACCGAAGTCTGCACGAGCCAAGGATGATCAACGCCTGCTTGGACTGATCAAGCACGCGTGCCTAGAGAGCGGCGGTGTGTACGGCTACCGCAAAATCCACGACGACCTGCGTGAGCTTGGAGAAGCATGCGGCAAGCATCGTGTTGCTCGACTGATGCGCTTGGAAGGGCTGCGCTCACAGACAGGGTATCGTCGCCGACCGGGCCGCTATGGTGGTAAGCCTCCAGCGGCTTCACCGAATCATCTGGAGCGCCGATTCAATGTCACCGAACCCAACAAGGTCTGGGTCACGGACATCACCTACATCCGCACCTATGAGGGCTGGTTGTATTTGGCGGTGGTGCTCGATCTGTTCTCGCGGCAGGTAATCGGTTGGTCAATGAAACCGCAGATGACCAGCGACCTGGCTATTGATGCGTTGCTGATGGCAGTTTGGCGGCGTAAGCCAAAGCAGGAAGTGATGATTCACTCAGATCAGGGGAGCCAGTTCAGCAGCGGCGACTGGCAGAGCTTCCTGAAAGCCAATAACTTGCTTGGCAGCATGAGTCGGCGCGGCAATTGCCATGACAACGCAGTAGCGGAAAGCTTTTTCCAGCTGCTGAAGCGGGAACGGATCAGGCGAAAAATCTATAGCACCAGGCAGGACGCACGCGCTGATGTGTTCGACTACATCGAGATGTTTTACAACCCAAAACGCCGACACGGTTTCAACAACCAGCTGTCACCGGTAGAGTTTGAGAAGCGACATTTACTGAGCCTGGAAAGTGTCTAAGAAATCCGGGGCGATTCAAGGGCAGGATTCAAGTAGTATACAAATAGACAGACCTACGAGTGGATGCTGTAGGGGCTGAGTGGAGAGACCTGGATCAGGTGGCCCCATCTTGCGCGCGATATTCCATGGGCGCCATACCGTATTGGCGTTTGAAGGCTCGGGAAAAGTGCGCCGAGTCAGCGAATCCCCATTTATGGGCAATGGCGGTTATCGGCAGACGGTGCAACATCGGCTCGCATAGATCTATCGCACTCCGGTGCAGGCGTTGCCGCTGTATGTAACGACAGACGCTTTCGTTCTGGGCCTCGAATATGCGATGCAGTTGCCGCACGGAAATGCCGAAGCGCTGTGCGATGTATTCTGGCCTCAAGTTTTCATCGGCGAGCGACTGCATAATGAGTCGTTCGATGTGAAGCCTTGAGGGTACCGGTATGGTAGGTTCGTCGGTGCTCTGGAGCGCCGGAATCAGCAGTGCGACGATAGCTTCCTGCAGCGCCTGCCCCTCATGCATGGCTCCTACGGACACCGCATCGCCTGCTATCAGTTCCTGTACAAGGCTGCGCAATAGATGGGCGCAGTTGCTAATTCGCGCCAGTTTTCCGGAGCGTGGCACCTGTTGCGAGGAGGGGCGTCTCAGTATGTCCCGCGAGAGGTGGAAAGACGCTTGACTGAACAGTCCTTTGGGCCTCATCTCAAAGGCCGTAGCGGGATCGAGCAGGGCCATGTCCCCAGGTTCGAGCAGGATCGTCTGTTGCTCGATCTCAATGTACATCTGTCCCGAACGTTGTAAGACCAGAAAGCAATGGCGGTCATCCGTGTGCGTTGCGTTGACAAGGGGACGTCGGATCGAGCCTGCGTTGCACCTGATATGTGCGATCGTTAGGCTGCCAAGATCGCGCTGGCTTATCTCACCGATGAAAAGATTCTCCCTGTCTGAGGGTCGGGTAAGGAATTCGCCACAAATCGAGCTTACGGCGAAGTTCCATTGTTCGAAGGCTTCAGTGCTCTGCCTGTTCATGGCCATTCCCCACTGTGCTCCGGGTGGGCCTGTTCGACGCGTTAGGGTGCAATGAAAAGAGGCTCTTTCCCGAAAACGGCTTCTGGATGGGCCGCCTCCCCTGCGCTCAGAGAGTTCGGGGTGCCGCGCGAGCCTTGAGCTTGGCAATCCGCTCGACCGGCATAAGATTGGCGACGATGCTAAGGGCTGTTTGTCGCGTCTCTTCCGATGCCAATTCCGGGCGACCAGTGCCGTATGGCGGCTCGGGGGCGTATTCGAAAATCAATTCCGCCAGTTGGCCGTGTGTGTTGTCGACCAAGTGCCCGAGCATGGTCAGGCCGAAATCAATGCCGGCCGTCATGCCACCACCCGTGGCGCGGTTGCGGTCGATGACTACGCGATCTGCCACTGGCTTCGCCCCGAAGTGGGCTAGATATTCGCGGGTGTACCAGTAGGCCGCGGCCTTGTAGCCGTGCAGCAGGCCCGACGCACCCAACAGCAGGGAGCCGTTGCACACGCTTGTGATCCAACCTGCGCGGGTGCCTCGGTCGGCGAGGAAGTCCAGAATACGCGGGTTTTCGAGCTGGTCGAACAGAGCCAGGGTGTTTCCGGGAACAAAAAGAATATCTGGATCTTTCCAGGCATCCGAGAAACTATGGGAAGCTACCACCGGCACACCTGCATCGGAGGCAATCTCACCTTTTTGCTGCCACACGACTTGCGCTTGGAACTCTGGCAAAAGAGAAAATGCCTGCATCGGACCGGCAAGGTCAATGAATGTGAAACCTGGGAATACGACCGCTTGAACCTTCATGGTGTGATCTCGAGAAAATGAGTTTCCGGGGAGGGGGCGGCTCACTGTTAACCGGGAGTCGCCGCGTTGTTGAACAGATCGCGATGCATCAGCCATCGGCCACCTATCCGCTTCCACAACACCATGTACTTCCCACGTCCGGCTTCCACGCGTTGCCCAGGGGCTAATTCGGCAAAGAGCACGTAATTTCCGATTTCCACTGCGGTCTCGCCAAATCCTTCGACCTCTAGTGTCTGGAAACTGCCGGCTACGATTCCCTGCTGAAGTGTCGATTCGAAGAACGCGGCAATTTCATCGCGCCCGGAGAACGTCGGCGCTTGGTTGGGAGTCAGTTGAGCGTCCTCCGTATACAGTGCGGTGAATTTGTGAACATCGCCGGAGGCGAGGGCCTCGGCGAGCGAGTTTTCAGCTGCCTGGATTTCGGATATAAGAGTCAAGTTGCTGTCCTTTTGTTGAGATGTTCGCAATTCCCCAGTGGACCAACCCTTTTCGGTTTGGAGCCAGAGATAAGGGTGTGTACTGGACACGCGGCCTCCCGGCACGCTGTGACCTGATTCTTATGCATTACTGGATATCGCGAAATGACAAAAACCCATCAGTTGCTGCCAATCGCGCGCAGCCAATTCGTCCTGATACTCGCCTTTGACGGAGTGACCCTGACCGATATCGCGGGCCCTAGCGATGTGTTCCAGATCGCCAGCGAGTATCTGCCATGGGCCCGGCCTGCCACCTATCGAATCGTCGTGGCCTCCGTCCATGGTGGCCGGGTGCGAACCTCCTGCGGTATTGCAATCGCCACCGAACCGCTGGACTCGATCGATATCAGCTCGGTAGACACCTTACTGGTGCCGGGAGGCGGGCCTCCTTCCGATCCTCCCCTCCCTGAAGGCCTCATTGAATGGTTGCGCCTTTTCGGTGGGCGGGCCCGCCGGGTCTGTGCCATCTGCACGGGCGCTTTCATCGTCGCAGAAGCCGGCCTGGCGGATGGGAAGCGCATGACCTCCCACTGGAAGGCGAATCCGGTGCTTGCTACTCGTTATCCGGCAGCGCGGATCGAGGACAGTCCAATCTTTGTCCGCGATGGCACGATCTGGAGTTGTGCAGGGTTCAGTGCCGGGATTGATCTGGCCTTGTCGCTGCTGGAGGACGACTGGGGGTACAACGCGGCAATCGAAGTGGCGCGCCTGGTGGTGGTATTCCTAAAGCGCCCCGGTGACCAGCCTCAGCAGTCGCAGTCCCTTGCAGTTCAGTACGCAGGGGATGCTGACTTCGGCAAGCTACATGCTTGGATGCTCTGCAATCTTTCCAGTGATCTAAGCGTGGAGGCACTGGCTAGGCGCTCGGGCATGTCAACGCGGACGTTCGCCAGGCGTTATGTTGAGAAGGTGGGGCGAACCCCTGCGAAGACTGTCGAGCTCTTTCGTGTGGAAGCCGCCGCCCGACGTATCTGCGAAACGGATGCGTCCTTGAAGCAAATAGCGCGTGATTGCGGATTCGGCGACGAACAGCAATTGCGACGCTCCTACATCCGCCGCTTCGGCAGTTTGCCGAGCCAGTGCGTTAGGGAGGGTCTTGATTGACCCATTGAGTGCCCACCTGCGGTAGCGGGCTCGATCTAGGGACACTTATATGGACGCCTCCCGGAGCTCAATAGGTAGGCATGCTGGCGTATAGGTAGGAGCAGTCTTATATCCGGCCTGTTGTGCAGGCCGGAAACCTACTGGCCCTGATGGAATCCGCTGACGAAGCCCTCATCTGAAGATCGAGCTGCAGGCATTGCCCTTGGCCCGTAAGCGTCCGCCGAACTCACCTTGCGTGATTCAGCCAGGTACCCACTGATGCGGCAACAGTTGGCCGATCTCAATCGCCCGCTGCGTCGGCAGGCGTGTCAGCACGTCCTTGAGATAGGCATACGGATCATGCCCATTCATCCGCGCCGACTGGATCAGGCTCATGATCGCCGCCGCTCGTTTGCCGCTGCGTAGCGACCCGGCAAACAACCAGTTCGAGCGCCCAAGTGCCCATGGCCGGATCTGGTTCTCGACCTGGTTATTGTCGATGGGCACAGCTCCATCTTCCAGGTAGCGCGTCAGCGCTACCCAGCGTTTTAGGCTGTAATCCAAGGCTTTCGCCGTGGCCGATCCGTTGGGCACAAGATCACGCTGGGCCAGCATCCAGTCATGCAGCGTATCGAGGATCGGTGAGGCTTTGTCCTGCCGTATTCGCCGGCGTTCTTCATTGCTCATGTCCCGTGCTTGCCGTTCGATTTCGTACAAGCCGCCAATCGCGTGCAGTGCCTGTTCGGCCAACTGGCTTTTGTTTGCAGCGTGAAGATCGAAGAACTTGCGGCGGGCGTGGGCCATGCAGCCAATTTCGGTGATGCCTTGCTCGAAGCTGGCCTTGTAGCCCGCGAAGTCGTCGCAGACCAGCTTCCCATTCCACTGACCCAGAAAATTGCGCGCATGCTCGCCGGCACGGCTGGGGCTGAAGTCGTACACCACGGCCTTCAGGTTGGCGAACGGCGTGGTGCTGTAGGCCCAGACGTAAGCCCGATGGGTTTTCTTCTCGCCCGGCGCGAGCATTTGCACCGGGGTTTCATCAGCATGGATCACGCGTTGGGCCAGCACGGCTTCGCGCAGGGCATCGACCAGCGGCTGGAGCTGCACGCCGGTTTGTCCGACCCACTGCGCCAGTGTCGAGCGGGCGATGGCCAGGCCGGCACGGCCAAAGATTTTCTCCTGCCGGTACAGCGGCAGGTGGTCGGCGAATTTGGCCACCATCACGTGAGCCAGGAGGCCGGCGGTGGGGATGCCCTTGTCGATCACTTGGGCCGGCACGGGTGCCTGGATCAGGGTTTCGCACTGGCGACAGGCCCATTTGCCACGCACGTGCTGCTCAACGGTGAACACGCCCGGCGTGTAATCCAGCTTTTCGCTGACGTCTTCACCGATGCGTTGCAGCTGGCAGCCGCAGGCGCACTGGGTGTTCTCCGGCTCGTGACGAATCACGGTGCGCGGAAATTGCGCTGGCAGCGGTGTGCGCTTGGGTTGTTGGCGCGGTTCGGCTGGAGCAACTGGGAGATTGACGGCTTTCAGCTCCGCCTCGATGGCGGCGATGTCGGTGTCGAGCAGGTCATCAAGCAGGCTGCCCTGGTCAGGGCTCAGTTGCTCGCTGCGCTTGGCGAACTTGTTCCGCTTGTACCAGGCGATTTCATGGGTGAGCTGCACGATGATTGTTTGATCGCGGTGGATCTTTTTGCCCATCACATCGACCTGCGTGAGCAACTGCGCGGCCAGTTCGCGCAGTTGCTCAGGTGTCAGTTGATCGAGATTGGGGGAGGAATTCATGCCGCTGATTGTGCCAGAGCAGGCGGTCAGCGCAGATACACCGATGGGCTAATGGCCGGTACTACAGCACTGTGATTGCGCCGGCTGCACCTACGCGCTGCCAGGGCAAACCCAGAACCAACGCCTGAAGTTGCTCGGCGTCGAGTTCGACTTCCGAACCGTGGCGGATGCCTGGCCAGTGAAACTTGCCCTGGTTTAACCGCCGCGCGGCCAGCCAGATCCCCACGCCGTCATGCACCAGGACTTTCATGCGGTTGGCGCGGCGATTGGCGAAGAGATAAGCGCAGTGCGGCTTCGCCGCACCGAACACGGACACCACACGCGCCAACGCGGTATCGGTACCGGCACGCATGTCCATCGGCTCGGTGGCGAGCCAGATAGTATCGATGCGGATCACTGGGCGAGCCCACGGATAAAACGGGCGCATCCTTCAGGATCGGAGGCTGGCCATTTCACCGTGACCGATTGCTCGCCAAGCGGTAGCTCGATAATCACCGCTGCTTCAGCCGGTCGTTTGGGCGTAACCCTCGCTGGAACGAACGCCGGCAACGCAGCTGGCAGTTGATCTCGATAAAGCGGTAGCCACTTGCGAATGACGTTGGCGTTGATACCGTGGCGAATGGCAATGCTGGATACGCTCGCACCGGGTTGCAGGTACTCCTGAACAACCTGGGCCTTGAACGGCTTGGGGTAAGAGCTTCGTTGGCGCATGGAAATCCCGGCGATAAGGGCTATCGCGTCCGCTTAAAAATACGCGGACACCATCGCCCTTAATGCGGGAGTTCGGAAGGTGACTTGGCTGGACGCTTACGTATGAACAAGCCACTCGACCGCCTCATCAAGATCGAGGAAGTACTAGAGCAAGTAGGGTGCGGCCGCTCCAAGCTCTATGACATGATCCAGCTAGAGGAATTTCCGGCACCGGTGAAGCTTGGCCGATACTCCCGCTGGTCACAGATCGAAGTACAAGGCTGGATTGAGCAGATGAAGCAAAGTAGGGCGGCCTGAGCCGCCCTACTTCAGTTACCAGCAGCCAGGACGAAGTCCTGCCACCATTGCATCAGCTCTCGTCTCTCCTGCAGATATTCAGCGTGGTTGTATGCTGCCTTCGTCTTGTTTCCCTCGGCCTCAGCCCTGGGAACATCAGATCACCACCTCCTGTGATGCCCTTCAGCTCTCGCAGCAATTCAACAGCCCTTGACGGTAGCGGTACCAGATGCCGCCGCCCCTTCTTCATTAGCTTGGCCGGGATATCCCAGAGCCCCGCATCAAGGTCGACATGCTCCCACCGCCCCCGGCGAATCTCTACTGTGCGAAGAAAGAGCAGCTGTAGCAGCTCAAGCGCGATAGTGTTCGTGCGAAAACCGCCGTAGGACTGCAGACCCTCCCGAAATCTGGCGATATCGGCGATGGACATAGGTTGGCTATGCTGAATCGGCTTGCGCACGAATGCGCCATACAGCGCGGCTGCGGGATCCGCATCGGCGCGTAGCGTCCGCACAGCGAAACGGAACATCTGGGAGAGCCAGTTGCACAGAGCAATCGCATAGAACGTAGCACCTCTGCTCTCCATTCGCCGCAAACACTCCAATAGCTGAGCTGCTGTGACTTCTCGAACCGGCAGGCGGCCGACATAGGGGAACAGGTTCTTAGTGAACGCCCTGGTCAGTTGGTTGCGATAGCTCTCGCTGACGTTGCTCTTGGTCGCGATCCATTCCAAGGCAACCACCTTGAAAGAGGACTGACTCTCAAGCTGCTGCTTTACGTGAATGATCTTTATTTTACTCATAAGCTATTGATTTTTATGATATAAATTAGACGATTGCTCCAATCGATACCCGCTTCTATACCCGCTTTTTCCATGGCTGTATTTTCTGCACCAAACACCACGACAACCATTCATCAGCCGACGAAAGGTAGCCATACATCATGCCCTGTATCGCTATTCAGAGGCCAGCAGCCATCAAGACTTGTGGCAAAAAGCGACTCATCACGCCGTTTACTACCGCCCGATTTCGACGGCACGAAGGCCGGGCGCAACGAGCTGGTCATCAATCAGCCCGCCACGCTAGCACAGGTCAAACGGGACCTTGACCGTGGAGAAAGCTTCCAGAAACGTTATACCTGCTATCGCTGCGCACGGCGCCAGGATGAACAGTCGTGGGTTATCGTTCAAGCAACTGAATAGGCAAGCTGGACAACCAGGCATTCCATTCGATGCTGTCGGCCAAATACGGTGGCCACACTTTCTCCACCGATTACCAGGCGATGTACAGCGACCATGGTTTTGCCTGGGTATTCGCCAACGTCAGCCCGCTGAGCAATGAAGTACTGACCTATTCGTTCGACTCCGTCGGCGAACGCTCCTGGCAGGTGCGTTACGACTACAACTACGCCGCCCTGAGCGTACCTGGCCTGACGGCCATGGTGCGCTACGTCAAGGGTGACGACGTCGACCTCGCTAGCCGCGGCGAAGGCCGTGAATGGGAGCGCGATACCGATATCGGCTACGCCATCCAGAGTGATGCGCTAAAAAACCTCGGCATCCTGGTGCGCAACTCTACCGTTCGCTCCAACTATCGCTCCGACGTCAACGAGAGCGCCTGATCCTAAACTACAGCCTCGCGCTGTTCTGAGCGGCCCGAGTCCAACGCACATGACGCCCTGCAGAAACCGGCTTGCCTTCCGGCACGCCAGTTTCTGCCGCTGCTGGCGCCTCTCTCGCCCCCCCAGGACAACCTACCCATGTCCCGCACGACCTTCGCCGCATCGCTCCTCTGCCTCGGCGGCCTGCTCGGCGTCGCCGCCCTGCAACTGGCCAGTCCCTGGCTGCTCGCCCTGGCCTTGGCCTGCAACGGCATCGCCGGGTGGCTCTATCACACAAAGCCCGCCCGGCTAATCGAAATCGAGGTGGCCGTTCCTGCCCCACCTGTCGTCGCCCCCGCCCCCGCGCCGCTCCCAGCGCCCGTGACCGCAACGCCCCTGCCGCTGGACGAGCTGCTGGACTTCCTGAGCCAGCTCAGCGAGGCCATCGCCGCGAGCGAAACCGATATGCAGCAGGCCAACACCCAGGCCCGTCAGGCGGGAGAGAACCTGCAACTGAGCACCCTCAATATCCAGAATTCGCGCGACTCCATCGACGCATTGGCCAATTGCATGGACCACATCACCGAGGTATTCAACGACCTCGGCGAGCAGTCACAACGAATCGGCGCCATAGTCGGCAGCATTCAGGAAATCGCCAAGCAGACCAACCTGCTGGCCCTCAAAGCGGCTATTGAGGCAGCACGCGCAGGGGAGCAAGGCCGCGGCTTCGCCGTAGTCGCCGACGAGGTGCATCACTAGGCACATCGCGCCAACGAGGCCAGCAAACAGATCCGCCAGATCGTCGGCGGTCTGCAGCAGGCATCGGGCAACGCCAGCAGCAGCCTGCAACAGGTGGACCAGTCCGCCCGCGTCGGGCGGGAGCAGTCCGACGTCGCTCTGCAGGCACTGGCCGAGATGAAGGCCGTTGCCACCGCACGCTACGCCATCGTCCAGCGCATCATGCAACGCCTGGACAAGAAGCAGCGCATCGCCGGGCAACTGCAGCAGTTACTAGTCAACTAGCGCCCCGGCACAACGCCGCTTTGCCTATTCACCGATATCCATAAGTTGCAGTACAGCATCGTGCAGCGGCGCCCCCGGCTGCCCCGGCTCTAGCACCACGTCGAAATGGTTCTTCTGCGGCGTCTCGACGAAGCGGCCAGGCAAGCCGCATTCGCGCCAGGCCGTCAGATATGCCTGGCTCTGGCGGGCAAACTCGGCGGTTTCCAGCGCACCGTGGCTGACCACCAGTTCACCGGCACTCTGTGGCAGGTTGAACAGGGGGCTGTTGCGCTGGGCAGCGTCAGCATCCAGGCTCATCCAGCCGTTGATGTGGGTTGACAGCAATGGGTGCAGATCGAACAGATCACTGATCGACAGAGAACCACGCAGCACGTCGTCCGGCACGCCGTAATCGGCTTGCCAGCCGCCGGCCAGCAGTATGCCCACCAGGTGCCCCCCCGCGCTGAACTGCCGCTGGCGAACAGACGCTGGGGATCGCCGCCGAAGTCGGCAATATTGCCGTGCTGCCAGGCCAAGGCACGACGACACTGGTCAACGATATGATCGAGGGTCACCGCAGGGGCCAGATCGTAGTCGAGCACCACCACACAGCCCCCCGCCGCCGTCAGCTCCGACGCCATAAAGGCGAGTCTGCCTTGGACAGGGCCCGCCAATAACCACCGTGGATGAATAGCAGTACCGGCGCGCCCGAGCGGCTGGCCGGAAAGATATCCAGTCGCTCGACGCCGCCCGGGCCGTAGGCCACATCCTTGAAACAGAGCAGGCCGGCATGCGCCTGGTCGCTCAGGGCGCGGTAAAGACGCGGGTACTGGTCGACGTCGTCGACGCTGGCACGAGCGTTGTACTGCTGGTCGTAATAGGCCGCCAGAGCGGCGGATTCGCTGAGATTCGTCATCGCAGTGTCCTGTTAGCAGGCGAAACATTAGGCGGCATTCATCAACGCCTCTCAATCCCCATAGTCAGCGAGTACTATCCGTCGATTTCGTCAGCGCCGCCCAGATGCACAGGCACAAAAAAACCGGCCCAGGGCCGGCTCGAAGTCAGGGCGGCACGCCGCCCCTGACGGTAGCGGGTTTACTGCCGCACGCGCGGACGCGCGCTGCGCTGCTCGGCTTCCGGTGCTGCGGCCTTCTGCAGCTGGAAGTCGAAGTTAATCTCGGCAAAGCGCCCCGTTACGCCTCGAGCCCCGGCCGCCTCGGCGTCCTCGACGAAGCGAATATCGCCGACCAGGCCCTCGCGGGTGGCGTAGGCGAAGTCGTCCCACAGGTACTGGTCGCCGGCCAGGTTGATCTGGGTGGTCAGGTGGCGATGGCCCGGCGCCGAGACGAAGAAGTGGATATGCGCCGGACGCTGGCCGTGGCGACCGAGCAGGTCGAGGCATTCCTGGGTCGGCCCCTGCGGGTCGCAGCCGTAGCCGCTGGGCACGATGCTGCGCGCGCGGTAGCGGCCCTCGCTGTCGGTGACGATGCGCCGGCGCAGGTTGTAGTCGCTCTGGCTCTGGTCGAAGTAGGAGTAGTTGCCCTTGGTGTTGGCGTGCCACAGATCGACCACCGCACCGGCTAGCGGTTTGCCCTGGGTGTCGCGCACCACGCCTTCGAGGAACATCACCGTGGCCACGCCGTCTTCCGAGCCGTCGTCCATCCGCACCTGGCCCTCGGCCAGCGGCGCACCGGCCACGTACAGCGGACCCTCGATGGTGCGCGGGGTGCCGCCGGAGAGGCCGGCCTGGGCGTCCTTGGCGTCCTGCAGCAGGTCGAGGAAGTGTTCCAGGCCCAGGCCCGGCACCAGCAAACCGAACTCGCTGCGCGCGCCCAGGCGGTTGAGGTAGTCGACGGCAGTCCAGAATTCGTCGTCGGTCACTTGCAGGTCTTCGATGATCTTCGCCGCGTCGCCGACGATGCGCAGCATCAGCTGCTTGAGGCGCGGGCTGCCCTGCTCGTTGTTGAGGCCGCAGGCCTCGCGAAACAGGTTCTGCACGTCTTGGGTGTGGGAGATTTTCACGGTCATGGTGGCGTACCTCGTTGTTGTTCTGGGGATCAGCGGTCGTCGGCATGGATCGACGAGGGATGCCGACACAGCGGCGTGACCTCAATGTCCATGTAGGGGAACAGCGGTAGTTGCATCAGGGTGTCGTGCAGCGCCTCGACGCTTTCCACATCGAACAGGCTGTAGTTGGCGTAGTGCCCGGCGATGCGCCACAGGTGGCGCCACTTACCCTCGCGCATCAGGCGCTGGGCCAGTTCCTTCTCCTCGGCCTTGATCTGAGCGGCACGCGCCGGGTCCATATCGGCCGGCAGCTTCACGGTCATCTTCACGTGGAACAGCATGGGGTCGTTCTCCTCTTACTTACGACGGAAGAACGCCAGGCGCTCTTCGTCCAGGCTCAGGCCGAGGCCTGGGGTGCGCGGTACGTGCAACTGGAAGTCGCGATAGACCGGCGCCTCGCTGACGATCTCCTCGGTCAGCAGCAGCGGGCCGAACAGCTCGGTGCCCCAGGTCAGCTGGTGCAGGGTGACGAAGGCGTGAGCCGAGGCCAGGGTGCCGATGGCGCCTTCGAGCATGGTCCCGCCGTACAGGGCAATGCCGGCCGCCTCGGCGATCTGCGCGGTGCGCAGCACGGCGCGCGGGCCGCCGTTCTTGGCGATCTTCAGGGCGAACACCGAGGCGGCGCCGTCGGCCGCCAGGCTAAAGGCGTCTTCCACGCTCTCGATGGATTCGTCGGCCATGATCGGCGCCGGGCTGCGCTGGTTCAGGCGCACTTGCCCGGCGCGATTGATACGCGAGATCGGCTGCTCGATCAGGTCGATGCCGTTGTCGCCCAACACCTGGCAGGCGCGGATGGCCTGGGATTCGTCCCAGCCCTGGTTGACGTCGACGCGCACGCTGGCACGCTCACCCAGCGCCCGCTTGATAGCGATCACATGCTGCAGATCGCGGCTGACCTCATTGGCACCAATTTTCAGCTTGAAGATGCGGTGGCGGCGCAGATCGAGCATCTGCTCGGCTTCGGCTATGTCCTTGGCGGTATCACCGCTGGCCAAGGTCCAGGCCACTTCCAGGCCGTCGCGCACGCGGCCGCCGAGCAGCTCGCTAACCGCCAGGCCCAGGCGCTTGCCCTGGGCGTCGAGCAGCGCGCTCTCGATGCCCGACTTGGCGAAAGTGTTGCCCTTGGCCGCCTTGTCCAGGCGCTGCATGCAGGCATTGATATTGGTGGCGTCCTGGCCGACCAGCAGCGGGCCGAGGTAGCTGTCGATGTTCTGCTTGATGCTCTCCGGGCTTTCGTTGCCGTAGGCCAGGCCGCCGATGGTAGTGGACTCGCCCAGGCCTTCGATGCCGTCGGTGCAACGCAGGCGGATCACCACCAGCGTCTGGTGCTGCATGGTGTGCATGGCCAGCTTGTGCGGGCGAATGGTCGGCAGATCGACGATGATCGCCTCGATGCTTTCGATCAGGACTTGGCTCACTTCAATACCCATCAGGTTTACTTCATCTGGCCCTGGATATTGTCCAGCACAAACACAGGCGTCCAATATAGAGTTTGTCTAGCTCGATACCCTCTGGGTATCGTTAACCCGACAGAACCCAATGCCCTGGAGGCCCCATGGAGCTTCGCCACCTGCGCTATTTCCAGGCGCTCGCGGAAACCCTTAACTTCACCCGCGCCGCCGAGCGCCTGCATATCGCCCAGCCGCCACTGAGCCGGCAAATCCAGCAACTGGAGGAAGAGCTGGGTGTGGCCCTGCTGGAGCGCGGCCGCCCACTGCGTCTGACCGAGGCCGGACGGTTCTTCCATGAACACTCCAGCACCCTGCTCGAACAGCTGGCCAAGGTTTGTGCCAATACCCGGCGTATCGGCTCCGGCGAGAAAGCCTGGCTGGGTATCGGCTTCGCTCCCTCCACTCTCTACGGCGTGCTGCCGGAGCTGATCCGCCGCCTGCGTAGCGACGCCGGGCTGGAGCTGGGCCTGTCGGAAATGACCACCCTGCAGCAGGTCGAGTCGCTCAAGGCCGGGCGTATCGATATCGGTTTCGGCCGCATCCACATCGACGATCCGGCGATCCAGCAGCAGGTACTGACCCTCGACCCACTGGTGGCCGTCCTGCCCACCGGGCACCCGCTGCTGGCCGGCCCGGTCGGCCTCGCCGAACTGGCCCGCGAACCCTTCGTGCTCTACCCCGGCAACCCGCGGCCGAGCTACGCCGACCATGTGCTGGCGCTGTTCGACAGCCATGGCCTGCAGATCCGTGTGGCGCAGTGGACCAACGAACTGCAGACCGCCATCGGCCTGGTGGCCGCCGGCATCGGCATCACCCTGGTACCGGCCTCGGTGCAGGTACTGCATCGCGCCGACATCGGCTACACCTCGCTGCGCGAAAGCAACGCCACCTCACCCATCATCATCAGCCGCCGCGCCGGTGACTCCTCCCCGGCGCTGAGCCATTGCCTGACGCTGATCGAGGTGCTGTCGCAAGGCCAGCAGGACTAACCCGCCTGGGCCGGTGGATGCCGATGCATCCTCCGGCCGAATAAAAAAGGCCCGCAAGGAGTGCAACGGGCTTAAGGCAAACATGAAAAAGGTCACCAGGGCCTACTGCAGCGGCGAGAACGCCGCCGGCAGGTAGATGGTGGAGTGCATCTCGCGCAACTGCGGGCCGGAGTTTTCCGGCGGCCAGACACCGTCCACCACCGCCCGGGTACGCACATCCAGGCGTTGCTCCAAACTGGCGTAGGGCCAAATGTGCAGGTAGCGCGGCGTACGCCCGTCCGTGGCGTAGAAGGCTGCGTAGACCTGGGAGTAACGCTCCCCGGTCCGAGGGCCAACGGCCTTCTTCCATCCCACCAGGGTGGGCGTCAGGCCGGAAGGGATCAGGTTGTACTCGCGCAGTTCATAGAAGGGGCCGTGATTGCCCGACGTCAGGGGCTCGAGGAAGGGAAAGAGACTGTAGTTCTCCACCTTCATGTCGAGCATGAACTCTTCGATAGCGAAGGCGTCCTGGGCCAGGAGCACGCGCTCGCGCTCGGCTTGGCGTGCCGCCTCGTCGCTGAAACCCCGCAGTACGGCGACTTGGTTCAGGGGACCGATTTCCGAGTACCAGCAGCCCACCAGGGTGCAACCGGGCACCGTTTCGGCGAGCGTCCGCTCCAGGCGCGCCAGGGCGACTGCTGGGCTACGTACCTGCAGGGTGAAGGTGATGAGTTCATAGAGTCGCATCGTTGCCTCACTGATTGCCCCTGAACGGACCGCCCTTGAGGACGGCCCCATGCGGGTCAGAACTTGAAGGTGTAGGTGGTGATCAGGCGGTTTTCCTTGTAATCCGGCCCGGATGCGCCGCCGTTGCCGTAGCGGGTCTTGACGTCGATATGGCGCCACTCGAAACCCAGGTTCTTGAAGGTGCCGGACTGCACCACGTAACCGAGGTTGAAGTTGAACTCGCTCTCCACGTTCTGATCCAGGGCGTTGTCGCCACGGTCGATGCCGCTGCCGCGCATATAGCGAGTCATCATCCTCAGCCCGGGCACGCCGTAGCTGGCGAAGTCGAGGTCGTAGCGCAATTGCCAGGAGCTCTCGTTGGGCTTGACGAAAGCCACCGTCGACCAGTTCACCAGGTAGGGCTGCGGTGCATAGCCGTTGAGCGTTGGAAAGGTGCTGTCGCCAAGCATGCGCTGGTAGCCGACGGAAACCGCGTGAGCGCCCTTGCTCAATTTGCTGAGGACGCCATAGGAGTGGTTGTCGATGGCGCCGTAGAGCGCGTCGCCGTCTTCGTTGTTATCGAAGTAGCGCAGATCGGTCTTCAAAGCGTAGCCGTTGCCCAGATCGGCGTTATGGGCGAGGCCGAAGTAGTGCTGCTGGTAGATGTCCTCCAACTGTCCATAGAAATAGGTGGCAGACAGACTGGGGCTGAGGGCGTAGCTGGCACCGGCAAAGTTCAGTCCATCACTGGTACGGCGCGGACCGTTGGGGCCGGTGAACAGATACATCTTCTCGCGGTTGGAAGACTCACGACTGCTGATCTCGGTAAAGCGCCCGCCGGTAAGGGTCAAGCCTTCCACTTCGCGCGACTCCAGCAAAAGGCCGTGATAGGTGGTGATCAACTGGCGGGAGTCGTCGAAGAACGCCACCGGCAGCATCGGGCGGTGTTCGCCCACCTTCAGTTCGGTTTTGGAGTAACGCATCTTGCCGGTCAGAGCGGCACGGCCATAGTCGCGCACCTGCTCACCCTTGCTGTCGTCGTAGGGAATAATAGAATCCGGACCACGGCCACCGCCGCCATCGAGGCGATAGGCATATTGCGCGGACAGGTCCAGACCGAACTGCAACGTGCCCTCGGTATAACCGGAAACGGCACGAAAGTCGAAACCCTGAGTCCAACTGCCGATGCGCGACTTCGGGGCATCATCCTGTTTAAAATCGCGGTCGATATAGAAGTTACGCAGCCCCAGGCTGATTTGCCGATCCTCCACAAAGTCCGCTTGAGCGGACATCGGCACGAACACGCTGATCAGGCTCACAGCGCTTACAGCGCAGGCCATAAAATTTTTATAGAACATAGGGTTGATCCTTTGTCACTTGTGCAAGGCACAATCAGTGGAAACAGACTAATGAGCAGGAAGTACAACTTCGGCAGTTAATCCGCAGTCTTGTTTTTATAACCACTTACTGCAAAAAAGATCGTGGCAATCCCGTCACCCGAAGATTATGGGCACCCTCGATTTATATTTATTCTTACTACCAGCTACTGAATGAACGAAAACGTCATCCAGTATTCCGAAAAAGTTCGGAATTATTTTTCGACACTGCTAGTTCGGCTGTACGACGCTCGACCAGAACCTAGGGTCAGCCTCCGCGGGCTGGGCAGAGCGAAGCCCTGCCCCCCTGGCACAAGGCGGCGAATCAGCAGGCCGAGCGCGACGCATCCCCCAAGCGATGGTAGGCGCGGTTGAAATACATCAGGCCTTCCTGGCTCTTGCCGTGACGGATGGCCAGCACCTCGCAGTAGAAGATGGTGTGGGATCCCACCTCATGAGCCTGGGCGATGCGGCAGTCGAAGTTCACCAGGGCATCGTCCAAAAGCGGCGCACCGCTTTCCAAGGTGCTCCAGCAGGCCTGAGCGAAACGTTCATCGGAGCCCAGCTCGCGATTGGCGAATACGCCGGAAATGCCCTTCAGCTCGGCGCTCAGCACGTTCACGCTGAGCACGCCGTTCTGCTTGAAGTGGCCGTTGGCGAACGACGAGCGGTTCATGCATACCAGCAGCGTCGGCGGCTGGTCGGTGACGCTGCACACCGCCGAGGCGGTGAAACCCCAGCGACCGGCGGTGCCATCGGTGGTGATCACGGAAACGGCGCCGCCCAGCAGCGCCATGGCATTACGAAATCCTGTGGTATCGACCATGGTCTTGCCCTCGCCTCTCAGATATCCAGCACCAGTTTTTGTGACTTGGCCCGCGAACAGCAGACCAGGATCTGGTCGTTGGCGGCCTTCTCGTCATCGGTCAGGTAGACGTCGCGGTGATCCGGCTCACCCTCCAGCACGTCGCACAGGCAGGTACCGCAGACGCCCTGCTCGCAGGAGATTTCGATCTTGATGCCGACCCCGGCCAGGGCGTCGACGATGCTCTGCCCATCGGCCACCTGCACGGTCTTGCCGCTGCGCTGAGCGACCACTTCGAAGCCTGCGCCACTGGCGTCTACTTCCACCTGGAAGTACTCGCGGTGGATGTGCTCCTCGGCGTAGCCGGCCTTGCGCGCCTCGCTGATCACCCAGTCCATGAACCCGGCCGGGCCGCAGACATAGACATGCACGCCCGCGTCCGGCTGGCCGAGCACGGCGGGCAGATCGAGCTTCTGCGCATCGTCCTCGTCGTCGAAGTGAGTACGAACGCAGGCGGCGAAGTCGGCCACGGCCAGCTCGTCGAGGAACGCGGTGCGACTGCGCGAACGGCCGCAGTAGTGCAGTTCGAAGGGACTGTCCTGGGCGGTCAGTTGGTGGGCCATGGCGATCATCGGAGTGACGCCGATACCGCCGCCGATCAGGATCGACCGAGTGGCATCGCAGGACAGAGGGAACAGGTTGCGCGGCGTACCGACATCGACGCAGGCGCCCTCGGTGAGCTGCTCGTGAACGGCCACCGAGCCACCGCGGGACGCGGGGTCACGCAGGACGCCCAGTCGGTAGACCGCAGCGTTGGCCGGATCACCGCACAGCGAATACTGGCGCACCAGGCCGGCCTTGAGGTGGATATCCACATGGGCGCCGGCTTCGAACGCCGGCAGGGGTTTGCCCGCCGGGTCGGCGAGGTCGAGGATCACCACGCCCTCGCCCTGCTCCACCCGCTTGCGGACCACCAGGTTCAACACTTGCTCACTCATACCGGCCTTCCCGCACCTTTCGAGGTGCTGCTTGTTCTCGTTGGTTGGTACCGACCGCGCGGCACGTACGCGCGGCCCTGCTTCGTCACATGTGGCGCCATCAGCGCATGTACAGGCCGCCGTTCACATCCCAGGTCGCCCCGGTGGTGAAATAGGCTTCCGGGCGCGCCAGCTGCACCACCAGGTCACCGAGGAAGTCCGCATCGCCCAGGCGCTTGACCGGGATATTGGCGAGCAACCCCTCCATGCGCTCCGCCGGCACCGCCGCACGCACGGCGGGGGATTCGATCGGCCCCGGCGCGATGGCATTCACCGTGACGCCGCTGGCCGCCAGCTCCTTGGCGAAGACCTTGGTCAGGGTGACGATGGCGCCCTTGGACGCGGCGTAGTGCGCGCCCGTAGCGGTGCCACCGTTCTGCCCAGCCAGGGAGGCCATATTGACGATCCGCCCATAGCCGGCCGCCGCCATGTGTGCGCCGAACACCTGGCAACCGACAAAGATGCTGCGGGTGTTGAGGCTCAGGACGCGGTCGAATTCCTCGGGGCTGATCTGCATCACCGGCGTGGTCAGGGTCATGGCCGCACTGTTCACCGCCACATGCAGCGCACCGAAGCGTGCCAGCACCGCTTGCAGCGCGGCCTCGAAGTCGGCCTTGCTGGAAACGTCGAGCCGCAGCGCCAGGCAGCGCTCGCCGCTGGGGTCGAGTCGATCGGCGGCGGCCTGGGCGGCTGCCAGCGACAAGTCCGTGAGCGCCACCGCGTAGCCGGCGGCGAACAGCCGGCTTGCGATCGCTAGGCCCAGCCCTTGGGCGGCTCCGGTAACCAGAGCTACTTGGGTCATGGCCGGCGCCTCAGAGGATGTAACCGATACCCGCCAGGGTGTCGGTGGAGTTAATCAGCTGAATCAGCTTGCGCTGGATCTTGAAGCACTCGCCGTCGCGCTTGAGCTGGAAGGTGATGTCGGCGGTGTAGTGCTTGAGCACGTCCTTGCGGAACTCCCGCAGGTTCTGTGCGCAGCGCACGGTAACCACGCCGTCTTCCTCGCCCAACACGCGGAAACGCGACAGGGCACGCACAGTGCGGGCACGCGGGCTGGTGGAGATGGACTCGCCGCCGATCAGGCGCTGCACACGCAGTTGGCGCATGTGGTGGTCGTCGTAGGCGTAGTTGAGGGTGTTCTCGAAGTCGGTCTCGTTGGGGTCGATGGGGATGATGTAGGTACCCTTGTCGGCCCAGAGATCGAGCCAGGCGTCGAAATCGCCGTGGTCGAGCATATCCGCTTCCTGCCAGATGAAAGCGCTGACGTGGTTGAGCAATTCAAGATTCATGGTGGTTCTCTCAAATAGTGCGTTGCTTGGCGGTATCGCTCTTCTCACTGCAGGGGAAGGGCGCGCGCAGCGTCGGGTGGGGTCAGGCCGACATCATCTTTTTCCACTGCTGATAGGCCGCGCGCATGCCGGTCTCGGCGCTCACGTCGCTGATCAGGCCGTCCTCGCTCGGTTTCTCGCCGGGCAGGCCGCGGTTGAGCATGATCCACAGGGCGCTGCCGGCCTGGGCGCCCTTCTGCACGCGCTCCCAGGCCTCGGAGTCGTCCGGGGTGCCGAAGCCCATGGGGCCCTGGAAGTGTTCGTGCAGGCGCAGGCGGTAACGGTTGGCCACGGCCGGGCCGCCGTCCATGGTGATCACTGCGTGGTGGATCTCGGTCTCGTTCACCGAGATCGGTTGCAGCACGCGGAAGAAGGCCATGGAGCAGGCGACGTTGGGGAACAGGTTGAGGTTGAAGCCGGAGCCACCGACGGCGCGAACGATGCGGCGCACCTGCTCTTCCTCGATGCCCTCGGCGCGCAGTTCCTCGGCCAGGGCCTCGAAGCGCTCGGGGATCGGCTTGTCCAGATCAGCTTCCAGGTCCACCAGGTCGGGGATCATCACCATCACGCTGTGACCGTTGCCGAGGTCTTCGACATAGCCCGGCCCTTTGACGAAGTCGAAGAGCTCCAGGGTCTGCTCGTCCACCGAGGACAGGAAGGACTTGTGCACCAGTGGGAAGTGATAGGCGTCGGTGGTGTTTTCCAGCTGGATCTTCCAGTTGCCGGGGAAGCGGAAACGGTGCTCGCCGGAAACCTTCACGCCGTAACCGGCTCCCTGCTTCATGAACAGGTCGATCCACTTCTTCGCCGGGCCGAGGAAGTCCACCAGCGGCTCGATGTCGTCCTTGAAGGTGGCGAAGATCATGCCGCTGTATTGCTCGACACGCAGGCTCACCAGCGGCAGCTCGCCCTTGTCCAGGCAGTCGGCGTAGCTCTCCGGGTGCGGCACGCCGCGCAGGCTGCCGTCGAGGGCGTAACTCCAGCCGTGGTAGGGGCAGACGAAGCTGTTGGTCTTGCCCTTCTTGTGCTCGCAGACGGTGGCGCCACGGTGGCGGCAGCGGTTGAGCAGCACA
The DNA here is from genome assembly GCF_018398425.1 of Pseudomonas lalucatii. Classification (NCBI taxonomy): domain Bacteria; kingdom Pseudomonadati; phylum Pseudomonadota; class Gammaproteobacteria; order Pseudomonadales; family Pseudomonadaceae; genus Pseudomonas; species Pseudomonas lalucatii. Next base: position 1,448,380 of record NZ_JADPMV010000001.1, on the reverse strand, counting down.
TGCACGTCCTTCTTGCGGTCACGCACCACGATCACCGGCTGCTTGCCGACGTAGGTGCTCTTGTAGCTGCCGGCCTCGGGAATCTCGCTGGCATGGGCGACCCAGATCCAGGTGCTGTAGAACACCTTCTCCAGCTCTTCGTCGAACAGGCGGGCGTCGGTGTAGAGGGAGGTGTGCACGCGGTCGTGCAGCACCAGGTCGGCCGGCGAGCTGGCCAGGTTTACGGTTTCGATCAGGTTGGTCACGGTCACTCCTCGTCGGCGCAGGGTGCCGACTCACAGAAATTGGTTCATTCGCCCGTCTTGCCCGGCACCGGCAGGTGCGCGGAGTCGTTCCAGGCATCCACCGGGCGGCTGAATAGGTTCTCGGTCTGGAAGTGCGCCATGCGCCAGGCGCCTTCCTCCTCGCGGAACTTCACCGTCAGGCGCGCCGCGTTGAGGTGCGAGGCGCCGCTGGCGAAGGTCGAGGTCTGCAACATCACCCAGCTGCCAGTGGCTTCCACACCCTCGACGCGGATCAGCTCCGAGCAGAGGAAGTGCACGTTCAAGGCGAAATGCGCCGGCTCCACCATGTAGGTGGCGAACATGGCGCGGATCGCTTCGCGGCCCTGGTAGCCACCAAAGTTCGTGGCGTACTTGGCGCCCTTGCCTTCCCAGACGGCATCGGCAGTGAACAGGCCGGCCAGCTCATCCAGGGGCGTGCGGGCGTCGAGGGCGTCGCACAGCTCCATATAGCGGTTCATGCAGGCGCGCACGGCGTGTTCGCTTTCCAGCTGGCGCAGGCGCAGTTCGAGTTGCTCGGTGGCCATGCTCATCACGCGCGCTGGATAACTAGTTCGCGGCCGGTACGGGCCTCGACCTTGGCGTAGCGCCACAGCTTGTACGTGCCTTCACCCACCGCCGTGGTGCGGAACAGGTTGCAGGCGGCGTGCACGGTTTCGATATCCGGCACGTCGGCCAGCAGGTAGGTGGTCCAGGGGTAGCCGATGGACGGGCCGACCATGCTCTGGTCGTCGTCCATATTGCCGAACACCTTTACGCCGGGCAGGTCGTGGATGCCGTTCCACATCGCGCTGAAGGCGGCCCACACCTGCAGTTGCTCCTCGCGCGGGGCGTCGAAGAAGTTCTGGTTGATTCCCATGCAGAACAGGACGCGCAGGGCTTTTTTCTCGCTCATCAAAGTCACCGATCAGTCAGTTGAAGTTCACAGGTAGCCGGGCAGCGGCTTGTTGCCGAAGAAGATCGCCCCGGCGTTCTGGTAGGTCATGTCACCCATGAAGGCGTGCTGGGTGATCACCAGGGTGTCATTGACGAAGCGCGACAGCGGATTGTCGCGGTACACGCCGGTCATGCCGGAGAGCATCTGCGCGCTGCGCGCCACTTCGGCCGACACGCGGGCGGCGTGGGTCGAGGACAGGCGCAGCAGGTTGGTCTGCTCCACGCTCACGGCGTCGCCGGCCAGTACGGTGGCCCAGGCGCTTTCCATGGCCTCGTAAAACCAGGCGCGAGCGGCGCGCAGCTCGGCTTCGGCCTTGGCCATCTGCATCTGCGCCAGCGGGCGGTCAGCCAGGGCCGGAGCGCCGGTGACGGAGAAGCGCCCCGAGGCCATACCGGATAGGTAATCCAGGGCGGCGCGGGCAACGCCCAGACCGACCACCGAGAGCACCTGGGTGGCGAAGGACAGCGACGGATAGCGGAACATCGGCTCGTCGAGGTTGGCCGGGCCGCCACGGACGAAGGTCCACTCCTCGGGTACCACCACGCCTTCGATCACCACGTCGTGGCTGCCGGTGCCGATCAGGCCGACCACATCCCAGGTCTCCTCGATCTTCACTTTGTCACGCGGCATCACCGCCAGGCGCGGCAGGCCAACGGAGTCGCCGTTCTTCGGGCTGATACCGACACCGATCAGGCTGGCCCCCATGCAGCCGCTGGAGAACTTCCAGCGGCCGTTCACTTCCAGACCGCCGTCGACGAAGGCGGCCGGCTGCGGCGGGAAGATGCCGCCGGCGAAGACCACGTCCGGGCCGTTGGCATAGAGCTCTTCCAGGGTCGCCAAGGGCAGCGCCGCCAGGTACACCGGGTTCATGCCGAAGCTGGCCACCCAGCCGGCGGAACCGTCGGCCGCGGAAATATCTTCCACCATCTGGCAGAACGCCATGGGCGAGCGCTGGTCGCCGCCAAAGCGGGTGGGCACCAGAGCGCGGTAGACACCGAGGTCCTTGAAGCGCTCGATCACGTCCTGGGAAATGAATTTCTGCCGGTCGAATTCCTCCTGCCGGGCACGCTCGCGGATGTCGGCGAGCAGTGCCTGGAATCCTTCACTCGCGGTAATCGGGGCGGGGTGCTGGCAATCCAGCGCGCTTAGCGAAGACATGGGGTTCTCCAGGTGTACTTGTGGTTATTGTTCAAGGCGCCGCACCAGTTCACGGGCGACTGCCAGCAGCAGTTCGTCCGCCCCCTTGGCGGCAACGAGTTGCAGGCCCACCGGCAGCTTCGAGGCACCCTCAAAGGGGATGCTCAGCGCCGGGTGGCCTGTGAGATTGAACGGCCGCACGAAGGCGGTCATGCCGATGGCCGCGCGTGTGTCGGCGGCGTCCACCACCCGCGCCGGGTAGTCCGGCATGGTTGGCAGGGCAAGGATCGGGCAGCTCGCCAGGGCGGCGTCCACCTCGGCGGTGAAGGCGGCGCGAATAGCTTCTGCATTCGCGAGGGCAGCGTCTGTGGTGCCCTTGGCAGCCAGCAGGCGGGATGCGACATCGGCGCCTACCAGGCCGGTTTCCACCAGGTGGCCGCAAGCGTTCCAGGTTTCCCGGTTGATCACGGCCAGGCCGGCATCATAGGCAGCCTGCATGCCGGGCAGCGGTGCGCCGTGCAATGCGAAGTCCGAAGCCTCCAGCGCGGCGTCCAGGGCCGCCTGCACTTCCGGATTGGCCGCTACCGGCACCACGCCGATACGGATGCCAGCCACCGCTGGCAGCGCCTGGAATGAGGGATCGATGGCG